>NZ_JBTHIG010000002.1:0-978067 GCF_054819945.1 Enterococcus sp. JNUCC 77
ATGGAAAAACATCAAGAATTAGAACGTGGACTAAAAAATCGCCATGTCCAATTAATCTCGATTGGTGGAGCAATTGGTACAGGTCTTTTTTTAGGTTCTGGAAAAACGATTCAATTAACAGGTCCATCTATTTTACTAACTTATGCCATTACTGGTGGTGTAATTTTTCTGGTGATGCGAGCATTAGGTGAATTAATGCTAACTAACTTGAAGTATCATTCTTTTTTAGATTTTGTAGCAGAATATTTAGGTACGAAAGTCGCTTTTGTTACTGGTTGGACTTATTGGTTTTGTTGGATTTCGATTGCCATGGCAGATTTAACCGCAACTGGTTTATATGTCCGTTATTGGTTACCAAATATTCCACAATGGCTTCCAGAAATGATTGCCTTGGTCATTTTACTTGGTTTAAATTTAGTGGCTGTCGGATTGTTTGGTGAGTTGGAATTTTGGTTTGCATTAATTAAAGTCGTCGCAATTATTGGTTTAATTATTGTTGGTGCATTTATGATTATCACCAGTTATAAAACAACAGCTGGTCATGTGACGGTAAGCAATTTGTGGAATCAGGGTGGTTTCTTTCCAAAAGGTGGCTCTGGATTTGTAAAATCATTTCAGATGGCAACCTTTGCCTTTGCTGGAGTGGAACTAGTTGGCTTGATTGGTGGTGAAACGAGTGATCCAGAAACGGTTTTACCTAAAGCGATCAACAATATTCCAGTTCGGATCATTTTGTTTTATTTGGGCTCATTATTTATGATTATGTCAATTTATCCTTGGCATAGTTTATCGGCAGATCAAAGTCCTTTTGTTCAAGTATTCTCCGAGATCGGGATTGTAGCAGCCGCATCGATTGTTAATATTGTCGTTTTGTCATCAGCTATGTCTGCTTGCAATAGTGCTATTTACAGTACCGGTAGAATGATTCGCTCTTTAGCACAGGAAGGCAGTGCACCAAAACAGTTTAAACAATTAACTAGCCACCGTGTTCCAGGTAGAGCACTATTGTTTTCAACGGTTATTATTTTCTTTGCTGTCGTGTTAAATTTCTTTTTACCTAGTCAAGTCTTCACCTTAATCAGCTCAGTTGCAACCATTTGTTTCTTATTTATTTGGGGAATTATTGTTTATACTCATATGATGTATCGCAAGAAAAATCCAGCGGCAGCTGCTCAGCATCACTTTAAATTACCTTTCTTTCCTTATTCGACTTATTTGATTTTTGCCTTTTTACTTTTCGTATTGGTTGCTTTAACATTGCAGACAGATACCTTAGAAGCTTTAATTTTTACTCCTTTGTGGTTTATTTTATTATTACTGATTTATCGCTTTAAATTCTCCAAGAGATAACTCTATATTCTTAAAAATTTTATTATAATTTGAACTCATCATTTAGAAAAAGTTATTTAAACTTAAAAACCACTAATCAAATTTGATTAGTGGTTTATTTTTTGAATAAATTTTTCTAAACGTCGAATGGCTTCCTTCAGTTCATCTAACGAATAAGCGTAAGACAAACGCAGGTAACCTTCTCCAGATTCTCCAAAAGCACTTCCAGGGACCACTGCTAGTTTTTCTTCCTCCAATAAACGGATTGCAAAATCTTCGCTACTCAAACCAAATTGACTAATTTGAGGAAATAAATAAAATGCACCTTCAGCTTTATAGCAAGGCAAACCCATATTAGTTAAGGCGTAATGCAAATAATTACGCCGTTCTTCATAAGATAACCGCATGTTTTCAACTGTGTCATGCCAATCCTTTAAACCTTCTAAGGCTGCATACTGACTAGCAGTAGGTGCTGCCATAATCGTATATTGATGAACTTTTAACATCTCTTGGATGAATATTTCAGGCCCAGCGACAAAACCTAAACGCCAACCAGTCATAGCAAAAGCTTTTGAAAAGCCATTAATGACAATTGTACGCTCCCTCATCCCCGGTAGACTAGCAATGCTAACAAAACTACCATCATAGATTAATTCTGCATAAATCTCATCCGAAACTACTAATAAATCATGTTTCTTCACTACATCAGCAATTTTAATTAACGCCTCTTTAGGCATAATTGCACCCGTTGGATTATTGGGATAAGACAACATCAAAATTTTACTTTTAGGTGTAATGGCCGCTTCCAATTCCTCAGCAGTCAACTGAAACTGATTCTCCATCTGTAAATCAATCGTAACTGCTTTCCCACCAACAAGTTCAGTAATCGGTTTGTAGCAAACAAAACTTGGTTCCGGAATAATCACTTCATCTCCTGGATCCAAAAATACGCGAAAAGCCAGATCAATCGCTTCGCTACCTCCCACAGTCACAATAATTTCTGATTCTGGTTGATAGTTTACTCCCACTCTTTCATTTAAATAATCATTAATTCTCTTGCGTAACGGTAGTAAACCTGCATTTGCAGTATAAAAAGTTCGACCTTCCCGCAACGAATTAATGGCCACTTCAGTCATTTGACGCGGCGTATCAAAATCTGGTTCCCCCACGCCTAAAGAAATCGCATCCGGTTGTTCTGAAACAATATCAAAAAACTTACGAATGCCTGAAGGCTTGATATTAGTCATTCGTTTCGCTAAAAAATCTCTCATGGACTCACCCGCATTCGTGGATCGTTGTCGTTTCCTGTTAAATCAATACCCCATTCTTTATATTTATCTAACAAGAAATGTGTCCGTGTCCCAGAAACTTCGGGAATGGAGGCTAAGTTCGTTGAAATGAAACGAGAAATATCCTTTATATTTCGTCCTTGCAATAACACGATAAAATCAAAACCACCACTTATAAAAAACAGTGATTCAACTTCTTGATAACTTTTAATTTGCTGGGCGACTTTGCGATAACCATCCTCACCGGTAGGTACCATTGAGACCTCCACTAATGCTTCGATCCAATCATCCTCTACTTTATCCCAATTAACTAAAGCTCGATAACCAGCAATAATCTTATTCTCTTCTAACCGCTTCAATTCAGCCGCAACTATGGGCTCTTCTAAGCCCAACATAATTGCTACTTCTGCAACATTTAAGCGACAATCTTTTTCAATAATTTTTAGTAATTGACGTTGTTTTGCTTTCTCCATTGAAAAACCTTCTCTCATCATAAACTCATAAAATTAATCACTTGTTTATTATTTATGAAATACTTCCCAGTGTCAAATTTTTCTCAAAAATTAGTTGTTTTCCCGAAAATAATCTATTCAATTACATCAATTCATAGTACAATTGATTTAAATCGGTCATAGAAGGAGTCATTCATGGAAACAGTCGTTGAACTATTTATTGAAAAACAAAAAAAACGTTTAGCTGAAGGTAAAATTCAGCAAGAAGAATATGAAGCCTTTTTAGATGGGGTAAATGATGCTTTATCCTTTTTGGAAATGCATTATGAAAATGGTTCAGAAACCGTTGAAAAGTCTGATAAAAAACCCCGTACTTTTAATGAAATCGAAGAGAGATATCAAAAAATGCGTGAAGTTGCAATGTATAAAAACAGCTTTTTACGCGTTTCAGATATTGCAAGGCACACTGGTCAAATGACTGATGATTTGAAAAAAATCTCTAAAACTATTTCAAATGAACTATAAAATAACCGCCAAGAGTAATTTAAAGAATTACTCTTGGCGGTTTTCTTTAGCCTTTAATCAATATTTCATTGTAAAATGCTTGCCCAACTTCTTTTAATTGATCTTTCTTTTGAAAGCTGCCAGCAAACCATGGCGGCATCGGTTCTGAAATATTTCCATAAACGGCAATTAATGTTTGAATAAAAAGCTCACTGTCTAATTTTTTGATGGCTTTTTGCAACTGACGCATTGGCTCAAGTAAATCAGCCTGGCGACCTTCCGCTTTATATTTACGATAAATTTTTTGTCCTTCTTTTTGCGCTAAAGCAAACAACGGCTGCTCACCACTTAAAGTTTGAAGGGATTCCTGTTTATAACGATCAGCTTGCTGCTGCCACTGCAATAATTCTTTATAGACAATTTCAATCTTTTTATCAGCAACTGTTGCTAAAGCTGCATAAAAGTCAATTGGTAATTTTTCTACTCGTCGCTCTCGTTTAATCCAAGTAGCTAAAGTTGATTGGGGAATGCCCGCAATTTGACCAAATTGTTCGACGGTAATTCCTAAATCACGACGAATATACATTTTTATTGGGTGTTCTATTTGCGTGGGTCGAAACATTTATTCACCTTATTTCTTTTGCGATATTTTTATTTTATTATAGCACATAAACAAAGAAGCGTAAAAATTACGCTCCCCGATTTTTTCTTTTTGGTGGAAATTTTCCTCTTTGTGCTAATTTTTGACTCATTCTATCTAAATTTCGGAGTTCATTTTCGATTTTATGTTGATCTTTAGGATTCATTTCATTGGCTAGCTGCTTTTTACGTTCAGCAATATCAACATGTAAACGTTGTTGCCATTCGTTGATGACTGCTTGAAATTTTTCAGGATCATTTTGTGTGCTACTATCCTTTAGCGAATCCCGCAGAAAACGACCATACCGTTGTATATTGTTCCCAACTATTTCCTTACGATTTTGATAATATTGATTTTGCTCGTCTTGATCTAAAGTATCGACAAAATTATTTTCTTCTCGATCAATCATATTTTGTAGAAAAGCCATAATTGGCATAATTAGATAAACAATCAATGCTGTTCTCACAAAAAACCAGCTAAAAATCAGCAGACAAACCAATACAATCATGGTAAACATATCTTGGCGGTCTAGCTCTTGTTTGCGCCGCGTCCGTTGTTGCCCATTCAATATTTGTAATTCCAAACTAGCATTCAAGCGTCGCGAAATCAACGTGACAATAAAGGTCAAAACACCGTAAATAATAATTGTTTGACGAGTCGTATCTTCAATTAATAACCGAGTAGCAGAAGGTACTAGTGATAAGGTAAATAGCATCATTAAATAAACTACCAAGGTTCGATTTTTTACTTCAGTAATCCGATTAAAGCTATAAGCACCTTGAAACCAGATATTCGCCACAAAACAAAAACTAATAAAATATATCCCAATCGCTCTCAGCAATTCAGTCATATTCACAGCACCATTAGCAAAATATTTAACCGGCAGCTCTAAAACCATAATGGTTAGAATAATCGCAATGATCGCATCGCCAAAAACAACAACTCTTTCTTTCATTTTTCCACTTCCTCTTTTGAATTCTCTTTTATTGTACTGGAAAATTCGCAAAAGACTAAATGAAACGATGACGGTAGATACGGCTGGGATTTTGTGTCTCTTCTGGTTGTGCCAAAGTGTAAAATTCCCACTGGTATTTTTCATAAAATGCTTGATGGTCAGTCAATAAATACAGCGTTTCAATCCCCTGATTTTTCATATCCTGACAAACAAAATCTAACATTTCACCAGCAATCCCTTGGTTACGATACCCCTCTTCAACATACAAGCTACAAATATTTGGCTTCAAATCTTGACGGTCGTGGAAGTCATTTTCAATCACACCAATACCGGCGATCATTTTATTTTTCGAAAACATGCCATACCATTGAGGGACTGCTGTTTTACCAATGATACTTGTCTCAATACTTTCTAAATAAGCTTCTAACGGCACACCCCATTTATGATGAAACCAATTGGCAGCTAATCCTGTTAATTCAGGATGATCTTTTATTTTTATGATTTCTCGCATTTTTGCTCCTTTAAATTTCTTCACTCCATTTAAGATACGTCACCAGTTCTACATATTGGATTTGTTCTAGCAAGATTGTTTGAAAATGATCTATCTCTTCAACCAGGTATATGGTTTGTTGATCAATTCCAGCGATCACACCAATTAGATCAGCTTCTGGTTGGCCCTCAGAGTTTAAAAAAGCCAATTGTAATCGAACTTTTTGCTGATCCGTATAAGCTTGATTTAATATTTTACCGATTGCTTCGTCACTCATTATTTCTCGTCGCTGCCATATTTCATGACGATCTTTTTCTTCTTTATTCATCTCAGCCGTATGCTCACTTAGATAAAAACCGAGCCACTTCGCCATTTTACGATCATCATAATTGCGAACATAGGGATCTGGATGATATGACATGAACGCTTCTCCCATCTTTATCACCTCTTTAAAAATAAGTTGCGAACGTACGTTCTCATTGTAACTTATTTTTAAAAACATCGCCAACAAAAATCACCATCGGTAAATAATTAAAGAAAAAGCTAACTCGTTGCCACAATCCTACCAAATGGAGAAACGGTACATTTAGTTGAGCCAAACCATAAATTGCACCAAATAAAAGACTAATAGCAAAGAGTAGCTGATATTTCCTGACTTTTTTTAGTTCTCCTTGTTTTTGATAAAGTAATATCAAAATTAATGGGAATAGAAAAAAACCTGCATAGCCGATGCCCGAGCCAATATTATGAATCCAAGTAGATAAGTTCCATGTTGCTGCTTCTTCATTAATACTAAAAAGCCCCGTAAAAATACAGTCACCAATTCCATACAACGCAACTGACAAAGCTAACAAACTCGCCAAACCAACCGAAGTCTTGCGAAAATAATGAAAGACAGCTGGGACTGCCAAAACAAATAAAATACCCGAAATCACTGACCAAATTAAAAAAGGAGTACGCACTGGACTACTGACATCGCCAAAAGCGCTCATTACATCTTTCATTTGATGGATATTTGGTGCAAATAATCCCAATCCATAAGGTGTCAAAAAATCACTGATCACTGCTAACAATAAAAATATCATACCTTTTCTCACACATTTCCCTCCAATTAAAAAAAACGAAGGTCTCCCCTTCGTTTAATTTATTTTTTTAGCTTAACGATCAATAAACCAACAATAAAACCGACAAAGGCTGGAACAACCCAACCCATTCCCAAATTAAATAATGGTAAATATTGCTTAGCAAAGTTCAATAATGTCTGAACCCAAGATAAGTTGACGATCACACTCGGACTAGCAGCTAAACCATCTAATATCGCCGCAATTAGTGTAAAAATAGTCGTCATTTGATAAACAATCGGACGATTTTTAAATAACGGACCGATAATTGCTAATAAAATTAAAGTCATCGCTAAGGGATAAACAAACATCAAGACTGGCAACGAAATTTCAATAATCTTTGTTAAACCAATATTGGCAAATAAACAAGGTAAAACACTAGCAAAAACAATAAAGAATTGATAACTTCTTTTTGGAAAGATTTCAACAAAAGTTTCGGAAAAAGCCGTCACTAAACCGATTGCTGTTTTTAAACAAGCGGAAATAACAATTAATGCTAACAAAATACTACCAATTGTACCTAAATAATGATTGGCAATTTGGGCTAAAGCAATTCCTCCATTTTCACTAATCGGAAATTTTCCCAAACTCATCGCACCTAAATAAGCTAATAAAGTATAGATAATTCCCATTAATATCACACTAATCGTCCCTGCTTTAATTGTATCTTTGGCAATTTGGCTAGGTTTCTCAATACCCATTGAACGAATCGTGGTAACAATAATAATTCCAAAGGCTAATGATGCCAATGCATCTAAGGTATTGTACCCTTCAATAAAACCTTTTAAAAAAGTTGCGGATTGATAATCTGGCTGTACTGGTGCCGTAGCAATCGGTCCTAATGGTCGTGTAAATCCTAAAAACAATAAAAATCCCAGTAAAATTAAAAAAATTGGATTAAGAAACTTACCAACATAATCTAAAATTTTGGTAGGTTTTCGGGAAAAGAACCAAGTGGCCACGAAAAATAAAATACTAAAAATAGCTAACGCAATTTTTGAATGTTCTCCTGAAGTAAAAGGTGCGATACCAATCTCAAAGGAAGTCGTTGCCAAACGGGGTAAAGCAAAAAATGGACCAATCACTAAATAAATTAAGATGGTGAAAATAATTGCATATTTGCGATTAATACGTGAAGCTAAATCTAATAGCCCCTCACTTTGAGATGCTCCAATAGCGATAATTCCTAAAAAAGGTAGACCGATGCCAGTAACTAAGAAACCTAAATTTGCTAAAAAAACTTTACTGCCAGCTAATTGACCCATGTTCACAGGGAAAATCAAATTCCCAGCACCAAAAAACAAACCAAATAACATTGAACCAATAAATAAATAATGCTTAAGTGATAATTTTTTCTCCATAAAATATCTCCTACTATTTGAAAAATATCTGAAACTATTCTCCATTGTAGCTGAATCATCGATTTTTTTCACTTCATAAGGTAAATTTAGGCAAAAAAAAAATGAAGGTCATAATGACCTTCACTTAAAAGTTTAAATTAAGCTTTAACAATGTTAGTTGCTTGAGGGCCACGTTGACCATCTTCAACATCGTAAGTTACTGCTTGACCTTCGTCTAAAGTTTTGAAACCGTCACCTTGGATAGCTGAAAAATGAGCGAATACGTCATTTCCATCTTCACCAGTGATAAATCCAAAGCCTTTGTCAGGGTTAAACCATTTTACTGTACCGTTATTCATATTGTAGTACCTCCAAATACACATCTAATGTGCTTATTTGCAATACATTGAGAAGTGTAAAAAGAAGTCGAAACTTGCTAAATTAAAAAACACATCAAAACTATTACTTTCATACCATAACACGCCTGTTATCCAATAGCAACATAATTATTATAAAAAGAGCATTTTCGCGCTATTTTATTAAGTTTCCAATAATTTTATGAAAAATTTCAAGTAATCTCAGATTTATTGACTACTTAAAAAAATTGTATACTCACAATTTTTCACTTGGGAATCAACCTTTAATTGAATTGCGCTATCAGGAATTGTCTGACTTTTTTTTGGCATCATCAAATCCCAACCCCAAAAAAAGATTACCGTAATACCAATGATTACCAACAAACGATGGCTTTTTTTCATAATTCCCTCCTATTTCCGATAAGATGCAATAACTTGATTCAATTGCTGCATAGTGGTCATCAAATCTTGATATCGCGCAATCAAATGTTGCTGCGCTTCTTCTAATAACTCCTTTTGCCAATCATCTGTAAAAGGGCCTAAACGATATAAAAAGTTATAATCCAATAAAACTTCTAGCGGTACCTCATTCGCCAATAATTGTTTCATTAAATGAATCCATTTAATGTCCTTCGAACTATAATTTCGGCTACCATCTGGATTTCGTTTGATTGTTCCTGTCAAACCAATTCGTTCATAATGTCTTAACAGGCTAGGGCTTAATTGAGTCTCTTGTGCTGCTTCAGAAATTTTCATCCCTTAGCCTCCTTTATTATTCCACTTGATATCTTAACCATAACGCATCATCTGCTAACACTTTGCTTTCTATTAATTTAAAATCAGCAAATTTCTTTCCATCAGCCTGACCTCCGATAGCATTAAAAAGTGAAGGCGTATCTGGATTTCCATCAGCAACTGGGGCTAAAACAAGACTTAATTCATCGCAAACACCCGCTTGAATAAATGACCAATTAATTACACCACCACCACCTAACATAATGCTGTCTAATTGAAAATACGTTTGTAACTTATCAATCGTCACTTGCGGATCAATCGTTTCTTTTCCAGCAATGATATACGGAATATCTAGTTCTCGTAAAAAAGCTTTGTATTGTTCGCTAACCCTTTCTGTTAATACTTCGATGACTGTTGCGACCGTTTCTCGATAACTAATTGTATTTTTTTCCCAACCTAATTTGCCTGAAGGATCCAAAGAGATGTAATACATTTCTGCCCCAACTTGGCTAATAAAATCACCTGCGGGGACAGGTTGATAATTTGCCGATAAAGCTGGTTCTTTATAAAAAGTAAAGTTGTCGTCTGACGTAACTCGACCAGAAAGCCAGCCTTGGTTTTTGTAATAAGGATCTTTCCCGAAGGCAATATTGTAGAATTGAAGACTAGCAGATTTGGCTTTTTCACTCTTAAAAAAATCGCCGGTAATTTTTCCATCTAATGATGTTAACATGTGGCAAAAGATAAATGGTCGTGTCATGATTATTCCTCCTAAATATGATTTTTCTCATTTCTATGTTTAGATTCTACAACTTAAAGTCGACTTTAAGGCAATCCATTAGTTTCATTCCTTAATTAAATTTTAATCAAACCGTTTTTTTGAAAATTTTTAACAAATAAAAGAAAACGTGCTTTCTTATAGGACTTTTCTAATTTCCAAGTTTTTCTACGACTTTAGTCCTATTTTCTTTTACAAAAGTTTCGCCATACTACCTTTCAAAGGAGGTGAAAACAAATGGAACAGATTTTAGCCATCGCTGTGATTGCATTTATTTTGTATTTTGCAATCCGCATGGGATCCTTGCTGTGGCGCGTTGCTGGCGTATTAATCGTCCTTTATTTAGTCGTCAACTACCATGAAGTTGCTTTAAATCAGTTGGAAAATTTTGTGGTAAATCCCGATTTCGCTGTATTGTGGGATAAAATCTCGCTCGCTGCTTCAGGGATTTGGACACAAGTGACCGGACTGTTTCAAGGGGTTAGCGCTTAGTCACTAGGAGTAGAAAAATATTGTTAGGAATTGTGCCACTAAAGATAAGCTGTTGAGTATTTCGGCTGAATTTATTTTTAGTGGCTTTTTGCTTGCCTTAATGTCCAGTTTAAGTGTTAGGCTTGTTTTAACAAATACAGAAAGAAGGATCTAATATGTTAAAAGAAACGTACACTCTTTCCAATGAAGTAAAAATTCCAAAAATTGGTTTTGGTACTTGGATGATTCCTGACGAAAAAGCTGAAAAAGCAGTGATTGAAGCAATCGAAGTTGGTTATCGTCATATCGATACAGCCCAAGCTTATGAAAATGAAGTTGGAGTAGGCGCTGGCATTCGTCATTCTGGGATTCCTAGAGAAGAACTTTTCTTAACGACGAAATTGGCAGCAGAAATTAAAAATTATGACGGTGCAGTTGCCGCAATCGAAGAATCTTTGAACAAATTAGCTATTGGTTATATCGATTTAATGATTATCCATTCTCCTAAGCCTTGGGCAAATTTCCAAGAGGAGGCTAATCATTATTTTGATGGCAACTTGGCTGCTTGGAAGGCCTTAGAAGAAGCATATGAAGTAGGGAAAATTAAAGCAATTGGTGTTTCAAATTTTGAACAAATTGATTTAGAAAACATCATCAACAATGGAAAAATTAAACCGATGGTTGATCAAGTCTTGGCTCATATCGGTCATACACCTGTTGCATTAATCGATTTTGCTCAAAAAAATGATATTTTGGTAGAAGCATACTCGCCCATTGCCCATGGTGAAATGATGAGTAATCCCGAAATCACGGCTTTAGCGGAAAAATATCAAGTATCAATTCCTCAATTAGCAGTACGATACTTGTTGCAACTTGATTTATTGCCATTACCAAAAACAGAAAAAATTGCTCACATGAAAAACAATGCCGATGTTGATTTTGAAATTTCAGCTGAAGATATGGCGACTTTAAAGAATATCGGTAAAATTGATTATGGTTCTAGCACTGACATTCCTGTATTCCGTCGGGCAACTGATAAATAATCGTTAGGTTGTCTCTCCCTTCTTTTCTTGATACTATTATAAAAAAAGGAGCGTTAGATGACGAACACAAAAATATTCGAGATGTCCTTTGCGACAGTTTATCCTTTGTATGTTAAAAAAGCAGAAAGAAAAGGTCGTACTAAAACAGAAGTCGATCAAATTATTTGTTGGTTGACTGGTTTTACGCAACAACAATTAATGGCGCAACTTCAAGCTGAACATTCTTTCAGAGAGTTTTTCGCAGTAGCTCCGGAAATAAATCCAGACACGAAACTGATTAAAGGTGTGGTTTGTGGTGTGCGAGTGGAAGAAATTGAAGATCCTTTGATGCAAAAAATTCGCTATTTAGATAAAATGATTGATGAATTAGCAAAAGGCAAAACTATGGAAAAAATCTTACGAAAATAAAAAAACAGCCAAGAACGATTTTTGTCGTCTCTTGGCTGTTTTACTATCTAACTATTCTCTATTTTTTTTATCACCTTGCATGGTGAGCCGTAAGCTAAAACATTCTCTGGTACATCCTTTGTTACTAAACTACCAGCACCTATCACCGAATGGTCGCCAATTGTCACTCCTGGAAAAACAATTACATTGGCCCCTAACCAAACATTCTTACCAATCGTGACTGGTAAATTATATTGAGCATTTTTTAAACGTAGCTCTGGATTTAGAGGATGAGTTCCGGCAATCAAGGTTACATTGGGACCAATCATTGTATCGTCTCCAATAATAATTTTAGTGTCATCAACTAAAGTCAAATTAAAGTTACTATAGACTCTTTCACCAATAAAAGTATTTTTTCCCCAATTAGCATGAATTGGCTGCATTAAAGTCGTATCATTTCCTACACTGCCAAAGATTTTTTGTAATAAAGCTATTTTTTCGGTTTTTTTACTAGGCAGTAATTGATTGTATTGAAAGATCCAGTCGGTATATTGAACCTGTTCTTGATAAATTTCGGCATTTTCATAGTAGATTTCGCCACTATCCATGCGCCGTTTGATTTCTGCTGTATCCAAATAAAAACTCCTTTAGCTAAAACGGAAACTTTCACGTTCGATTAATTTTGAAGGAAAAGTTAGTACAACATTTTCGCTTCTTTCTTGATTAATTTTTTCTTTGGCCAAACGAACGGCAGCTTTTCCGATTTCTCGACTATTAATATTGACGGTTGTCAGATTAGGTGTTAAATATTCAGCGATTTCAATATTGTCAAAACTAACAATGACGATATCTTCACCGATTTTTTTCCCAGCTGACTGCAAGCTACGGTAGACACCCACTGATAGTGGATCACTTCCAACTAAAATTGCAGTCGGAAGATTCTCGCCATTTTCTGATAATAGCTCATCCATCATTCGTTTACCTTCCAAAGGTTCCCATAATCCTAATTTGTAATCAATATTTTGCTTTAACCCTTGTTCGTACATAAACTGTTTATACACCCGTAATCTTTTTTCATTTTCGTTATATTCTTTTTCCCCAAATTCATTCATATCAATATTGTAACCGCCGATATAAGCAATTTTTTTATGACCTGCGGCAATTAATAGTGATAAAATTTTTTGTGTCATTCGTTCAAAGTCAGCATAAACTAAATCCACATCGGCTTGAATGTCAGGATTATCCACCACGACAATATTTTTATTTTGTGACATTAACTTTTGAATTGATTTTTCTTGGACCGAACCAATAATAATAATGCCACCTAAATGATCAAAGTCTTTCCATTCTTGCGGGTCGTCCTCAGCTAAATAATAAGTTCGATTCATACCTAAGTGTAGTCGACGCGCTTCTTCTTTGATTCCTGCCCGTAATTGACTGAAATAAGGGTCATCTAGTTCTTTTTTTCGATCAATAGTGGAAATTAAACCGAGAGATGGCAACTTTTTCTTTTCATATTTACGTTTACTAATATCGTAATTTAAATCTTTCACTGCGGATAAAATCCGAGTCTTCGTCTCATCAGAAATTGATAATGTTTGATCTTGATTTAAAAAACGAGATACTGTACCGGGACTAACATTTGCCTTTCGAGCAACATCACGGATACCAACCATTTTTTCCACCTCACCTGTTTGATAACTAAATTTTACCACAGATGATCGCAAAGTTATTTAGACTTCACGGTTTTAGTTAGTTGGTTTTTTTGAAAAAAACCCATATCTCTCACGATAAAAGCAATCAATATCCCAATAATAATGAAAAACAACGCGATAAATGGAGCAAAAATACTTTCTGATCCAGTAACCTTTTGTAAAATACTCAAACCAAATGGTGCTAAGAAATTTCCTAAGTTACAACCGATTAAAATAATCGAAGTGGCAATATTCATTTTGCTAGCAGGAGCATAACTGTTTAATGAGTTATAAATAAATGGAAAAATCAAACTTCCAGGAATCCCACTAATAAAGTACCCAACTAATAATAGAGCAAAATTACCATTGGATAAGCCAATTAATAAAGTCGCAATTGCTAATAAAATCAAGCCTAAATGCAGACACTTTTCTCCTAAAATTTGATTGATGCGCCCGAAAAATGTACCGGTAACAATCCCAATAATCGGCATCACCGCTAAAAAGTTAGAGGCATTGTAGTCCTCTCCTCGCATCGAAGTCACCATTGCTGGAAAACGAACGCCAATTGCAATAAAGGTCATCACTAAAAATAAAGCAAACAGCGCTAATAAAAAGACTGGTAATTGAATTTTTTCGTGAGATTGTCCTTGATCACTACTTTTTTCATGATCTTTTTCATCAATTTCTGGAACAAACATGGTGAATAAAATAAAGATTGGAAAAGCAATCGCATAAACACCGAAAGAAAATTTCCAACTGACACTTAGCAAAATACCTGCAGCAATCGTCATAACCGCACTCCCGATGTTTTCAGCTGCGCCTCTAAATCCTAGCAAAGTCGCCCGACGATTCACTTCATCTCTATACAACAAATTAATAATTGAAACTGCCAAAGAATTAAACAAACCAAATCCTGCACCTAAAATGAAGCGACTAACGATAATCATAGGGTAACTGGTTAGAAAAATTGGTGCAATCCCGCCGAATCCCACAAAAAGCAAACCAATTTGAACAGTCTTTTTAATCCCGATTTTTTTAGCAATTAGATTAGAAAGGATTACGAAAATTACGACCGCCAAGGCTGGCACAGTTGCCACCAGCTCTCCTTGAGTAGTTGTCATATTTAAACTATTGCGCATTTGTGGTAAAGCACCGTTAATGGCAGTTGCACTCGTCAATAAAATCGAAAGGGACAAAATCGCTGCTTGAGTAATAACCGAATTTCGTTTTTCCATTTTTAGTTTCCTCTTTTCTTAAAGTGAATCAGTTTCGTTTGGAAGTCGCCGTAAAAGTCAGGGAAATAGACACCGATCTGATTTAGCTCAGATCCAGAATAAATTTCTCCAGTCGCTTGGTCCTCGTATAAAAAGCCCTCTGCTAAACCTTTCAATCGTACCTCATTAAATACTGGCTGCGCGCTTGCTAAAGTACGAGCCATAAATAAAAGAGCTTCTGATTGATCTTCAGCCACAAATAACCAAGCTGTCGTATTGCCTTCAAAAGGACTAATCAAACGGATGAAGTTGCCGTATTGTACTAATGGACGTAAATCTTGATACACTTTAATTTGCTGCGTAATTTCATCTTTTTCTGCTTCACTTAACATCGTTAAATCTAATTCATAGCCTAAAACGCCAGACATGGCTACATCCCCGCGGGTTTTCAAAGAGGTCACACGACCAGTTTGATGATTTGGTACAGCAGAAACATGGGCCGTAATCGCGGACGTTGGATAGGCAATACTTGTGCCATATTGAATTTTTAAGCGTTCAATCGCATCTGTGTTATCGCTAGCCCAAGATTGCGGCATATAATATAAGAAACCGGCATCAAAACGTCCGCCACCACCAGAACAACCTTCCCACAAGATTTTAGGATATTTTTCCGTTAGGTTTTCCATCAACTCATAAACCCCTAAAATATAACGGTGAGCTGTTTCACCCTGTTGGTGACTTTCTAAAGCGACCGAATAAGTATCAGACATACTTCGATTCATATCCCATTTAATATAATCAATTTCAATCGTATTTAGGATCGCTTCCATTTGTTTTTGAATATTTTCACGCACTTCTTTGCGCCCCATATCCAACAAATGCTGATCCCGCGAACCAGATGGTGTCCGTCCAGGTACTTGCATCAAATAATCAGGATGTTCCTCATATAATTTAGAATCAATCGAGATCATTTCTGGCTCAAACCATAAACCGAATTTCAACTTTTTAGCATGAACATAATCAGCTACTGCTTTCAATCCTTTAGCCAATTTCCCTTCAAATTCAAACCAATCTCCTAAAGAAGAATCGTCGTTGTTTCGATGCCCAAACCAACCATCATCTAATACAAACATTTCTATTCCTAAATCAGCTGCCTCATCTACAATTGCTTCAATTTTTTCATTAGTAAAATCAAAATAAGTTGCTTCCCAGTTATTCACTAAAATTGGCCGTTCCGCATATTGATGCGCTCCTCGAGCTACTCTTTCTCTTAACAAATGATGGAAAGTATCACTCATTTTATTTAAACCGCTATCAGAATAGGCTAATAATACTTCAGGTGTTTGAAACTCCTGTTGTGTTTTCAATTCCCAAGAAAAATTATACTCATTTATACCAACAACTAAGCGTAATTGGTTAATCTGATCGACTTCTAATTCAAATGAATGATTACCTGAATAAACTAAGTGAACACCAATTACTTCACCATTAAATTCATTAGCATCTTCCTCCATTAAAGCGATAAAACTATTCATATGATGACTTGTTGCGCCTCGCCGACTTTCGAATCTTTTAATGCCAGCAGATAATTTCTCGCGATTAACTTGACGTTCTTGCACATGGGCTCCTGGTAAAGATAAAACATCTTGATATTTCCCTGAATTGGTTAAATCCAATTGCATAGATGCGATTTTTTCAATCGAAAGTGTTTGGTTCGTCAAGTTCCGGACTTTTACTGAACGGGCAATAACATTACGTTCGTTATATATGGTGTAAAACAAATCCAGATAAATTTCTTCAAAGCGATCCTTTAAAGTAATAGTTAAAGTACTCGCTTCATTTTCTTCGACGACATACGCTGCAGGTAGCCCCGCTAATACTGGTTTTCCAGCGGAAATCTTATACGAATGATAGCGTAAATCAGTTAAGTTTGCACCATTTTGTCGCTGAATAATACTTGCTGGGATGCGATAATCCATCGAACCATGACTAGAAAATTCTTGCGGTAAAGTATCTTTTGAGTAAGCCCTTTCTTCTTGTCCCGGTACATTACCAGAAAAACCCCGATCTCTTCTAGGATAATTTTTATGGTCATGGTATTGATTGACTTTTTTTCCAAAATAAATATGTGCCAACACACCTTCATCTTCAAGCTTCATAATGTAAGAGATTTCATTGTTCTTTAAATGGAAAATACCCTGTTCTTGGTCAAAAGTAATTAAATTGTGATTCATTGTCTTCCTCCTAGTAAACATTTTTATTTTAGTAATTGTTTACCTTATAATGTTTACTAAACACTTTTGTCAAGAGAAAAATCAAAAAAACTGCTAAATAATTTTAGCAGTTGAAGAATTAATAGATGGTTTCTATCTTTTTAGGGTGTAAATCAGGAATTTCTTTATCACTAATCAAATAATCAATCTCACTTAAATCCATTGATTGATACATGTACTTACTATCAAATTTATCGTGAGTAACTAGAACTGCAACTTTTTGTGCTTGCTTTCGAAAGGCTTTTTTAATCAAGGCCTCGCCTTCACTAGTTTCCGTCGCACCATAATCTAGCGAAAAACCACGACAACTAACAAAAGCAATGTCGACATTATAATTTAAAACATCAGCAAACGCCTTGGAGCCATTAATCGTTGCTCTTTTAGGGACAATTGAACCACCTAAAACAGAAATTTGCGCATTGGTAAATTCACTGAGCATCACCGCTGTTAATAAACCATTGGTAATAATACGTAATCCATCAAATTTAGCCAATAAATTGACAAGATGGAGACAAGTTGTTGAAGAATCAATAAACAAAATCATATCATCTTTTATTAAACCTTCCGCCAATTCTGCTACATACTTTTTATTTTTATCTTCATCTAGTTGGGCGATTTTCATCAAATAAGGCACATCGATCTTTTCATTATCAATAATCATTGCGCCGCCACGGGTTCGTCGGATTAAGCCATCATTTTCTAAATCAACTAAATCACGTTTAATCGTCGCTTCACTGTAATTCACCAACTCTTTTAGTTCATGGATGCTGGCAAATTGATTGATTTTCAAAAAATTTATAATCTCATTTTGCCGCGACTCCAGTGGATTCATCATTTGTTCCAACTCCCTTTGTTAATATAAAATAACCAAGCATTGACGTAGTTAGCCATAAACATGGAACTAGTTCAAATTTAAGCAAAACCTCAACTGGCTTGAATTGATAAATCGTTCCAGCTAAAGCTAAAGTAGCTAACATCCCAAAAAACATTGCCCCACCAATGTATTTTTTTCGTAAGTTTTGTTGCTTAATATAGATAACCATTAAACAAATCAAATGAGTGAATAGAAAAATCAAGCAAAAACTGATTATTCCTTGATTCAACCAGCTCATTTGAAATGCTTTTGCAGCTTCCTCAACTATTACAATACATATAGGATGAACAAAATAATAGTATTTAGATAATAGTTATCATTTTCCCCGTGTCAAATGATAGCTGCTTTGGAAAAAACAATAAACTGATAAACAGACAAAAACTGAAAGGAATTAGCATGAATAAAAAGTTCATATCTAATTTATCAACAGAATATAAGAGAATTCCTTCTAATACCATCATAGCAAAAAATAAGCCTGTCAAAAAAAATATTTGTCGATATCTTAAAAGTAATTTTTCCTGGTAGTCATAAATAAAAAATCCGATACCTACAAAGATCAACCCAAATAATAAACCACTTCTGGTGGTAAAAAATATTTGGATAACAATATCAAATAGTTCTTTTAACCAACCATTTGGTATCAGACCGTAGTATGTTTCGATGCTACCAAAACTATATAAAAATGTGGCTATAATCAACAGTAATTTATACGAGAAGTGTTTTAAAAATTTAGTAGCGATAAATAAAGATAAGATTAAGGCCGGAATATACCATAAGTGATAATAAGTTCCAACATGAATTAAGCCAAAAATCAAAGCCAATGGTAACAACTCTTTTGATAAGGTCAGATTTTGATGAAGCCAATCAAAGCCAATCGGAATAAAGATCACACTCCACCAAAGATAAGATTGAGTTAATCGTTTTAAATAAACTGGTAAATAGTTCCCATTGTTGTCCATTCCTCGTCTGACAAAATAAGCACTACTGATGAAAAAAACGGTACCGCCCAGCGACACAGAATATTTTTGACAAAATAATTGACTTCTGGCAAGCCACTGATTGGTTGACAATGCACACAAATCACTAAAATTGCCGCTATGTATTTTACTGAATCTAGCATTTTTCCGTTTATTTTATTTTCCAATTAAATCACTCTTTCCAGCTCATCTTCCTTCAATTTTAGCATTAAATTTTATAATTAAATATCATACTTAAGTCTAAAAAGCGCTGAAATTTTTAGATTTCAGCGCTCATGCTTTATTTATACAACTCTGCTTTGCCTAAAGTGTTTAGAACACCTAGCTTGTGGCGTACCACTTCTTTAACTTTTTCATTTGGCGAAATGTAAACTTGATTTGGTTCGAACATACCAGGATTTTCATTCAACATTTTATGGATTTCTGCAAAGAAAACACTTTTTAAATCAGAACTCAAATTAACTTTTGCAACTCCATATTTGACGGCTTCACTGACTTCGTTGTCTGGATTCCCTGAGCCACCATGTAAAACAAATGGAATATCAATTTTTTGATTTAATTCTTTTAACAACTCGATGTTTAGTTCAGGTTTTTTATCTTTTGGATATAAGCCATGAGCTGTTCCAATCGCGACAGCTAAAGTATCAATACCCGTTTCTTCAACAAAATCTACCGCTTGAGCTGGATCGGTAAAGATAATATTCGCTGATCCACCTTCTGCGGAACCATTGTCACCAATTGTTCCCAATTCTGCTTCTACTGAAACATTTACTTTATGAGCTAATTCAACGACTTGTTTTGTTAAAACTTTATTGTCTTCATAAGACGCTGTTGACGCATCGATCATGACTGAAGTATAACCGTTGCGGATGGCACGCATCACATCATAGATTGAACCGCCATGATCCATATGAATAACCACAGGTACTTTACTATTATGAGCATAAGCTCTAACAGATGCGACAAATTCATCATTTAAATAAGCAATTTCATCGGGATGAATTTCAATAATAACTGGAGAATTTTGAGCTTCCACTTCTTCCATAATAGCTTTTAACATGTCGTAACTACAAATATTAAAAGCTGGTACCGCAAATTTGTTTTCCTTAGCAACTTTCAATAAATCTTTCATTGTGTATAACATTATACTTCCACCTCTTCATTTAATTGGTTTACTACAATTTCAGTTGGTTCTTCTTCAACTACCGGTTTCTTTAAAAATCCAATAGCTAGTGCAGTTACTACTGTCCCCGCTACTAAAGCTAAAGCATACATTGGTAAACTACTAATAACATTTGGAATCAACATTACCCAAATTCCGCCATGTGGCGCCATTGAAGTCACACCAGCAGCCATTGAAATGCCAGCAGCCGTTGCTGAACCCAACATCAAACTCGGAATGATTCTGATTGGATCAGACACTGCGAAAGGAATTGCACCTTCCGTAATATAAGAGGCCCCTAAAATCCAGCAAGATTGACCAGAAGTTCGCTCTTCTTTGGTAAATTTCTTTTTGAACAAGACAGTTGCTAACGCAATTCCTAAAGGAGGTGTCATCCCAGCAGCCATACAAGCAGCAATTGGAGCATTCACTCCTGCAGACATTAATCCGATACTAAATGTAGAAATTGATTTATTAATAGGTCCACCCATATCGGCTGCCATCATAACACCGATTAATAGACCGAAGACTAATCCTGATGTATTCCCTAATCCATTTAACCAACCCGTTAAAGCATCTAATACCCAAGCAATTGGTTTGTCGATACAAAAAACCATCAATAAACCAATGATTAGAATAGAAATCAATGGCACTACAATCAATTGATACATCGCAGCAAAAGTTTTGTTGACATTAATTTTATTAGCAAAAATATTCGTCACATAACCTGCTAATAAACCGCCAACCATGCCACCTAAGAAACCAGAGCCACCAGTTGAAGCGATTAATCCAGCAACTAAACCAGGAGCAAATCCAGCTTTACCAGCCATTGACATGGCAATCCCCGCACCTAAAGCAGGCACCATCATTGCAAAGGCAACATCACCACCAATTTGACTCAAGGCAGCAGCTAAAACATTGTAATCAGCACTTTCTGGATTTGAAGCGTTTATACCAAAAGCAAAACTCATGGCAATAATAATCCCGCCGGCAATTACAAACGGTAGCATCATATTGACACCATTCATGAAGTGATTATAAATTCCAGCTTTTTTCCCGCCATCACCTTGTGTTTCTCTGTTAGCAGAAACAGTTGTTAGGCCGACACCATTTTTTGCTTCATCAATAATTTTTTCTGCATCTTTAATTGCTGCAGCGGTGGATACTCGCTTAATTTTTCTTCCAGCAAAACGTCCCATATCAATATCTTTATCAATCGCTAAAATAATTACATCCGCTTCATCTACTTCTTTTTGCGATAAGATATTTTCGACTTTGGCACCTTGTGTTTCAAATTTCGCTTGGTCGCCTTGCGCTTGAGCGGTTTTCTCAAGTTTTTCAGCCGACATGTAAGTATGTGCAATCCCCGTTGGACAAGCTGTTACACCGACAATTTTCATAATAGTTCCTCCTTATTATGTGTGCATAATTGCTAAAATCTCTTCTCTGGTAGTCGCATTTTTCAATTGATTTCTAAAATCTTCATCCATTAATTTCCGTGACAACGAACTCAAAATCTGTAAATGAACATCACTTGATTTTTTTGGGACAATGATTGAAAAAACGCATTCAATCGGTTGACCATCTAATCCTTGATAATCATTTATTTGACCAACATGAGCAAATAAAATACTTGGTTCAGTTACATGTTTACTTTTTGCATGGGGAATACCAAAGCCTGCTTCAATTCCCGTTGAAGTTTCATTTTCTCGTTTAAATAAATCCTTGATTAATTTCTTACTATTTGTTGCTCTTCCAGCTGAATGAAAAGATTCACCGATTAAATTAAATAGTGCTTCTTTTGATCGAATTGAGTCATCAAAAATTATAAGTTCAGGTAACATTAAATCAGTAATATTCATATAAATCCCCTTCTTGCAGTCGTAAGTAAGCGCTCACTTGCTATGACATGAATATAGCAGAACTAGCTAAACCGTTCAACGATATGAGCTAATTATTCCTTTATCATGGGTTTGAGATTGAATTAGTTCATTTCTTTGAGCTAAATAGCGCAAAAAAACTTCCAGCGGACTAGCTGAAAGTTTTTTTGATCTTTTATTGATTTAATCCTTCGTGAATCTTTTCCAAATTCCATTTCATCATGTCGTAGTAGCTGTCACCGTCTTCTCCCTTTTCAGCAATCGAATCGGTAAACAAATTACTGTAAATTGGCAAGTCGACTTCTTTCGATAATTTTTCCATGCTACGAGCATCAACACTGGTTTCTACAAATAAAACCGGCACTTGACTTGCTTTAATTATTTCGACAATCTGTTTGATTTGTTCAGGTGTTCCTTGATTTTCAGTATTGATCTCCCAAATATAGCCCGCTTTTAATCCATAAGCCTGAGAGAAATATTTAAATGCGCCTTCGCTGGTAACTAATAATTTCTTTTCTTCAGGAATATCAGAAAATTCATTTTTTGCAGTATTATCAAGCTCTCTCAACTTTTCAATGTATTTATTGGCACGTTCTTGATAGTATTCTTTATTTTCACTATCTTTTTGACTCAATATTTTTTCAATTGACTGTACATATAGCACGCCATTTTCTAGTGATAACCAAGCATGGGGATCTTGTTGCTTATTATTTGTTGTTAAATATAGGGGTGTGACCTCTTGACTAACTGCAAAGAAATCTTTATCTTCCTTTTTTTCTGCCGTATCCATCAATTTTTCAAACCAGCCGTTACCAGTTTCCAAGTTTAAACCATTGAAAAAAATAACGTCGGCGTCACTTGCTTTCTTTGTATCTTCCGGCAAAGGTTCGTATTCATGAGGATCTGTCCCTACAGGAACAATGCTATGGAGCGTAATTTTATCTCCACCAACATTTTGAACCATATCTGCAATAATTGAATTTGTTGCTACGACTTTTAGTTTTCCATCCTCTTCTGCTGACTGATTATTACAACCGGCAAAAATTCCTAATGCAGCAATTCCTAATAATACCAAAACTATTTTTTTCATTCAGCCACTCTCCTAAATTGTCTAATTAATCCTTTTTCTGGTGCAAAAACAAAAGCAATCACGAAAAATACCGCGCAGGCCATGACAATAGTTGCTCCTGAAGGTAAATTATAATAATAACTAAAAAACAAGCCAATAAATGCTCCAACAACACCAAATGACGCCGATAGACAAATCATTTTCACTAAATTATTAGTTAAAAGATAAGCAGTCGCAGCAGGTGTAATCAGCATAGCAATCACTAAAATTGTTCCTACTGTTTGTAATGAAGTCACCGCTACCAAGGTCAGTAAAAACATCACACCATAATTAATCAAACCAACTTTCCAACCATATGATTGCGCCATCACAGGAGCAAAAGAAGTTAATTTTAGTTGTTTATAAAAAATAGTCACCGCTAAAATAACAACTATCATCACACCTGCTGTTAAATACATATCTGAATTACGCACTGCCAGTACATTTCCAAATAAAATATGGTACAAATCCGTCGCACTACGAGCAAATGAAATTAAAACAATACCTAAAGCAAAGAAAGTGCTAAAAACAATGCCGATTACGGTATCATTTTTTAAACGAGAATGTTTGGTTAAAAAACCAATCAATCCTGCCGCTAATAAACCAAATAAACTAGCGCCAAAGATATAACTGCCACCTAACATATAAGAAATCGCCACTCCAGGCAAAACAGCATGAGAAATCGCATCACCCATCAAAGAAATGCCTCTCAAAATCACGAATGAGCCAATCACGCCTGCTGAAATCCCCACCATCACCGAAGTGATTAAAGCATGTTGTAAAAATTGATACTGAAAAATATCTGCTATAAACTGAGTCATCTTTTCCCTCCTATAGATTAAAATTAATTAACGCATCTCCATATGCTTTTACCATATTTTCACTGGTATAAACTTGTTCAATTCCTCCTGCTGCCACGACACCATGATTCAGTAAGATTACTTCATCAAAATAATCGCGGATCTTATGAAGATCATGATGGACAATCACGATTGATTTTCCTTCATCACGTAGTTTTTTTAGTAATTCCACAATAATTTTTTCACTGGCAGCATCAATTCCTGCAAATGGTTCATCTAATAATAACCACGGTGCTTGTTGTGCCAGAGCTCTAGCAATAAAAACCCGTTGCAGTTGTCCACCAGAGAGTTCACTAATTTGACGTTTGGCAAAGGCAGTCAAATCCACTTTTTCTAAGGCTTGCCAAGTAATTTCTTTTTGACGCTTACCTGGACGTTTAAAAAAATTCAATTGCGGATAGGTTCCTAATAGCACAACATTAAATACATCAATGGGAAAAGTTAAATCAATTTCTTGTCGTTGTTCCACGTAAGCAATTAGATTTTTCTGTTTACTAACAACTTCACCTTTATAGAAAATTCTCCCTGTTTTTGTTGGAACTAGACCCAATATTCCTTTTAATAAACTTGATTTGCCAGCACCATTAGGACCGATAATACCCACCATTTTTTTACTAGGGATGGTTAAAGATAATTGTGACAAAACGGATTTTCCTTGATAACTGACCGACATATTTTCAATTTCTAAACTTTCCATTACTCCACCTCTTTTTTTAGGCTAACCTAACTTATTGTATTTAGGATAACTTATAACAAAAAATTAGGCAAGCCTTTATTTTTGGAATAAAAAAACTGGAGCAAAAAACTCCAGTAAAATTAGTTATTTATTTATTTTTAAAGTTAAAGCATTTAAGGCCACAATGACCGTACTCATACTCATCAAAATAGCGCCCACAGCCGGATCTAGTAAAATACCAATTGGTGCCAAAATACCTGCTGCTAAAGGAATCGCAATAATATTGTAGCCAGCTCCCCACCATAAATTCTGAATCATTTTACGACGGGTTTGTTTCGCTAAATCAAGAAAATGTAAAATATCTTGAGGATTACTGTTGGTTAATACGACGTCGGCTGAGTCAATGGCTACATCTGTTCCAGCACCAATCGCTATCCCAATCGTTGCTCGTGCTAAACTTGGAGCATCATTGATACCATCACCTACCATCGCTACTCGATTGCCTTCATTGACTAATTGCGCGACAATTTTTTCTTTTCCATCTGGTAATAAGCCTGCATAGAATTTTTTCATTTCTAAATATTCAGCCACACTAGCAGCCGCTTCTTGATTATCACCAGTTAACATCACAGGTTCAATCCCACGATTCAGCAATGCTGAAATAAATTCTTTAGCCTCAGGTTTGATCTTATCACCTAAAGCAATTAAACCAACTAATTGATTGTCAATTAACAAATAACTAATGGTATTTCCTTGCTCTTGATAGGCTTGAATTTTTTCAGTTGGCAATTGTAAATTTAATTCTTCCAATTTTTTTGCGTTAACAATCTGAACGGTTTTACTTGCAACTTCACCTGACAAGCCAACGCCAGAAATATTTATTACATTTTCTGCAGTCATTGGTGTGATATTTTCAGTATTTAAGTACTTCATAATCCCATTGGCAATTGGATGGTTAGCTGATGCTTCTAAAGCACCAATATATTGTAATACTTCTTCTTTTGAAAATTGTTCAGCTAAAACTTCTACACCAGTAACAGCAAAAGTCCCTTGAGTTAAAGTCCCTGTCTTATCTAGCAAAATCATATTCAAATCATGGGCATTTTCTAAAGCATTGCGATTTTTTAGCAATAAGCCATTTTTAGCAGCAATCGAAGTAGAGCGTGCAATCACTAATGGAACTGCCAATCCTAAAGCATGAGGACAAGCAATAATAAAGACAGTCACCATTCGTTCTAAAGCTTCAGGTAAATCTGCAACAAAAAGCCAAACCACAAAGGCAATAATCCCAGAAAATAAAGCTACATAAAACAACCATTTTGCAACTTTGTCAGACATCGCTTCTAATTTAGATTTATCTGCCTGCGCTTTTTTAACCATCTCCATTACTTTTGCAAGATAGCCATTTTCGCCTGTGCCAGTAACAATAATTTTTAAAGTACCATCTCCATTAACAGAACCGCCAATGACCTTTTCACCAACTGTTTTAGTTACACCGCGAGATTCTCCAGTTACAGCTGATTCATCTACAATTGATTGACCAGATTCAATCAAACCGTCTGTCGGCATCTTATCGCCGGCTTTGACAATTAAATGATCGCCTTCATTGACTTTTTGCAAGGAAATTTTTTCTTCACTGCCGTCTTTAGTAATTCTAGTGACTTCATCTGGTAAAAGTTCGGCTAATTTTTGTAAAGCATCACTAGCACTCATTACTGCATTCATTTCAATCCAATGACCTAATAGCATGATTACAATCAGCGTGGCTAATTCCCAAAAGAAATTCATCACATGTCCACCGAAAAAAGTATTTGCGACAAATGAATATAAACTATAAATATACGCAACCGTAATCCCCATAGCAATTAAAGTCATCATAGCAGGACTTTTCATTTTTAATTCCATTTTTGCGCCACTTAAAAAAGGTTCTCCACCATAGATAAATAAAATTGTTGCCAAAATTAAAACTATCCAGTCAGAACCGGGAAAAGTAAATTGAAAAGGAAGGTCCACCCCCATCATTGGTGACATCAAGATAATAGGAATTGCAATCACAAGGGACAACCAAAATTTTTGTTTAAAATTTCCCATGTGCATTGAATGATCCATGCCACCCATGTCATGATCACCATGCATTGAGTGATCCATTTGACTCATGTCATGATTACCATGCATCGAATGGTTCATCTGACCCATATCATGATCGTTATGGATTGAGTGATTTCCATGACTCATTTCACTCTTTTCTTGCATCATATGATCTGCGTGATTCATATCTTTCATATGATTTTTTTCAGGTATGGAATGATCCGTTTCTTTATTTTTACTCATTTCATTTTCCTCCCGTCAATGATTTAAAAATCATTTACATTTGTAAACACAAAACAAGCTTATCATTTGCTTAATTTTTTGTAAAATGAAATCCCTTGAAGTTTTCAAATTTTCATTCTACCAATATTTAACATGAAAAAAGATTGATTACAAAAAAACAGCTAAGCATTTTGCTTAACTGTTCTTAATTATTCTTCTTCACTTTTTCTTCTTTTCAACAACAAAAAGACAATGATTACCAATAATAAGGCTAAGATAACCCCTAATAATCCATATAACCAAATAGGTAATTTTTGATTATTTTGATTAGTGATTACCGTATTGACCTCTGCTGCTTCTTCGGCAGTAATCGTAAAATTCTTTTTGAAATTCCAAACATTTCCTTTAGCATCCGATACTTTTAAAGCCAGTCGGTAATCGCCAGCTTCTAGCGGTTGATTTTTCCAATCGATCACAAAAGAATAAGTAGAATTAGGCGCCATTTGCATATCATTATCAAAATTAGCTTTCTTGACTAATTCATCTGTTTCTCGATTATAAACTTTTCCATCATATTTCAAATGTCCATAAGCATCCATTGTTGGGTTTTGCAAATTCGCTACAACACTAGTTTTTTGAAACGAAATAGCTGGTTTGACTGATAACAATTTTAAATCTCTGGATACTTCGTTGTCTGTTTCAGTTAATTTTAATCCCAATACGTAACCATAACTATTGCTTATGCCACCACTATTTTTTTTCGTGTCTTTAATGACTTCGATCGCAGCTAAAATCTGACCATCAAATGATTCTGCTGGCATTGTCAGTTCAACCGGCACTCTGACGGAGCTATTTGCAGCTACAGTGACTTCACTTTCTATTTGTGCAATCTCATTGATTGGATATTTTAAAGACGCATCATTGGAGCCTTCATCTTTGTCATAATCAATAAAACCTTGGCTATTTGTATAAGCTTGGTTAATCGACATTTGATAAACTGATGGTTGATTGGATGTATTGTTAATGATAAATTCGATTGTTTGCGTTTGACTAGGTGTCATCCTTAAATTAAAAAACGAATCCGCCCCATCGACTTGATTTTCAGGCAGTACTGCTTGGATATCGTAACCTACATCCCCTTCAGCATAAACTGCCTCTTCACCAAGTAAAAATAATCCCAATAACAAACTAAAAACTAACACAAGCTTTTTTAAAAATTTCCTTTGTGTCTTCAACATTAATTAGCATCTGGTGTATCAAATAATTTGTAATTAATTTTCCCAGTTAGTTCATCGTCAGGAACTAAAGAATTAGCTGAGTCTTTAAAACCGATCGACACTTTTGTTACCTTAGTTGAAATATCACCAACTTTGTTAATATCTGGAGCACCTGCTTTTGCTACGATACCATCACTTCCTGTACCGACAATTTCAAAAGAATTTACTTTAAATGATGTAACTTCATAAGGTGTACTATCTGAAACTCTAGTGATTTCATTTCCAACAACTGATGCTTTTACACTCCAGTCCCCATTTACTTGGTTATTAAAGACAACAATATTTTGGTTCGATAAATCTGTTTCTAATGTATAGGTGCCATTTTGTAAAGTAGACTCGAAATCATATCTTGACGGTACACTTTTTAGAACAAGTACTCGTTCATCTGGATCTTCGTTATCAATGATTTTCACACTTGTATCTGACTCTTTATCTTCGCCACTAATTTCAGCAGCATTGACATTAGTTGCCGCGATATTTACTGCTAATAATCCTAATGCTAACATTCCTACTAATTTGATTCTTTTCATATTCTTCCTCCTATTATTCTGGGTTAGTTGTATCGACTAAACTAATTGTCTGCATTCCAGAGTATTCTCCAGCAGGTGCATCGGCTGGAACCGACAAATAGATGTCTTCTTTTTTTATTTGGTACTGGTAATTCTTTGAAACTGTTGGCGCCGTTTTTAAAATAGTTTTTTCTTGATTTGAAGCAATTTCAGTTGAATAAGCTTCATAGTCTGTTTCTGCTTGACCATCTGAAGTTAATTCTCCTTTTCCTAGGTGCAGACTAATTGGATATTCTTTCCCATTAGAAAAAGTCGATAATTGATATTTAATTTGCCATGAAGTCTGAGGATTTTCCCGCGTATCTTTAATAGTAACAATGAAATCATTGGTTGCTTGAACCTTTTGATTATTACTGGAAATCATTTTCGTCTCAAAGGTCGGGACCTTCACTTCCGTCAACTTCAATGGATTTTCAACTATTCGGACAGTTATTTGACTTTCAGCTTCATAACTTTTGGCATTTGTAATCAGAGGATGGGAAAATAAAAGTAATCCAAACACTAATAAAACTTGTTTATTTTTTCTCAATAGCTTTCCTCCTGACTAGCAAAAAAAGCAATAAGAATCCGAGGATGCACGCGCCTAAAAATGAAAGTAAAAAGGTCTGACCTTCATTGGTTTGGGGTAGCATGCGGACTTTTGATAATAATCCACTGGTTTCCGTCAAGCGAAAAGTTATTCCCTGTTGGTCATAATCAGTTCGAATTGTTTCTGCAAAAACTTTACCTGGCAAACAACTAATGATAATTAAGAGGAGAGTTATTTTATTTTTGTATTTCATTCCTCTCCTCCTAATCTGGACTGGCGGTATTATTTAATCGCCAAGTCACTTTTACTTGATTGCTGTAGTCTCCGATTGGCAAATAATTTTCAGATTTAAGTAAGACACCACTTGAAGTATCCCATGATTTGACATAACTGAAGTCTTTTATTGCAACAGAATGATTATCCATGACTTGAATTGCTTTAGTTAAATCTGTACCTTCATCGGTAGCATCATTTTTCCAAATCAAATTGAAACTTTGACTTTCTCCTACCATTTTTGCTGTAATTGACCAATTTGGATTGCCTTCACGACTGTCAAATACCTTTAAGTCAATAGAATTATCAGCGTCTCTGGGCAATATCCCCTTTGATTTATCAATTGTACGATCGGTCCATTTTAATAAATCTGGTGCCTTCTCAAAAACTATTTTTCCGCTTACATTAATTAGTAATTTAAGTTCTTCACTTTCTTTGATCAATTCAACTTCACCAGTAACCTGATTCTTTTTTTCTCGTTCGATTGAAATAACAAAATTATTATCTCCGTAACCAAGTTGTTCTAAAGGTATTTGAATTTGATCTGATTGAAAATCGGCTAAACCAGTTGAGATCAATTTTTTTGAATCAAGAATAGTCTCATTTCCAGCTTTACGAAGTGAAAAAATTAAACTATCGCCGTTGTCATCGTCTTGCCACCAGAATTCTTGCATCATACTAGTAGTCCCTTCAGATGAAATAAGTTCTGAAGGATCTTTCTCCACAGTTAACTCTGTAAGAATCTGGTCTTTTTCCCAAGATAGCTTGGTTGGAATATTTGGCTTTTCTATCCAAAAATATGTTGGTTCACTAGGAAAAGATAATTCTACTTCCTTCCCCTTTTCCACCCCTATAACCGAAGACGTCATTTCTACAAAGTAATTTTTGTCCAATGAGGATTTAGTTTTTATCTTGTAACTTAATCTAGCGGTCTGATTGTAACCAATCTCAGCCTTAGTAGGGAATTGGACCAACACTTCACCAGTAGCAGGATTCAGAGTAGCTTCTCCATCAAATACTTTTCCCTCTTCTGTCGTTAGATGAACTTCACTGATATCACTTGGCTCGCTAAGCTGCAATCCTTCTGACAATAATTTTGTCTGCCATGAACGTATCTCGACTGGTGATTCTCCTGTAATTTTTAAATCCGAATGAACAGTTAAAGTTTCATCTACAGTTGCGGATTTTTCCATCGTTGTATTTTCTTTTTCAACTGTAATGGAATCATCTTGAGAATTAGTCACACCATTTGTCAGCTCACCTTCTAAATTTACCGGTGTTTGGCTAAAGACAAATTTTGTTTCCCCTTTGGCAGAACCATTCGCTGCAGTGAACCCCCAATAAGCTTTATTGTCATTATTAGCTAAATCTAACTCAGTAGATAATTTGTCCCATGGAATCGTTGTAATAGCCGTTGCTTGATCGGTAGCAGGATTTTTCAAATAATATTGAAACTCTTTAGAGTCCGATAAGAAACGATAACGAAATTCATACCAGGTACCATTTTGAATAGTTGCATTAAGACTTTCGTTTAATGGAATTATTCCATTGTGAACAAGGGCTGCTTGACGAGGGCTACCGATTATTGGAAACCATTTATCAGGATCTAATAATGGAGGATCCAAAGGACTATAACTATCTCGATTACCTGGAAATGCGTATGCCAAATGAGGAGTTGTTTGATTATTTTCATCATAAGCTGCATTAGTACCAAGTAAATTTTTCTTATTCGTGTACAAATCAAATTCAATCGCGACAGATTTTTTTATTGCCCAACTTTCAGGATAGATTTTTGCTGCCCAGTCACCTCTTGAAGCATGGGTAGATCCATAGACACCTAAGTTTTGTCCGTCACTATTTTGAACTGCTGTAGTCAAAGCATTCAACCCAGTATTTTGCATGACAAAAGCAAACCCATCAGCATCAGCCGTTCCGAAGTTCACATATGCTCTACCTTCAAAGGATTGATTGAAATTTAAACGGTAGTCTTCTTGTGACCATATTGAAGTGAAATTATTACTACCTGACAAAGAAATTTGGGAATAAGGTAAGCCATTATTTTCATCTGGGTTACTTATTGTTGTAACAACTGCATCACTGTTTGTGGGTAGAAAAAGGTCTCCAACCGTTATTGCACCTTTTGGAATATAGGTTAGTCCTTCGCCTGCTGCCTCTACTTTTGAACCATAAAACATAAAAGACATTAAAATAAATAAAAGGGGCGTCATCATCTTCTTAATACATATTATTAAAAACACCTCCTAAATATACCTTCATTTATTATATACATGTATATAATATACGATTCAACCTTTTGACGGAAATATTTTTAATAAAATCATTAATATCATAGTTTACTATTTTATGCCAAAATAAAGCGCGTTCTTTCTCATATTAATTATATAAATAAAAAAAATCCACATTTTAAATATAATTAACAAATATATTTTTGAAATATAAACAAAAGAACGAAAATATCATTTATAGTTATTTTTTGTCAAAAAAAACCCACGCAATCTTTTTTTAGATTACGTGGATTTTTCTTGGATTTTTATTTCATTTGATCAGTGGTAATATAATCAACATTCAATGCGACTACTTTAAGAAAATCGTTATTTAAAACAGTATATGCGCCAACTTCAAGACCTGCTTTATGAGCTTGATTGACTTTGGTCTTATTTAAATTTAGATAATCAGTATTAATACCGGCATTTTCACCGAGTTTTCTTGCTTGTTTGATTGTTTTTTTATCAATATCCTTAACTAATAAGTAATATGAATAATTAGTATTCAACTTACTGATTTTTCTCAAAGTTTTATAGTGAAAAGAAATCACTCGGACTGCCGAAGTACCAAAACCATATTTGTTCAGTAGATTGATAATTTCATTTAATTCTTCAACTGAGGCCGATTTATCTTTGATTTCGATAAATGGACTCTTCCCCGTTTGTTGACAGATTTTTAAGAAATCCTCCAACGTAGGAATTTTTAATTCTTTTTTAGTAAAATTCATGGTTGTATTAATTTTAAAATCCTTCAGTTGATCAACTGTATAATCTTTTACACGACCTTTACCTGTCGTTGTACGATCTATAGTACTGTCATGCATAACTACCCATTGACGATCTGCGGTTAAACGAATATCCGTTTCAATTGCTGTTCCTTTGGCTTTTTTGAAAGCAGGTAATGAATTTTCTGGTGCCTTCATTGTATTTCCACGATGATTTACATATCTGGTAGGAACACTTTTTTTAGCAGGTTCTTCTTTAGTATAAGCCAGCCGCATCATTTTATTTCCTTCAAATTTTCGGTAAGCAGTCGCTGTTGCAGTCTCTACCACCATGCTCTTGGGATCTTTTCCGCCAACGATTGTTCCATTACTAGAAGCTACAATTGCCAAAACAACCAGCAATCCACTTAATAAGATTTTTTTCAAACGACCACCTCCTCAAATCATGTTTTATTCATCAATGACTAACTTAACAGATTTAACTCGAAGCCGTCAATTTTCATAAAATTATTTTTGTTGGGTCATAATGATTGGACCATCTTTAGTAATCGCGATTGAATGTTCATATTGAGCACAAAAACTGCCATCAATCGTTCGTCCAGTCCAGCCGTTAGCATCCATCTGCATTTCCCATGTTCCAGTAGTAATCATTGGTTCAATGGTAATTGTCATACCTTCTTTAAGGCGCATTCCTTTTCCAGCAGTGCCATAATGAGGAAAAAGCGGTTCTTCATGAATTGATGGACCGATACCATGAGCCAGAAAATCTCGGACAACGCTAAAACCATTTTCTTCTGCATAAGTTTGAATCGCGTGTCCGATATCTCCTAAACGATTTCCAACTTGTGCTTGTTCAATTCCTAAGCGTAAAGTTTCTAAAGTAACGGTCATTAATTTTTGATGCAGCTCAGAAATCTCTCCGACTCCATAGGTCCAACAGCTATCAGAAATTGCTCCACGATAATCAACACAAAAATCAACACTCACAATATCGCCAGTTTTTAATCGATAATTGGATGGAAAACCGTGAGCGATCTCATCATTGACACTTGTACAAGTAGCAAATTTATAACCTTCAAAACCAATTTGAGCAGCAACCGCACCCTTTTCTTCAATTCTCTTTTGTACCAATTGATCGATTTGATTAGTGGTAATACCTGGTTTAATAAACTCTCGTAATTCTTCATGGATACTAGCTAGAATTTCTCCAGATTTTTTCATTTGTTCAATTTCTCTTGGTGATTTTAATGCAATCATTGTTGATACTCCTTTATTGATAATTTTTACGAAATTGTAGTGGGGTAAAATGATATTTTTTCTTAAACGCTTCGATAAAATAGCTTAAATGATTGAAGCCTACACTATAACAAATTTCTGAGATTGTTTGGTTCGTGGTCAATAACTTTTCTTTAGCAATAAATAAACGATAATAAATGACATAATTTTTCGGTGAATAGCCGGTGTATAACTTAAACAATTCCGTACATTTATTTTTATTCATATGCCCTCGCTGGCTCAGCACATCAACCGAAATATCTTCTATGTAATGCTGATGAACATAGTTTAATAAAGGATAAATAAAGGCCTCCGATTGTTTAGTTTCCACCGTTTTCTTTTGAAAGACTTTTTCAATAAATTCTAACAAAAAAATTGTCAAGGATAAGAAATTTTCATCGACTGGTTTTGTATGCAGTTCCCTTAAGCGTTTATCCCATTTAGGATCACGTAAAACAACTTGAAAATCAGCCTGTTCTTCTTGCATCAGCTCTTTTAAAAAATTTTGATATAAAATATCATTAAAAAAATACGGGGAAAAGTCAACACAAATGTACTCGACTTCCTCAGTTAAAACTTTTGCTTGATGTAACCGTCCACTATTAATAAACAATAATTTATCTTCGTCTAAATAAATCTTTTCACGACCAACTTGATAGGAAAATTTCCCTTCTAAAACCCAGACCAGTTGAAATTCTTTGTGCCAATGAAGACGAATCCCGTCTCCTCGATCTTTTATTAACTTGTTTCGATATATAGCAACTGGCAATTTTCCAGTAACGTGCTGAGTCGCCTCTTTAAAATTTATATCTGTTAAAAAGTTCATTTTATCTCCTCATTTACACAATAGTGATAAAAATACAGAAAATAGTGATAGTATTGAAAAAAAACATATAGTTATAATAGCATAGTTGGTATTTTATTGTGAAGGAGTGACATGATGAGTAATTTACAAAAGGGATTAACATCTGTGATTGTTGGTTCGATTTTATGGGGGGCATCTGGTACAGTGGCGGAATTATTTTTCTCAGAAAGTACCGTCAGTACTCAATGGGTTGTCGCTTTGCGTTTACTTGGTGCCGGTATTTTGCTTTTATTATGGTGTTTGTTTACGATTCCTCATCAAGTTAAAAACCTTTTAAGACAACCAAAACAAGTATTGGCTGTTTGTCTTTTTGGTTTTTTAGGTGTTTTACCTTCCCAATTTACTTATTTTATGGCTATTCGCACAGGAAATGCTCCTACTGCGACAATTTTACAATTTTTGAGTCCTTTATTTATTTTACTTTATTTCACGATTACTAAAAGAGAGTTACCGCGAAGAATCGACAGTTTTTGTGTCTTTTTAGCGATGTTTGGTACTTATTTATTAGTTACTAAAGGACAATTTAATCAATTGGCTTTATCGCCTGAAGCTTTTATCTGGGGAATTTTATCTGGAGTCAGTGCAGCTCTTTATACCCTATTACCGCGAAAATTATTACAAGCCTTCGATGCAAAATTGGTCACCGGCTTAGCGATGTTTGTTTCAGGGATTGCTCTTTCACCAATCTTAATAAGTACTGATGTTCCGGTATTAGCGCCACGAAATTGGGGTATGCTGGCCTTTATTGTAATCGGAGGGACAATGTTCTCTTATTTATTCTATATCCAAAGTTTACAATATATCGATGCTAGTTTGACAAGCATGCTAAGTTCTTTTGAACCATTAACGGCAACAATTTTGTCTGTAGCTTTGTTGCATACTGCTTTTGGGCTGCCAGAAATAATTGGGGCTTTGTTTATTTTATCAACAACTTTCCTACAAGCTTGGGCCAGTCATCGAGAGTTAGCCAAAACATAAAGTGAAGCCCATTTTAAAAATGAGCTTCACTTTTTTTAATGATAAAAATCAGCACGACCTTTTGACAGCATCTCTTTGACACCGCCTGTTTCCATTAAGGAGCGATCCATGATGGCTTTTTTGATGAATGAAGCAGGATAACCTTTCACTTCAGCCGGTCCAACGATTCCTAAAGCATCTGTATTTCCAATTGATGCTACTGTTCCTAAAGAGTGAAATACAAATGGCGCTTGTTTTTTTCCTGCTGCTTTAGCTAAAATATCTTTTGCGGCATACTGTCCCATTTTTAAAGATAATTGGGCCGTGGTTGGATAAGGTTTCCCTGTTGTATCATCCACTACAAAAGCAACATCACCAACAAAATAAATTTTATCATCATCGGGATCGATAAGATTTGCTTTCACAGCAATTCGATTACGTTTGGCTGAAAAACCAGAGTCTTTGATTACATGGCTGCCACTGACACCAGTTGTCCAAATAATTGTTTTAGCAGTCAATTCGGTACCATCATCACAAGTTACTACGCCATCAGTAACCGCTTGGATTCTTTTTGGTCGGAAAAATTTCACACCCCGCTCTTCCAAATGTTTCATACCGTAAGCCGACAATTTTTCGCTAAACATCGGCAAATATTGTTTACCAGAATCCACACAAAAAATTTCAATTTGATTTGGATTTACTTTGGCGGTTTCAGCTAATTTTTCACGGGCATCTAGTAAAGCCCCTAATAATTCAGTTCCAGTAAAACCAGCGCCAGCAACAATTATTTTCAAATACTCTGGGTTGTTTGTCTCTTGATATTTAATCATCATTGCATGCAAATGATGTTGAATGGCTTCTGCTGAGTCAACATCATCCATTTTTAGACAGTATTCCGTCACGCCCTCAATGCCGAAAGATTCAGATTCAAAACCCAAAGCAACAATCAAATAATCATAAGATAATTCTTGTCCATCACTTAAACGCACCAATTGTTTTTCAGGCAAGATTTTCTCTACTTCCCCTTGAACAAAATGCGTGCATTTATGATTGACTACTTCTTCAATCGGATAAGTAATCGCTTCAGCCGGCTGTGTTCCAGCGGCAACTTCATGCAAGTTTGTTGCTTCATAATGATAATTGTTGCGATCTACTAAAGTTATTTTTATGTCGTGGTGAAGCTGTAATTCTCGTAAAGCTCTCAATCCAGCATAACCAGCACCTAAAATTAAGACCTCCATCATTTTTCCTCCTTTTAATCTTACTTCTATTGTAGCAAGAAAAAAAGAAAATGACAGGGGTTTCAATAACAAAAAAAGCCCTAACAGACTCTTTTTGTTTAACGTTTAACCGATTTGATATTCAAAATGCACAATCCGCCAATCATTGCAAAAGCAAATGAGACTAAGAAAATAGCTGAAAAACCAGCGATTGAAATAACTGCAGCAGCAATTACTGGGGCTAAAGCTTGGGTAATTGTGTTACCTAAATTATATACCCCTAAGAAAAATGCTACCCGCTCTTTATCAGGGATTACCTCTAGATTCAATAAATTATCTAATGAATTCCAAATGCCCATTCCTAAACCAGCAGTAAAACCGTAAATAATAATCGCTGTATCATTTCGTAAAAAGAATAGACTTAAAGCACCAATTCCTAATGAAATTGTTGATAAAGCGACAGGTAATTTCAAAACATTAAATTTATCAGAGATCGGTCCAGCAATAAAGCCCATGGCAATCCCGAAAATTAACATGATTGTGTTGATTAATTGAATCGAAGTTTGTGTACCAGAAGCTCCTTTGTTTAAAAAGTCAGTCATAATATATAGCAAGTAGCCAGTAATAGCAAAGTTTCCGACACCTTGAAAAAGTTTACCAATCAGTGCTAAATAATAATCACGACCAACTGACCATTTTGGAAAAATAGTTAAGACTTCTTTTAATTGAAATTTTTCTTTTTTCTCTGCTTTAACTGCGACTACTTCATTTAAATTTCCCGGTTCTCGAACGATTGCCACGGCAATAAGTGTACCGACAAAAGTAATAATGCCAAAAATAATAAAGCCAAGACGAAAATTTCCTAAAAAAGCTGCTGCAATAATTGTAAAGCCATTATTTCCTAACGCCATCCCTAAACCGCCATAAGCACCGGAGGCAGTTCCACGACCGTTTTCAGGTGCGAAGTCCAACCATGCGACCATTGGTGCCACAATAAAATTTAAAGCGACTTGGCCTAACATCCAAGCTGCTAACAATGGCGGTACACTGTTGGCCATTGACGCTAAAATCATCGCAATCATAAAGAAAAATGCGCCGCCGACAATCCAAGGTGTCCGTTTGCCAAAGCGACTTCTTGTTCGATCGGATAATAATCCGGCGACCATATTGGAAACAGCTGCTACCACCATCCCACAAGTCGAAAACAAAGCCACTAATTCAATTTTGTTTTCTGAATTAATTTGTTGAATTAACGCTGGTAAAAACAAACTTGATGCTGCAATATATGGACCTAACCATGCTGCCGGACCAATCACAAGGCCAGGTAATAATCTTTTTAAGGGAATCGAAACCATTTTTACTTCCTCCTCTTTCTATTTGAAACTATTATTATGATAATTGCAATAAACTACTTGAAATATCCTTAGTCGCCTGATAAATCTTCTGCCAAATAGTGTAAACTTCAGCGTATTTTGCGACCTTCTCTTCATTCGGGAAAAAGACTCGTTCTTGGTAATTCACAAAAGTTGTCACTATCTCTGAAAGTTCCCCCCAACCACAGCCAATCGCTGCAATCATACAAGCACCTGCACCAGGTCCCTGCTCAACCACTAAACTTTTTATTTTGGCATTAAAAATGTCTGCTTGCATTTGTAACCATTCGGGGTTTTTAGCTCCACCACCGACAGAAATCATTTCCTTGAAAGCTTTATTTTTAGTTTCTTCCATTAATAGTTGAGAATCTTTCAAACTAAAGGTAATCCCTTCCAAAACAGCACGAGCAAAATGGTCTCTCTGATGGCGAGTATCAATACCTATAAAACTGCCACGAATTTGGCTATCAAAATGCGGCGTCCTTTCTCCAACAATGTATGGTGCAAATAGTAATCCTTCACTACCAGCTGGTATTTCCCCAATGTCTTTTAACAATTCAGAAAAGCTTTCCTCTTTAGCAAAGCTATCTTTAAACCATGATAAAGAATTTCCTGCAGCTAAAGTAACACCCATCGAGTAATAGCTATTTGGAATCACATGATTGAAAAAGTGCAGCTTGCCTTGATAATCCTGAATATTTTTTTCAAAACTACTAAATACACCACTAGTTCCGATTGAAATCAAAGCAGCATCTTCATTAATTAAACCAGCTCCTAATGCACCACAAGCGTTATCAGCCCCACCAGCAAAAATCTTAACCTGTTGAGTAAAGCCAAATTTTTCAGTCAATGATGATTTCATCACACCAACTTGATCAGTAGCAGCAACTAGTTTCGGTAAAATAGTCGAATCAATCTTGAATTGTTCCAGAATTTCTCGTGACCATTGCCGCTTTTCAGCATCCAATAATAAAGTACCTGCCGCATCACTGTAATCAGTCACTAGCTGATCGGTAAAATAAAAGCTTAAATAATCTTTCGGCAACATCAGATGTCTTACTTTTCCCCAACCCTCAGGCTCATTTTCTTGTAACCATAAAATTTTAGGTAATGTAAAACCTTCCAAAGCAATATTTTTTGTAATTTGTAATAATTCTTCACCAAAATTTGCCATAATTTCTTGGCATTGTTTTGAGGTTCGAACATCATTCCACAAGATTGCTGGATAAATCGGTTGTTTTTCTTCACCTAGGACTACTAGTGAATGCATTTGTCCTGAAAAACTAATTCCCGCTAAGTTTTCTTTTAAGCTGGGGAATGTAGCCACCAATTCTGTTAAGACTTGATCACAAGCTGCGATCCAGTCAGCTGGATTTTGTTCTGAAAAACCAGACTGCGGAGAAGACAAAGAATAATCGCTACTTTTTTCGGCGACGACTTGACCATTTTGATTCATCACAATCCCTTTTAAACTACTGGTTCCTAAATCAATTCCTAATACGTAACGCATCTTTTCCCCTCCAAAAATCTAGATTAAGTAATCATTTAAAACTGATTTAATGTATTCAATGTGACTAGATGGCATGTCCACTTCTGATTGATTCAAAGCGTAATTAGTTAACGATTCTAAATCTTCTTTTCCAGCGACAATTTCGGCTCCAATCCCTGATTTAAAACTGCTGTAACGCTCAGCTTTTAAATCTTCGAAGAATTTATCCTCTTTTAATTTAGCAGCAGCTTTCAAACCTCTGGCAAAAGTATCCATTCCAGCAATGTGAGCTAAAAATAGATCTTCCATCGCAAATGATGAACGGCGAACTTTCGCATCAAAATTAATACCTCCAGGAGCAATCCCACCATTATCTAAAACTTCATACATCGCCAAAGTTGTATCGTAAATATTAGTAGGAAACTCATCAGTATCCCAGCCTAATAAAACATCTCCTTGGTTGGCATCTAATGAACCTAACGCACCGTAAGTTCGTGCGACAGCAATTTCATGTTCGAAAGTGTGACCGGCTAATGTCGCATGATTGGCTTCTAAATTTAATTTAAAATCACCAGTTAAATTATATTTTTGAATAAAAGCCATAGCAGTTGCAGCATCAAAATCATATTGATGTTTTGATGGTTCTTTTGGTTTTGGTTCTAATAAAAATTGTGGTTTATGACCGATCTTTTCGCCGTAAGCAATCGCCATTTTAAAGAAACGCGCAATATTATCTTGCTCAAAACCCATATCGGTATTTAATAACGTTTCATATCCTTCCCGGCCACCCCAAAAGACATAATTTTCTCCACCTAATTTTTTAGAAAGATCCAAACCCTTTTTGACTTGTGCCGCTGCGAAAGCATATACGTTCGCATGATTAGTTGATGCTGCACCGTTAACGTAACGAGGATTTGAAAACATATTGGCAGTGTTCCATAAAAGTTTAATCCCTGTTTGATCCATTTTTTCTTTAATCAAGTCAGTAATTTCATCCAGATTTTCAAAAAATTCAGCTAATGAATCACCTTCAGGTGCGATATCAACATCATGGAAACAAAAATATTCCGCACCTAGCTTTTCACAAATTTCAAAGAAAGCTTCTACTCGATTTTTAGCAGTTTCCATTGGTGTTTCACCAAACCAATTTCGTTGATTGACTGGATTACCAAATGGATCTGAACCATCTTGAGTCATCGTATGCCAGTAAGCAATTGAAAAACGTAAATGTTCTTTCATAGATTTACCAGCAATGATTTCCTCTGGATTATAATGGCGAAATGCAAAAGGATTTTTGGTTTTTGGTCCTTCATATTTAATTTTTTCGATTTTTTCAAAGTAAGTCATGTAATTTCCTCTTTTCTTAATACGCTTTCAAAACGCTAGAATAATCAACTCAGTTCATCTTTTCTGGCCAGCAAAAACATGTTGCAAGATGTAACCGATTTCTTGGACTAATCATAAAAAATTTTCTTGTGACAATCTATATCAAAATGAAGCAAAAAATTACCATTTTTCGTATTTAAACACTGATAAACAAAAAGAAAGCCAGAAATATCAAGCATTTCTGGCTTTCTAAATTAATTTTCGGTAACTTTTCGATAATCCTTTGGTGACATACCACTCCAAGTTTTAAATTGGCGGGTAAAATGTGAAGCATTCTGGTAGCCAATAATTTCGGCAATTTCATGAACAGATAATTTTGGTTGATGTAGTAAAAATTTTGCTTCGTTGTATTTCAGCTGATCCAAATATTGTTTTGGACTCATGCCGTAAACCTTTTTGAAGCTTTTCAGCATACTGCTCTTACTGATAATTAAAGCTTCGGCTACATAGTCCATCGTCAACAAGTAACGGTTCTCTTCTGTAGGATACTCGGTAAATGTGCGGAAATTTCTCTGAATATTTTCGGCGATACTTTTTGCTAGGATCAAAGAATTATTATCTGAATGATCAATTTTGACTTGCTCAGCTTCAGCATATTCCAATAGACTATTGACTAAATTTAATAAAAGTATTTCGACTCGTAATTTTTCTTTAATGGTAAATGCTGTTTGATTTAACAAGCTCACATATTCCATTAAAATGGTTGCAATCTTTTCATACTGGGGATTTTCACGTTGAAATTGAGTCGGGCAATACATCAATAACTGCTGCTGAATTTCTGGATCATCAATATCAAAATGAACACAAAAATATTCCATTCCATCTTCTGAGATACAAGAATTCTCATGCCGCAAGCCAGGTGTAATCAAGGCGATATCATTTTCTTCAAACTGATAAGTTATTCCATCAAAAATTGTTTCTTGCACGCCACTAATAATCAACATTATTTCAAAAGCAAAGTGAGTTTCCGGTTCAGCTTTCCAACCATAAGGAACCCACTGCTTATGACCGCCAAAAGATTTTATATTGGCATTTACATCAGGTAAATTAACGATTTCTTCTAACCATTCTGGTCTCTCATTCAATTTCATCACCTCTATAAATACGAAAAATGGTAATTTTTCAATCTATTTTGATATTTATTATACACTTTTTTTCTTTTATCATAAAGCCATCGCAAGAAATCGATTTCAAAACTATTTTTTAACATTGCATGCAAACGTTATCAAAGATTTCGACAATAGAAAGGAATTTTACCATGACAATTAAAAACCCAATTATTCCTGGCATGGCGCCAGATCCATCCATTATTCGCGTTGAAGACACTTATTATATTGCTACATCAACTTTTCACTGGAATCCAGCGGTTCAAATTTTTGAATCCAAAGATTTAGCCAACTGGGAACTGATTGGCTATGCTTTAGAAAATGGCGAAGTCAATCTTCGAGGAACCAATACACCAGCAGGCGTTTGGGCACCTCATTTATCTTATGACCCTGAAACAAAAAAATATTGGTTAGCCTATTCCCATATGTTAAATATGGCCGGTCGAGAATTTAATTCTGATTCTTATGCCATGTGGGCAGATGATATCCGTGGTCCTTGGTCTGAACCGATTTATTTAACTTCAATTGGTTTTGACCCAGCCATTTATCATGATCAAGATGGAAAAAAATATGTAGCGATTTTAGAATGGGAAACGCGACAAGGTTACCAAGCACCCGGTCATATTGTAATTGCGGAAGTTGATTTAGAAAAAGGTGGCATTATCGGTGAATGGCATCGGGTAACCCATGGTTTTACAACTCGTGGATGTGCCGAAGCTCCGCAAATTTATCAACATGATGATTATTATTATTTATTAATCGCAGCAGGTGGTACAGGTTATGGTCATGATGTTGAGATTGGTCGTTCCAAAAATGTTTTTGGTCCTTACGAGCCACATCCATCAGGTGAACCAATCATTACTTCATCACCAAATCATTTATTTTCATTAGGTGATCCCGACGCTGGTCATTTTGAAATGTATAATCCCAATTCTTTAATGCAAAAAGCTGGTCACGGTTCTTTAGTTGAAACCCACACTGGTGAATTTTACATTGCACATTTGATGTCGCGTCCACTTTCAGGAGAATTATTAAATCCTTTAGGTCGTGAAACTTCATTACAAAAAATGACTTGGACAGCTGATGGCTGGCTAGAAATGGCTGACGGTTCCAATTTAGCGAAAATGGAAGTTGAAGGCATGAAAGGTAACGATGCCGAGACAATTGGTAATTTTGATATTTATGACGACTTTTCAAAAGAAGCTTTTACAAAAAAATTCATGACGCCTTATCGTGAACAAACAGTTAAGTGGGCCAACACGACTGAACGTCCTGGTTATTTAAGAATTCATGGAGAAAATTCTTTCTTCTCTCAAAATAATCCAGCAATTTTAGCAACTCGCGCAACTTCTTTCGATTATGAAGTCGATACAAAAGTTGTCTTTCAACCGGTCCATTATTCGGAAACAGCTGGTTTAGGTCTATACTATGATTCAAACAACTGGTTATATGTCCATCTGACTTATTCAGAAGAAAAAAATGCGACCATCTTAACCCTTCTACAAGCTAAATTAGGCACGAGAATTGAGTATGTTAATCATCGTGTTGAAGTTCCAAATCATGCTGCTAACTTAAAAATTGTTTACAATCACGGCTATGCTGATATTTTATATAAACTTTATGAGACAGATCATTGGACAACTTTATTGCAAAAAATTGACGTGAAATATCTTTCTGATGAAGGTGTCAACGGTGAACCTGGAGAAATTGGTGGCTTTACAGCTTTGTTTAATTTCTTAGGTAGTGTTGATGCCAATCAACATCAATCTTTCGCTGATTTTGAGTATTATCAAGTCAAAAATCAATAACTAGAAAACTCCTTGAAGTTACGGACAACCGTTACTCAAGGAGTTTTTTAATTAAAGCTTCTTAACGAACTCAGATTTTAATTTCATAGGTCCAAAGCCGTCAACTTTGCAATCAATATTATGATCGCCTTCAACCAATCGGATATTTTTTACTTTAGTGCCTTGTTTAATTGGATTGCTGGCGCCTTTTACTTTTAAATCTTTGATTACTGTAACACTATCGCCTTCTGCCAATAAATTTCCATTAGCATCTTTAGCGATAACTCCTTCTGTGGCAACTTCGGCTGATTCGTTCCATTCATGTCCACATTCTGGGCAAACAAATAAGCCACGGTCCTCATAAGTATATTCTGAACCACATTCTGGACATTTTGGTAGTTGTGACATGGTGAGTCTCCTTTTCATTTTTACAAATTTACTGCTTAACTTTTATTCTAACAAAAAAATACTGCTTGTGAAAAGAGGCATAAGCAATTTTGTCGATTTTTCCAGTGATTTCAATCACTTCCCTATCTTTCTTCACATTTTCCACATATTCGTGTTTTATAATACATAATATAATTAGGTTCTACTCTATCTGAGGTGCAAAGAATGAAATACTTATATCAGTTAATGCTGGCTTTTTTTATTTTAACTTTAGCCATCATTTCAATCATTGGTCTAACCTTTTCTCAATTTACTAGACGAACGTTGGAACAAAATAATTATAGTCAGCTCAGTCACTACGCTGAGACCATTGCCGATCCACCAGCCAGTTTCCAGACAAATCCCTACTTTAATAGTGGCAGTGTCAGCGAACAGTTAATCAATCGGATTTCTTATACTGAAGACGTTTTAAAATCACAAAATGTCGAATTTGCTTTTATCAATGCTGATAATGAAGCTGAATATCCCGAAATTAACCAAACTCTTTTGAATAAATTAGTCACCAAAAAAGAATTTAAAATGGTAAAAAACCGAAGCGAAATTCGTAAAACTTTAAATTACGATTTAAACAATCAAAATGTCTCGACTGCTTATGTTTTAAGAGGATTATATCAAGTTGATACTGGGGAATTTCTAGGTATTTTAGTGATTTCTCAAAATGCTAAAATGATTCATGACAACGCTAATGCCATGTTTGCTGATTTAGGAAAAGGATTTATCGTATCCGCTGTTATTGCTTTAATCATCAGTTACTTTTTAGCTCAACGACAAGCAAAAAAAGTTAAAATATTTAATGACGCCACGAAAAAAATTGCCGCTGGAGATTTTGATGTTCAGTTAGCAGCAAATAATAGTCAAGATGAATTCAGTCAATTGGGACACTCCTTTAACGATATGGCAGTTTCTTTAAAAGAATCCAGTGAAGAAATTGATCGCCAGGAAGAATTACGCAAACAATTTATGGCAGATGCTTCCCACGAGATGAAGACGCCTCTTACTACAATCAAGGGCTTACTAGAAGGTATGAGATACGACGCTATACCTGCCGCCCAAAAGAAAAATGCCATTAATTTAATGGAAAAAGAAACTGACCGCATGATTCGTTTAATTAAAGAAAATTTAGATTACGAAAGTATTCGTGCCAACCAAATCAAGATTAATTTACAAGAGTTTAACGCGACGGATGCTTTAAAAGATATTGTTACTCAAATGGAAAATAAAGCAGCCGATGAGGGGGATCAGTTGATTTTGGAAGCTCCTGAAAAAGTCCATATCACTGCAGACTACGATCGCTTTACCCAAATCGTTGTTAATATTGTACAAAATGCGATTCAATTTACCCATGATGGAAAAATTATGATTCAAGCTAGTCAGGATGACCAAGGTACAGTAATTAAAATTTCTGATACCGGTATTGGCATGGATCCTGAACAAATCAAAAATATTTGGGAACGATATTATAAAGTTGACCCTTCTCGTACCAATAAAAAGTACGCAGAATCTGGTTTAGGTTTATCAATCGTCCAACAATTAATGAAGCTCCACAATGGAACGGTAACTGTTGTCAGTGAACTAAATCAAGGGACCACCTTTGAACTACACTTTCCCAATCGATAAAAAGAAGCCATTTTCCTAGTGAGGGAAAATGGCTTCTTTTGCTATTCTTTAAAAATCTACTTGATAAGTAGCAACACTGGCAATGCCATCAACAATCTGAATAATTAAAACCGTTTCTCCTACTTCAATTGATTCTGTTTGCTGATAAAGCTGAGCAGGAAAAATATTGCCGCTATCAATTACTTGAATTTCTCCTAATTTTTCAGGACGAATCCTCTGGGTACAACGGGCCAAAATTAGTTTTTCATTGGACAATGTATTGGTTTTATTTTTATCCGTCAAGCGATTAAACAGCGCCATTCCTGGAAAAAAAATTAAATTGATTAAAACAAAGATCACTAAGATGACTAAGATAATTAAGGCAATCATTAAATATTGGTTCATATGCTGTGCCTACTTTTCTTTTGGCTGGTGAAGATTTTCTACTGCATCCGTCAACGCTTGATTACCTTTGTTTTGTGCCAAACTTTCTGTCATTAACAGAGGTAAATCTAACCCAGTCGTTTCTTTAATCGTTTCAAAAGTTCTGGCTAGTCCAGCTTCCCCCATTTCATGGATGTCACTGCCGCCTCCAAATGAAACGATTTTATCAATGTTACTAATTGGCTGATTGACTTCTTTGGCAATTTGCGGCAAGACTTTTAGAAACTCTACTAACAATCCTGATTCATTTAATTGTTTCAAGGCTTGTGCCATTAATTCTTTGGCTTTCGCTTCTGCTTCACCGACACTTTGAACTTTCTCAGCCTCAGCTCTACCGATTTGAGCAATCTTATCGGCTTCGGCTTTTGCACTCAAACGAATTTTTTCCGCATCTGCTTCGGCTTGGGCGATTTCTTTATTTTTATCGGCTTGAGCTTGTTGTTCGATGACATATTTTTCCGCTTCGGCTTGTTTTCTAACCGTTGCCGTCAATTCTTTTTCATTCAATTCTGCTTGTTTTTCTTGAATTTCAATATTTTTTTCTTGTTCGATTAATTGAACCTTCATTTTTTCAGCGACTGCAATTTGCTCTGCTTGGGCCTGAGCAACTTCTTGTTCTTTTTGATATTGTGCTTGCTTTAATGCCATTTCTTTATTGGCTTCAGCTATTTCAGTCTTGCGGCGAATTTCTTCTTGTTGGGCCAGCTGTTCATTTTCAGCTTGTTTTACCCGTGTTTCTCTTTGAGCAACAGCTTCCGCTACTTCCGCATTTTTACGAACTTCAGCAATCTGAGGACGACCTAAAGATTCTAAATAGCCATTTGAATCACTGACATCTTTAATCGTAAATGAAACAATTTCCAATCCCATTTTACTTAAATCAGTCGAAGCAACTTGTTGCACTTGCTCAGCGAAATCATCACGGTTTTTATAAATATTTTCAACCGTCATAGTTCCCAAGATTGCTCGTAAATGACCCTCTAAAACTTCTTGTGCATCATCTTCCAGTTGCGCTGGTGTTTTACTTAAATATTGTTCCGACGCAACCTTTATTGCTTCAGTTGAGCTACCGATTTTCACAATAACTGTTCCGCTAGCTTTAATTGGTACCCCTTGCTCGGTATAAACTTCTGGTGTACCAATTTCTAATTTATGAGTCAATAGACTTAATTTTCGGTGTTTCTGAACCACAGGTAAAACAAATGTCCCGCTGTTCTTTAAAATTTTAATACCTTCTTTACCTAAAAAAGATCCTGTTACAATTAAGACCTCATCCGGTTGACCAATTTTGTAGCGACTAACCAATAGCAAAGCAATGATTAATACTAAAACAATTAAAATAATTAACCCTAACATTTTCATTCCCCCTTTTTTCTTATAAGTATAACATTATCCTACAAAAAAAAGACAATTCTTAAAAATTGTCTTTTCGCTCTATCTTAATTATTCAAAATAATCTTTTAAAAATTGATCGTACTCTTTTTGGTCAAATTTCTCGAACTTACCTACTTCATGTAAAACTTTCTTAATTTCAAAAATGGCCTTTTTTTGTTCTGCCCAGGCTTTCAGTTTACTGTCAGTATCATCAAATTTTTCCAAGGTAACATCCAATTTGTCAATAGTGTTTGCAATCTTCTCTAAGGTACGTGCTTCTTTTTTTTCATAATCTGCCATGATAAAGCCTCCTTAAAATATTTAACAAATTAAGTATAACGCTAATCATCAATTTAGTTAAATATTTTGCATTTTTTTACGTTAATTGATAAATATTCCCTGTTTTTTATTGAAATTTAAATATGAAAAATACGATCAGCATATTTTTCTTCAATCTTTGCATTATATTGAGGACCTCCATAAATGTTAGCACTTTTGTAAATTGGAGGTTCAAAACCTTGATCAAGCATCAGTGAACAAGCTTGATAAATTGTTTGCTGTAACAACAATGTCGCGGTAAAAGATGATGTTCCGCAAACTTTTGTGTCCAATCCTTCAATTGTTAGAGCAGCATCACCAAAAGTAGAATGATTATCCAAGACAACATCAGCAAATTCATAAAGCAATTTTCCACTACTATGCCTTGAAGAAGATTTTTTTGATGCCTCTAAAGCGGTTACGACTATTAGTTTATTACCTTCTGATTTAATTTTTTCTGCAAGTTCAATAATCATTGGATTTCTACCTGAATTTGAAATTAGAAAGAAAATATCATTAGGGGCGATCATCATCCTATGACCTAATATTTTACCTGATCCTTCTAACGTTTCATACATACCACCAGCTGCATCCATAATCACTTTAGACGGAATCAATCCTCCAGCGCGTCCACTTACCTCGAGGGCAGCTGCATAAGAATGTCCACTACCAAAAGCTTGCAGAATACCGTCATTCATAATTCCATCAGCGACTAATTTTGCAGCTTTTGTGATATTTTCTTTTTCATAGATTTCTAGTATATTCGTCAACTGTCTAGTTTCTTCAAAAAAAGCAAGCGTCATTTCATGTCCTCCTTAAAAAAAACAGTAATATCTTAGTTCTGAAATTTTGATCGCCAGCCTAACAAAATTAGCAGAAAATTATTAAGATACAACTGTCTTTTTTTATTCTTTTTTATTCTTATTTTGTTTTTTCATTTAAAGCGGCCATGAAGTCTTCTTGATCAGAATCAGGTGTCATTTGATGAATTAATTTCACACCTAATTCGTTTAATCTTTTGAAGCAAGCAATTTCTTCTTCATTTAGATAGACTGACTTATAAATACTAATTTTATCGTCACCGTTAGAAACATTCCCTACATTTATTTCATCAATCGGAACACCCGCTTCTTTCATTTGCACTAAAGCTTCAGGTTCTCTAGTTACAATCAAGACTCTTTGAGAATCGTATTTTCCAGCTAAAATATTTTCGATAGCTCTATTTGGAGGTAAAATAGATAGTTTTGCTCCAGCTGGTTTAGCTAATTTCAGCGCATCTTTTCCGAATTCATCTGCTGCAATTTTATCGCCGATCACCATTACTCTGGTAATTTGTAAAGATGGTGTCCATAGCATAGCTACTTGACCATGAATTAATCGGCCATCTACACGAACATTTATAATCGCCATAATTTCCGTTCCTTTCCAATATTAACTAAGTTTTATCCTTTTGCAATGATTCCCAGTCCACCTAGTATCACTGATAAAACTAAGATAATCATCAACACTTTTAAATTAGACATTTTTTTCTTTCCTAAGAGCCAATAAGAAAATCCGACAACAGCTGCTGGTAAAAGACCAGGTAAAATCATATCTAAATTATTTTGAAGATCCAAAGTAACCTCACCAATTTGCGGAATGATTGCAATTTTTAAATTAATTATGTTTGCAATCATCGCACCAACCATGAAAACCCCCATTAATGTAGCAGTATTTACTAAGGCTGAGAATTTAGTAGCTAGTTCATTTACTAAAGTAGTCCCTTGCTTATAAGCCCAACGTAATTGTTTTAAACGAAAAACAATCCAACATGCTTGAACTGCTAATAAAATTACAACCCCCATTGGGTTTTTTTGCATAGCCATGTTCGCAGCTAACGCGCCTACAATTGTTGATGAAATTGATGTTAACGAATCTCCAATTGCAGCAAAAGGTCCTAAAAGTCCAGTTTTGATCCCCTCAACCGCGGATTGAGATTTATCTGTTTCTTTTTCTTCTATTGCTAAGTCAATACCTGTGATGATCGTATTGAAATAATTACTGGTATTAAAAAACTGAGAATGTGTTTTCATCATCTTTTTTAATTCTGGCGTATTATCACCATATATTTTACGCAATTGCGGTAAAATGTGGTATAAATATCCAGAACCTTGCATCCGTTCATAATTCCAACCAGATTGGAAAAAGAAATAGCTTCGACGATTAATTTGCGAAAAGTCTTTATCAGTTAATTTATAATTAGTTTTAGTATTCGTCATCTTCAATTTCTCCTTCACTATCTTGATTATTTTGATTAGCTACAGCAGTTGGTACCTCAGAGTTTCTTTTAAAATCAATATAAGCTAACGCGCCACCAATAAGTGCAATACCCATCATTGGTAAGCCGTTTAGTACTGGCCCTGCATATCCTTCAATTGAACCACCGAGTGCTTGAATAGTTTTAAATAGTGTTGAGAGAATAATAGTAATTGTAAATCCTAATACAAGATAAGCTGCGTGTTTCTTCGCAGGTAGGAAACGAAGTAATATCGCAAAACCGACAGCAGGTAATACCGCTCCTGCGACTGTTAACCCATCACCTAACCATTTTAAGTCGCCGTTTAAAACTTCTACTAATGATTGCACTAATCCACCACCGAAAGTTAAAGCAAAGAATACAGGAATCATACGACTCAATGTCCATGATACAACACCAGCTAAAAACCAGCGCTCAATTCCTTTATAATTTTCTTTTTCAATTTCATGATCAATTCTGTGAACAAAAATTGTATTCGTCATCCGTCCTAAAATATCTGTATAAACTAATAATGCCGCAACTGGAACCGCGATTGTCGTTAATGCTTGTTCAGGACGCATACCTAGAGCAACCGAGAAAGCTGTACCAATAATTGCACCACTTTGAGCATCGATCCGACTTGCTCCACCAGGCGTTCCGATACCCAGCACCATTAATTGCATACTTCCGCCGATTAATAAACCTGTGCCCATATCCCCCATAATAATACCAGAAATTAAACCAGCAAAAACTGGAAAACTTGTACCTGTTCCCGGCCCTAAATCATCAAAAATGCACCATCCGCTATAAATTGTTAATAATAAAATCTGCCACCATTGAATCATTGCATCTGCCTCCATCCTTTTTTGTTTACCAAACTACAGAGTACTTTGTTTCTTTAGTTAATCTTACTTTTTACCCCCTTGTAAAATTCTATATATTAATTTTAAACGCTTACATTGATTTAATCAAGCCTTTTAACCATTTTCTAATAAATGCATATAATAGCCTTTTACGTAGACAATAATATTCTTTTTGTTGGTTTTTTTGAAAAAAAAAGAAATAACTATATATTAATATATAGACTTACTCTAACCACTATCTGGCTTTATTTTATTTATGAAATTCAGCTGGAATATTTTTTTAAATAACTATTGAACTATCATTTGATTTTCTTGATTTATACTCTAAAATTTTTATTTAACTTTGCTGAATACTTTATGCTAGTATGTATAGTGAGAAATAAGTATTGAGAGAAGGGATTTTTATGAAGGAACCAAAATACTTAAAGATAAAAAAAGACTTACTTCAAAAAATTGAAAACGGTATTTTTAAATCTGGAGATAAGTTTTACACTGAAACAGAAATAAAAAATTTGTATAATGTAAGTTCTATTACAGCTATCCGAGCTGTTCAAGAGTTAGCTAACGAAGGCTATTTAGAACGTTACCAAGGAAAAGGAACTTTTGTCTCTCGTTCAAAAAAAAGAACCATTGTAGAATTTACAGACTTAGAAGTATTTGCTGGAATGGAAGAAACCGTGTCAGTTTTAGAAGTGACGGAAATGAATAACCAAGAAATCAAAGATAAACTAAAATTAGCTAAAGATGAAACGTATTACAAAATTGTTCGATTAAGAAAAGCTGGCAATATACCGTATATTTTGCAAAATTCATTCATCCCAAGCAAATTTATTAAACCTAATTTCCCTTCTAACACTTACTTTGATTCAATTTACCAACGATTCAAAGAAGATTTTGGTATTAATTTGTATGAAACACACGCCATCGAAACAAACGAATTTTGTTCGAAAATTTCTCCTGACACGATGCAACTACTGGAACTAAAAGAGACGGATGGTTGTATTTTACAGGTTAAAACAAATGATAATGGCGAAGATGAAGTTTATGAATATGTTGAAAGCTATAAACATTGTGAATATTATAAAATCCAAATTGAAACCGTACAACGTCAATAAAATGATAAAGTCAAAAAAAAGAAGCAAAAAAATGCTTCTTTTTTTAGTTAAAGAGCCAATTAAGCTGATCTTTAAAAGCTATATCATTAGCTAAACGATTCCCACTGCCATCTTTAGCTTGCAGTTTAAGAGAAATTGATAAATCATCGGGGCTAAACTTTTGATTAAAAAGAGCTACATCAATCGTCAAAGGCTTCATCGATTGCAATTTATTCAGTTCAAAGAAGTCTGCTGAAATTATTTTTTTATCTTTTAGAAAGACCTGGATTGTTATTTTTTCAAGACCAACTGGCGCAGCAAAACCACGATTAATCAAATGAATCAAAATTTCAATGTGCTTATTTTTTTCCTTTAATTCAATCGACTCACAATTAATACGATAGCCTAAAAAATCTCTAAAGTATTCATACCAATTTCTTTGTATTACTTGGTCTTCTCGATTTAAAAACCAAGCTGGATCATAAGGTAATCCTAGTGATAATAATTTTTCCATTTCAATCGTTTGATTTTTCCAAGCATTGATTGAAGAAAAGCTTGAGTATTCACTTTTTTGTAAGGATAAATACTCATCAGGATTCTTATTATTTCGTTTTAATTCATTTTCCCAAACAAACTTTGAAAAATTGCCATCCAGCATATCTTTATAATTATGAGTTAAGCTTAACGAAGTAAAATGACCATTCGCCAGACGTTTAGCCATTTTTTCTGGATCAATCGTTCGATTATTTAGATAAATCGGATTCGCCCACCACCAAATCATCTCACCATCAACGAGTTGATACCGCGAATCCTGTCTTAAATCATGATTTGCAGCAGATTCCCATAGCCCCCCCCGCAGTGTTCCACCCATGAAGATTTCCAATCAAAAAATCATCATGGTACCCTATTCTTTGAAAACCAGAATCTTCTTGGCTTAGTAATTTTTGTTTGATATCCCAATATCTAACCTGTAATTTCATATCTTTAGGAGTAGCCTCTATTATTTTATTTAAAATCTGACCTTCGTCAGACCTTTCTCGTGATTTAAAAGACCATTCTCCCCATGCACCAATGATTCCAGCTTGTAATACATGAATTTGCCCAGACCATTTTTTCAAATAGGGTCGTAATTGATCCAAATGTTCATAAATTTGTTCTTCTTTTGGTTCCTGCGACATGGGATTGCCATCATCCCATACATATGCAAATCTTAGGACCGCCTTCAGATGTAATGAAGATAATTTTTGAATAAATCGGTCCATATTTTCGAACGCTATTTGATCAAGCCTTTTTTCTTTATACTCAGTTAAATAAAAGTAAACTTGGACTAATGTGGGGTGATCGTCATGATATTTTTTGAATTCTTGTTCCAATGCCTCAATTGCATTATCTTTTTCATATTGATAGATACTTTTTCCCGTAGCTACATTCAAATAGACCTCAAAACGAAACCCTCGATCACTGTTTTCTAACAGCTCAGTGTCCAATCCTTTTTTTGGTGGTATCTTAAACTTCACTTTTTCACATCCTTTGTAATGAAATTGCTTTTAGTCTTCATCATCAGAATCACCGCTAAGTCGATCATTTAAATATAATATACTTTCTTTTCCATCATCTAAAAATTTGGGTGCACTATTAATTAGCATCGAATTGATAAAACTTACTACCATCGGCATATTCATTCCTGTATAAACATCAAATTTCCGACCTTCCATTAGAAGTTTAGACAATACGTTTGCTGGTGTTCCTCCTAAAATATCTGCAAATACGATAAAGTCATTGCCAAACGAAGACACAGCAGCTTCAAATTTCTTTGAGAAATCTTCTTGCCCCTCTTCTGGTAAAAGAGGCACGGCAATAATATCCTCTTGTTCTCCCATAATCATTTCAGTACTTTTTTTCAATTCTACACAAAAATTACCATGGCTAACTAGCACAAGTTTTTTCATAATTATTATCCTACTTTCAATTTTATAAAATTTAAATTTTACTCTTCTTGTGATAAATCAAGAACAATTGGTGCAGAAGAAAGGTTGATTGTCTCGCTATAAGTGCCCTCTGTTTCGAAAATAATTAATTCATTTTCGCCTTTTTTCAATAGAGCTTTAGGAATATACAACGTTAGATAAGGACCTTTTTCCCAAAATCTTCCTAGATTAACGCCATTAATCAGTGCAATTCCTTTTCCAAATTTTGAGATATCAAGAAAAGTATCTTCAACCGCATCAAGTTCAAATTTATATTGATAAAATGCTGGATTATTTTTTTGCCATTCTTTTGAAAAATCAATTCGATCCAGTTTCTCGAAATTAATCGAAAATTGTTCCCAGTTTAACATGAAATGTAAATCCATCATTACACCGGTGCGGATACCTTTTCTTTGCGTATCTGCTAACAACTTATGGCCGTAATTTACACGCCCCATATTCTCCATTAAAATATCCACTTGATTTTCTGAGCGAGAAAGTGCTAATTGGATATCATCACCAATTTCTTCTTGATATTGGGTCGTCACATAGCTTTTATTCAAATAAATTTGTGCTCGATCCCGACCATCAATAATTCTAAATCTTTCCTCAGTAGCATCTTTTAAAAATTTAGTGCGATAAACCATATAACCATAATATTGTTCGAAATATTCCATATTTGCCGGATATTTTGTTGTATGTCGTTCACTGATTTCTTCTAACACTTCAAATAAAGCAACTTTATTCGTTAGTTGGATAGATGATTTTTCTATTGTCGATTTTACCTTTGGTGCCGTTTGAACAATATCAGGAAACATTTCATGAATCACATTTTTTATAACAGTATATTTTTCTGTAGGGTTTCCCTGTTCATCTAGCGGTGCACCATAATCGTAAGAAGTGACTTGTGGTAAGTCCTTAGTTCCTCTAGCAGAACAACCGTTCATAAAGCCAAAATTGGTCCCCCCGTGGAACATATATAGATTAATACTACCAATCATCAGTACCTCTCTAACTGCCTCACCTAATTCTTCTGGATCACGTGTTACGATTGGCTCTCCCCAACGGTTGAACCAGCCATCCCAAAATTCCATACACATTAATGGCCATTTTTTGTTATTATTTTGATGAAAAGATGTTAAGTTTTTAAAATTCAGTTGTCCTTTTGAACCAAAATTTCCCGTTGACAAAATATCTTGCTCATCCATACTTCCTGCTCTTAACGTCGCTAACCATGCGCCATCTGAAGTAAACAAAGGAACAGTTACACCATTGTTTCTCATTAAAGTAACCATGGCTTGCAAATACTCTTTATCTTCACCATAAGAACCATACTCATTTTCTACTTGCATCATAATGATAGGTCCACCATTTTCCATTTGAAATGGCGTAACTTTTGGTAAAAGGACATGATAATATTTTTCTACATACTCTAAATAATTAGGATCGGACGAACGAATGCGACAATTTTTTTCCAATAACCAAGCTGGCAAACCACCAAATTCCCACTCGGCACAGATATAAGGTGATGGCCGCAAGATAACGTATAGCCCTGTATCTGCGGCCGTTTGAATAAATTTTTCCAAGTCAAGAATACCTTCAAAATTAAAGACCCCTTCTTTTGTTTCGTGGGCATTCCAAGGTACATAAGTTTCAACAGTATTAAAACCCAATGCTTTCAAATTAAAAAGCGAATGTTCCCAATCACTAGGATGGACCCGAAAATAATGTATGGCACCTGATAATATTTTGAAAGGCTTACCGTCTAATAAAAAATCTTCTTTAATTTCAAATGTCATCTTTGATTCTCTCCTTTTAAGAAACCGCTAACAATTATTTTATATATTAAATAAATTACCATGTAAAAACTACTATGTCAAAGGTTTCATTCAAGTCGTTTATAAGTTAATATATAAAATATATAATTCCCTTTTTACCATCATTTTTTAAATTTTAAGAAAGTAGGTTTTACACTATGCAAATGAAGTCCAATTCGGTCGAAGTCAATTTTAATACGAACGGGTCAATAGAATCTTTAATATCCACTATCAATCCTAAAATTAACTGGGTTTTAGCAAACAACAGCACTTTTGGTCTCCCCTTTGTTAATGGCAGCCAATCAACAGAAACTTATCTTACTGGAAATACTATCTATACAGAGTCTGAAAAAAGTTTTAATTCTGAATCAAAGGAATGCTTTGTTAAATTTCATTTAAATGAAGATTTGCTTTCATTTACTAGCCAACTACCTTTACATGCCGGACCAAGATCAGGAATTGATTTTAGCTTTAATCTTTTAGATTCCCCAGATGACAAATGGACCAATCAATGTATGCCTCATGTTATCTATACTGCTGAAGACCAGAGCTTTTGCTATATTATTTTCTTTAACCCTGACGGGGGCTATTTAACTTGGATAGTTGACGAGCCGTTTGCGGCATGGCGTATTAAATATAGTCCAAACGGACATAAAATGGTTGGTTTCCAGTTATTAAATGAAGCAGATGATATTGTTGGAAAGAATTTACCGTTAACAGAAAATCTTTCTGGGCATATTTTCTTTTCTGAAGACTTATCAACTGCTTATGACCGCCTTTGTGACATCTTAGAAACAACAATTATTAGTTTTGATCAGTCAGGCGCTCTAGTTGGCAACAAACTTCCTTTAATCATTCATGGTGCTTCTTATGCTGATTGTTTTCAAATAATTGACCCACAAAATAATAGACAGACAGTCTCATCATTAAAACAGTTGTCTTTATCAACAAAGGGCACCTATACTCTATTACCTATTACAAAGGGTCGATGCCATCAAACTAAAATTTTAGCACATGATTATTGGCAAGATTTGTTACATCGTTCGAGCGATTTTTATCGGAAAAATTTTCAAGATAAAACTGGTGCTTTTTATCGTGTTATTTGGCGAGATAGTCTTTCACCAGCTGGGGGCATAACCTACGAAGGGATTGATTTTGGTAATCCTCAAAAAATGATTTCTTGTAAAACAGGAGAGTTTGGGGGTTTCGCAGGTTGGTTAATGATTAAAGCTGCACTTTCCGACCCTAGTGATGAAGCTGCCCGATTAGCAGCCGAAAAATATATTGAGTCTTGGGCTTTAAATTTAGATCATCCAGACAAACCGCTCCCAGGCACAATTGCCGCCTTTCCTCAAGAATTTGGCGGTCGGAAATTTGGTGCTTATCATGTTTATCATGATTTTAATTATCCACAATATGAAATTTTTTTAATCGAACAGTTAGTTGATTACTATCATTTAACAAAAAAAGACATGATTCGTGACTATGTGATAAAAATCGGACGACATTTTGTAAAGGAACACATAAACGATCAAGGTGCTGTATGGTGTCAAAATAAGAGCACTAGCATTCCTAGAGATTATTCGACGGTTCACACTCCTGTAACTGGTTTACACAAATTAGCCACAATAGCTTTTGACAAAGATCAAACATATTTTTTAAAAACAGCTGAAAAGTTGGCTGATCATATCTGCCAAAGAGGACTGAACTTTCCTACTGAAGGAGAACAATCGACAGAAGATGGTTCAATGGCTTGCAGTGCTTTGTCTTTGTTATATGCTTATAAGCATATTCAACCAAAAAAAGAATATTTAAATACAGCCAAACTAATCTTGGATAAACACCGTGTTTTAGAACTTAACGGTGCAGATAGTCGTCTTTTTTATTCCAGTTTACGATTTTGGGAAACCATGTATGAAACAAGATCTTGGGGACCATCAATTAATGGCGGTCATGCTTGGAGTTTGTGGACAGCTGAAGCAAAATTACTCTACTCAGAAATCACCGATGATTACCAAGCCTTTAAAGAAGCTTACTGTGGATTTATGGCGACTTTAAGTAATATGGATGAAAACGGCGGGATTTTTTGTTGCTACACTCCAGACATGCTTCCAGGTAAACCACATTCTTATGATCTTTATTTAGAGAATCAAATTGAAAAAGGAAACTTTATTGATCTTTATGAAACAAGTACAAAATTTGCTCAAAGTCAACCGACTCACAGCTATTCTACTAGCGGAACATATACTTTAATAAAAGCAACTGAATACTGGAATCGCATAGCAGGTATAGATTTTACTGATTATACAGCTATCAATGGTCTGCTAGAAAACACTACTTTTACTCTTGCCATTGAAAATGAAGGCACGTTATTGATCAATGGTTTACCAGAAGAAGAATTATTCATTATCTTACCACCTGAAAATACTACATTAAAAATTAAAATGACGCCTGATCAGTTTCAAAAACTCACATTTTTAAATTGTGAAATAATAAAAATTGATGGTGGCTATTCAATTAATAAAATCCAAAAATCATTTTCAATCAAACCAAAGAAATAAAAAAAACACTTGGGACAGCGCAGCAAGCGTCCCAAGGTTTTTTTTATTCTATAACTTCAATTTTTTGATACCAAGAAGTGGCAGTTTCAGACAACACTTTATTTAAACTTTCAATATTATTACGTCCTTCTGTTTGCAACCACTCGCGGGCATTAGCTTCTCCTGATTCAACTAAAGGTTTCACACCATCTTTCCAAGTTGCACGCCCACACAAAACGCCATTAAAAGTTGAACCTGCTTCATGGGCAAAAAGAAGTGTTTTTTGGAACATATCAGTAGAAACACCGGCACTTAAAAAAATAAAGGGTAATCTTGTTGCCTCACTTTGATCACGGAAAAATGCAGCTGCTTCTGAAGCAGAATAAGCTATCTCTTCTTCAGCAAAACCTTCAACATAATGCATGTTTACTGGTACCTCTACTTTTAGAACATCTACTTTGTAACGTGGTTTATCAAACTCTTTCATCATCTCAATAACTTTGTGTGGTTTTACTTTAGCATATGCTAAAGAATTCGCGTCATTATCTATTGCATCATAAGACACTAACTCTAGATAAAATGGCAAATCTTCTGCCGCACATTCACTGCCCAGACGTTCAATAAACACATGCTTTTGATGATTAATTTCCTCATCTTCATCCACATCATAATAAAGCAGAAATTTAATTGCATTGGCCCCTTGCTCTTTCAAACGCAACACCGACCAATCAGCTAATAAGTCGGGCAAACGTCCCGGTGTACTTGCATCGTAACCAGTTTTCTCATAAGCCAATAATAGTCCAGCTTCAGAATCCCGAGCATTCGCGGCCGGTAAACCATATTCTGGGTCAAGTAAGATTGACGAAGCATAAGGAGTCAATACTTCTGACACTAATTTTTTAAACTCTTCAATTTGCTGATCTGTTGGTTCTTTCCCTAGGGCTTTTATCATTTTTTTCAAGGCACCTCGTTGATCAATTGCAAGAGCGCTAATCACACCATCTTTGTTAGATAAGTGATCCATGGCTGCCTTTTTATTTTTCGTCAATTTTAGCATGAATTTTTCCTCCATTTTTCTACTGATAAGGGTGAATGGTGACACCTTTTACTACTCTGTTAACTGTGCCAGTCGGTGAAGGCGTATCTGGTGTATTTCCAACTTTAACTGAAGTTAATAAGGCAACAGTTTGAGCCACCATCACGAAAGCCAAAGCCGCGTAGCCATCTGGAAGCAATGCTAATTCTTCTGAAAAAGAAAATTGATCACCAGAGAAATTTCTTTTCCCTGGTTGTGTGATAGCAATGACACCCGCTGCAATCTCATCTGATCGAACTTCCTCTAACACGTCTAAATCATAATCTCGTGTATACGTTTGGTTGTTAACAAAGCCGAACATAACTGTCTTATCATTAATAAAAGATTTGGGACCATGACGAAAGCCCATCGAAGAATCAAATACTGTTGCCACTTTGCCAGCGGTTAATTCTAAAATTTTCAACTGAGCTTCGCGACTCAAACCAGCTAAACTACCTGATCCTACATACACAATTCGATCAAAGTCAAGATCAACAATTTTTTGAATGTCTTTTTCACGAGCAATCACTTCTTCACCTAATTTGCTAAGCGTTTCAACATACTGCTTTTTTGTTTCTAAGTTGGATTGATCAAAAACTAACAAGGTACTTAATGTCATACACGAAAAGCTACCTGTCATGGCAAAACCATCATCATTTGATCGACTTGGCATTAATAAAAGAAAACTTTTCGCATCTGCTTGGCTCATTTTTGCTAACTGCCCATCAGCAGCACAAGTGATCGACAAATGATGAATTGTATTCACTACCTGATTAGCAATCTCAACAGCCGCGATACTTTCTGGACTATTTCCGCTTCGTGCAAAAGAAACAAGTAATGTCGGTTCATCACTAATCAAATATTCTTGAGGAGAAGCAACAATATCTGTTGTCCCGATTGCTTCAAAAATAAAATCTTGATGATTTCCGTGCTGACGTAAATATGGTGTGATAGTATCACCAACGTATTGTGAAGTACCAGCGCCTGTAAAAATAACTCTCGTTTTTTGACCTTTTGCTGCTTCTTTGACTTTTCCAATAAATTCTTGTAGTTCTTCTTGCGCATTTTTGTAAATATTTATAGTTTCTTCCCATAATTCTGGTTGTTGGTGAATTTCACGAGTTGTAATTTCTGCACCAAGATCTATTAATTTTGATTTTTCTAATTCAAACATTTTTTTATTTCTCCTAACTATTTCGAATATGTCGAATCTTGTAATGAAATTGATCCGCACGAGCAACACTCAATGTGTACTCAATTATTTCATTTTTTACATTGTAAGTTGAACGAGCCAAATGAAGCACAGGGGCACCTTCAGGAATCATTAACAATTTTGCGTCTTCCAAAGAAGCAATACTTGCATAAAGTTCTTCATCTGCTAATCGAATGATTTGATCGAAATCTTCAGAAAAAACATCATAAAGTGGTTTGCTCCGAAGAAGTGATTCTTCCAATGATAGAAATTTTTTAGCTGGTAAATAAGTCTCTTCAATCATTAATGGTTCGTTATCAGCTAATCTCAACCTACTTAAGTGATAAACCTCTTCCGATAAAGAGAGGTTTAAGCGCTGAGAAACGAAATAATCCGTTGTGATTTTTTCAAACAATAAAATGCGGGTTTCTGGTTTTTTTCCCATCTGCTTCATTTGTTCAGTAAAGCTATATGCTGTTGCCAAATCAGTATCATCATTTTTGATATCAGAAACAAAGGTTCCTTTACCGTGGCGTCGATAAATATAGCCACTGCGCTCTAATTCTTCTAAAGCCAGGCGGACAGTTGTTCGGCTAACATCATATTCATGAGTTAATTTTCGCTCAGATGGCAACTTGTCATGTGGAATCATGCCAGTGTTCATTCGCTCTTTTAATAAATCGGCCAATTGGTGATACAAAGCTTTGTTTTTTAAAGAAGTTGTCATAAAATTCTCCTACCTCGATAACTGGTTATAACCTTATACCAATAGTACGGTGGTTTTTTTTATTCTGTCAAGATAAAATATTTTTCCTTTTTTTTAGAGATTAAAAACCCGATTGTTTCAGCAATATCGGAAAAATATTAATTTGGATTAATAAAAGACCCAGTATGATAATTTAAAATAAAGTATGAAAATCTAATACCAGTTAAGAAAATAAAACTAAAAAAAGAAAACTTTCAAATAGAAAGTTTTCTTTTCGTGCCTATTTAATGCCCTTTTTTCTTTTGTTGCTTTTTTAATTGCTTTTGCTGAAATTTTGCTTCTGCCACATCAGCTTTATCTTGCTTTTGTCGTTTTTGCTTAGCTTTTTTGTTCAGCTGATGAACTTCTTGCAGTGCAAGTTGTGACTTGGTGGAAACAACTGGTTGACGTTTGGCACGATTAATCATTCGTTGTCGCCGTTTAGGATTAATTTTTCTCTCAACAATACCATTGTTTTCAGCTTTAACCGTTTGGCTACTGGCTAGAATTTTAGGCAACTGCTGATGAATAAAAATCATAATGTCCTGATCTTTTGGCTCTGGACCAAAAGTATGCTTGTAAACCAGCGATTCCTTTTGATCTTGAGCTTCCACTAAACCACACCAAAATGTGCCATCAAAATAAACAGTTAGTTTCATGATAGCCCCCCCCTTTGTAAAAATTACAATGGACGACCTGGAGGGAAGGTTACTGACATTATTTTCATAATGCTCACGGACTACCAACCGTGACGTGTTTTTATGTTCTTTTAGCATAAAAGGATTTAGTTAATCTGTCAATTAATCTTTTAGTTCACAAAGCACCGTCGGATAGTCTTTTACGTAATAGCGAAAATTTTTGCGACCCTTACGAATAATCTCATGACCTTCTGCTTCTAACAATTTAATCTGCGCTTCAACACCACCAGGATATTTAGGATGAAGTTCCCCCTGTGCTTTTAATGTTCGCCAATAAGGTGTTTTATTTTCATTTCTTTGATGGCTTGCCCAAGCAACAATACTGATAAATATTCCCGCAGTAATTGGATCAGTAAAATCAGCCTCATTTTTTTTAGCCAAATAAGCGCGAATTTCACCAGTAGTAATGACTTTCCCCCCAGGAATTTTTTTCATGATTTCATCATAAGTTAACGGTGGTGCAAAATACATTTTTTCTCCGCCATATTTTTTGATTGACTTTTCGTCTGTCAAAATCTGAATTTTTGGCATCCCTTTTGACTCATGGAGCATCTTATTAAAATCTTTTTTATCTTCATTAGCCATTTCTCTCAGCTCCTTTTCTTTCATCATAGCTAAGATAAAGTAGTCAGGCAATGAGACACTTTATTTATTTTTTACATTTGCAAAGATTTGATAAGTATAAATCAAAAAGAAGCTCAACAGTAAACTACCAACAATGTCACTTAACCAATGAACACCTGAAAGTAAGCGACTAATCACTAAAATAATCATTACTAAACTAAAGATCAGCGTCACTGTTTTTCTTTTGAAATAAATAATCCCACAGGCTAAAACAGTCACACCAAATAAAATATGGCTTGACGGATAAGAGGGTTCCATTAAACCCTCGACTAAAATCGGTCGGTAATTAATCACTACTTTTTCAAAAAATAGATAACAGCATGACATTATGAAATAGATTATCCCTAAAACTAAAATATTTTGATCCACTAGCAACAGTCGTTTGCGTTTTACCCATTGAAAAGCTCCTTTTATAACGAAATAAAGTGCCACTAAAATTGTAAATAATAAAAAAACATCTGACAATTTGTCCCACAATGGATGTACGCCAAAAAAATGGTGCCCCCACTGATTAATAGTAGCAAATCCGACGAAACTACTTTGGGGGCCAATTTCTCGAACATCGATTACTTTTACAGCCATTGTAAAAATTAAAAATAACAATAAAGGAATAACAAGTTTAATTGATTTTTGTTTCATATTTTCTACCCACTTCCATCTTTTTTCGGTACTCTTGAAAGATACCAAGTCGGTAAAAAAATCATAAGAATCTAGTGCTCACATCCTGGTGACGTATCGTGTCATCTGGGATAAATCAATAAAAACACCTTAATAACTAATAACATCAGTAAAAAAGAAGCCGCATATGGTTGTCTCATAGCAATCATTAAAGTAGTAAAAATCAACAAGCAGCTAATTGAAAAAATAATTAAATATTTCTCGTTAAACTTTGAATTTCGACCCATTAAATAAAAAGCAAAAAGATTGTATAGAAATGTAAAAATTACGCTTACCACAATAATTCCTCTTTGGATAACAGGAGTTTCGGTTAAATTTAACAGTGAAACATGAGCGACACGTGTTCCTAAATCATTACCGAAAAGAGGTAAGAAAAAGAAATCAACTACTAGTAAATCTAACAAGAAAAACAGTTGCTTTCGTGATTTACGCTTTTTTTCTTTCAAATCTTTTTGTGCAAGATTCAATAATTCCTTGTTTGATAACAAATCATCCAAAGAAATATTAAACAAAACAGATAATTCTTTTAAAGAATCAATACTGGGATAACCTCGCCCTGATTCCCATTTTGAAACAGCTGTTCTAGACACAAATAATTGCTGTGCCAGTTCTTCTTGGGTCCAGTCAGCTTCTAATCTAAGTTGCTTTATTTTTTGATTAAGCTCCATTTTATTCTCCTGAAAAAATTTTCTTAAATCCATTTTACCAGTTTAATCATCCTGCTACATTGTACTTTTGACTGATAAGATCAAGCGAAATCTTTGTCTGATTATTTTTATTAATGGTAAACTTAACTAATCAATCATTTTTTAAACAATAGATAATCGTTTCTAACTAGAAATTTTTCAATATAAAAGAGGAGGAGATTTAATGAATTTTGATGTATTGTTTTTAGGAAGTGGACAAGGTGCTTGGAATGGCGCAATTCCCATGGCTAAGGCAGGATTGAAAGTTGGTGTAATCGAAGAAGGGTTATTTGGTGGCGTCTGTACAAATCGCGGTTGTAATGCAAAAATTACTTTGGATCGTCCTGTTGAATTGTTACGACAAGTCGAGCAATTGCAGGGACGCGGTTTTAATGGCGTGCCACAATTAAATTGGTCTGATTTAATGGCTCATAAGCATGAAGTAATCGACTCATTGGCACAAAGTAATCAAGACAAATTAGAAAATGCAGGTGTAAAAACAATTATTGGTCGCGGAACTTTCGTTGACAGTCATACTATTGAAGTAGCTGGTGAAAATTATACTGCCGATAAAATCGTGATTGTCACTGGCCAACTACCTCACCGTTTGGCTATTCCTGGAAATGAATTATTTCACGACAGCACAGACTTTTTAGTTTTAGAAAACATGCCAAAAAAAGTAACGATTATTGGCGGTGGTTATATCGGTATGGAATTTGCAACTATGGCTAATGCTTTTGGCGCTGATGTGACAGTTATTTTACGGGGCGACAAAGTTTTACGAGAGTTCCACCAAGATTATGTCGACATTCTGGTGAAAGATTTAAAAAATCGTGGCGTGAAATTCCATATTAATGAAAAACTGAAAAAAGCTGAAAAAATCGATGAAAAAGTAATATTAACAGGCGAAAATGGTTATACACATGAGTCTGACTATGTGATTGATGCAACTGGTCGCCGTCCGCAACTAAAAAATATGAATTTTGAAGGCATCGGCTTAGAATTTGACGAAATAAAAGGGATTTTTGTCAATGAATTTTTAGAAACAAATCTAACTGGTGTTTATGCAGCCGGCGATGTGCTTGCTAAAAGCCAGCCAAAAATTACTCCAGTAGCAGCTTATGAATCTCAATATTTGGCTCATTTATTTACTGGTGATACAAATGAAGGAATTGTTTATCCGCCAATCGCGAAAACAGTTTTTACTTCTCCAAGATTGGCCGAAGCAGGGATTTCCATCGCCGAAGCTCAAACCAAGCCAGATGAATACAAGATTACTGTTGTAGATTATGCTGCAAAGGATTGGTTCCATCAAGTAGGAAATGACGATATAAATTTAATTAGTTTTGTTCATAACAAAGCCGGTTATTTAGTTGGCGTGACGAATCTAGGAAATGATGCAGTCGAAACAGTTAATGGATTATTAGATGTCATGAATGCCAAAATCAAAGCACCTCAGCAAGAAGAATTAATCTATCTTTTCCCAAGTATTGCCCACTCTTACATGAAATATATTTAATAAAGAAATGACGCTAAGCGAGATAATTTAGCTTAGCGTCATTTTTTATCGATTTATTTATTTTTGATATTTTAATAATTGTTTGCGGGCCCTTTCGATTGCTTTGTAGCGCTTTGGCTGTTTCTTATAAAATTGTTGATGATAGTTTTCAGCTGGCCAAAATGTAGCTACTTCGCGAATTTCTGTCACAATTGGTTTGTGGTATTTCTTTGCAGCAATCAATTTGTCTTTAGAAGCTTCCGCAAGCTTTCTTTGTTCCTGATTCGTTGGAAAAATCGCAGTGCGATATTGATTCCCACGGTCTTGAAACTGTCCTTGGTCATCTGTCGGATCAATGATTTGCCAATATATTTCCAATAATTCTTGGTAACTAATTAGGCGAGTATCGAAAATGATTTCTACCGCTTCTAAATAACCACTAGCACCAGTATGAACAAAATCATAACTAGGATTTTCTAGGGTCCCACCAATATAACCTGATAAAACAGAGATAATTCCTTGGCGTTCTTCAAAAGGTTCCACCATACACCAAAAACACCCACCAGCAAAAATCGCCCGCTCTTGATGTTCGACATCTGAAATTTGATGCTGTTCAAAATCAAACTGAACAACCTCACCATCAGTGATTCTTTGATAAAAATCAGCCACTTCCGGTGTCAAACTATTCCGACTTGCCAGTGGACGTAAACCAATTTCTAATTTTGCTAAGGCTGTCTGATCATTGCCTTCAGCAGCCACAGTATCTTTAAAAGCAGTTAACAGTGATCGTTCAAAATCTCTTGTATGTGGATTCAAAATCAAATTATAGACGTCACTTAAAATTGTTGTTGTATCAAGTTTCATAACCTTCCCTCCCATTAGAGAAAAATCATTTGAAATTTAACACATTTTCTGAATTTAAGCGAACTTTTGAATTGGGGTCAAAATATATTTTTGTAGTGCTCGACTCACACCATTTTGATTATTATTTGCTGTAATTTGATTGGCTGATTTTTTCACAGTTTCCGGCGCATTATCCATAGCAACTCCCATTCCCGCTTGAGTCAACATGGGAATATCATTGAAATTATCACCAATCGCCATCGTATTTAGTAGATTTACCTGATAATAATTTGCTAACTCCAACAATGCCTTTTGTTTTGAAACCTTATGATTAGTTACTTCTAAATAATTATCTTTTGATAAGTAGAATTCGCTTTCAGGAAAGTTTAAATTACTTAGGTATTCAAAGACTTCGTTGATTATTTCAGGTTTTTCAATTAATAAAAGCTTATGGATCGGAATATTTTTTTTCAGTAATAATAATTGAATATTACCTTCAATTGGTTGGTCACCTGAAATTTCAGCTTCAATTTCCACCCAAGAATCAATTTTATCTACATACCATGACTCACCAGAATATAAATTAATTGAAACTTGCGGAAAAATATTTTTTAAGATATCAACTAGAATACTAACTTCTGGCTGAACTAACTCATGACTAAATAAGGTTTCATTCTCTTTCATAATCAATGCTCCGTTATAACAAGCTATCGGTTGATCTTGAATTTCTAAAGCTTGAGCTAACGGCCACATTCCCTTTGGCGAACGAGCCGAAGCTAAAACAAAAGGAATATCTCTTTCTTTTAAAAGCTTTATTTTGCCTATTAATTGGTCGTCTAATTGATGCTGATCATCTAAAATTGTGCCATCAATATCACTTATAATAAATTTAATCGCCATCTCTATCATCCTCTCTTAAACAATTATTTTTATCTGTGAAGAAAACGGATTAGTTACAGAATGGTCTGTAACTAAATAATCAAATTCTGAAATATCTGCTGCAAAATAAGTCGCTGATTGTTGGAATTTTTTTGATTCCGCTACAAGAATTTTGGTCTTAGTTTGCTTCAAAATTAGTTTTTTTAAAATAGCATCTGATTCGTCTTGAAATGTCACTTTGCCATCTTTTAAACCTGCTGCACCGATAAAAGCAACATCAAAAGTCATATTCTTCAAAATTTCAGCTTCATTTAAGGCATAATAAAAGCGATTTTTTCGATAAAATTTCCCACCAATTAAATAAAAATCAATTTTTTCATTACTACTTAGCATGATGCTGTTGTCTAGTGAATGAGAATAAATCCGACAAGGTTGGTCAATTAATTGTGCCATCTTTAATACAATCGTTGAAACATCAAAAAAGTTAGTCTGCCCATCTTCAATAAATTCCAATGCTTTTTTGGCAATTTGACTTTTTTCTTTAGAGAATTTCTCCAAGCGCTGATTATAAGAAGCAATTTCTTGCTCCTCTTTGTTAGAGATAATACCTCCGTGGGTTCTTTGGACCAAACCACGATCAGCTAATAAACTAATATCACGCCGGGCGGTATCGCGAGAAATATCGAAAATTGACATAACCTCTTTAGTACTCAATTGTTCTTTTTCTTGTAAAAATTTTTGAATTTCAACCAATCTTTGTTCTTGATACATGCCATCACCTCAGTAATACTATATCATATTTTTAAGCAATTGTAAGTATTTTTATTTTTTTGTAAGCATTTAATGCAAAAAACTCATTACCTTAAGATAATGAGTTTTGCTTAAATTTTTCAATTCCTTGATAAAAACGATCTAATCCATCCGCTAAACGAATTTGGGGACAAGCATAATTCCAACGTAAAAATTGTCTGCCATTTCCACCAAAAATATCTCCTGCTGATAATATCAACCCGGTTTCTTTTCGCAAAAAATCAGCCAACATTTTACTGTCATTCGTGATTCTCGAACAGTCCAACCAAGCCAAATAAGTTGCTTCTGAGGAAATTATTTTTATCTCTGGTAGCTTATCATGGATAAACTGGTTTAAACTTCGACGATTTCCTGTTAAATAGCGTTTCAGTTCTTCTAACCAGTCTCCTCCTTCATCAAATGCCGCCATCGCAGCTTGAATGGCGAAAGTATTCGGTTCTGCCACTTCATCGATATTAATACCGCGATGCACTAATTGAAATAATTTTGGATTTTGCACATAAATCACTGACGTTTGTAAGCCAGCCAAATTAAAAGCTTTGGTAGGTGCCCAGCAAGTAATAGTTTGTTGAGCGATTTCTTTGGAAATGGCAGCCATTGGTGTATAAGAAAATTCTGGATGCGTCAGGTCACAATGAATTTCATCACTTAATATCAAAACATCATTTAAAAGACACAACTCACCAATCTTTGCCAACGTACTTTTGTCCCAAACTTTGCCAATTGGATTATGGGGATTACAAAAAATCAACATGGTTGTTTTCGGATCAGCCAATTTTTTCTCTAAATCTAAATAATCAATCCCATAACGGCTATCTTGATAAGTCATTTCTGAAGCCAAAACCTGACGTTGATTGTTGAGAATCGAATTGAAAAAAATATTGTAAACTGGTGTGATAAGAACTATCTGGTCATCCACTTTTGTCATCTTACGAACGATTAAAGAAATTGCCGGCACAACACCTGTACAAAACATCATTGCATCCGTTGCTAGTTTAAATTGGTGCTTTTTCCACCACCAATTTTGAATACTCTCAAAAAATTCTGGTGGAACAGTATTATAACCGAATGCCCCTTGTGAAATTCTATTTTCCAAAGCTTTCGTCACAGCAGGTGCGGTTTCAAAATCCATATCTGCTACCCACATCGGCAACTCATTTTCAGCAATATCCCATTTATAAGAATTATTTTGGCGACGATCAATTAATTGATCAAAATCAACTGGCATGGGCGTGATCTTCTCTTGTGGTAATGTTGGTTGCTTCTGGAACAATTTTCGGATCATCAAAAATCAACTCCTCCACAGCCAAAGTAGAAATCTTTCCGCTAATCGGATTTTTGATACTATCAACCGTGGTCGTAATCTCAGCATCGACGGTTGAATATTCAAAGGCCAAATCGGTATTAATCACACGACAGTTAATTAACTTAACATTTTCCAGTAACACATGCCTTGTTCACTCTCAATCACACAATTCACAAAAGTCACATTTTTAGAATTCCAACCTAAATATTCACCAATGATTGTCGAATCAGAAACCACCACATTTTCACAATTCCAAAAAGCATCTTTTGAAATAATTTTACTATGACGAATTTCAATATTTTTCCCGCCATCAAAAAGATAATTTCCTGTAATCGTTAATTGATTAGCGGTAATTTTTTGACTATTTATACCAAAATAATCCCCGGCTGCAGATACTTTTTGTAAATAAATATCTTGGCAATTCCATAAAGTTTCTTGGGCATTTGGCAGATCGACATTGGTTAAGTGAATATCACTACTACGACGAAATGTTTTAGGCGCTTGAATCAAACTATCGGAAATCATCAAATGATGACTATACCAGATACCTGAACGAGCTGTGTCCAGTAAGGTGATATTTTCTGCTTGAATACCACGTGCGTACCATAGTGGATATTTCCATTTAAAAATATCATTTTCTAAAACTAATTGATTGCTTTCTTTTAGTGGTGATTCTCCATCAGCAAAAACGGAATCACTAATTTTTAAATTTTCAGCTTTAAATAAAGCTCGTTCGCCTGTTAATAATGCTTGTTTAATTTCATTCATATTGTTACTCCTTTTCAGTCAACCAAAGAATTTCGGCTGAATCATTTGCTCTTAATAGTTTCCTTAGTGCTGTCGGATTGTCGATTTTCCCAATCCGGGTATAAGAATAATTGGTCGAAAAATTTTCGTAAAATACCACTAATGTTTGACTGCCATAAAGCATCACATCGCCAGCTTGAATTTGCTCTACTTGTTGTGCATTTGTAGTTAAAACATCTGATAGATCAGCAAATTTTTCATTATCATTGTGATCGGTCATGGTTAATTTCAACGGCAATAAGTTTTGGAAAGCCGTTGCGGTGGGATTTTTTTCATACTGAATAGAAAATGATTGATCATTCACTTGTAAATAGTGTTGAGTTTGATAGCTACTCATTTCAGTCTCACTTTCTGCTATATGCTCGTTTTTGTTAAAAGAGTCTTCTGTGTTGGTTGAAGGTCTAACTGTTTGATTGCTACAAGCGGATAACAGAAAGATAGCCAAAAATAAAAATACGATTTTTTGTTTCATAAAATCTCTCCCAGAGGTTGGTTAAAGTGTTTATCCCTGCGGGGTAAAATTTGTTGCACCAAGTAAGTGTCAGTTTAATCAATTTTTAGCTTATCTAGAAATTTCGGAATGCTTACTATAATTCATCGACCTCTTCTTAATAGTTTGAACTTTACAACTTCAAGTCAAGGTGAAGTCAATAACTTTTTTTAAATAATTTAAATTTCTTTGATAATTTTTGCTGGTGTTCCTGCCACAATCACATTATCAGGCACATCTTTTGTAACCGTCGCATCAGCTGCCACAATTGCATTTTCTCCAATTGTCACGCCAGGTAAGACTGTCGCATTAGTACCAATCCAAGCGTTTTTCTTAAGCTTAACTGCCTGTGGTAAAATACCCCTTCTTTTTTGGGGATCAATAATATGGTTCACTGAAATAATTCTTGCCATTGGTCCAATTAAGACGTCATCTTCAATTTCAATCCCGCCCAAATCGACAAATTGCACATTTTGATTAATAAAAACATTTTTCCCAAAAATAATATGTTTACCAAAATCTGTATAAAACGGCAGAGAAACGACCACAGAATCATCAATTTTTTGATCTGTGATATTTTCTAAATAAGTCAAAACTTCATTTGGTGTCCGATATCCTTGGTTTAATTCTGCAACTAAACGTTCGTTATTATCTTTTACCAGATGAATTTCTCGAAAAAGTGTCGAGCCTTTTAATATTTCTTTACCATTAATTTTTTGTTGTAAATTGTATGTATTCATCGCCATCACCTTTATCTATTTGATAGCTTAAGCATACTCGGATATAATTGACTTGACTAATACTTATATAGAATGAACTGATATGCTTTTTTATTATAGGAGGAATTAGATGGATTTAAGAGTTCTAAACTACTTTTTAACGGTTGCTCGTGAGAAAACTATCAGCCGTGCAGCAGAAGTTTTACATCTTTCACAACCAACATTATCGAAACAATTAAAAGATTTGGAAATTGAGTTAGGCGTGGAATTATTTAAACGGGGCAATCGCGAAATAACTTTGACTGAAGATGGTGTTTATTTGCAAAATCGCGGACAAGAGATTTTATCTCTGGTGGATGTCACTACTGCAAATTTACAAAAAAATAAAGTGATTGGCGGAGAAATAACAATTGGGGGTGGCGAAACACAAAGTTTTCAATTTATATCCGTTATTTTAAATGACCTTTTAAAAAACTATCCAGATTTATCAATTCGTTTATATAGTGGTAATGCAGATGATGTAATGGAAAAGATCGACAAAGGCTTACTAGATTTCGGGCTAGTCATCGATCCTGTCAAAAAACAAAAATATGAGTATTTACGGTTACCAATGAAAGATCGCTGGGGTATTATTGTTAATCGGAATCATCCATTGGCAACATCTAATCAAATCACGCCAGAAGATTTACTCAATCAATCCTTGCTCATTTCAAATCAATCTTTGGTAGACAATCAACTAGCGGAATGGTTAGGCGGAAACCTCAGCAATTATCATATTGCCGGGACGTATAATCTATTATTTAACGCTTCGTTATTAGCAAAAGAAGGGAATTTAGTTATTTTATCAATTGATGGTATTATCAATACGCAACAATCCGATTTAATTTTCATACCATTTTCTCCCCCATTAACGGTGAGTATCAATCTGATTTGGAAGAAAAACCAAGTATTTTCTAACGCATCAACCCTATTTTTAAAAAATTTATTGCAAGAAAATAATTAAGCCATAACAAATTGCCAACAAATTTCTGCCTCTTCCTCTGCTCGTAAGCTTTGGATTTGGCAGAGATTTTTCGTTAACCGTCCCATTTTTATTCGCGGGACGCCCATTGTAGTACATTCATCTTCTAAACAAATCCCAATTTCTTTAGTCCAAGGAAAATAACTAATGTCACCAGCACAAGAATAATACTGCTCTGTGCAATTTGTCGTCAATTCTACTTTCGAAGAAAAATAATAGGTTGCTAAATCATTCTTTTGGAAAAACAAGGGCTGTTGAAAATTACACTGCAATAACACATCAAAGAAGCAAGCACAAATATCTACTTCCGTCAAAGTATCCCCCATCTGCAAAAAAACCTGCATCTTTTGTAAATTCTTCCGTTGATTCACAATTACTCCTCCATCTTTACCATAATGCCAAATCAGTTTTTTTAGTTGGCGCCTGAAAAACTGAATCTATTAAAATTAATTCTTCAGCAGTTAATTTTTTAGTTGCAGATGCAACATTTTCTCGTATGTGTTGTGGGCTTCCGGCTTTAGGAATAGCAATGGTGCTTCCTTCTCTGATTGCCCACGCTAACATTATTTGCCCAACACTGATTTCTTGATCATCAGAAATTTTCAAAAGCACGACACGTTGCTCTTCAGTCAACTGTTGCCATTGACCTTTAATCATTGGTGAGTAGGCCATTGTAGTTATCTGGTTTTCCTGCAGATAAGGCAACAAATCAAACTCAGCACCACGATCAATAATATTATATTTAATCTGATTAGTAGCACAGTTTTTGCCTTGTGGTAATGCCAATAGTTCTTCCATGTCTGCAGTATCAAAATTAGAAACACCCCAAGCACGAATTTTCCTAACCTTTTTTACCTCTTCCAAACTAGCTACTGTTTCAGCTAAAGGTATATCACTTTTCCAGTGTAAAAGGTACAAATCTAGTTCATTTATTTTTAATCGTTGTAAACTTTTATCTAAACTTTCCAGTAGTTTTTTTCTGTTAGCATTTTTAGGTAAGACTTTTGATACAACAAACAAATCTTCCCGTTTCTTATTTTTGATGGCCTCGCCAACTAGCTCTTCTGCTTTTCCATCGCCGTACATTTCAGCTGTATCAATCAACTGGATGCCTTGGGATAATCCTTGCTGAATAGCCTCAATTTCATTCTCACGATTCATTGCATGGTCACCTATTTGCCAAGTTCCGATGCCGATAGGAAAAATTTCTTTACTTGCTAGGTTCACTTTCCCAATTTTTTTCACCTTCTATACTTTGATTATTTACACTTTACTCCTTGGAGTTCGGTTTAAGTCAAGAAAAAAAACTAGAACATTAAATTTCTAGTCTCTTTATTTAATCTTATTCATAATCACCTAATAAAGGTAATTCTGCTATTAAATAATTTGCATAGTTTCTTGCGGCGACTGCTAGTTCCGATTCAGAAATGCTTGAAGCTCCGGCCAATACAAATGGTTTAACAAATTTTGTACCAATTAAATTACTTGTTGCTTGAAATGGACGTAGTAAATCATGAACCTCATATTTAAAATTAACCTGACGAACATAATTTTTAGCTGGTGCACCAGGTGAAACAGCAATTAATAATTCTTTCCCTTTTAATGCATTTCCGCTACTACCATAAGCCCAACCGTATTCTAGAACTTCATCTTGCCATTGTTTCAACAAAGCTGGTGAAGAATACCAGTACATCGGGAATTGTAAAACAATCCGGTCCGCTTTCTCTAATCCAGCTTGCTCAACTGCCACATCGATTTTAAATTCTGGATAAAGCTGATACATATTTTTAACAGTCACTTCTGATAACTGTTCTGCCGCCTCTGCTAAACGACGATTGACTGTCGATGCATTTAAATCTGGATGAAATACTAATACGAGTGTTTTCAATCTTTCATAGTTATTTTAATTTTTAATCCCCAGTTAACCAATCTGACACATTATCCTCCATACTATCCATATCATTTTCTGATAAACCAAGACCAGCGTGTACATTTACTCCGCTAGCTAACGATTCAACTTCTTCAACTGCACTATCAATCCCACTGCTACCACTAGTGTAAAAAGGATACACTTCTTTACCTGACAAATCATTATCTGTTAAAAATTTTTGAATTGGTAAAGAAATTGATCCATACCAAATTGGTGAGCCTAAATAAATAGTATCGTAATCTGCTAAAGATGTCTCTATATTAGCTAAGTCAGGTAACGCATCATTTTCTATTTGTTCAGAAACAATATCGGTTACATCAGAATATTCATCAGAATAAGGTTCAGCAGTCGCAATTTCAATCAAGGTGCCACCTGTTTTTTGCTGGATTTCATTGGCAACTTCTGCAGTTGTACCCGTCAATGAGTAATAAATAATTGCAACAGAATTGTCATTGGAAACTGTTGTAGATTCTCTTGTATCAACCGCATCTTCTCCCGTACCGCAAGCGCTAAGTAAAAATAAACCAAGTAATGCGAAAATGATTTTTTTCATGGTCCTTCCTCCTAAATATTTTAAGTTAGCTTTACATTAAAAGAAAAGATCTTCCATTACCAATACTTATTTAGAATCCCAGATATGCCAAAAAAGCATATCAACCGTACGACAAAAAAAGCCAGAGGATAAATTCCTCTGACTCAAAAGTTAAAAATTCTTATTTCACACCGTAAAATGCGATGCCTTCATCTTTCCAACCTTTACTTACAATACCATCTTTTTCAGAAACTGATGTTGTAAACAAGTGAGAACCTGCACCTTTGGCATTAGGATTAAATGCACGGTACACTGCAACACCTTCAGCTTTATCAGCAGAATAGAATGCTACGCCTTCTTTATTCCAACCAGCATTTGCAACTGAATTGTATTCAGCTTCACTAGATGTGTAGAAGTGTTCACCTGAATTTTTGTTGTATAAACGATAGACAGGTGTACCAACTGCTTCATTGGCAGTTTTCCATGCAGTACCTTCATCAGTCCAACCAGCTTTTATGACTCCATCAAACTCAGATTTACTTACAGTGTATAAGTGTTCACCTGAATTTGGATTGTAAGCACGGTATAATTTAACACCATTGTAAACGGCTTTTTCAATATTTACAGTAGTTGTTTTAGTTGCAATGACTGAACTTGTATCAGCTTTACCATCCGCACCTGCTGCATATACCTTAGTAGTAGCAGTATATTTACCAGGGTTTGCTTGTAAGGCTTTCACTAAATCTTCGCCAGTTTTGCCAGCTGCAGCGCCATCTAAATCAACTTCGTAGAAATACTTATCAGCTTCTAAATTAGCTGCTGGAGCGATTGCAGCGTTTTGATCTACGCCGTTATCAGACCATTTTTCATCAGTAGAGTTGATTAGTAATCTTGTTAACATACCATCGCCACCGTAAGCTTCAAACGGAATGACTTGATTAACACCAGCTGAAAATGGTCCAGTAAAGTTAGCAGCACCAACTTTTTCTCCAGAAACAGTTACTGTGTCTTTGATATTTTTAGAAACGGAATTTTGAATACTTTCATCAACAGTTAAAGCAACTGTCTTAGTCGCTACTGGTGTAGATGTATTATCAGATGCATAAACATTAACAGTTGCAGTGTATTTACCTGGGTTTGCTTGTAAGGCTTGTACCAATTCATCACCAGTTTTACCAGCAAGTACGCCACTTAATGAAACATTATAAGTGAATTGGCCAGCAGTAAAGTTTGAAGCAGCAAGTAAGGCTGCATTTGTTCCAGCAGAACCATTATCTGACCATGCAGCATCATCAGAAGCTTTTAATAATCTTCTTGAAATCATGCCATCTCCACCAAAAGCTGAAAAGTCAAGATCTGAATTAATTCCAGCTGTATAAGGGCTGTCAGTTCCTTTACCATTTGTTACATCACTAACTGATAAAGTAGCTTCACTTTTAACTGTATTGTCTAAAGCTGATTGAATATCTGGTATACCAATTTTAAATTGAACTTTTTTAGTAGCAACTTGTGCATTGTTTTGATAAACAGTCACTGTTGCATTTAATTCAGTTGCAGTTGTTTCTTGTAATGCTGTTAATAATTCTTGATTTGTTGTTTTGTCTGCGAATTCAGGATCTGTTAGTTTTACTTGATAAGTATAACCATCTGCTTCCGTTAAGCCTTCCACAGGTAATAATGGAGAATTGCTGCCAGAACCATTATTAGACCAAGCCGCTCCATCTGAAGAGTTTAACAACAAACGAGTAAGCATGCCATCTCCGCCAAATGCAGCAAAGTTGATATCTGAAGATACACCCGCTAAGAAAGGACCGTCAGCTTCAGCTGCTGTAATATCACTTTTAGAAACATAAGCAGTTGTTTTAATATTGTCTTGAACTGCTTTTACAACATCGCTTGAAGTAACTGCTTTGCTAGCTGCAGTAGTAGAAGTCGTTGCGGCTTGAACTTTTGTTTGTCCAGCAACTGCTAATAATCCGCTAGTTCCTAAAACTGCTAATGAAACCAATGAAGCTGCGATTCTTTTTTGTTTGCTTTTTGATAAAGCTCTTGTTTGTTTTTTTAACAAACTTTGATTTTTGTTACTCATGGTAACTCCTCCATTTTTTTACGACCGACCACTCACATAAAATCAGTAATGTCAAAATTAAATCTAACAAATATTACATAAATACATTTATGCTTCGTAAATAAGTCATATTTTTATTTTCTATGAAGTTTACATCGCTTAGGGAAAAATTTTATTTGTCCAAATAATTTGATTTCCTATGTTTTTCATCGCTTCATGAAAAGGATACTACTATTTGTTATTCTTTTTGTAAAATTATATGTTTGCTTAAATTAAGTATTATTTACAGACTATTCTGAGTAAGTATTTATATAATTATCGATCAATAAGAATAAACTCAAAAAAAAATATTATTTTTATTTCAAATGCCTGAATTTATCGAAATGAATCTTATATTGAAATTTTTTATATCAAGCTATCTGAAATTTCAATAGTAAAAAAATTAAATTCCCCTCAATAGCTTGATACTTACGAAAAAAAAAACCAAGCTAAAAAATTAGCTTGGCTTAAAATATCACGCTTTAATTTGATTAATATCTTCAGTAATTATCCAATCGTCCATATTATTTTGACGGTCATACTTAAATGGTTCGATAGCTTCTAAATGATCAATTTCATATAGGGCTAAAAATTTCTTTCCTGCCCAGCGTTTATACTGCGCTTTTGAAAGATTCAATTCCTTTTCATGTTTATCAACAAATGCAGCCGATTCTTCAGGAGTCATCTTTTCAGTTTCTATGATATTTTTAATTACACCACGATGCGTCACCATTTGATTGCCGCCAGTTTCAACAAAATAGACAAGGTCATCGATTTTTGCTCGTCCACCCAATGGACTTTTTCGACCTGCGGCGCCACGAATAATCATGGTTTTTTCCTTATTCAACAATTTTTCTAATTCTTTTCCTTGCTTGTTTAGATAGACTAGGTGTTCAGCCCGTCCTTCTTTGTTCTGATACCATTCACTTACAGCCATTTTTTACCTCCAATTGAATCATTTTAATTTAATTTTATTTCATGCTAAGATAACGCCAAACTAAGAAAGTAGGGATTATCTTGAAAAAAATACGAATTATGTTTTATGTACAAAACGTGGAAACCATCAGCCAATTTTGGCAAGAAAAACTAGGTGCTGAATTGATAGAAAATCAGCCATTGCCAAAGGGATTGTCTAATGCTATTTTAAAAATTTCTGGTGAAATTGAATTTGTGATTTTCCCCCGAGACTTCATTGCTGAGGTTTCGCCGGAGGTTTTAGATAGCACGCCTTCTTTGATGTTGTATCGAGAAGACTTTGAAGAATTGCATGAACGCTTGAACCCATCAGCAGAATTAATGACAGTTGATCAGACTGCTACCTTTAATTTTACCGACCCTGAAGGAAATTATTTCGTGATTGCTAAGGCTTAGTTTATTATAGCAAAAAAATAGACCTGACGGTGGGGTCCGTCAGGTCAGGAGTTAAAAATGAAAAAGTGTTAGGGTTGTTGTTGGTACTTATAATATAAGTCATAAATGTGAAGAAAGTTTGAATTTTTATGGTTAATTTAAAAAAAACTTTATTTGTAAGTTTCTTTCAACAAATTAAAAGCCGTCCATGCTTTAGGCCAACCTGCGTAAAAAGCTAAATGGGTAAACATTTCTACCAACTCTTCTTGAGTGACACCATTTTCTTTAGCAATTTTCAAATGAGCTTCTAGTTGTGGCAAACCTTGTGACATTAAACTAGCGACCGTGATCATACTTCTGTCATGAGCAGAAAGCTGACTTTCCCGCGCCCAGACTTCACCGAATAATACATCATCATTTAATGCCGCGAATTGTGGTGCTAGATCACCTAAGTTATCTCTACCTGCTGTTTGTTTTTTCATGATTATTCCTCCTAAAGTTGATCGTAATGAGTATCTTCAACTGGTTCTAGCCAAACTGCTTTTCCGGCAGTTATTGCCAAATGTTCAAACCAACTATCTTTTTTAGCACCATGCCAATGTTTTACGCCATCATGAGTTACAATAACATCTCCAGGTTTTAAACTTTGAGGCGCTTGACCATCTTCTTGATACCAACCTTCTCCACCAGTTACTAATAAAATTTGAAATCCACCTTCGTGAATATGCCAATTATTTCGACAACCTGGTTCAAAAGTTACATTACCGACACCCACATTCACATCGGGATCGGCAACCAAGGTATTTAAATAACTTTGTCCAATAAAATATTGTGCATAAGCGTCATTTTTTTCTCCAACTGGAAAAATGACGCCATTCTTTACTTCTTCGTTTTTCATATTATAAGCTTCCTTTCTTTAACTGTTTCTTATGACACGTATCACACTGATATTGCATCAGCCAATTATCGATGGCAGTTTGACTTTTTTCAACTTTCGACCCACGAACAGCTAATCCTGTTTTGATTATTGCAGTGGGACAAAGATTCTTTAAATCAACTAAAGAACTTCCTAATGCACTACCTTCATGGGTACAAAAAGGATAAATATTTTTTCCTGAAAAATCTTGCGAGGCTAAAAAGTGCTGCAAAATTTCTGGCATCGTGCCGCACCAGTTAGGATAACCGATAAAGAACTCATCATCATCAACATTTATTGATAAATCGATAAAATCCGTTGTTAATTCTTTTTTATGACAAACCTGTTCAACTAAGGCATCATAATTTTCAGGATAAGGTTGACTCGGTTTCAAAGAATATATTTCAGCATCAATTTTTGCGGCAATGTTTTCAGCTAAAATTGCAGTATTGCCTTTTTCTCGAACTACTTTTTGCCCATTAATAATCGTCTCGCCGCCATGGGAGAAATAAATAATGATTGCCATATTTACTGCCACCTCCTTACTACTTCTTCATCTTAAACCCATATTTGTTATTGGTCTAATACCTTCTTTTTTAGTTATCATAGCTAGAAGGCATGAAAAAACTTCCCGGCAAACTTTGCCAGGAAGTTTTTTACTTTAATTATCTGCTTTTCGTAAACGTTCAATAATCGGTTGTTTTGCGACAAAATAATAACTGATTAGAGGAATGAATATCCCTAAAATCACAAAAATTGGAAATACGATCAGGACTGGAACAATCGTAAATTGGTAACTAAAGAACCACAATACCTTTTCAATCGTCTGACTTAATAATGGTGCTGAAATCAAACATAATCCAAGTGAAACTAAAGCTGCACCGATAGTATAGTACAATCCTTCCCAAACCAACATTAGCTTTAATTGTTTTCCGGTCATTCCGACAGATTGTAAAACTGCAAATTCTCGCCTTCTTGCTAGAATCCCACTCAAAATAGCATTAATAAAATTAAGGATGCCTACTATTCCAATAATTAGACACAATACACCGCCTAATAAAGCAAACATATTCTTCATTGATTCAAATTCTTTAAGATAAGTTTCTTTGCTTTCAAAATCTAACTGTGATTGTTCATTCTCAGTGAAATTTTGCAAATAATTGCTGATTTGTTGATTATCTCTTTTAGATGTATCAAAAGCAAAACTCATAATCCCATCAGAGTTTGAATCTGCTATGAAATTTTTGTCATCCAAAATAAATTGATTTCGACCATAAAATCGATAATCTAATGTATTAGGAATTGTCACCAGCGCTGCAACTTGATATTCAACATCACGATACTCTTTTGACCGTCTTTCCCACTTTCGTTCCTCAGGCTGATTGTCAAAAATTTCTCCAGTGTCAGGATCAAAGTATTCCCACTTATCGGTATAACGAATGGTAACTGTGTCTCCAACTTTAGCCCAATGACTGGCTTTTATAGGACTATCGTAATCATTTTTTTGATACACTGCTGCGATATATTTTTTTGTAGGATCTTTTATTTTTTGAAGATTACCCTTTACAGTAGTAAGTTGTCGCAAAATAAAATCTTCCATACCGTACATATACACATCATCAGCTAATAAGTCTCCTGATCTTTCACTACGATCGATGACAGTATCTAAGTCATGCTGATCGTAAAATAGTTGGTTATTTTTACGGAAGATATCTTCGCTAACAAATTGATGTATATCAGAAAGCACACCATCTTCAGAAGACTGACCGTAAATACGACCGCTATCTGTGATGCCTTTTTGTTGTTTAATTTCTTCGATAGCTTCTTCAGGAACAGTCATATCACTGGTCCAATAAGGTGTATTGACTTGAAAGTAACCAGCATCAGCTACGATATAATCGGTTGTCATTTTCCTCAAATATTTATCCATATCAAAGCCATTCACCAGAGTTGTTGTTAAATTTAGTAATACAACAGCCAAGGATAAAGAAATAACAGTGATAAGTGTCTTTAACCGATTTCTACCAAGATTGGCCCAGGCCATTTTTGCGATTGAAGCACCTTTAGTTGTTTTCCGAATTTTTTTATTTTTTCCGACGCCATCTGTGTAACGTATTGCTTCAACAGGGGAAACTTTAGCAGCTAACTTGCCCGGTCGCCGACAAGAAATAATGACCGTTCCAAAAGAAAAAATTGCCGAGAAAATAAAAATAAGAGGGCTAACAGAAATACTATCTATCGTTACATCATTTAAAATATTTAAAACTGCCGGGGTTAATTTAATTCCGATTAAATAACCAAGTATTAAACCAACTGGAATCCCAATACATGATAAAATAATCCCTTGTAATCGAATCAATCGTTTAATCTGACGTCCTGTCGTTCCAATTGTTTTTAGTAAGCCATAAAAACGAATATCATTAGTCACGGAAATCTGAAATACATTGTAAATAATCAAGTAGCTAGTGATCATAATCAATATTAACAATACGGCTATCGTAATAACAGCCATCGGATCCTGTTCAGAGATTGCTTTGGCGCCAGAATATCCCCAGTTTGTACCAGTAGCAATATAATTTGCTTTATTCTCATTTGTATTTTGAAAGTCTTGATCTTTTAAGACAGCTTTTATTTTATCACCAATACCTATACTATTCCGAAACATTACATCCATCGTCCACAGCGTAGTCAAACCATCATCGCCAATAGTTTGTAATTGATCAAAGATTTGACTAGCACGACTTTCAGGAATTAGGACATGGCTTGCGCTGCTTGCTTCGTCATATTTCCACCAACCAGACAAACTAAATGTTTGCGTTGTTTCCTTACCATCAACTAAAAATTTTAGTGTGAAACGCTCACCAATTTTTGGTTCTATTCCTAGTAATGATAATACTCTCGTATCTGTCGCAGCTTCATTCGTTCCTTCTTTAGGAAGTCGACCTTTTTCAGGAATACTAAAGGTCCATTTAGCATAATTTTGATCGCTATAACCGACCTCAACATGGGCTTTGTTAAAAGGGGCTTCTGTCGGTGAACCAACGAATTGACGCAGACCAAATTTTTTTATTTTTGAATCTTGTTGTAGCTGACCAATTTCATCTTTTGTAACATATTTGAAGCCTGCATGAGCATAACCACCAACTTGCCTGAAATTACTTTGTTGAAAAGCGTGATTGATGGAAGAGCCGATAGTGAACATCGTTGTAAACAAGATAGAAGTTAAAATAATCGCCAAGACAACGATCACATTGCGGCCTTTTTGACGGGTTAAACTGCGTAAACTAATTTTTCGAATAATTTTACGATTAGCAACTTTCATACTGGTCACCCCCCTATTGTTCCACTAACTGACCATCTTCGATCCGAAGAATCCGGTCAGCTAATTGGGCAATCTCTTCATTGTGGGTAATCATTACAATCGTTTGATTATACTTTTGATTGCTAACTTTCAACAAACCTAAAACATCTTGGCTAGTTTTTGAATCTAAATTTCCAGTAGGCTCATCAGCTAATAAAATGGCTGGTTGAGTAGACAAGGCCCTGGCAATTGCTACTCGTTGCTGTTGACCGCCTGATAAATGATTGGGTAAATTTTGTAATTTTGAAGTCAGACCTAACGTCTCAATAATACTATCAATATATTCAGCTTTAGGTGCATAGCCATCTAGTTGGCTTGGTAAAACAATATTTTCGTAAACGTTTAAAACCGGCACCAAATTATAATCTTGAAAAACAAAGCCAATCTTTCTCCGTCTAAAAATGATTAATGCTTCTTTTTTTAATTTAAAAATATCAACACCATCCACTTTGACACTCCCACTAGTTGGTTGATCCAATCCACCTAACATATGTAACAAAGTGGACTTCCCACTACCAGATGTACCAACGATTGCTACAAATTCTCCTTTAGTGATTGTCAGATTGACATCCTCCAACGCATGAACCATTGTATCGCCAGTCCCGTAAGTTTTTGTAAGTCCTCTTGTCGCTAAAATATTCATCTCTAAAACCCCCATAAAAAAAGTCTGTAAGTGCTTCTCTACACTTCAGACTTTAACAAATAAAACTTACCAGAATCTTTCTCCACTACAATAAAATCTAACAAGTTTGTAAGAATTACTTATTTCACTAAAAAAACTGAAAAAGTACTGCCTTCTTCAAGTTTTGAGTCAACTTTCAGATAAGCATTCTCGGCAGCTAAGATCTGCCTTGTTAGGTATAAACCAATCCCTACGCCTTCATTATCTGCCACTGAACTTGAACGATAAAAACGAGTAAATATTTGAGCCAATTCTTTTTCAGAAATTCCAATCCCAGTGTCTGTAATATCAATTCGGCAGAAAAATTCATAGGCTGTCGTTTTTATCGTAATCTTCCCATCATCAGCTGTGTATTTGATGGCATTTTCAACAATATTCGCTAGCGCTTCAGTCGTCCACTTCTGATCGAAAATTGCTTCTTCCTGGGTATTTTCAAGAATGATTTGAATATTTTTTTGTTGCGCATTTTCGTTGAACTGTAATTGCACTTCTTTTAGCATTGGTAAAATTGCCGTCTTTTGCGGATGTAAAGCTAAAATTCCTGTTTCCAAACGAGACAATTTAATCAAAGTAGTAATTAAAAAGTTCAGTTTTTCAGTTTGCTGACTTATTTGTGTAAGATATTTTTGATTCTCGGTAGATAGGTCTGCTTGCTCTGCCAATAACTGCGAATACAATAATAAATTTGTCACAGGTGTCTTGGTCTGATGGGAAATATCAGAAATTAATCGCTTAATTTTCTCTTTTTCATGCGCCATTTGTTCCGTGGAACTGACCGAAGTAGTTAAATACTCTTTCATTTGACTTTCAATCGAAGACAATATGCTTTCATCATAATTAGCTTCATTAAATGTACCTTCTTTAGCTTTCACTAGCATTTGAGACAAGCGATTTAACATTTTTCTAAACCGCCATCGTTGCCAAAATAAAATTATGAGTAAGCAGATAATAATTACCATGCACCAAAACAATAGATTTAAAATCATTTATCCCACCGCCAACTATATCCAAGCCCATAAATTGTTTTTATTTCCTCCACCGCATCCAACTTGTCTCTGAGTCGCTTAATAGTCACCGACAAGGTATTGCCATCAATAAATTCTTGCTCGTTGCCCCAAACTTGATCCAATAACTTTTCCCGCATAACGGTAATTCCACGATTTTCGATTAAAATCCGTAATAGTTTTTGCTCTGTTTTGCTTAGTTCAACAGACTGTTTATTTTTAGAAAAAATCATTTTATTAAAGTCAAAAACGAACTCATCCATCACAAATAATTCTTGTTTTTTCTCTTGCTTACGTCGCAATTGGGTGTTAACTCGCGCTCGCAAAACTGCCAGACTAAAAGGTTTGGTAATGTAGTCGTTGGCGCCATATTCTAAGCCTAAAACAATGTCCATTTCAGTATCATTAGCCGTCAACAATATCACGGGTATATTGAAACTATGTTTGATTTTTTTTAGAAATTCTAAGCCGTTACCATCAGGTAGATGAATATCTAGTAAAACTAAATCTATTCCTTGATTTATAAGAACAGTTTCAGCATCAGCTAAGTTGTTAGATTGAATTATTTGAATTTCCAAATTTTTTAAAGCAATTGATACACCTTCACTAAGCGCCCGATCATCTTCTACAATCAATATTTTGTCCATGTGATCTCAACTTTCATTTGATTCAATTATTATATCATGGAAATAATTTGATTATTTGACTGCTTTATATTTACCCAAAAAAACCAAGAACCTATTTAAAGATCCTTGGTAATTAAAACTTAATTTGCTCTTTTCTTCCGATACCAAACAAATCCACCTAAAACAATCAACATTAATTTGGTTTTAATACCAGTTGCTTGGCTGGGTCACTGATGATGTTGACGTTCCAATTGTTGTCTATCTGTCCTTAGAATAGAACCACCTCGCACTGTTGCATTATATACAAAAAATTATTTCTTATGACTCTTCTGTATGTCTGCCTACATAATAAGGTTGCGTTCGACTATCTCTATTAACAATGCTTCTATTGAAAGTGTAACCAGCTAAAACTTTGCTTCGTACTGAGAACAATTCCCCAATTTCATCAGTGTAAGATTCTGTTTTAGCGAGTTCCATAACGGATCCATCTTGATATTTGACGATAAAAAAATTTTTTCACATTAGATTCTGGATTGATAATTTTCTCTGATTAAATCAATCGTATGATTTGAAGATTAGCTTTAAAAGTAAAAGGGACTGGCTTCTCAAAAACTTTGGTGTCATTTTCTGTCAGCGCATGAAAATAAACATAACCTTTAGTATTCTTTGTAGTAATAGTGTTATTTAAATTTACTTTACTATTAATGGTGCGAATCTACCAATGATCGACTTTAAGATAATGCAACCAGCAACAATAAAAAGTGCAGTTTTTGAATCATAGATAATGGGAATATTCCATTTGAACATTTGTACGACTGTAATTACCAACGGGATTACACCAAAAATGTAGCCCACAATTGTGAGAGGATGCATTGGAGCGTTACTTATAAACTTACCGATGGTCGGCATTATCATACACATTGCAAATCCGATTATGCCCAAAGTAATCACTGCTGTTCTTGGTCCGTTGATGAATAATATTTGTTTATTCGATAATCCCGCATAAACAATCAAACCGGTAATAATCCACTCCACTATCAATATTCCAATTCCCTTCATTATTTATCACTACTTAAATAGATTGCATTGAACTGTCTAATATGTTTTTCTAAAAAAATTAGGGCTTCATCATACTTTTCGGGCTGATTGTCGTATTTAGATAGCAATAAATAAAGAGGTGAATAAAACTGCACTGCCATAATCATTGGATCAACATCAAGATAAATTTCATCTTTTATTAAATTAGTAAATACACCTGATATATAATCTAAACCATTGTCTATTATCAATTCATGAAAAAATTTACCTGCTTCTGTTGTTCTATATTGCTCTATAGTTAGCATTCTACGTAATTGCGAACCATATTCTGTTTTGAGATAGAATTGGAACATTGTAATACTGATGCGGAATAATTCCTCTCTGAGATCATTTTCTTTTGAAAAGATATTGGTCATGCTCTCAGGAGGCATAAAAGTAGAAACTTCTTCTTGATAACGACGTTCGATATCTTTGAGAATTGAATCAAAAATGTCTTGCTTATTATTGTAATGTTTGTATATAGCGCTCTCTCGGATTCCGATTTCTTTTGATATGTCTCTAATGCCGACCCCATCATAGCCTTTTTCAGAAAATAACTTTAATGCAACTAATAGAATAACTTCCTTCGTATCCCGCGTTTTATTTTTTGGCATAATATCCTCCTCAAAAAATATAGTGATCGATCGTTCACCATTATTATAGTGAACAATCGATCACTTGTCAAAAAAGAATTAAATTGACTTTCTCGAGTGATTTTTAAGTAGTTAACCTTTTTGCTTATTAAGTCTATAATTTCTTAATTATCTGTAATAATCACATCAGAAGCTTTAATCTCTTCACCAAAAAATGGTTTTAAAGTTTCATCATATGCGGTTTCAAAAAAGCCATCTTTATCTAACTTAGTGATTTCTTTATTGGTCCATTTTAATAATGATTTATTACCTTTTTTGACTGCAGGATTAATTGTTGATACTTCCCCGATTTCTTTGATCCCTACTTCATAATCAGGATTATCTTTGACCCAAGCGTATAAATAAGTATTGTCATCTGCTAGTGCATCTGCTCGACCATCTGTTAATGCTTGGAATTGTTGACTTTTTGAGTCAAATTTTTCCAAGTTTACTTCTGGTTGTTCTTTTGTAAAATAAGTTTCGGCAGTGGTTCCTTTTGTGACGATTAAATCTTGGCCTTTTAATTGACTGGCTTTAGTAATAGCATCAGATTTTTTGGAAACAACACCAATCCCAACTTTCATGTATGGTTTAGCGAAATCAACTACTTTTTCCCGCTCTGGAGTTTTCGTGAAATTGGCCAAAACAATATCAACCTTATTTGATTTTAAAGCGTCGACTCGTTCTTCCGCGTTAACTGTGACAAATTCTACATCGTCTTCACTGCCGATTAAATCTTTTGCTAATTGTCTTGCCAGATAAACATCGTATCCTTGATGATTTCCTTCGTCATCTAAATAACCATACGGAGATAAGTCACCAAAAACGGCTACTCGTAATTTCCCACGCTTTTTAATAGCTGAAACAGAAGATTTATTCTCTGCTGCTTGGACTGGTTGATTGCTACTAATAATTAACGCTCCCAACGCAACTGTTGCTAAAACGGCACCTAAAAATTTCTTTTTCATATTTACATCCTACTTTCTTTTTTTATAATTTAGAGAAGTCGAGACTTCTTAAAAACGTAATCGCTCTTTCTGTTTGGGGATTTTCAAAAAATTCCTCAGTAGCGGCTTCTTCGACTATCTCCCCATCCGCCATAAAAATAATACGATCGCTAACTTGTTTAGCAAAAGCCATTTCATGGGTGACAATCAATAGCGTTTTGTCTGTTTCCGCAAGTTCCAAAATAACTTCTAACACTTCTCGGACATTTTCTGGATCCAACGACGCTGTTACTTCATCAAATAGCATCAAGCTAGGATTCATTACCAAACTACGGACAATTGCTACTCGTTGTTTTTGACCCCCAGAAAGTTGGCGGGGATAATCATTGGCCCGGTCTCTTAAACCTACACGATCTAGCCACTCCAAGGCTTCATTTTCAACCTCTGCTGCTTTTCTATTTTGAACTTTGACTGGGCCGACTTTGAGATTTTCTAAAACCGTTTTATTGGGGAATAAATCGTAGCTTTGAAAAACCATTCCGATTTCTGGTCGGACTTTCTGCCAATTTTTTTCTGTTAATAGTAATTGCTGATTTTTAAAAAATATTTCTCCTGAAGTAATGGTTTCTAGACCATTTAAACAGCGGAGTAAAGTACTTTTCCCACTGCCTGAGGGACCCAATATAGCCACTACTTCTCCTGGTTGGATAGTTAAATTAATTTCTGATAAAACTTCTTTATCGCCAAATTTTTTGACAATTTTATATGCAGATAAAAGTGCTTCGGACATTAGCTGCTCCTTTCTAAATAACTGGCGAATTTACTTAAGGGATAGCATAAAATAAAATAAATACAAAAGATAATGCCATAAATCCACAGGCTTGCAGTAGGCACCTCAATCGTGTAGTTTTCAATAATTTGTTGACCTACTCGAATCATTTCCGTGACACCTATCATCATTAGTAAACTGGTGGTTTTTATCACTCGCGTGACTAAATTGATGGTGGTAGGAATAATAGTTTTTAATCCTTGCGGCAACAAAATCTCCTGATACAGTTGGATCCGATTAAAGCCAAGAGATTTCCCAATTTCAATTTGATTCTGACTGACATTTTCCAATGCACTACGAGTCAAATCACTCATTTCCGCCGATATCCATAAAACAAAAACCAAAATCGAGACGGTTTGATTTGATATTTGCCAATTAAACATTTCTGGCAATAAATAGTAGAAAAGAAATAATAAAACTAAAAGCGGTACAATTCGGAAAATTTCCAAATATAGTTTAAAGATAATTCGAATAAATGGATTGCGACTGGTTCGTATCATGCCAAAGACAATACCAATTGCTAGACCTAACACTAAAGAGATGGCCGAAATTTTTACAACTTCCCAAACACCACCTAACAATCTAGTAAAATTACTGCCTTGAAAAAGGAGTTCATACCCGGCGATTTTCATAGCCCACACTCCTCTCTAACAAATAAATAAGTAGTACAATCGGCAAAATAAGTACTGCATAACTTATGACTAGCATAAATAAAAATTCCCGAGTCATATAAAACATCCCAATTAAATCACGAGTCGTATTGGTCAAATCCATGATGGCAATCGCACTAAATACGGAAGTTTCTTTTAATAAGAAAATACAGTTAGCACCAATACTAGGTACTGCTAACGGCAATCCTTGCGGTAAAATAATTTCTTTCGTAAGTTGATACTGATTAAAGCCAATCGATTTTCCTGATTCAATTTGAATTTTCGGTACATACTCAAAACTACTACGGAAAGACTCCGCCATGTAGGCCGCACCTAAAAAAGTTAAACCGATAATGGCTGCCACATTTTTATCAATCGGTAAACCAATTTTTGGTAGTCCATAATATAGAAAGAAAATTTGAATTAGCAATGGTGTATTCCGGGATAATTCTGTATACATGATTGCTAATCGATTGATTAGGGGGACTTTAAAATAGCGAACCAAGGCAATCAAAAAACCGATAATAATAGATAGAACAATTCCCGCCAAACCCAACCCAAGCGTGATTTTCATAGCTGTCACATATTGGGGGATATTTTCTTTAATAATTGCAAAATCCATTTGTTCCTCCTTCCAATAAAAAAATCTCTTTGCCATCATTGACAAAGAGACGAATTTTCGCTAAACCACTCTTGTATAATATATACCTCGACCACTCCAAACGAAGTGCGGTCAGTTAACGGTGACTACCGTCTAAAAAGCGTCAACTATTTAGAAAACTCCGAGCTCATCTTCACTCAAAAAATCTCTATCCTCTTTCTCACCTGCCGAGGTCTCTGTTATGGGCTTTTTTAAGTTACTCTTCTCTTCAACATTTTTAATTATTTACTAATCATATTATAATCCTAAGAAAACTTTTGTCAAACTTAAAAATAACTCATCTATAAGTAAAATTAGCTTTTTTTTAGCTGTTTTATCGAATTATAAAAAACACCTATGTCTATCTATAAGATAAATCAATAGATAGAATTTCTTTTATTTCTGAAATGAATTCAATCGCTGCAGAACTTTTCTTACGTTGCGAATTAGTCACTGCAATCAATTGATGAGTTAAACTATCGCCAAAAGGTTTTAAAATAATTTCTTTTTTGATGAAACCTGCTACTATTCCTAAACCAGACGCATATGCATCAGACTCTGCTAAAAGATTCATCAACGTTCCACGATCATTTGTATATAGACTAATCTGATTCTTATTGATTTCTAGCGGATCTTCATCAAAATGACTAAATCCTTGTTCTTCTTGAATAAAACGCACTTGTGGAAACTCTTTTAAATCATTAGACTGAATGGTTTTCTTAGTACTCAATGGATGGTCCCGGCGTAAAAAAATCTGGGTTTTAAATTCACCAAGGACTTCGTAAGAAAGCTTTTCTTGTTTAAAATATCTAGTTAAGGTTTGCTGGTTTTTCTGATCTAAGTAGATAATCCCTACCTCACTTTCAAAATCCCGTAAGCTTTCTAAAATTCTCTTAGTGGTCGTCTCGATTAATTGAAAACTTTGAATCTCTTGTTGAAACTTGTTGGTTACTTTCAAAAATGGTTGAGATAAAAAATCGTAATGCTGACTGGCCACAATAAAACTTTTCTGTTTCTCTCCTTGGTAATGATTTTCTAGCATTGAAACTTGCGCTAAAATACGATGGGCATAAACTAAAAAATCACTGCCTTCTTCAGTCAGCAATACCCCAGACTTAGAGCGAGTAAACAATGAAATCCCTAATTCACCTTCTAAATCTTTGACTGCACTGGATAAACTTGGTTGGGTCACAAATAAATCTTTGGCGGCTTGGCTAAAGCTACCAGCTTTAGCAATTTGAATCACGTATCGACAATGTTGTAAATTCATTTTATTTACTCCTATTCAAATACTTTTAAGGCTTCGATTAAATCAGCTATCAAATCATCACTATCTTCAATTCCTACTGATAAGCGCAATAAATCTGCAGTTAACCCGTAGGATTCTCGCAATTCTTGCGGAATGTCGGCGTGAGTTTGAGTGGTTGGATAAGTAATCAAGCTTTCTACACCGCCAAGACTTTCCGCGTAAGTAATTACTGCTAATTTTTGTAGAAATTGACTGATTTTATTCTCATCTGCCACTTTAAAACTGATCATCGCACCTTTATCAGGATAAATCAGCGCTTTTAAATGTTTGACTTTAGCTAGTGCTTGGGCAACTTTTTTTGCATTTTTTTCTTGTTCTTCAAAACGTAATTTAAAAGTTTTTAAACTGCGAATAAACAGCCAGGCATCGAAACTTGATAAAGTGGGGCCTGTCGTATTGGATAGCCAGGTCAATTTTTCTGCTAATTCACTAGATTTACTGATGATTACCCCCGCCAAAATATCATTGTGTCCAGTTAAAAATTTGGTTCCCGAGTGAAGAACGATATCAGCACCTAAATCCAATGGACGTTGCCCTAATGGTGTTAAAAATGTATTGTCCACAATCAATGGCGCATCATTTTCGTGAGCTAGAGCAGCAACTTTGGCAATCGATACTTCTTGCATTAATGGATTCGTCGGTGTTTCCAAAAAAACAGCCGTAATAGCCGGTGAAATTTGTTTTTCAAAACTTTCTAAATCATCAAAATAATGGAAAGAAGCAACTTTCCGCTCAGCCAGATCATCAAAATAACGGTAGCTACCACCATATAGATCCCGGGAAACTAAAAATTGACTACCATTTGGAAATAAATTAAATATTAATTGAACTGCCGCCATACCAGAGCTGGTGACAACTGCACCGGCACCGTTTTCTAATTCGGCTAGACCACTTTCTAAAATATCACGGGTAGGATTTTTCGTACGAGTATAATCAAATCCTGTACTTTCTCCAAGTTTTGGATGAGCAAAAGTAGTTGATAAATAGATGGGTGCACTAATAGCACCTGTTTGTTGATCTGATTTGTTGCCGATTTGGGCTAATTGAGTGGCTAATTTAAATTTTGTCATGATTGTCTACTCCTTTTTTTAGCTGATCTACCACGATTAATCTGTCGACAGCAATTTTGATATTTTTAGGTGAAGTAGCTAAATTAATTCGGATACAGCTTTTACAATCTTCAGAAAACCACTCTCCGTAATCAATCGCCAATTGTGCTTTATCTTGAATATAATATTTGACTTTTTCTTTAGGAATCCACTGACTTAAATCTAACCACAAAAGATAGGTTCCTTGTAACTCACCCACAAAAATTTCAGGAATTTCAGTTTGTAAACGGTCTTTAACATAATGATAATTTTCTTCAATCACACCTAAAAATGCTTGCAGCCACTCGTCTCCAGTTTGATAAGCGGTTTTGGCTGCCAATTGTCCTAACGAACTGTTTTCCGTTTGTTTATTTCTACTGGACCACTCTGCGAAAATTTCTCGATTATTTTTACTGGGAATCCAGATGTGGGCATTTAATAAAGTCGCCATGTTAAAAGTTTTCGATGGTGCATTGCAAACAATTAACGATTTTAAGTTGCTAGCTGCCGTAATAGCCGAGGTAAACTGTTGATTGGATAAAATTAAATCTGAATGAATCTCATCAGCAATGACTAACACTTGATATTTCTCGCAAATTGCCAAAACTTTTTCTAGTTCCTCTCTTTGCCAAACCCGTCCAACGGGATTATGAGGAGAACAGAGAATAAATAATTTTACTTTGTTGTCCCGAATTTTTGTTTCAAAATCAGCGAAATCAATTTGGTAAATCCCATCATTTAAAATCAAGGGATTTGTTACCAAGCTTCTTTTTTTGTCGCTAATCGCATGATAAAACGGATAATAGACTGGTGGCTGAACCAAAACAGCATCTCCCTCTTCAGTAAAGCAATCAATTAAATCATATAGCGCTTGAACAACACCCGTTGAAAAATGTAACCACTCAGCTTGAAATTGGGTTCCCGCATGACGTTTTTGCCAACCATCATAAGCTTTAAAATAATCTACTGGTACGGTTGAATAACCAAAAATACCATGGGCAATACGCTCACTTAAAACATTTTTTACCGTTTCCGGTACTGAAAATTCAGTGTCTGCTACCCATAAAGGTAATAAACCAGCATCTCCGTAACGTTCTTGTAAAGCATCAACCTTCAACGAATTGGTATTATTTCGTTCTGTATAATAAGTCTCAATAAATTCTGCTGTGTTCATTTTTACTGCCACCTTTCAAATTTTAAATAAAAAAAACGCCCCTTTGTCATCATAGACAAAGGGACGAAATAATCCGTGTTACCACCCAAATTTGTATTATAAAAATACCTCAGCCGTTCCAAATGAAACGCGGTGAAATATCGGTCACAACCGTCTAACAAGCGTGAACTTGCTAAAAACTCAGAGCTCATCTTCACCGACTACTCACAATACCCTTTCTCACCAACCGGGCTCTCTTTGCTTGCCTTTCATCTGCTACTCTTCTCTTCAACGTTTATTATTTAATGAAATTATAATCTTATTCCCATCTTTGTCAAGAGAAATTATTGGAAGGATTCTTGCATTCTTTTAATAAATCCATCAACTACCGCCGAATTCACACGATGTTTTTTCCAAACAAAGACGCTATAGGTAGAGATTGGAGGATCCAATGGTATAAATTTTGTAGTTCCTGTACGATGATGTAATTCTACGCCACTAATCCCAAAAGCTGCACCAATATGATTTTCAACTAAAGAAAAAACATTAAAACTCAAATTAAAATTCCCGCGAATGTTCAGTTCATCAATCGTTGTCCCCGCCCAATCTGCTAATAATTTTTGCGGCTCCGGCCTTTGTGGCATAATTAAAGGCAAACCAATAATATCTTTAGGTTTTAAAACTTTATTTTGACTGATAAAGGCGGTCTGATCTACCCAAATACCCCAAACTTCTTTTCGCGGTAACGGCAAGCGGTGATATTTTTCTGTCGGTACTGGTTCAATTAAAATGGCGACATCTAACAAACCTGCATCTAATTTATCACTGATTTCATCACTGGTATTACTGAAAATATTAAAAGTGACTTGCGGATAATCAGATAAAAATTCCTCTAGTATCATTGCCAAAGTATCTGAATTATCTCCTTCGATACACCCAATACTAATATGTCCACTAAATAATTCTTGTCGTTGATGTAAAAATTCTTGTTCTGTTCGTTCAGTTAACTCGATGATTTCCTCTGCCCGCTGTTTTAAATAGCGACCTGCATCAGTTAATATTAAACGTTTATTTTCGCGGATAAATAAAGGCGTCGCTAATTCTTCTTCCATTTCTTTTAGCTGACGACTTAAAGTTGGTTGTGTAATATGTAAGGCTTGCGCCGCTTTGGTGATATTGCCATATTCGGCAATTGTCCAAAAATAACGATAACTTCTTAATTCCATTTTTTTCTCCCAAACAGTTTCTTTTTATTATAAAGAAAAAATCACTAGAAAGACAAGCTTTCTAGTGATTAATTGTTAAACTGTTTTTTTATTGCGACGATACAAACCATAGCCTGATACAAAAATCAGAACAATACCAATTCCAGCATAGGCTGCGACTTCTTCGTTGGTTTTTGGCAAAATACTATATGGTTTTTGTTGATTATTTTTTGGAGTTGTATCTAATAAAAGCAGATCGTTTTTCTTCTCTTCTTCTGGTTGCAACATTTTCCGATAATTCGCTTCAGAAATCGAGATAATGCGACTGTTCGCAAACTCTTTATCGTACGCTTCTAAATCTAATTCAGGTGTTTTCAAATAATTAGTTAAAATAGTAGTTAAAGTTGGGCCAACTTCTTTTTCACCATTTAAAGTTGTAAAGTCGGAAGTCAACGAATCATTGATAGCCATTCTATATTCTTTATCTGCTTTTAATGCTTCGAATTTTTTACTATCTTGATTATACACCTCAATTGCTAACACACGATCCCCAACAATATTTTTTCCAGTTGTGTTATCTGGATTTGATGCCAATACTGTCGCCGTTTTATTTGTGTCATAATACATCCGAATCGAGTTAGAAATCTGTAGGAAATGATGATTAACACTTAGTTTTGGTTGTCCATAATCATCTAAAATAACTGATCCTGAAACATCCTTTTGCACATCTGCTGCTAGCGCTAACTCAAACATTTCTTGAACTTGTGCACCTCTTACTTTAATTTGTGAAATATTTTTTTCTTCCGGTAAAACGGCTTTGACATTATTGGCAGTTACCTGACCTTTTTCAATGCTTGCTTGAATATTGTCACTACTAATCACCGCAAAATCAGAAACTCCGCCAGTAAAGCCGGTCTGCCCATAACTAAGCATCGCATCACCGATTAGATTTCCTAGATTAGTTTCTCTGGTGCTAATATTTTCTCTTACACCATTGAACAAATAAGGATTACTTTTTAAGATAATTTCATCTACCACTGGTGTCACACCAGCATCAATCACATCTTGCTTAGTAATAGCTTTAACATTTGGTGTGCGGCCATCTTCTGAATTTTGGACGGTAATTTTACCACTATTGACTAATTCAATCGCTGCATTGCGCCAATCTGAATCAAAATTATAACCAATTACTTCCCAGTTTTTTTCAATTTCGGTTTCAGGTGAAATAACTTTTTTATTTTTGATATATTCGGTAATTAATCCTCGCAAAGTTTCGGGATCAGTCGATACTAATGGGGCTTCAGTTACGATTCCCGCAGCTAGTAAGCCTTCATAGCGATAATTATTCATGGCAATCGAATAATTCGCTGCAGGATCGATTGCTTTTCCTGCTATTGTTGGATTAATAATTCGGTTGCCTGTTCCTTTGGAAATATCTATTTTATAGTCAATTCCTGAAAAAATGTCATAATTATAGACGCGAATATCTTTATTAAAACTAATGGTTAAGTCATCTTCCTCAGGCGTATTGTAATAAGCAGCTTGATTTTCCATGTATTTCAATAAATTTGCACCAGTAATATTCACACTAACTAATGTATTAGGATATTTATAAATATCAAAAACATTGGAATAAGTCAAATCTCCTGCCGGCAAGGCACTATCACTTTTAAATAAAGCAGAAGCCGCCAATTGAGCGCCCGTCGCTTCTCTTTGTACATTATTAATCAAAGAAATCATGGCTGTTGGTTGTAGTTGTGCTTCAGGAATCCCCTTAATTGTTTGTGGCGGTAAGAAATCTCCTGAAGCTTTCCCAATCACAGCAGAGATATAAGCTTCTGTAGTCTCGTGATATTCTTTGGTTGCATCTTTTAATTTTTCGTCAGCAGGTTCTGTGGTTGTATCAACAATTTTTGCTTCACTATTTGAAACTTGCCAGTCATCTTGATTCTTTTCTACATTCAAATCAATTTGAATCATTTCTGTCCCAGTATCTTTCGGTCCTGCTACTGGCACTTCACCATTTGGTCCAGCAACTTTTAATGCATAAGAACTATGGTCATGGCCTAAGATATAAGCATCGATACCAGAAACATTTTTTATTACTTCATCTGCAGCCGCCGCCGGATCGGTATCTTGCCGACCAGCATGGATTGAAGCTACCACAATATCAGCACCTTGCTCTTCTAGTTCTTTAACTGATTTTTCAGCTTCGCTTTTTAAAGGTTTAAAATCTAAACTTTCAACTTTTGCGCCATCCCATTTCGGAATATGAGGAGTCACTAAACCTAAAATTCCCACTTTTAAATCTATTTGATTATCGCCATCAAAATCTATTTCTTTTATCGTTGTACCATTTACAAAGCGCGTGTTCGTCCCTTTTTGATAAATATTTCCTGCTAGAATAGGAAATTCTGCTTCTTTTTGAATTTTATCGATTAAACTTAAACCGAAATTAAACTCGTGATTTCCTAAAGTCATAGAATCATAACCGATATAATTCATGGCTTTAATCATCGGATTTGGTTCTGAAAATTTGTCTTTGTTGTAAATATCATCGGTCATAATCGTGCCCTGTGTCATATCCCCATTATCGATTAATACCACACCATTTGCATTTTCTTTACGAATTTTATTTACTGTGCTACTTACTTGAGATAAACCTACAGGTACTTCTTTATTGTCTTCGTAAGACCAATCCCATAATTGTCCATGAACGTCTGACGTACCTAAAATCGTCAACTTTCCATTACTTACTGCCGCTTCAGCTACCTGAGCCTCTTGACCTTGGTAAATAATTCCACCCACAAATAATAATATTCCTGTTGTAAGCGTCATTCCTAATTTAAAATTATTTTTCATTTTCTTCAAAAAAAATCCTCCTGACAATATTTTTTGTCTAAAATAAGAATACCAATTCCCTCCCTATTTTGAAAGGGTTTTCCAAATTATTATAACTTAAAATTTAGTTATTTTAATTTTTATATTTATGTCGACGAATCCATAATATATATACTAATTAAATAAATAAAAAGAGATTTATTCCAAAAAATATTGATCTAACTGTCTTTTTATAACTGAGTTGTGACAAGTATAAAATATCTCATTTCTACTAGAAAAAAATATCATATGTTTTTTATTGAGCGTTTGGAGACAAAAAAACACTTGAGAGCCAAGCTCTCAAGTGCACCAAAATTATTTAGCAAACTGGCTATTATATAGATCAGCATAGAAGCCGCCTTCAGCCATTAATTTTTCATGGTTCCCTTGTTCAATGATATCGCCATGATTCATAACTAAAATTTTATCCGCATTGCGAATTGTAGATAGTCGGTGAGCAATCACAAAAGAAGTTTTACCTTCCATTAATTTATCCATCGCTTTTTGAATGAGTTCTTCTGTTCGAGTATCAACTGAACTTGTTGCTTCATCCAAAATCAACATTGGTGCTTGCTTAATTAAAGCACGAGCAATTGTCATTAATTGCTTTTGTCCAACAGATAACTCAATGCTATCATCTAAAACAGTGTCGTATCCTTTTGGCAAAGTATTAATAAAATGATCAATCCCAACTGCTTTACATGCATCGATGACAGCTTCATCTGTCACGCCTTCTTGGTTGAAAATCAAATTTTCTTTTATTGTTCCTTCAAACAACCAAGTATCTTGTAAAACCATACAAAATTGGTCGTGGACTTCTTCACGTGTCATATCGCCAGTACTTTTTCCATCAATCAATATCTTTCCACGATTGACTTCATAGAATTTCATTAATAGATTTACAATTGTCGTTTTACCGGCGCCGGTTGGACCAACAATCGCAATTTTTTCACCAGCTTTGGCATCGACTGAAAAATCATGGATAATCGTTTGGTCTTGATTGTAACCGAATGATACATGATCAAAATGGACATTGCCAATCGTATCTTGTAATTGAACTTTTTTATAAGATTCATCAGCCATTTCTTCTTCATCTAAGAATTCAAACACGCGACTTAAAGCTGCGCTAGCTGATTGTAAAGTAGAAAATACTTGGGCTAATTGTGCCAATGGATTGGTAAAAATTCGCACATAAATCATAAAGGCTACAACCACACCAAAAGTAATTGTACCATTTAGAGCTAAGACTGAACCAACTACACAGACCATTACATAACCAAAGTTTCCGATAAAGCTCATCATTGGTTGCATAATACCTGATAAAAACTGGGCCCGCCATACACTACTATATAAATCTTGGTTTAATTTGCCAAATTCCTCATTAACCTCATTTTTGGCATTATAAGTCGTAATGACACTGTGACCTGAATAAACTTCTTCTGCAAAACTTGAGACTGCACCAAGTTTTCGTTGTTGGCCACTGAAATGCTTTTGTGATTTTGATAAAATTAAAACCACTGCCGCAAATCCTAAAAAGACAGAAATAATTGCAGTCAAACTTAACATCCAGTCATTATGGAACATCATAATGACTGAACCGATTAATAAAGTGACTGAAGGTGCCAATGAACCTAAACTTTGATTCAAACTTTGCCCAACTGTATCTAAGTCATTGGTTACCCGTGACAAAGTATCCCCTTGTTTATGAGAATCAAAATATTGTAAAGGTAAACGATCAATCTTTTCGGATACTTGCGTCCGTAATTTTTTAGAGAATTTTTGGGTAATCGTTGTCGTAATAAAACCTTGAACATAACTCATCACTGCGCCGATTCCATACAATGTTGCTAAGAAAATACAGATGCGAACGATTTTATCAGTATCAATATCTCCAGTTAACCCCGCAGTTATCGTGTTGGTAATTTCACTTAATTGATCAGGTCCTAAAATTGTCGTAATACTGCCAACTGTGGCAAAAATTACTGCAATGATAAAAGGAATTGTATACTGGCCGGCATATTTTTTAATATTTGCCCAGTTTAAATGGCTATTATTTTTTTTATTCATGGGCCAATTCCTCCTTAGATAGTTGTGAATAAGCAATTTCTTGATAGACTTGATTTTTCGCTAATAAATCTTTGTGAGTACCAGAGCCAACAACGTGACCTTCTTCTAAAACAATAATCAAATCGGCATCCATAATCGTACTGATTCTTTGTGCCACAATTAATTTTGTAGTCTCGGGCAATTCTTCTTTTAAAATACTCCGAAGTTTTTGGTCAGTTTGGTAATCCAAAGCAGAAAATGAATCATCGAAAATTAAAATCTCTGGCTCACGGGCAATTACTCGGGCAATCGCCAACCGTTGTTTTTGTCCACCTGAAAAATTGGTTCCGCCTTGGGCTACATTTGCATCTAAGCCCTCAGGTTCTTCATCAACAAAAGATTTCGCTTGAGCAATTTCTAAGGCACGATTGATTTTTTCATCATCTAATGGATAAGCTTTACTGGTTCCCATTTCCATATTTGACCGAATCGTTCCAGAAAACAGCACTGGTTTTTGTGGAATGTAACCGATAATATCGTTTAATTCATCCTGCGGATATTCTTTTACATCGTGATTATCGATTTTTAAACTACCTTTTGAAATTTCAAACAATCGTGGAATTAATTTCAAAATCGTACTTTTACCACTACCAGTTGAACCGATAAAGGCAACTGTTTGACCAGCTATGGCGCTAAAATTCACATCATGTAAAACTGGATTTTTGGCATCTGGGTACGCAAAAGTGACATTACGAAAATCAATCTTCCCTTTTACATCAGTTGTTTCAACTTCTTTATCAGTAAATTGAATCGATGGTTGTAAGTCTAACACTTCATTAATCCGTTGAGCAGAAACTAAAGCTCTTGGTAAAATGAAGAAAATCATCGTCATCAAAATAAAGCCCATCACTACTTGCATAGCATAAGAAGTAAAGACCACCATGTTAGAAAACACAGTCAATTTATCCATACCTACGGCATCTTGAATCAAGAATGTCCCAATCCAATATACGCCTAAAGTCAATCCGCTAGAAACCAGTGTCATGACCGGACTGAACATAGACATCATCCGACCGGCAAATAAGTTCACCGCCGTCAATTCATTATTGGCACCTTCAAATTTTGCATCTTGATATTTTTCGGCATTGTAAGCCCGAACTACCCGAATACCAATTAAGTTTTCTCGGGTAATACCGTTTAAATTATCGGTAATACTTTGCACCATCGCAAATTTAGGACGAACAAAGACCATAATCAATGTCAACATTACCAATAGGAAGAAAACGGCCACTCCAGTAACTGCTGTCCACTGCCAATTTTGTCCAGCAATTTTAGTAATTGCCCAAACTGCTGTAACTGGACCTTTGATAACGACTTGCAGACCCATCGCAATCAACATTTGAATTTGTGTTAAGTCATTCGTAGTTCTCGTGACTAAACTAGGCACAGAAAAATGTTGAATCTCGCTAGTTGAATAGTCGGTGACTTGTTGGAAAACTTCTCCTCGAATGCGCATCGTTAAACCCGCTGCAATCCGTGCCGCAAAATAACCAACAATAATTGATGCCGCGAAACTTGCTAATGACAATCCAATCATTTTAAATCCTGGTGTCAAAATATCTCCAGTCTTAGTCCCCGGCTCCTGTAGTAAGCGGGTAATATCTGACATGTAATCGGGAATTTTTAATTCTAATCCGACTTGCAGCAAAATAAATAAAAAGCTGATGATGACTAACAGCCGTTCCATTTTGCTTGTTTTATTAAATAATCTGAACATACACAATCTCCTTAAATCTTTAGTTATTTTCTAAATTCTTTTTGATTCTTCTAGTGATTTTTAAATAAGTTTGAACTTCTTCTTCAGTCAAACCATTTTTCAATCGTCCCTCAACCGTTTGGACTAAATCATCAATTTGGTTCATATTTTTTTCAGCTTTTTTAGTTAAGACAATCTGATTTAAGCGCTTATCTTCTATGGAAGGAATTCTTTTCACAAAACCATTCTTTTCCATTCGATCAATTAAACGACTGGCAGTTGGTTTTCTAATAGATAATTCTTCTTCGATATCTTTCTGATAGATCGCACGATGATCATTTTTTTTAATAAATCCCAGTGCCCAAGCTTGCGGACCCTTTAGTTTATCTACATTCCGCGCCGCAGCTTCCTGATCAATCACTCGACTCAATAGAATCATTAACTCCCGTAATTCAAAGCCAACTTCACTATGTTTGCCTATCATATGTCACCTCCAAAAATATTAGTTACCCCGCTAACTATATTAAGGAAATTTTCATGAAAGTCAAGAAAAAGTATTCAACTTCTTTATTTTTTTAGGCATAAAGAAATCCATACTAGTTATACTTATAAGCATAAAAAAACTACCACTTTTTCCTTAGAAAAAATGATAGCTTTCAAATACCTTGAAAGAAATTTCTTGCTTAAGCATTTCGCGATGGGCATTTTTAGCTGCTTCCAACGATATGCCAAAATCTTCAGTGGCAATTTGCATTTGAGTCTCTATTGATGAGAATTCCTCTAGTTGAGAGTCTGGATTGTTAAAAGGATTATATTGGATGGAATTGCTTTTTTGATAAAAATTTTTCAGCCAAATAGTTGCTTCTTGATTGGTCATAACTGTCATTCCTTTAATGATTTTCATCATAATAACATGGCTGACAAATAAGCAAAATTAGTTTGCTTAAGAGTTTTGTTCTATTAATAGAAAATAAATCTTCTGTTACAAAATCCAGACCTGTATACTAATGATAAATATCTCGGGAGGTACATTATGGAAAAATTTAAATTAGCTCGTTGGAAAAAAATGAAGGTGAACTTTTCTTTCATCAATCAAATGATATAGTTTTATACCAAAACATGAGTAATAATTTTCCTAAAAATCTAGCCGACTGTGAAAAAATGGTGGATTTTTTTGCAGAGAGTAACGATCAAAAAGAATATGTCAGAAGTATTCACATAAATCAGTAAATTGCTGGGTGTATCGGTGCTTTTTTTGATTCTGATATTTATCTAAATAATGCTGAAATTGCTTATTGGCTTGGAAAAGATTATCGTAATCAAGGCATTATGTCTAAAGTTATTATTGATTTTATTGATGAATTATTTTTAAAAACTACTGTTCATCGCATTTACGCTCGTCCCTTTGCTTATAACCAAGCTTCTTCAAAAGTTCTAGAAAATGCGGGAAAGTATCTTCAAAGACGGAAAATATTTTGACAACTTCCTTTATTCAAAAATTCGCTAAAAAAATAGACAGGGCACTATGCCTGTCTATCTTTCAACATTTCATACTTCAATAGATTTTTGATAATCACTGTGCAACAAACAATGGTCACCATTTTTTGCAGACGTTTCTCTGAAAATTCTAAGCTGTATTTAAAATCTTTATTTCGGACTTCAACTTTCATGGCTGCACCTCTTTTTTAGATAATTATACCATATTTTAGTGGGCCATCATTTCTTGCGCAATTGTGATACCAGACATTTTTTCTGGATAATAAGTCGGCCAGTGATCCATTTCAGCTAATAATGCTTCTTGACTATCAGCGCCAAAATAAATATGAAAGTGACCAGAATCACTTGAAGTAATACTATGATCACTAAATTGTACATAACGATAAGGTGAATTTTTATCGACTGCTTCAAATAAATAACGAACGCCACGATTACCAGCTTCATAATCTAATATTTGGTAACCTTTAGTTTGATATTTACTTTCTTCAGATGTACCATCTGCTTTAGTAAATTTCATAGTATCTTTAGTGATTTCAATTTTTTCAACATCGGTTTGATAGCCGGTAGTATAGTATTCTTTATACTCTTCAGCCGTTTTATCTTGTTTTAATTTGGCTTTGTAATCAAATATTTGATCTAACGTACCATCTTCTAAGTAAGGATAAACAGACTGCCATTTTCCTGACCAATTACTCAGTGGACGATTTTCTACATCTTCATCAGCAAAATAGCCATTATAAACAGATTTTTCAACTTGCTTTTCTGGTGCTTTAGAAGTGGTTTCTTGATTAATTGTTTTTGCTAAATTGTCTAGATTTTCAGTCATGATGGAAACATAGTCTTCACCAGCTTCAGTTTGTTCCTTTGTCAAACCTTCCAACGGATTCAAGATCAATAATTCTAGCCCAGTTTCATCGGCTAAAGTACGGGCGACATTATCTGAGGCATTTTTTTCAAAATAAATATATTTCAAATCGTTATCTTCTACGTAACTTTTTAGCTCGGCTAAACGACTTGTTGTTGGTTCTTGAGTCGATGAAATACCTGAAATAGAAACTTGGTTTAACCCATAGTCTAATGCTAAATAACTAAAAGCAGTATGTTGAGTGACAAAGTTTTTTTGCGTAGCAGTGGATAATTTTTCCGTATAAGCTTGATCTAAATCGGTAAGCTTGGCTAAATATTTTTCTGCGTTTTCATTAAATTGATTGGCTTGTTCAGGATACGCCTCACTTAATTGATCTCGAATAATTGCGACTTGTTTGGCTGCATATTTTGGTGAAAGCCAAACGTGAGGATCCAATTCGTGGCTATGACCGGCTTCGCTATGATCATGATCGTGACCCTCTTCTTCACTGCCAGGTAATAAAACCATATCTTTTGTGGCTTTAATGATTTTAACATCGCCTTCTTTTAAAGTTGTTTCAACATCCGGCACCCAAGTTTCCATATTTTCATTATTGTAAACAAAGACATCGGATTCTTGTAATTGCGCCATCTTTTTAGCTGAAGGCTCGTAATCATGAGCATCCGTGCCTGCAGGTACCAATAATTCTACTTCGCCAACATCTCCCACAATATTTTTAGTGAAATCATACATCGGATAAAAAGAAGTCATAACCTGCAACTTTTCAGTTTCCGTTTGATTACTGCCACAAGCAGTTAATAATATCCCCGTCAATAAAATAATTCCTGACAAAACTAATTTTTTCATTCTTATTCCCCATTACGCTTTATTTGAACAAAATGTAATGCTTACGATTTGTTCTCGAGGAGTTTACTGAAAAAACTTTTGCTTGTCAATCTATTTTCGCAAATATCTTTAAAAATATTTGCATATATGAATGAACATTCATTTTAAGTCGCTCTAGAAATAATTTTTTGTTGCTCCAATTGGATTTTTAAACGATCTAATGAAACATCTTGAAATTGATTTTCTTTCATTCGTTTTCGATAATGACTAGCGGTTTCGCCGGTACTTTTTTTAAAGGCCCGAGAAAAAACTACTAAACTGTTAAATCCTACCGCTTCTGAAATTGTCTCAATCGAATCTTCTCCAAAGGATAATAAAAAAGCGGCTTGATTTATCCTGACACCTGTCAAATAATCTTTAATCGTCGTAGTTAAGTGATTACTAAAAACTCTAGATAAATGGCTGCGATTGACTGACAACGCCTCGGCAATTTCAGTCACCGTAATATCTTTTTGATAATTTTTTTGGATGTACTCCATTGCTTCTATAGTCAATGGCGAGTAAATTTTTTCCTCAGCGAAATAGATATGCCCTTGGTCCTGTAATAGTTCTGCTAAAAATTGATTGGTAATCGCATTTAACTGTAATTCACTTGATAAATCATTTTGTTGAAAACTGAGACAATTTAAAATGTATTGAACAAATTGTTGCATTTTACTGGTCTTCATCGTATAAGCATTCTTTTTTAGTAATGTTTCTTGAATAATTTTTTCCGCACTTTCCCCACTAAAAGCTATCCACGCATATAACCAAGGATTTTTACCATCGGCGCGATAAAAAGTTAATTCATTTGGACGAACCAAAAATAAATCGCCTTTTTCCAGTTGAAATTGCTGATCTTTGACTTGATAGATACCCTTTCCTTCCAAAACAACATGTAAAACGAAATTTTCGCGGATTGCTGGACCAAAAGAATGGAAAGGCATCGTTTGAGAAACACCACAAAAATCAAAGACCAAATCCCCGTTTATTTGCTTTTTATCTTTTCGTAAAAATATTGCTCGTTCCATATCGTCACCTCAATTTCAGCTTAGCAAAATTTTTGACTTTTGCAACAAAAAGTTAAATGATAGTCACACAAGTATCTACAATAGAAAACGATTTCTTGTTAGTTTATAATTAATCCGAAATGACTTTTGGGAGGAAAATAAAGCATGCAGATAAAAGAAACAGATTTTGGGCAAGATTACCATTTAATTACAGTTGAAAACAAAAATGGGGTGGAATTATCCGTTTCTGATTTAGGGGCACGAATTGTTTCATTAAAAGCCTTAAATCGAGAATTGGTTTGGGGATTTGATTCGGCGCAAGAATATTTAGACAACGATTTGACTATCGGGGCGACAATTGGTCGGACAGCCGGAAGAATTGCCAATGGCCGTTTTAATATTGCCGAAAAAACTTATCAAGTCAGCCAAAACAGTGGTCCTCATAACTTGCACGGTGGAATGCCAGGATTTGAAAGTGCTAAATGGGAGTATACTATTTTAAATGGTGAGAATGAAGCATCGGTTTTATTTCGTTTAACTAGCCCAGATGGTACTCACGGTTTTCCGGGAAATTTAGAAGTGGAAGTTCGTCATACTTTGACTAGGGACAATCTTTGGCGAGTAACAACTCGTGGTGTGACAGATGAAGCGACTCTGTTTAATCCTACCAACCACGTTTACTTTAATTTATCTGGTGATTTAAGTGAGACTATCGATCAACACAGTCTCTATTTAAATAGCAATAGTTTCGCACCGATCATTAATAGCGGGATTACTGACGGAACAAAAGCCGACGTAAGAGGGACTCCGTTTGATTTTCAACAAGAAAAGAAAATCATCGACTTCTTTAACAGCCGTCAACCACAATCGGAAATCGTTGATGGCATTGATCATCCCTTCTTTTTCAAGCAAACGGGTTTACGTTTTATGCAAGCAAAATTAACTAGTCCAGATGAAAAGTTGGCCATCGAATTATTTACCGATCGTCCAACAGTTGTTCTATTTAGCGGTAATTTTGGTAAGGACTACTATTTAATGAGAGGAAAAAAAGTTGGCCGCCATCAAGGCTTGACTTTTGAAACCCAATTTGCTCCTGGAGCTGAACGTTTTTCAAGCTTTGGAAACATTGTTCTACCGGCAGATTTTCCTAAAGAAACCATTACTGAATACAAAATAAACTTTAAGGAGTAAGCATATGAAAATCAACACAGAATTAACAACTAAATTTAATGAAATATTTGGCGCAAAAAAAACTAATCAATATTTTTCTCCGGGTCGGATTAATTTAATCGGGGAACATACTGACTACAACGGTGGGCATGTCTTCCCTGCGTCCATCACGATTGGCACGACTGGAGTAGCAGCTAAAAGAACAGATGATCAAGTCAAAGTTTATTCGATAAACTTTCCTGACGCTGGTGTCATTTCTTTTTCAATCGATAATTTGAGCTTTGATAAAAAAGATAGTTGGGCAAATTATGTTAAAGGCATCGTATTGAAATTAATAGAGGCTGGTCACAAGATTGATACTGGCTTTGAATTATTAGTTTCTGGCACGATTCCAAACGGTGCTGGACTTTCTTCAAGTGCCTCATTGGAATTATTAGCAGCGGTAGCTTTAGAGGATTTATTTCACTTAGATACTACCCGTTTGGAATTAGTAAAATTAGGACAAAAAGTTGAAAATGAATTTATCGGTGTAAACTCTGGGATCATGGATCAATTTGCGATTGGTTTTGGTGAAATTGATGAAGCGATTCTGTTAGACACCAATACTTTAGCCTATGAAATGGTGCCAGTAAAATTAGATGATTATGCGATTGTCATTATGAATACCAATAAACGCCGAGAATTAGCTGATTCAAAATATAATGAGCGCCGCAGTGAATGTGAAGAAGCCCTACGCCGCTTACAAACAAAATTAGATATTCAGGCTCTAGGTGATTTGGACGAAACAACTTTTGAAGCCAACACGGATTTAATTGCTGATGAAACATTAATTAAACGAGCGCGCCACGCAGTAACAGAAAATCAAAGAACTTTAATCGCCAAAGATGAATTGGTTCAAGGTAATTTGAGTGCTTTTGGAAAATTATTGAACGCCTCACATCAATCTTTGAAAGAAGATTATGAAGTTACTGGCATTGAACTAGATACGCTAGCAGAAACAGCCCAAAAACAAGATGGTGTCTTAGGAGCTCGAATGACTGGTGCTGGTTTTGGCGGATGCGCCATCGCGCTCGTAAAAGAAAGTGAAATTCCAGCTTTCGAAGAAAATGTCGGGTCAAAATATCTGGATGTTATCGGTTATGAGGCAGATTTTTATGTTGCGCATATCGGAAATGGAACTACCAAAATCAATCAGCTAGCTTTATAAACTTTTTTGAACCAATCGCAAGGCTTGCGGTTGGTTCTTTTTGATTGCTTGTGCTAGTCTTAATTTGAAACTTGTTGGTAAATAATGGAGGGATAAAAATGAAGATTTTAATTATTTATAATCAAAGCTCCGGCAAAGACACCGGCAAACATTTAGCGGAAGATCTAAAAACAAGCTTAGAAAAAAATAACTCAGAAAACACCATCGACCTAGCAGAAACCGGGCCGAAAATTGATCCTAAAACTTTAACGAATAAAGCTGTATCTGAAAACTTCGATACAATTGTTATGACGGGCGGCGATGGAACCTTGCGACATATTGTCCAAGCCTTTGACCAATACATGGACAAATTTCAATTTGCGATTCTACCGGGAGGAACGGTAAATAATTTTGCGACTGCTTTAGATATTCCAAAAGATCCTGAAGAAGTGGCAGAAATCATTTTAGCTGGCCATCAAAAGAAAGTCGATTATGCCTTAGTCAATCAAAAAGAAGTCTTGCTTTCTAGTTTGACTGTCGGAATTTTAGCCGACACTGCAGCAAACATTTCCCAACAGGAAAAGCAAAAATATGGTAAATGGCCTTTTGTCAGAAATTTTGTCAAAATGCTAGCGAAAAAGAAGAAATATTTATTGAGTTTTTCTACTGGAAAGAAAGAATGGCAAGAAAGTTGCCAACTTCTAGCCATTACTATGTCGAATTCGGTTGGCGGCTTTCCTGATTTTGACCGAGAAGCTACAGCTGATGATGGTTTGATGCATATTACAATTTTACCTCGCATGCATTTTTTGATGTATTTAATGAATCTCCATAATGTTTTGCGGGGACAGATTGGTAAAATTCCAACTGTTCAATATTTCCATGAATCAGAACTAAAAATTCATGGGAAAAGTGATATCAAAGTTCGGATAGATGGTGATGATGCCGGTACTTTACCGATTGAAATTGACGTCCAAAAACATAAATTAACCATTCTAGTTCCTTAAACTCGAGCATGTCTCGAGTTTTTTTCATTAGACTTATTTTGAAATCGCTTTAATTTTTATGAGTGTTTAATTATTCTTCCCCCTTCACACTTTATTCAATTTTTCTTCACCTTCAAAGTGTTGAGGTTGCAAAGTTCTTTTATTATAATTCGATAATAATATACGATAAAAAAATCTTATTTTCTCAGAATTAAATTGTCGTTTTAGTGTAATCAACTAGTAAATTTTGGTAAAATAAAGAGTACTGAAATTTTTTAGCGGATTTGAAAGGAAGTCTTTAGTGAAAAAGAAATATTTATATGAAGTGGATTTCATGCGAAATTTCTTCATTAGTGGGGTTTTATTAAATCATATTACCGGTATTGTAAAAGGTTTATTTGATTCTGGGGCGATTATGTATACAGTTTTAGGCAGCTTACATGCCTCTTTACATTTTACTCGGATGGGTTTTATGTTTATGACTGGTTTGGTTTTATTTTTAGCCTATCGCAATAAGGATCTTCAAGTTTTTTCTTTTTGGAGAAAACGTTATGTGTCTGTTGGGATTCCTTACATTTTTTGGAATATGGTATACAGCCTATTCGCTTTACCGACTGAAACCTTACAAAAAGTAATTGGTGATTTCTGGGGTCACTTGATTCATGGCGATCAGGCATATCTTTACTACGTGCTAGTCACCATGCAACTTTATTTAATTTTCCCTTTCCTATTATTATTTTTAAAGAGATTCAGAAAACATTCCAAATTAATCTTTGCGATCAGCTATCTTTTACAATTAGCCATGACTTTCTTCATTAAATATAAAATTCGAGATTTTGATATGAGCAACTGGCCATATCTCCTTTCTCATTGGGGTATTTTTGTCGGAACGTACCAATTGTATTTCATCGCTGGCGGTATCGCATCATTAAACTATGACCGCTTCACTGCTTTTGTTGAACGCCATAAACGAAAGATTAATTGGCTGGCTTTATTATCTATCCCAGTCATTTGCGCTTATTATTTATGGAATTATCAAGTTCTTGGCTTATCCGAATCTAATGCAAAATCAGTCCATCAGCCATTATTTGTCATTTACGCAACAATTATCGTGCTGTTTGCCTTAAACTTAGGACGCCGTTGGGCTGCTTACCGTGAAAAATATCCAGAAAAGTTATTCAGCCGTTACATTTCATTAGCTGCTCAATTATCATTTGGTATTTATTTGACACAATATATTGGCATGACCCTGATGAGGACTTTCTTAATTCCCGTCTTACGTGACCATAAAGTTTTTGCTCTACCAGCAATCCCCTTATTATTTATTTTCGTATTTGGACTATCTTTTATTATTTCCTACTTATTATATAAATCGCCATTGTCCAGTTTAATCGGACGAAAGCATCAAAAAAAATTAACTGGAGGTCGTAGGTAATGACGATCCTAACAACCACTTTAAATAAAATTTTACATGAATCAGTAGACCAAAATTTCATCAAAGATTTAGCTGCTGATCAATGGTACACCAAAGAAGAAGTAACAGCTGAAGTCGAACGAATCGCTGAAGTCTTCAAAAAAAATGGCCTCAAACCAGATGATGCCTTGATTATTGCTGTGCCGAATTCTTATCGTTTTGTCTTGTTTTATTTAGCCGCTTTAACTAGTGGCATCACCATTACTTCAGTCAATCCAGAAATTCCCGCCCGTGAATTAGAGCGCATCTTGGTAAAACGTCCTTATCGCGGCGTACTTTTAGAAGAATTTCGGGAAGATTTACTGACTGATCAAGAAATTGTCGACAGCTTCAAATTAACCCAAAATCAAGATTTATTTGGCAATCAATTATTAATCACTGAAGAAAACTATGCCAATGGACGGACCTTATTGACTGAATCCAGTGTTGCAATCCAAATGTTCACCTCAGGAACTACTGGAGAACCTAAAACGGTCGGTATTTCCCATGAACAATTATTTGCGGCAACCAGAAATATTCGTGAGTCTCATCAATTAACAGATGAAGATATTACTTATGTTTGTCTTCCCTTATTTCATATTAACGCACAAGTGATTTCCTTATTATCAACGATTTTAAGTGACGGAAAAATTGTTATTGGTAAGAAATTCAGTGCCCGTTCATTCTGGTCAATCATTACTGATGAAAAAATTACATGGGTTTCAGTTGCGCCGGCAATTTTAACTATTTTGTTAAAACGTCAGCAACCTGACACAAAAATATCACATAACCTACGCTTTATTCGATCAGCATCAGCACCCTTAGCTCCATCAATAGCTGAAAGCTTCGAAAAAACTTTTAATGTACCAGTTATTGAATCTTATGGTATGACAGAAGCTGCCAGCCAAATCTGTATCAACCCACTGCCTCCTGAAAAACATATTTTTGGTTCAGTTGGCAAACCATATGGCTTAGAATTAAAAATTGTCAATGAAGAAAATCAATTATTAACACCAGAAATAGTTGGTGACATTGTCATTCGAGGAGCGAACGTAATCGATTATTATGTCGACCGACCAGACAATACTGATTTTAAAGATGGCTGGTTTTATACCGGTGATGTCGGATATCTAAATGATGAAGGTTATTTATTTATTGTCGGACGTAAAAAAGAGGTTATTAATCGCGGTGGTGAAAAAATTAGTCCTTATGAAGTTGAAGATGTCTTATTACAGCTACCAGAGATTGATAATACTGCTGTGGTAGGCGTTCCCGATCCGATTATTGGACAAAAAGTAGCTGCCTTTATTGTATTAAAACCAGATATAACTGAAAGTCAGCAACTACTAAAAAAAATTCAACAGCATTGTGAAAATCAACTTTCAGCCTTTAAACGACCAGAATTTTATTACTTCGTGAAGGAGTTACCAGCAGGCCCTACCGGAAAGATCCAACGAAAAAAACTAATCGAACAATTTACTTAGAGGAGATTTAAGATGAAGAACAACGTATTTAAAAAAATCGCTGCTATAATTGTCGGTGTTTTATGGATTGCAGGAGTTTGGACAGGTTATCAGCATTTATATGGAACTGACAATGATTCTAATAATTCCTCAGGTTCGGCAGGAACCATTACGATTGGTTATCAACGAGGCGACATCTTTAACCTGGCTCAAATCGAAGGCGGTTTAAAAGAACGTTTAAATGAAGCAGGTTATAAAGTAAAATGGAAACAATTTACAGATGGTTCTGCCTTAATGGAAGCTTTAGTCGCTGGTAGTATTGATTATGGACGGACAGGCAATACCCCACCAGTCGTTTCACAAAGCACCGGCTCAGATGTTGTTTACGTGACCGCCAGCAGCTCAAAATATGAAGGTAGCGCGATCTTAACACCTGAGGGTAGCACAATTGCCGCTTTAACAGACTTAGCTGGAAAAAAAGTTGCAGTTTCGAAAGGATCGAGTGCTCACTATTTCTTGATTAAAGCTTTGGAAAGTGTTGACTTAGCCCCAGAAGACGTAGACATTCAATATTTAGATCCATCTGAAGGACGAATTGCTTTAGAAAATAATCAAGTCGATGCTTGGGTAGTTTGGGATCCTTATACTGCAGCGGCGCAAGAAGAAATGAATGCGCAGATTTTAACCACTGCTGAAGGTTTCTCTACTGACCGTGATTTTATTTTATCGTCTAAACAATTTGCCTCTGAAAATACAGATATCAATCAAATCGTGGTGGAAGAAATGGCTAATTCACTAGATTGGGTCAACAATCATAAAACCGAAATTGCCGAACAGTTAGCTGAAACATTAAAATTAGATGCTTCTGTTGCTGAGTTAATGGTGAATCGTCGAACCTATGGCATGGATGAAATTTCTGATGAAATTATGAGTGAGCAACAAGATATTGCCGATACTTTTTATCAATACGGTTTCATTGACAATCAAATTACAGTCACTGATGCCTGGTTGAAAACATCGGATTAAGGAGGATTGAGATGAAAAGAAATAGCGTAGCTTCGCAATTATTACCCTGGCTGATTCCATTAATTATTATTATTCTATGGCAAATCGCATCCAGCTTGACTTGGATTTCATCGAATGTTCTCCCCGCTCCTTTAGCAGTAGTCTCAGCCGGAGTCGAATTATTTGAGTCTGGCGAATTAATGACTAATTTAACCATCAGTTTATATCGAGCGACCGTTGGTTTTGTGATTGGTGGCGGAATTGGTTTTATCCTAGGTTTATTGACTGGATTATCAAAAACTTGTCGCTTACTTTTAGATTCAACAATCCAAATGATTCGAAATATCCCTCATTTGGCTTTGATTCCATTAGTTATCGCTTGGTTTGGGATTGATGAAGTCTCAAAAATCTTTTTGGTGGCAATTGGTGTAATGTTCCCTGTTTATGTAAATACTTTGCATGGCATTATCGGTGTCGATAGTGACTTGATTGAAATGGGTAAAATTTACCAACTTTCAAAATGGCAATTGTATACCAATATTATTTTTCCTTCCGCCTTACCTTCTATTTTAGTTGGGATTCGATACGCTTTAGGCGTGATGTGGACAACGTTGATTGTGGCCGAAACAATTGCATCTGATTCTGGGATTGGTTATATGGCGATGAATGCCCGCGAATTTATGCAGATGGACGTGATTGTTTTAAGTATTTTACTTTATGCAATTTTAGGAAAAATATCTGACTTGATTGCCAAATATTTTGAGGACATTACGCTTGCTTGGCGTGATCTATAAGAGGTGAAAAAATGAGCGAAGAAGTATTGAAAATCTCCCACGTCTCAAAAAAGTTTGGTGAAACTGACGTGTTAGCTGATATCAATTTTACTATTAATAAAGGAGAATTTATTTCAGTAATTGGAAAAAGCGGCTCTGGAAAAAGTACCATTTTGCGCATTGTCGCTGGCTTAGAAGAAGCCACCGAAGGAACGATGTTGTTAAACGGATCAGAACTACATGGCATCAGCCCTAAAATTCGCATGATGTTTCAAGATGGCCGCTTGCTTCCATGGAAAAATGTCAGAGATAATTTATTGTTAGGACTTGGTAAGAATCGCAAAGCAGACGCTGATGAGCTGTTAGCTCAAGTTGGTTTAGCAGATTATGGCGAACGCTACCCCAATCAACTTTCTGGTGGACAAAAACAACGGGTTGCTTTAGCGCGGGCTTTGTTACATAAGCCAACATTATTGTTACTTGATGAACCCCTTGGTGCCTTGGATGCTTTTACGCGTCAAGATATGCAAGATTTGATTTCTCAAATTTGCCACTTACATCAAATCACTGCCTTATTTGTCACTCATGATATTGAAGAAGCGATTTACATGGCAGACCGCGCCATTATTTTAGGTGATGGTGTCATTACTGAGAATATGGCTGTTGATTTGGCTTATCCGCGAGATAAAACCGATGAAAAGTTGCAAGAACATGTAAAACACTTGATGCAACTATTTTACGGGAATAAAGTATCATCTTAAAACGGGATTTTTTTATCTCGTTTTTTATTTACACAAATTTCACAGCAAAAAAATATTCTCTTAACACCTTTTCGTTATGCTATAAGTGTCTTAAGGACAATCCAATTTAGAAGGTGATGGCATGATCTACGGAAAATTTGTAAATGAATGCAGTGAAATTATCGAAGGAATAATTCTTTATGATTTACCTGAAAAAGATTTGATTATTGCACAAGATAAAAAAGGTTATCTGCATATCGTAAAATCTGCATTGTTTGTTTGCTGTCCTAATCGTCAAAAAGCTGATCCTGATGAGATAGTTTCTAACAGTTATCAATAACAAACTGGTCTGTCTTGAAGACAGGCTTTTTTTGTGCTTTTTTTTGGGAAAGTGTTTATACTTTAAAAAAAGAACGGAGTGAGAAAATGGATTATCCCTTTATTCAAGGTCAAACGCCTGAAATCTCTCGAAATGGCTGGATAAAAATCATAATAGTGAATATTATTTCTGTATTACTCCTTGCCAGTGGTATCATTCATGGTATTTTAACGAGTATTTTGAATTGGATTCCTGGTTTTAGTCATGGTGGGCAAAACATGTTGTATCAGCCTTCTTTAGCAAATGTTTTTGCTGGGATTTTAACTGGTGTAATTTTTTTGTCGATTAATATTTGGGGATTTTCTTCAACAGTGGGCCCTCGATGGAAGGAATTATTTAAGCCTCTAAAGAAAAATGATTTTTGGCAAATTTTGAAGTACTTTATTTTGAGTATGGTGGTGGGAATAGTCACTGGTCTAATCGCCAATCGTTTATTCGGACATGAAGTGAATCCGGCTAATCGCATTCAGGCAAGTCATCCTGGGGCTTGGCTAGTCTTTTTAGAAGGACGAGTGGAAAATTTATTTCAGCTTTTAGGAGAGGAATTTATTGCAATCGCCCCTTTTCTAGCCTTGTTACAATTAGGTCGTTTAAAAAAATGGTCTTCGAAATTTAGTTTTTGGTTGGCGTTAATTGTTTCTTCGATTTTATTTGCTACTTACCACTTGTCTACTTACGGCTACAATTTGGGATACGCGTTAATGGGCTTAACTTTCACCCGAATGGTCTTAACCCTACCCTACGTCAAAACTAAAAACTTATGGGTTAGTTTTGCAGTTCATTATTTATACGATTTATTTAGTTTCTTACTTAGCTTTTTAGTTGTCGTATCATAAGAAATCTTAAGATACCTTGCGTTATTTTGAAAAACTGGTAATATGAATTTACACGAAAAATATTTTTATGCGACAAACTTAACTTATTTTGATGAAGTTTAATCAAACTGGCGCAACTTTAGGGTTGCAAGGATGTATTAGAGGTTTGGGAATATATCGTTTAAATGAGAAATAGTTATTTTTTAGTAATAGTAACACCCTCAACTTTAAATTATGAATATTGATTAGTTAGATAGCCCTCTTGCATGTTGCAAGAGGGCTATCGTTCATTTTACCGTAATTCTGCAATAATTTTTATTCCAGAGCTGGTACCAATCCGTTCTGCGCCTGCTTCAATCATATTTAACGCAGTTGCTAAATCGCGAATGCCTCCGGCTGCTTTCACTTTTACCTTCTCACCAACGACTTCCTTCATTAATTTCACATCTTGATAAGTCGCACCTGCCGTGCCAAATCCAGTTGATGTTTTAACAAAATCTGGTTGAATTTCTTTTGCAATCTGACAGACTTGGATCTTTTCTTCATCAGTTAGATAGCACGTTTCCAGAATAACTTTGCTTAAAATATTGCCATCTCTAGCTACTGAAACAATGGCATTCATTTCTTTACGAATATGAGCCAAATCGCCATCTTTTAATTTTCCAATATTTATGACATAGTCAATTTCATCAGCGCCGTTTTTTATGGCATCTTCCACTTCAAAAATTTTAGTTTCAATCGTCGTCTGACCTAAGGGAAAACCAATCGCAGCACCTACGTGGACTGAACTGTCTTTTAAAAATTCGTGGCATAATGCAACTGGAGCAGAATTAATCGCCACCATTTTAAATTGGTATTCTTTTGCTTCATGACATAGTTTTTTAAATTCTTCCTCTTGTGCATCGGCTCTCAATAAGGTGTGGTCAATCATATTTGCTAAGTCTTTGGCTGTGATCATTAAGATTCCTCCATTTCTTTTACTTTTTATGGTAACACAAGAAACCAACTCAAAATCGAGTTGGCTCAGTTCATTTAAAAAAACAAGCGGGAGATTCGTTCATCTCGTTTAAAGGCTTTTCTTTGAGGATTGCCTTCAGATCTCCAAATATTTAAGTGATTCATATCATAAATACATGACCATACTGTATCTTTTCCTGATTTACGATCATACTGACAAATAAAACCAAAATCGCCTGCTAATAATTTTTGAGCCTTTTCTATCGTCAGTTTTTGATAGTACTTTGTTAAATATTGAGACAAGGTTTGATAACGTTCCTCCGCGAACCAGTCATCGTCAAGTTGTACCCGATTATTTTTCATTTCAGACAAATGAAATGCATTAGTTGCCGCAAAAAAGCCCACTGTATCTTTTTTTTTGATTGCTACTTCTTCACAGGTAAATTCGACTAACGCAGCTTGTCCTTGTTGATCAGCTAAAACTAGTGTGCCATTTGAACAACGGGGAATATCATCAATCAGTTTAATGCCTTCGTCAATCGTCTGACATCTTTCTAAGATCAATCTTACTAGCATACCAAGATTGATTCCAGGTTGAATTTTTTTAGGAAAAACAGCCGTCAAGGCAACCGCTAATCCTTTTTGATTCATGCCATCCTCCATTTCAACAAATGCCGTCGTATTTCCGGTAAATGAATAATAGGATTCCTCCGTAAATTGATAAATGCAATTCATATAAAGTTTTTCAATTGAAGTTAAGAAATCACTATTGCGTCCTAAAATAAAATGCTGTTCATTTTTCACCACAAAACTAGAACAATGATTCGGGTTGACCATAGCATACATCGGAAAAAGGACTTGATAGAGTTGGCTTGCTTTAATTTCTTGACCATCCGCAATTCCTTGAATTTCCGCAATAATTTCTGGACAGTATTTCTGATAAAACGGTAAACTTTCAGCAGTAAATTTTTTCATCTCCGTTGTAATCTGATAAGGGATATGATCCAATAAGTTTTTCCCATTGACTTTGACTAAACTGCCCCATTTTTTACCAATTTGATAATGATTCCCTTTAAATCGTCCATGATACATATTTTTGCTCCTCAAATTTATTCGGAGTCGACTTCCTAACTAAAGAGTAAGCCAATAAAAATTTTAATGCAATTGAATAATATGAGAATCGTTTTCAATTTTTATTGGACCTTATTTCTTACACCCATTCCTCGAATTAAAAATTTGGAGGATTCACTTGTTGAACGCCTATCAAAAAAATGATAATTCGGCTGTTGCCAACGCTCGACCGCTGCAAAATAAATCGGTAATCCAGCTGCATTAAAAAAGCTTTTACCATTTTGCAGTTGAAAATGCAGATGTGGTTCTGAAGAATTACCCGTATTTCCACACAAAGCAATTAGCTGTTTGCGTTCTACCTTTTCGCCGACTGTCACCAAGATACTCTGTGGTTTTAAATGAGCCACACACGAATATTCATTTTCCGCATGTTGGATGACAATATAATTGCCGCGAATATCTTTTATTATTGGATCAGTTTGTCCTTCTCCTAAAATTCTACTATCACGGCAATCATTTTTTACAGCCACTACCATACCATCGGCAGGCGCTAAAATTTCTTGGTCATAACAAAAATAGTTGTGTTTGTTTTTAAAATTACCAGAATGGCTGTTGCCTTTTTGATCCATCATTACAAAATCATAGGCGTATCTTTGTGAATTAACAGCCCACGAATGAGAGAATTCTTTCGTTACACCACCATTTAATACTACCCACGAATTTTTGAAAGGTAGTGAATATTTCACTTTAGGAATAAAATTATCTTTGTCAGGCCTTGGTTTATTCTTATATTCACAAATAAAAATTCCTACTATTTGTCGTAAACTTTGCACCATAATCGGAAGCGCAAATATTAATTCGATTAATCCAAAAAGCCAAAATAACCATAAAAGTTTCCATAGATACCCTTCAGAAAAAAGGCTCGGTAAGCCTAGAAGACCGAGCCACTTCAATTTCGAACTCATCTGAACGATCTTTCTCATCAATGTCCTCCTGATTACTCTGCTTCGTCAGTAATAAACCAAGTGCTCAATGCAAAAACCGCAACAGCAATCGCCACTTTAAAAATATTTTTTTTCATATTATAAAGTCCTTTCACTAAAACTTATCTATCTTTCATTATACCAACTAATTTCCCGAAAAGAATTATTTCGATTTTAAACTCAAAAAAAAAACAGCAATCATTGATCGCTGTTTTCATCTACTAAATTTTTACTGGAGTCGCAGTTTTTTTCAATACTTCATTTAATTCTTCAACATTTTGTTTACCCACAGTTTGCAGCCATTCAATTGCAGCATCCGCACCATCTTTTATGAAGATTGGCACACCATCTGCCCAGGTTGCTCGTCCACAAAGAACACCATTAAAGGTTGAACCTGCTTCTTTGGCAAATACCAAAGTATCTCTAAATAATTGCGCTGAAACACCAGCACTTAAAAAGATAAATGGTAAATGAGTCGCTTCAGCTTGCTCTTTAAATAATTGACTAGCTTCAGCTTTTGAATACGCCACTTCACCTGTCGCAAAGCCTTCGACATAATTCATATTAACTGGTACTTCGACTTTTAGAACATCAACACCATATTTTTCTGCCGAAAATTCTTTCATCATCTCATTAACTTTACGTGGTTTTGCTTTTGCATATTCCAAACTAGCTGGATCTAACCCTTTTGCATCATAAGAAACCAACTCCAAAAAGAAAGGTAACTCTTCAGCACGACATTCTGAACCTAAACGTTCAATAAATGCCATTTTATGATCATTAATTTCTGGTTGCTCATCAACATCATAATAAAGTAAGAACTTGCAAGCGTCAGCACCTGCATCTTTTAAGCGGCGAACGGACCAATCGTCTAAAATATCTGGTAATCGGCCAGGAACAGTTGCATCGTAACCAGTTTTTTCGTATGCTAATAACAAGCCACTTTCTGGGTCTTTTTGCTTGGCGGCAGGAATCCCATATTCCGGATCTAGTAAAATTGAAGATGTGTAGGGTGTTAACTGGCTGGACACTAGTTTTTTAAATTCTACAATGTCTTCAGTGGTGGCTTCTCTTATTTTTCCAATCATTTTCTTCATTGCGCCTCGTTGGTCGATTGCTAAGGCAGCGATGATCCCATCTTGATTCAAAGTCTTCTTCAGACGTTCTTCTTTACTCAATGACATCTCTCCTCCAATTTCATACATTACTTTTACATCTTCACCATTTTTTTCAGTCATTTTCTCAAAAGGAATTGCTAGGTCTTCCAGCTGATAAAGTCCTGTGATCAAAGCTTCCGTATTGACTTCATTTGTTGCTAAATAGCGTAAAGCTGCGCGCCATTCAAATCCAGGAAACGGTGCTGAGTAGGACATCCATGAACCTTTAATCATTAATTCTCTTCGTAAAATGATTTCGAAATCCTCTGGCTCAAAAGTAACTGGCTTGGTACAAGTACCTACATAAACAACTTTTCCTTCATTTCCAGCATATTTAATCGCTTGGACTTGCGTTAAATGATTGCCGGCTGTTTCAAAAACAACTTCTGCTAACGGATGGTCTTTAAAATATTCTGCCAAGTCCGTGGTGAGTGAATTAATCAACGTATCTGCGCCAATCTCTTTGGCTTTCTCCAATTTGTGATCATTGATATCAATCACAATGATTTCTCCTACTCCTCGTGCCCGCAAGGCTAAGACAGTCATCAAACCAATCGTTCCTGCACCCAAAACCATCACTCTGGCACCAGCATTAATTTTAACCAGTTCAATTCCGTGAATCGCAACAGTTAATGGTTCGATTGTTGCAGCAATTTTCAAGCTCAAATTATCTGGTAAAACCAAACAATTTTTTGCTGGAACTGCTACATATTCTGCCATCGCTCCGGCTTGTCTAGAGCCGATAAAACTATAAAATTTACACAATTGCGGATGTCCTGATTGACAATCTTCACATTTCCCACATGGAACTAAGGGGGCGACTGCCACACGATCACCTTTTTTTAAATTTTTAACTTCTGAACCAAGTTCTTCTATCACACCAGAAAATTCATGACCTAAAACTTGAGGAAACTGATGAACACCACCATCAAAATAACGTGGCAAATCTGAACCACAAATTCCGACATAGGCTACTTTAATTAAAACTTCCTGTGCTTTTGGTTTTGGTGTCGCCATCTCAGTTAATTCAAATTTGGCAACATCTACCACAGTTAGTGCTTTCAAATAATCACCTCTTAAAATTCTTCTACGTATAATGTGCCTCTTTTATATTTGATGTAGCTATAGGCAAAACATGCCACATAGATCACTAAAATTACGAAAAATCCAATACCCATTTCTACAGTAACGCCTTTTGTTAATAAATAAGTCAAAGGTGAACCAGCCTGATCTAATGAAGAAATTTTTTCTCCTGGATTTGTTAAACCAACTGATTGACCTAATTGTTGTTGCAAAGTTGCCATTTGATTAGCTATCCAAATCGTCATAGTCATAATTGCAGTCCCTGAGAATAACGTCCGGAAAACATTTCCTTTATGAACACCCACCGCAATGGCTACGAAGAAACCGATTGTCGCTAAATCACCAAAAGGTAAAATTTGATTACCGGGTAATAAAACTGCGATTAATAATGATAATGGCACAAATAACATTGAGCTTGCTACTACAGCTGAATCACCTAGCATCAACGCACAATCCAAACCAATTCTAAAGTCAGCACCAGAAAAATGTTTTTCTAATAATTTACGAGCTGCTTCTGATATAGGAATTAAACCTTCCATAATCAATTTCACGACCATCGGCATCAAGACCATCACCCCAGCCATTTGAACGGCTAAAGTTAAGGAATCACCAATCGGATATTGTGCCAATATTCCGATAATAAAACCTAAAACAGCTCCGATAATAGTTGGTTGACCAAAAACGCCAAGTTTTTCTTCAATTTTCTCTGGTGTTAAAGTTATTTTGTTTAAACCAGGTATTTTTTCGATTAAATCATCGATTGGAACTGCCAAAACACCCATATAAGCCGAAGATCCATGAGGCATTGCGATGCCTTCTAAACCAAAATACTCATCTGTCACTGGTGTAAAGATATCTCCCAATTTAAAAGCAATCGCCGCGTGAATCACAATACCCACAATCGCCCAAACAAAACTGCCGGTTGCTACTTGCATAATTGCACCAGTAAAAGCAAAATGCCAAATGTTCCAAATATCTACGTTAACCACTTTCGTCATTTTTGTTACCAGCATAATAATATTCACTATAATTGCGACTGGAATAGCAATTAAGCCAACATCTGATGCCCAAGCCATCGGTGCTGTGCCTGGCCAGCCTAAATCAATCACATTCAAACCTAGATTATAGTTTTCCGCCATCGCTTTAGCTGCATCACCTAGATTTGTCGTCATTAAACTAATCACCAAGTTGATACCGACGAAACCAATCCCGACAGTTAATCCAGAACGTAATGACTTACCGATTCCTTCTCGTAATAGCAGACCGATGATGAAAATAATCATCGGCAGCATTACTGTAGGACCTAAATCAACAATGTACTTTATTACTCCCACAAAAAACACCCCTCTTTCTGTCTAGCTATCTTGTAAAATATCTAAAATTTGTTGCGCTGTTTTTTCTTGACCAATCCCGGAAATGAAAGCTACGCCATGAACCACTGGCACACCATAATCTTTTCGCACTTTAGCAGTTGTGACAATTAAATCGGCATTGTCTTTTTCCGAATCTAATTCGGTAATGCGTGTTTGTTTTACGTCGGCGTCAATGTTGTTTTCTGCTAGTAAATCTTTAATTTTATTTGCTGCGACTGTTGAAGTTGCGATTGCGCCGCCACATGCGACAATAACTCTTTTTTTCATAATAAATTTCTCCTTTTTTATAAATACTCTTCAACGCTTGCTTTGAATGCGTCGAGATTTTCCGCGTTTAAGATTTCTGATACCAATACACCATCTTGAATTTTTTCAATTAAGTTTTGTAATTGTTGTAAATGTGTCTCACCTTCACCTAGCACTAACATGAATACTACTTTCGGGTGAACGAAATCATCCTCATCGCCGCCCATTTCGTTAAATTCAAGTTCATTTTGGTTAACGATACAAACAATCGTATCTTTTTTTACATAAGTGCCATCCGTATGAGGAATTGCTACCGCCGGTGTTGTCGGCAAACCAGTCGCAAAGTTTTCTTCTCGCTCATTTAAAGCGGCTTCGAATTCTGGACCAACATATCCTTGATCGACTAAGTAATTACTCACCTCTTTGAATAATTCTTTGCGATCTTTAAAATTCGTTTGAAACAAAAATTCTTTTTCAAACATCTATCCTGCCTCCTTTGTTTCAACAATTTCTAAGTCTTCTTTTTTAAAATCTTGCTCCACTTTCTTATCTTTAAACTTAGTGGTAATTACAATATCTAAATCAGCTAATTCTGCTGTTTTATATAAGGCTGACTTGCCAAATTTCGTTGCATCTGCCAAGAGAATCACCGAACGGCTATGAGCAACCATCATTTTTGAAATTTCAATTTCCCCCATATGATAGTTGGTAACGCCTGATTTTAAATCAATACCAGCGCAACCGAAGAAACCAATATCTACAAAAATTTCTTTAGCATTGTTTAAACCAAAGCTTCCAAATAATGAATCCTCATTTTTACGAACGTTTCCACCTAAAATAATCAAATCAATCTCTGGTGAATGAATCAGTAAATTCACGATTGGAATACTATTAGTCACGACTGTTAAATTTTTAAAATTGACTAATTTCTCAGCTAAGGAATAAGTGCTCGTGCCATAATCTAAAAAAATGGTATCTCCTGGTTCAATATATTTCAACGCTCGTTGGGCGATTATCTCTTTTTCTTCTTCGTTTTCTGAACGTCGACGATCATAATCCGTTTCAATGTTTGCTTCATCTAAAATAGCACCACCGTATGTTTTCTTTAGCAAGCCTTCTTCTTCAAGCTCGGTCATATCTTTACGGATTGTCTCTCGGGATACCTTTAACTGTTTACTAACATCTAAAATACGAATTGACTTTTTCTCTCTCAAAAGATCTAGTATTTTTTGCTTACGATCATTCATCGTTTTCCCTCCTCTTGTAATCGTTACCATAATAATAGCATGTATTTTGCAAATTGCAAGTTAAATTTGGCAAAAGCCAATTATTTTTTTGCTGTTTGCAAATTATCATTGCTTTTATGCCAAAAAAATGCAAAAATAATCTTATAAATATATTAGGAGTGAGTAAGATGATTCATATTGTTTGTCCAAACCCTGCAGTTGATCGCACACTACTATTTGAAAAAATTCAAAAAAGTCTACCTAATCGACCTAAAGAAATTCGTGAATTTCCTGGTGGAAAAGGCTTTAATGTCGCTTATGCTCTTCAATACAAGCAACCTGAGGAAATGATAATTCACACAATGTTGGGAGGAAATTATGGTCAACAAGTTGCCGACTTAGCAAAAGATTTAGGCTATCAATTGAAAATTACCAAAATAGCAACCAATACGAGAATTTGCAATATCCTAATTGATCAGAGCCAACAGGATATTTTCCCCTTATATGAAAGAGGATTTGAATTAGATGAAGAAACCTTGAATGATTTTACTTGCCAATTAGTAAAAACTGTCAATGATGGAGATTATTTAGTTTTTTCAGGCTCGCTGATGCAAGGGATGCCAGCTGATTATACTTTTAGAGTAAAAAATCTTTTACAACTTCAAGGCAAACAAGTCAACCTATGTGTTGATACTAGTGGTCCAGCTTTATTGAACACTTATCAAGAAAGTTCGCCTTACTTAGTTAAAATCAACGATGAGGAAATTTTAGATATTTTCCCAAATGAAAAATTAGAAACTACGAACGATTATCTGAAATTACTGCAAAACAAAGTTGATCCTAAAATTCCCTATTTTATTATCACGCTAGGAAAAGATGGTGTGATTGCTCGAGCAAAAGGAACATTCTACTTTGCAAGTGCAAAAAAAGTGATAGCAAATAATCCAATTGCCTCTGGTGATTTCTTTTTAGGACGCTTAATGGCTGGTTTATCCCAGCATCAAACTTTTTCTAAAACCTTACAAGATGCAGTTACTTTTTCAACCACCAATGTTTTGAATTGGTATCCTGAAGTTTTTTCAGAACAATTACTCGAAGTTGCTCAAACAATTACAATAAAAGAATTATAAAAATAACCTTCTCATCATTTGAGAAGGTTTTTATTAACTTAAATTTATTGAAACCTAACTTATAATCATTATTAATGCGTATCTTTTTTAATTATTTTGATTATTATGTACACTGGAATTACAAGATGAATTGATTTATTCAGAAAAGAGGTGTATCAGATGATTTATCAGACTGTTACTTGGAAGGTTTTTGATGATCCTCAGCAAAGCATGAGCCATGATGAAATTATCCATTTTATTGATGTTGACAGCCAACAAGCCGCTGAAATGAATATCATCACGAAAAGCTCAGATTATAATGAGGTTTTAGAACATATTTTTTCTGATGAGAAAGCCAGTGATAATATCAAATTTTTTAACTCTGAAGGTGAATATTTCGCCGCACGATTATAAGAAAATCACCTAAAAAAGAAGCTTACTCGATTGATAGAGTAAGCTTCTTTTTTACTTAAGCTAATTGTTGAATAATCTCATTTGCAATTTCTTGCGGGCATCGATGGGAAGTTTCAACTGTTATTTTAGCAAGCTTTTCATATAAGTTTTTTCTACTATAAAATAATTCCTTGATTTCGCTATCAGCTTTATTTGTCGCATTAGGGCGGATATTTTCTTCGTCGTTTCGAATGCGATCGATTAAAACATCTGGGTTGGTTTTTAAATAAATGACCTTTTTATCTGCCAAAACATCTTGATTTTCTTCCTGCAAAATGACTCCACCACCGGTAGCAATCACCGATGATTGGTTAATGGCTTCTTTTAATAAATTCGTTTCATGCTTACGAAATGCCGCTTCACCATGATTCTTAAAAAATTCACTAATTGAACCAATTCTTTCAACTAAAACATCGTCCATATCAACCCGTTGGCAGTCCAATATTTTTGCTACCTCTTGGCTAATTGTTGTTTTCCCTGCTCCCATAAAACCAATTAAAATGATTGCTTCCATTGAACTTCCCCTTTTCTCTTATAAATATGATTGGAAATCACTTAATAAAATCTTGTGAATCTCTCCTTTGCCAATTTCCGGCACAATTACAATCTGGATATTTTTTCCGCGAACTTTTTTATCATGTAGGATTGCTTGGTAAATCTCTTTTGACTGCCAAGGTGTAAAGCTAGCTGGTAACTGATATTTTTTTACCATCTGGCTTATTTCTTCAGCTAAACCAGCTTGACTGAATCCCTTTTCTTCTGCTGCTTTAGTCATTTGAACCATGCCAATCGCAACTGCTTCTCCGTGAGTAATATTTTCATAATGCTGGCTCGCTTCCAACCCATGTCCAATCGTATGACCAAAATTTAGTAGTAGTCGCTCGCTTTCATCAAATTCATCTGCTTCTACTAACTTTTTCTTCACTAATAGGGCCTTCTCAATGATACTAACGCTATTTGGTAATACCTCGTTAAGTCCACTTAATGATCGCAATTGTTGCCATAAGTTTTTATCTTGAATTAAAGCGCATTTGATTACTTCAGCCATTCCTTCAGCTAATCGATTTTGCGGTAGTGTTTTTAGTGTTGTTGGATCAATCAAGACACCATCGGGCTGTGCAAAAGTGCCAATAATATTCTTAGCCTTTTGACTATTCACACCAGTTTTTCCACCAATACTAGAATCTACTTGCGCCAGTAAAGAAGTTGGAACTTGAATAAAGTGCAATCCTCGCATATAGGTTGATGCAACAAAACCGGTTAAATCCCCAATTACGCCGCCACCTAATCCAATCAGTGCATCACTACGACTAAAATCATTTTCAGTTAAAAAGTCGTAAAGCTGATTGGCAGTTTCCAGTGACTTACTTTTTTCTCCAGCGGGAATAATGTAGTGAACCACTTCAAAGCCATGTTTTTTCAAATCAGCTAACACCGCTGCACCGTAAATCGGAAATACGTTACTGTCACTAATCAAGGCAATCTTTCTGGCAGACCATTTTTCAGCTACCCAAGCACCGAGTTTTTTTAAAGCATCTTCTTCCAGTAAAATATCATAACTCTTGCTGCCTAGTTCAATTTTTAGCAAGGCTAGTTGCCTCCTCTGAAAGTCCATTCACTTTTTTCATTGCTTCTGCTAAAATATCGACTTCTTTCATCATTTGCAAGTAATTTTTTTCATTTAATGACTGATCTCCATCTGACCAGGCATTGACTGGGTCAGGGTGAATCTCTACGATCATACCATCAGCACCACTAGCAACACCGGCACGAGCCATTGGTGCTACCAAATCCCAGACACCTGTTCCATGACTAGGATCAACGATCACTGGGAAATGGCTTAATTTTTTAATGATTGGCACCGCACTTAAGTCTAAAGTATTGCGGGTTGCTTTTTCATATGTCCGAATACCACGTTCAATAAATAAGATATTGAAATTATTCTGCACCGCAATGTATTCAGCCGCATTCAACCATTCCTCAATTGTTCCCGAAATACCGCGCTTTAAGCCAATCGGTTTTCCTGTTTTACCGACAGCCTCTAACAAACGGAAATTTTGCATGTTTCGGGCACCAATCTGAATAATGTCTGCGTATTTTGCTACTACATCAATGTGACCCTCATCCATTACTTCCGTGATTACTTTCAAATCATGGGCATCAGCGGCTTTTCGCATCATTTTCAAGCCATCTTCTCCCAGACCTTGGAAAGCGTAAGGTGAAGTTCTCGGCTTGTAGGCCCCACCACGTAAAATTTTAGCGCCGCCAGCTTTTGCCATGCGAGCTGCTTCCATAATCTGTTCTTCCCCTTCGACTGAACAAGGTCCTGCCATCGTGACAAAATCTCCAGCGCCGATTTTCACCCCATCAACATCTACGACAGTATCTTGTGGATGAAATTCTCGGGAAGTCAGCTTGTAACTGTTGGTAATCGGTACGACCCGCTCTACAGAATCATACCGCTGAAAAGAAACATTTTGTAAAATCTCCGGATCACCCAATAAACCTAAGACAATTCGATCTCTTCCGTGATTGATTTGTACGTCTAAACCTTTTTCTTTAATTGTGGTAATAATTGGCTGTAACTGACTTTCAGTTACTTCTTGCTTCATAATTAAAATCATATATCCTAAACCCCTTTATTTTTGAATTTCCGCTTCTAACAATGGTCGAATCACATCTAATGGCATTTTTTCACCCGTCCATAATTCAAATGCTGCAGCTCCTTGATGTAGCAACATTCCCAAACCATTAATTGCTACCGCACCCTTTTCCGCAGCTGCTTTTAATAATTTTGTTTCCGCTGGATGATAAATGACATCGAAAACAGGTAAATCAGCTCTTAATAAATCAACATCTCCAATTGGCATTTGATCAGGCTGCGGATCCATGCCAACATTGGTACCATTAATTAATAAATCACTCTCTGCTAAAGCATCAGCAACTACTTGCGGGTCCGCTAAATCGCCGAGTTTTATTTTACAGCCAGTTTCTTGTTCAATTTCTTTCAGTTTAGGAGCGATTGTTTGATAAAATTCATCTTTAATATTTAATACGTCAATTGCACTAGCTCCCTCAATTGCTGCTTGTGTAATAATTGCAGTTGCTGCACCACCAGCTCCTAAAACTGTAATTTTTTTATTCTTTACACTTAAATCATGCTCTGCCAAACTAGCTAAACATCCAGTCCCGTCTGTCGTGTGACCAACTAATTTGCCATCTTGATTGACAATCGTATTAATTGCTCCAATCAAACGAGCAGCTTGACTTAATTCATCGACATGTTCAATCGCTGCCATCTTATGGGGCATCGAAAGATTAATTCCTAAAAGTTCTAAATCGCGAATCGCTTGGATACTACGGCCCAACGTCTCAGGCTGAATATCAAAACTTAAGTAGACAGCGTCAATTCCTAATTCTCGAAATGCTGTCGTGTGCATCGTTGGCGAAAAGCTGTGCCTTGCTGGCAGTGCATATAAACCTGCCAATCTTGTTTTTCCCGAAATTTGTTTTTCCATACGTACCTCCTTCAAATAATAAAAGCAAAAAAGACTCATTGTAGATAAAAACCTACAATGAGTCTTCCACCAGAAAAAATGGTATTGAAAAAGCCACTATAGATTTTTCATCTACGTGGCGAACGTCATCTCAAAATCCTTCAGCCATCATAGACGCAAACTTGTTTGCCGTTTGCATCCATCATGTATGAATACAAACCTACCTAAAATAGCTAAAGTAATAATTATTCAGTTGTGGGGTCATATTTTTTATCATATCGATCGCTCCAAACTGTTTTTTTAAGATTGGCTTAATTCTAGACGGGTGTTCTATAATTGTCAAGCATTTTTTTAAAATAAATTCAATTAAATTTATTTATTTGGATATTCAAGGATTATTTCAGCTGCTTTTTTTGCGCCATTAAAGGATTTTTTCAGTAATTTTTGTTTTAGTATCTCCGCTTTTTTCTGAATGGTACTGTCTGTTAAAACTAGTTCCAGAATTTTCTCTAGCTTTTCTTGTGTTATATCATGTTTACTTAATTGATAACCATTGCCGTATTTTTGCGAAATTTTCAGATTGTAGCGCTGTTCCATTTGCAACCCAAGACCAATAAACGGTTTGCCTGACAAGCAGGCTGTCTGAATCGTTCCCTCACCACCATGAATGAAAGACAAATCAATCAAGGAATTGACTTTTTCAGTCGGCAACCAGTCAAAAATATAAACATTTTCAGCAAACTTTTTATTTTTATACTCTGGCAAATAATACGCCACCGGACAAATAAATGTATACGGCAATTGGGTTAAAATTTTTAACAGCTTTAAAATCAATGGTCGATTGGCAGAACTTCCCATCGCAAAATAAATCAAAGTTTGACTATTTCGTCGCAACTCTAGAATTTTTTCTGGTATTTCAGCTGACAATTTCCCATAAACAAAACCAACAAATTGATAATTAGCTGGTAGTTTTGTGACACCTGTTAGTTCGGGATAACTAGTAACCAAGTTTAAATCTGCTTCTAATAAATCAAGCGTACGATGAAAAACCTTTTGCTGATATTGTTTTTCAATTTGTCGAAAAGCTTTCGGGACATAACGAAATTTCAATATAGCTCGACTAATTAATATACCGATAAAAGACTCATTAAATATCTGCCCACTAGTAATTTGCGGTTCAGAATAAGCAAACGGCTTTACATAAATCAAAGGAACCTGACATATTCTTGCTGATAAGAACAGCGTCATCGATGTCCCGATAACGACTTTATCAATCTGATTATTTTTGATAAAATCAATCTCTGCTGCGACTCTCTTTTCAACCAATTCTTGTGAAAAAGGTATTTTTAGCGATTTCCCTTGGTCAAATTTCATCATATTTTCTGCCAATTTTTCACTTGTTAGCGGTTTTAAATAACTAACTTCAAATCCCGCCTCTTCAATTAAATAAGCAAATTTTTTACTGTACGCCACAAAAAAACAGGCCGCATTTAATTGTCGTAGCTCTTTGGCTACCTCAACCATTCGAGTAGTTTCAGCTAAATTAATTGTCTCAGGTACAAATAAAACTTTCTCCTGTGAATCCTTAATAATCTTTGACAGGTAAAATCATCCCTCTCCAAGGTTTAAAATAAACATCAACTTTTATTAATAACAATCATAACTTTTTTTGAACAATCCTGCATTCATTTAATTAAAAAACCATGGAATAACATTTATCCCATGGTTTAAAACTTTATTTAGGTGCCAAACTTTTAGTTTCGGTTAATATATAATCGCCGGTTCCAGTATAACCAGCCATACTGTATAAAGTATCTAAATCATTGAAATGCCACCATTCAGAGGCAAGTGGTGTTAAACCATTGTCAGTCATATATTTTTGAAGAGTGACGGTATATTGGTTCACACTCGGTGAATAGCTGGCACTTTGCCAAGCAGTTTTTGATAACACATCAACTGGTCCTGTAAAGAGGGCCGATTGATTACTTAATTCATGCATTGGTGTTTGCATTGCATATTCAGAATAACCCGTGACTTGTTTAATCTGATATTTCCCAACCGTTTTTTCAGCCGTTTCAGTCACTTGACCAATACTGACATCCATCGCGTAACCGACCTGGTGATTGGATATAGAAGTGACAATAAACCAATCAATACTCCATGGTGCTGTAGTAATTCCCGCTTTTACAGTCGGATTTTGCGCTGCTAATGCTTGAACCTTATTGGCCGCATTGACTTGTACACTCAATGGACGAAAAGCTTCATATAAAATAATTGTATTATTTTCGCTTAAAGCTTGCTGCTGAGCCGCCATGATTTTTTTGGTCATCGGATATAACACGGGCATAATGTATTGTTCTTGTTCTAAGCGATCATTATAATCTTTACTATTGTATAAAGAAACACCGGTAATATCAGGAATATCTACATTAGATGTTCGGAAGATCGAACCGCTGACATTTGTATCATTATAGACAATTGATGGAATTAAATCTGGTAAATTCACTAGGGCATATTGACTTTGAACCCACCCAGTTTGCGTATCGGTTTTAATTTGCAACCAGCCATTGTTTTCAGCTAAAACGGTAAATCCAGTCCCCGGCGCTAAAGTTTCTAATGTGGTACTTTCAGCAGTCACATCACTTTTGACATTTAACGAGATTGACGCATAGCCTGAAGCACCATCTAAGGGTAATTCAAACTCTCCTTGATAGACTCCTCCTTTTATCTTTTCTTGAGAAGTACTGGTTTCAGTTTTTTTCCGGCTTGTCTCTGTTGTCTTTTTACTAGAATGACTAGTTTCGCCAGAATTATTTTGATTGGATTGACAGCCGCCGACTAGAAATAATAGCGCTACTGCTAAAAATGCCAACTGTTTATGTTTCAATTTTATATACCATCCTTTTATTTTCTATTCCATAGTATAACAAATTATTCTGTTCTCGGCTGATTAAATCCTATTCAGTTAAATTCCTTTACATTGAAAACGGTTTTCTTCATAATAAAATTAAGAAATGATGAGGAGGATGAACATGAAAAAAAAGTTTAGTTTACTACTGGTTTTCTTAAGTAGCGTAGGATTATTTGCAGCTACTACTGAAGCTTCAGCCGCTGACATGCTGAGAGTATACAATCCGAATTCAGGGGAACATTTCTACACTGCTGTGACTAATGAACGGGATCACTTAATTCGTACAGGTTGGATGAATGAAGGAATCGGTTGGAATGCACCAAGTTCTGGAGATAACGTTTACCGACTTTATAATGCCAATGCCGGAGATCACCACTATACTTTAGATGCCGGCGAACGAGATTATTTAATTAGTGTGGGTTGGGAATATGAAGGAATCGGCTGGTTCTCCGACAAAAATCAAGGTGAACCACTTTATCGATTGTATAATCCTAATGCACAATCTGGTGCCCATCATTACACTCGCTCAGGCTATGAAAGAGACAGTTTGGTTAATCAAGGTTGGGTTGCTGAGGGAATTGGTTGGTATGGCATTGACTCTAATAATAGTAACCAATCACAAGATATTAATAGTCGCTTCCTAACATTAATCAATGACTATCGAACATCTCAAGGGGCAAATACTCTAACTAACGACAGTTTATTAAATCAAGCAGCTGATATTCGTTCAAAAGAAATCACTAACTCCTTCAGTCATACACGACCAGATGGTCAGAGTTTTTCTTCAGTTTTAGCAGATGTCAATTTTGACAATTATAGTGTTGCTGGTGAGAATTTAGTTCTATTCACAGCTGGTGGTTCTTCACAAGAAATCGCACAACGAGCTTTTGACTTATGGAAAAATAGTCCTGGGCATAATCGTAATATGTTAGATCCTGACTATACGATGATTGGCAGCTCGTTTAGAATTGTTGGCAATGAAGTCTACGGAGCCAATTTATTTGCCGGATAAATAATATAAACCTCCAATAAATATAGAATTTTTTTAACCGATTACTAACTTAAACAAAAAAGAAAGCCTTTCCAATATTTTTCTTTACTTATATTTCTTTTTTCTTCATAATATAATTGTAAATTGAAAAAAGGAGGAACAGAAATGAAGAGAAAATTTGGTTTAGCTTTGGTTGTTTTGGGTGCATTTGGTTTATTTACTGCTAGTTCAGAAGCTTCCGCGGATACAGACATGTTGCGGGTTTACAATCCAAATTCTGGAGAACACTTTTACACAGGTGTGCCAAATGAAAGGGATGGTTTAGTTAGAGCTGGTTGGGATAATGAAGGTCTCGGCTGGCGCGCACCAAGTTCAGGAGACAGAGTATATCGTTTATACAATCGCAATGAAGGCGACCACCATTACACCCTAGATGTTGGAGAACGTGATTGGTTGATTGGTTTAGGTTGGGAAGACGAAGGCACGGGTTGGTTCTCTGATAGAAATAAAGGCGAACCATTATTACGCCTGTACAATCCAAATGCTAAAACTGGTTCACACCATTATACACATTCGACTGGCGAAAGAGACAGCTTAGTCGCAGCTGGTTGGCGTTATGAGGGAGTCGGCTGGTACGGTGTTGAACAAGATACAGCTACTTCTCAAAGCATCGAAGCACAATTTTTAACTTTATTAAATGATTATCGAGCTCAACAAAATTTAGGCACACTCACTTCTTCTACTCTTTTAAAAGAAGCGGCTAGAATTCGGACAGTAGAATTGTTAGATGTTTACGGGGAAGAACGTCCCGATGGTCGTGACAGTGAATCAGCACTTGCCGAAGTTGGTTATACTGATTATACCGCATACGGTTACAATATAATCGGCATTGATAAAACGACTGTTACGAACACTCAACAAGTCGCACAGGCAACATTTGATGAATTAATAGCAGATCCAGTGACTCGAGAAGTAATCGTTTATCCCGTCTTCAATGAAGTAGGGATTTCATTTAAAATGAATGATAATCAACCTTATACATTTATCTTTTTTGCAACAAAATAAATGATCTACCTCCAATTAATTTTGGAGGTTTTTTTGTTACTTCTGAATTAATTATCTCGACCCCTTTTACAAAAAATATGTTTTTACTCTCAATACCAATAATAATTTCGAAACTAGAAACAATATAAGAATAAAGTTGGAATTTATACCATTATTTATTTGAGATTACTGAATAAGCTTTTACTTTATGACAAAATAGTGCCGGACATAATGTCAACATGCTGGGTAATTATATTCAGATTAGCAATGATTTCCAAGTAAACAGTTCAACTGTTTATGGAACAAATTTATATGCTAAAAGTTTCTATTAACATTTGCCGAAACTGTTATTAATAATAAATAGTTGTTAATTAATTTGTAGTTTTTTTTATTTTTTTGCTGAATTCTTTTATCTTCTGCGTATTTTGTTTTTGAAAGAGGAAAAAAGAAAGGAAGATTGAGATGCGAGAATACAAAACTTCAGAAGCTCAACGTCGCGCCAGTAAAAAATACCAAGAAAAAGCCAACAAAGATCCTGAAAAAAGGGTCCACCGCACCTACTTGGCCTCTCGACGTACGGCAAAGTCTTTTATTCGAACCAAAGCCACCCGAGAAGACCTCACTGAATTAGAAAAAATGATCGCCGAACGGTATGAATTGTTAAACAAGATAGACATTGCTGCCGAAAAAATGTAGTTACTCCTGCATCACTACCATAAAAAACATTCTCTCCCAAAAACCAATTGCCTTGCTTAAAAAAACATGGTAAAATTATTTCGTTATGGGAGTGGATGGGTTCTGGTGTGCCCTCTGGTCTTCAAAACCAGTATGAGGAGTTAGGAGCTTCTTGGGTAGGTTCGATTCCTACACATTCCCGCCAAATAGAATTTAGCGTCCGCTAAGCATTGATGTAGAGCCTTTTCTACTGATGTTTGGCGGGTTTTTTGTTTTTGAATGCCCTTTTGAATGCCCTCTGATATTTTTTGTTTTATCAGTTTTCATCTCCGCTGTTCATCATTAGTATAAAGATTTAATAATTTGTTCGCTTTACAATAACGAACGTAAGTTCGTATAATGTTGGTGAGGTGATTAATATGATGGAAGATTTCATTAGGAAATATTTGGGAGATGAATACGGAAACTTTTATAAAAACAGCAATATTACTACACAAAATGAAATAGATATAAGTATTATCAATATTCTTTCAAAAAGAAACTCAGTAAAAGAAATCAATATCGCAAAAGAGATAGTTCAATCTGACAACCAATTAAAGCTTAGTTATATTCTTGAAGCTGATTTAAAATCTAGATAATTTTGAGGTGCTTAATATGGTATATCCATTTGAAAACGAAAATATTCATGTCAGAGCGGAATTCCCATATCATTTTAAATCAACTGATCAATTAGAAATAGACTTAATGTCAGTGATAATGGAACCCATCCCCTTCTTTGCTTTTCACGACAGCTTACTATTGACTTTATTCCATAGTAAGAAAGATTATTTTTTGATTCCTGCTAAGAAAAATAAAAAGAGAAGAAACTTATATTTCCGTTTCGATGTCCAAATATTGAAACCAAAAGACTACAACTCTCCTTCTGGTTCCACAATCTTCCGATACAACTATAAAGGATATGATTTTGGTAAGGAACTTAGCTAGTTTATATTGATTTTTTAAAGACATATGGTACTATGTTATACTAATTCCGAGGTGATGGCATGGATAAGTTTACAGGATTGTTGACGAAGATTAGACTGCTGAAAGATAAACCGCTGTTGGTGAGGTTTACCTTGAAGTCAGATGATAAGAGTATCAACTGTATTACAGCTAAAGAAATATTAGGTCAACGTATCCTGATGCTACCAGATGATAAATACACAGCAGAAGTTGTAGGATTATTTAATGTGAAGGAACAATTAGTAATTAGACAATTAATTGTATTAAATCCAGATAATTTGATTAAAATGATTGATTTATGGTAATAAAATGAATTTATTGGAATTAAATCACTTCCGACTTTATAATACTATATGGGGTGTTTTTTATAATAAAACACGTTGGTATTATGACAAACATAAGGTTTAGTACGAGTCTTACGAGATTCACATTGATTACTGAAAGCTCTATCGTTAATTGTGTTATTGGAGATTTATTTTTAGGCGTAAAGCTTCTAGGTTTACATGATAATCAGTATATCATTTCAATTGGTGGGGTTAAGGATATTTACGATAGCTATGATGAGATAATAGTTAAGCAGTTTAAAATATTGAATAAAGACAGATTAACCGATGATTTAGGTTTGTAAAGTCCGATTTTTCGGGCTTTTTTTGTGCATAATCTATTGACATTTATAGCGCAATGCGCTATAATAAAGATAGTTAAGGAGGAGGTGATAAAATGTGAAGAAGAAAAAGCAAAAAAAGAAGCCTGATAAACTAGAGTATCAAACGGCTAAACTACTTTTAGTAATTGCGGTACTACAAGTAGTAGAAAAGCTGATTGACCTAGTTATCAAGCTACTAAGCAAATAGGGAAAAGGGCGCAAGCCCTCCCTTCCCTTTTATTATATCAAAAATAGGAGGAATTTAAAATGGATAATAAAACTAACCGGTTATTAAAGATTACTATTGTTCTAATGATTGTCTCTATTCTATTAAGTTTAATCAATTTATTTATCTGAGGTGTTTTATATGACAAATTATAAAGGTTCCAGTCAGGAAAAAGCTGACAAGAAATATAGAGAAAAAGTCAGCGCTGATGAAGATTTGAGAAAAAGAAGAAGTAAAATGAGTGCCTTTAGGACTGCCAAAAGTTACATAAGAAACCATGCTACGCTGGAAGAATTAGAAGAATTAAAAAACTTAATCAAAGATTGTGAATCAAATTTAAAGGACAAAAAAGATTAGAAAAAGCCTGATTTTATGGGCTTTTTTTGTTGAAAACACTTGACATTATATACTATCGATAGTATACTATAAATATAGAAAAAAGAGAACAAGAAAATTAGAAGTTGGCTTCGAAATCAATCTTCTAATATTCAAGTTCTCAATCAAAATTAGTTGGGGGAGTTAAACTCCCCTAGCTTCTATGTTCATTATACCATGAAAAAGGAATGGAAATGGAAAAACATCATTGTAACTTTAGAAAAAACTAAACCGGAACTAAAAGTCGCTGTCGCTTGGATAGTCGTCTTATCGTTGATAATATGGATGATTTGGTTCAGATAAGGAGTCGTTAAATATGAAAGATGTTAATCAACAGACAGAAGCAAACAAGAAATGGCAGGAAAAGAATCGTGAACATACTAGATATTTAAGAAATCGAAGTACTTCTCGTTCATTCATCAAGAAACAAGCTACTACCGAAGACCTTGAAGAACTCAAATCCTTAATAGTCGAACGTGAGCGTGTTTTGATGGATGAAAAAAGACCTTAGCTTTCGCTAGGTCTGTCTATGTACCCTGTAGGACTCGAACCTACGACCGGACGGTTATGAGCCGTCTGCTCTAACCAACTGAGCTAAGGGTACGGCTTGTATTAGTATACATTATTTGGTAAAGTTTTGTTAGAGGTTCGGGCCTCTCCTTGATATTCTTGCTAATCCGTCGTCTCGTTTGAGGTGGCGGTATTTTTTATTTTCAGATGGCGAACATATGTTACAATAAAAATAGAGAGCAACAGAATTCCCCCAGATCTACTTCCCCAAGTTATCTGATTCTGTTGCTCTCTTTTTAAGAGTGTTACTTTTTTATATGACACAACAATTATATCAATATTCAAAATATTTTACTAGTAAAATGCTGAATTAGAGAGTTACTTTAAATTCTTTTTGATATTGTCAATACCTTCAGTAACTGAATTTCTGAATGCTTCGTCTTCGTAATATCCTAAAGTCCGAAAAACTGCATCAGCTGTGGAATTATTGTCCATCCAGTCAAATACTTTAATCTGTTTTCCATCGTGTGTTTGAGAGTATATTGCTTGCATGGCATTCCAATCAGCCTCGCTGTGTAACACGCTCACTTTTGGTCCTTGTACATAAAAAATTGCGTTTCTATTTGCAAATGCGTAAATCATATCTTCATCCTCCTGTTTTTTAGGTTCTTCTTTTTCTGGTTGAATTGGTGTAAATAGATCACCTTTTTGAAACTCTTGAGCTAATTGAACAACTTTGTCTACGTTAAGTCCTCCTGGACATGCCGTGGAAGTAACTTCGCTATGTTTTAATACATGTTGTCGATCACAAGGCATCCCATAGCGAGTACAAATATCTGCGACTAGTTTAGCGCAATTTATATGTGTGGCTTCTGAAACAGCCCATGAAGGCGCACCGCTAGAGTTAACATTTTCTAATCCGATTGAACGGTAATTTGGATTAGCTATTTTAGGCGGATCATTGGGACCTGTTCCCCCTGCATGCCACGCTGCATATTGTTCTCCAACACAGCCGATAATTTCAGTATCTGTAATTTCATAGTGAGCGGATGTTCCAGCGCTACCACTAGCTAGCCACGTATTCATTGCTACATCTTTATTAGTTGTTGCATTATGATGTAGAATTATTCGATCAATCGCAACCCCATTTCTACTACCGGCATTCATTGCATTAGGATTCACACTAGTAGTTAAAGAGCTAAATATTTCTCCGGCCATTATTTATCCTCCTTTTCAAAATTCAAAGAACTCTTAATTGTGATTGCACCTAAAAAAGCAGTAAACAAGTTTAACGTGGTTACTGCTAATTCAGATGTTTCCCAACCATAAGCTTTACCTAAACCGCCAACTAATGCTGTTAAGGCTGGCATGAAAATCATGACAAGCCATTTCACTTTGTCATACGTTTCGTTTTTCATCTTCATTTATCTTCCTCCTAAAAATTTTAGAATCTCCATAATAAAAGCAAAAACTACTCCAGCCGATCCACCTATACCAAAAATCATTTTCCACAAATTAGTTTTATCTAGCATTTCAGTTTCGTGAGCTAATTCTTCACTTCGTTTATTTCTCTCTAGAACAGCACTTAGTATTTCTTGGTTCTGTTCAGATTGCCTTATATTTTGTTGACGCAAAAATTTATTTGATTCATCTACTCTTGCAAGACCCTCATTCATAGATCGTTGCATTTCTAACGTAACGTCGTTCAATCGATTTAGCTCTTTATCGTGTTGACGTAGTTTTTCTTCATGTTGTTTAACCTGTGTCTCTAACTCCAAAAATTCCCACCTTCTTTCAAAATAAAAAGAACAACCAAAATTAATTGGTTGTTCCCTCTGACACCTGATTTTTCAATATTTTTTCTAGTTCTTCTATCCGCTTCTCTAATGATTCTCTTTTGGCTATTTCTTCCTGTAAGGCTTTTCCTATAAATGTCGCATAACTGTAAATATCAACAGCTTCACCACTTTTATATTCTGCGGACAAATTGTCTTCTAAAATAACACCCATTTGAAAAGAACCTTGAGGACTAATTCTACGATATTTTTTAAAATTCGTATCTTTTAATTTATCTAAATAACCTTCTTCTAAATCACGAATGCTATATTTCATCTCTTGACTTGAAGATTGTCTAAAGGCAGATGCCCATATTTCCACAAAAGCCGTATTGTTCTTATTTCGCACATTGACAGACTGACCTTGTAAATTAACACTACCATTCATTGCTATGGAATATACGTTTCCTTTATTTGCCTGTAATATAATATCACTATCTAAGCTTAATAGCTCAGTTACACCATTCGACTTTAACCAAAGTCTTGAAGTATAATCTTCATTACCAGTAATTGATCTATGAAAATCAACATAAGTGTTATAACCATACAAGTCTAATCCTGCATTTCTATCAGTCAATATATTACTTACGTCTGCCGAAAGACTTAATCCTTGATTGTGAAATCCTAAATAAAATTTAGAATCATTCTTTTTAGTTGTTATGCCATCATAATCTAATTTTACAGATTCATTATTATTTCGCTTAAAAAATATTTTTTCGCCATCCAAATTCATACTATTATTAGGAGTCGTTGTTTCATTAATGAAACCATTATAACGTAATAAACGTAACGTCCCTGAAGTGACGTCTCCTAAATTAGCCACAATTGCCGAAAGACTATCAGTTTTTATATTCTCGGCAGAGAAGTAGAATGTCTCCCATTTCAAACCTGTCCATCGATAAATCACACCTTTATTGTATCCGGCAATATTACCCATGCATTTCCAAAGCATGTTCTGGTATGGATTATTGGGTACAGTTGATGATTCAGTTACTCCTGTTGGTTCACCTTGTTCTCCGTCCCGAACTTTTAATACTGCAATAGTATCTGATAAACCATCTAATGTTGCAGTGACACTTATAGTGGTCCACGCTGTCTTTTCCCATTGCGTACTAGAAAGAGTTCGAGAATTCCCTGAACCACCCAAAGTAATAGCTGGTTGCGCCGTGGTTCCTATATAAGGAACGGCCAAAAATGCCGCAATACCAGAAATATTTTGTAGTTTAACCTCAAAAGTAATCTTTTGTGTTGAGGTTGGGGTATTGCTAGATGTAAAACTCATAATTTGTGAACTTGCTGATAAGATTAATGACTTAGCTGGTTCTCCAGGTCCACCTTGTTTGCTGACAGAATAAGAAGTTGATGTTGTGTTATCTGTGTAGGTAATTACAGTTTTAGTCCATAAAAATTCGTTATCATTAACTTTAGGAATCTCTAAATCCCAATCACCTTGTGGAATATCCGTTCCATTTTGTGCTGCTTGATAAGTTATTTCTGTTTTTCTAATGCCTTTACCATCATTACCGTTGTAAGTTGCATCAAAACTTTCTGAGGTAGTGCCATCTGTGTACGTTGTGATTGTCTTTTTCCAAAGATAATATCCTTGCGGGACTTCTGGTAAAGTTTCCTGCCAAGTTGTGGGTATCGTTGTACCTGATTTTGATGTAGCATAGTAATCTTTAATACTCTTGACTCCACGACCATCATTTACATTAGCAATGGTAACTTCTGTACCACCTCGCATATTTTCGTTTTTATCAATGATTTCATACCGATAAACAGCACGTTCATTAAAATCAGTTGCCTTTACAGTGATAGATTTTCCACCGGCGAACGGACCATCATCTTTGAACCAATTAATTGTAAAATCTGCTGTTACATCTTTCAATCCGTCTATTACTCTTGCAGTCAAAATAGTTGTTCCATCGTTGTTTTTAAATATCAATCCATTACTACTGATTATCTGACAGTCATATTTTTTATTTGCATCAATCAATGCCTGCATTTTAGCCAATAATCCTGTATCAACTTGTGAAGTCAACTCTTTATAATTACTAAAAGTAGTTTTACATTTATCGGTATCCGTCCAACAAATTTCTTGTTCTGATACACGAGCTTCTAATAACAAAGTAGGATTATAACCGGCATCGATTAATCTGACGGTATCTCCTAAACTTACTTCTTCCGTGAACCCTTCTACCTCATAAGTTACTGTAGGTTTATCTAATTCTTTTAGACGAGCTAAGGCTTGAGACATTAACGTTTTCTTGTTGTCTGTATCATAGTCCCAAGTAAAACCAATATACCTATCCTCTACGTTAGGACTAATTCGGTTTGAAGGAAAACGATCTCTTGATTGAGGTGAATATATCCATCCAGTCTCTTTGAAACTAAAGTATATTAGATTTCCACTAGCATCTTTTTCTTCTAATACCTCTCCTATTAGAGTCATATTATCTTTACCAATAGGGCGTATGGCTGTCTTAAGATTACTGATATCTACTGATTTACGAATCGTCTTTATATTTTTTCCATACTCAAGTTTTATTTCAGGTCTGTATTGACCAATACCTTGATCCTCATCATTAACCTTCTTATAGATATTAATAATTAGCTTTTCAGTCATATAATTATCCAGTAGCTTAGGAACAAATTCTATTTCAGCACCAAATTTTGTTGCGAGTGATAGTAATCTAGCTAACAATGTAGAATTACCATCCCAATCAAGCTTTAATTTTTTATCACTAACTTCATTGATTCCTACTGTTAGAGTTTTTTCAGGATCAAATTCTAATAAATACTCAGTGAAGGGCTTCTCATTTGGTGAAGCAAAAGCATCTACTTCAGTATTATTCGCCTCTAAGGAAACGCCCATAGCCATAATTGTAGTGGATTGTTCATCTTCGTTTGTTTGCATAATAGTTAGCATATAATCTTTTTGTTTATACCTAAACGCAAGTTTATAGCCTTCTTTTATTTTAATGACATCTTCAACGTTTTTAGTAATCTGGCAATCAAAAGTACAAGCCGTTCCTGTTAAGTAAGTATGCAAGACCTCATTAAAAAAATGGATAGCTCTTGGTTTAGAGTTATCCATTACTGTTACATAATTTTCATTTTGGTCAAGGATTGCAATAACTGGCATTTCCATCACAGCCAAGCCTCCTTAATCTCTGCTTTTATTTCAGGAGCAGTCGCAAAAGATGAATAATAAAATTGTACTTTAGTCTCTCCAGGTGGTGCTAAAAACCAATCTGACCCCACAACATCAGCAATAGCAACTGAGTTATGATATATCTTAGCAGAATCTCCTTCGACAATTACTTCATCATTTTTTTGAAACTTATTAGGAACCTGAGTGGGATTATCCGTATAATGTTTATGAAAAAACACATGTTGAAATCCCATAATATTTAGAACGGGTCTAGCGCTCATTTGTCCAGCAAACAGGGTAACGTCTGTAAAAACAGTATCTTTTAATGTTGTCACCACATAACTTACTGTACGATTGTTAAATCGAAAAGTAACTTTATTACCAAACTTTTCTATAATGATTCTGCCAGTATTTTCAGATACAAAATCGTTAGCACCAGTGTCGATATCAATATGTGCGTTAGTTTCTCCGTTGTATAAGCGAATTTTAGCTTGATTACCGTCTGTCCCTTTATCTACTGCAATTCCTAAGAATCTCTTTCCATCTGCAGTAGATATAATACATTCCATTAAGCCTTGTTGATTCCCCGCATAGTTTAAAAACCATAATCGTAAATCCAAAGTAAAATTTTTAGCTCCCACTTCTCCAGAACTATCTGCACTTAATTTTCTAGTTTTAGAAGCTCCATGCCAGCCATTGCCTAATCCATAAGCATTGACTGCCATAAATGCTCTGTTGCTGAAATACTTAGTTGTCCAAGTACCAGTCGTGGGGAAGTTCTCTGTTAATCTTCCCCCACCTTCAGTCCATCGCATTAGAAGAGTTCCATCACTGGCTGTATCTCCTATAACCATTTCAGATTCTTTTGCTTCACTTACTGAGCCGATTTGTCCAGTACCATGACGGCTGACTACTCCTAAGTAACCATTTTTTGACGTGTGTTTTATTCTATAAGTAATAGGTACACTTACAGTTCCTTCATTTACAATAGTTGATTGTAAAATTTTATTACTATCTAAAACTGCTGGAAATATTTTGATATAATCTGTTTCAGCATATATATTTTTCAAATTAAAAATAAGATTAAATTCTATATCTAAACGGTGTTCCATACTTCGAATATACGATGATTCCTCATCAACTTCTGCTAACCAATAACGGTTTGGAAAGAAAGAGATTTTCAATTTATCTTCCTTCCCCTGAAAAAGACCAAGTGCAATCTTGTCTCTGACAGTCACTTGGTCTTTTGTTTCTATTAAAAATTTGAAGTTGAAACTCTTTTCCTTGGATTCACCAGGTTTAGGTAAAGGCATCAAAGAAAAGTCTGGTGAATCTATCAAATCCATATAATCAGTTAAAATAAAGTCACCAAATTTAATTGTTACATCTGATTTCAATTTATCCATCACCTCTTATCTTAGATTGAATTAAAGCCGTTTTTGTTTGTGCATGATCAACCACTGTAGCCAACTCTCTTTCATTTGCTTCAAGTTTAAGGTTCTTCAAATCTGAGCCAAATTGACTCATTATTCCAATTAATTGATCTAACTTGTCTTCTAATTTGGTACTATCGTTTGATTTTTGGGTTGTACCTGAATTATTCGAACTATTTCCTGATAAGTAAGCTAAAACCTGCCCCATCAATTCAATAGCTCTAGTCTTTCGGGTCAAAGGAATCACCATTTCAGGTTTATTACCTTCTGCCCCTTCGAATAAACCATGTTTAGTGATTAATCCACCATTCTCATATCTTCTTGGACCAGAAGGGCTCCATCCTCCTCTAGGATTAAATTGAGTTCGCCAATACTTATTGTTAAAGAATGCAAGGAGTTGATCGTATCCACTCATGATATTATTATGTCCTTTTACCGCATAGTTTGCGAATGTGCTTGGGATATATTGCAACAATCCTCTCGCTGGATTTCCATTTGCCATGTTAATATCCCATACGCCAGCGCTTTGGATAACTTTTTCGTTTCCCCCTGATTCATGTTGAATTAAACTTAAAATATTTGCAATGTCCGATTCAGTAACTTGTACTCGCATTTGTTTTGCGGCTGCACGAATAGCATTGTTCCAATTACCATTGAAGTTTCTTCCGCGACTACTGCCCATTCCTCCACGTCCAGTAAGTTCTTTGATTCGTGCAAATCCCCAAAGGTCGGGTGCAGCATACCCGCTATAACCAATCCCATTTCCTGGGCCATATGCATTTGGTGCGGAAGCATTAAACATTTCTCCTGGTTTGGTATACATGCCCACGTGCCTATGTGCATTTGGTCCAAAGTAAATTAAATCACCTGGCACAGCTTCTTTCTCGCTAATGTGCTCAGTAGCATTCCATTGCGCTCCTGTGTAATGAGGAAAGTTAATACCAATCTGTTTTAACGCCCACATAATTAACCCTGAACAGTCAAATGTGTCTGGTCCTTCTGCACCCCATACATATTGTTTTCCTTGTTGTGCGAGTACCAATTTCATGAACTCAGCACGATCTCCTGTACCAACCATCATTTCTTCAGCAATCTTTTTAACAAATGTATAAGCCTTGTCTGTCATTAATTTAACAGCAGATTTAGTCATATTTAAGTACATGCCATTCATTCCATCATATTTGATTTTTTCATTAACGATTCTTTCAAAAACAGATTTATCATCAATCAAATCAAATATTTCATCAAAGTCTCCTATTCCCTCTTCATACCGTGGGATATCATACAGTTTCTTGAACCGTTTTGTTTTGGTAGCAGGCATTACTTTTGAACCTTTAGGTAAATCTGCAAGAACATTTCTCCCTTCAGGAATAAACCCTTGTCCGTCAGGGGTCTGGATATATTCTTCGTAATTGTTTCCTTTTTGATCATTCACTAATGCAAGCCCACCAGGATGTGCTTTAGTTCCTTTTGCATAAGTAGGGACTGTCCAATTAGATAATTTCTTTTCGGACTCAACTTGTGTTAGTACATGGTTAACACCAGCAACCACGCCGTTAACACCTTTTCCGATACCACTAACCATTTTATTGGCTACGCCGTTCATTGTGGTGTTCAATGAGGTTCCCATGGAGCCTATACCGTTAATAAGTGACTGGATTAAGAATTGTCCTGCACTATAAAAAGTCGGACTTTTTGATTGTAAATTTAGAATCGAATCATTTCCTAATTTATCAACACCACTCAAAAATGTAGGAACCAAATATTTCCACCCATTCATCAAGTTAGTGGTCCAAGCAACCCCTTGAGTATAGTTGGGAAGATTTTCAGCTAATAACTGGTTCTTATATGTTTGAATAAAGGTCGCTTCGGTAGAATACATAGTTGGTGCTACTGCATTCCATCCATCTATCAAATTACCCATCCACTGGGAGCCGGCTTCTAAATTCTGTTGGTTTGTGGCTCCCAACTGTACTGAGTCTACTGAAGAAGTTTCTCCGCCAATTGTTTGCTTCTTGCCTCCATTAAGAGTATTTGTTAACCGATCGATTGCTTCGATTAGTTTTTTAATAGGTTCATCTGTAGAAACTGATTCAACTGTACCGCCTATTCCATCCTCATAGCGTGGAATCATTTTTTTAGTTAGGGAAGCTTTTACTACTTGTGAACCTCGTGGTAAATCAAGAAGAGTATTTCGCTCCTGCGGTAAGAAGGCACGTCCATCTGGTAGTTTGACTAACTCTTTAAATCGCATTCCTTGCTGATCATTGACGAGTGCTAATCCACCTGGATGGAAATTTGTACCTCGTGCGTAATTCCCAGTTATTAAATTACCTTTTTTGTTTAGAGATTTTTTTATACTGTCCCAAGTGTCATCAATGAAAGCAGAAAATTTAGCTGTGAACGTTTTGGGTTCTGGCTTCTCCTCGTTCCAGTCTTTCACAGCCTTTTTACCTTGTAGACTAGCCTCCCCTACATTAGTAGCATCTCCGTTAAGAGTTTTTAATAATGCATCAACTTTATTGTACTCATCAGTCGAAATTTTACCTTCAATCATTTTTTGTTTGAGGTCTTCATTGTTGGCTAACATCGCTTTAACACTATCTGGAAGTTGCATCCATGCATTATATTGTTCTTCCGATGCAAACACCTTGCTTGCCAAGTCTGTATTATTAGCCAACATATTCTTTTGAGTATCAGGTAAAGTAATCCAGCGATTGTAGCTTTCTTCGGAAGCAAAAACCTTATTCATCAAATCGCTGTTATCTAGAAATATCTTTTTCTGATCATCAGGAATAGTCACCCATTTGTTATACATTTGTTCGGAGCCAATAATTTTGTTCACCAAATCAGTATTATCAGCCATGACTTCCTTCTGATCGACAGGTAGATTATTCCATCTATCCACCTTGGTTTCTGTATCTAGTAGCTTCCATACAGCATCAGCGTTATCTACACCAAGTTCTTTTCTATCAAGTTTGTAGTTATTCCACTGGCCTAATTCATTAATAGTATCGTAAAGCTCAATTTTCGCTTCATCACCGTTAACAAGTAAAAGCTTTTCAGTAAAATATAGATTATCCCATTTCCCAGCTTCACCCATTGCAACTGCAACTTCTTCTTTGGCGTTAGAAGTTAAGTCAGCGTTCTTAACAAGAAATTCTAGCTGGTCCCAGCCGTCTTCTGCATTGGCGATCTCTAGCAACATGTCAGACATGTTTGTTTTTACTTCACCAGTCTTAGGGTCTAAAGCCATCGCATTCCATGCCATATCAGCCTCTGAAGTCCCTTTAGCAAAGTTATCAAGATTTTTCCTACTTTTATCCATACTTTTTCGGACTAGTTTAGATACTTCGTCTACTTTGTACCCATATTTCTCCCATGTGTACCAGGTTTCTTTCAAACTACTTCCTGTTTGTTTGGTCAATTTTGCTAATGAAGTAATCATATCGCCTGTTTTATCTTTATAATTTTTTTCCAAATTATCTAATAAGCGATTTTTTACAATATTACTTAACGAATCATCATCTTCAATGGCTTTACGTTGGCTGTCGTATGCTTTCTTCTCTTTGTCTAGAGATTTTTCAACTGAAGATATTCTTTCTTCTAATTGTTTAGTAGTTAAATCTTTCAAATCCGATTGATATGTTGCCTCAATAGCTAATCGTTCTTTTTTAGAAAAGCCAGCTGCTTTTAGTTGATCGTTTGTTAAATTCGCATAGGTATTACGGATGAACTCTGATTCTTGATCTGACAGTTTCCGATTATTTTGAGATGCATTTTCGTAAATAGAATTGATCCTGTTTAATTGATCTTGAACATCTTTAGAAGTTTGCTCATCCACTCTTTTTTGAGCTGCTAAAATACCGTTATACCAATCTTTAGTGTTTTCATCTAAATAACTTGATTTAGCGATTTTTTCTCTTCGTTCTTGTTCTTTCTTGATAGAAGTATCAATCGAATCGGCAATTTCTTGATTTGCCTTCTTAACATCCTCGGCACTCGTTATCACACTATCTTGGTATTCATTCATTGCCTGAATGCCTTTTTCGCGTAACTCTTGCGACTTAGTGATTACTTTGTCTTGTGCTTCAGTTACTTCCGTACCCCATTTTCCGCCAGCTAATTGTGATTCATCATAAGCTTTTTTGGAAAGATACGCAGCACCGGCTAATGCCCCTAGAGCAACTACACCAATTCCAATCGGTCCAGCAAGGGCGGCAATAGATGCGCCTAATCCGGCAATCCCACCAGCTCCTGCTGTAGTTGAAGCAGCAGTCCCGGCAACTGTTAATGAGGAAGTAAAAGACGCCATAGCTCTTTTTTCAGCGGCTTTGGCCATCAAATCTACTACACTATTATTTAATACACCGATAGCACTTCTTGTCTTACCAGTTACTTTGATAACTGTGCCAAGACCTTTAGTTACAGGACCAATTCCTGCAGCAATAGCTATCCACTTCATAATATTTTGTTGTTGTTCTTGGTCAAGATTAGAAAAAGCTTTTGCTAAATCTCCTAAGTTTTTCAATAGAGGTTTCGAAGCTTTCAAACCATCTCTCAAAGCATCGACTAATGGACCACCTAAATCAATTGCAGTGTTGTATATTTCATTTTTTAACATTGCTAATTTTGATTCGGTTGTTTCATACCGTGTCGAAGCTTCGTCAGTCAATGCCGTATTTTCTTTCCAGGCAGTGTTAGACATTTTAACAGCACTCGTCATTGTATCTGACGCCAATGCTAATGACTTCAACATATTTGATTGGCGTATTCCAGACAATCCCATTTCATCCAAGACTATTGTTGCACTCTCGCCCTGTTCATCTAATTTTCCTAGTCCTTGAATAAATGCTTGAACGGCTTTAATAGGTTTATCTTTCCACATTGATGCAAATTCTTCTGAAGATACTCCCGCTAACTTGGCAAATTGTTGAAGACTTTCTCCTCCCTGTAGAGCTGCTTTTTCCATTGCAGAGAGTGTCTGAGTCATCGCCGTGCCGCCAGCTTCTGCTTCAATACCAACTGAACTCATTGAAGTTGCCAATCCTAAAATCTCCTGGTTAGTCAGTCCTGCTAGTGTTCCTGCAGAAGCTAATCGATTGGCCATCATGACGATATCATTTTCAGTTGTCGCAAAGTTATTCCCCAAAGCTACAACAGATGAACCAAATCGTTGATATTCATCAGCCGTTAATCCGGTAATATTTGCAATTTTAGCTATTGCTGTTGCTGCGTCTTCAGCAGACAAGTTAGTTGATTCACCCATATCAATCATAGTTTTAGTGAATCCTACTACATCCTCTGTTTTAATTCCTAATTGACCTGCTGCCTCAGCAACAGAGGCAATTTCAGTATGAGTTGAAGGTAATTGTGTTGTAAGTTTTCTTAGTCCATTTTCTAAATCTGAATAAGAATAGACAACTTGTCCGTTAGAATTAACTACCTCATCATTGGTCTTTTTAACCCCTGCAAAATCACTTTCCCAAGTCATTGCAGCTTTAGTAACTGCAGCAGCTCCAGCTAATATCGGAGCTGTAACGCCTAAAGTGAGAGCTGTACCCGCGCTAGAAACTTTATCACCATAGCTTTGAATCTTTTTCCCAGATTCAATATATGCATCACCGTGTTGTTTCAGCCATCCTGTGGCACCTTCAGTTTCGACTTTCAACCTTGCCATTTGTCCTACAGTCTCTTTCATCTGAGCTTCATAACTTGCTGACCTAGCCTGCGCTTGGTTTAATTGATTAGCATATTTTGTGGTTGAAGCAGTCGCATTCCCACTCGCATCAAAACTATCTTTGTATGCTTGATTTAATAGTTCGACTTGCTTCTCATTAGCCTCAATTATTCCTGAAAGACCAGAATATTTAGACTGAAGAGCACCTAATGAATTTCCAGAAGAATTCATAATTTGCATCTGAGCTTTCATTGCTTTAGTTTGATGATTTACTGCATTCTTTGCGCCTGCCAAACCCTTAGAAAAAGCGGAACTATCTAAATCCAATTTGACAATCATATTGCCAAGCGGTTTTCCTGTTGCCATAGTTTTCCTCCTTTCCTAAATAGATTTAATGAAGTCTTTAAGAGATACTTCTTTTGATTTCTCTGGTTCTTTTTGTGAAAATACAATATTTACCAAAGCTTCATAGTCTGCCTCTTCAATTGATTCAAGAGTCCAACCAGCTTCGATCAATTTTCGATACATTTCGTAATACTCTTTTTGCGCTTCTTCAGCGGTTACTTTTTTGCCTCTGGATCTGGAATTTCTTCGATGCCCATTACTTTCATCCAGATGCCATTTAGAGTTGGAAAAATTTGATCGCTCTCTAATCCGTCAAGAAGAGAATCTTCAGTTACTTTTTTGTCATCAAACAAATCAACTGTAAATTCAATTAACGCGTCGAGTTGATCACCCATATCAGAATCTTTGTCTTGCATTTTCCGATTTGCTTCAATAGCTTTTCTAATAGCACGAGCTTTGATTTTCGTTTTTTCAAAAACAACTTTCTCTTCTTTTTCGTTTTCTAAAATTAATTGAACTTTTGCCATCTATCTTTCCTCCTAAATAATAAAAAAATAAAGACTAGTCATAACGACTAGCCTTCAATCAGTTTTAATAAGTCTTCTTTTTTAGTCACACCAGAAAAATCTATTCCCTGTGCTGTTAAATACTGTTTAATTTCAGCTATTGTATTATCCATTGTTGGTTTTTCATCAATAGATAACGAAGCCGGCGACTGAGCAGCTAAGACTGTGAATCCTGGTATATCAACTTTTTCAGATTCTTTGCCATTTAGTACCCGAACTGCTTTATAATCTCCTGAATTGACAACTGTATCTGCTGCTAATCCAGTAATAGCGAGAGGACTTTCTCCTTCCGCTACTACACTTGTACCTTTATAAATTTTAAACATGAAAGCCCTCCTAGTTTAATTGAACCACTGCCCCGTCAGCAGTCGGTGAAACTTCACCGATTTCAGGGATTGTTACTTTGTTGTTGGAAAAGTTAATGCTGTTAATGCTTCAATTGCTGAAGTTTCGTCACCAAAGTATTTAGCTACTGATTGTCCTTTCGCATCGCCTTCTTGATCGTTGGCAATTGCAGTAAACACATACTCTTCAGCTTCCGGTTCAAAGGCTTCATTTGTTGTTGTATTTAAATTAATTGCTTCACGACTAAATTTCCCTTTAAAGATTGAAAGCATCGCAGTCTCACCATTTAAATCACTAGATTCCATTAAAACTGCACAATATGGTGGTTCACTATCTTCACCTAAAAAACTAATACCAGAAGCAACAGTTTTGTAGCCCAAAATCAAGTCATTCAATTTTTCTGGTAAATCTAATAAACCAAAATTGGCACTAACATCGCCTGTACCACGCTGAGAAATATAGTAAGCAATATCTGAGCCATAAACTTTTGTAGCTTCTTTACTTAAGCCACTGATTTCTGCTGAAACTGTGGCACCTTGGTCTTGTTTACCTTCGATTACATATTTGTTTGCTGCTGGAATTTTTCCGTCCTTATCAAAAATTCCGATTGTCATTTTTCTAAATCCTACTAATGTCATTGATTATTCCTCCTATTTTTTGACGCAAAAAAAGACACTGATTAATTTTTTCAGTGTCTTGTTCCTCTATTTGATTAATAATTCGTGTCATATAAAGCTGTGTTTCCTATAAACCGTCTTGCATCGACAAAACGTTTTGTTTCTTCGAAATATTCATCTAGCCCTTGACCAGACATTTGGCCAAATCCAAGACTTTTCATTTCTTTTTTAATTTGAAACTGTATTTCTTTACAAACATTACGATATTTAGCCTCCACATCAATCTGAATTATGTGTTGAATAGATAATTCAGCATCAGATCCATGTATAACCTCATTTGGTACATCTACCGGTCTGATTGTTAAGAAAACACCTGATTTATCTCCATTTTCGGGATAGATATAATACTTAATTCGGTAGTTTCCAGAATCATCTTTAGTCATTGAAGCAATATATGTGTTAGAAATAAGTCTTTGGTAAATTGTGTTAAGCATATCCTTCATAAACTCTTTTTGACCTCCTCAGCTACCGTATTTAAGTAATCTTTTTCTGATGCTTTAAGCGATTTAGATATTACTCCGAAACCGCGTGGTTTAATCTGTTTCCCGTTTCTTGTGTACCCAAACTCATTCAGATGTATAATTCGATATCTTTCATGAGGGCCATTCCAACCAATTTCAGCCTCAGCATTATAGTTTTTGTATGTTGCATTTTTTCGAACGACTTCGTCAATCGTGTATCCTTTGTCCTTAAAAACCAACATGTCTTGTTGCATTTTCTTTTCAACTTTTTCTGCTCCTGCATTAATAGCTTTACGAGTAATATTTTTTACTTTTTTCTCACCAAGACTTTTTTCAAGAGAACTGATGGTTTCTTTAATTCCTTCAAATTCAACATTACTCATCGTTCGTCACTCCTAGAAGGATGGTAATAAATTGGCTTTCTGCTATATCGTTTCTCACATCGATAATATTCCAACGATCTTTCATCCTATAGTCCAAGATTTCAACATAATGTTTATTCGAGGGCATATACTTTCCACGAGGATCACGAATCACTACTGTAACAGCTTTTTTTGTTCCCTTTCCATTTAAGATTTCTAAGTCTTTCATGGAAGGATCGTAAATTTCTGCTCGTGTTTTAAAAAGAATCTCTTTTTCTTCTTCCCCTGGTTCCGGACCTTCATGATCTTGATATTCCCAGAAGTGAATTATAGTGTTTAATTTACCTGTTCTACTCTTCCTCATTAGTATCACCTTCTTTAAAAACCAAATAACTAGCTTTTAGCTGAAGAATGATTGAAGTAAAACCCAAGTCGTACTCTCTCAATGCGCCATTTTGTGTCGTTGACTCAATAGTTGCAGAGCCGGCATGATAGTAGTGATCTGTAAGGAGAAGAATAGATAGATTAACCAGCTCGATTAGCTCATTATCTTGTAAATAAAAAGAAGGCTTATCATTTCCGATAGCCCCCTTTATATACGCAATAGCTGCCATAGTTGCACGCTTAATTCCGATATCATCATCCGAAAAATCTTCTCGAATTGCCGCTTTAATCTCATCGAGATCATTTGTAGGGTTTAAAATCATACTGATTCCCCCTAACTTAATTCAATTGTTGCCCCATCAGCTGTTGGGGTTACCTTCCCCACAATAGCTGGGGCTACGCTTTTTTTGCTAAACGGAAAGCAGATGCTAGCTTAATTTGGTGGTCGAACCAAGCTGTCACAACGAATAAATTAATACCAGTCTTAATATCTTTATCTTGTTCATAAGTTGCACCAATATCGTAGTTAAAGTGAGAATAAGAAAAATCACCTACGACTGGTGTAACTGCAGCATCAGTAAAGATTACTGGTTTTCCTAAAATTTGTTCAGGTTGTGCCGTGTATAAAGTAGCATTTCCGTTTGCTAAAGTTTCAATGATATTTAAGTAATCGGCGTATTTCATCATAATTTTTGCATTTTCACGGTAGTCCTCATGCAAATCGGCAATAGCTGCTTTGATTGCTTTATAAAGATCGGCTCCAGTAACTTCTTTGATATTAACCACAGTTTTATCATAGAAACTCATGTGCTCCTCACCAGTTTTAGGAGTTTCAGCAAAAGCAACTTTACGTTCTTTGGCAGCCACACCAGATTGCAGATTCATTTCTACAGTAGATACTAAGTTCGTATTTGTTCCTGAAAGAATTGTTTCAGAAATACCTGTGAATACTTTGAATTTGTGGCGAGTAAATACAACATTATCTCCTTTGGCTTCTAATTCTTTTGCTGTCTGCATATCAGCAATAAAATCATCATCATCTAAAGTGAATGTTACTTTAGGAATCTCAAGATTTGGAATACTAGTGATTGTTGACACCTCACGTAAAGGATTCTTCACAGTTGGTTCAGAAATAATCCCTGTAGCAACAGTTTTTGGTAAAAATTTACCACCCTTAGAAGTATCATCGTCTCCTAATACCTGCAGTACGTCTTTTGAAACACTTTCTTTTGCAATAGTTTTACGAATTAATTCTGCTTTCGCATCGATGACTTTTTGTTTAGGATCTTCGGAAGATGTAAATTGGCCTTTTGATAAGTTAGCCTTTTGTTCCATCTCCATTTGATCATGTTGAGCCTTAACGATATCAAATCGTTGCTGTAAATCTTCTTTTCCCTTTTGCATTTGAACCAACTCTTCTGCTGAAGTTGCTGGATCAGTAGCTTTTTGCATAATCGTGTCATTTTGTTTTTGGATTTGTTGGCCTAAAGTAGCCATATCCTGTTTTAATTCAAAAATTGTTTTCATCTATAGTCCTCCTAAAATATTGCCCATTAGGGCATTGCTCCGTTTTGCATTTTGTATAATTAGTTCTCTTCGTTCATCATGCACTTCTTGTTTTACTTGTAAAAAATCATTCGGTACTTTTTGATAGGCACTGAAAAGTTTCTCACTTACTGAAGCAGCGATCTGATTAGCGCTCGTTACTGTGTCGCATAAACCGAAATTGAATGCTTCCTCAGCCGTTAACCAAGTCTCTTCATCCATGATTTCCTTGATTTTTTCCTCAGTCAGTTTTTCTCCTGCTTTTGCTAGATAAGTCACTACTGAAGACTCGGAAATCTTGTCTAAATCATCAGCTTGTTTTCTTAACTCTTTGGCGTTTCCCATGGATATAGTCCAAGGATTATGAATCATCATCATGCTATTTTCAGGCATAACTACCTCATCACAGCTAGAAACAATTACACTTGCAATAGAAGCTGCTAAAGCATCCACATAAGCAGTGACATGCGCTTTGTGTTGTTTCAACATATTTCCGATTGCAATTCCTTCGAATACTGATCCTCCTGGAGAATTGATGTGCAGATTAATTTGATTAATTTCTCCCAGGCTTCTTAAATCTTTTTGGAAACTTGCTGCTGTTGTATCCGTATCGTCCCATTTGTTGGAAACTATCTCTCCAAAAATATAAATCTCGGCTTCTGACTTATTTGCCGATTGTTTTACTTCCCAAAATTTTTTCATCTCAACCCTCCTTTCAAGGCAAAATAAAAAGACCTAGTCTTCTTTGACTACGTCTTGATTACTGCTATTATTTGATTTTCTTAAAGAAGGATCCATATCCTGTGGATACATATCTCCTGAAATCCATAACTCAGAAGCTTTACCACCTCGAGGAGGCATCTCCTCAAGCATTCTCGCTTCATCTGGTACCATCCAGCCATCACGAATCCCACCATGATAAAATTTCTGTCGAGCGTCTGAATCGCCTCTCAATAAACCCATTAAGTTAAATTTGAAGTAGTAACCTTTTACACGTTCATTTTTAAGGAGTATTTTCTTATTAAATTCACGTTCATACTGCTTAACAATAGGTGTTAAGGTCATGTTTACAAATAGCTGCATCAGTTGTTCATTGGATGAAAAACTACTGCTATCTGAATTTAAGAAAATACTTGGCACATTATAAACATTGGCAATTCGATCTCTAGTAATACCTTCAGTGATTTTCATATCGGTAGCCACAAAGTTACGTTTCATCTCCTCAATCGTAACTCCAGGTTCCTGAATAAGAATTCCACCATTTTCTTCATAGAACATTTTGAAATTATCGATAATGGCTTGTTTCTTTTTGTCATCAACGCTAGTATCATATTTTAGAATGAATGAATCTCTAATAGATTCCATCTCTTTTAACGAAAATGTTCGAACTGCTTTATCAAAATCATTTGAATTTTTTAATACAGCTACAGGACTAATACCTTTCCAATTTCCATTACCAGCAATATGCCTAACATGAATCATATCTGAATTATGAAAAAAATAGGTTTTACCATTATTATTTACCCGGTACCATAGCTCATTTGTCGTTTCTTCAAGTACCGGTTCCACATAATTAGGATTAAATGGTACTAGTTGTTCAAACAAACCTCGAATATCCCTGAAAATCAGGGCATATCCATTCCCATTAGTATTTCTACTTACTTCCATTACATTGAATATTTGATCTAATGTCTGATTATTATTTGGGCAATACATCAGCTTATCCATCGATTCGTCAAATTGCTGTTCATAGCTCAAGTATTTCTTAAACGGCAAGCTAGAAACTGTGTTTGCTAACCGTGACACTACTGAAAAGATATTTTCGTTTGTTTCCAGTGTGGAGTTTTCGATACCGAAAAAAGTTTTCCCAAACCACTGTTTAAAATTACTATTTGTCTGATAGTTTTTTATTACTGATTGCCTGATAAACCTTGGTGTCATTCGATTGATAATTTTTTGAAATCTATTCATCTCTACCCTCCTTTCATCATGTCACGAATACTGATAAATCCAATATTTCCTGTTTGTTTAGACTTATTCGCGAACATCTCTACCACACTGACATGACTATTAAGCATGGCAGCAAAGCCATCAATTTTTCTATTTTTAGATTGTTTAGTAGGCATCCAGTTATTATTTCTATCTTGAACTAGTTTTACATTTGATAAATACCATCTGAATATTTTTTGATTATTAAAAATGACTTTTCCATCCAGAAATCTTTCCTTTAAATCTTTCATTGGACCACCTAATGTAATAAAACCTTGAATAGCTTCTTCCATTACAAAGCCGTAATCAATCATTTTTTGGTTAAGAATTAAGCTATTTCTTCTGTCGTAACGAACCTTTAGTATTTTAAATTTTTTCGACTGTTCAACGAACCAATCAAACACGAAATCATAATCAACATAATTGCCTGGTGTCACTGTTAAATCGCCTGTTTTAATCCATGAATCTAGCCGTTGTTTGTTATTATCATTGTTATAACGCTCTTGTGAAATCCAACTATGCTCTAAAACAGCAATTTCTCCAGTTTCATACACTGGAAATTCTAAATTGGCAGAAGTGAAATCCTGTGTTTCTGATAAATCATAACCGCCCACGCATTCCTGATTAATTAGTGAGTCCCATTCAACTATCTTGTCGTTTTTATTGATCGTTTGCATGTCTAAGAAAGACAGTTCATCAATGTCAGAAAACAAGTTAAACTGCTTGGTTATCCAATCAGCTCTTTCTTGTGGGCTATTTCTTTCAGTCTTCCAGTCAGTTACTAAATCAATAAACGACATCAAACCAAGATTCGGGTTGGCTTTAATCCAATTTCTAGGATCGTCTGCCTCAGAAATATCATCAAGTTTAGCAATAAAATAAAAAACCCGTTCGTCTAGCCCATCTTCAAGATGTTCTAAACAATCGAGTGCATTGTCATAATATTGCATTAATGGGCCGTCTAATACATATCCGGCTGTAGTAATATATACAATTAAAGGCTGTCTTCTAGTACCACGAGATTTCTTAATAACATTGATTAATTTAAAATTTATAAATTCATGAATCTCATCAAAGATAGCAAAATGAGTATTTAATCCATCAAGCTTTTTACTATCCGAAGCTCTTGCCTCCATTTTGGAGAAAGTGGCTTCATCTTTAATTACAGACCGTTGTGGCTTATATTTCGTATCAAGTAATGGTGACTGTTTCACCATTTCTTTTGCTTTGTCAAATAAGATCGATGCTTGATCTTTGGCATTCGCTAGTACATAAACGTTTGCACCTTGTTCTCGATCATACCCAAGCATATAAGCAGATAAACCGCTTATTAACGATGTTTTTCCATTCTTTCTGCCAACAAAGGTTAAAGCTTCACGAAAGCGTCTTATACCAGTGTCTTTATGAACCCATCCAAATATTGAACCTACAATGAAATGTTGCCACGGCTGTAAAATAAATCGCTCAAAATCACCTTCAGTTGGTCGACAGTTATCCTCAATAAAGCGTATAGGTCTATGACCAGCTTCTTCATCAAAGATCCAAGGAAAGCCTTCTGTTCCCTGCCTTTCTAAATCCAACATATGACGTTTAGCTGCAGAAATGTTTTCTTTACTTGCTGGAATTGAATCATCAATAAGTCGTTCAGCGTACCAAGTGGTCAATAATTCAGGATACGGCTCTAACAGAATACCACCCCAAGAAGCTTGTTCATCCTTGTAGTTAGTCCACCATTTTTCCAGTTTAGAATAAGATAGATTCATCAAGTCCATTCTGAATCATCTCCATCGTCCTGAGCTAGTTTAATCGCTAGCTTTGCTCTGGCAGAAGGTGATAAACCTAAATCACTTCCTATTGATCTGAGATTCTTGGAACATGTGTCTAGCTGCTTTAACAATGGATTTCCAATTTCTTCAGGATTCTCTGCTTGGTAAAGTGCTGCTTGAGATTGTAGCTGTACTTGTTGCGAGTACCAATAACAGTAAGTTGAGAGAGCATGAACGTCGCCGTTAGTAAGAAGTTCAATCTCAAGTAACTCTTTCCTTAAAAAAGAAAAAGCCTCTTTGGCAGTTTTATCTAACCAGTCAGGAGGCTTAATTTTATTTGTATTCATTTTTAACTTGTCTTCGGCTCTTGCTCTTTTCTTCAGCTCTCCTATATTTTTCTTATTAGGATTTCCGTTTAAGAGTTGTAATTTCGCACTTTTTGCTGGTTGGGGCATGTTTTCACCTTCTTTCAAAATCTCACATTTTATTTCTGTTGATCATAAATATCAGATGCTGAAACATCAGATTTTATTTCATCTGATAAAAATGCTAATCCTGCCCCAATCAATTTTTGAGACACTGGAATTTCTGGATTTAAACCACCCAAAGTTAAGTACATAGTTGTATTAGGATACTTTTTTAGCATTCTTTGTAATGATATATAGGTATCTTTTGCCCATTTCTTCTTCGGTACACTTTTAGCTTGTATTCGAATTTTAGACAATTCATTTTTTACGTATTTTAATTCTTCATTTAATAAATTTATTTCAATTTCATTATTCTTGTAGTCCTCTTTTAAGTTATCAATATTTTTCTGAAAAGTTTCTTCCATTTCCTTAACAAGTTTTGTGACCTGATTAATTTCATTTTCTGACAAAAGTTCATTATCAGTTATTTCAGATTCATCAATTTTTTTTATGAATTTCGAAATATTTGACCCTATTTTATTATCTGATTTTAATTTATTTCTATGATTTATAATTTGAATTCTCTTGAGCCATCTAGATATGGAGTATTCAATTTCATCCACTGAATAATTAGAGAGACTGTCTTCCTGTATTGTTTTGAATTCGCCTGGAGATTGCACAAGTGATACAGTGACTTGATTTTCAAAAATGCACAAGAAGTTTTCGGGGTTTACAATACTTACAACATACAGTATCGTTGCTGTTCTATCCTCCGTGATGTAGACATTTATAATGTCTGCTACATCAGAAACATAACCTTCTCCAATTAAGAATTCTTCAATTATAAATCCTGTCATTTCAATTGCTTTTTCTATGGTATGGTACATTATCTCATTATAAAACATTGCTATTCTCCTTTTTAATAAGTATATCAATTCCTTATCATCAAAAGAAGGATTATTTTAAAAAGCGGTAAAAGTGTAAAGGAAGGAGCGCACCGGTCTGGCGCCTCTTTCTTTTTTTCTTTTTCAGGTAGGGGGGCTATCATTTTGGCTCAACATAATCTATATCTAAACGGATATTTTCATTTTCTATACTTGATTTTGTCTCTACTCTTGAACTGGTATCAAAATAAGCTGACTCCACAATAACTTTACCTGTAAGAATATCCGACTTAAAACTCACTAACCTTTTAATTACTTCGTCTAACCACTCAATTTGTTGCATTTTTAAATTATTCTCTCGTGGCATAAAACTTCACTACCTTTCTTTTGGTTTTTATTTTCTTTTCTCCTCCAGACTTCTCTGGATGCTCTTTATTGTGACAAGCAAGACAAACAAGCTCTAGGTTATCTTTATCCCAGAACTTAGTTACATCCTCTCTAGCTTCTATTAGATGATGGACAACCACACCTCTTGTTATGATGCCTCTTCTCTTACACTCTTGGCATAAGCCATAGTCACGACTGATTATTACTTCTCTCAGTCTTTGCCATCGGTGAGTCTTATAGAGTTTGGCTACATCATCCATAACTCTCTGGTTTATCTTAGTCATCTCCCTTCAACAATTATCTTCTAAAATATATTGAATTAATTATCAAAAACTATTTACACGTATTATTATACGTGTTATAATATATTTATAGAAAGGAGATAGACAATGAAAGCAAAGGAAATCATAAAGATTCTTGAAGCCGATGGCTGGTACGAAAAGAATCAGAAAGGAAGTCACAAACATTTTCTTCACCCAACTAAAAAGGGAAAAGTTACAGTTCCTGAACATGGTAGTAAAGACATACCAAAAGGAACAGCAAGTAACATCTTGAAGCAAGCGGGCTTGAAATAAAGCCCGTGACCTTCTCGGGTGCTTTCATATCTATCTCCACTGAGAAAGGAGAAACACAATGTATATTTACTATGCTTTATTTAATCTAGCTGATGATGGGATTAATGTAGAGTTCCCAGGACTAGACGGCGCCTTTACTTTTGGCTCTGATATGCATGATGCTTTATACATGGCTAAAGACTTATTAGCTGGTTGGCTTATCAATGCACAAGATGACAGTGAGGAAATCCCTGAACCATTACAACCATCAGATATTACTATTCCTGATGGCGACTTATTAATTCCCATTGAAGTGAACACCGATATCTATCGATTAAAGTTTGACAACAAAGCTATCAAGAAAACTTTAACTATCCCACGTTACTTAGATGCTTTAGGTAAACAAGAAGATATTAACTTTTCTCTTTTGCTTACTGAAGCATTGAAGGATAAATTAGGAGTCTAGCATTTGCTAGGCTTCTTTTTATTGCAAAATAAAAAATCGCCGAAGCGATTTAATTTATAATAGGCAAATGATTTAAGTAATACTATTGTTTAACCTTCTGATACAACTTGATATTACTTGACAATTTTTTCCCAGTAACTTTAATATTTTCCTTTTTAAATCGTTTTAATTCTCCTGAACTATATTTAGAAATGATAATATCATTTTTATTTATGTATATATTATGGTTGATACTAACTAAGGGGTTTAAATAAATTAAATCATTTCTTACATAGATAATACCAATAAAAAGAAAAAGAAGTATATTTGTCACTACAGTAATTGGATCCAAAAAATCTACAGATATTAGTGGTACTATATATGTAGTAACATAACTCATTACATTGTCAGAAACAGGCTCAAAGTCTCCCTCGATTGTAAATGATTTTGTGGGACTACCAAAAAAAACTTTCCTTATCATAAAAAAAGAAGCCAAAAGTATAACAATTATTATATAAATAAGAATATCTGTGGCTTTTGGACTACTAATATCACGTAATGAGCTACATACTTGTTTATAATTTTTTAATAAAACAAGAAAATAAAGAGGCAAGTATGAAGATATATATAATTTCCATTTCTCTGTAATACTTAGCATACTTTCCTCCCTTTATTAATACCCTTCATCAATACCTTTAGTCTTACCTACAATAGTTTCATAGCAAGCATCTGAAATCAGTGTAATAAACGCATGTCTATTTTTTTTCTCGAATTTAAGCTTATTGTCAATGAATTTTATATCTTTGAATTTTTCTTTAAAGGCTTCATCATTCAAAACTTTTTGTATTTCTTTTTTATTGTTGAAAAAAGACTCTACTCTAAGATAATTTTGGTTCATTTTAGTTAATCTTTTTGCAATTACGCTATCTGATTCTATACTCTTCACCAATTCATCAAAATCATCTATTGTGTCAAATTCTGCAATTTTACTAAGAAGGTGTTTTGCTTTCTCTTGAAATTCTGTTTTCATTCCACAACATTTTTCAAAAATTCTAAGATTATTTAATATTAGGAGCTCGTTAGATTTTATTATTATTGAAATAGAAGAACTAAAACCTACTGTATTTGTACTATCTAGTTTAGTAATTTTATTATTTTTTAGATTACCCATTATTTTAGTTGCAGATATTCTAGATACTTCTGAAAATGGTGCTATAAATATAAAATATTGATCGCCCAAATGTACCTTTACTGCATAAGCAAAGAATGATTTTTCATTCAATCCAGTAATATCATCCAATAAATCATCCTTAAAAGAATCGATAAAATTTTTAACACCTGCATATTTCTTAGAAGTTGTTTTGTAATACTCTTTATCAAATTTACCAGATGTGACGACATCATATTCTTTCTGTGTATAGTTTCTTTTTTCTGATCTTTTGAAATTATTAATGAATATCTCTAATAAATCCGATTGAAGTTTATTATCAGCATCTAGTGAAAAATTTATAATTTCTCCGTTTGTAGCTTTTCTTAGTAAAATAAGTTCAACATTTGTTCCGATATCATTATCATCTTTTAATTTCTTTGATAATTTATAAAGTTCATCTAATTCCAAAATAATCACTCCTTATAAATAATATCCGCTATTTTAATTAAATCAAAAAGAAGACTTAAAAACAAGCGTTCTTAGCCTTCTTTTATAGCGGATATAATCATAAGGATTATAGTATAACTATACACGAACATACGTTCTATGTCTAGTGAATATTTCTTGAAAAAGGATTTAAAATAAGCACCAAACAATTAATCCGCTGTAGTAGATAAGACAGTAATTATTTCTGACGGATGTTGTTTGATGCCTTATTGGAAATTTCCACAATACTATTTTAAGCCATTGACAAGGTGGTCTACCACACGTTTTAGAACACTTTTCCTTGTTTTAAAGCTAAACTTTCCAAAATCTTGTATCTTTTATTGTAAATAGCAGTTTTTGAGCAGTGTTCTCTTTCTGCTACTTCTCTCCATTCCAAATAGTTGTAACTACCCCATAGGTATTTATCAACGATATCCTTTAACTCCGTATTTAAGCTCTCGTAAGCACTAGCAATGTCAGCATATAACTTCGAATAATATAGATAACTCTTATTATCCTCGCGCTTAATCATATCTGTTAATGCTTTTTCAGTATGAGTCTGAGATCCTTTTATCCAAGAATTGGCATCTTCTGGTTTCCATTCTTTCGCAACCAAAGCCTCTGCAATTTTTTTAGGTATATTTTTGTATGATCTAAAGTCTTCCTCTAAATCTGCAAGTTTTGTTTTACTAAGTTCTCCCAAGATGCCGTTCCTCCTGATTATTTAATATTTTTTGTATTCAGCAATAGAATACGTTTACTGACTAATTACCACTATGAATTGTAAGCGTTTTATGTTAAAGTATTAATACCAACAATCAATCTTATTTTGTTCCACGCCAGTCACAACTTGTGGCTGGTATTTTTATTTGATAAAATAATTTTGTCTAGCGGAAACTAGATAGAACGCTTCCGAAGGTAGTTGTTAGTCAACTGCCTTTTTTTATTGTAATATGATTTCAAGTTAGGTTATTTTCTAACACAAATTTGAATACCTGACTTATTGACCGTGGAGCCCTATCGCCACGGTCTCTTTAGTGATAAAATGCTTAAGTCTGGCGGAAAACAGACAAATACTATCTTCACATGGCGGCGGCCAGTGGTCGGCTGCCTCTTTTTGGTGTAAACTAGTCATGAGCTAGTAACTTCCTATTACTGAAAATATTACTGTTTCAAACTAGCTCTCTGATTGTTGACATTTGTCCATGTCAACAGTCTTTTTTTATGCTAAAATGTGTGTAGCCATACTTCTTTCATCAGATGTATTATGGCTGACCGTTGGCTCCCACTTGCGCCAACGGTCTTTTTGGGTAATAACCTACTAATACATAAAAAAACATTCTTTATTTATTCACAAAACAAACACTTATTTTACAATCCTTTTTAAGGTATTCTTGTTTTTTTATTGTTATTATTTATTTTGTAGAGGGAGACGAATCACTTCATAAGAAAGTATTCGTGGGGAAGCTGCCTCTCGACATAAAGATAAAACATACGCATACATTCCTTTCTATTATTTTATCTTTGACCGACTTATTTAAGTCGGTTTTTTGTTTTTTAATTATGTCTTGTGGCTGGTATTTTTATTTGCTAAAATATTTAAGTCTGGCGGAAAACAGACCAGTGTAATTATTCCTAGGTAGCCAGTGGTCGGCTATCTTTTTTTGTTGTATAATCTAATTCGAGTCTAGTTATTTTCTAATGTAAAATTCTCCCAAAGCTTTTTACTTTTATATAATTAGGCTCGTAGACCGCTACCTTTCCAGCGGTCTTTTTATGATATAATTATTTAAGCCATGTTTCCTTGATCGGATGTCTCCATGGCCTGACCGTTGATTCTTGGCTCAACGGTCTTTTTTTGTGCTATCATATTAATAAGCCTAGCAATCCTTTTTTTTTGCTTTCAAATTCAGACTTGTCATATTGCTAGGTTTACTGACCGTTATCTCTCTCCGAGTAACGGTCTTTTTCTGTAAAAGCCGACGTTAGCGGTATTAATTGATTTTTTTAGCTGCACATAAAGGTTAATAAACCAGCAACACAACCATTAGATCATCTTTACAAATATCAGATACTTTTATATGATTAAAAAAAATAGTAAGGGGTATCTTATGATCTATTTTGGTTTTTTTCTTTTTTTGTTACTAGCGTTTAATTTCTTTTTTAGAGCAATAAACTTTTTTATAAAAATTAATAAAATAGCTTATTCTGAAAATACGACTCACTCTTTCAAGTGCACTAACTGCAGTCAATCCTATAAATTAACAGGACCAGAAGCAAAAAAATTAGCAAAGGGTTCTATAAAAACTTCTAAATCATCGCCAAAAAGCAGATCTGTATTTTATTCTTTTACTTGCCCTAAATGCGGTGCTTATTCAAAACAAGAAAAATTGTTTGATGTGAATCGCTCAAAATTTTTAGGTAATTTAAGGGTTCAGGCAGATTACAATCAAGTGCCACTCATAGTTGATTTCTTACTCAAAGGAGTCTTACCAATTATTATAATTTTTCCTTTTCTATCTCTTTTTACTAGATAATATATTTTCAGATATACTTGAATCCGTAAAAGGCTGAGTTTACATACTTACTTAGTCCACCTTTTTCGCGTTCAAAGTATGTTATATATCTTGATCTGTTAATAATTTTGATATTTCCTACATATCAGTTTAATTATCAACACATCCAACACCTCTGATACATCAAACATATGGTTGATTTCCAAATTCTAATTGTTATATAATGATACTTTAAGAAAAAAACACTTGGAGGTTGAATTTATGGAGAAAAAGTATGGTCGTTTACGGAATTTCTTTTGTAGCATCGGGATTTTTTTAGCCGTTATTTCTAGCTTTACACAATTATCTGGTGCACCAAAGTTATTAACTTTTTACATTGCACTAATCGGAATCATTTTTATCGTTATTGGATTAATTTTGATGGTTACGATATTGTTGAAAGCAAAAAAAGTAAATAAAAGATAGGCCTTTTACCTATGATGTTTTAGCTCACTAAATAAAGTGGGCTTTTTTATAGATATTAAATTTCTTTATCAACGTCTGTACTTTATTTAGTTTATTCCGCAATCTTGGTGGTTAGCGGAATTCATCTAACTTCCGATCAAGATTGTCCTTAGCTTTTTCATCAAAAAATACATATTTTTCTTTATTAGGATTCGTAAAACCCTCTTTAATAATTTTAATGATTTGAACCAATTGTTTTAATATGAATCGAATTGTTTTCAATTTCTTTCTATGTCTATTTCTTCGCTAGAAAGATAATTCGCTAGACAGTCATTGTCACAAAACATATTGTCGCTACCATCTTCAAATTGAAAAAAATTCATAATTAAAAAATTGTCTCGAATTGTTACAAAGGATTGGCTTGTAAATCCTTCTTCATCAAATAAGTTTTTCCTACAGTTGGCGCAAATTGAATTTTCTTTATCAAAATTTGGATAACTCATTTTTATCCCTCGTTTCTTCGAATTACTGAATTGATTTTTTGTATTCTTCAACTGCACTAGCATTCTCTAAAATGTAATCTGAGTCATAACGTTTAGTTAGAATATTTTCTAATAATTTAGGGTCAATAAAAAAATTATTAGCTATCTCTCTCGCTTTTTTTGATTCTTGAAAAGTTTCATCATAAATTTTTGATGTTTCCAGGTTTGGCAAATAGCCCCCTGTAGCATCAACATACCAATAGAACACTATTACTCGCTTTCTACTTCGTCCATGAAGTTTTATCGAATAATCTATACCGTTATAACTAACACTTGCATATAAAGAATGAGGTGTTTTTTTTATTTTTCTCATCGCTTATCTCCTATGAATTCAGCAATCTCCGTCGTTTACGGAATAAATTTACTGACTTTACTATTACTAATTAAAAAGCTAAAATTAATCTCAGAATGAAATTCGAAGAGGTGTTCATAATGATTGAATTAATTTTAGGTATCTTATTACTTGTCTGGCCAATAGCAAAAATCCCATATTTATTAAGTAATAAAAGAAAATACGGAGTTTTTTTCCCTTCTGACAAGAGAATCTTTATTCCTAAATATACAAACTTTGGCAATGGTTTAAATACAAATAATAAGGTTGGATTTACTATCAATATCATTTTGAGCATTAGTTTATTAATTGATGGAATCCTTAGAATCCTATAAGTTCAAAGGTAATGTTATTCTGCTAAATGTTTCTTTTGCTGACTATTCCTTCCTATATAACTAACTACGACCTAAGTACTATATCTATTTTTCTTGAATAGTTTATATTTATATAAAAATGAAAGAAGATAGATTAATTTGAACATTCTTATAATTTACGCTCATCCCAATGCTGAAAGTTTTAACTACACAATACTTAATACATTAAAAAATAGTATTTCATCACAAAACAACACCAAAATTCTTGATTTAAATAAAGAAAATTTTGATCCCGTTCTACGTTTCGATAAAGAAAACAAAAGAAGAGATTTAAAAGACGACCCTGCCACTCTAAAACTTCGTTCCCAGTTGACATGGGCTGATCACTTAATTTTTATTTTTCCAATTTGGTGGGGAGGAATGCCTGCGATACTTAAGGGTTATATTGATAGAGTTTTTGCAAAAGGATTCGCTTACGAATACAAAGGCACATTACCCGTAGGACTACTTCCTGGGAAGACTGCAGCAATTATAACAACCCATGATACTCCAGGATTTTATGCCAATTTTTTCCAGCAAGATTATGGTAAAGTTTTGAAAAAACAAGTCTTAAAAATGTGTGGCATTAAGACTAATACTTTTATCGTCTTTCCTTTTACACGTAATTCTAATCAACAAAAAAGAAATACTTTTTTGTCTAAGATTTCTGCTTACGCAAACAATCTTTAAATTTCTTTCATAATATAATTAGTAATGTTTGAATACCACTTCAATAATTCAGAAACTTACTATTATCATGCTGATAGCAGAAAAATAGCTTTTTCTGCTATCTCTTCCATTTACGGATTAATTTTCTAATGCTTCAATAGATTTATCTAATAATATATTTCCTAATTCTCTAGCTTCCTTTATCGACAAGATAGCTATTTCTTCGTCAATTTGTAAAATAATGTCACTATCGGGGTCAATCCATACGTCAATTTCTTTTCTTTTTCTAGTTGAAGGAAAAAGTTTTGAACCCCGCTCTACAGATTCAAAAAAATTGTCTAAATCACTTCTTAAACTCATTTTCACTTTCCTTTCTAAGTCCGCAATCTCTTCCTTTTACGGACTTTTAATTTTCTTCCTTCCGCCTCGACGGTTTCTTTTTATCCCATGATGTTTCAGCCAGTCGTAGGCTACTGTCCTAGATACATTGAACTTTTTTTCAATTTCGATAATTCCCTTAGTTGAATACATGTTTTCTAAAATATCTTTTTCTGGTACTGGCTTGGTTTCTCTATACACACTGGTGATATTATTGATTTTTCTTACATAAGTGATCAAATTGGTAGGAATGTTTAGTCTTTTTACTATTGTTCTTTGTGGATTTCCTTGTGTTACTAAACTCAAAATCTTTTCTTCTAATCCAGGTCTGCTAGCCAACTGTCTTTTGTTTAATTCATCTTTTGTTAAGACTGGTTTCCACTTGCCGCAGTCCCCATCGTTATCAACGATCTTTAGTAATTCTTTGTGTCGTTGAACAGTTTTCTCGTCCTCAAACCAATTAGGATTGATGTCCTCATTGGTGATAAACAATATTTCTTTCCACGCCTTCTTTTGTTTAGGGGTCATATGAATCCCCCTTTAAAATGGAAGGTCATCATCACTGATATCAATGGAACTGCCAGAAAACGGATCACTGTTTCTGTCAAAGTTCGGCATATTACCAGTTGAAGTTTGATTTGTATTAGGTTGATTATTGCTTTGCGCTGAGTCATTGTTTCCTTGCTGCTGATTGCTATTATTTCTTGACTCCAACATTTGGAAATTTTCTGCAACTACTTCTGTCACGTAAACTCTTTGTCCTTGCTGGTTTTCGTAATTTCTAGTTTGAATTCGTCCTGTAATTCCGACCAATGAACCTTTTTTAGCTAAATTCGCAAAGTTTTCAGCTGCTTTACGCCAAATTACACAATTGATAAAGTCTGCTTCACGATTACCACTTTGGTTCGTGAAATTTCTATTCACAGCCAGTGTTGCTGTGGCAACTGCTTGACCGCTACTGGTGTATCGTAAGTCTGGATCTTTCGTTAAACGACCTACTAGCACGACATTGTTTATCATCTATTCTTCCTCCTGAATATTAATTGTTCTTACTTTTTTTAATCGATCAGCAGCAGCTTGTCTTTGCTTATCAGACATAACTCTTTTTGCTCTCGCTGAAACATTTCCATCAATGAAACCTTCTAATGCGATTATTTCCCCGTTTTCCTCTGTTAATTTAGGGGATTTTACGAGCGGTAAATACTTTCTGATATGTTTAGGTACATCCGTGTATACGTGCCAGTTTTCACTGAATGAATAGGTAAAAATCGTTTCTTGTTCATTTCTTGGTAATTTCATTATTTTCCCTCTAACTCATTCATAATAGTTCGGGTTCCTTCCAAAATCTCAATGGCATCCTCAACACTCCTGGCAATTCCGTTTAATATGCCATTATCATAAGCGCCTTTTAAAAACTTGATTTGATCCTCAGAAGGTTTCCCTTTTAACAGTTTCACTTCGATGAAAAACATCTGAGGAATTTCATTCTCAGTAATTTTTGCGCCGAATAAGTCTGGAAAGCCTCTTTCAAGCCCGTGACCTCTGGTTTTATAAGTTAATTTCTTTCCAGAATCAACTTGCCAGCACTTGTGACCTCTGGCAAGTAATTCGTTCCTGATTAATTTCTGCAGCTCAAGTTCGGTCATGCTGCTTCTCCTTGTTGTTGCATAACGGACACGGCTTCCAAACTGCAGAATATATACCTGTAGAAATAATCACTTTTTCGTCTTTACAAACTGGGCATTCATCTTTTTCCATATGCTCCTCCTAAAACTTGATCTTATTTCGCTTATCTTCTGTGGCTTTAGTGAACTTAATAATCCGTCCATCAACACCCTTATACAGTCTCGATGTAATTTTGGGATTATATATTTCCTCCAGCTCATCACTGTTTAAATTCGTGGTGATAATTGTGCGTTGTCTAGAATTTAAAATTCCAAACAAAACCCCTTGAGTATAGTTACCAGCTTCATTGTCTTTTCTTTGAAACGAAGCCTCTGATCCTAGATCATCAATAACTAGCAGATCAACACTAGAAAGCAATCCAACCATGTTTAATTCAGAGTGTTTACTTTCTACTTTGCCAAAACTCGATTTAATCAGTCGGAATAGATCGTTTACTGACACGAATTGACAACTCACCATCGGATCAGCATGTGAGTTAATAGCTTGTAACATACTCATTGCTAAATGTGATTTCCCTACTCCGGGGACACCAGTAAAGATTGTATTGAAAGTTGGAATCTCAGAAAGTTGTTTATTCAGCACTTCTTTCTCACTCGAATCATCGGATTCTTTGATAGCTTTCTGGATTCTTTTTTCTTGTTGTAACAATTCCATATACTCAGCCGCAAAGCGTCTTGCCTTCAGTAATGCTTCTTTTATCTCAAGATTATCGGTTCGGTAATTATCAAAATTGGATTGCCAAAGTTTTTCATCACCAACAATTGAGTCTTTTTCTAAAACCTCGATTGTCTTTCGTCTCCGATACTTTTTAAACGCACTGTCTACAAGGACTTGCTCCTCTTTACCCATCTGCTCCTTCTTGCATACTTCACAAAATGGTTGTTTATCTTCGAACTGGATCAAATGGGTATGATGGATAGGACACTTTTGGTTAATACTTTTCACCTTAGCTAAAGCTTCAAAATCCATTTAGAACACCACCGAATTATTTGAGACACTTTGACTTTGCTCTTTAGAACTTCTAGACTCATTTAAATATTCATCAAATTTATTGCCAAAAAGTGTTTGCGGTCTTAAATAATTAGACATCTTTGGATTATCCAGCCATTGACTAGTCTTTACATCAATAACTTTCTTAAAGTCATCTAGACGTTGCCCCTCATTCCAACGAGCTTTGATTAAATCTCTCCACTTCTGAGTGTTCTTATATTTTTTACCCGTCAGTTGATTTAGATAGGCAATAATTTCTGAAAAAGGTATCGAGTTGAGCTTGCTCGACATATGGTCTTTATTATTATTTGTATTACTAAACAATGTATTACTACCTTTAGCATTTTCTAAATACCCCCCTTTAGAATATTTAATAGGGGTGTTTAGTTTGCTAAGTACCCTAATCACTCTTTTTTCGATCTCTTTATTCCTGCCATAAACGAAAGAAATATCGATGTATCCTTTCTCCTGCAAGCTAGAAATTATCTGAGAACATCTACCGCTAGTGAGTCCGAAAAAATCTGAAAAATGCTTGTTACTTGCAAAACATCCTTTGTCAGAAACGTCCAAACTTTCTATTTCAACAAGAAACACCATTTCTTGAATACTTAACTTGGAATCTAGCCATATATAAGCTGGTATCCATACACCTTTAAACCCACGATTACTATTTGGTATTTTGCGATCTGCCATTGTCATCCCTCCTTGCTTGGTAACTGCCAGTCCTTTATTTCATAGTCAGTATCACTGTCACGTTCATTCATTAGTTTTTTTGTCATTAAGCCGTATTGAATGATTTGTTCATCAGCCAATTTAACTGCTCCTACATGCCATTTTTCACAGAATGCATCGTAGCCAAGCTGGTGAATCTCGTTGTGTAGCTCTGCTCTGAGAATCATGTAATATCGACCCCTGTGATCCACTTTTTTTCTTTTACCCATACCAACAACATTGACGTGGTGAATGTGTAAAACTGCATCTTGTCTCCTTGCACCAGTCACAAAGCAGCGATTGTGCAACGCTGAAAGAAACATCTTTCTATTCATGTCGAAATCCAGATGTGAATCTTTACCGTCGAATGGAATATCGTAGTGAAAACAATATTCAACTAACCAAGATATAAACTGAGTAGCCAAATCTTTACTGCAATTCGACAGTGAAAACAATCTATCGAATGGATAACCAACATCAATACAAAACCGCTTTTTTAAATCGTCTTCGGTATTTTGTAAGAACCGTTCATTATTTGAATAGTCGTCTACGTCTCTGATAAGAGCATGAGCGATTTTTTGTTGGGGTCTGGTAATTTTATTAGGGTTATACTGTTGTGCCGTCAAAAGCGTCTTCTGACGTTGGAGCATTGCCTCGATTTCCTCCACATCATCATCAGACACTTTTACGACATATTCTTTGTTGCTCAACTTTTTAGTAATTCTGAGATTCAGCATTTACATCACTTCTTTTGTTCTTTATCAAAATTCATTGAAATTGTGTTTAGAGCAATTTTGAAGAGTCCACTCTGGTCATAAGTCATGTCAGTAATTTCTTTTACTCTTTTTCCATACCGACTATCTTGATCTGTGTACTTGTTTACAGTTTTTAGTAATGAATTTTTATTACTTACACCAGTTTTTTCATCAAGGCTTGCTAACAACTTTTCTAACTTCTCGGCTTCCTTCACATCAATTTTGGGTTGATCTGGAATATCTTCACCTTCATATAAATACAATCCAATACCATGCTTAGCCAGCGCCTTAACAAATGCTCTTTTTAGTGCTTTGTTAATATCACTTGAGGTTGGTTTCAGGACCGGTTGTCCTCTAAAATTAATAATGGCGTAATTTTCTGTTTCTTTTTTTCCGAATAACTCAACAGAAACTGTGACCATATATCCATCTCCAGTTTGACGATAAGGTTTCATCTCAGTAATAAGAAAGTCATTACTTTGACCACTTAATACACTATAATGTTCGAATTCGTGTTCGGTTACGACTGACTCTGCATCTAAGCTTTTCATTATTTTATGAGCAGTTGCCCATGAAAGATATTTCAGGTATATTTTTTCTCCAGTTTCTTTGTCTTTGCCGCCTTCTTTTTGTTTAATCTCAGATTGATAATCAATTTGAGACAATTCTTCAAAAGACTTTCTCTCACTCATTCAGAAACCTCCTCATTCTCAGCAATAAAATCTTTTCCTAATTTATGAAATGTCATACTTAAAAAGTCGTCATATCCTAATTCTTCTAGTGCTGGAATGACATTTTCATAAGTCACATATATGTGTATCGTCTTTTTTAAATCCTCCACGGATTCAATCGTTTGGCTTCTATCTCTAAACTCCAAATCCATTACAGGCTCATCACGATAGACTTCGCCCTCCATGTCATCCTGATTTGTTGTTAGATAAAGTTTTGGGTTGAATTTACTTTGACGTGAAGGCTCTTGTTTTTCTTCGTAATCATCATCTGGAGAAGATAATTTATACTTGTCTATTTCTTTTTTTGATATAAGCATGTTATAATCTCCTCAAACAGAAATACATCAGCTCACTATTTTGCTTGCAGGCGTGTAGTGAGTCTTTTTTGTATCTCAATCCATTGTTGCGCTTTAATAGTTGATTCATGCCTTTGAAGCCAACGATCTGCCATATTTTTACCGTACTTAAAATATTTTTCTCTTTCACTCATGATTTTTACCTCCTCGTGATTTATCAACCTTTACAAGAATTCCTAAAGGAATAAACGATACTAACCAACATAAAGGGATAAAAACTCCTAAAATCAAAGTGGTAAATAATGCTATTGTTGATCCGAACTTTACTTTGCCTTTTCTGGCTGCTACTCTTGCTCGTGATTTTGGTATCAATGGATCATATAAGTAATCTTGTCGTTGTTGCATAATCAGTCCTCCTGTCCAAAAATATGTCCACTTCCATTTGCTAAATCAATTGACACTTGAATTTCTAATGTAGGTTGCCACTTTGGAATTAAATCCATGGCTTCATCAAATCTAACTTTTGGAATATCCATATAAGAAGAAACATCAAAATAATCTTTCAATTGCTTGTAGCAGTTACTAAAACATTTATTCCGAACTGAGATGTCTTTGTATGCATTAGACTTTTGACCTCCTAAAACATTAATGACAATTGATCTGACTTTCCCATTAACTTTTCGTCTCTGACTTGCATTCAAGATTGTTTCGGTTTTTAGAAGTTCTACATCACTTTTAACAGTTTCCATCTCCTGTAACTGATGAATCATCATTTGTTCTATAGACATAGGTTGATATTGAGGATTGAAATAATGTTCTTCTAATTCATCATACATATCCCACGCTTTTTCAGTACCAAGCATTTTAGAATGCCGACTTGCTCCTTGTTTTGTATAAAGAATAAGTTGCGGTGTTCGTTTATCAACTAACCCGATATTTTCGGAGCAGTTCTTAAATTCCTTGAGCTTTTCTCCCTCAAGTCTGTAATAATGTTTACCTTCAACAAACTTATCCTTGTTGTTTAAAAAATTATCTTGAATTTGTTTTTCTCTAACACTATAAAAATCAGCTAGTTGCCCTGTTGTTAATAATCTTTGTTTATATAATTCAATAATTTGTGGTTGATTCATGAATTCGATTCCTCCTATCTGCAAATTTGCTATACTTGGTTATCGGTATGCCAGTACCGAAAAAATTTATGGTGGTGTTAAATATGAAATTAAATCAAGATTGTGTACGTGACATTATGTTAGAACTTGAAGAAAAACTAGATTTGTATACCCAGTTATCAAAAAAAGATTTATTGGAATTCGCTAGCTATAAAAAGTATGGCGAAGAACAATTCTTTTACGCTATTTTGAAACTTACTGAAGCAGAATATTTAAATTCTAAAATTAAAGGTGGAGCCGATAATCCAGTATTTTCTTTAAATATTTCATCTATTTCCTGGGATGGACATAAATTTTTAGATTCTGTCCGAGACAACGAAGTTTGGAAGCAAACAAAATCAATCATTTCTAAGTTTTCAAGCGTATCAATAACTACTATTGAAAACATTGCTTCTAATGTAATTACCCAACTGATAAGCAAACAATTAAATATTTAATTTAAATTCAGTTTTGCCAACTAAAATATAGAGATTGTTTTTTGCTTCTGGAAATGCATCCACTACTTCCTGCGCCCCGTCTTTATCAAATAGATCTAATGCTATATCGCTTGTGTAAGAAACAAGAATCGGAATATTAACTTTTTCAATTTTGTAAAAATATATTACTTTCAACATGAGAGATTGTTTCAATTCTTTATTAGTCTTAGTATCTTCTGCCAAAGTACTAAGGCTATTTGCTATGCTTTCTAGTGAATCAATTGTTCGGTGTATTAAGTCTGCAGGTATTTGATTCATAAAATCCCTCCTTGTGATAGCTGAAGATCTTTATTGGTTCTAATCGATCATTTTTGAGTCTCATAGATACGCACTCCCGAATATGGAAATTATCGAGAGAATTAGACTAATTATTATTAATACAAATTTGAACTTGTCTTCTTTATTCATCTTGATAGGTCTTCTTTCTTGCAACCAATTCAAACAATGCAATGGAATTAAATTTCCACTCACTAGCAATCTTTACTCCAGGAATATTTCCAGCCTTGGTTTCCTTAAATAAAGTTGGTAAGGTTATCCCTAAATATTCTGCTGCCTGTTTGGAATTCCAAGTTTCATTTGGAATCGCATTTTCTGATAAAATTATTCGTAAATCGTCTAAATTAACTAGTGCTAAAGTTTGCATTGATTAATCCTCTTTCCCAATTAAAATTTAACTACTCCTCAAATGAAGTCATAAAATTATCGATGTTCTTTTTGGAAATAAATTTTGTTCCATCTATAACCGATAATTTCAAACCACATTTGTCAGTAAATATTTTTAACTTTTTATAATCAATACCCAAATAATCCGCTGCTTCTCCAAGCCTTAAAAATTCCCTCCCAATATATTTAGCGGATTTATTTTGTTCTACTGCTGAATTTATTGCTGAGTTGATTTTCATCTGAATTAGTTCTTCTTGTTCCTTTGATAATACAAATTCAACATTCATTGTTATCACCTCTTCAAAATTTTTATCAAGCCAAGTTCTATAGGTCATCTCCCTATCGAATTTTGTATTTAGAAACAATATTCGTAATCTGTTTCCAATGGTCATCTGGTTTATTCAAAATTTTTCTTAAATACTGCTCAGTAATGTTCATCGCAGTTGCAACATCTGGAATGCTCCAACCATTGTCTTTAAAATGATTCAATATTTTTTGTCTGGTTTCTTTTGCATCAGCCATCTTTTTACCTCCTCCCATTATTTTGGAAACAAATTTAACAACTATTTTCTATACTTCGTTGACAACAATAGATTAATAATCTATACTAAGGGCATAGTTAAATAAGACAAAAATATTGTTTCAAAAGCTTTCTTGGCGGTCAGCGTTCATAAACAGTAATTATTTTTATTGTCTTTTTAGTTGTTAAACTTGTTTACAAAGCTTATTATAGATTATTAATATAAATTAGTCAACCGTATTTATATTAATAATCTAAATTGTTTTGTAAGCATTCAGAAAGGGCGAAAATTCAATGGATACTTACAATCGGATAAAAGAACTAGCGAAGGAAAAGCATATTTCTATACGTCAACTAGAAATAAATTTTGGGTACTCGAATGGTTATATAGGAAGTTGGAAACGCCAAACCCCTAACTCTACTGAGCTAACTCGTCTTGCGGATTATTTCAATGTTTCTACTGATTATTTATTAGGTAGAACAGATAATAAAAACGAAGTTGCTTCTTCAGTTTCTGATGCTGACTTAGAGGACATTTTAGATGGCGTAATGAGTTGGAATGGTCAAGAATTAACTCAAGCTGACAAAGAAGCTGTAAGAATATTCTTAGCTGGAAGAAAAAGCAAATGAGGTCTTTATTATGCAAGATATTAGTGAGTTACTAAAAAGAAATGGGATAGAATTATCAGTTTCAAAAATGGATTCACCTGGCTTCTATGTACCAAAGCTGAAAATTATGTTTGTTAATGAAGAATTAGACATAGAACAACAAAGAAGAGTGATTCTTCATGAAACAAAACATGCTATTGATCACACTGATTTTTATGAATTATACAAAATACCAATTTTTCATATGAAAATGGAAACCGATGCTGATTCTTTTATGATTAATTACTTGATCAAAGAAAATGATGGCCAATATAACTATTCTCAACTAATCGAAGAGTTCAATTTAGGACTTGGTTGGGAACACAATTTACATTAAAAAAGCCCACGCTGCAACGTGGACTAGTCCCCATTTAAAGGATGTACTTCAAACCAATTATAGCAGAAATGGGGGATTTTTTTGAAAAAGATTTTAGGATTAGTTATGATTGTTATTACCTTAGTAACTTCTGGATGTGCACCCGAGTCATTTGAGTACGGCGGGGTGGAAATTGAAGAGGAGAAATACGATCAAATGGCAAAGGTTTATAAAAAAATGGGAGACGTTGCTTTCGCTTTGGATTCCTTTGATTATTCTGATGAACGAGCAAATTTGAAAATTATTTCTAACCTAACAAACATTGAAGAAGCATACCAAAAACTAGATCCAGAGGACGAAGAAAATATATTTAATCTACTTCTTTCTTCTGATAATAATTTAAGTATCAAGCAAACTATAGTCAACGCAACCGAATATGAACGAGATTTTGGTTTGCTTGAAAAGCAAGCTCAATACAATAATATTTCAGAAACAATTTTATTGTATACAACTGAACTAATTGGTTCAGAAAAAAAAGCTAAGAAAATGACAAATAAATTTTTAGAAGATGTAAACTTAACTCCATCTTATTACGAGGATGACTTAGATAATAAAAATAGCAATGATGACAATGAAACATTTGACTCATCTGATAAATCAGATGAAGAAGAGAAATCGTCGTCTTCTAAACCCAGCTCAATTGGCGAATCAATTAGTTTCTCTAATGATTCTGGAGATAAAGTATCTGTAACTATTAATTCTGTTTCAAAAGATCCAGGAGATGGAGATTACTATATTCCTGAAAATGGCTTTTTTGCAAAAGTTGAATTTACCATTACTAATATCGGAACTGAGCCTTTCAGTGCTTCCTCACATATGCTTGAATTTTATGACGGAAACGGGATGAAAGGAACTCTGGATTCTAGAGAATTTTTCTCAGAAACAATTCAATCTAACAAATCTGCATCTGGAATTGCTTATTTTGATGTAGAAAATGACACACCAGATTTTGAAGTCTTTTTCGGTAACTCCTCTTGGACTGGGACATATTAACTGAAAGTGATTATATAGTTTTTCATTAATTGCAAAAATAGTTAATAGAAAGGAATTTTAAATGAAAAATTAATTACTACATTGAGTATTTTATTTTTGTCATTTTCTCTTGTTTCAGCAAAGAAATGTCTGATGAAGAAGTAATCGACATCCTATGGGATCCTTCTGAAACAATCTCAGAACAGGGTGAAGTTTCAAATCACATTGAAGATAGCTTGAAGATTTCACAAAGCATATTGAATGTAGCTGCTGAGGAAGGTGACCCTGTTAATATCTATATTTACAACTATTATGAAGATGAAGAAGAACAAAAAGAACTGATTTTTCGGAACGATGAGCTAGTCTATTATTAACTTTGTAAACAATAAAAAACACATCCCCCGCCGGCAAGCAAGTGGATGTGATCTGAAAAAAGCATACGCTTATTAAGCTATGCTCATTTTATCAAAGAAAGTGAGTTGATTCAATTGGCACTTTTCAAACAGTATATAAAAAAGAATGGTGAAAAGGCTTGGATGTTCCAATCTTATCTTGGCATTGATGAAAGTACTGGAAAAAAAATTAAAACTACTCGCAGAGGATTCCAAACAAAAAAAGATGCACAGTTAGAACTAAACAAATTAAAAATAGCTTTTGAATCGAACGATACTGCAACTAGAAAAGAATTAACCTATCGTGAAATATATGATTTATGGCTACCTAACTATGAACGAACAGTAAAAGAAAGCACCTTCGCTAAAACTGAAAACTATTTTGATAGAATTATACTACCTTCTTTTGGTAACTATAAGATCAATAAAATTAAACCAGCCGTTGCCCAAAAATTTGCGAATGAAATGGCAGACAAATATGTAGTCTATCGACAACTTATAAGTAACACATCCAGAATTTTTGAATATGCTATTAAACTAAATTATGCTGATGACAATCCTTTTAAACGAATAACAATTCCTAAGAGAAAAACAAGTTTAGATGACGATAAAAAATTAAATTTTTACACAAAGGACGAACTTGAACAATTTCTGAAAATCGCTGAATCTGAAGAACCTTATAAAAATTATACTTTCTTTCGACTACTCGCCTTTTCAGGTATGCGTAAAGGAGAAATGTTAGCATTAACTTGGAATGATATAGACTTTAACAATAAAATTATAAATATAAACAAGACACAAACAATGGGAAAAGACCGCCGACTTTATATAGACCATCCAAAAACAAAAAATTCCAAGCGAGAAATCCCAATAGATGACAAAACATTAGCAGTTTTAAAAAAATGGAGAACTGAACAGAAAAAAATATACTTAGAATTTGGTATAAAGACTAACAAAAAAAATCAACTTGTATTTTCAAATCATCTTAACGAAATGCTTCAACCCTCTCAACCTAGAAAATGGTTAAACTCTTTAATTAAAAGACATAATTTGAAACCAATTACGGTCCATGGGTTTAGGCACACTAATGCTACTTTACTCATTGAATCAGGAGCAACTGTCAAAGATGTCCAAGTTAGATTAGGTCATGCTACGGTACAAATTACGATGGATTTATACCTTCACATAACACAAGAACGAAACAAAGAGACCATGGAAAATTTAGTAAAATATATAAATTTTTAGAAGTAATCATTGTTTTTTTGAATGCCATTTGAATGCCATTTAGATATTATGAATGACTATCCATCCCCAACGTTTTACTTAGAAATACCGCTATATCAGCTTTTTAACCATGAATACAAACTAATAAATAACGTCATTTTAAACCTACACATTCCCGCCAAATAGAATATGATGTCCGCTAAGCATTGATGTAGAGCCTTTTCTACTGACGCTTGGCGGATTTTTTTTGATACCCTTTTGACTACGGTTTGTAAAAAGTTACTCACTATTAATGGCGTAGTACAGCTCGTGGCTTCATTCGAAATAAAGCCACTCTTGAAGACCTCGAAGAACTCAAATCTCTAGTCATTGAACGTGAGCGTATTTTAATGGATGAAAAAAGACCACTAGATTAGTAGTGGTCTTGCATTTACTATCTAACTATTAAAAGATTACAGTGTGCATGATTAAGAACATAAGAAGTTACTGAGCCAACTAGGATTCTCTCAAAGCTATTTTTTCCAGTCGCGCCAATAACTATGAGATCAATATTTTTGTCTTTTGCGTATTTTGTAATGGTATGTTTAGGGTATCCTGTCATAGAAACAAAATTTGACTCCTTATATCTTTTAATTACCTTTTCAACATTACTTTTAATCAATTTTTCTTCTTCATTTAAATCTTCAAAAACCAAATCAGCTCCATATGGGTTTTGAATAGTTTGATTAACATCTCTAACATAAATAACGGTCAATTTCGCTGAATTTCTTTCAGCAATTCTTAGTCCTTCTTCTAATGCATCCTCAGATTCTTTTGATCCATCAACTGGTACTAAAATATTTTTATATTGTTTAATCATTTAATTCACCTCTTAAATAATATTTTTTATCTCGCTAAGATAACAGATAAAAAAACTGATTGATTATTATTGAGTCACTATTTGATTACTAGTAAATCAGCTTTGGTCTTGTTTACCACATGTTTTATTAATGAATCAAAACTCCTGCGACTATACATTGCTTCATCTTGCCCTAGAATTATTAAATCTATATTATTTTCTTCAGAATATGTTACAACATCACTTTTGATAGAAGAAGTTACATACGATATTATCAGATTTGTTGAAACTACTCTTTTAAGTTCAGAAACAAAATTATCTGTTCTTTCAGCATCTTTATTCTCAATATCCTTGATTGTATTTTCTTCTCGAGCTACTTCTTCTCCTCCAATATCTCCCGCCAAAACGTAAGTCTGTTCCTCTTCTAATTCGTAAATTTCTTTTTGATTTGTATTAAAAATTAAAACGTGCAGTTCGGAGGAATCTTTTTTTGCTAAACGTTCTCCTTCTTTTAAGGCCTTTTGAGGTGATCCAGTGTTTTCCATTAAAACCAAAATCTTCTTTTTCATAAAAATTACCTCTTTTCAATGTTTAGTTTAGTGCAAAATCACAGTATTGTAAATTATTTCACTTTAATTATGTAACTGTAAGACATGAACATAAAATCGAACGAACACGAGTCGTCTGCTCAGCTAAAAGTCGGTATAGAATTCGATTTTAAAATATCACAATAAACTTCAAACATAATAGCTATACTTTTTTAAAACCTTTAGAAAAGAGAATCTATTTAACTCAACGGAGCAAATTACTTGGCTTTATTCCGAATAAAACGAATATTGAAGACCTCTAAGAACTCAAATTTTTAAATCGTTGAATATGCGCGTGTAATAATGGATGAAAAAAGACCACTTCATTAGTGGTCTTTTAATTAATATCCTGGGTAATTATTTACAAATGTTGCTAAAGCTGCTGCGATAAATAAAAAGTATAGTACTATAAAAATAATTGCAACAATAAATTGTACCAAGCCTGCTCGGCTCCATGTTTTTTGAACTGCTAAAAATGTTTCCACATCTTTATAATCACCTTTTTGCCAAGCCCACTCATTGCCTTTAAATCCACAAATAAAGATCCATACAAGGTTAAATAGTGGGATTAGGCATAATAATGGCAAATAAGTTTTGTTACCAATCCCCCACATAATATTGTACATGAATGCTCCCCAGTTCCATCCCTTTACTTCTTGTGGTACTACTTTGTTTGACAATTCGTCCATTGAAAACTCCTCTTATATTTAATTAGAACTTTCTAATCATACCAAAATGAGGAATAAATGTGAAAAAAAAGACCTTAGTATTAACTAAAGTCTTACGATTATATCCAGTCATACTTCTTCTTGGAATACTGGCACATAATTCTCAGGTTTATTTGTGCTTTCATCCTCCGTTAACAAATCATCCATCAAATCAGGAATAACCGAACCTGCATCGTTATATAACATAAATTCGTTTGACTTAACTAACTCATTAAATTCCTTTGTTGAAATTCTTTCCCCAGTGACTATATTTTTATAGTACAAAGGTTTTTTTGTTTTGTGTTTCAATAATTGTTTATCTACATATGTTGTAAAATATCCATGTGATAGTTTAGATTTTACTATATTCCCACAATTGGGACACTTAATGGGCATCTCTTCTTTTTTGTGTTGCTCAAGATTTCTGACTTCATCATAGTAAAAAAGGGTATTACATTTAGAACATTTTAATTTATCATCAAGCATAGCTTATAATCTCCTTCTTTTTAATTGATAGTCATAGACTATCAGAATTAATTCTAAAATAAAAATCATAACCCCTAATTTATTATGTACCTGTAGTACTCGACTTTAAATATACTTAATAATTTTCAAATACAATAATAGGTATGTTCCATAAAATCTATAACAGATTTTTGAGACATACCTAAATTTTTTTATTCTTTTTAAATACTCTTTGTACATTCTCTTCTATTATTGAAGCAGAGCTTTAAATGCAACTCCTTCGTCAATCCAGCCAAGTTTGAGTAATCCTCTTCTCTCAATAGTATTTAGAGTAAAATGATGGGTTCCAGTGGTTGAATTGGGATTGTACAGACGATACACCGGCAATCCATTACTTCCAGCACCACTATACTCAATTTGATCATTTTTCCAACCTTGAGATACCAAATATTCCACTTCTTCATTACTGACGGTGTAATGATGGTCGTCAGCCGCAGTATTATAAAGTCTTTTTATACTAGGAACATTTCCTGAATGCTCAACCGGGGCATAATAAGCAACCCCTTCTGATACCCATCCAAGTTTTAAAATTAAAGAACACTCTCGATCACTTGGTGTAAAAAGATGTTCCCCTGTATTCAAATTGTACATTCGATAAATTGGCTTTGTTCCCAATGTAGCCTCAGCATCACTCACATTTATTGTCACTGCAAATATAACACCTATAACAAAAATTAACCCTAATATAAACTTCTCCATATATCGCACTCCTTTATGTTTTCTCATTATAGCTTAAAAAACACCATTTTCAAGTAAATTTATATATATTTTTGACTAAATATATCAACAGAGGTTATTTATAAGTTAATATCAAGATTGATTTTTTTCAAGATGAATTCCAAATCTGTAATCTAATTTTATTAATATCCCAGAGCTTGTTTGATTTCTTCGATACCTTCTATCACTGCATCGTGGAAGTCTTTATCTGCATTCATTTCACAATTCTGCGCCGTTACAATAAAAGTCGCAGACTTTTCCAACGTTTCTATAGATTATTTGCTTGATAGATCAAGCGAAAAAACAAATTCCTCTTCATTTATATCTGGTGCGGATTTGAATGATGTTCTTGATGGTGTGATGAGCTGGAATGGAGAAAAGTTAACAGAAGCTGATAAGGAAGCAGTGAGAAAATTTTTAGCTGGCAGAAAAAGCAAATGAGGTTGTTACTATGGATGATATTGTGGAGTTATTAGAAAAAAACGTGATTGTAATGTCTTTTACAAAATAAGACTCTTTGGCTTTTATGTTCCAAAATTAAAAACAATGTTTGTAAATGACAGTATCAGTCTTATTGAGCAAAAAAGGAATTTTGCACGAAAACAAACATGCTGTTGATCACACCGCCTTTTATGAATTGTACAAAAAAACTATTTTTCGCATAAAGATGGAAAATGATGCAGATTCATTTATGATCAATTATTTAATAAATTAAAGTGGAAGACAATATAATTATTCTCTACTTGTTGAAGAATTCAATTTGGGGCTCGGCTGGGAGCATGACTTGTATAAAAAAGCCCACGCTGCAACGTGGACTAAAAAATATCCATCTCATTTTGAAATAGCTTCTAACAATATTATTAGGAAATTGGAGATTAAATAAAAGAAAGGGAAGATAATAGTGATTTCAAAAATCTTGTTTTATGGATAATCTTAGCTTTAATCACTGTTGCTTTGGGTTTTTGTTGGTAGCGAACTTGGTAGTGACAGCAGACAAAATAATGACTCCCAAAATCAGGAAGATATTATTGAGGATGAAGAAGATTATGATGACATTGACGAGGAAGATTTCTATGAAGAGGAAAGTTCAGATGATGATATTACATTTGAGAATTTTTATGAAAAATATTATAATAGTGAATCGTCGTAAACTTTCTCCTTAAGTGAATATGTAACCTTCAAAAGTAGTGAGAAAATCACAGTAAACTCTGTAGTCGAGAATGCACCTATAGGACTGAATAATGATTATTCTGAAGGCGTAATCCCTGTACGAGTAACAGCAACTGTTGAAAATACTAGTTCTTCCCCTATCAGTTTCAATGCGCAATAATTCGATTTATACGTTGGGAATAAATCCTTAGCTGAATTTGATTCAAGTAGTTACTCTAACAATATTCCCAATATTATTGCTGCAGGTATGAATGCTACTATCGTTATGAATTTTGGCGCTACTAATTCAGGTCCTTATAATGTAACCTTCCGAGATGTAACATTCATTTTACAAAATATAAACTCAGAGAGGAGGAACCTAGCATGCTACCTAATACCGGAGAAAAAATCATGAGCGCTTTGCCATGGATTGGCGGCGCAATTATAGTTATAGCCGTATTAATTTATCTATACAAAAGCAACAAAAAATAATACAAAGAGAAGGTGATCCTTTTGCTAGGATTCGATATTTTAGATATCGCATACTTCCTACCTTTTGCAGTCGGTGGGATTTTATGTGTAGTCGCCATAATTATATTTGTTAGAAACATGAGGAAAAAGAAATAAAAGGGGTTTTTAAGTCTAGTTTCTTGCAAAGAATTGTTTGGATTAGACTTTTAAATAAAAAATATTTTTTAGGGGATGTAAAAATGAAAAAGATTTTCTATTTATTATTTTCACTGTGTCTACTCTTAAGTGGCAATGTTTCAGTTTTTGCTGAAGTATATACTTCTATAGAGCAACCTACTGAAAATGTAAAGAATCAAGATGTATGGAATCGCGATGTAGGGGATGGTGTTGATACATTTGAATTTAAGGATGGTCATTGGACACCTTTGACTAGTACTTCTGAGCGAAGAGTAACTGCCAAGAAAAAATACAATACTGAAATATTCGAACCTAATAAAGCTCAACAAATTGAATATATAAAAAATGCTCAAGAAAATGAAGATTTCTATAAAGATCTAGCTGAAGATCAAGTTGATTACATTGCTGTTCCAGATAATGATGTCAATAAAAGTGTAAAAGTAAGAGTGCCAAAAATTGAAGTAGACTCAGTTAAAGCTAACTCAGCTTTCTATATCGATAATTCAGTTCCTGAAATGCTTGATGTACTAGCCGTGAATAAAGATACTGAGGACAAATCTAGTAAAAGCTCGTCAGACAGTTCATCAAATAGCGAAGAGTCAACCTCTTCAACTTCCGAAGCTCCACTTATAGAATTATCTTCTAAAGATCAAACATTTAATGTCGAACTAGGAAAAGTTCTGTCAAATGAGCAATTATTAAATTCAGTTACCTTCAATGGTAACAAAGCTGATTTAAAAATTAAAATAACTAAATCTTATTTCGTCTATGTGACTCCTGATGCTGAAGTATATCACTACGATCTTAATGCTCTTCTTGGTAAGACAACTGTGGACAGAATTTCAGTAATGACTGAAAATCAAGCAGTACTTAACGGATTAAGAGCTTCTACTGAAAATAGCGATAAAAATATTGGAGCTATTAATATTTCATTGCCAGGTAAATACCGTGTAGAGTTTAGTTATCAAGATAAAGTATTTGCATCTAGTGATGTAACCATTTTAGGAGATAAAATAGCTTCAACTGAAACTGGTAATACTGTTCCGAGTGCTACTAGTAGCTTAAGTAAGCCATCGTACACTTCAAAAACTTTACCACAAACAGGTAGTGAATCAAGCTCTTACTTTATTCTCGGTATACCAATCACAATTGGTTCAATAGCATTGTTCTATTTTATTAACAAAAAAAAGACAGCATAATTTCCAAACATTATTAAAAAACACACCCCTCGCCCCTACCAAGTTTGAGTGGATGTGATAACATAAATGTTTCAATTATTATATCTTATCTATGCTTGCCTATGCAATGATGAGGAGAATGATTATGACACAATTCCAGCAATATACAAAAAAGAACGGCGAGAAAGCTTGGTCCTTTAAAGCTTACTTAGGAATTAATGAATCAACTGGAAAAGAATGCCGCACTACTAGGCGAGGATTTGCCACTAAGAAAGACGCAATCGCAGCTTACAAGAAATTAGAAATAAATTTTAATCCTGACACAATTAAAACTAAGCACGAACTGACTTATCAAGCAGTGACTAATCTATTGCTTGTTAACTACGAGCGAACTGTTAAAGAAAGCACTTATGTAAAAACCAAACAGATTTATGAGAAAGTAATTCTTCCCTCCTTTGTAAAATTAAAAATCAACAAAATTAAACCTGCTGCGGTTCAAAGATTCGGGAATACTGTCGCTGATAAATATGCTTTGTATCGACAGATCATTAGCAATGCATCTCGAATCTCTGATTATGCAATTCGTTTGGATTATGCAAAAGAAAATCCCTTTAACAAAATCATTATTCCTAAGATAAGAAAATCAGTCGATGATAGTGAACGGCTAAATTTCTTTACTAAGGCAGAACTAGAATAATTCCTATCTATTGCAGAGAAAGAATCTTTTAAAAAGTAGGTCTTTTTTCGTACCTTAGCTTTCTCCGGATTGCGTAAAGGTGAAGCTTTGGGTTTATATTGGGAAGATATTGATTTTGACAATCAGATGATTAAGGTCACCAAAACTTTGAACCTGTGGAAAAACAGACGATTATATATTGAACATCCTAAAACTAGAAATTCTTGGCGGGAAATTCTAACAGATGATAAAAAAATCTCTATCTTAAAAGAATGGAGAAAAATTCAAAGAGAAGATCTCTTGAAGATTGGTAATAATACTATGCATGCAAAACAGCTAGTATTCTTTTAAAAAGAAAATGAATTCGTACAGCATTCACAACCAAGAAAAAGGCTTAATTCAATTATCGATTGATACCAATTGAAGAGGATTACCATCCATGGATTTAGACATACGAACGCGACTCTTCTTGAATCAGGCGCAACTATTAAGGATGTGCAATTAAGGTTAGGTCACGCTTCCGTCCAAATCACTATAGATTTATACATCCATGTGACCGAAGAACGAAAACGAGAAACAGTCCAAAAACTAGCAAAATACGTCGACTTTTAATAACAATACGACGTTATTTATTACACTTTTTTTTGACTACGGTTTTGACCACGGACGCGCCTATAATCATTGATAATTATTTAAATACGCTAGATGAAGAATCCTATTTCAACAGTGTTTTCCATGCTATTCCAAACTAATTAAAATAACATTTTAAACCTACACATTCCCGCCAAATAGAATATGATGTCCGCTAAGCATTGATGTAGAGCCTTTTCTACTGACGCTTAGCGGATTTTTTTTGAAGGTCTTTTGAACACCCTTTGATTATTTCAATTTATTAATTTCTTTTAACTCGTAACTTACCCAAAAAAATATCTACCCAATTGATATAAGTTTGAGATAGGAAAGGCAGCGGATGTTTTTAATACGCTATCCATTAGAACGGTCATTCTAAATTTTTATCTAAAAAATAAAAAGTTGCCGTAACGTTACGGTAATTTTTTCCATTGTTCTTGTAAGCGCTATCTGATAAATTTTTTATAACGATCTAGATACTCGAAACTTTTAATTTTGATTGATTAAGAAATTAATAATTAAAAAAAGGATTGGTGATGTTATGAAAAAAGGAATGTTTTTTTGCCTCGCTGTTTGTAGTTTATTCTTTATTAACGGCTCAAATGCCCAAGCTACCGAAGATTTCTCACTGGATAATCGCGAAGAAATCATTAATGATTTTGAAGAAGAATTGTCAGAAGCAGAAGAAAATATTATTCAAGGTACCACATTATCTGAACAAGAAGCCCCTTCTATTGTAGCAAATTTGATGTTTCGAGTTATTTTTGAATCAGATATTCCAATTATGAATTTATTTGATGATTTAAAAATTAAAGAGAATCCCGAAATAGACAGTGTTGACTGGTATGCAAAAAATTGGTATGAAAAGTTAGAAAATACTAGCGATCGAACAATCACTACAACAGAAACATATCGAAAAGAAAATGGCGAAGAAGTAAGCAATCCAATAACGCTCCGAGGTCGTTATATTGATAACGGTTCTGATAAAACTGTTATCTTACATCATGGTTATCGTGCATTAAAATATGAGTTGATAAAACAAGCCAAATTCTTTTCAGAAGAAGGATTTAATGTCCTATTAATTAGCAGTCGCGCAGTAAACGGAAGCGATGGTAAATATATTACTTTTGGATACTACGAAAAAGATGATTTAAATATGTGGATTAATGATGAAGTCAATCGAACCAATAGCGATCAAAAAATCGTATTAATGGGCGTTTCGATGGGAGCATCCACCACGGTACTGTCACAAAATGTTCCACATCCTAATGTTGTTGCATATATTGAAGATTGTGGGTATGCTGATTTGCATGAGGAAATGCTACAAGCTTTTTCTTGGTTTTCAGAATTATTACCTATAATAAAAAATGTTGATTTTAAACAATTAGTAAATCAAATCAGTCAAAGAACTGAGTCTAGATTAGGTTTTAGTATCGATCAAATTTCTCCAATAGAAAGTGCTAAAAATACAGATGTTCCAAAATTATTCATTCATGGTGGTGCGGATGATTTTATACCTATTAGCCACATGGAAGACATGTATAATGCCAGTCCTGGATACAAAGAAAAACTAGTAGTTGATGGCGCTATCCATGGCAAATCATTTGATACGAATCCAGAAATATACACTGAAGGTTTACGACATTTTTTAAACAACGTCTTTCAATGATTTAGATTGTTGATTAAAATAAGTTATCTTCCCTTATTGTTATCCGTTTATATCATGGTTTCTCTTTTAAACTTAGTTTAATTGTTTATTGTAAAAAAACACTCGACGAACCTAATTCTACAAACTGAAACGCTCAAGCAATTAGCTTGGGCGTTTTAATATATTTCTTCTGTAAGACCTGAACCTTTATCTCCCAATTAAAAAATTTAGTTTTAACTAGAATTCCACATTACAGACAAACATAATTATACTCTCAAAAAATACGCTTAGAACTGTTTTATTAGGACGTCTAAATGCTTTTTTCGTCAAAATTATCAATATAATGTTTTTCAAAATATATTAAATAACAAAATTAAAACAACTTAAATCCTATTGCATATCTATTTTATATTCTTTCGTATCTATATAAAAACCATATAATAGTGATATTTACATATTAAAATAACTGATATTATTTTTTAATTTTTTTAAAAAAACGTCTTATTACTTCAAAAAAATATTCTCATATTATAGAATAATTGACGAGGTGGAAATATGAAAAATTACGTTGGATTACTCACAAATGTCGAAATACGAGATTCTCTAGCAAGATTCACTTTAGAAACAGAATCTGGGACAATTAAGTGTGTCATCGGTAATTTTTTTGTCAGCATGAAATTTTTAATGTTGCATAATAACAAATATTTGATTTCTGTAAAAGGGTCTTTCGATCCTTCCGATGATGAAAACCATTTAATCGTCAAAGATTTTAAAATTATTAACGAAGATGAATTTGTTAGAGAACTAGATATTCGTATGCAATAAAAAGCCCAATTGTGGGCTTTTTATTGTACTCATTTATGACTGATGATTTTTTACATTTATTCGACAGACTGACAATTCCTGTTACTAGCACTACTAATCTCAAATCGGTCATCTTACTAGCTTTTTGATGTCCAATGATTCCTTTTTTCATTTTATCGAGCATAATTAAAACCTCTAAACAGGACGCAGTGAGTGCATCCTATTTTAGAGGCTTAAAAATTCGAGGACTTCTTTTTTTAATCTCTTATTGTAAAGAACGAACCGCATACCAAGCAGTTCCTTCATCTCTCCAACCTAAGCGAACCAAATTATTTTTTTCGCCAGCATTGGTTGTGTAAACATGACTATCCTGACTACCGGTTGCATTTGGATTGTATACACGATATACAGGAACGCTTCCGCCAGAATTCCATGACACACCTTCACTCTTCCAACCAACTGTTACTAACCAATCTCGTTCTGAAGCACTTAATGTATAGAAATGACGACCATTGTTTGGATTGTACAAACGGTAAACGGTATCGCCAGTCGTTGGTGCAGCCCAGCCAACACCTTCATAGTTCCAGCCAACATTTTGTAAATTCGTTGCTTCACCTAAATCTTGTGTGTAATGATGGTTGCCTTCGTAACCATTGTATAATCTGAAAACATATCTTTCATTTGCTTGTTGCCCATCTATACTTGGACGCTTTTTCGGTGTATCTGTCAAAACTCTCTTAGCAAAATCAGGTCGATACCAAGCAATTTGTCCAACTTTCACTGTTTGACCTGGTCCCGGCGAATGAATATATTGACCATTGTCAATATAGATGGCAACATTAGTAGAATTTCCTTTGTTCCCCCAGAACAATAAATCTCCTGGTTGTAAGGCGTTCATACTAACATCTCTACTAACTCTTTCTTGGGATGTAGTCGGAGCTGGAACGCTCATGTTAACCGCATTTTTAAAAACATATTGTACAAGGCCAGACGCGTCAAATGCATTTGGTCCAACAGCTCCCCAGCCAAAAGGTTTACCCACTTGTGCTTGAGCCATATTAACAACTTTTTGTTGATCGGTCGCTGCTGCTCGAGTAGTAGCAGAAAAAACTTGAGCGGTTGAATCTGAAGCAAAATCAGGTATTGCCATGATTGCTTCGAACTGTTCCAAAGTATAACCAGCTGTTAAAGCTTCCTGTTTCTCTTGTTCATAATTGCTTTGATTTTCTGTAATTTGTGGTTGTTGCTCGCTTGTAACTTCACTTGCATATGATTGAACTGCTCCCACTTGTACTTGTAATCCAACTAAACAAAGCCCGACTAATAAACCACTTTTCATTCCTAATCGCATAAAAATCTTCCTCTCTCCTATCTTATTTGATGCTTTAGTCACATCAATGAAATAATTGTAATCTAAATGTCATATTTCGTCTATTCTTTTCTGAGATAAAAAGCTAATTCCGGGAATTTCTAATTTAAAATCATGAAATAGTCTATTTTTATTCATAATTAAACAAAATATACATATTATTTGAAACTTTTGTATTTTTCAAAGGTAAGTAATATTAGTAACAAAAGAAATACTTCTGACTTATAAAAAACTAGGCTGATAAAGTTTTGTCAATTATTTAGAAATTTAGCTTCTTCTTTAGGAGAATACAGTTACGTTTTTGTTTATTAGATCTAAAGCTATTTTTTCAATCCGATTGACCTATTCAAATGGAATCAATTGAATGATTGACTTATTGAGCTAATTTCCCTTCATCCAAAAATATATAAATTGAATACAAAAAAAGACAGCTTCAATTAAGAAGCTGTCCGAACCTACAGTTTGTTTTTGTAACGAAACAACAGGAGGCTTCTGTTATAATATGATATCTTTTAAAAAAAATCCAGTAAAACACTCAACAAATTACAATAACGAAAAAAAATTATTAACGATCCCTTAGAATTTTTTTTTATTCTGAAATGATCTCTATTTTTTAGTAATTATTCATTGAAGAATTACTAATTATTTCCTATGTACAAAAGATAAATTCTAAAAATTATAGCGTCAGCAAAAAATGTATTTATCTGTAAGGAAACTTATCACCAACAAACAATACTTCTATTATAAAAAAACGTTTATGTTTATTTATAATCTAATTTACAGAATAGTTATTTCTTTTTCCAAAAAAACTATATTGTTTTTTATTAAAAAATCAGCCTTTTATTCAAAGGCTGATTTAGCTATATTATTCTTCAGTACTATTATCTGTTGGATATAAATTAATAGTCGTCTGATCATTATTCTCAGAAAATATACTGGTGGATTTTGCGCCAAGCTGTTTTTCCTTGTCTTCATTTTGTTGATCTAGATTCTTGTAATTATAGGATTTAGGATCAACTGCTGTAAATCCTTCTGGTGTATAAAATCGTAACAAGTTTTCTTCATTTAACTTATCAGAAAGTTCTAGTTCTTTTTTGACATTTTGTTGCTCATTTTGGATCTCAGTTTCAATACCTGCAGCTTGTGAATCGATCAATTCGCCAGTATTGGTATCATAAGTTTTCCCACCTAGCTCAGTATATTGAGGCGTTACAAAATCCCCATTTCTAAAAGCAACAACTTGATCATGATTTTCAGAAAGCAAATCGCTCCCAAATTGAACATAATTTTTTGTATCAACACCAACTAAATGCAATAAAGTTGGCAACACATCAATTTCTCCACCATATTGGTGTTGAACACCTCCACCTGTATAGCCAGGTATATGAAACATCAAAGGCACTCTTTGCAACATTGCATTATCATAACTATCCCAGCTTGCTTTATCTTTACCCAAAGTTTCAGCTAAATCAGGGTTGTTCGTATCCGAAATTCCGTAATGGTCACCATAAATCATGAAAATTGATTTTTGATAAATTCCGGAAGCTTTTAAATACGTAAAAAATTGTTCTAAACTTTGATCAAGATAATGAGCCGTTCGTACATAATTATCGACTACCTCATCGCCAGTATTTAATGATGGAAAATCAAAATTACTATTATCGGTTAAATACGGTGTATGATTAGTGACTGTTAAAAATTTCGTATAAAAAGGTTGTTGTAAATGCTCAAGATGAGACACACTTTCCCGCAACAAGTCTTTATCTAAAATACCATAACCTAATGTTTCATCATCCGAACTAAAATAAGATTTATCAAAGAAGTTTTGGTAACCTAGATTTTTATAAACATCTTCCCGATTCCAAAAACTGCCAACATTTCCATGAAAAACTGCACTAGAATAACCTTCCGTTTGATTCAGAATGGCTGGTGCCGCTTGGAAAGTATTGTCAGAACCTAGCTGAGTAAATAATGAACCTTGTGGTAAGCCATAGGTACCAGTTTCCAACATGTTTTCTGCGTCACTAGTTTTCCCTTGTCCAACTTGATTGAAAAAGTTATCAAAAGACAACGTTTGTTGATCATCATTGTAGAGACTATTTAAAAACGGTGTAACTTCATGGCCATCAACCTTCATATTAATCAAAAACTGTTGGAAACTTTCTAAATGCAATACGATGATATTGCGGTTTTTAGCAATCCCAAATTTACTTTCATCTGGAGCAGCATAATGACTTTTCGTATAATTCAATACATCATTGATATCACCAGAAGATGCGTTAGCTCTCACTTCATTGGCTTTTGCTGTGTTAAAACCATCAACGGCTGTAAAAGTATCTAAACCTAAATATTTCACCAGATAATTTCGATCAAAAGTTCGTTGTAAAAGCTGAGGTCGATTGGCTTCGCTAACTGATAAATTAACTGTAAAAAACAATACTGAAAAGATACTTACTGCAACTGCGGCTGTTTTTTTGACTGGTTTTGATGTGATATCTACTTTTTTAACAAATAAATAAATAATTCCTGCTAATAATAGAAAAATATCTAACCAATAGAAAATATCGTGAATGCGCATCAAAGCTAAAGAACTACCCGATATTCCCTCAGAAACTTTCGAAAACCCTAAAATTGACTTAATTGTCACAAAATCAGTAAATTCACGATAATAAATAATATTGATGTACAACACCAAGGTATTCAATAAATCTGCTAGCCACAATACAATTAAAGCTGGTTTCAATTTTTTTATATATAAAAAACTACTAAATAGTAACAACATCGTGGCGATTGGATTAATCCATAAGATTGCCGTCTGAATCCAACCTTCGACACCTAAAGAAAAGTCAATATAATAAGCCAAAATTGTTTTAGCCCAAAAATAAATGCCGGCAATTAATAAAATATTCCAACGATTCTTTAAGCCTTGTTTGATTCGATTCACGTAAAACCACTTCTTTCTGCGATAGTATTCGAATGCCAAAATAACTATACCAGAAGTCATAAAAAAATCACTAATTTGGATCAACGAACACTAATTTTTAACTAAAATTCCTTAAATCTTTGCATATAAAATTTTCCATAACTTTTACCACTATAAAATCAAGCTTTTGCCTCTATACCAATACCAATTATTTTAGAAAAAATTCATACTTTCGTCATAGAATTTACGATGAAGTTTTAAAATAACAAAAAAAACTCGGGCAATACCCGAGATTCTTCGATTTATTTTATTAAAATAACTACTGATTTTTTACTACAAAACATCTTTAACAAATTTACATTCAACTTGATCGTAACACATAACCTTCCCCACGAGCTGTTTGTAATAATGAGCTGTCGAAACCAGCATACTCCATCTTGTCCCTGATTTTTCTGATTAAAGTAGACATTTGGCATTTTGCTGAATTGTCTAACTGTTCTTTGTTCCAAATTTGATGTGCCAATTCTTCTTGTGAGAGAACTTTATTTTCAGCTCGAACTAATTCTTGTAGCAATTTTTGCTCTCGTTTAGTCAATGATAATTGTTGGAGAATTTCTTGACCACTTGGATAATTATTTTTTTTACTTTCTCCTAGATGAAGCATCTCTCGGACCTCCTCTAATGGTGCATTTGGCGAAAGGTAAGCAGTCACAGCAGATTTTTTTTGTTCCGCTTGATGATTTTTTTCACTTAGTTGAACAATTAAACTCGCTTTGTTTTGCAATTTTTCTACCACGGCAAAATTTTCACCATTGGTAATGGATTCGCTCAGCAAAACAATCTGAAATTCTTGTAAAAAACATTCTGGCAAACGTTCTTGCAGAATAGACTTTAATAAGCTTGTGCTAGATAGCACTTCATGTCCCAACTGACGGATTTTTTCTTCTAATTCTTGTTCAGCGAAGACACACTTGGTTAATAATAAAATTCGGCACATATCGGCCACCTACTTTCGTTTTTTTTAAAGGGCAGTTAAAATTACCCTCAAGTAATAAATACGCATTATTTTCCGTAAAGCGCGATTTTTTTTGATAATTACCCAAAATTAATTAATCAATTTATTGCAACTTTTCCCAATACATGATGATGACTGCCGGTATCACTGAAATTAAGATTGAAATTCGATAAATAGGATTATTTGATTAGCTGAAGCCCTCTCCTTCTTTTTATCAACCAGATTGAATGACCTACTTCAAATTTGGCTTGATTCATTGTGAAGAAACGCTCTCATGAATTTAGGTTATACCATCCGTAAATAATTTACCTTGTAAAAATACTCTCTTTCAAAATTATGACTAAAGTTTCTATTATCCACATCAACTAGCACATTCAGAGCAAGTTTAAGTGAAATATTTTCACCAGTTGTAAATTTTTATTTGATAGATGCAGTTACAAACAGATGAACTGAATTGACAAAAAAACTGAACTTGCTACACTGATTAACTGACAATTTCAATCAAAGGACAAAAAAACAAGCTATTATTCCACAATATAATTCTAAAGCAAAACTAATAAATCCTTAATAAAAGCAAGCTAAAAAATGTATTCGTTATCATTTGTAATTTATTATAACACCTGTAATTAGTAAAAAACAGTGTTTTAATAATAATATTTTCAAAAAATAAAATAAATATTTAAAATTTCGGAATATTAAAATTTATTTCCAAAATTTAAAATGGAAATCTGACAAATAAATATTTTACCACTAAAAATATTTATTCAGAGCTAACTTTTACTTGATCATTTCTCAAAAAAAAAGATTAAGGGCAACTTTCTCCCTTAACCTTTTAACAGAATGAGTAAAACAATTATTTTAATTAAAATCAGTCATATCTAATTCAAATTTTTGTAAGATTATCGTTAATCCCTCTACTTCCTCTAATTCTAGTTTTTCTGCTCGTGATTTTATACCGAGAGTAATTGTATCAATGTCTAACAGCTTTCGTAAATCAACTATGGTATGCCAATCTTGACGTTCTTTTTTCCGAATCAGTAAGACAAAAGCTGCAAATAAAGGAAAAGCAATTTCATTTATCAATGCAATTATATTTTTAGGAGAAATCGTTTCATCTTCTACCAGCTCCAATAAATCATAAGGACTTTCTAGAAAATTTGCTATTTCTTTTGTCGCTATACCTTTTTTTATTTTTTCTTGTAATTGATTGTATTTCACAGCGGACATCGGTGGATTAACCGATAACGTATTAGTTTCGGTTGGTAGTGTGATGAATAAATTTCCTAAAGCTGTTTCATTTTGCAAGCCAGTAATGAAAGCAACGAATTTTTCAAACACAAAGAAATAATATTCGTTATTTATTTCTTCCAAAAAAAGACGACTATTTAACAGAAAACTACTTTTATTCCCCCACAGATAGGCTATTTCAAATGAACTTAACAAAAATGAAGATTGATTCCCGACAAATTTTTAGCTAAGAATTGGAAGAAGACCAACTCAAACAAATTGTTGACGTCAATTTGATAGTCGTAATCCAATTGGTGACTAGCTGTTTGAAATAGTAACAAAAGTCGCTCTTTGGGAAACTTATTTAAGAAATCAGCTTCTATGTTAAATCTTGTCAGGTAGTTTTCTACAAAATCAATTCCTTGATAGGTCTGATCATCAACTGGTTGCGCCAGCAAATAATCTAAAGATAGTCCATTGACTTGATGTGCTGTAAAATCTAGTTGGTACTGTTTAAAAAAATCAGCAAAACTCATGAGTGATTCTCTGATTGCCAAGACACCATAGTCTTCAAGATTCTCCATTATGTGCTTGTATAACTTTTCAGTGTCGGTGATTTTTCGCTGTAGTTCATTTTTACCTGATTCAAATTGTTGTTTTAAACTGTTTGACAATTCACCTTTACTTAAAACAAAATTTAAGGACATTTGAATATTTTGAATCTCCTCAATCGGTAAGACCGTCGAGCCACTTAATCGTTTCATGATTAATTCTTTTAATAAATCCTGATGTTCTTGGTCTTGGCGAACTAATCCATTTCCCATGACTCACCCTCCACTTCTAAAAAAGAATGGTCTTCAAAATAACCTTTTACACGATCCATATTTCCTTCATAAAAGGCTGCGACTTTACCAATGCCCTCAATTAATTCATCATCTGAGATAGACTGATTTTCGTTGCCTCTCAGATAATAAAAAATCTCCATTACGTCAGCTAATTTCTCTAAAAAATCACGCTTACCCCAGACTTCTTCTCTTAAAATTTCTTCAGCCAAATAAATCACATTGTCTAAGCCAAAATCAATCAGATGGTTTTCTAAAAAAAGTTGATTTCTTTCTACCAATAAGTTCTCTACCTCGGCTGCCTGAAGTGCAAAACCTTTTTTTACCGTTAATTGATTTAATTCGTCTTCAACTTTTTTAATAGTTACTGGCAAAACCTGATTAAATAACGTGATATCAAAATTCCCCATCTATCATCCCCCCATTCTACAGACTAAATATCATAAAACAAGAATTTATACAATCTTGAAATTCGGACAAAAATATGTTAATATAAAAGAGCAGAGAAGAAGATTTTATATTTTTCTTTACCTTTTCTTAATTATTAAAATAAAAACCGACCATCTATTAATAACAGATGGTCGGTTCTTTTTAGCTTTCAATAATACCGTGGAGAAAAAGGTCAACAATCGTCTGGCTAGATAAACCTTCATCAATAGCCTGCTCTTTTTGCGTGATATACGGAGATAGGACAAAGAAGAAATGTCTCGCCGCTAGCTCTGGTGAAATTTGGCTACGCATCTCGTGACCATACCTTTGAAACAAGTCTTCAAAAGGTTGGCGATAATTTTCTTTCCATAATGAGAAAATCTGGTAACGGGTAACTGGTGTGATATATTTCGCCAAATCCTGTAGCATCCGATTTAAATCGAAATAATGGGTAGTCATCAAATAATTCGCCATCGCTTCTAAGGATTGTTGAAAATCTAAATGTTGCTGGAGAATTCCGCTTAAATCTTCTCCTACTTCAGTCAATAATTTTTCAATTACTGCAACATACAAGGTTTCCTTGTCTTTAAAATAATGGTACAAATTCGGTTGAGTTATTCCAGCAGCTTTGGCAATTTGCCGGGTTGAGGTTGCATAATAGCCCTGCTCCATGAAAAGTTCGTTGCCTACCGCCAAAATTTTTTGTTCTGTATCTTTATTATATTTTTGAACCATCGTTTCCACTCACTTTTTCTCGGTTAAAACACCGTCTTTCATCACAAATACTTTATCACATTTTTCAATCAAACGGGTATCATGAGTAACCATTAAAGTTGCTTTATTTTTTTCTTTGGTTTCTTGTGCCAAAATATCTACGACTTCAAAGGCTTTTTCCGAATCTAAACTAGCAGTGGGTTCATCTGCTAAAATAATTGAAGGATCATTGTACAATGCTCGAACAATCGCTACACGTTGACGTTCTCCACCGGAAAGCTCTTCTGGATACTTATTTTTCAGCGAAGCAATCCCTAGTTGTTCAAACATTTTTTCACCAACCGAAATTTGACTAGCTTTATTAACTTTATCGACTAAAACTAATTGTTTTTTGACAGTTAAAAAAGGAACCAAATTTGAGGCTTGTAAAATGAAGCCAATTTCTTTAAAACGTAATTTCGCTCGTTCCTTTTCTTTCGTGTCGCTGAAGGCTGCGTCATTAATTAAGACTTCACCCTTTGAAGGTGTTTGTAGGCCACCTGCTAGAGTTAAAAACGTACTTTTACCAGAGCCAGAAGGTCCGATAATACCTACAAATTCGCCTTTTTCTACTTGAAAATTAGTTTCTTTTAAGGCTTCAATTTCTTGATCACCATCTTGAAATTTTTTCTCAACATTTTTAAATGTTATTGCTGCCATATTTTTTCGTCTCCTTTACCCGATCGCTTTTAGCGGATCAATTTTAACAATCGTTCGGACCGAGAAAAAGGCCCCCAGGATTGCTACTAATAACATCATCAAACTAATGCCGCCATAAAAGAGCCAATTTCCTTGAAATGGAACGGCTGTTGGTAATACTAATGATGTACCGACTGTACCTAATAATCCTAGCGCCACACCGACAAAAGCTAAGATAAAGGTTTGCGCCACCACCGAACGAGCAATAAATCCACTGGAAATTCCTTGCGCTTTTAAAACTCCGAAAATATTAATTTTTTGCATTGTTAAAACATAAATAAAAATCCCAATCACGATTGCCGCAATCACAATCAGAAAACCGATCATAAAGCCGAAAGTCAATACTTGTGCACTGTATCCTGGTAGATCATTGATAAAAGTACTCATTTTAACTTTTTCCAAATCATCCGGTAAATTTTTAACTTCTCCACGAGTCACAATCGCATTGACTCGCGGATTGTCACTAACGCCACTGGTTTCGAAACGAATCTCTTGATAAGCGGGAATCGTCGTATAAACCACAGGTGCTACATTAAATTTTGCATTGTCGGTAAATCCAACAATTTTTAATTTCTTATCATTACCTGAAAGCTTAATCGTGTCCCCTAGTTTGACATTGTATTCCTCTTTCAAACTAATATCAGCAACAGCTTGATTGTCGCCAGAGAAAGCTTTTCCGCTAACAATATTCGGCATCAGGAATTGATCCTTATTGATTCCAAAAAAACTAACATCAATTTTGTCTGCATTACTTCCCACCACACTTACAACTCCTGCGGTTTGCGTCAAAATTGCTGTTTTACCCGCTTCGACTTTTTCCGCCTCTTCTTGTGGAATCATCGACATTGCCAAAGTTCCATTGGCATCCTTTGCCAAAACAATTTCATCCGCCTGCCATTTATCTGCAGCGGTTCGATTATCTTGAGCTAATCCATAAGCCAATCCTGTTAGGAAAAAAACTAGATAAGCGATTAAAAACATCACACCGATTACTAAACCATACCGTAACTTGGCATGTCTAATTTCATTAATTGCTAAAAACATAAATATCCCCTCTTTAATCAAAAATTTATCACTCGATAAATTTAATATAACACTACCTTAAAAAAATCAATAAAGAATTGCTCATTACTAACAATCGCATTTTTCTGATGGAAAAAAATTGTGATTGTATCATAAATAAATTTCCGATAAAATTAAAAAAATAGAAGGGAGTTTTTTCATGCAAGTATACTTAGTAGAGAGTACCTGGGGTTCCAGTCGCTTAAACGTAAAAATAAATGAGGCGTTAAAAGAAATAGACACCCAGGGATTTGAAATTGTCGATATTAAATATCAACACAGTTTTTGGGGTTATTCGGCAATGATTCAATATAAATAATCAGCTTTTAATACTACATAACGTGTGTAGTATTTTTTTGTATCTTTTTAAGCTATTTTAGTTTATTATAAAAATATACTTAAATTAACTTAATAGAGATGGTGAATTTTATGAACCAGCAAAAAAGATTACAACTCATCATGGATCAATTGGTAAAAGAAAAATCATTGAGTTTACAAGACATTATTTCGCTGACTGGTGCTTCTCGTGATACCACCCGCCGAGACATGATTAAGCTTGCTGATAATCAATTAGTTACCAGAAACTACGGCGGAATTAGCCTAAAAGATTCCTTCAACAAAATCGACAGCTTTTTAGATCGCACCAACAATTTGACTCAAATAAAAAAAGAGATTGCCAAAAAAGCTGTAACATTCATCACTCAAAATCAAACTCTTTTTTTTGATGTCTCCACAACCGTTTCTTTAATGCCTCAGTTTCTACCTACAAAAAAAGAGTTGTACACTCTTACAAACGGGCTAGATATTTCCGATCAATTACTACGCAATACTCTCTATCAAACGACAATGCTAGGGGGAAAGCTTAATCGTGAAACACGGGCTGTTACTGGCGGGCTACCTCTTTTAGAACTATCGAAATATACAATTGAGGTCGCCTTTCTTAGTTGTGCCGGAATCGACGAAAAAGGCATTTATTATGCCCATGATGAAGACATTGCGATGAAAACCTTGATTCGCCAGCAAGCTAAAACAATCGTACTTCTTTGTGACCATACCAAAATTGGTTTGACCCATAACTTTTTAGTCTATCCTTTTAAAGAAATTGATTTTCTAGTGACCGATCAAAAAATCTCTAGAGAATTAGCAGAAAAAATTGGCAAAAATAAAATTATCTATACGAAGGAGTCGGAAAATGTTTAAAACTATCTTATTCGATGTTGATGGTACCTTGATTGATACTGCTTATGTTATGACCCATTCCCTGCAAAAAACCTTACTGGAAGAAATGCAACTGTCAGTAGAGATTGAAGATTTAAACTATATTTTAGGAATTCCTGGAAGAGCTGCTTTGGAAGAATTTACCGCTGATGAAGCAGAATTGGAAAAGCTGTTAAAAGCATGGAATAAAAATGTCTTATTGTACGCTGAACACGTGTCTGTTTATCCTGAGATTGAAGAAATTTTAAAAAAATTAAAAGCTGCAGGAATTAAAATGGGGGTTGTTACCTCTAAAACCAGTAACGAAATGAAAACTGAATTTGATATTTTTAATTTGAATCACTATTTTGATGTTTTTATCACGGCATCTGATACTGAAAATCACAAACCTCATCCTGAACCGATCCAAAAAGCGATTGATTTGTTGTCCGTCGAAAAAGGTGAAACGATTTATATTGGTGATTCGTTATATGATATGAAAAGTGCCAAAGCTTATGGGATAAAATTTGCTGTTGCTAATTGGGGGGCATTGGATTTAGCGATGTTCACAGAAGCAGATTACTTTTTAAAAAAACCATCCGATTTATTAAATTTAATATAGATAAAAGATCACAAAAAGTCAGCTAAACAATTGACTTTTTGTGGTCTTTTAATAGATGGTCATCGTTCCGTCAGGACAACGCAAATCTAATTGTTGTTTGCCTGAGTTAAAATCGTTCAAATCCTGTTCAGTATCAAGAAACTCAGCAGAAGTCTTTAATTTTAAATCAGTTGGCTTGGTTTTAAAAGACAAATCGATGTCGCCATTTTTGGTCTCGATGCTGGCATTTTCGTGTGCACTAATTTTATTTAAATAAATATCACCAGTGGAACTTTCAATCTTGGACTTAGCTAAATTGACTCGATTCAAAGAAATATCACCTGATTGAGTAGTCACTTGATAATTTTTATAATTATTCACAGGTATTTCGACAGTTAGCTGACTATTATTTTTAAAACTGAAACCACCGAATAAGCCATTTTTTGATGTTCCTTGTTGAATTTTCAAGGTGCCATCGACTAATTTCGCTTTTGCCCCGTCACCGTGATTTAAGTTTTCGGCTGAAACTTTGATTTGTTGGCTATTTGTTTCGACTAAATTTACATCCCACTCTTCCGTATCAATTGAGATCATTTCAACCTCAGATAAATTAAAAATATCATTTTCTTGTGAAGATGACACTTGATTCCAAACGAAAAAGCCGGCTACAATCATTAAAATCCCACTGATTATTAACATCTTTTTATTCATTGTCTTCCTCCTATAAAATATCTTGGTTATTGATTTGTCGAAATGACAAATAAGCAATCAATAATCCTACACAAGCTAGTATCACTGGTACCACCAGCATTTGCCCTAAATTCACCGTAGAACTACCATCAGACACTGTCGCATTCACTAATAATCCAATAATGACACCCCACGTAATTGTGGTAGAAGTGGATTTTTTCTTCATGCCAAAATATAAAGGAATCAGACTCAAACAAGCAGTCATTAATGAAACTAACGCCAGACTTGGAATTGTTTCTACGATATCCTGGCTGGTCATAGCTTTTGGAAATAATTCTAAAGTTGGATTTAACAATAAAGTCAGACAACTGATCACCAACGTCGCAAATAAAATACTGAGAAAGCAAAAGCCAACAATTAAATATAATTTACTTTGCATTACCTTCAGACGATTAACCGGATAAGTAAATAGAACTTGAATGGTCTTATTTTTGTATTCATCCACTACTAAACGAGACAATAAAACCGCTGAGAAAATCACAAATACTACTCTAATGATAATATTTACAAAAGACATATAAGTTGTAAAATCAGTGAACATTAACTCCGACTGATTTTTTGAAACAATCGCCATAAAAGCCGTAACTGCAAAAATCACAATTGTGCTGATCACGGTTGTTTTAATATATTTTGCCAAATGATTTTTCTGCCATTCTAGTTTCATTATTTTTATCATTTTTTATTTCCCCTTACCAATCATATTTAAGAAGTATTCTTCCAGAGATTCTTGATTTTGTTCTATTTTCAAAATACGGATATCTGCTTTAACTAACATTTGAGTGACTAGTGATTGATCGACTTGCTGGTCATAGATTTGGATCCTGCTATGTGTTTGTTGCATATCTTGAATACCTAACTTTGTTTGTAGGATTTCTAATGCTTTTTCTGGTTGATCGACTTCTACCATCAAATGAGAGGTATTTTGTGCCCGTATATCTGACATTCTGACTTCTTTTAATAGCTGACCTTGATCAATCACACCAATCGTATCAGCAATCCATTCAATCTCAGATACAATATGACTAGAGATTAAAATAGTCATCCCCTTTTCTTGCTTTAAATACAATAACAATTCACGAATCTCCTTGATACCAATCGGATCTAGACCGTTAATTGGCTCATCTAAGATCAATATTTTCGGTTCAGTTAAAATTGCACGGGCGATTCCAAGACGTTGGCGCATTCCTAATGAAAATTCTGTGACTAACTTATTTCTTACTTGTTCTAAGCCAACAATTTTTAAAACTTCTGAAATCTTGGCGGAAGAAGTTTTACCCATGTATTCTGCGTGAAGAGATAGATTTTCCTCAGCCGTTAATTGCTGGTAAAAAACCGGTGTCTCGATAATATTGCCAATATTTTTGAGATACTGATAAGAGTTTTTCTGAATCAATTCATTTTCTACCCGAATTTCTCCTGTGGTAGGTTTAATTAAATTCAAAATCATTTTCATGATGGTGGTTTTACCCGCGCCATTTGGTCCTAAGAAACCGTAAATTTCTCCTTCTTTAATAGTCATATTGACTCGAGAAACTACTTGTGTAGCTTTAAAATTTTTACTCACTTGATTAATTTGAATCATGCCTGTCATTTTTTCTCCTCCTCTTGCTTGAACCTAGCATAGCTAAGAAGTATTAGAGAAAATAGCTTACTTCATAAACGGTCAGTCAACTTGCCTGAACAGCAAAAAACCAGCAAAGTTTTTCAACTTTACTGGCTGATTTTCTGAGCAACTTCTTTCATCAAACGGCGTGATACAAGGCATTCATCCCCATTTGGAAATAACACCGTTTTATTGCTGCGGTCAAAAGATACGACATTAGCTAAATTAATAATAAAAGCCCGGTGGCAACGCATTAAACGCTGATCCATGGCCTCAATCTCTGCTAATTCTCCATAAAATTCAAGCATTTTTTTTGCCGTCACTAGCCGTAATTTATGAGACGTCCCTGTCGTTTTAAAATAATAAATATCTGAATAAGGTACTTGTAGATTACTGTATTTGTTTTTAAGAATAAAAGCATCATCACTGACACTTTTTTCGATCCTTTCCTCAGCAAGTAGTAAACATTCTCGAATCTCATTTCTAATGTCTACAGCGGATTGGTCCTTTTCAATAAAATCTAAAGCTGAAACCTTATAAGAAAAAGTCAGCGGTGCCATTTCAGAATGAGTTGTTATGAAAACAATCGTTCCAAAAGGATCCTTCTTGCGGATAGCTTGGGCGACTTCTAAGCCGGTTTCTTTATGGTCTTCAATCTCCATATCTAAAAAATAAAGATTATGGCGACTAGCTAAGGCAATTTTTTCTAGTATGATTTCTGGCTTTGCAGTGACAATCAGATGCTGATAGACAATTCTTTCTTGTTGGCACAGTTCTTTAATGGTTCGTTGTAGGTTTTGTTGCTGAATTAAATCATCTTCTAAAATAAATATATTCACTTTTTGTCCCCCATAATTTTTAACACTTGTGAAAACTTCATCGTTTCACTGCTAGTTTCTAGCCAAACATAAGGAGTTTCAGCCAGTAACATTTTTACAGTGTATAAACCAATCCCGCGATTCATTCCTTTAGAAGAGTAACCTTTGTCGGCAATTTTTTTAATATTCACCATCTCAGGACTACTATTTTCGATTACAATAATTTGTGTGTCATCCTCTTCAAAAATTGCTAACTTCAACCAAGGATTTTCAGTTAACTCTGCGGCTTCAATCCCATTATCCAATAAAATTGATATTATTCGAATCAAAGACAATAAATCCATATTAAATTCGGTAATTGGTGCCACCACTTCGATTTGCACCTCAATATTTTGCTGTTTGGCCAGCAATAGTTTGGCTGAAAGTAAGCTTTTAATTTCTGGAACTAGAATATTACTCAAGCGAGCAATCATAAAGTGATTATTTTGGAAATTTTGCTTAGTTGGCGCAATCACAGTCCGATAAGTTTGCGTAATTTTTTTCATATTTTTTTCTCTGATACCGTCATCCAAGCTACTTAAAATATTGATATAATCATGCTTGAAATGATTCATTTCTTCATATAATGCTTCGATGTGTTTGGTGTATTCTTGCAATTGGCTCAATTGTACTTCTTTTAAGGCGTGAATTTCTTGTTTTCTTTGCCGTTGATAAAAGGTATTTAACAAAAGTAGTGAAAAAATCACCACCATAAATAAACTCATAATAATTAAGTTGTTCCACCAAGTACCTGCTTGATTCTGATTTTCCACCGTCAAAATTGTGTATAGTAAGCCAGTTACCGAAGCTAAAATTAAAGTCAAAATTCCCATCGCAAAATTACTCACTTGCCGTAAAGACTTAATGGCATACTCTGGCAGCCAATGATTTAAAGCCGCCAATATCAAATAATTTAAAATTGCTGGGGTAACTGCAACTGACAAATACAAGAAGTCTCGCGGTAAAAAATCCAAAGTCGAAAATAAATACTCAAAAGGTTGGGCAACGATATAACCTAAAAAAGAATTCATCAGTAAAGCATATAATGCGTAAAAAACAATAATAAACTGAAACTTCCCTTCTTTTTTTAAGCCAATCAAAATAAACAGCACAAAAAAAAGCAAGGCGCTCCAAACACCGAATCTATTACTAAAAATCAAACCTAAACCAATCATCATTAAAGGATAAATAATGAATTCTCCAATGGTAAATGAATAAGCCGAAACTTTTTTAAAAATCAAAAAGAAACTTACAATCTGAATACAGACAATCAAGCTATAAATTTTCCCAACCTCCCCTCGCTACTTTCAGTTAAGTATAGCAGATAAAAACAATCCCTTCATTTTTCTGCATTTTTTTACAGTTAATACAAGATAGTTTTAAGGGGCTACGTTATACTGAAGATAATTATTTTAAAGGAGTCTTTATGAAAAATTTGCCAAATATTTTAACTATCAGCAGAATAATATTAACCATTCCATTATTCGGACTGCCTTTTTTTAGTGTCACTTGGCTGATACTTTATTATCTTTGTGGTCTGACAGATATGGTAGATGGTTGGATGGCTCGAAGGTTTGACTTCATTTCTGAAAAAGGGGCTATATTAGATAGCTTAGCCGATTTCATTTTTGTCTGTTCTTTACTGCTGATGGTCATCACACAAGCTTTGTTTCCAATAAATTTTCTACTATTTTTATTGCCAACTTTTTTTGTTAAAATTTTATCACTTCTTATTGGGTTTTATAAGTTTAAAACTTTGGCATTTTTACATACTTATCTAAACAAACTAATGGGTCTAACAATTTTTATGCTATTTCCTTTTTCTCTAAAATATGCGACAATTTTCTATAGTTTAGCTCTTTTAAGCGTAGTTCCAGCAATCGAAGAGTTATTTATTTTAATTAAATCAAAAAAACTTGATTTAAATAGCAAATCTATCTTTCAAAAGGAGAATAAAATATGACTTTAACTTGGCGTTTAGCTGAAAAAAATGATGAAGCAGCCTTAATCAATTTATGGCGGGACTCCGTCAGAGCCACCCATGATTTTTTATCAGAAACAGATCAAAGAACCATCGAAAAAAATTTGCCTCACTATTTCGAACATGTTCAATTAAAAGTTTGGCAGGAAGAAAATCAGTTGATTGGTTTTTCTGGAACTGCTGAAAATAGTTTAGAAATGCTATTTCTATCACCAGAATACTTTGGACGAGGATATGGTAACCAAATTTTGCAACAACTAATGGAAGATGATGGTATCACCAAAATTGATGTCAACGAAGACAATCCGCGGGCGTTACGTTTTTATCAAAAAAATGGTTTTAAGGTAGCTAGTCGTTCGCCACTTGATGATGATGGACGACCTTATCCGATTTTACATCTTGAAAAAGCATGAATGAAGTAACAGCTTCATTCATGCTTTCTTTTTTTTAGATCTCAGTGCAGCTATTACTAAAAAAGCTACCCAACATTTCTGTTGAGTAGCTTAATTTTATTCGATTCCTTTTGCTCGTTCGCGTTTGGCAATCATTGGTAAAATCATACCTAAAGCGATTAAAACAAATGGCGTAATAATATTTGAAGCTAATTGGAACATCCAAGAACCTGGGTTTGCAGCGTATTCGATTTTTGGAATCATACCTAAAATACAAGCAAGTGCTGTAAATAAGAAACACCAAAGACCAACGACAAAGGCAATTTTCGGATTCTTAATGAATTTGTATTCAGAGTTGAATTTTTTCGCTTGTTTAACCAACATCATGTAGGCGAAGAATACCCAAACGTAACGCATTGGCATCACAACTGAGTTTAAGTTGGTCAACCATTTAACCAATTCACTCATGTTTTCAATACCAAAGATTGGCAAGATGATGATAATAATTACTAAGACACCCGTTAGTAAATATCCATTGACTAGAGTACCTTTGGCATTCCGTTTTCTTAACCAACGAGGAACAAATTCTGGATCTGCATCATTTAATAAAATTTTCAATGGTGCATCGATTGAGAAGGCTAACGCAGCAGATTGTCCAGCTGCATTTGCTAAACCATAAATAATCATAAATAAGTTACCGACACCAAAGTAATTTCCTAAGATTTGGAAAGCGCTATATGCCCCGTTTGCCATCAAATCATCGGGAATATTGTTGCTGTCAAACAACATAGCCATTGCTACTGAGCCTAGAATAGCACTGATCGCAATCATTAATGCCATAAAAATCATGGCTTTCGGGAAATTTCTAGCGGGACGATCAATTGCATTTACATAAGGTGAAATCTTTTCAGCCCCACCAACCGCAAATACCAGCATCGAAATCGTTGCGAAATAACCTAAGTTAAAATCTGGTATATAGGTGCTGGCGCTAGTCAAATCTGGCGTAGCTGCTTCAAAACCTGGAGTAATGAATGGTACAGCTACTGCTAAAATGATAAATAGAATTGACATCACCAACATTGCTGTACCGGCCAAACTTCCGATAAATTTCAAGGTATTCAAACCTTTTGTTGATAGAAATAGGAAAATTAAAAATATAACTAAAGAAATAATTGCTACGGTTTGGACGCTCATATTAGTCGCCACATTGCCGTTGCCTCTAAATACCCAACCTAACGCGATTAACACTGATTGCGGTTTTTGCGCTAAATAAGTGATGTGCACCACCCAATAAGTCCAAGCCGCATAATAAGCCAACCTTTTCTTACCAGTCGTTTCTTTTACCCACGAGCTTACCCCGCCAGAACTGTCTTTGAATGTAGAACCCAATTGTCCGACAATCAACGCATAAGGAATAAAGTAAAGTACCATGATTAAAATCCATGATGTGACTACCGAAGTACCTTGTTGCGCGTAGTTGTTTACGACATTACCAAAGCCCCATACCATACTAAAGGCAATCATTGATACTGTAAACCACTTGATCCGTTTGTTCTCCTCCATTGTCCATACTCCAATCTAATGTTTGTATTTTCACATGAATCTTTTGAAAACGCTTACTACATTGGCACCTCCTTCTTCTCATTATAATTCTAGTATAATTCTTTTTGATACCGTTTTCTGAAACTTATAGATTTTTCATCAAATATTTTTTTAAAATTCATAAAAAAATCAGAGGAATTTTGCCGTTTTTCCATTATCACTGTTTCTAATGACCAAAACGCTCGTTATCTTTTGTATGATTTGACCACAGAAATTTTGAGCTTCACCTGCTGTTTAGTTCAAAATTTTGCTACAATCAAAGTAAATAGTACACAACTACAAATTTTGATTTAAAAATTAGGAGGTTTTATCATGGCATTTATTCCTATCGACATAAAAAACTGGGATCGCAAAGAAATTTTTGACTATTATTTCCAACAGCAAACTACTTTCAGTTTGACCAAAGAAATTGACGTAACTCCCTTATATCGCTATCTAAAAAAACACGAATTTTCTTTTTATGCTGGTTTTCTTTTTTTAATCATTAAGATTGCCAATCAAAAAGAGAATTTTAGAATGGCATTGAACCCTGAGGGAGAACTGGGTTATTACGAAACGGTAAATCCCATATATACTTTATTTAATAAAGAAACGACAAAGTTTTCAAGCTTGCTAAGTGAGTACACTGGAGACTTTAAAGAGTTCCATCGGCAATACCAAGCTGACGTAGCAAAATATGGCAACAGTAAAAAACTTTTCCCACAATCAGACCGAGCTGAGAATGTCATTAATCTTTCGATGATTCCTTGGACTAGCTTTTCTAGTTTGAATTTAAATATCGGTAACAATCCTGATTATCTGTTGCCGATTGTTACAGCAGGACAGTTCATTTTTTCTGCTGATAAAGTTTATTTGCCGATTGCTTTACAAGTCCATCATGCAGTTTGTGACGGCTATCATGCCGCAGAATTTTTAAATATTTTTGCTGAAATGGCCAGCAGGCCAAAGGAGTATTTATAAGTAGCAACACAGTATAAGAAAAGTTATTCAATAAGAAACCCCATCAATCGTGAAATTGATGGGGTATTTTTGTAAAGCTTCTAATTAGAGGTTTTCTTTGAAAAAATCAACGGTCTTTTGCCAAGCGTCCAGCGTCTCTTCCATGACTGTGACATTGTTTTTCTTTTTATAACGATTATTAGGCTGAAACGGCAGTGTTAACATATGTCCGCTATTGGGATAAAGCGCTAATTCAAATTTATATGGAAACTGATTTAAATTTAAACGATTTTGAATCATCAGACTCGCCGAATATGCCGGCCAAATTTCATCTTTTATAACGGAAATTAGCAGGATATTACCTTTGATTTTTTCAACTGGAATTTCTGCCTCCATCATTTTAGTGTTGTCTGGATACTCTTTCCCCTTAATTTTTGCAAGAATTGCACTACCAAATTTAAAAGGGACATACTGAATTGGCATTGTTTGAAAAGTCCAGCTAGATTTTTTTGCTGGTAAATGTTGCTTAATTCCTTCGTAAACTACATTTGTGGGAGAATTTGCTACGATACATTTAATTTTTGCGAAATAGCTAGCTGCTAAAAGTGCCAACTCTGCCCCTTTTGATCGACCGTAAATCCCGATTCGATCTTTATTCACTTCCTCTTGCAACGTTAAAAAATCAAGCGCTTCTTCAATTATTTCTAGCGGAATTTCAGCTAAATTAACAGCTAGATCATCTAGTCCAAAATAACCAATAGCCAGTGTTGCAAAACCATGACTAGCTAATAATTGTGCGATAGCTTGAGCCTTTTCAATACCGCCTTCACTACCACTTACAACAATAATTGCAGGTAAATTAGTTTCCTCTTTCGGATAAAAAAATCTTCCTTTACTAGCAGAAAAAGCGACTTGCTTAAAAGCTATTTTTTCATTCATAAAATATCGTTCAATTACACATGAATCAATTAGAATTTTGTCCATATAAACCTCTAGCTTGATTGAAAAAGCTGCATTCAATGAAATATTATCTAAATTAGTTTCTTTCTTTTGCTTAATGATTTTTTTTGCTGACAAAAAAGACAGACATCCCATAGGGGAAACACCTTGATAGCTTCCGGAAATAGCTGGAGCTGTATTTAAATCTAAATTACCTTTTTCATCACTCAAATATTTATTTTCAGCAATCCACTTAGTTTCAGTCGAATAGTTTAAAGGTGCATTAATACAATAATAAGGACCCTTTGTTTCTGTTCGAATCATCATTTCTGTACAGGATGGCAAATCTTTCAGCTTCAAATTTATTATTGCATCAGCCGCTGAACTAGTTTCAGTTATCAAAAAATGCTTATTTTCCATTTACTTTACCTTCATTGATCCAAGGAAGTTCGGTCCAGACTTTTTCAACGTTCTTCATAAAATCAATAATTACTTGCAATTGTTCCTCACTGTATCGTTTAAAAACATCATTTAGTTTTTCCTCTAGATAATGTTGTTGCACTTGATGGGTAGCGTATATTTCTTCACCTTTGGGAGTCAAAGATAGGCGAACGGCTTTATTATTTTTCTCCGTTGTCTTACGTTGCAGAAATCCTTTTGTCTCCAATTTTTTTGTCAATTGAGAGGCGGCACTGCGAGAAATCTCTCTTAAAAGTGCTAAACTGTTCACATTGATTTCCGGTTGCTTACCAATCAAAACAATGGTGTGGATTTCTGCCAAATTCAAATCTGAAATAACATGTTGTGTTTTCTCTAATTCTTTATACTCTGTCATCAAATGATTAAATTGCTGTAATAATTCTATATTCATTTCTTCTCCTTATTGTTAAGCCGCTTTACAATAAGTTATCATAATTATTTTTAATGTCAATCTTTGATTTTATTAATCAACCCTATTTCATCAAAAAAGCTGAGGAAAATCTCCTCAGTTTAGTTACTCCACAATATCTGTTGACACGGCTAGTTCTCTTTGTGCTTCAAAGTCTGCGATTCTTTTTTCCAAAACTTTAATCGTATCATTTAATGCTTGGGAACCTAACATTAATCGCAAAGGTGCTGGTGTGACTTCGACACTTTCAATCATTCGATGGACCATTTTTATCGGATCGCCCACCGCCAAACCATTATTTTTATCTAACATTGACAAAAAGGCATGAGCAGGATTGCCGTTGTATTCTGTCATTAAATTAGCCACCTGGGCACTACCATAACGAAATTCTGTTCGAGCACCACCTGGTTCCACAATAGTCATTCCAACATTAAAAGGCGCCATTTCTTGGGCAACAGATTCTACAAAACCTTCAATCCCCCATTTTGCGGCATGATACATTGAATTGCCCGCAAAAGCGACCTGTCCGCCATAACTTGAGATTTGGATGATGCGTCCAAATCCTTGTTTACGCAAATAGGGTAACACTGCTCGAATCAAATAAATTGAACCAACTAAATCAGTATTTAAAATTTTATCTACTTCATCATCCGTCAACTCTTCAGCAGCCCCAAAGAGTCCATAACCTGCATTACTGACAACCACATCAATTTGACCTAATTTATCAAAAACTTTTTGAACTAAAGCTTGGACTGCTTTCGTATCAGTCACATCTAAAAACTTACGAAAAAAAGTATCTGGATAGTTATTCATCAGTTCTTGTACATTTCTATCATTTCGAACGGTTCCGACAACCGTATCACCCTTTTCCAATAATTGTTTGGTCATTTCCAAACCAAAACCACTGCTTACTCCTGTGATTAACCATGTTTTACTCATTATTATTCCTCCAATTAAGATGCCACACATTGACTAGGATCAAAGCAAGGCAATTTTTCTTCTATTTTTTCAACAAATTCTTGATGATGATCAATTCGTTCCGATAAAAAATTTAATGTGGTAGTTAGTTCGTCAATTTTATCCACTAATAACTTTTTCTGTTGTTGCAATATTTCTTTACGCTCAATTTCTGTGTCTTCATGTTTCCGATATAAGGCAATATAATTTAAAATACTATCAATCGATAATCCTGCTTGCCGTAAATCTTTCGTAAATAAAATCCACTGCAAATGATTTTGGTTAAAATCACGAATCCCACCACTGGTTCGCGTAATCGGTGGAATCAACCCGATTTTTTCATAATACCTTAACGTATCAGCGGTTAAAGCTGTTTTTTGACTGACTTCTTTTATATTCATTTTGACTCCTTCCTTGGATAAAAAGATCAAATTCATTAGCTATTCTGATTGACTACTCTTAGTATTTTACCTGTTTTATTTGATCAAACAATTTCGAATACTAATCTCATGGATAAGTATAACTAATGCAAAAAAAGAAGCCTTTAAAAGACTTCTTCATTCGTAATGATTAATTTTTTCAATATTGCAGCGAATTCTTCGATAAAATAATTGGTTCGCTCTTTTTTCCAAAAGGCACAATAATTCCGCACTACAGCTTGATGGTTTTTTTCTAAGGGAATACGTCTAATGGAGATTTCGGTTGGAGTCAAGGTACCCACGCTTTCGATTGGTAAAAATCCTTGATTCCCTGCCACCATTAAACGACCTTCAACTAAATTTTCGGCAAATAAAAATTTGCCACTGAAGCCTAATGTATCCCGGTAAAAATTTTCTTCATGGCTCTGCTGCTCTTTTGAAGTAATTAAAATACAGGGCAATTGTGCCAATTCATTTATTTCAATTTTGTCTTGCTGACTCAAGGGATTTCTAGCAGAAATTTCCACAAAGGTTTTGGGCTGAATTAATTCAAAATTCACGTACTCTTCCGAAAAGGCTCGGCGTTGATCACTTAAAACAATATCTACCGTATTTTGTCGTAGCTCTTGATATAATTCTTCATGGGTTCCATTAATTATATTAATGGCGATCTCTGGATAAATTTCGTTGAATTCGGCGATTGCTTGATGTAATTCTTGGCCTCCATAAACTCTTAAATAACCCACCCGCAATTGGGTTTCGGGATCTTCACCAATCATTTTAGTTTCTTTAACCACTCGATCGAGCTGTGTTAATAATTGTTGACTTTCCTGATAAAAATGCTGACCTGCTGGTGTCAAAGAAAATTTGCGGTGTTGCCGAACGAACAAAGCTACTCCCAACTCTTCTTCTAATGCTCGAATCTGTTGAGAGATAGCAGACTGGGAAATAAATTCTTCAGCAGCTGCTTCAGTAAAACTATTATGATTGACAACTGAAACAAAATACCGCATTTGTTTAAACAACATGACCTCACCTCTTTTGTTTCATTATAGCAAAATCAATTAATAAAAAGAGGGTTTAGCAAAATCAGTATTTGGTTCACTGACGCCTAAGCTAGTTTTTCGATATTTATTTGGGTCAGATACAATATCCAAGATTAATTGAGTAACTGCTTCACGAGAAACTTGAGCACCAATAAATGGTTCACCTTTTTGGGTAATCATATAATTCAAATTACCGACTTCATTATATAACCAAGTCAGACGAAGTAAACTATAATCCAAACCGGATTTTTCAACAATTTGAGCTGATCTTTTGTGGCGATTGGTTCCTGTTTGACCGACCATTCGCGCATTCCATTTGCCAAAAGGACCGGCTACTTCATCATAAATTCCTAAGATAGTCGCACCAATTAAGAATGGTTGTTCAGCTTGTTCAGCAGCTTTGACGATTGCCTCCGTCGCTTCAAGGGAATTCATATCATTTAAATAAATGAAATCTGCGTCCTTCATAGCTTCAACTAATTTTGCTTCTTCATTAAAATCACCATCTACAATCTTTACACGATTTTCATCAGGATTTTTTAATCGATTTGTTGCATTTCGGGCATATAATACTAATTCAGCATCGCTTTCTTGAATCAATCTGGTAGTCAACATTCTGGCAATTTGACCTGCCGCTCCTAAAATGATTATTTTCATCATATTTCCTCCAATTTCTTAATTAAAATTAGCATATCACCTGGAGTAAACTCCAAGTCAATCATCTTTTTTTAATTCAAAAAAAGTGCCTGCTGGCCCATTTGCTGATAAATACTGGCTAAATCTTGATAACTGATTGCACGATTTTTTCACCATATGGGTCATTAAGATAGACTGTTTGACTGCTTTCATCAAATCCAGTCACCACTATCGCATGAATCAGTGGCGTGACCGTCAACTCGGCCTCGGCTGTCGGCCATGGTAGAAAGTCTGATGCCGTTGGTACCTGTAAATCAACCGTTGCCAGCATCCAAACTGGATTGCCTTGTGCAACCTGATTCAAAACTTTATCAAAAGACAAATCACCATTACTAGTAATAATTTTTTCGTCAGTCACAACTTTTTTTGCCAATTCTTCAATCGGCTCTACAAAAACACCCATGGCTTGTCGACCTTCCTTAATATTACCTACAAATCCTAAATGAGGATTGCCATACTGATTACTACCAGTTCTAAAAGATTGATAAGTCAGTTGATCGGCCAATTGATTTTTATTGACGCCGTAACCATAATAATTTAACAGCATTGACAAAGCAGTAACTTCGCAACCATTTTGTAACCTTTCGCCTTCAAATTGATTTTCCAGTGGTACATCTAATAAAACCTGTTGAGAATTGATTGGATTTTTGATAGTTGTTTGTTGACTCTTTGTCGTATTGGAATAAACTTGTTGAAAATTTCCGCTTAAAGCTACCAATATCAATGGTAAACTTAGTAAAATTATTTTTTTTATACTACTCAGCTCTTCTCGATTTTTTTTGAGTTTACACCTTCGAGCTAACTTTAAGTCAAGTAAAAATAAAAAAAATGTTATAATTTGAAAAAGAGGTGGTTGGATGAAAGATTTATATCAAAATTTTGCCCAGGATTATGACGAATTTGGCGAAATTAGTGGGTACTTAGGAGCAGAAGAGCTGTTCTTTGAAAAATTATTTACTGAAAATCAAGTGGAGACCGTTTTAGATTGTGCTTGTGGAACGGGTCAGCATCTTTATATGTTGAATAAGCTAGGTTTTCAAATGATGGGTTCAGACTATTCACCAGCTATGTTGGCAGTAGCCAGTAAAAATTTAACCGAGCGTAAAACAAAAATCCCATTGCGCCAAGCCGATTTTCGTTTTTTAGAGGATGCTTTTAATGAAACTTTTGACAGTATTATTTGCTTAACCACTTCCCTGCCTCATCTTCACAGCGATGAAGATTTACTTACAGCCTTAAAATCTATGTATCAACGATTAAATCCAAATGGTTTATTGGTTTTAACCCAAGGAATGACCGATTTCACCTTAGCTTTGCCACCAGTTGAAGTCGTCGTTAATCGACCTGATTTTTCTCGAATATTTATAAAAAGCCATGATGAAAATTTCCAAAAAATTCAAGTATTAGATTTATATCACAGTCCTGAAAGATTAGAAGAAAATCAATATGACATTATTTACAAAATTATTTTAGCTGCTGATTATCGCAAATTATTACGTCAAGCTGGGTATTCAGATGTCCAAATTTATGGTGATTACCAAAAAACAGCTTATGATAAAAATAGCCCTCGAATGATTGTTGTGGCACGGAAGAAAGATTGAAACATTTTGTTTCAATCTTTTTTAGTTGACAATGGAAACTTTCTACTTTATATTTAGTTGACAAAGTAAACTATTTAGAAAGGAGTTTTCTTTTGGAGACTGAAGAAATTAGAAGATTTAATCGTTACTATACAAGAATCCTCGGCGTTTTCGACAAAAATGTTTTTGATTTGGATTATTCGATGTTAGAAATGCGGATTATTGGAGAAATTGGTCGGAATATTGGTATCACGGCAAATGAATTAACCAAATGTTTGAATATTAACAAAAGTTATTTGAGCCGAATTTTAAGTAAATTAGAGAAAGCTGGTTATTTAAAACGCGAAAAGGATGCTCAAGATAGCCGGATCTTTCACCTATATTTAAATGATCAAGGGTTAGAATTAAATCAATATGTTGAGGCCCAATCTGATCAAAAGGTCATTGACTTATTAACGCCACTACCTGAAAAAGATATTTCGGAATTAAAAGCTGCTATGAAAAAAATTGAAGAAATCCTATATCAAGTTGTGCCAAATGAATTGGAGGAAAAGAATGATTTCATTTGAAAATGATTATTTAGAGGGTGCTCACGAAAGAATTTTGCATCGTTTAATTGCAACAAACATGATTCAAGAAGCTGGTTATGGTGAAGATGATTTTTCTGCACAAGCAGCTGAAAAAATTAAATCAGCTATCGCATGTCCAGATGCAACGATTCGATTTTTAGTTGGTGGAACACAAACCAATCAAATAGTTATTGATTCGGTATTACAACCATATGAAGGAGTTATTGCAGCCGAAACCGGTCACATAAGTACACATGAAGCAGGTGCCATAGAGTTTAGTGGTCACAAAGTTTTGAGTTTACCAGCTAAAGAAGGAAAGATTAAGGCTGAGGACGTTGATAATTTGGTGGAAACATTCTATCAAGATGCCAATTATCAACATATGGTCTTTCCTGGAATGGTATACATTTCTTATCCAACCGAATACGGTACTTTGTACAGTAAAAAAGAACTAGAAGCTTTAGCAGCTGTCTGCCAAAAACACAAGATACCTTTATATTTAGACGGTGCACGCTTAGGGTACGGTTTAACAAGTCCTTCAGCAGATGTTACGATTCAAGATATTGCTAGACTTTGCGACATATTTTATATTGGTGGAACAAAAATTGGTGCTCTTTGCGGTGAAGCAATTGTTTTTACTAAAAATAATGAACCAAAAAATTTTACTACTTTAATTAAACAACACGGTGCATTACTAGCTAAAGGTCGTTTAATTGGCATTCAGTTTTTGGAATTATTTTCGGATAATTTATATTTTGACATTAGTCAACACGCCATTAATATGGCAATGAAATTAAAGACGGGAATGTTAGCTAAAGGCTATCAACAATATTTAGATTCTCCTACCAATCAACAGTTTTTCGTAATGCCTAATGAAAAAATCAATGAACTACAAGAAAAAATTAAATTTGCACGTTGGGAAAAATACGACGACACACGACAAATTGTTCGCTTTGCTACTTGCTGGGCAACAAAGGAAGAAAATATAGATGCATTACTAGCTCTACTATAAATTTTTACCAAAGGAGAAAAAATGACAACCGAACTTTATTTAACAGATAGTTACCAAATGACTTGTCCAAGCGAGATTATCTTTATCAGTCCTGATCGGAAAACCGTCGCACTAAATCAAACGATTATTTATCCTGGCGGAGGTGGACAACCAAGAGATAATGCTTCACTATGGATTGATGCCGCCGAATATCCGATTGAAGATATTACTAGAGATCAAGATTATAGCTATCTATATCATTTGGCTGAGGCTTTACCTGAAAACGTGCAAGAAGTAACAATAAAAATTGATGCTGCTTACCGCTTAAAAAACATGCGGTACCACACTCTCTTACACTTAACTTCTGGATATTTTTACAAACATTATGGTGCTTTAGCTACTAGTAATCAAATTGAAGAAGACCATGCCCGTTTAGAAATCAAATTTCCTGAAGAAACTGTGCCTGAGAAATTAGAAAAAGAATTTTTACAAGCAGAACTGGAAAAATTAATTCAAGCAGATTACCCTGTGACGATTGAACATACCACCCGCGAAAAATTGACTGAAAATCACGACTTGGTGCGTACTTACGTTAATTTAGTGCCAGAATTTATTACGGATATTCGCTTAGTCAAAATTGCAGATGTCGATGTGCAAACTTGCGCTGGAACACATATAACTAGTACCAAAGAAGTTGGTCAAATTTCTGTCGAGCAACTTAAAAATAAAGGTCGTTTGAAAAAAAGAATCAAAGTTACTTTAATTTAAAAAACAACCACCGAAAAAAATTTTCGGTGGTTGTTTCATTCATTCAATTGTGAAAAGGTAATCTCAACATTTTGGTTCAAATTCCTTAACATATCTGCGCCTTGATCAATTTCACCTAAAATAACTAAACCTTCTCCGTATCTAAAATCTTGATAAAAAATTGCTAAATTCTCCCAAGGTGCATAATAAGCTAGCTGTCCTGACTGAGCTGCTGCTCCGCTGGGTGAACCGTCAATTCGTAAACTTTTTGGTAAGTCAGCCACCTTTTCAGTCTGATTAAAGTCTGACAAAGTTAAATCAAGTGGCATCATTTGATAAAAATCTATTGCCGCCTGAGAATTATTTAAGGAGATGGTATAATTCTGCTCGTTTATTGTTAGCAAAAGTCGCATTACATTTTCCTCCAAATTATTTCGTGATTGAATCGTTGCTGTTTGAGATGTACTCTCCTCAATATTTTCATAGGTATTTTGATTGACAGTACAACCTGACAATAGTAAAAGCATAAGTAAGAATAACCTTTTCAAATAGTGACCACCTTTCTGACTTACTTTTTAAGTGCTAACAATTGTTCTTGGTGAGAAATGATTTCAGTCAAATGAAATATCTCTGCCTCAAATTGATAGATAAAAATACAGCAATTGTCGATAGTCGCCACTTTTCTTTCTGTCAAACTATGGGTCTGCCAATATTCTCGAAATCTGCCACAAAAGGCACCGTGACTAACAATTAGGATCTGCTCTCCATCTTCTTGCATAATTTTTTGACAGATTTCAATTGCTCGTTGCTGAAATGCTGTTTGGGACTCACCTCCGTAAGAAACAAAAAAATCATTATAGGGTAGAGGTGGATTAATCCGCTCGTTCTCTCCTTCTAGCCTACCAAAATGCCATTCCCGCAAATCTTTTAAACAAGTAGAAGGCTGATCCGTTATGAGTGCCAACGTATCACGCGCTCTTTCAGAAGTGGACGAATAAGCTTTATCAAAAGTCAGCTGTCTTTTAGCAAAATAATTTTTTACCGTTAATGCTTGCTGAATACCTTTTTCAGTCAAAGGGGCATCACACCAACCTTGGATTTTATTTTGCTGATTAAATAAGGTTTCACCGTGACGTACTAGATATAAAGTTTTTATTTAAAACACTCCTTTACAAAAAGGTTGCACCTTAAATTTAAGATACAACCTAATCTGTTTTTATAAAACTTCTCCATTTGAGGCAATTACTTGGCGATACCAGTCAAATGATTTTTTCTTTGAACGTTTCAAAGTACCGGATCCATCATCTTGTCGATCGACATAAATCATGCCATATCTTTTACTCATTTGTCCTGTGCTCGCTGAGATTAAATCAATGCAACCCCAAGTGGTATAACCCATTAGCTCAACCCCATCAATTTCAACGGCAGCTTTAAACGCTTCAATATGTTTTTTTAAATAATCAATCCGATAATCATCTTCAACATAGCCGTTTTCATCTGGTGTATCGATAGCGCCCAGACCATTTTCTACAATAAATAATGGTTTTTGATAGCGATCGTATAATTGATTCAATGAATTGCGTAATCCTAAGGGATCAATTTGCCAACCCCACTCAGTCGACGGTAAGTTATCGTTTTTAATTGAAGCAAAAATATTTCCAGTTGCTTGCTCATAATCTTCAGAATGGGCACTGACAGTTCGTGAACAATAGTAAGAAAAACTCACAAAATCAACTGGTGCAGCTGCTAAAATTTCAGTGTCTTCTACTGCCATTTGAATATTCAACTTCTCTTGCTCAAATTTTTTCAGTGCATAATTCGGGTATTTCCCACGAGCCTGCACATCAATGAAAAAGTATCCTTCACGGTCTCGTCTAATCGCTTCTTGATAATCTTCTGGCCGACAAGTATATGGATAATGACTACCACCTGCCAACATACAACCCACTTGATTTTCTGAATCCACCTCATGAGCTATTTTGGTCACTAATGCGCTGGCAACTAATTGATGGTGGGCCGCTTGATATTTTATTTCTTCTTTATTATCGCCTTCTTTAAAAACAATCCCACCGCCAACGAAAGGTTGATGGAGTAATATGTTGATTTCATTGATAGTCAACCAATATTTTACTAATCCTTGGTAACGTTTTAAGACAGTTTCAGCATAACGGGTATAGAAATCTATCAATTGACGATTTTTCCAGCCACCATATTCTTTCACTAAATGAATCGGAACATCAAAGTGTGCAATTGTTACTAACGGTTCAATCTTGTGTTTTCTTAGTTCTTTAAATATTTCTTCATAGAAAACTAAGCCAGCCTCATTTGGTTCTAGCTCATCTCCATTTGGAAAAATGCGTGACCAAGACAACGACATCCGATAGACTTTAAAGCCCATTTCAGCAAATAATTGGATGTCTTCCATATAACGATGATACATATCAATCGCTTCTTGCGCTGGATAATAATAATCTTCTTGCCATTCCAACATCTCTAATTCGCCTAAACCGACTGCTTTACGATCTTCGCCGTAAGGTAACAAATCGATATTAGAAAGTTTGCGTCCACCTTCTAAGACACCACCCTCAACTTGATTCGCAGCAGTTGCGCCACCCCATAAAAAGTTTTTATCTAAAGCCATTGTTTTCATCTCCTTAAACTTTCACAGCTAAAATAGCTTGATTACAATCGGTTAGTCCTATTAAGATTGTTTCAACTGATGCATATTGTGGACTGTTAGTAACTACGACTGGCACTTGTGTTTCATAACCAGCAGCTTGAATTTTGTCTAAGTCAAAGTTTAATAATGGTTGTCCTTTTTTTACCACATCATCTGCTTCGACTAATGCATCAAAATATTGACCATTTAATTCAACGGTGTTTAAACCAACATGGATCAAAACTTCCACCCCAGTATCGGAAACTAAACCAATAGCATGTTTGGTTGGGAAAATAGCAACTACTTTCCCATCAAATGGTGCGACAACTTTTCCTTCAATCGGTTCAATAGCAAAGCCTTTTCCTAAAGCTTCAGAAGCAAATGCTTCATCCTTTACTTCACTTAAGGGAATCACTTCCCCTTTTAACGGACTAACAACTAAAGTATCTTCTAAAATGATTTCCTTTATTTCTGGTAGCTCACTTTTTTCAAACTTAAAACTTAAAACATACGTTAAAACAGCTGAAACAACGGCTGAAATAATCAATGCAATCAAGATATTCCAGAAAAAACGCATCGAATTATCACCAATATAAAGTAAAATTGCCGGCAAACCTGAAGAGCCCGTGGCAAAACGATGAGTGTTCGTTAGTCCCGCATATAAACCACCGGCTGCCCCACCAATCATTGCGGCTACTAAAGGATATTTTTTAGGAAGGTTAACACCATATAAAGTTGGTTCGGTAATGCCCATGTATGCGGTGATCGCACCTGAGGTTGCAACTTGACGCAATTTTTTATCCTTCGTACGAAAAGCGACAACAGTTGACGCCGATGCTTGTGCAATATTTGAACACACACAACCTGGACCAAAAATACTGTCATAGCCAAGTTCAGCCATCTGCATCACGCCTAAAGGAGCTACACCGTTGTGTAAACCAAACATCACCATGATTGGCAGCAATCCACCCACTAAAACTGCTGGTAGCCAGCTGGCATTAACACTTAGGAAAGTAAAGAACGTCGCTAAATAGCCTCCTAAAACACTGCCAATCGGTCCTAACACTGCAAATGCTAAAGTTCCCATAATTAAAAATGTTAGCATAGGTACAAAAACTAATTCGACAGCTTTTGGAATGATTCGATTTAAGAATCTTTCAACATATGACTGTACAAATATAACTAATAAAATTGGGATGACTGATCCGGTATAAGTCGCTAAAGTAAATGGAATAATTTCAAAAAAATGAACTGGTTCTCCCGCGCTGACTAAAGCACCCCAGTTTGGATGCATCATAATTGCCGCTACAGAAGCTGCCAAAATCGGATTACAGCGTAACTTCTGTGCTTCCGTAAAGGCTAAAATAATCGGTAGAAAGAAGAAGACGCCATCTGCGAACATATTTAATAAATAATAGGTTTGTGAATCTGTCGAAATCACTTGGAAAACGACTAGTAAAGCTAACACTGCTTTGACCATCCCTGCACCTGATAAGGCGGGAATTACTGGTTGAAAAGTTCCAGCGACAAATTCAATAATCGAGGTGATGATACTTTTCTTTTCAGTTTCTACCTGTTTATTTGGATCAACATCAATATTTTTTTCGATTTCTTCAAATACATCTTTTACATGCGTACCAATCACCACTTGATGAACGCCAGCATTAAAAATATATTTAGTCACACCGTCTAAAGCTTCCAATCCTTTGACATCAATTTTTGAATCATCCACAACTTTAAAACGCAAACGTGTCTGACAATGATAACCATCAGTAATGTTATCTTTGCCTCCCAATTTTTCAACGATGTCATGAGCTAGGGCTTGATATTTCTTACTCATGGTGTACCCCTTTCCAATTACAAGATGCTTTATTTGAATCAACCGGTTATTCTTATCTTGTCTATGGCTAAACTTTAGCATGAATAGTTAGCGTTTCCAATAGCTTCAGAACAGCTCGAAACAGATTCCACTTTTTTTGATCAATCATTTATTTAAATGGAATTTATTCCACTAAAAAAGTATCTAGGAATTTCCCAGATACTTATTTAAAGTCTTCTTCCAAATCCTTAAAGGTAGCTTGCCTTTTAGATTCTAGGACTGTTGAGTTACTAATTTTTTTAGTTTTGTTTGCTTCATAATCCAAAGCAAATAATTTTGCAAATAAGGCATCTAAAATCAGCAATATCGACTCTTGAGTAGCAAAATTAGCTATTTTCGAATAAAGCTTTTCTTTACTAGAGATATTTAGAACCAAGTCGGAATAGTCGCGTAAATAGTTTTGTCCGCCACTAGTAATACTGATAATTGGGACACCATTTTGTTTTAAGATCTTGACGTTGCTGATAGGATTTTCATCCGGATTGTTCCCTGAATAGGAAATAAAAATTGCCAGATCATGTTCACCTAGTGTATGTGAGATAATGCCAGTTTCTCCAGATTTTGCCATGAAAGCTTTCTTATGCACTGTTAACAAATTGCGTTTAAATAATTCACCATAATAAAGATTAGGGCTGGTCCCATAAATAACAATATTTTCAGCATTTTGAAGCATTTCTGCTGCTCTATTCAAATCCTCCATTGCTAATAGTGAGACGGTATCTTTAATACTCTGCATTTTTAAATTAACTAAATTTCCCACAATTTCTAGTGAATCATCGTTTGCTACAAAAGGAAAATTGGGATCAACGTCATGATAGGCGGTGTCATCATGGTAGGCGACTTCATGGGTGAAAGCATACAAAAATTCTTTCCAACCTGAATAATCAAAATATTTAGCAAATCGGACCAGAGTAGGTTTAGAAGTAAAGGTTCGCTTCGCAATTTCATCCATCGAATACTCTTGCAAATGATCGCGATTCTCTAAAATAAATTCACCAATTACCCGCCGAGCATCATTTTTCTTAAAAACAGCTTCTTCAATTCGCTGAAATAGATACATGATCCAATCCTCTTCTCAGTTTCAAATTTTTCTTCTATTATACATGAAGGATTAGAATCATGGGTTTGAATATAAAAATAGTCGGAGAAATCTCCGACTATCAATCAACTATTTTTTCGCAACAAAACACATGGTTTCAGAATGTTGCTTAAGTTTTTCACCACGGATATCACTATATATTTCGATCTGACTAAAGCCAGCTTCAGATAATGCTGCTTTTATCTGCTGTTGATTAAAGACACTTTCCCAAATAAAAAATTCTTTATGATGATCTGGATAAAGTAAATAATGTTGAGCAAGATAAGTTTGCTTGTCTGGATAGCGTTTGTTCGCCTCTAAATGTAGACAACTCTCCATTGTCCAAAAATTATCTTCTTCAATTGACCATGTTTTAGTAGGAACAAAATTTTGATATTTCTCAGAAGTAAAGACGTCAAAAATAAACTGTCCACCATCAGCTAAAGATTCATATACTTGTTTTAACAATTTTTTGCGATTTTCTGGGGCTAGAACGCCAAAATCACAATAAATTAGTAACACCAGCTGATAGTTCTCCTTAGAAAAATTCGTTTGTAAATAATTTCCCACTTGATAATTAATCAACAAATTTTTTTCTGCCGCCTGCTTTTGTGCATAGGCAATACTATTCGCTGAAAAATCGATACCAGTCACTTGATAACCAGCCTCAGCCAAGTGCTGACTGTAAATACCCGGTCCACAGCCTAAATCCAAAACTTTTGTAAATTGTTTCACCGGAAATTTTTTCTTCAACCACTGAAGCGATGCCTCCACAAATGCTAAGTTGCGAGTCGCACCATCACCTTTAATATCCAAGTGGGCCATCAACATTTGCTGAGCAATGTGTGGATCTAACCAAATAGAATCGCGACTTTGACTAAATACTGGGACCTCTTCTTTAATAAATTCAAATAGGTTACTCATCTATAACTCCTGACTGGAAAATCCGCTAGTAGTTTATACGGAACTTCACGACTTGCGTAATTTCCCGTTTTTTTATCGATTATTTCACCGATATTTCGCGCTCTTAGCGCTTTTTAGCTGATCTGTTCGGTTAAACAGTTCGCTATCGAGTCATTGGATTTCCTCCTTAGATTGCCAATTTGATGAAACTATATTAAAATTTTACATAAGAAGGAAAGCGTTGTCAATTTGCTTTGCCTTTAAAAAAGGAGGAATTTTTATGTATCAATACGAATTTGTTACTATCAATGCCGAAGCAAAAAAATTAGTAATGGGAACAATAACAGAACATCAAGAAATCATCAACGACTATGGCAAAAAAGGCTATCGTTTTGTCACAGCAATTCCAGTAGAAACCAATGCTAACGGTTATCCTCGCAAATTTGATTTGGTTTTTGAAAAAGAAGACAAATAATGTTCACCTTCCATCACTTACAAGTAACTGTGCCGGATGTTTATCAAGTAGAAGATTTTTATGACGAACTTTTTGGTTTATTAGGATTTGACGTTAGTAAAAAATTCAGAGGCTACTTGCCACATGCCGAGATGGATGTAATTGAATACTTGAGTCCAACCTTTGATTTCGGAATTTGTTCCCCTAAAAAAGTTTTTGCTCATGACACAGTCGATTCCCGCAAACCTGGTGCTCTACAACATCTTGCTTTTAAAGCCGATAGCCGCGAAGCTATTGATCAGATTTTTTTGCAAATCAAACAGTTAGATGTCAACATTTTGCATGATGAACCACGGGAATACAAAGAAAAAATTGCGCCCAATTATTACGCACTATTTTTTGAAACCCCCGACAAATTACGCTTTGAAATTTTTCATTATCCAGATTAGAGAATGATTGCGGTCATTCTCTTATTTTATTCGTACTCCTAACAATTGATTCGCTAAAAAAACCGCCTGCGATTGATTAATTGTCGCACCTCGCAAATCTTCTTGGGTCACTGATAGTTTTTCAAATTCACAATCACTCAAATCAATTCCTTTTAATTTGGTTCCCCAAAAATTACTATCTTCTAGCTGACAACGAGAAAATTTTAACTGTTTTGTGGTTAAACCCGCTAACTCCGTCTTAGTCATTTGATTGTCCTCAAAGCTTACAACTTTCAAACTCCCATCATTAAAATTAGCAAAATCCAGACGTGACTCTTGAATAACCACATTTCCTAAATAAGCTTCAATCAATTGTGTCCCCAATAATTTGCAATTGATAAAAACAACCCGATGAATGGCTGCTTGAGACAAATCACAATTAGAGAAATCACAATTTTTAAAAATACAATCGGTAAATTCTCCTCGTGAAAAATCACTATTGTTAAATACCGTTTTCTCAATCACGCAACGATCTAAAAATAGATGTGGTAGCTTCTGATCCTCTACTACTTCCCCACTAATTTTCAAATCGGCCAAAGAAAATTCCTCACTATCGTATATTTCAAAGAAACTTCCAGACTTTAATTGCTCTTCATTTACTTTTGGTTGTAACATTTTCATCACTCCTCTTCTTCATTGTGCCTGTTTTCAAAAAATTTGCATGAGAAAAAAATGAGGAGTTTTGCGACCTTCTTCGACCACGATAGTTCCTCAAATAAACGAAAACACCGTAGAATCCTCCTCAGCGAACATCAATCAAAGAAATCCTCATTAAATTATTATTCAAAATAATGTTGGCAATATTGATAAATGTTTCATACTTGTATTGATTAAAGCAGTGGATTTCATGAACAAAAAATATACAAAAATTGACCCTGTAAACTGGTCCAGACGAAAGTATTTTTATTACTTCACCAAAATGAATCCGATGAGTTTTAATTAGACAGCAAATTTGAATATCACTCAATCTATCATTACGCAAAGAAGTATGGCTATCAGATGCCTTTGTCATTTACAACGTCGCATGCAGTAGCTGATGGTTTTCACGTCAGCCGCTTTTTTGAAGAATTACAACAAGCCTTTGATCAGCCAGAAATTTATTTGGGAAATGAGACAAAAAAAGGGCCTGCTAGTTTGGGGGACTAGCAGGCTAGGAGTTAAAAATGAAAAAGTGTTAGGGTTGTTTGTTGGTATGTATATAATATAGCAGGCTTTTATGAATTTAGTTTGAACAAAATGCAGGGAAATTATAAAACTTTTTCTTTTCAAATAAAAAAAAGGGCCTGCCAGTTGGGGGACTGACAGGCTAGGAGTTAAAAATGAAAAAGTGTTAGGGTTGTTTGTTGGTATGCATATAATATAGCAAGTGTTTATGAATTTAGTTTGAACAAAATAGCAGGAATCTATAAACAATTATTAAGGAAATCTAAAAAAAAAGCAGCTAGAAGCTGCTTATTAGTGGACTATTTTGAATGGCTGATGGCGGTGATTTTACAATCACATAAATCGATCAGAAAGGATTTTTGGCATTTGGTGCAGTAAAGTGGGTATTGGTACAATTTGACTGAGTTTTCAATGATTAATTTCGTTGGTTCACTACATTGTGGACAGCAGATATTTGTCGTCTTTTGCATCATGCTCACCTCGTTATCTTTTAATTTTTATTCAGTTTCTTCTATAATAACAGCCAAGTCTTGGGCTTTATTGACATCATCAGTAATTGATAAATTGTAGCCGTCATTTACCACCACGATAAATTGACGATTTTGGATTTGAGACAGTTTAATTAATTTTGAAATCACTGTCTGAGTTAAATTACCGTTGATAACTAGATTGCCTTTGACATTGGCTAGAATTTCTCTGGTTTTTTCCAAAGAGTTTTCGACATTTTGATTGAATTCCTCACAGGTGACAAAGTGACAGATTGCTTGCTTCTTACTTCCTAACAAAATCGCTTGTTCACTGGGACATTTCTTTTCAGTAAAGCGTCGCAACAAATAATTTAACAACTTTTTCAAATTCATGATTTCACCTCTAACACTTATTTACGTTTTTATTTCACATCTCACGAAATTTTTTTATTGTTCCGCTGAAATATGCTACCATTAGTTATAAACTATCCCTTCAAGGGAAGGTCAAGGAGATTATGATGGTTGATAAGAAATTTCTCACAATCGGTAAACTATCCGAAGCTTCCGGGGTTCACGTCAAAGCTTTGCGCTATTATGATCGGATTGGTGTTTTGCCGCCAGCTTATGTAAATCCAGAAAATGGCTACCGCTATTATTCCGAATCTCATATTTATTTAGTAGAAATGATTCGTTTGTGTGCTGAATTGAGTATTCCTTTAAAAAAATTAAAAGACTTTATGACAGCTGACGGAGAAATTGTCGATGTCGAGCAAATTATTGATGAAGGTATTCGCATGGTCGAAACCAAAATTGAACTATATCAAAAGCATCGACTTTTTTTAGCGGATTTAAAAAATGAAATGCAGCGTGGCGAAACGCTGAAAAAAGGTCTGCAGGAATTAACCTTGACCCTGGAAGCAACCGATTATTGGCTGGAGCCTTTTGATGGGGCGCTTGGCTCGGAGGAATTTCACCGGGGTCTAACAAAATTAATTAAGAAAGTATTTTCATTGGGCTTAGATGTCATTTATGAAATGGGGACACTATATTTGTTTCGTGAAGGTGCCTACCAATCTTATTTATTTCTGACTTTGACTCCAAATGAAAAAAACGCCCAGCATCCAGAAGTGTTGCAACTACCTAAAACGACTTATCTAACAAAATTAACGAACCATGCTAAAATCGACGAGGCAGTTAAGGACTACCCTGCTCTTACCGAAAATGAGCCGCCAATTTTTTTCGAATTAGATATTTTAACAGGAAAAAGCGGATTAGGTGCTAACCTATTTGAATTAAGAAAATCCCTTTAAGTTATCGCGAATCAGCGATAGCTTTTTTTAATCTTTTCTTTATAAGTTCCTCTTCTATTCATCTTTTATCACTACCAAAAAATAATTTAATCACTTCGAATAACGAAACCCTTTCATTTTTTAAAGACTAAAAAAAATAGAATCAATGTTCGAAAATGAAAATACCGTCGATGTTACCGACAAGATTGCCTTATTCGCTGCACCAAATGCTGAGACTGTTAAAAAAGTCAGCGAAGAGGATGCCGCTTTGAAATAGATCCTGCTGATGATTTTGTGAAAACATCCGTTAAGATGAAAAACGTCATGTATGAAATCACGATTGAGAATACTTCTTCTGGCGATTTTGAAACACTATTTTCTTCTGGCGTCTGGGCTGTAACCGATATGGAAGAAAAAAGTTTTGACCATACTGCTTCAGAAGCCCTTTCTACTTTAGCAACTTCTGAAAAGAGAGCCGATCTTTACCACATGGTTGAAAAAGATATGGAATAGCCTCCTAAAACACAAGTGTCTATACTCCCAATCTGTGCTGTTTGTATTTTATTGAAAGATTCTTTACCCTTTCTTTATAACTGATATTCCATGGCAAATTTACTCAGCTAATTCATTTTTTATGGCAAAATTCGCACGATTCAGTCGAACAAATTAATAAAAACAAAACAATGACTATTGTTATTTTAATTGTGAAATTCAATTAATTGCCTAAACCATTTTTTCGGCATAAACTACAAAACGAATTGAAATATAAAAATTATCTAGGAGATGTTATTATGTTTAAAAAAGTATTAATCGGCGGTATTACATTAGCTGGGATGACTGTTTTACTTGCGGCTTGTGGCACAAACGATTCAAACTCTGGCTCGAGTGCAAGCAGTTCAGACAAAACCAGTCAATCAGCAAAATCTAGTTCTGAAAAATCTGATAAAGAAAAATATGGTCAAATCATTGGTAAAGATACTAGCGAAGACAAATCAGCGAAAGAAATCACTAAACCTGGTGATTCAGTAAGCTTTGAAGTTCCTGCATCAAGCAATGAAGAATATTTACACTTTGCCTTCATGCACGCAGCATCAGGTGCTATGGGTTGGTATTTTGCCCCAGCAGCGGAAAGTGGCGTAGCATTATCTAAATCAATGTTTGAAGACGATAAAACAGTTGATATCACGGACCAAATCGCTTTATTTGAAGCACCAAATCAAACTACTTCAATGGCAGTCACTGAAGACAACGGCTCATTAAAATATGGTGAAGCTAGTGACTTCATGAAAGCAACTGTTACTAAAGAAGATAATATGTACAAAATAACTATCGAAAACACTTCATCTGGCGATTTTGAAACACCATTCTCTTCAGGCGTATGGTCAGTTTCAGATTCTAAAGATAAAGCTTTTGATCACACTGCTTCACAAGAACTTTCAACTTTAGCAACTTCTGGTAAACGGGCAGACCTTTACAACGAAGTTAAAAATGAAATGAAATAAATTTATGAATAAAAAAAGCAATCGCTAAAATAATTTTTAGCGGTTGTTTTTTTTATTGAATTTAAACGGGTAATAAAGTAGTCCAGGCATGTTACACTTAATTTGAGACGACTTTGCTGGTTCCTATGTTTTTTAAACAGAAAAGAGGAAATAAAATGAAATTAGGTTTGATAAAATCAGATTTTCCCAATGAACGCCGTTTGCCTCTCCTACCAAAAGATATTCATAAATTTGAAAACGTTATCTTTATTGAATCAGGTTTTGGCAGTGATTTAGATATTGATGATGCAGCCTATCGGAATGCTGGTTGTACAATTTTGTCTCGACCAGAGATTTTTGCAGAATGCGATGCTATTTTTTCTTTAAAGATTATTCAACCGACTGATTATAAGTTGATTCGACCTAACCAAATTATTATCGGCTGGACCCATCCATTAGGTTCTGGCAAAGATTTTATGAAAACCCAGGCCATTCCGAAAAATTTATATGTTTTGGATTTAGACAATCGCCGACCGACGATGTTCTATCAAGGAAAATCTTATCCTAGTAAAATCATTCCCAGAAATTATATTTACCAAAATAGTTTTTATGCTGGCTATGCCGGCACCCTTCATGCCCTTTTGAATTATGGACTGCTACCTGATAATGACAATTCTGTTGCGATACTAGGTGCTGGCAATACAGCCCAAGGTGCATTTCATGCAGTTTCAAAAATGACCCCAACGGTGCGAATGTTTACTCGCAGAACCATGCCAGAATTTAAAGAACATTTACCAGAGTATTCGATTGTCATTAATGGGATTGAAGTTGGCGATGAGGCTGAGCCAATCATGACTTTAGCTGAACAGGCACAATTGAAAAAAGGTAGTTTGATTATTGACATTGCTGCCGATGCAGGTAACGCGATTGAAGGCAATCACTTTACTACAGTTGACCAACCGATATATCAGGAAAATGGACTTTATTATTATACCTTGCCTAATACACCAATTTTTGCCTATCGTAATATCAGCAAAGTTTTAAGTAAACAATTTAGCCACTATATTTTTAAAGAAGATCTTACTCGATTGATTGACGAAATAAACGAATAATGATGTATCATTAATGGCAATTACTATTTTTATACTATAAATTAGGCGTCTTAACAGAAAGGATACTTATGAAAACAAAAATTCTCTCCTCTCTTTGTTACACTGAATTGGTTTATCAACGAATCAATAAAAAGCTACAATTGCAGTTAACACCTCCTGAAATCGAAACTTTCATCTATCAAACAATTGCCAAACCAGATAGTATTATCGAGAAAAAAGGTAAAAATTTTTATATATCAAATCCGGCTTTGAAAGTCAGAGTGACAGTGAACTCACATAATTATCGGGTGATTACCGCAGATAAATTATTGTAGACTGCCCATCCTTCAATAGAGTATCAAAGCAAAAAAAAGAAAGCATCGCTGCTTACTTTTTTAAAGTCCAACTTCTTCTAAAATTAAATAAATAGTGATTCTACCCTTTTGCCATGAACGTCTAGTCACAGCAATCGTATTGCAAATGCATTCTTCTTGCAGACAGTCTCCGCAAATGCCTTTTTTAGCACAAGGCGTATTTTTCAAATCCCAACGATGGGCATTCATCGGCGAAGTTTGTCCTCTTACCATTTTAATCGTCGTTTCCAAATCGCCATAAAGTTTATTGATACCGACAAAAGCCAATACTTTATCTGGACCATAAGTAATGGCCGCCACGCGGTTGCCGACATTATCGACATTCACTAATTGACCATCTTCAGAGATACCATTGATACTGGTCAAAAAAACATCCGCCGTTAGCGCTTGTTTCATTATTTGATGCCGTTCAGTTAAATCCTTAGCTTTTTCACGATCAATCATTGTTTGTCCCCGTTGATAAAGTGCATCAAAAATACCTGATTGGACTAATGTTTGCGATCCACCAAAAGCAACAGTTTTATTTAATGGAATCATCTCTAAGGCTTTTTCTTTGGCCTCAGCTAATGTCTGACAAATTTCCACATCAAAATTTCTACGGGACAACTTCTTACTTAAATTTTCAGCAGCAACTTGGTAAAAATGAATTTTATATGGCTCCATTGATCTCGCTCCTTTTTAACTTTATTGTCCGTTAAAAATAAGCCTTTGACAAGCCTAAATAAAGCCCGTGATAATACTACCTACCACAATCAAAACTAGACCCGCAATAGTGAAACGAAATTCTCGCGGCGATTTTTTCTCCCTCAATATCAACATACCGCCTAAAGTTGCGACAATCACATTTAATTGTGTGAACACAAAAGCCGTCGCTACACCATTTTCTTGGGCAGAAAAGATATAAATTAAAGCTGAAATGGCAAAAACAATACCGACAATCGTCGTCAGCCAACTTTTTTTCTCAGTAATCACTTGACGGTCATGAGTCAGCACATAAATCAATGCCCCTAAAAAGACCCCCAACATTTGTGGAAAGAAAATTGATAAACCAGAAGCGTCTACCATTTTAGGTAACGCACTGTAGACCCAGTAACCGATACTAGTTGGTAACAATACCATGATGCCTTTAATGACTTGACTGTTACCGGATTTATTATCATTAATCGAAGTTAAATAAGCACCAATAATTAACAAAATCAGTGCACCGACACCAATTAATTTATTGGTTGTTCCTGGCCATTCACCAAATGCTAAAACACCAATCACGGAAGTTCCGATTAGTTGAAAACCTGTCGTAATCGGCATCGTTTCAGATACGCCCATAATTTCAAAAGAACGATATTGTCCCGTTTGACCGATGACCCAAAAAGCGCCTGAGGCTAAACTAATCAAGAAAACTGGCCAAGAAATACTACTAGTTGAAAAAGCAAAATGAACTACCAACCCAACAATTAAAGAACCAATCCCTGTTCCTAAAATTTGATTGGTTCGTTCTCCGCCAATTTTCCCAATTAAGATTGGCATAATTCCCCAACCTAATGCAGGAAGTAACGCGATAAAAATTCCCATCATTATTTCCTCCTAACCTTTACCATCTTGGAAAGCCGGATATAAAGTCATGCCGCCATCTACAAATAAAGTAATGCCTGTCACATAACTTGATTCAGCTGACGCCAACCAAGCGGCTGCCGCGGCAACTTCTTCTGGCTCTCCGATTTTTTTCATTGGAACCATCGCAGTTGTCGCTGCTAGTTGTTTAGGATCAGCGAATTTTTCCGCATTAATCGGCGTATTGATTGCTCCTGGTCCGATATTATTCACTCGAATATTTTTTTCAGCATATTCCATGGCAATTGTTTCGGTAAATAATTTTACGCCACCTTTTGATGCCGCATAGTGGGCAAATGTTGGCCAAGGAATTTGTTGATGAACAGATGACATATTGATGATGTTGCCTTTTTTATTTTTTTCAACGAAGTAAGCTAAGGCTGTTTTCGCTCCTAAAAAGACCCCTGTCAAATTCACATTGATGACTTTGTTCCAATCTTCCAACGATAGTTCATGAGTTTCTTGACTGTTTTCCATGCCGGCATTATTGACCCATAAATCTAAATCGCCAAATTTTTCGATAGCTTGGTTCAATAATAATTGGTTCCCTTCTTCCGTTTCTACATCTGCTTGAACGGCAATCCCGTCCCCACCATTTTCTTTAATGATAGTAACGGTTTCTTGGGCACCTGTTTCATCTGAATGGTAATTAACCACGACATTCATTTTTTCTTTGCCGAAGCGTTCTGCAATCGCTGTTCCGATTCCTTTAGATGCTCCTGTAATCACGGCGACTTTATTTTCTAAATCTTGGTACATAATCATTTCCACCTTTTTTGAAAATTTCATTTTATTTCCAAATAAGTGTACCGCCTTTCACTTCTATTAGGAAAATAGAAGGTTTCATCATTTTTTTCTTAAATAGACAGTTTTTGATTGGTCTTAAACAAATCCTAGAGAAATTATTCTTTTCCTAAACATCTTCACAGCTTCTTCCTAATTATTCTGATAAAGGTCTCAGAATATTTCCGGTTACTAAAGATTCCTCACCTATACTGAGTTTAGTTAGAAAACAGGAGGTGAAATCATGGATGTTGCTATTTATATGGGCGTCTGGGGTACTTATTTAATTCTTGAAAGAAAACGAATCAATCTCCACTATTTTATTTGGAGCCTGTTGCTTATTTTTTATTTGATTGCAGCCATCGGTTATTTAGTCGGATTTCCAGATTTGACAGAATGGACCGAAATGTGGAAAATCAATCAGTCAATCTTTCACCCGAATTTTAATTTGATCCCGTTTCAAAAGATCATTGATGGTTCCACTCTACTGAATATTTTATTTTTTATACCATTAGGTGTTGCTTTACCAGTTATGTGGCCACAATTCAAACGTCTTCCTAATACTTTGCTATATGGTTTCCTTTTTTCATTAACGATTGAGATAAGTCAGATGTTTACTTTCAGCCGAATTACTGATGTCAATGACTTGATGATGAATACCCTAGGAACATTAATTGGTTGGTTAATTGTACATTATTTATTCCATTGGCAAGCTTATGCTGATGGTCAACGAATGAATCGAGACTATATTATTTATCCAGCTATTGTCATGTTTTGTTGTTTCTTAATTTAGTTGGAAATTAAGCTTGAATAGTTTTTTATAAATATACTTTGAATGATAGAAAGGATGATTATTATGATGGAACAAAGAAAATCACTTTATTTTATTGAAGAAACAGAAAGAATCGAAGGCGCTTATGTGGAGATTAACACTCTTTATGTGATAGATAATGAATCAAAAGCCAAAGAAATTTATCAAAAATTATTGACTCAAGAGAAGAAATTTCTCGGTTTACTCTTAAGTGAATACGTTGTTGAAGCCGACGATCATTTTTTTAATCGTATTTTAAAAGCTTGGCGTGATTTGCCGGCAGAATTTTATCGCCGTATGAAAGTCATTACTTATCAGGCCGTTTTAGAGTATCAACCGATTTAAAAATAAAAAATGCCCAATCTGACAATTCAGATTGGGCATTTATTTATGCTAATTGTAGTTTCTCAAAAGCCTGTGCAACACCATGTTCATCATTTGAAACTGTCAAATGACTAGCTTTTGCTAAAATTGTTGGATGACTATTAGCCATGGCAAAGCTCATATCAGCAGCTTCGATCATTTCTAAATCATTCAAGCTATCACCAATTGCGACCGTCATAGGATTATGAAATTGATAATGTTGCGTAATTTTTGTAAAGGCCAAGGCTTTTGAAACGTCCCCAGCAATAATTTCAATATTGTCCTCTGCTGATTCTGTTGCATTGATGCCTTCAATTTGATTCAATTTTTCCATCGCGTCTTGTTTTAAAGAAATACTTGGTAAATAAACGAAAAATTTATAAACTTTCATTTGTTTATTTTGGTAAATTTCATTAATACTTTCAAAAATGGTTCCTTTGCTAGTATTTTCATATTTCAATAAGTATTTTAAGCTGTTTTCAGGGAAATCAGCTGCATTCTCCTGATACAATTCGGTTGCCTTTTTTACATAATCAGCGCATTCATACTTTTTCTCATTGGTATAAACTTTTAGCGGAAAATCAGCAATCACTTGATGAATCGCTTGTACGTCTGCTTGCGAAATTTCGCGATCGTACAATAGTTCTCCTTTATCATAAGCAACGGCTCCATTTAAAGCCACCATCGGCATCTCTAAATTAACGGTTTGCAATAATCTTTGAATATCACCTAGTTCTCTTCCCGAACAAATAAACGGAAATACATCTTCTGACACTTGGCTAATCGCGGCAGCATTTTCCTGACTAATCTTTTGTGACGAGTTCAACAACGTTCCATCTAAATCAATTCCAACAATTTTCAAGCAAATTTCTCCTTTGTTTTCATAATTGTTACCCATAGTGTAGCATAAATCCACGAAAATTAAATGTAAATTGACTGATATCAGCCTTTAGTCGGAAGATTTCTCGATTTAGTCTGTTATACTTTTACAAAGGAGGCTAACAAAATGAAAAAGAATATGTTATTAGGGCTATTTTTTACCGTTGGTTTATTTCTGACAGGCTGTTCGGCAACAATCGTCAATGAGACAGTCGATTCAGATACGCAAAAAAATCTTGCTATTGCTACTAAACAAGACACTGGTGTGGGGAATTTTCAATTGTTGACAGATACCATTACAACTGAAGATAATCAGCTGACTTTTCGTAGCCAAGACATTGATGAGCAAAAAACAACTTATGTTTATGTCGCCAATCACCAAGTCTTTTCGCAAAAAATTAAGAATAATAAAATTTATGCTTTAGATATTGAAGGCTTAAAAGAAGCTCATCAAATCAACTATTCACCTAAAGTCCAATTTGTACAGTACAAAGAAGACAAAGAAAATGACGATATCAGTATGTTTAAACAAGCTCGTTACAAAGTGAAAGAATAAAAAATCGCGACCTACTTCAAGGTCGCGATTTTTTAATTTGCCTGACTAATTTCAATCAACGCTGCTCGTGCTTTTTCCGGATTTTTTTCGATAATTCCTTCATATACTTGATTATGCAAAACAATCGTATCCTGAAAAGCATCAATTTTTAAGATTTGACTACTTAATAACGTGATCAAATCTGGATATATTTCGTTATACCATTTAAGTAAAAAAGGATTCCCTGACAATTCCACCATTTGCAAATGAAAAGCCAAATCACTCAAAATATATTTTGAGAACTCCCCTTCCTCTAAATGTTTATTCCGTTCAAATAATTTTTCCTTCAAAATAATCAACCGTTCAGCCGGTAAATCTGCGGCTGCTGCTAATTCGGCGGCTTGAATCTCTAACATGGTTTTCACTGTCATTAAATTTTCATCCGTATATTCAGTCGTTAACTGGCGGCTTTTTACATAAGTTCCTGAACCTTGTTTGACTTCCAGCACACCAGAATAAACTAAGATCTTGACCGCTTCCCGCAAAGTAGAACGACCGACTTTTAACATTTCAACGAGTTGGGGTTCAGTGGGCATCTTTGCTCCAATAGCTAAATCATTTTCTGCGATATAATTCAATAAAGCTTCAATCGTTTCGTTCACAAGATTTCTTTGATTTTTCATGGCGGCCTCCAATATTCATCAGATGTTTTCTATTTACATTTAGTTATAATACAAAATTCAGTAAAATACAACTAAATTATCGTGATTTCCCCCTTGACTTCCTCGAAAATAAATCATATGATGTTTTTAAATTCATCAGATGAATTAATCGGAGGAAATTATTAATGCGGATAAATGTTCTACAACACACCCCAAATGAAGGACCCGGATCAATCCAATCTTGGTCACAAAAACATCATCATCAAATGTTTGTTTATCATCCCTATCAATATAATATATTGCCAAGTGCTGCAGAAACCGATCTTTTAATTATTTTAGGCGGCCCCATGAGTCCCAACGATTCCACTGAATGGATTTTGCGAGAGCGAGAATTAATTGCTCAGCTATTAGAAAATGAAACTCCAATTTTTGGGGCTTGTTTCGGTGCTCAGCAAATTGCTAAAACCTTGGGATATCAAATTACTAAAGGGCCCAAAGAAGTTGGTTTTGCTCCAGTCTATTTAAAATCTAAAACGATTCCTCATTTACCAGCAGAATTGTTGGCCCTTCATTGGCATGAAGAAACTTTTGAAATTCCAGCAGGTGCTGATTTACTTTTTTCCAGTGACTTATTGGAAAATCAAGGTTTTGTTATGAATCATCGTGTGATTGGTTTACAATTTCACTTTGAACCACAGGCAGATGATTTAAGAGAGATTGTCATCAATGACGGCAACTATACGAAAGATAATCTTTTAAACCAAACAGCAGAAGATATTTTGAAAACTCCTGTTCCGATTGAAAATAAAGCAGTGATGTTTCAATTATTAGATTATATTACAGAGTGAGGCGAAGATTTTGAATTATAAAAAATATACTTATTTATTAGCTACCGGACACTTATTTGCAGACTTTACTCAAGGAGCGGTAGCGGCGCTTTTACCTTTTTTAATCGCGGAACATCATTATGCTTATGCAGTAGCAGCTGGTTTGATTTTTGCTATGAATTTAGTTTCTTCGATTATTCAGCCATTGTTTGGTTTTTTATCGGATAAATACCGGACGACCTGGATTTTGCCGGTTGCTGTTTTATTGGTGGGCATCGGTTTTAGTTTATTAGGGATTGCGAATTCCTATAATGCCTTAATTTTTTGGGTGACTATTTGTGGAATCGGGATTGCCGCTTATCATCCTGATGCAGCAAAATTAACAAACACTCTTTCCTTAACTAAAAAAGGACAAGGCATGAGTATTTTTACTTTTGGAGGAAATATTGGTTTTGCCATTGGTCCAATTACAGCGACAGCTTTAGTCAATCTTTGGGGCATTCGCGGTGTTTTAGTAGTATTAATTCCAACAGCAATTTTAACTCTTATCTTCACCTTAACTTTACCGAAATTAAATCGTATTGCCGAAGAATTTACTTTTTCAGGAAGTGTTAGTACAGAACCAAAAGAAAAAGATGATTGGAAAATGTTTGGTGTTTTGACAGTTGTTTTGATTGGGCGTTCGATTGCTTTTTATGGCTTAAATACTTTTCTAGCTTTATACTGGGTCAACACTTTACAACAAAGTACTTCTAGCGGTAGTTTTGCATTGAGTTTGATGTTCATTGTCGGCGCGACTGGCACATTAATCGGTGGACGCTTGGCTGATTATTACGGGCATAAAAAAATTATTGTCTGGAGTTTTTTAGCAGTTCCTCTACTACTGTTTGCTTTAGGCATGACTAGAAATGTCGCGCTGGCCTTTATTTTAGTTGTTCCCATCGGTTTATTACTATTTATTCCTTACAGTTCCATGGTCATTCTAGGACAAAAATACTTGCCAAATAAAATGGGCCTAGCTTCCGGTGTAACCTTAGGACTAGCTGTCAGTGTCGGTGGGATCACTTCACCAATACTTGGAAAAATTGCTGATGTTTCCAGTTTATCAATGGTTATTTTTGTCTTAGCAGCAGTGATGATCCCAGCAGTTATTTGTTCCTTCCTATTAAAAGATAAAAAATAATTTCAACAACTCATTGATTTGAGTTGTTTTTTTGGGTGACACATGAATAAACAATCATATATTTTAGAGGATACAAATGAAAATAAAGTTTTACTGGAAAACACAAAAAGCCAGCGCCAGTTTAAAAATGCTCATGGACTTTCTTGGTTACTTTCACTTAATCAACAAAGTTTCTTTTTGATGTAAAAAAAACCACTTTAGCAGATTTCTGACTAAAGTGGTTTTAATTATTTTTGACAGCCTTCACAATAGTAAACAGTTCCACCTAAAAAGCTGACTTTTTGAATCTCGTTACCACAACGGGGACACGGATTTTTCCAAGTTTTGCTGGAAAGAATTGTTTGGTAGCCACCAGGTTGTCCATAAAAATCTTTTTCCATATTCCGACCTCCCTGTGTCACCATTTTTGCCAAAACCGTTTTCATACTTTGATACAATTCAGTGATATCTTCAGGAGATAATGTATTCAGCTTCCGCTTAGGTAATAACTTTGCCGTAAAAAAGATATCATGGAGACTGCCATTGCCAAGTCCTGGAATCCGTTGTTCAGTTCCCATGAAACCTTTTAAACTAATAGTTAGCTTGGTTTCAGCTACTAATTTTTGAAAGTATGCCTGATTGAAATCTTCACTCAGTGGACTGGGTTTTTCTACCGCCACTTGAAAATATTCGTTTCCTGGCAGTGCCTCATTTTGCAACATCATAGCGCCATACATACTAACTGAGCAAGCTAAAATATAACCATCAGAAAAAGTGAGGGAAAATTGATACTTTTTCGGTAATTTTTCTCCTGCTGATAGCCAATAAAAATTCAAGCCTTCACTAAAAGACAAACGACAATCTGCTAATTCCAATAAAACATAATTGCCAACACTGGAAACTTGTTCAACCTTCTTACCCACAAGCCACAAATCATAAGTCTCTTCTTCTGTCGAAAAAAAAGCAAAACGATGGGGCGAGTTACCAAAGGATACCTGACTAATGGTTTTGCCCACTAGTTCTTTTTTCATTTGTTGCGACAAAACTTGTGCTTCTGCGATTTCAATCATTGCTTCACTTCCTTTTTCCTTTAATCATACCATCTTTATAAAACACAAAAAACCCGCGAATGATCTTCTCACCCCTTTAAACTTTTTAGGATGAAAAATCCTCATTCACGAGTTATCAATTAGCTTACTTTATAAGATTTTCCTAAATTCAGATTCTTTTCTTTTTGACCAAACAATCCTAAGCGTTTCTTCACTTCCACATATACCAGCGGCATAATTGAAAGTATAGCGACTAAAATCCAGCTTAATCCAGATATATTGGTTAATCCGAAAACACTGCCGACACTTGGCGTAATAACTACTAGCATCAGAATAATTGAACCGGCAATTGTGGTCGTTAACAACAGTTTATTACTTAAAATACCTAGTTTAAAAATGGATCGTTTACTTCGGCAATTATACATATGAACAATCGTTGTCAAACCAAGCACTAAGAAAATCATGCTATTATTTCCAGCAAACAAGTTGGTATATTTGGCTGCCACCACAGCAATCAAACTTAACACTGTAAAGACAATCGAAATATCGACAATATTTTTCAACAAGCCACCAGCAAAAATACTGGTGCCTTTTTTGATTGGTTGACGTGTCATAATATCATCATCAGCCGGTTCCACACACAAACTAAAACCAGGAATGCCGTCTGCCACCACTTTAATCAATAATAACTGGATCGCTGTTACCGGCGCTCCCCAACCAGCTAATAGAGAAATCAATACAATCGACAAGGCAGAAATATTACAACCCAGCATCGCATAAAGTGATTTACGTATATTACTATAGACCCGACGTCCTTCTTTAATCGCATCAACAATTGTCGCGAAGTTATCATCCAATAAAACCATATCGGCTGCTTCTTTCGCAACCTCTGTTCCGCCACCCATAGCGATACCAACATCAGCTGCTTTTAAAGCGGGCGCATCATTTACACCGTCGCCAGTCATTCCCACTACTTCATTATTTTGTTGTAAGGCTTTAACGATTCGAATTTTATCTTCTGGTGATGTTCGAGCAAAAACACTGTATTGATCAATTTGTTGATTTAGATCTTCGTCAGATAGCTTTGCCAAATCGGCCCCAGTCATGGCTTTTTGGCCATCGGTTAAAATATTGACTTGACGAGCGATTTTTTTAGCAGTAAGCAAATGGTCGCCGGTAATCATAATTGTCCGAATACCAGCTTTTTTAGCCATTGCAACTGCGGGGGCGCTTTCTGCTCTGGCAGGATCGATAATACCAATAAACCCACCAAAAGTTAGCTCATTTTCTAATTGATCAGTTGTGAAATCTTGTGGATTGGTTGACCAAAATTTATAGCCTAAAGCCAATACTCGGTAAGCATCAGCCGCTAATTCATCGTGGATAGCCACAGCTTCTTGCGGCTGATCTTGAAATTTCAGCCGGTCAAAAGCACCTTTGGTAATCGATAGGAAACCGTCATCGACTTGATAAACCACCGTCATTTGCTTCCGACTGGAATCAAAAGGAACTTCTTTAATTTTTTGGTAATCCGCCATAAAGGTTTCCACTTCGGAATAAGTAAATTGATTTTGCGTTAATTTGTTAATGGCTAATTCAGTCGGATTGCCAGTTTCTCGATCACTAGCTAAATAGAAATATTGGATTAATTTTTTTTCGTCAGCTGATAAAGTTTCGTCAACTTTTTTAAGTCCCCCATCTGGCAGCCAAACTTTTTTTACGGTCATTTTATTTTGTGTAATCGTACCGGTTTTATCTGAACAAATAACTGATAAGTTTCCGACAGTTTCAACTGCCATTGGTGTGCGAACGATAGTATTTTTCTTAGCCATATTGCTCATACCGTAAGATAAAGAAATCGTAACCACGACCGGTAAAACTTCCGGAATTGCCGCCACAGACATAGAAATAGCAATCATCAAAATTTCTGTCAAAGGATAACCACGCAACAAACCAATCACTATCGCTAATAAGCCGGCAAAAATAGCAACCGCACCTAAGATTTTTCCTAGCTTTTGCATTCTGACTTGTAATGGAGCTGGTTTTACTTCTTCTGTTTGTAGTAAATTAGAAATTTTTCCGATTTCCGTTTTATCAGCAGTTTCAGTAACAATCATTTCCGCCTTGCCGCTAGTTACCAGTGAGCCGGAAAACACGCGGTCCTTACGATCACCTAAAGACGCATCAGCTGCTGAAAATTGATTTGGATTTTTTTCGCTAGGCTCGCTTTCTCCAGTTAAGAAAGATTCATCAACTAAAAAGTCCGTAGCCGAAACTAAAACGCCATCGGCTGGTACGCGATCGCCGACTCCTAAAAGAACAATATCACCGGGAACAATTTTAGTACTGTCGATTGTTTCCGTTCCCTCTACTCGTTTGACTTTTGCTTGCGGAATACTGAATGATTTTAATTTATCCATCGATTTTTCGGCTTTTTTTTGTTGATTAATCGATAGATATAAGTTTAATAAGACAATCCCGAAAATAACAATCGGTTCGGTTAAATCATCAGGATGATTGGTGAGCGCCACGTAAGTCGATAGGGCTGTCGCAATCAGTAAAATGATAATCGTGATGTCTTTTAAAGCATCAATTAAATATTGCAGGAAGGACTTAGGCTGTTTTTCCGGCAGACGGTTTTCACCATATTCAGCGAGCCTATTTTCGACATCGGCTTGACTGAGTCCGTTAGCGACCTTCGTTTGATACTGACTTTCATAAGTCAGAATTTTTTTAGCAATTTCCATGTTAAAAAACTCCTGTAATAAATATTTACTAAATAAAAAAGGCCAGGGAAATCAACCTTAAAGCCTAGGGTTGATCTCTCTGACCGTAATTGAAACTCTTCCGGCGAACAGTTTCAAGTCATCTATTTAGTATGTGCCACTATTATTAGCACAGATTTTTGAGGGAGTCAAATTATTTCAAAAAAATCTCGACTCTCACAAATAGTGATTTACCCTCCGCTGATTTTGTGGTAACGTTTTTGTAGGTGTGTTTTAATTAGGATCAATAGTTACAATTAATATTTTAGGAAGGAATTGATGATTTGAAAAAAATATTATTGAGTGTTTTTGGTATCTTAGCAGCAATAAGTTGCTTTAGCTCTTCAGCATCAGCTGCCAACCAGGGCAGTCAAAAAATGTATCGGATGTATAATCCAAATTCAGGCGAACATTTTTATACAGCCAACTTAGGGGAACGAGATAATTTAGTGAATCTCGGCTGGAATTATGAAGGCATCGGTTGGGTTGCCCCACAAGCGAGTGATCAACCAGTTTATCGGATGTACAATGAAAATGCCAGCGATCATCATTATACTTTATCCCGCGGAGAAGCAGATTATTTAGTTGAACAAGGTTGGAAAGATGAAGGCATCGGTTGGTATTCTTCGGAAACAGAAGAATTAGCCATTTATCGTGCCTATAACCCAAATGCTGTATCTGGCTCCCACCATTATACTTATGATAAAAATGAAATTAATTCTTTAGTTGATGTTGGATGGAAGGATGAAGCAATTGGCTGGTATGGTATCAGTGAACCAACCTATGATGGAGAAAGCATCCATAGTATCAATCGTTTAACTAACCGACACGGTCGTGTGTCTAACACAGACATTTTAAATGCAGCTCAAACTGGCAATTCAAGTGTCGTTGGCAATACCGCAAATTATGCCAATTTAGTAGCTACTTTAAAAACAGAAGTAAAAACTAACTATGGCACCTATTACGAAATTGCTTTTCCTGATACAGCGATTGGTTGGGTCGAAGCTAGTGCAATTACTGAGGTAAAAGATTACTGGCGCTATACAACCGGCGGACCTTATCCTAGTTTAGCTGTGCCGAATTTGAATATTGAAGTCTCTTATAATAACAAACGGACATATATCAAATCAGGCGCTGACGTAATTTACACTATGCTTTCTCAAAATGTTAATTCAAAATATCAAGCCTTAACTGGCAATTATCAGATCAACGGTTATCGCGCAGATACTTTTTGGAGTCTTTGGGGCGGAGCAAACTATGCAGTTGGTTGGCAAGATGCCTTATATCTTTTCCATAGTGTGCCAATTACTTCAAAAAACGGTCCTTATGATGCGTCTTCAGGTGAACGATTAGGCGTCGTAGGTGACGGGGTTTCAGCTGGTTGTGTTATCTTATCTGTAGAAGATTCCAAATGGTTGTACGAAAATATTCCAACTGGAACACCAGTGAATATTCATTGGTAAAATAGACAATTTCAACAATAAAAAATAGATACAGATGTTTATAAAAAAGCGACCACTAAGTTAGACTTTTATGCTAACTTAAAGGGTCGCTTTATTTTATTCAACTTCTATTTTTATGAAATTTTCTCTGCTAATTCCCGCATATATGCCACATCTTCTTTTGATAATTGGATGTCTAATGCTTTACTATTTTCATCTAATTCTTCGGGTGTGGTAGATCCACTCAAAACATTAATATTATCCCCTTGGGCTAAAATCCAAGCAATTGCTAAATTAGCAATACTGCAATCATATTTTTCACACAACGGCTGCCAAAGTTCAATCATATCCACTACTTTAGCTAGGTTTTCTGGCTCAAACCATTTCTTTCCATATCGGGCAGTCCCTTTTGGTGCTACATAATCTTTATCAATAGCGCCTGTTAAAATACCCATTTCTAATGGAGAATAAGCTTGTACAGTTACGCCATGTTCTTTGCATAATGGCAGTAATTCCTCTTCAACTTGACGATCCAAAATACTATATTTCGCTTGGATAATATCCAATTGTCCCTGTTTTAAGTATTCTTTGACATGATCCACATCAACATTGGCCGCGCCGATTCCACGGATTTTGCCTTCAGCTTTCAATTCATTTAAAACTTCCATCGTTTCAGAAATTGGTGTAAAGAATGGCTCTACTGATTGCCAATGACTCATGTAAATATCAATATAATCTGTCTGTAAACGTTCTAAGCTCGACTCCACCTCTAAGCGAATCGATTCTTTTGAGAGATTTTTATATAATGATTGTTCACCAACCTTGTTGAAAAAAGCTCCCTCTCGTTCCCATGTAATCCCAAATTTAGTGATAACTGTGTATTTTTCACGGTTGCCTTTGATAGCTTCACCGACAATTTTTTCACTGTTGCCAAAATTATAGCCTGGTGCCGTATCTAAAAAGTTTAAACCTAAATCTAAGGCATGTTGGATGGTTTTAATTGACTGTTCCTTATTATCTTTGTTGCCAAAGGCCGGTCCGCCACCAATCGCCCAAGTTCCTAAACCAATTCGTGAAACTTCCATGTCTGTTTTGCCTAATGTCATATTTTTCAAGAGTTTTTCTCCACCTTCGTTTTTATTTATAGTTTTTAATCATTGTTTCTACTTGTTCACGATTTTTTACGCCAGCTGTTGCTCCGAGAGATTCGATTGACACAGCTGCGACAGCATTGCCAAAATATGCACATTCTTCAAAAGCTTTGTCTTGTAATAATTCAGCGATAAAACCAGAAACGAAATTATCTCCCGCTCCAATCGTATCAATCTTGACATCACTGTCTTTTCTAAAGGCTGGTACAATTTTTTCTATTTTTGCATTTTTTAAATAGCAGCCTCGTTTTCCGATTTTTATTACCACATTTTTAACGCCTAAATCTAAGAATGTGTCAGCAATTTCGGCCAATTCAGACTTGCCGGTTAATTCTTCCGCTTCTTCTAAGTTAGGAAAGAAATAATCGACATATGATAAAGCCTCAGAAATATCAGCTAGACTTTCCCCTAAACGACTTTTCACCATATCAGCACAAATAATCATTTTTTCAGCCTGAGCTTTTTTAAATATCTTGACTAAAGCGTCATTATTTAACAAAGGATTGTTGAAAATACTTGCCAATGACAAAACTTTGGCGTCTTTTATCGCAGTCAAATCAATATCATCAATACTCATTTTCCATAAACTACCATTGCGATTAGTTACAAAAGTTCGCTCACCATCTTCTCTCACCATGCCGATATTTAAAGATGTGGTCAATTTAGGATCGACCGTTAGATGATCGGTAATAATCTGATTTTCCTTGGCAAATTCTTGAATAAACATGCCGGCACCATCGTTGCCTACTGCACTCATCAAGGAAACCCGGTTGCCTAAACGGGTAATAATTGTTGCTTCATTAATTGCATCGCCGCCAATTTTCATGGAAATATCGTCTAACGGATAAGAAACTTCTTTAAAAATAAAATCTCCCACCGGATATAAAGGAATATCCACAATTGCGGCACCAATACAAATTACATCCACCTTACTCATTCAGTTCAACTCTTTTCTAATCTAATTTCGCCACACGAATAACACCCTTGATCAAATCACTCTTATTATTTACTGAGAATTCAAAAGCTTCTTGCGTATCTTGATAGTCAAAATATTTATCCGCCATCGACAATACATCAAATTTTCCACTAGCAATCATACTGATGGTTTTCGGATAATCGTTAGCATAACGGAATACTGTTTGAATCGAAACTTCTCGATTAATTTTCAAGAAATCAACAGGTGTATCTCCTGGAATTGTCCCAACGATCAAAATTTTACCGCGACGTTTGACTAATTCTAATGCCATTTTAGCCGTTGGAATCGCACCTGCTGTTTCGTAAACCACGTCGGCGCCATATTGCCCAACAACTTCTTTGACTTTTTCCACTAAATTATCTTCTCGACCATCAAAAATTGCCGTAGCGCCTAGTTCTTTAGCTTTATCTAGACGATTTTGTAAGACATCAATCACAACAATTTCCGCAGCACCCATTAATTTAGTTGCTTGCACCGTCATTAAACCAATACAACCGGAGCCTAAAATTACGACTTTTTTTCCTAATAAGTCTCCCGCCATTTCACCAGCGTGAATGCCGACAGCTGCTGGCTCTACTAAAGCACCTTCCACCATTGTCATCTTGTCTGGTAATAAATAAGTCATATCTTCTGGATGAGTTAAATAATTAGTCAAAGCGCCTTTATAATTTGGCTGTGTCGCCATAAAGTCAACAACTGGACAAACATTATAGTGACCTTCTAGACAAAATTCACACTTGTAACAAGGCACGCCAGGCTCGATACATACACGATCACCAACTTTAAATTTGGTAACATCGGCACCCACTTTTTCAACAACGCCTGCCATTTCATGACCTAAGCCAATCGTTTGATTGGGATCTTTTGGTGGAATGTAAGGACCATGCTGGAAGCCGTGGACATCTGAACCACAGATTCCGACATCACCAACTTTGATTAAAACCTCGTGGGCTTTTGGTTCGGGTGTTGCGGTTTCTTTGATAATCATTTTTCCTGGATGCTCTAAAATTGCTACTGTATTTTTCATGTTTGACTTGCTCCTTTATAGTTAAATTTATTTGATTGAACTAATGATGGGTGTGACTAGTTGCTCCTTTGGGTCATCGATACTAATTTCCTCCACTGATTTCTTACGGGTTTCAATCCCGAAAATTGCTAGAATCAAGGCACAAAATCCTAAAGCACAGCCTAAAACAATGAACACAGTGGTGACACTATAATTGGTTAAAATCCAAGCAATAATGTAAGGGATTACAATTGCAACAATTCGACCAATCGAATTGGAAATACCTGAACCGCGCATCTTAGCTTTTGTCGGCCAAATTTCTGGTGCGTAAACTGCCGATGAAAAACTATTGTAAATATATAAAATAAAAATTAATAAAACACCAATAGCAATAATCCCAACTTCGGTTGTTTGTAAAGAATAAACATAGCCGAGTATAGCGATCAATAAAATCAAGCTGACCCCAAACCATTTACGGGGAAATTTATCAACAATTAAAGTTGAAACAAACACGCCACAAGGTGCTCCCAGCATGATTAAGGTGGTCATCAATAAAGATTTCGAAATATTGATACCACTATTGACGAAAATTGTCGGAATCCAAACTGTAATCGTATAAAGGGAAATATTCATCGCTACTAAAACCGTCGTTGCTACAATTGTCCGGATGCCTAAAGCCCCTTTGAAGAATGATCCAAACGAAATTTTTTTCTCTACCCTGTTGGATGAAGTTCCATTACTGTCAGTTTCTAAATTCAGTGACGCTCCTTTTTCTTTTTCAATCCGAGTGACAACTTTGGTCACAATTTCTTCAGCTCGAGCTTCTTGATTATTTTCAGCACACCAGCGTGGTGATTCATCTAAAAATTTAGAAACTAAAATCAAAATAATAAAGGAGGCCGCTGAACCAACCACAAACATCGTTCGCCAACCTAGCGTCGGAATAATTAAGAAACTGGCTGATGCGGCAATCAATGGCGATAAATTTCCTAAAAATGAAATCCGCGCCGACCATTTACCACGGACATTTGCCGGAATAAATTCAGTGAAGGAAGCATAACCAATCACGATGCCAGATCCCATCCCAATGCCCATCCCACCACGACAAACAATCAAGAAATAAATATTCGGCGAAAAGCTTGCTAGTAAAGAGAAAATCGCAAAAAGTAAAATGCTCAATTGGTAAGCTTTTTTTCGACCAAATCGATCACCAAAATTTCCACCAAACAAAGATCCGATGAAAAATCCGATCATCATAGCTGAAGAAAATGCCGCATTTAAATAATTATTTGACCAACCGCTGGCTACCAAATCGGCTAAAATTGAACTGCCGGAAGAATTCAAGAAACCATTAATCTGTAATCCAAAGCCGATAAGCAAAAATACTTGCCAGTGCCATCTGGAGATCGGCAGCTGATCCAACTTTTTACCAATGTCTCTACTGTTCATGATTGACCCTCCTGTTTGTTTACGCTTTCATTTGATATCTATATATTACTTCAACAAAACCAAACTGTCAATATAAACCACAAAATTTTCTTTGAAACAAAGATTAAATTTTAAAAACAAAAAAAGAACCAGTTTTATAACTAGTTCTTTTCTCGTATTTATTCTTTAAAAATGAACTTCAATCCCTTGCTCTTTGAAAAAGTTGCGCCATTCTTGATTTGGTCTTTTGTCGGTAATCACATGTTGGATTTGAGGGAATTCCGAAAGGTGAACAAAGGCTTTTTTATCAAACTTAGATTGATCAACTAATAAAACTACTTGATTGGCTTGCTGAATCATCCGACGTTTGATCCGTGATTCCACTTCATTAGTATCAGTAACTCCGGTTTCCAAGTCAATGCCTTTACAACTAATTAAGGCAACATCAACATTGTAATGTTGAATGGCTTGCTCAGTTAAATCTCCCTGTAGCGACAAAGTACGCTTATTTAATTCTCCCCCGGTTGATAGCACATTCACATTTGAAACCAACAATTCTTTCAAGGCTTCTGATGAATTTGTCACAATCATTAAATCATCACGATCTTTTAATAGCTTCATTGTTTCCATCACTGTTGAACTTGAATCGGCGTACATTGTATTAGTCGTTGCCAGTAGTTCTCTTGCTGTGATAGCGATCGCTTGCTTAGCTTCCATATTTTTTTCTGCCCGTTTATAAAAGGGGATATTGGAGACAGTCTCTTCAACATTTAAGATTGCGCCGCCATAAGTCCTCGTCAATACACCTTCTGACTCCAGCTTATCTAAGTCACGACGAATCGTTTCCTCAGTAACAGAAAATTTTTGACTTAGATCAGCGACAGATACTTTTTTTTCATTTAGCAATAATTGTTTAATAATAATAATGCGGTCTCTTCCAGCCATATGACTCCCTCCTTTTTCTTTGTTTCATTTTAACATACAGTCAATAACAAAAAAAGGATAAAATCTTCGAAACAGACTTTTTATCTTTGTTTTATCAGAAAAACCCAAAAAAATGTTGTTTTAATATAATGATTTATACATTGTAAAGCCTATTCTATTAAGGTTGCTGACGGATTTCCGGCTGTCAAAGTAATGATTTGACTATCAATAGAAAAATACGAGTCAATCTTCTTTTTAAGCTCTTGAACCGCTTGATTAGCTCTTTCAGCTTGTTCTTGATTGATCGATTCCAAGACTAAAACGGCATCTGTTGTCTTTTCCAATAACATAGTTCTTTGGGCCTCTCGCCAATTTAAACAACGACAAACAGCACCTGTTTGATCATAATAAATGATTTCTTCTGGTAATGCCGGGGCATCTTTATCCGCGCCTAACGGAAAGAATGATTCGCCCCCTTGCGCTTTCCCTAAGATTAAATCACCATCAATTGCTTCAAGATCTTCACCGCCAGCTGGCACAGCAAATTCTAAAGATATACTATTGTAAATATCTACCAATGGATTAATCGGTTCAAACTCACGACCTTGACTTGCTCTCTTTAGCAAAGCTTCAATTGATGATCGAGCGCCTTTTTTAGTCTTAAATTGACTAAATGCTTCCCGCCACAGAGCAATTACTTCATTTTGACTAAAAACATCGGCTGTTAAAAATTTTTGACTTTCTTTAACTGCCTCTGCCAACATGTTCTTGAAGTCATCATATTTCTCATCTACAACCTGATTATTTAAACCTTTTGCAATTACTACTTGAATTTGTGCCGTTGGAAAAATCTCCCAAAAGTCTTTTGTAACAATGAATTTTTTCATATAATTTTTTCTCCTTGGTCTAATATTTGATATTTTTTGTAAATATGATTAGGCAGATCAATTGCCGTTGACAAGCTAATAATTGATATCTCCTGCTCTTCGACTATTTCTTCCACCTTTTCCCATAGCAACAAAACGAAATCAATTCTTCAAGAGTTCTCTGAAATAAATATTTCAGCAATTTCTAGACGATTATGGAGTCTTTTCTTTAGATCTTTATGATCATACTTAATTTTTAAATAACCTATAATTTGTCTATCAATTTTTATTAAATAAAATAGAGTGCCAGGACAATTCAGTTCTCTTTGCAAGTTTTGATATAGATATTGTTTTGTAAATCTGCTTAATTTAGTAAGTTTATCTTTTTCTTTTACATATGTTAACTGCATTTGATATATATTTAAAAAGGTTTCCTTCGTGGCTAATGATAGTTGTTTAATACGTTCGTTTGCCTCCTTTTTTGACATATTCCCAATCAGCTTCGACATTTTTTTTAACCATTGCCATTAGCCGAGCCAATTCGGCAATTTCTATTGCTGATAAATTTTGCAACGCCATTTGGTTGGAATAGTTGTTTTCTCTTAAAATGAAGGCTGCAGCTGCTTGTCCCTGATCAGTTACATATAAACGTTTGATCTTTTTATTTTCAGGATCATTCTTTTTTTCAATAAAATCATGATTCTCTAACTTTGAAATGGCCCGAGCCGCAGTCGTTCGATCGACTTTGATTAACTCAGCTAATTGGTCAGGAATAATCCCAGGTTGTTCAGCAATGCGCACCAGATATAAATATTGCCCACGGGTTAAATCAAATTGCTTAAATTCAATATTGGCAATGCCATCTAATGAACGGGCAATCACTCCTATTTCCCTTAAAATATCTGTCAAAATTTTACCTCCTGAATTGAATATTCACAGCTTATCTTATTTTTATTGCAAATGCAACAATTTCCATAATAAATAGAACCACTTGAAAACTTCTCTTCAAGTGGTCTAAATTTATTTAGCGTCACCAAATTGTTTACGCTCAGCAACATTTTTCATTTGCCCTCTTTGGTAAGAATGATTGTATACTTTAAAACCATGATCGTGTAAATCATTGGCTGCTTCGGCTAACCAATTAGGATTGCGAAGTAATTCTCGACCTAATACAACTAAATCGGCTTGTTGATTTTCCACAATATATTCACACATTCCAGGATCACTTAGCAAACCAACAGTGGCTACAGGAATAGTGACGGCTTCTTTCATCTTTGTCGCAAAAGGTGTTTGATAACCGGCGTGAATCGGGAAATTGGGTTGGCGATCTAATAATCCGCCAGTGGAAATATCTAAACAATTAATTCCTGCTTGTTCCAGCCATTGACCAATTTGTTGAAAATCTTCAATGCTATTTTGCTCTTTTGGGTCAGCATAATTTGTTAGTGATAAACGAATCCATAAAGGACCTTGATAAATCGCCCGAACCCTTTCTACCACTTCCTTGACAAAACGATAACGGTTTTCTAAGCTGCCGCCATACTGATCGGTTCTTTGATTCGTCAACGGTGATAAAAACTGATCCATTAAGTAACCGTGAGCCCCATGTAATTCGATCATATCCACTCCAGCAGAAACTGCTCGTTGGACCGCGTCAACAAAAGCCTGCTCCACTGATTGAATCTCATCAAGAGTCATTTCATTTGGTGTCGCAAATTCTTCGTTGTAAGCAATTGCACTAGGTGCCAACGGATAATCGGCATCTTCGGCTTTTCGCCCAGCGTGATTTAATTGTAAACTCACTTGGCTGCCTAAATAATGTAATTGATCAACTAATTTTTTTAATTCCATTTTTTGTTGATCGTTCCATAAACCTAAATCCTGGCTTGAGATTCGACCGTCTGGAGTCACGCCAGTCGCTTCAATAATTATTAAACCCACTTGACCAATCGCTCGCGCACCATAATGACCAAAATGAAAAGGAGTGACAACACCATCTTGTTTTTTGACTTCATACATACACATTGGCGACATCACTACTCGATTTTTTAAGTTCAGACCGGCAATTTCGACTGGAGATAATAATAAAGACATTTAGTTTTCCTCCTAATTTAAAATAATAGTTTTTCCAAAGCTTTTTTGACTTTCCAGATATTCATGGGCAAGACGCACTTCTGATAATTTAAAAACTTTTTCTGGTTGAATGGTTACTCGGAATTCTTCAATATAATCCAAGAGCTGATTTAATTTTGGGCTGGACACATCTCCAGAATAAAAACCCGTTAAATAACCACCATTTGTATCCATAATTGGATCAAACTCTTCTAAATACCATTTTCCACCTAGTAGGCCTGTATTACAAATAATACCTGCTAATAAAAGATGCTGAAAGCTATTTTTTATGGTAGCGGGGCTGTTCTTTTTTCGTCAAACTACGAGTTGTCCCACAAATCTCTATTTGCGGAAATTGTGCTTTAACCAAATTTAAAAAAGCAAGCCCAACACCACTAGTGGCACCTCGCACTAAAATCGAATCGGTTTCTTTAATATTTAATCTTTTCATTGAGCCAAAAGCTGTAAAATAAGTTTCAGGAATTGTTGCTAATATTTCCCAAGGCAACCTTGTATTCACTGGGTAAATTTGCTGGTTTGGCAGCAAAACATATTCTGCGTAACTGCCGTCAAAATCGCGACCCATTTCTCCCATAATCGAAATAACTGTTTGACCGATAGGTAATTTTGCTTCATCTGTTGTTTCAACGATCACACCCACTGCCTCAATGCCTAAAATTCTGGGGAAAGAGACACTAGGTGACAAACCTTGACGAGTAAAAATTTCTGAGTGATTGATGCCAAAACCTTTTACTTGAACCAAACTCCAGCCAGCTTTAACTTTAGGTTTTTCTACATCCGTATAAATCAATTTCTCCGGTCCACCAGCTTCATATACAACAATGGCTTTCATCTAAATTCCTCCAATTCAAACTTTTTTTCGATACTATTCAATAAAATCGTCACAAATACACATAACACAACCGTAGCTAAGGTACCCCAAATCATTTTAACTATACTCTGTGTCCGTAAACCATCAAACAAAATGGTTCCTAATCCACCAGCATTCATTTTGGATCTTTAAAGGATCAATTTCTTTTAAACCCGTAGTAAACGTCCGCGATAAAATGGATTCACTATATAAGGTTAACACAATGATGGCTGTGACTTTACCCAAACCGCTAATCGGAATCAGCAAAGCAAAAAAAAGCATAGCTTGGAATCGAGTACAATGCTGAAAAAAATAGTTTATACTTGCTAGTCCTTTAGGTCGTTGTAAAAATAATAAAATCAACACTATCGCCAATACTAAATCTAAAAATAGTGAACTTAAAACCAAATGAGTATGTTGCCAAAGAGCTAACAATAAATCTGAATGGAAATCATTCCAATAGTTAAGCATATTACATCCCCCGCCAAATTTCTGCTTCTTGATAAACCGTGTCCAATAATTTTTTTACAAAAGCATCATTGGGATGAGCAATTATTTCTGAAGGTGTAGCAAATTGACATATTTTCCCTTGATTCATGATCATGACTTTATTTCCTAGAAGAAAAGCTTCGTTGATGTCGCTCATAATGTAAAGGTTGATAAATTAATGCCGTCAAACTTGCATTACTTAGACTGATTTCATTTACCAATAATATCATCTTTAAACCAATTAAACTTTGAAAAATCCAAATCACACTTCTATATTTTAAAAACTTATTTCTATGTACTTTTGTATTCTGCAACCAACTTACTCACTTAATCTACGTCCTTAAAAAATAATTCACACTTCAAAATACTACAGTAAAAAAACAGATATTATATTTTCCCTCAGCAAAAAAATTGCTTTTTGTTTCATTTTAATAGATGATGTAAGGAGTTTCATGTTTAGTTTGCTAGTGTTTTACGTTTTATTTAAAAAACATGGAATTTAATCTATAAATTTCCATGCTGATATTTATTACACAGATTTTTATACTGTTATATTTTTAGGAGGCGCTATGATTGAATTAGTCAACGTATCAAAGAATTATCCAACCACATCCGCTTTGAAAAATATTAACCTCTCTTTGACGCCAGGAGAAATCGTCGGCATCGTTGGAAAAAGCGGCTCAGGAAAGTCGACTTTATTGCGTCTACTAAATCTGATGGAATCACCTAGTGAAGGAAGCATTCTAATCGATGGTATTGATAGCCGAACTTTTACAAAAAAGGACCTCCGCCATCAGCAGCAACAAATGGCACTCGTTTTTCAAAATTTTAATCTGTTAGAGAACTTGAACGCTTATGACAATGTCGCTTTACCTTTAAAATTATTGAAGAAAAAGCAGCCTGAAAAAGTCCGACAGCTCCTCACCTTTGTGGACATGAGTCACAAGGCTGCAGCCTATCCCGCCCAATTATCTGGTGGAGAAAAGCAGCGGGTTGGAATCGCACGAGCATTGAGTCGAACACCTAGTTGGTTATTTTGTGATGAAGCGACTAGTTCTTTAGATGAAGAAAATACCGCTAGTGTCGTCAGTTTATTGAAAAAAACGCATCTAGAATTTCGACCGACGATCGTCTTTGTTAGTCACGAGCTTCAGACTTTAAAAAGTCTTTGTCAACGGATTTTAGTCTTAGAAAATGGTCGTTTGATTGGAGATTTCCAAAACAATCCCCAACAATTTCCTGTTGAAACTCTAAGCTACCTTGAAAAAGTCGAAAGGAGTTTACTGCCATGAACTTCTTGGAAAAATTGGTGGCAAATTGGCCTGCTTTACTGACTGGGTTACAGGAGACTGGTTTGATGATGCTAATTTCACTATTTTTTTGCTTGATCATTGGTCTTCCGCTTGGTTTAGGGTTGTTTTTAGTCAATCCTAAAGTAAAAAGACAGCCTCCACTTTTTTATTGGCTGTTTAACTTTATCGTGACCATGATCCGCTCCTTTCCTTATTTATTACTTGTGATCGCTTTGATTCCAGTGACCCGCTCGATTTTGGGGAAAGCATTCGGTCCGATTCCTTCAGCAGTTCCATTAAGTATTGTTGCCATCGCAATTTTTGCTCGCTTAGTTGAACAAGTCTTATTGGATCTACCAGCAGAAATATCTGATTTGGCTAATTCTTTAGGCACCTCAAAATTACAATATATTTGGCATTTTCTATTAGTCGAAGCTCGTAGTGGGTTAGTTTTAGCCTTTACGACAACAACCGTTAGTCTGATTTCTTACTCAACAGTAATGGGGATTGTTGGCGGTGGTGGAATCGGTGATTTTGCGGTTCGAGTTGGTTATCAACGATACGAGTACGGCATTATGTATGTGGCGATTGTGATCATGATTACTTTAGTTTTTATTTTACAAATGCTTGGCAATACCCTTGCCCAAAAACTAGACAAAAGAAAGTAGGAGAAAAAATGAAAAAAATTTATTTTGTGTTGTTAGCTATTGTATCGGGAGTTATTTTAAGTGCTTGTGGGGAAAGTAAACAAACTGAACAAAAAGAGAATAAAGAAATCACGGTGGCTGTGCAATTAGAGTCAGCTAAGGATATTTTAGAAATCGCCAAAGAGACAGCGGAAAAACAAGGCTACCAGATTAATATTATGCAAGTCAATGATAATGTTGCTTATAATGACGCAGTGCAGCATGATGAAGCAGATGCGAACTTTGCCCAGCACGTTCCTTTCATGGAAATGTTTAATGAAGAAAAATCTGCCGATTTAGTTGCTGTCCAACCAATTTATTACTTTACTGGCGGCTTTTATTCAAAAGACTATCAAAAACTCGCTGATTTACCAGAAAATGCTAAAGTTGGCATTCCCAGCGATCCAACAAACGAAGGTCGAGCACTTGCTATTTTGAATGAAAATGGCCTAATCAAATTAAAGGCTGGAACTGGTTACAATGGCACTGTTGCTGATGTCGTTGAAAACCCCAAAAATATCACCTTTGAACAGATTGACTTATTAAATTTAGTACAGGCCTATGATGAAACTGATATTGCTATGGTTTTTTGTTATCCTTCTTATTTAGAACCTGCTGGCTTGACGACTAAAGATGCGATTTTACTTGAAGATGAGCCAGCAAGTGAACACTATGCTTTACAGCTCGTTACGCGAGAAGACGAAAAAGACAGTCAAAAAATCAAAGTCTTAAAAGAAGCAATGACTACAAAGGAAGTGGCTAATTATATCAAAGAACATTCTGGTGGTGCCAATGTGCCAGCCTTTTAACCTTAAATAATTATCGCGCGCAAGCTAAGAAATTCTCGAAATTTTGTTAGTTTGCGCTTTTTTATAAAAAAAACGCAGACAATATTCTGTCTGCGTCCTACATATAAAGTTTCACAAATTCTTTTTACTAAACTATTTTAATAATTCATCTTTCCATCTGTTCCAAACAGCAAGATTTTTTCTTTTGCCCGTTGCTTCACTGCACCACGGACAGCTCTTTCTAATTCCAAGAAAGATTTGTCAGAGCTTTCGCGAACTGCGTCCATCGCTGCTAAACATAATTCAGTATGGATGTTGATTTTTGAAACACCTAGTGAGATGGCTTTTTTAATGTCTTCGTCGCCAATACAAGAAGCACCATGTAAAACAATAGGCACATCAACTAATTCACGAACTTTTTTCAATACGTCAAAGGCAATTTTTGGATCAGAAGAATATTCACCATGAACATTTCCGATGGCAACAGCTAATGAATCACAACCAGTCCGGTTAACAAATTCTGCCGCTTCATCTGGATTTGTATATTGATAAGCCGATAATGCTTCTTCGTAAACTGTTTCGTTGCCGACATGTCCTAATTCTGCCTCCACAGGAATTCCTAATGGATGGAAATAGTCCACCACTTCTTTGGTTAAACGAATATTTTCTTCTAACGGTTCTGCCGATGCATCTCGCATCACAGAATTCATACCATAATTGTAAGCATTTTGAACAATCTCCAAGCTGCGACCATGATCCCAGTGAGTAATTACTGGTACGCTGGCATTTTTAGCCATAGAAACCATCATTGGTGCAAATTCTTCAAAAATTGTGTTGCCAATAAAGCCAGTTCCAAATGAGATAATAATTGGTGCTTTAGTTTCCTCAGCAGCTTCAATAACACCCATTAACATTTCTGCGTTCCAGACATTGAAATGTGGAATTGCAAAACCATTTTCCTGGGCAGTTTCTTCCCAATATTTAATATTTGCTAACATAATTTATTCGCTCCCTTTTTAGTCTTCGTCGTCAAAATCGTATGTGAAAATAACTTTAATGGCCTCTTTTTTAGCCATTAGTTCAAACCCTTTTTCCCATTCAGATAAACCTAAACGGTGAGTAATCATTGGTTGCACCCGGATATCGCCTTTAGCTAACAAACGAATCGCATTGCGCCAAGTCGTTGAATCATACGCCATATGTCCGATAATACTGATAGCCCAAGTGGTAATATCGTTGATTGGATAATTAAATGGTTGGAATCCCATGCCGACCCGCACCACTTCACCATTTGGTCGAAGCATATCTATCGCTTGTTTCAACGCAATATTGGCACCAGAACATTCGATTACTAAGCCTAAATTATCTTTGCCACAAATTTCTTGGCAACGAGCCACCACATCTTCAGTTGAACCATTCACCACATGAGTAGCACCTAATTCTTTAGCGACTGCAAAACGAGTTTTGGTATCTTCTTCTAAACCAACTACCACGATATTCACGGCACCCATAATGCGCGCCATTTGAACAGAGAACAAACCTAATGGTCCAGTTCCCGTTACAACAACATCTTGTCCCGGTAAGAAACTTGAACGTTGCGCGATTGCTTTATAAGCATTACTAATCGGATCTAATACACAAGCATCTTCGTAATCAAGATTTTCAGGAATTTCCCAAAGAGCATGTTTGTGAATCCGTAAAATTTCCCCTGGTACTAAACAATATTTAGAGAATCCGCCGCCCCAAGTGTTGTTATCTAAGCCTAAATTGACCTTTTCTTTACAGGTTAAGAAATCACCTTTTTCACAGGATGGACAAGTGCCACAAACGTGAGCCGAGTTATCAGATACTACTCGCTGACCGACTTTCCAATCAACTACTTTGTCACCAACTTTTACAATATCACCAGCAAACTCATGTCCGCGAATCGAGTTGAATTCATCGGAACCATTTTCTACATTGTAATGTTTCATATCGGCACCACAGATAGCTGCGGCACGAATTTTAATTAAAATATCTTCTTCTCCCACTTCAGGAACTGGGACATCGATCAAGCGGTATCCGCCAAATTCTTTTCCGTATCTTGCTAAAGCTTTCATTAGTTAGACCCTCCAATTTTTATAATTAAACAATTAGTGACTGTTTTCCGAAGCCGGTGTAACTGAACCGATTTCTTCCACTGAGGCACTTCTTGTTTCGATACCAAAAACCATAATCACTACTGCAGTGACGACTGATACGCCACCTAATAATAAGAATACACCAGTCACGCCGGTTGTATTTAAGAAATAAGCAACCGCATAAGGAGCCAAGATACCACTAATTCGACCGACGGCATTGGCTAAACCTGAACCGCGAAGTTTTGCTGCAGTTGGCCAAATTTCTGGCACATAAACGGCTGAAGCGTAACATACATACATATAAACAAAAGTAATTAAGAAAAATCCTAAGATCGAAATCGTCGTAATACTAGTTTGTAATGAATAAACGTAGCCTAAAACGGCAATCAAGATTAACAAACCTGACCCCATAATTTTACGAGGAATCTTATCAATAATAAAGGTTGCAATGAAAATTCCAATCGGTGCTCCAAACATACTCATCGTATTCAACACAACCGAATCTTTTAAATCAATCCCTTGGGTTAAGAAAATCGTCGGCAACCAATTGATCAGGGTATACTGCACCACATTCATAGCAATTAAAACGAATGAGCCTAAGATAACCCGTTTCAATAATTCCCCTTTAAATAATTGTGAATAAGAAATTTGAACTTCTTTTTTTGGTGCTGACTCAGCAATTTCAACCGGTGGTAGAGGTTCACCTGTAGCAGCTTCTACGCGGGTCTCGATATCAGACATAATTTTCTCTGCTTCGGCATATTTTCCTTGTGATTCCAACCAACGAGGTGATTCTGGAAAGCGCTTATATATGACTGCAAATAAAATTGTTGATAAGACTGCTGGAATCATAAATTGTACCCGCCAATTTAGTTCTGGTGCAATCGCTGGTGTAATGAACATCGCAATCGTCGAACAAATCGGATAAGACCAGTTCCCAATAAATGATGCTCGAGCTGACCATGTCCCGCGATTTCTTGAAGGCACATATTCAGTAAAGCCAGCGAATAATGTTACCAACAAAGCCCCTAAGCCAAATCCCATAATGACTCTGAAAACAATTAAGATCGTCATATTTGGTGATAATGCTCCAGCTACCATTGAAATAACATGAATCCCAACAAATAGTAAATAACTATTGCGGCGACCAATCTTGTCACCAATGATTCCGCCAATTAATGCTCCGAAAAACATGCCCGCTGTTGTTAGTGAAGAAAAAATTGCACTGATATTATTATTAGTCCAACCAATCTCCGCTAACTGAGCTAATACCAAGCCACCAATTGCGTTGCTCCAGCTGACTAACAAGCCAAAGGCCACCATCGCAAACAAACTCCACTGCACTTTACTTGTAGGCAAGCGATCAATTCGTGGCCCACAATTTGGTTTGATTTGATTATCCATAATTCCCTCCATTTTCTGTATTTAACAAACTGATGGTAAAAAGCGCTTCCAATGTTTTGACATCATGTTGTTTACAAGACAAAGTTTACGACATTCAAAGTTAGTTGTCAACATTTTTTTATTAAAACACAGAAATTAATGTGGTTTATAAAGAATTTAATTTAGGGAAACACAGGTTTTGGTTGGGAATTATTTTTTGAAAACAAAAAAATCAATCGCTTTTTCGCAATTGATTTTCGTCATTATTAATAAAAAAAATTATATTCAGAGATTTCCCCTTCTGCTATACTGAACAAAAAGAGCGGGAGTTATCTATATGAAGAAAATAAATAAAAACGTTTCAGCCATTGAATTTTTATGGCTAGCCCTTTATGCTTTTGCCGGCTTTAGTCTTGAACTGATTCAAGGTCTTTTAGGAAGCTTTTCTCAAGGAATCTCAAATTTGATAACCGCAATTTTGTGGACTGCTGTAAGTGTTGGCTTAATCTATCTAGCCAGAACCAAATTTTGTTTTTTTATATTGGATAATCAACCTACCTTAAAAAAACAAAATCACTGGGCAGCGCTATGTTGTGTCGGGATTGTGATTGTGCTGACTACTTTTGGTTTTGGTGGTTTTAAACCTTGGATAGAGTTCACATCAGTGGGAAGTTTGGCTAATTATTTGTTACGAATTTTATATTATTTAGCTGAATCACTTTTGATATTATTGGCAATTGTTTTTGCACAAAGGTTTGCTGACTTAAAATTTACTTTACCGGAATGGCTTCCTGCGGGAGGAGTTTTCTTGGCAATTACTTGGGGCTTGATTCATTTCTTTTTACAAGGATTTAGTGGTGGTCTATACGCGATTGCCTTTTCGTTACTTGCCGGCATGCTTTATCTTTTTCTGAAAAAAGATTTTCGTTGGAGTTATCTATACATTGCTTTGGCATTTATTCTATAGCTAATATTTGCTAAATAAAATAACTAATCACCAGTCAAAAATAATTTATATTTTTCTTTTAAGATGTATTGAGCTTATTCTCGTCTTCTTCGAGAATCTCCCACAATCGCAGCCAGCAAAACTATGCCTAAAACTAGCCAACCGCTTTTTTCAAAAAAGTGTAACTGAACAATTCTTTGTCCTGTTCGTGAGGATACTTGATCTAATCTTGGTTGGTCGGGAAAATTTACCGGATTACTTGTGATGGCCGGCTGTGATTGCGGTTCTTTTTTATGCAGAAAATTCCTAATAACTTCTTTTTCTTCTGCAAAAACAACCTGCTGCACACTACCAAACATCAAATAAAACAGACTCAACCCCAGAAACAAGCATTTTCCCCAACACAGCAATACCTTTTTATTCATTTTTATCTCCCCTTTAAAAACTGCAATAACCTGCTATTTCCCCACATTTTAAAACTTTTTTATCATTAATTCTATTTTATTTTCAGGAATCTTTTAGAGCAGAAAATCTTTTCTAGTTATTATTTATTTTAGATTTTTTAAAATAAAGGTGTTTCTCCTAATAAATTTAAATTCATTGATTTTGCCAAAGAACTTTGTTTATAGGGATTCACCTTCTGCAAAACGCCGTCACAACGGAAACGTGAACCAGTATTTTTAAACCAAAAAGTTTTCTCATGATCTAAACATTGCTGGCGCAGTGCCAAGATCCAATCCAAATTACATTCCCGCACTTCTTTTCCAGTTTCACCACCAACAGAGACATGATCGATTTGATCAATGTAAGCTGTTAAATCAATCGGTCCCAAAAGTGGTGTGCAAGCAACAAAACGACGTTTAATTGGAAACGACAAAAATTGTGGCAAACGCAAATCTGCAAGAGTTTGATTTTCAACGCTGACACCTAGATTGACATTGGCATAGCCCTCACCCCAATCTGCTGGCAACGAAACTTCAAAACGATCGATTCGCTTAGTCAAAATCAAAAAATCTAAATCTGGTCGTTGGCGAATCATTTCCCAGGCATCTTTGCGCCAAGGGTCGGCTTCTGGTAAGAAAAAATCGGTCCCAAAACAAGTGGCAACAATTTTCCCACTGGCAATTTTTGGTTGATTATTTTTTTGAAGAGCGACAGGTTTGTTAAAATCAGGTGTTTTTACAATCTGGTTTTGTCCATATCGCTTTGAATATTTCCCATAAAAATAGCAATACGTACAGCCTATACTTTGCGGATAACAACCAGTCCAAGGTTCCCAATTCATCTCTATTCCCACCTTTTTGATTTTATTATAGCAAAAAAGCAGTAGCGAAATGCTACTGCTTTGATCATTTATCTTGATAATCCTTCAATCGATACCCCACCCCAATTTCTGTCATCAGGTATTTAGGAGATAAAGTATTTTCTTCGATCTTTTTTCGTAGATTGGACATATTGACTCTTAAGGTTTGCGGATCACCTTGATAAGGCCCCCAGATCTCAGTCATTAAACTTTCGTAAGTCACAACTTTGCCTAATTCTCTAAAAAGTAAGGATAAAATGCGGAATTCATTTTTTGTCAGATGGACTTCTTGTTCGTCACGATAAAATAATTGTTTGTCTAAATCAATTTTCAATTCGCCATTTTCAATAATTGGTGAAGTTACTATTTGTTTATTTTTATGACGCAAGGCGGTTCGAATGCGAGCCATTAATTCATTGGTGCCGAAGGGTTTAGTGACATAATCATCTGCGCCCAGATCTAAGGCAGTTACTTTTTCAGTCTCGTTATTGCGAGCTGAAATGATAATTACTGGTAAGATCATCCGTTTGCGAATAATTTTTAATAATTCGATGCCATCGATGTCCGGTAAGCCCAAATCTAACAAAACCAAATCAAAATTTTCTGTTTGAAAAGCCGTCAAGGCGGTCATACCGTTTTCAGCGATGGTCATTTGATAGTCTGCTTTTTCTAGCACGACTGTCATGAAATCTGTGATATTTTCATCATCTTCAATCAATAATATTTTTGCTTTCAAAAGTCCACCTCCTTAGTCGGGTAAATAAATTTTAACAATGGTTTTATTATTTTGATTATCTAAGGCTAACCTACCACCATGAGCATGAACAATCGTTTTAACGATGCTTAGACCAATGCCCAAGCCATTTTTTGAATCTACCGGTACTTCAGCTTCCGTGGTTAAATTATTTTGAATTTTTTGAAATTGACTCAAAGGAATTTCTCCGTTGTTTTCGATTTCAAAGACGGTGTTTCCCTCTGTCTGATAAACCTTTAAATCAACTGGTTGTTTCGGTGTACCATGACGAAAAGCATTTTCTACTAAATTAAATAAAGCTTGCTCCATCAATATCGGATCAACCTCAATAAAAATTAAATCTGCTGGTAAATCGACGACTAGTTTTTCATCTGGGTAGACTTTTTGAACATGCTGATATACCGCTTCTACCACTTCTTCTAGCGGCTCGGCATTTTTTTTAACGGCCATCGTATCCATGTTGATGCGGGTAATTGATAATAGATTTTCCACCATTCGAATCAGCCATTGAGATTCTTCTTGAATATCTTGTAATAATTTTTGGCGGGTGCCAGTTTGTAAGTCACTGCCGTTTTCTTTTAAGGTTTCAGCAATACCAGAAATGGCGGTTAAGGGTGTCCGTAAATCGTGAGAGACTGCCCGCAATAAATTGCTGCGAACCTTTTCCCGCTCATTTTCTAGTTCGATCTGTTCTTTTTGATTTTTTAGTTGGGCTTGTTCTAAAACTACGGCTAATTGAGTCAAAATTAATTTCAAATAATTCAATTGGTTATTTTCCAACGGTAGACTAGCATTGCGCAAAATACCTAAGACTGCCAATGTTTGACCACTCGCCACAATCGATAAATAAAAACCTTTCGCACCGATCAATGTATCGGTACCATTGCCAGCTTCTTTTTGATTTTTAGCACTCCAAAAAGCAACCGCTGATTCATCTGAATTGGCTAAAAGCTGATTTTTTTCTCCACTGGCATGTTGTAATCTGCCTAATTCATCATAAATCGCTACTCCTCGTTTTAACCAACGAGCTAAGTATGTAGCGGTGATTTCAAAAATTTGCTGCTGATTATCAGCCACCACATATTGTTTATTCAACTCATACAAGATTTCCATCTGATGTTCTTTTTCTTTGGCACTATCGGCTTGTTTTTTCAAACGAACCATCAAATTACTAATCATCAAAGCAACAACAAACATAATCACCAAAGTAATCGGATAACCTTGTTTGTAAACTGTCAGAGAATATAATGGCTCCACGAAAAACCAGTTAAAAGACAAGACACTCAATATTGATGACAAACCGCTCCAAAAATAGCCGCTTGTTAGCCGAGCCACCAAAAGTACGAAGAATATATACACCAGCATCAAATTTTGATCGCCCACATGCAAATACTGCATAAATTCGGTGACTAAAGTGGCCAAAATCACACCAACAATCGCCACACCAAAATCTTTTCCGCCACCTTCAATGATCTTTTTAGGAATCTCCCAAAAAACACTGCGTTTTTCTTTATAAGGAATTAAATGCAGCTCGGTATCATCTAGGCGCTTTAGTAAACGATCTTCCCATTCGTCCGAGAACAGCTTATAATACCACGGTGTTCGTAAGTTTTTTCCCATAATAATATCGGTAATCCCCGCTAATTTGGCGTACTCCACCACCGTTTCAAAGCTGTCTTCTTCTTCAATGGTGACCACTTCTGCTCCTAGTTTTTCAGCTAAGGGTAGCTCACTGATACTATCGGCTTGATGGCGAATTTGAATGACAATCCATTCAGCACCCAGACCTTGCGCCAAGCGTGCCGTCCAACGGATACATTTTTCCGCCATTTTAGGATAATTATCAGACACAACTGCCAACAATTTGTTTTGCATGCCACTAGTTTTACCACGGACTCGATTGATATGATCAGATGCCCGCTGAATTGCCAGTCCCCTCAGCTGATCAAGTTTTTGGGGAATAAAGAAATTTTGTAGCGCCCGCTTGGCATTTTCATCGGCATAGATTTTACCTTGCTCCAAACGTTCGATTAATTCATCTGGCTCTACATCAATCACTCTCAAAGTCGCTTGCTGAAAAAAAGTATCCGGCACAGTTTCTTTTACCTCAATGCCTGTCACTTCCGAAACAATGTCATTCAAGCTTTCAATATGTTGCACATTGACGGTAGTAAAAACATCAATTCCTGCTTGCAACAATTCTTCGATGTCTTGATATCGTTTACGGTTCCGCGAGCCTTCCGCATTACTGTGAGCCAATTCATCAATCAAAACTACATCTGGCGCCGTTTGAATTAGATAATCGATATCAGGTTCTTTCAAAGTTAAGTCTTTGTATTGGTATTGTTTTAGCGGCGCTTGTTTTAATCCTTTTAATAAAGCATTAGTTTCTGGTCGATCGTGGGGTTCGATATAACCCACCACCACATCTTTTCCCAACAAGACTAATTCATGGGCTTCTAGCAACATGCTGTAAGTTTTACCAACTCCGGCCGCAAAGCCAAAGAAGACCCGCAATTTCCCACGATTGGCGTCGCCGCGTTTAAAATTTTCTTGTGTCATTTCTGCCATCTTCAGCAAACGCCTTTCTACTAAATTAATTCATCCAGCGCGAGATTTAACTGTAAAACATTGACAAATTCACGACTGGAGAACCAATCTTTTTCCGCTGTTTCATTTATTATAGCATGAATTTTTTGCGGATTAATTTGTCGGGCTTTCGCGATTCGTTCGACTTGAAAGTTAGCGGCAGCCAAGCTAATATCTGGATCAACACCACTTGCAGAAGCAGTAACTAAATCATTCGGAACTTGTGTTTCAGTTGGGTTTTCCGCCAATAATTTTTCTTTTCTTTGGCGAACATGATCTGCTTGCTCTTTAGAGATTGGTGATAGCTGGCTAACATCACTGCTACGTCCAGAAAAATATTTGGTCTCGGAGAAATCTTGCCCCACCAAACTTGAACCCACGACTTGTTCCTCACGAGTGACCGAACTACCATTGGCTTGATGGTTAAAAAATAACTGCCCGATACCAGTCACTAATAAGGTATAGAGACCGCCAAACAAAATGACGGCAAACAATAAAAAACGTAAGCTACTAAATATTTTGCTCATTTTATTTTTCCTTTCATTTATAAAATTATCAGCGAGAGCACTAGATCAATCATCTTAATGAAGATAAACGGTGCCACAATACCACCTAAACCGTAGACTAGTAAATTATGCCGTAGAATTTGACTGGCAGGTTTCTCTTGATATTTTACACCTTTTAAAGCTAACGGAATCAAGGCAACAATGATCACGGCATTATAAATGACCGCTGATAAAATAGCTGTTAATGGACTACCTAGTCCCATTATATTTAAAGCATTTAATTGCGGATAAATTCCGTAAAATAACACTGGGATGACCGCGAAATATTTGGCGATATCATTGGCAATACTAAAAGTCGTCAAAGCACCGCGAGTCATCAATAATTGTTTCCCAATTTGGACAACTTGCAACAATTTTGTCGGACTAGAATCTAAGTCAATCATATTTCCTGCTTCTTTTGCAGCTTGGGTACCAGTGTTCATCGCCATTGCTACGTCTGCTTGAGCTAAAGCTGGTGCGTCATTAGTACCATCACCAGTCATCGCAACTAAGTGACCTTTTTCTTGGTATTCACGGATTAAATCCATTTTATTTTCCGGTGTTGCTTCCGCCAAGAAATCATCCACACCAGCTTCTGCGGCAATTGCTGCTGCAGTCAACGGATTATCACCAGTGATCATGATAGTTTTGATCCCCATTTTACGCATATCGCCAAATTGTTCCTTAACACCATTTTTAACAATATCTTTCAAATAGACCACACCTAGAACTTGACCATTTTTCACCACTACTAAAGGCGTTCCGCCAGCACGAGCAATTTGATCAACAATTTCGTCACAGGCGGCTGGATAGGTTTTTCCTTGAGCCGTTACATATTGCTTCATGGTATCGGCTGCCCCTTTGCGGATTTCATCGCCACGATAATCAATACCACTCATACGGGTTTTGGCACTAAATTGAATCCAGTGAACTTCCGATTGCTGGAATTCTCGTCCGCGAATATCAAATTTTTCTTTTGCTAAAATTACAATGCTTCGTCCTTCCGCTGTTTCATCGGCTAAAGAAGACAATTGCGCAGCATCTGCCAATTCTTTCTCACTGACACCAGGAACCGGTAGAAATTCACTGGCCCGGCGATTCCCCAGTGTAATTGTTCCCGTTTTATCTAATAGCAATACGTCAACGTCACCAGCAGCTTCAATTGCTCGACCACTCATGGCAATGACGTTTTCTTTCGTTAATCGACTCATTCCGGCAATCCCAATCGAAGAGATCAAAGCCCCAATAGTTGTTGGTGCCAGACAAATCAATAAAGCAATCACAATGATACTAGATAAAGCTTGCCCATTTCCAGCTAACACGCTACTGAAATCAGTAAAAGGAATCAAGGTAATCGCAACAGTTAAGAATATTAAGGTTAAAGTAATCAGAAAAATTTGTAGCCCTAATTCATTAGGCGTTTTTTTTCGTTCGGTACCTTCTACCATTGCAATCATCTTATCTAAGAAAGATTGACCATTTTCAGAAGTCACACTAATCACCAAATAGTCAGAAACTACTGTTGTCCCACCAGTTACCGCGCTACGGTCACCACCAGATTCGCGAATAACCGGAGCTGATTCACCAGTAATGGCACTTTCATCAACTGAAGCGGCACCCTCAACAACATCACCATCCGCTGGAATTTGTTCACCTGCTTGGACATAAACTAAATCACCTTTTTTTAAATCAGATGATTTTATTTCCGTGAAATTTTGATTTTGTATATCAGTTAAGTCGCTAATTTTGTAGGTCATGACTTCTTTCTTGGCTTGTTTCAAGCTATCTGCTTGCGCTTTTCCGCGACCTTCTGCCACTGCTTCAGCAAAGTTAGCAAACAACAAAGTCAACCAAAGAAAGATAGTAATCGCGATACTAAACCACAAAGGAACGCCTGTCGGATAAAAACACAAAATTGTCGTTAAGATAGCACCCACATAGACGACAAACATCACTGGATTTTTAATTTGCTGGCGCGGATCTAGTTTTTTAAAGGCCTGACCAATCGCCCATTGATAAATTTTTTTCATCTCATTCACTCCATTTATAATGCAAAGTATTCAGCCAATGGACCGAGCGCCATCACTGGTAAAAAGCTCAAGGCACCAATCACCAAAATCACGATGACTAACATGCTGATAAAAGTCGGGCTAGTAGTAGACAAGGTCCCTTCACTTAAAGCCGATTGTTTTTTGACACTCATATTTGCTGCTAAAAATAAAATTGCCGCCATTGGTAAATAGCGAGTCACTAACATCATAAGACTGCCTAACAAATTAACAAAAGTAGTGTCTGCTAAAAATCCACCGAAGGCACTTCCGTTATTATTGGCTAAAGAAGTTGCGCCATATAATAATTCTGTAAATCCGTGGGGTCCAGCATTTGTTAACCAAGACAAGACGTCTGGATGTAAAACAAAAGCCATCGCACCAAACAGCGTCAGCATCAATGGGGTTAAAATCACCAAACTCGCCATTTTTATATCAAAGACATTGATTTTTTTCCCTAAATATTCTGGTGTGCGCCCGACTAATAAACCAGCAATAAATACGGCTAATAATAAGAAAGCCAGCATGCCATAAAGACCACTACCGACACCACCAAAAATAATTTCTCCAAGCTGCATTAAGAACATCGGAATCGCACCCGCTAAAGGTGTAAAACTATCCATCATCGCATTTACCGAGCCATTAGAAGCCGCGGTAGTTACGACTGCCCACAAACTAGACCAACCAACACCAAAACGAACTTCTTTTCCTTCCAAGTTCATTTGACCGACAACATCGGCAAATTGAGGACCGTAATATTCATTGATCAACACACCAATAAAGGCTAATCCTACGAAAATCATCGCCGTAATTAAAATTGTCCGTCCCTGTTTCCAATCCTTCACCCAAAAGCCAAAAGCAAAAATTAATGCCGCTGGAATCAATAAAATCGCCATATTTTCAACAAAGTTACTTAAAATTGTTGGATTTTCAAAAGGATGAGCTGCGTTGGCCGCAAAAAAACCACCGCCATTAGTCCCTAATTGCTTGATCGCTACTTGGCTAGCGACCGGACCTAAAGTTAGAAATAAATCCTGTCCTGATAAACCAGTAAAACTCGTTCCGTCACTAAAACTTTGCACCACGCCTTGAGACATCAAGACAATCGCAAAAATAACTGACAAAGGTAAAAATAAATAAACTAAGCTACGAGTTAAATCTTGCCAAAAATTACCGATGAATTTTTTCTTTCGTTGAGTAATTCCACGAATCAATGCTGCCAAAACAGCTACCCCGACACCTGCCGAAATAAAGTTTTGCACCGTTAAACCAAACATCTGACTAAAATGAGAGAGATCGGTCTCACCTGCATACGCTTGCCAGTTAGTATTGGTTACAAAGCTAGTAGCCGTATTGATAGCTAAATCCCACGGCATATTTTTGACATTTTCACCGCCAGGAAGCCAATGTTGCGTTACCAATAAGCCAAATAATAATAGTAAAGAGAAAAAACTCAAGCTTAACAGGTTAAATAAGTAACCTTTCGCCGACATTTCTTTTTGACTAACTGGTCCGATTATTTTATACGTTAAATTTTCTAAAGGTCGCAAAAATCTAGCGAAGCGAGGGATTTTCCCTTGTAGTATTTCCTTAATGTACCAACCTAATGGCACCGCCAGAATCAATAATATAAAAAAGAAGAAAATTCCTTGAAAAATCAAGCCGCTCATAATTTTTCCCCCTTAAATAAAAACCAAAATAAATAGATCATTAATAATAAACTAACGACTGCTAAAAACAGCATCATTTTTCTTCCACTCCTTTACTTCTTCAGAATATAAAAAAAGAAATAAAGATAGTGTGAATCTTGCTGCAATTTCTTTATACTATCTTTATACCGTGATTGACGATGGAAAATGTATCCATTAAAATGTAGTAAAAATACAAAAGGAGTAACTCTTGGAAAATAATCTATCTTATGCTGAACGAATTAAATTAAAATATCATATCCTCAGTAAAACAGAGAAAAAAATTGCCGATTACGTCTTAGCAGTTGGCTTTAAAGTATCAGAAATGACTTTGGCTGAGCTGGCTCAAGCAATTGAAGTGAGTGAACCATCGATTGTTCGCTTTACAAAAGCGTTAAACTTTAAAGGTTTTAGTGATTTTAAAGCACAGGTTTTGAAAGATTGGGGGAAAGAAGAACAAACTGGCGAAAAACCAGAGAAATTTGTCGATTTAAATTTTTCTCAGGAAGACACCATCGACAGTATTCCCCATAAAATCATTCAGTCTACGATTAAAGGCTTAGAGGATACTTTGAAAATATTTGATTATCAAGCTTTTAATATCGCTATCGAAGCAATTTTAGTCGCTGATCGAATTGAAGTTTTTGGCTTAGGAACTTCTGGCAGTATCGCCTTAGATTTTGTCAGTAAATTGATTCGGATTGGTTTAAATGCCAATTATTTTGCTGATAACCATTTGGGACAATTAAGTGCCCGTTCCCTGAAAAAAACTGATGTAGCCATAGCGATCACTCATTCCGGTAGTACGATTGATGCCGTCAACACACTAGAGATCGCCCAAAAAACTGGTGCCAAAACAATTGCCTTAACCAACTATAAAGCCACGCATATTTCAAAATTTGCCGATATAGAATTACTGACTGGTGATCACGAAACAACATTTTATAGTGAAACTATGATTTCTCGGACTTCCCTCTTATCATTAGTTGACATGCTATACATGGGGATTTTGCTGAGTGATTATGAACGCTTTACAACTGAGCTTCATCAAGTTAATTCATTAGTAGAAGGAAAAAATTATTAAAGCCAAAAAAAGAGTCGATGCTCACATAAAATGTGATAATCGACTCTTTCTTTGACTAGTTCATTTTATTTTTCAACAAAAAAGATGATGCGCAAACTGCCCATCATCCTAACTCTACTTATCCAATCCCAAAACAGTTGGCGTTGACCGATAGCCAATCCCCATGCGGTCGATGCCCATATCAATCAGTTGTAAAAAATGTTCGCGGGTGCGAATTGCTCCGCTACCTTTAATCTTGGCTTTACCAGCGACTTGATCCATCATAATTTGGATGATTTCGACTGTCGCACCGTTGCCTTCATGACCAGTTAAAAATCCGGTACTGGTTTTTACAAAATCTCCGCCAGCAGCAACCACGCAGTCACAACCTTTTCTGACTTGCTCTACCGTTAAAGCATCGGTTTCCAAAATCACTTTGACGACAACATCATATTGATGACAAATATCTGCTACTGCTTTCAAATCTTGCGTCACTTCTTCATAACGCCCACTGCGTAACCAACCATAATTGGCCACAATGTCTAATTCCGCAATATCTTTTGCATAGTCTTTTAAGATAATTTCCGCTTGAGCAACTTTTGACGCTGTCGAACTTTGACCAAAAGGAAAATCACAGACCGGACAAACTTTAGTTTCTGTACCAGCACACATTTCAGCGGCTAATGGAACGGCCCAAGGATTGACACAGACTGTTTTACATTTAAAATCAATACCTTCTTGAATGTACTTTTTCGTTTCTTCAATCGTAAATTCTGGCTTCAAAACAGATTGATCAATGTAACGGGCCAATTCGATTGGCGTCATATCTTGGGCTTTTTTCGTTGGTTTCATCTTATTCCCTCGCTTCGTATTTGATAGTTTCATCATAATGTATTTTTGCTACAATTGTCAATTATTTTTGTATTTTTATTTCTTTTAAAAAATTTCAAATTCTTCTTGCAATTCGACCGTCGGTCTAGTATATTATAGATATAGACCAACAGTCGAGAAAGGAGTCACCATGACACATACAAAAGATTTTGATCAAAAACGTAGCGAGATTCTAGATTGTGCACAACAATTATTTATTTCAAAGAGCTATGAACTTACCTCTGTCAATATGATTTTAAAAGAAGTTGGCATCGCTAAAGGAACTTTTTATTATTATTTTAACTCTAAAGAAGAAGTAATGGACGCCGTGATCATGCGGATTGTTCTTAAGGATTTAGCATACACCAAAGAAATTTTAGCTCGTAAAGATTTGTCGGCCTTAGAAAAATTATTAGCTGCCCTATTTACCAAACCTGAGACTGACGAGAAAAAAACCATTGTCAAAGAACTTCATCAAGCCAACAATGCCTTAATGAAGCAACGAGCATTACAACGAACGATTGAACTAATTTGCCCGATTTATGCTGAAATAATCGCCGAAGGAAATGCACAAAATGAATTTTCTTCAAGTCAACCGTTAGCCGATAGCCAATTTTTAGTTGCTGGTGTCCAGTCTTTGCTGGACTTGAGTAATTTAAAAGATTCTAAGATTGAAATAAAGATCGAAAATATCGTGAACATATTATTTACTGTATTAAATATTAATCAGAACAACGTGGATCAGCAAACAATATTGAATAAAATTCAAGGAGGAAATAACAATGAAAACTAAAAAATGGTAGTAATCGCAGGTATTGTATTAGGTTTAGGAGCGGCTTCTCAGATTGTCGAACATTCTGTCGATAAGACTGCTGTAAAAAATTATGTGGAGACTAACTTCACTGAACAAGACGATAACGAGACAAACTTTAATTTCAAAGACGAAGAAGAAAATACTTTTTTTGAATGGATTGGCTTTTAATTTAAGGAGGAAATAACAATGAAAATTAAAAAAATAGTAGTAATCACAGGTATTGTATTAGGTTTAGGAGCGGCTTCTCAGATTGTCGAACATTCTGTCGATAAAACGGCTGTAAAAAATTATGTGGAGACTAACTTCACCGAACAAGACGATAATGAGACAAACTTTAATTTCAAAGACGAAGAAGAAAATACTTTTTTTGAATAGATTAGCTTTTAATTTAAGGAGGCAAAAACAATGAAATATCAAGAAATGGTCGAAAAAGTACACCAAATAACTGGTGAAAGTGCAGCTATCTGCAGCGAAATCATGGATAGCTATGAAAAATATTGCGCCCAAGAATTAAAACGTCCCTTTGCAAAAAAAATTACCCCGGAAATGATTGCTTGGATTGGTGCCAATACTGGTTGTGAAGCACGAACAGTCGAAAAAGTCATCACGGCTTTAATCAATACGCTTCGGGCTGGTGTGAAAGACAAGTTATTATTTAGAGCTTAAAAAACAACTGACCGTTGGAATGATCATTCCATCAGTCAGTTGTTTTTTTAGTTAATTCTTTTCTTCTTAGACACAATTAACCACTCTAAATTAAAACAATTTCGTTTTAAGATCCCAAAATCGGCAACACATAGTCTTGATTAAATTCTAAGCCCGAAATGGTCTCCTTAGTATCGGTAATAATCACCATAACTGTCGCGTCTTTTCCACTAGCTTCAAGCATTTTTAAATCAATGGTTCCAATTTCTTGACCTTGCTGAATCTTTTGACCTATTTCGATGTTTAACTTAAAAGGGGCGCCGTTTAATTCCACCGTATCAATGCCTAAATGAAGCAATAATTCCAAACCATCCGCTGTCACAATACCGATTGCATGTTTAGTCGGTGCAATCATGGTGATTGTTCCAGAAACGGGAGATTTGATGGTTTCTTCACTGGGAATAACCGCAAAACCTTCCCCCATCATTTTACTGGCAAAAACTTGATCATTCACCTCAGTAATGGGAATGATTTCGCCTTCAATTGGTGAATAAATTTTTTCGTTTTGAGATTTTGTTTGTGTTTTAGCGACATTTTCTACTTTACTACTTTTTTTGATTACCAATAGATTGGTTAGGATAAAAGCTAAAATAAAGGTACCAATTCCCACTAAAACATAAGTAATAACTTGATAAGGATCGTAAATATACATCAAAGGCGATAATAAAACAGCTAATCCATAGCTATTGGCTTGGATGCCCAATAACGAAAGAACCATCCCACCAACCGCTGAGCTGGCTAACATAACTACGATCGCTTTCATCCCTGTCCGCATCACGACACCAAATAAAGCTGGTTCACTAACCCCTAACATTTGCGTGATTGTCGCGGAAATACCTGCTGTTTTGACTGAAGCACTTTTTGTGCGTAAAGCAATTGCTAAACAGACTGCCGCATTCGCAAAACCATACATAGCGCAAACCGTAATCAAAGGATTAAATCCAGTAGTCGCGATTAATGACGTTTCTATCATGATAAACATATGATGCATCCCCGTCATTACCGCAATCGGATATAAGAAACCGATAATCAAACCACCAATTCCTAAAGGTAAATGCAAGAACATTTCAATGACTTTTACTGCTTGTCCTTCAAAAGCATGGACGATTGGACCCAAGACAAACAATGCAACAAATACAGAAACTAAAATGACTACAAAAGGAGTGAAAATCAAATCCATTGCATTCGGCATAATTTTACGTAATTTTTTCTCCAATGTTGCACCAATCATACCAGTAATTAAGGCTGTCAAAATCGATCCCTGATAACCCACTAAAGGAATCATGCCAAACGCCATGATAGGTTCGGCTGTTCCACCAGCTACTGCATACGCATTCGGCAACGCTGGAGAAACTAGCATCAAACCAATTAAAAAGCCGATAATCGGTAAACCGCCTAATTTTTTAAAAGCTGACCAACAAATAAAAGCTGTTAAAAAACCAAAAGCCGTATCTGTTAAAACGGTCACGGTCGCATTCAACCATTCAGGAATACTATCAGCTGTCAGTCCCATCACTTTAAGAACGGTTTCATTAAACAGAACACCCTTCAACCCTAAAAATAGTCCAGTGGCACCTAAAATTGGGATGATTGGCACAAAGATATCGGCAATATTGCGCACGGCACGTTGTAAAAAGGAAGAATCATCTTTAGCCATTTGATCTTTGGAGCTCTCATTAAAGTTGTAAATGGATTGCATCGCTGCATAAACTTTATTGACAATCCCAGTACCTAAGATAATCTGGTATTGCCCGGCATTATAGAAGACGCCCTTAACTTCTTCGACTTCCTCAACTTGGCTGTCGTCAATTGCTTTACGATCTTTAACTTGTAACCGCAAGCGGGTGGCACAGTGAGTAGAGGAGACAATATTGTCTTCTCCAATCACCGCAACTAACTTTTCTGCAATCTCTTGATAGTTTGTTTTAGTCATGAGTAGTATCCTTTCTGATTACAACGGCTTGGTAAGGTTGTAGTAAGTATCTGCCAGCTCTTTCTTGCAACTGTGAATAATTGTTCAGCAAAATTTCACCTGACGTTTCAATTGCTTCGATTTGATTACTTAGATTTACAAAAACTTGAATGGTTTGATCTCCAATGCGTTCATAAGCAATCACAGCATCACTTGCCTCTATTGGTGCAAATTGACCATAAATCAGTGTCTCACAAGCACTAGAATGGTTTCTTAATTGAATCATTTTTTTGTAAAAAGCGAAAACAGAATCAGCTTGATTAACTTGCTGAGCAGCATTGATTTCTGTCTGGTCACCAGATAATTTCAACCAAGCTTGGTCAGAATGGTTAAAGCCGGCATTATCGGAAGCATCCCATTGAAAAGGCGTCCGACCATTGTCTCTTGAACGTTGATTAACAAAATTCATGGCCTCTCCTTCAGAAAAACCTTCCATTAATGAACGATGATAATTATCAATACTGGATACATCATTGAAATCTTCAATTGTTTCTCTTTGGAAATTCTTCATGCCGATTTCTTGTCCTTGGTAGATAAATGGGGTCCCTCTCAAAAAGAAGAACAACGCCCCTAATGCTTTGGCACCAATTTCATTTTGATAATTTTTATCGGTAATATATTTTGATAATGAACGGGGTTGGTCATGATTTTCTAAGAAATTAGCCCCCCACCCACTAGCTTGAATCGCCATTTGACTTTTGAATAACAATTCTTTCAGATCCTGTGGTTGCCAATTGGTCTGGCGGAACCATTCACTGCCATTTTCCACATCGATATCAGCATAATGAAAATCAAAGATCATATTGAAATAGCCATCTTCGCCAATATATTGGTCAAACTCCTCATAAGTCACTCCAGGTGCTTCCCCAACGCTAACGCATTCAAGTTTTTTAAAAGTTTCGGCATTTAATTCAGTTAAAAACTGTTCAATTCCAGGTCGGTTACGGGTTTTGTGCTTCACACTGCCAAGACCATCGCTGCCATCAATCGGTGCATCCCCATAATCCTGATCTTTTTTGATAAAGGTGATGGAATCAATCCGAAAACCAGCGATCCCTTTTTCCAACCACCAGTTAATCATCTCATAAATCTCGGCACGCAAGGCAGGATTTTCCCAATTTAAATCCGGTTGTCGCTTATCAAAGGTATGAAAATAAAACATATTTTCCTCATTTGGGACCGGCTCCCAGACACTACCACCAAAAATCGAACGCCAATTATTCGGCGGATTACCTTCCTTGCCTGCTTTAAAAATGTAATAGTCGCGGTAAGGACTGTCAGCGTCTGCTAAAGCAGTTTGAAACCAAGCATGTTCATCAGAAGAATGATTGACGACTAAATCTAAAATGATTTTGATATTTTTAGCTTTCGCTGCGGCAATCAGTTCCTCTAAATCTGCCATGCTGCCAAATTCGGTTTGAATACCTTTATAATCAGCGATATCATAGCCATTATCAACCATTGGCGAGGTAAAAATGGGACAAATCCACAACATTGTCACACCTAAATCAACTAAATAATCTAATTTTTGCGTAATCCCTTTAATATCACCAATTCCGTCATTATCACTATCATAAAAACTTTTCGGATAAATTTGATAAACGACTTCCTCTTTCCAAAAATTCTGTGCTTCACTTACTCGCTGCTCTTTTAATTTAATCGTCATTTTTTTCTCCTTCTTTGTGGTATCGATACCACATTTGCTAAAAAAATCTGGCTAAGCAGATTTTCGGGTAATTAAATTTAAAACTAATTCAGACTTGTTTAACTGATAAACTTTTCCTTCCATTTGGGCAATTAACCAATTAGTGGACTCTCTTCCTAAAGCATCCACCGGCTGTTGAATCGTGGTTAGAGGAACTGCCAACATACTAGTAAAAGGCTGATTATCAAAACCCATAATGGCTAAATCCTCCGGCACTGACTGACCTTTGGCTAAATATCTCTCTAAAATACCACTAGCCACTTCATCACTGCTAGTAAATACTGCATCAGGACGCCGGTCTTTCGGCAAAGCTAAAAGTTTATCCGCGACTTTTTTACCATCTTCAATCGTATGGACTTGCTTAAAAATCCACTCAATCTTCATTGGCAAATTGCTTTCTTGTAAAGCTTTTTCAAAACCTTCTGTCCGAGAATTTCCATGTCCGCCTCGAGTCAAACTCCCACCAGTACAATAAGCAATTTTTTTATAACCCTTTTGGATTAAATAGTTGGTTGCTTCAAAAGAGGCAGTCGCTTGGTTTGTATAAACTTGTGGCAACTTTGAGCCGGGAATTTGTTCATTGCATAAAACGATTGGACCATATTCGCGGTAAGCTTCGATGACTTTCGGATCACCTTCGATAGAGCACATAATTAAACCGGCAATGACCTGCTGCTTCAGCATTTCCAACATATTGGTCTCAGCCTTTTTATCATCATAAGTCTGCATTACCAACACATTGTAACCATGTTTTCTGGCATTTTTTTCAATCGAATCAACCAAATGAGCAAAAAATGGATTTACAATCCGAGAAACAAGAATCCCAATCATCGTCCCCTTTTTTGAACGTAATTGCGTCGCTACTGAGCTAGGGGTATAATCCAACGCTTCCATCGCTGCCTGAATTCGTTTACGTTTATCTTCGGAAATATACGGATGATTATTTAAAAATCTTGAAACTGTCGAAACAGATAATCCTGCTTTCTTTGCAACATCTTTTATCGTTGCCAATATCTCACCGCCTTATGGTATCGATTTCATAAATATCATACTAAGATAAAAGTCGTTTGTCAACTTAAAAATATAAAAAATTGCTCGTCTCATTCTGTATCGACCATCATTCATCGGCAAGATTCCCTAATTTCTAATCTCTCGACAAAAAAATAACTCCTTAAAATAGATTTTCATCTACTTTAGGGAGCTGTCAATTTGAATCATTTGAAAAAATTAAATTATTCTGCAGCCCAATTAATAGTTGGCACAGTGATTTGTGGCACTACTGCTGTTAGTTCATCATCGGTTGAGATAGTTAAAACTTTTCCAATAATATTGGCTTGATTTTTATCATACTCAATATTTAAGTTTGAAATCAAGGTTTCTTTGATTTGGCTAATCATGTCATCAATATTTACTTGAGTCACTATATCAGCCGCATCAGCAGTAGGTGTGCGACCATCTGCTTCAAATAATTGTTCGTAATTTCCTTTTAATCCCATTTGATAGTAATCTAAGGCTGCCATCGTTTGACTGTCGTAGACTATTTCTGCCTTCATTTCATCAGTCACGATCGACTGATAAACTGATAAAGTCATCGTGTATTGATATAAATCACTCAAATTTCTCACAAAAACTAGATTGTCGAAGCTTTCTTGCAAAGTGGTATTGGCAGTATCAATTTTTGCTTGGGTGACTGTCGGATCAGTTCCCGCTGCAGCTAAAATCGTGACTGCATCTTGATAAGCCGCATTATAAGTATCCCATGTGTTGGTTGCATAGTTTTCTGCGACTAGATTATTTCCAGAAGCAGTGTTTGCTGCTGCCAATTTGTTGATGGAATTTTGTAAGGCTATCGGATCTACTGACACTCTTAATGCCGAAATCGTATCTTCTAGGTTTTTTAATTGTGCATCTACTTGTGCTTGGGTCGCTGCAGCATCATTAAAAACTTTTTGTGCTTCAGTGATGGCTGTCGCTAAAGCTGCAGCCGTATCTGATGTGTAGATTGATTCATCATAATTTTGAGCTTCAGTTATTTTTGCTGATAAAGCTGTTTTATCTACTGTTCCTGGCGCTAAACTATTTAATGCCGTCTTGATTGCTTCAGTCGCTGCATCTACTTCGGCTTGGGTTGCTTTTTGATCAGCCGCCACTTTTTTACCAGCGGCAAGAGCTGTTGCTAAGTTTTGATATGTTGCCTCAGTGTAGTCATCTTTAGAGATGTTTTCCCCATTTGCGATTTCTGCATTCAATTCGTCTTTATCTACCACTTCGGTATTATTTCCAGGATTCGCTGCATAAAATGATACTTCTTCATTGGTCCAACCGATACTAATCAACGAATTGTGTTCAATAATAGAAGTCGTATACATATGGGCGCCAGCTTTAGCATTTTTATTATAGCTACGATAAACTGGATTGGTTTTATCAGTGTCGCTATAAAAAGCTTCTCCCTCTTGAATCCAGCCTTGTGTTTTCAACCAATCATATTCCGTTACGCTTTTCGTGTAAAAATGATCTCCAGTATGTTGATTGTATAGGCGATAAACTGCCTCTCCTTGGTCAGGTGTTGCCCAAGCGACTTCTTCGTATTTCCATCCTTGTGCCACAAGCCAATTTCTTTCACTTGTACTTTCAGTAAAAAAATGCTCACCGCTGTTTGGATTATAGACTCTAAATAAGTCATTGGTTGCTGCATCTGCTGCAGTACCGCCATAAATGACTAATCCCATTCCTACTATTGCACTAAAACCTAATAATTTTACATTTTTCATATTGGCTCACCTTTCAAAAATCGAAATAATTTTTAATGAAATTAGAATATCATAAAAGATTTTTTAACGGAATTTAATAGCTTGAAATTACAATCAAAAATTTTTTTTAAAAAATAATAGATTGGTCATTTTTGTTGCAAAAAAATAACACTTTAGTACTTCGGAATTGCACTATTTAAAAATAAGTCTAGTGATTAGGAATCGATTCATTTAACCATGAAACCTCGACCTTTTTACCAAAGTCATCTGTATAAATAATACTATTTTTAAAATATAAATTTAGCTAATATAAAAAAAGCCTAAACAGCTTATGACTAAAACTGCTTAGGCTTCCAAAGAAAGAAAAATATATATAGTTCCATTGGTTTGGTTCTTCACAGATTGTCAGCTAACGGGGAGGTATAGCTGACAACTGTCCTCCCCAATGTAGCTAACTAATCTTTATCGGCTTTGGCTTTTTTACGTTTTTTCCATCCGCTAAAGCCAAGAGCGCCGATGATGCTGGCACCTAGTGCTTGATACCATGGATTACTGATATCGTTGGTTTGTGGCAAGGTCCCTTTGTTACTAGTTGATGGTAAATTATTGTTGGTTACTTGCACACCTGAGATGCGATTATCTCTCGGATCTTTGTTTGGATCCTTCACTGGTTTAATTACTGGTGGATCAATTTGTGGTATCGATGTTGGTTCACTTGGTTTGATCATAGTAATTTTCACCGGCTCAGCTGACGAAGTGATTTCATAATCTTTCTTCCCTTCTAACACAACACCTTCACCGGGATCTTTAAGTTGATTAATTGGTGTTGGATCAAATAGATCTGGTTTTTTCACATCATCAAAAGCTGTCGACTCATCAAAGGTTGGCGGTAAAACTGGCTCAGGGATCTCGTTAATCGTACCATCAGCATTTTTTGGATCCTCATTAGTTCCAGGGTCACCAACGTCCAATTCTGTTTTGCCAACATCAGTCATTGTTTCTAGTTCTGGTAGTGTTACGTCAATTGGTGTCACTTCTTCATTAGTAATATCGATGTTCTCAACTGGTTTAACCGATAAGTCTTCAACTGTCGGCAAAATAGGAAGTGCTTCTGGTTTAAGGTCGGTTACGCTAGGTACACTAAGAGCAGTATCTAAATCTTCCATCTCGACTGAGCCTAACTCAGCAGGTAGACTTAGTGGGCTTAGCGCATCCGGTTCAGGAATCGCCAAAGTCGGTTGCTCCACGCTCATCGGTGTTAATTTCAATTGCGGGTTCAGGCGCAGTGCAGGTTCCCCTTCCAGCGCTTTTGTTATCTGGGGATCTGCTGATGGAAAGTTATCGTTTAGTAGAAAATAGGTATAGGGAGATTCTTCATCCCATGAATAATTAGTTTCCCAATATCCAAAAGGGTCCTCACGAATTTCCTCTTTCTCAGCCTCAGACAAGCCGCTAGTAGCCCGTATAAGTCCATTCGCCAGACAAGTATTAAACGAGTCAAGAGTAGCTTGAGTGTTATCTTCAAACGCTGTTTTATATAAACCAGGAAATATATAGGCGCTGGCATTATTTTCATTGTTAGGCAAACTGCTTTTAAGAAATTTAACCCCTGTTCCTTCAATAATATTGTCAAGGTCAGCTCTGAAATCTATTTTAACCGCCATGAATGCATCACCATCAATACTCATCTGATCTTGCCAACCTTCTAGGTCAGCTGAAATTTCAGCTCGGGTACTTGCATACTTGGCTAACATGTTGTTCCAATCGTCCTCGGTCTTAACTTCACCCAGACCCTCTATTCCTAAACCAGTAAAATCAAAGTAATCTTTACCAGCAATAGGCTGTCCATTTTCCGTAAGTGCGGTAGCGTTAATGAAAGCTTTTGCTTTTTTATATGGCTCATAGTCGTCTGTAATTAGTGCCTCAGCCTTATCATGATAAATCTTAAACTCCACTAAATATTCTTTCAGCCTGGCTACTACTTTAAGATACGCCTGCAGATCCGTCAAGTTAGTATCACTTGTGTCAGTAGTAACAAACAACTTTTCAGCATCAGTAATGAAATCAGTTAGATCGAACGGATCTTTGTCTTCAGGTAGGACGGCATTATAGTCAGTTTGATATTTCTTGATGATTTTTATTTGTTCATCAAATACTTCTTTACTTGATACTAATACCTTTTGATACTCTGGCCACCACGTTTTTAATTCTGAAACTAAATCTTCATATGCAGCTAGTTGGGCGTCATCATCAACAGTATCCTGATTAATCGTTTGGTTTATTAGAATCTCAGTGTTAATCGGATAAGTATCAATAAACTCCATCAAAGGTTTGAAAGTTGTTTCATTAATTACTCCCATAGCTGCGACAGCGGCTTCATAAGCTCGCGTAATATCTCCGGTAGCACTCTCGATGTCTTCATTGTATTGTTGAATAGCCAAGATAGCAGCTGGTTGTAGATCCATCATATTCTTATGAGCTGCTTCAGCTGCTTTATAAGCTTGTTTCATGTCAGCCGCGTTAGCATCATTATTGAAGCTTTCGATTTCGGTTAAAGCTGTTTGATAGAGATCATTTGCTTTTTCAAGCTCATCGTTTAAATCATTTTCATAATAATTATTTGCAGCATCCAATTTGTCTTTCAGACCATCCGGGTCATTAATTTTATTGCCTAAATCTGTTAGAAGTTCCTCTAATTGCTCCTTTTGAGCCTCAATTGGGCCATAAAGTGATAATGCCTTGTTGTATTTTGCCTGAGCATCATTATATTGTTCCGTTAATTTTCCGTGTGCTATTTTTAGATCTTCGTATTGGTCCTCAATTATTGGTAATTCATCTTCTGCAATTTTTACCTGATCAAGCACAGCATCTCGTGCCCTTGTTGCCTCTTTAAACAAGTTGTCAACTTCAGTAAACTGTCCATGAACTATTAAATATTCATCTGAATGATCTTCTAACTGCTCTTCAAGTTCAGTTTTCGCCTTTTTTACCTCTCCCATTTCTGTATTTAATAGACCTAACTCTGTAGTCAATTCACCAAGGACTGTATTTAAAACCAGTATGTCTGCTTCCAAATTGGTTTTCGTGCCGGTCAAACTCTTAACTTTTTCTTTGGCGATAGCGTATTCTGCCATTGCTGCTCCATGATCACTTTTTGCTTTTTCGTAGGCTGCCTTAACTTCTGGGTAGTTTGTAGGAATTTTAGCGTTTATTTCATTATAAGAATTTACTAAAGCATCATATAGACCAGAGACTCGATTTTTCTCAGTTGTCAGCTCATTAAGCAGTTTTTGAATTCGGGCATGTTCATTTTTAACCTTAGAATATTGATCAGAAGCCGTTTGATAGTTTGATTTTAGTGTTTCATAGCTTGATTCAGCAGATTGTTTTTGCGCATTTAGATTATCATATTCTCTTTTAAGACTTACATATTGATTTTCTAAGGCGGTGAAGCTTTCAGTAGCTTTATCATAGTTCGTTTGGGTAGTCGTAAATTCAGCTACTAATTGATCATACGCTGCTTTAACCGGTTTATGCTTTTCAACAGTCTGATCATATAATTTAACATTTTCAATATAGACTGCATAAGCGCTTTCATATTCGGCATCGCCTTTAGCGTACTGGTCTAAAATTTTTTGCGCTGCATCTCGATTAGCCGCATAAATAGCCGCATCAGTCTCGAAAGCGCTTAACTGTTTCTCATAAGCAAGCTTGTTTTCATCATAAGACCTTTTATCTGAATTATAAGCTTCTGCTTCTTTTTGATAAGCAGCCTGAGCCTGATTATAGTCAGCTGTATTCTTTTCATAAACTGGTAATAATGCTTCGATTTTTCCAGTGGTTGATTGATAAGTAGCAACGATATCTTCATATGCTTGTTTAGTCTTTAAATAGCCGTCCCTCAACTGATTGTATCCGGCAATTTGGCGATTATACTCACCAATTTGACCTTCTAAACCAGATAGTTCTCTATCATAATTCTCCATTTGAACCTGATAAGAATCCTTAAGGTTCGCTAGGTCATCGTATTCCCCCTCATAACCCTCTTTTATGGAATTATAAGCCGCTAAGCTGCTTTGATAAGTCTGATTGAGCTCAGCCACTTTAGCATTGAGTTCAGCTTGTTCCCCTAAAGCTTGATTATATTCTGCTAATGCTTTTTCGTACAGCCCTTTTTTTCCATTATAGTCAGAAAGGTTCGATTGATAACGTCCTTGACTTATCTGGTATTCGCCTAATAGTTTATTATAATCAGTCACTAAACCTTTATAATCACTTTGCTTCTTTTCATAAGCTTTTTTAGCATCCTTATAATCACTTAATTTTATTTTATAGATAGCTTCGGCTGTCTGAAAAGCGTTTTGCAAATCGCTTCCTTCTGCTACACTAGCTTTTAAATTATTATATTTCTGTAAAGCCGCTAAATATTGACCTTCTTGCGTTTGCAAGGTTGATTTTGCATCTTCAAATGGCGCTATTAAACCTTCATAAGCATCTTTGGCAGCCTTATATTCAGGAGTCATTTCCGTATATTGTTTGTTAAGCAAATTAAATTGTTCTTCAATATCATCATAATTTCCCCTAGCTTCCTCATAGGCTCCCTTTAGACCAAGATATTCGTCTTCTGCCTCCTTAAGTTTAGTCAATTGCTCCTCATAAATCTTTTTGGCTTCAGCAGCTTTTGCATATAAGGAATTTTCTTCAGTAGTGTAGCTTTCGTAAGTCTCTTTTTTCGTTTTATAATCATTATAAGCATTAACATAATCAGTGTAAGCTTGCGGAAGTTCACCACTTTCACTTTGATCATTTGCTAGCTTCTCTGATTGAATATTTTGAGTCACAGCTGCAAGGGCACTGACAGGCGTTCCTAACATGGCAATCAATGTCGTTGAATAAAGCATCCCTTTCCAATATTTTCTCTTTCTTTGCGTGTTCATTCTAATCCCCCCCGTTTTTAAAAAGCATCTCCCATCTTAGGAAAGATGTTCAAAAAAAACAATGTAATTTTTATATTATAATTATAACATCCATTTATTAATTATTCAAAATAAATAAAATATTTTGTAATATATAACGACATAAAATATCCTTTTAAACCAATATTTATGGAATATCGGTATCGAATTGTAATAAAATGTTGTCAGAAATAAAAAAATAAACCTTTTAAATAATCGGTATAATTAATTAAATAAATAATTAATCTCTTCATTTTAGACAAAAAAGCAAAAAATATATTCAAAATAAAGATTTATTATTACGTTTAAAACGAGACTTCATAATCGGTGGGTCTTGTGGATTACTTTGAACCTCAAACAATCTTAAAAAAACTAAATAGGGATAAATATATAACGTAATCGTTTGTTTTTTAAGAATTTATCAAAAAAAAAGACCTCGATCGTATGTGATCGAGATCTCTACTAGCTATTTCCCAGCAAAAAATATTTATTAATAAGTGTGCCACTCCCCTTATCCCACATATTTATTTTTTCCTCTTGATACTTTTCAAAATTTTTTTACACCTGATATCTAAGAAAAAACTAAAAATTTTACTTGAAAAAGTACCAGTTAGATTGGTTAACCTCAGCTGATTCTTATGAGTATTTTTCACTTGTTTAATCATTCATCTGTTATTTTTGAGAAGCTTAAGCAAAAAACCTCACTCAGTAATTCAGCATGAACTAAATTATCTATAATTACTCACCTCCTTTTCATCTATCCTCATCTTATTCCGTTTATTTTTTCAGTTCGTTTTAGTTATCTTTTAAAACGATTTTCATGACAGTAAATCAATTTCCGCAACGATCTGACAATAGGCGTGGCTATCGTTTTTTTATTCCCTAAGAATTTTTACGAATTTTAGTTTATTAAGGATTATTTCTTAGAAAAATGCTGATATCAGCTCATTTTTTTAATCTTCATAAAAGTAAGATCCTAGTCGTTTGGCTAGTTGTTTGCGCCAGTAAAAAATGGTGCTGCGGCTAACCTGATATTGGTCGGCGATTTCTTGGATACTACGCCCAGCGAGCCAGCGTTCTTTTAAAAATATTTGTTCACCACGAGAAAGCTTGGGCCAATTGATGGTTAAAAATAACTTTAATTGGCTTTCAGCTTCAGGATTATTGATAGGTTCTTGGTATCGGTCATAGCTTCGTTCTTTAATCTTTTGCTGGCGCAAATTTTTCCGCTGATGGTCTCTGACTTGCCAACATAAATAACGGAACATTTCTGGCAAATTAACTTCTTCTTGGGTTAAACAGCGTTGAAAGAATGCCAACTGCAACTGTTGGAAATAATCTTCGTAATCAGGACTAAAGGGATACACGCGACTGACATGTAATACCTTGTGAAATAGACCTTGGTAATTTTTTAAGGCTGTTTCGATTTCTGCTCTTTCCACAATGCCTCCTGTAATTATTTTCTCCGGCCGGGTACTCATAATTTAGAAGCGATTGCCGCCTTTTCCCAATTTAGAACTTGCTAAATTCTTAGTATTCTTACCTGATATGTCTTGCCAAAAAAGTGTTTAGTAACTTCTATAACAAACCTAAAGGAGTTGATCAATCAATGAAAAATGGACCCTATGGCAGTTGTAATACTGACATCTTGGATTGCAATATTGCCAGTCCTGTGTGGGATTTCTATCTTGAGAAAGCCACCCTTTTTCACCAAAATAACCGGTGTGAGATCCACGCTGTGTTGCCTGTGCCAAATAGTTTAGACACTTTGTTTTTATGTAACGACACGCTCGCTTTCACTAGTCAAAAAAGTTTCAAAGTATTGCAGGAGCATTTTTTTCGTGATAGCTTTTTAGATTATCATATTGTCTGTAAAACCGTGCGAAAGTTTCAGCAGTTTCCCCAATACAAGGTCCCGATGACTGATGGGCATCAACTTTTGGTTCCGCTGGAGAGTCCGTGGGGAGCAGCGATTTGGTTGAACCCTTTGAAAATTTATCAAATCCATGAAAATCCCCATCAGACTTTGATTGAGTTTGAACAAGGACCGTTGATTGTTTCGACTTTACGGAAAAGGAGTTTGAGATGGTTGAGCTTGGAGGCTTTGCTGCTATTTGCTGTGATGCGAAGGGATTTTGCCTTTTGTCCACGAGAATTGACCGACTTAAAAAAGAATCTGCCTGATTGTGGACACTCCCCTTTTTTGCAAACTATTTTGTTGGCCTTACCACGAGATTGTCAGCAGCTTCCCTTGAATAAATTCTCGCAAACATATTTCACGGAAGCTTTTAAATGGCATTACAACGCTTTGACTAGTGACCCAAATTAAGAAAGAAGGAATAATATGAAACCATTAATTATCGACATCAGCGAATGGCAAGTCCCAGCCAAAATGAATTACGCCGCTTTAGCCAAACAGATCGACCATGTAATCGTCCGCATACAATACGGCTCGGCTTATTTAGACAAACACTACGTTAGCCATATCAAAAATTTCCAAGCCTGCGGTATTCCAGTGGCGGTCTACGCCTTTGTCCGTGGGATCAACCATCACGATATGGAACACGAAGCACAGACTTTTTATCAACGAGCCAAAGAATTTCAGCCAACATTTTACTGGTTGGATGTAGAAGAAGTGACGATGGCAGATATGCGAGGTGGTGTAGAGGCCTTTCGTCGAAAATTAAAAGATTTAACTGGCGCAAAAGTGGGGGCTTATATCGGGCATCACCTGTACAAACAACTAAATCTCGTCACCGAAAACTTTGACGGTATCTGGTTGCCAACTTACGGACGAGACACTGGAACTTATCAAGGGGTCAATCCGTCAGTCACACAAAGATACGACCTCCACCAATATACTAGCCGTGGACGGTTGAACGGATATAACGGAGATCTGGATCTCAATCGTTTAACTGGGCAAAAGAATCTTAATTATTTCACCGGGGAACCATTAAAAGATCTCCAATGGGGCATCAGTGAACCCGGGCATTTCAAACTCCACAGCGCTATTCATTTACGCTGCGCACCTACGACAAATGCCTTGAAAATTGCGACATTAAAAGCCGGCGAAGTCCTCAAATACGATGCCTTCGCTCACGAAAACGGCTATGTTTGGCTGAGACAGATTCGCCAAGATGGCACCTTCGGCTATCTCGCCACCGGAAAAAGTGACGGCCAAAAACGAACTGAAGCACCATGGGGTACTTTCTTTTAAGTTATTGAAAAGTGAGAGACATTCAATAATTCTCTCCAGTTATTTTTAATAGATATTTAATATCCTAAAGTATTCCAACTAATTTTTGAAAAGATAGCTTATCAATATGCAACGGATAATAATTATTGATGTACTTGAATTGTGTGCTAGATTTTTAAACAACAACAAACAAGCAGTTAGACAAGAGAGTTGTCTAACTGCTTGTATTGGTCTATTGATAAACGCACCTGATCAGAAATGTTGAGAGATCTATTCCCTTTCAAATCAACTCTTGATTATCGTAAAATAATTAGAGGTTCACTTTTGTATTTATTTCCCGTAAAACCCAACACCCTCAGAGCGCCAACCTTCACGAACCAAGCCAGTATTTTCAGTTGTACCCAAAGTATAATGATGAGATCCCGCATCTTGCGCATTCGGATTAAATACGCGATAAATTGGAATTTCATTATTTTCAGCCGCATAAAAGGCAATCCCCTCTTTATTCCAGCCAGCTTCTCCCACCGAATCATACTCAGCTTGATCTAAAGTATAGAAATGTTCACCAGAGTTTGGATTGTACAAACGATAAGCTGCTTTGCCAGTTTTCTCGCCGCCATACCAGCCGATGCCTTCGTCTTGCCAGCCTTTATCAATCAGACCTTGAGCTTCTGATTGACTCAACGTGTAAAGATGTTCACCATTGTTTTTGTTGTAGACACGGTATAGTGGTAAACGATCTGGATCACTTGGTTCTGGTTCTGGAATGGTCTGCTCCTTAACAATCAAGCTTCCTGAACCATAGGTCACTGCGTAATTATTGCCTATTTCTGTTTTGATACCGGGATTCAAAGTGATGCCAAATGTTCCCGCTGTTTTCCCATCACTTTCGAAACGGGCAGAAGGTAAGGTGCTGAATAAATCAGTTTGTGTTTGCCCTGCCACAAATCCATCATAATTAATTGTTGCTTCTGGTAAAGTTTCCCCTTGTTGAAGGGTGACATCGTCCACCGTCACTGCTAATGGTTTCTCAGTAATGTTGAAACTTCCTAGTAAAATATCGGCTGCACCGTAGTTTTCGGTTTCCTTTGTTCGAGCGTAGACTTGGTATTCTCCCACATTAGTAGAATTAGACTCATTTCCATCTTGCTTGATGATGGTGTCGATTTCCCCTAGTTCTGCTATATCGCTGGTGATTTCAATGATTGGTTGTTCGCCATTGTAGACATAATTTTCTTCAATTGTTGCTTTGAAGTTAGTTGCTGCTGGTTGAGGTTTATCTGCTATGGTAACTTTTCCATTTGTAATAATACTAGCGTTTTTAAAATTCGTATTCTCACCAACAATGATCTTAATCTGATAAGTGCCAGCTTCTTTCATCGTCGCTGTCTCTCGACCGTCTTTCACATACCTCACTTTATAATTGGTTAAAGTCGCATCCTTTGGTTTAATTTGATTGTTAATAGTCCAACCTTCACTGCGATAAGCGAGATTGGTGGTGGTTGGATAGGTAAAGTCACTTTTTGTCGGCGTCGCTTTATTGATAAAAAATGTGATGGCATCTGTCGACTCGTAAGCTTGATAAATATTCCCACCAGCTGTCTCAAATTTTGCTTGGTATTCTCCTACTTGAGTTGGCATCCCTTCACGATAATTTTCACTACCAGCATCGGCATACTTAAAGGTCATTGCGCCAAAATCCTGTTGGTTATAGCCTTCAATTTCCCTTTCAGTAATTCCCTGAGGCTGACTATTATAAGTAAAATTAGCAGTATTTCCAGGCAACTGACCACTGTCGACGATTTTTCGATTCACCGTGACACCATCCACTTCAAAGAAACCTATGTTGTCATCATTTTGATAAGCGATTCCTGAGACGCCGTTACGGTATGCCCAGTTTACAGTTGGGCTATAGGTCGAAGACGCATCAGCTGTAAAACTTAATTCGTTTTCCGTTCCAGCAGTGTAACTAGCAGAAGGATTTTCAGCTCTTTCAATCACAATCGCTTTTTCTTTTAGACCTTCCCAATTGGAAAAGCTATTGGCTCTGTAAATTGAATCTACACCACTAATATTTTCATTGTAGATAACGCCATTGGTTGTGTTTAATGTTGTTTGCTCACTTGAACTATATCCATATAGGTAGATATTGCTACCGTAGTATACTGAATTACTGACTCTATTGTTGACGATTTGACCGCCATTCAGGTTTATTATAGAAGTAACTGCATAGATGCCACCGCCGTTACGACCTGTATTGTTATGGATACTCCCACTATTTACATTTATTGTGGAAGCAAGAGCATATATACCACCTCCAGAATTATTTTCTGATCTATTGTCACTAATTATCCCACCATTTATATTTACAGTGCCATTAAAAACATATATACCACCGCCAGAATTATCCCCACTATTTCCTCTCGTAATCTTACTGCCACTATTCAAATTTAGCGTTCCATTATTTCCAACATAGATTAGTGAACCGTTAGTTGCTCTCTCTTCACCATCAATCGTCACATCTTCCAAAGTCAAACTGGCACTATTAGCAACATTAAATGCTGCATAAGAACCTCTCGTTATCTTAGTATTTCCATTTTTTGGTTTCAGCAAAATATGACGATCACTTCCTGATACAAAAATTGTATCGGTCAAAGTAATCGCATCACCTAAAATAATCTCCACAGGATTCTCTACACTACCGGCTGTCGCATTTTCAATTGCCGTAACCAATCCAGCTTCTGTCGTGATAGGTTCCGCCACTTGCGGCGTGATAGGCGTTCGCAGCATTCCTAATTTCAAAGATTCATTCATCAAGCTTCCTGCTTTTACTTGATGACTTGTATCTTCTTCTGCAGATACCGGTAAACTACCTAAAGCTATTTGGCTGACTAATAAGATTCATGCACTGACTTGGATGAATTTTTTGCTATGAGTAACCAAATGATAATGTCGTTTTTTTATCATTATTTCCGCTCCTTTTCCCTCAGTTTATTCAGGTTAATTATAGCAAATCCCCTCTGACAAAAATACATAAATTATTCTATTAAAAGTAAAATTATTTGATTTAACGCATTTTTATGGTGGTTTATCTGTAAATGTTTTATTTTTTAGAAATTGACATTCTTTTGAAAATTATATCTCTAAAATAAAAGAATTGTTTCCATTTGTTATTTTAATCGTTAATATAAAGTCCTATCCGCTTAAAAATAAAGCTTGTCGATCCCTTTTTTTCAAAATTTCCCCGAGGATTTTGATAAAGATATATAAACGCACCAATTGGCGATATTTTTCCATTAACAAATGCCATTCTCCTGCGGTGAAATATTCTCCGAATTGATAGATCGAAACCGCCAACTTTGGCGTAGCCGGTTGATTAAAATAAATTTCCCTAACCACGGGATATAATGGCAAGTCTAACTTCTCCGCTGCTAATGCCCGTCTAATAAGTAATGCCTCTACAAATTTCAAGCACAAGGCAAAATTCATCGTATGCTGATAATACTTAGTCACTTTTCGTTGGATTTTTTGATAGTCACGATTAAATAGTTGACGGCAAGTGAAGTGATGCTTTTTCATAAGTTTTTCTCCTCATTTTTTCCTCTTACATTTAATAACGAAAGTTTTTGAAAAAAAGTCCAAAAAATTATTCAATCCATTTTACTTTGCAGGATAAATCACTTTTATTGGATATTTATTTAAAATAATATTTGCTGCAATTTTTTGGCTAGGATAAAAAAATATTTGCTTTAAAATGGGTTAAATTTTGCCGGCAGCGATTTTCCTTTTCATGATTATTTTATTTGTTTATAATAAAATCTCTCTGTTTTACTAATTCAATTTTTATTTACTTCAAAAAAATAAATATATTGTTATAATTTTTTTTAGCCAAATTCATTTCAATTGACCAAGAGGCAAGAGGGTCTTTATGGTAGAAAATACCTATTTAGTGCTTCTCATTTAGAAAATCATTGCTTATGTTTCTGACAAACTATCTATTTTGACGATTTAAGCTGAAACTTAAAAATAATTAGAAATAATGATAATTTTTTAAAATAAAGGTCTTTATGTCTTTACCGGCTTCAAACATATGCTATGTTGTTGATACAAGATACTTAGGGGGTCATTTTTTGAGAATCTTTATAATTGAAGATCAGTTTATCTTTAGAAAGAAAATCATTGATTTAATCCATTCTGCCAGTGCCCATCCTTTTGAAATAGTCGAGGTACTCAATGAACGAACCTTTTTTCAAGAAATCGAAAGAATGGATATTTATTCGACTGATTTGTTCTTTATCGATATTGATCTTAATTTTTATTTGACGGGAATTGATTTAGCAGAGGTTATTCGGGGTAAAAATAGAGAATGTGGCATTGTTTTCTGTACTTCTTTTGAAGATAAAACCATCGAAATTGTCAATCGTCAAATTCTTCCTTTAGGCTACTTAGTGAAAGATAAGAATCGGGGGTTGGTGCAGCAGGATTTAGCGCGGATTCTTCAAAAATTTGTAACAAATACGCAAGAAGATGTAGGAAATCATCTTAAACTTATCATCAATCAAGGGCGTGAAAAAACCATCATCAATGAAGCAGATATATTTTACATAGCGACTATTCCTAGTCATAGAAATACACTTACTTTGCGTTATCAGCAGCAAGAGATCCTGGTTCCTGGTAAATTAAGAACTTTAAAAACAGAATTGAAAAGTCCCTTTTTCATAAAAGAATTGAAATCTTTTATCTTAAATATCAATAAAATCGAAAAACTATATTCCACAGATGGTCTGGTACAATTCATCGATCAAACAATTTTAGACATTGGTCTGGTGGGGACTAAAAAAGTACAACAGTTTTTACGAGAGGAAAATAGTGATGTCTCCGGGTAATTCGATGGCGCTGGCTTCTTTGTGCAACATTGTACTGTTGTGGACTTTTTTGATCAAATGTTTATTTCCAGAAAATCCAGCTATCTGCTTAATGTTTTGTGGTTTGGTAATTTTTTTTTCTCTTTATTAAGCCAAGAAATTTCGGCTTTTCTAATTTTTTATTTCCTTTTTCTGCTAGAATTAATATTGATGAAGCGTTATTTGTCTAATTGGTTACTGCCGGCATTAATCTTGATTTTTCAATATGCTTTAATCGTGTTTGTCCGCCTGATCACTTATTATCTCCCAGAATATATGGTGATAGGCATCGACTTCAATTCTGGAAAAACCCTGTCGTTATTAGCGTTTATTCAAGTGAGTTTATTGTTAGTGTTATCACATTATTTGGTTAAGTTAGACAAAAAATATCATGTGGTCGGCTCACTAAAAGAGATGCCAAAATCATTTTTTCTATCAGGTATCAGTCTGTTTATCCTGTTTATTATATTAATGACTTTGCTCAATTTTTTTTCGATTTTTGGACCATTCACCTTACTTTTCTTACAGCTGCTCTTGATTTTTTCGATTGCTACTCAGACTATTTCAGTCTTTACTTTAAGGAACAAAGTTTATCAAAAAAATGCCTATTTGAAAGCCTTGAAACGTTCAATGAAAGAGGAGCAGGAAAATTACGAGTTGGCTAGAGAATATCGACATAATTTTCGTGGTATTTTATTAGGTCTCAACGAATATTTAACTAGCGAAGATCTATCTGGCGCAAAAGATTATTTGTTGCAAACTTTAGCTGATTCAGAGGACTATTTTAAAGAATATCGCTATAAACAGTTAGCTGAGGTTCGAAATGCTGCGATTCGCGGCGTATTATCTGATTTTATCAATCATTGTGAAGAAGATCATATTTATCTAGAATTAAAAATTTTTGACCAAGGTACGGACCTGCCTATCTCTCAGATTGAATTGACCCGTTCCATTTCGATTGTGCTAAACAATGCCTTTGAAGCAGCTGTGATGGAACCGCAAAAGTATATTTACGTCGAACTACAAAATACAGCAACCAATTGGCAAATGACGGTGACTAATCCCTCCACCCTAAACCAGTCAAACATCACTACTTTGCTCCAAAAAAATTACTCTAGCAAAGAAAATCATAGTGGTCTGGGCTTGTTTCAATTGAATAAGATTAGTCGGAAGTACGCCGATTTTTCATTAATGATTGATAAATCACCTGACCAATTTACCGTCGACATTACGATTAAACAAGTTTAAATTCAGTGTAATCTCAAAGACTTTTAAAAATTTTTTTGATTGCACAAACCCTTATGAAAGCGTTATCAATTTCCGTATTTACTGACTATAGTTTGTTACACTTTTTACATATTCAATACGGGGAGTGGAACAAATGTTAACCATCAATTTAAAAGTAGGTACTTATGTAGAAATCAAAAAATTCGAGTATGTCTGTTACGAGTCGGGAAAAATGCTAAATAAGGCTGATTTTGATAAATTTACACTTCAGCCTAATCTTACTTATAATTTCCAAGGAGAAAACTATGTCTCTATTTTAGGATCTGAAATCATGTTTTTAGAATTAAATAATTAAATAGATCAATCACAAAAAAGCTGAACCTTTCATTATGAAAAGTTCAGCTTTTTTTAATTAATTAATTGTAATTGCGCGACCATCTTTTTCAGCGTTGTATTGACCGACCGTGATCCATGCTCTAGCACCATTATCGTATTTCATATTTTTACCACCGCTGCCTGCACCATCATCTGCTGAATAGTACAACGGATCATAGACTAAAAATTTGCCATCTTGATAACCAGCAATGACTTTACAATGATTGCGATTGGTATCACTATCGACTTGATAAGACGAAAATCCGTAATATAAAACTGGTTGTCCGCTTAACACGCGATTGATAATTTGGGTCGTACTTTCCCCAGAAATATCGACTGTATTGCCGCCAAAAGTTTGACCATATGTGGCTAAGGCATTAGGTTTGATAACCCATCCAAAGCCTTGTCCGGTGTATACGTCGCCTTTTTGTCCATCAGGATTAGCCGGATACATCGGTAAATTATCTTGCATTGTTTTCGGATCAGCATTGATCCCTTTTGATCCAAGTATCATCGATAAAGCCGCTGAAGCACAGCCCCATGGTGCTTTTACTGGGACGTATTGGCTCACATAAGGCACTTCTGCGATAAAACTTTTAGTCGTAACTGTTGAAGCGCCGCCGGAAACAAACCAAGAAGTTCCTTCATTTTTCCAGCCCTGGCTAACTAAACCATCCCGTTCACTTGCTTCTAAAGTATAATGGTGACTACCTGCATCTCGTGCATTAGGATTATAGACCCGATAAACTGCTTCACCTGATTCTGGTGTTTTCCAAGCAACACCTTCAGCGTGCCAACCATTTGCGACTAAATTCTGTTGCTCGCCGCTGTCTTTTGTATAAAAATGTTCCCCTGAATTAGGGTTGTAAACGCGGTACAAATCATTACCGCTACCGTCAATCTGCATACTAATCCCTTCGTACACCCAGCCGATACCCATCAGGTTATCTCGTTCACCTGAATCTAGCGTGTGTAAATGTTCTCCCGAATTCGGATTATAAACCCGATAAATTGGTGCCAAATTATTGGCAGGTGTTACTTCCTCTGCGTCAGCCGCCTGTGCAGTAAATGCCAATAACCCAAGCGCCGACAATGATAACCATAACCATTTGTTCTTCTTCATATAGCTCCTTCTTTTTATACCATAACCAATGGAAGTTGGAAATATTTTATTAAAAATAACCACTAAAATTTAGGATTACGCTTAAATTTATTTAGCTCCTACCCATATTTTAACGAATCCAAAATGAAAAATCAAAATTAAATCCAGTTATTTTTCAAATTTATTTAACTAATGCAATCCTTTTACTTTCTTTAGCTTCTATAAAAATTTATAATCTATTTGAGGAGTGATGATATGGAGAAGAAAAAACGCCAGCCTTTAATTGCTTTTTTAGGAGGTAAAACCTCTTATTATATTGTAGGCTTAGTCGTTTTATTAGCATTAGCTATTTTATTACTACAAAAAGTATCTTTTATTTTCCATCCAATTGTAGTTATTTTACAAACTATTTTACCACCGGTGGTCTTTGCCTTGCTGCTGTATTATTTACTAAATCCTTTAGTGGACTTTTTAAATAAGCATGGTGTTCCCCGAACTTTGAGTATTACCTTAACCTATCTGGTTATTTTTGGGTTATTAATATTCGGCGGCTTTCAATTGGTCCCAGTAATCGAAGACCAAAGTCGTGACTTGGCAAATAATTTCCCAAACTTAATCAACGACTTCCAAAAAGCCATCGAAAACATCTTGGCTAATACACCGTTGAAAAACTGGGCAGAACAAGCCTTTGAGTCTGTCGATGAATGGTGGAAAGATATCGCTGGGATCGTCGGTGACAACTGGCAACAAGGCGCCCAAAGCCTCGGCAATATTTTCTCAGCCGTTTCTAGTGTGGCAATTACCCTTTTCACTGGACCGATTATTGCTTTCTTTTTAATCAAGGACCCAAGAAAACTATATCAAGCGGTGATCCAAATTACCCCACCAAAATTTCGTGATGATACCAAATCCTTAATCAAAATCGCCAACCAACAATTAGGCGCCTTTTTGAAAGGACAAGTGATCGCCTCGTTATTATTAGGCTTAATTTATTGGGGCGTTTTCTTATTAATCGGCATGGAATATTCCACCGTCCTAGCTTTAGCAGCCGGTATTTTAAGTATCATTCCATATGTTGGCGCCTTTTTAGCTTTCATTCCGGGATTATTTATCGCCTTCCAAATCTCAACTTTTATGGTGGTAAAATTCGTGATTGCCTGGTTTGCCGTTCAATTATTACACGGTGACTTAGTGGTGCCGCGAGTGATGGGCGATCGCTTGAAAATCCATCCAGTCACTATTCTTGTGGTGTTACTAGTGATGGGCGACCTATTAGGTGTGGTCGGAGTAATCTTCGGAATTCCGATTTATTCAATGGTCAAATTAGTCGTCGTCTTTATATTCCGCAAGTTTAAGCAACGCTACAATCGTTACTTTGGCGATGAGGGCGAATATCAAGAGACGAAGTTTTCGGAAGAGGATTATTAAAAGTAGTTAGAAAAACTTTCTTAAATGAAGGTTTTTCTTTTTTTGGTAAACTATTTTCACAGTTTGTTATTTAAGTTAATCACTTAGTAAATTATTGAACCCTTTTTTATAGCATTTCCATTGTGAACGATCGACTTATAGAATAATAAAAAGACGTTATATTTTTAATTAATCAACTTTTTCACTCATCCCCCTTGACCTTCCCTCAAAGGGAGCCTTTAGAATCCTATTACACTAGTAAAAGGAGTGGATGATGATGAAAAAAATCACAAAATATATTGCAATGATGCAAGATAAAGCTAAAAATCCATTAACTGAAGAAGAATTGTTGTTAGGTACTAAAAAAAATAAGATTATCAACTTTTTCACTTCAAAAGATTTACACAAAAATTTGGATCATACCTTATCCCACGTAAAAGAAAAACTTGGGAAAATTAAAGGTAACTTGATTATTAACGGAAATCTGCCCCAACCTATCATCAATCAATTAATGAATCTTGCTTTGAAAACCAAGAATCATTTCTCCGTTGTGGTCTATGATGGTTACCGATTATGGAAATCTAAAAAGTTCGAAGGTTCTCATTCGTTGGCGTTGATTGTGGTCGAAAAAAATGAACGCACATCTGTATAATCAGATGTGCATATGCTTATATCTACTATTATATAACCGATTAAAAATCCCCAAAAACAATGCCCTCTTTCTTCACAATAATCACAATCGATTGTTGCACTTCTCCCTTTAAGAAAGCTTCTTCACGATTAAGGACGGGTTTTAAATTTTCAGTAGCGGCTATTTTATCTGAAAATACAAAGACATAATAATTTTTATGGGCAATTTTTTGAGCTAGTTTTTGTGATAGTTTCATTTTAATGTCTCCTTTGAGAAAATTTTGGCAACAGAAAATGACTGATTTTTTGATTGATTAAATTTAGCCAAGCTAGTTTGTGATTCAGCCACAAGATACAACTGCTGCTGAAAAAACCAATCAACCCACTAGCAACTACATCGATTGGATAATGAACCCCCACCCAGATGCGCGCAAGCCCTACAAGGATCGCCGAAACCAAATATAAACTGCGATACTTACTTTGGCTAGTGAGAAATAAAAGACTCATAATAGAAAAAAATAGTAGACTATGATCACTAGGAAAAGCATTATCCACCGCATGATTAACCAATTGATGAACACCTGTCAAATGAACGAAAGGTTGCGGATGATTATATAAAAGTCCAGCAATCTTTCCTAATAATTCTGCAAAAACAAAGGAAAGTCCCGCTAAAAAAATTCGCTGACGACTATTTATCAGTTGCTTCGAGAAAAACCAGCGATATAAAATGAAAAGATTTAACAAAATCGGGGAAAAATTGGCGGCAATAATAAAAAACCAATCAATCACCTGCACTTGTCCGGCAAAATGATTGATTGCATAAAATAGGTTGTTATTGAGTTGATTCATCGGCTCACTTCTTTCTTTTATTATCTTACATAAGATAAGAAAGAAAAGTAAATTCGATGACACGATTTGTTAAACAAAAGATAAACTCTTTTAAACTAAGGCATAAATCGATAGCCTGCACCCCAAACGGTTTGAATATGTTGTGGCTCAGATGGATTTTTTTCAATTTTTTCTCGTAGCCGGTTAATATGAACTGCCACTGTACGAATATCGCCAAAAGCATCCATTCCCCAAATCCGCTCATAAATCGCTTCTTTACTAAAAACATGTTCAGGATTTTCCATCAGAAACAACAATAATTCAAATTCTTTATGCTTTAATTGGGCCACTTCTCCAGCGACTGTAACCTTCATGGTATCAGGGCTAATCTCGATTTCACCAAATTGAACAATTTTACTAGTATTTTTTTCTCCTCTGGCTTTCAAACGCTCGGCCTGAGCCAAATTTGATTTGACACGTGCAACCAATTCCGATGGCGAAAAAGGTTTACTGATATAATCGTCAGCACCCAAACCTAAGCCCCGCAATTTATCTAGCTCATCCCCTTTAGCTGTTACTAAAAGAATCGGCACCATGACCTTATCACGAATCCGCTTCATAATTTCGATGCCATCCATTCCCGGCAACATAACATCTAGTAATAATAAATCATATTCATTGGATAAGGCTTTTTTTAAACCTTGATGCCCATCTGTCACAATCTCGGTTTCAAAGCCGTTAATTTCTAGAAAATCCTGTTCAATTGTAGCGATAGCTTCGTCATCTTCAATAATTAATATTTTTGTCATAAGTTTCCTCCGATACTAGCGGGAATGTCAGCTCAATCGTCAATCCACCACTCTGTCGATTTTTGGCAATAATCTTTCCAGCTTGGGATTCAATCATTCTTTTGGCGATCGCTAAACCAAGCCCACTGCCCTTTTCTGGTTCAGTTCGCGCCTTATCTCCACGATAAAAAACTTCAAATAAATTTTCTAGCTGGGCTTGTGGCACGCCGGGACCATTGTCGCTAAAAGTAATCACCGCCTGATTTCCGACGATATATTGATTAATAACCATTCGATTATCTGTTTGATTACCATATTTTATTGTATTTTCCAAAATATTGATAAAGACATTTCGGGTCTGTTCTTGATCAATTCCCACATAAGCATTCGCAGTGCTAACTTCTAAGGTCATCGTTAAATGGCGCTCGCGATATTCATCTTGCACACTTGTAACAAATTGACTGATAAATGCACCTAAATTAACAGTTTTTAAATGTAACGGAATTTCTCCGATATCAATTTTTGAAAATAGAAAAAGCTGTTCCACTAGATGATTCAGTTCATCAGTCTTTTGAGAAATAGTCGCAAAATACCGACTTTTTTTAACTGGCGTCTGAGCAACACCCGCCTGTAATCCCTCTACATAAGCTTTTATCGCTGTCAATGGCGTCCGCAAATCATGGGAAATACCAGCAATTAGCTCTTTCTGATTTTCACTATTTTTTTCTTGCTCCGCCACCATGCGTTCAATCTGACCAGCCATCTGATTAAAACTTTCCACCACCGGATAAAATTCGTCTTGATTTTGATAATCCACGCGCCAATCCAAATTTCCATCTCGTAACTGTTTTACTCCCGAAGTTAATCGATCCAAGGCCTCATTGATGGGCTTGTAAATAAAACGAATCATCATAATATTCGTAAAAATAATTGCGCTCACCGCAAAAATTCCGCAAACCACCGCCACAAAAATAATCAAGCTTTTATTGTCCACCAACGTCTCTTCAATCATAATATGATAATTATCATTAACGGCAATGAGGGTTTCATCCCCCAGTTTAAATTTCACTAACAATAAATTATCCTGTGATTGAGAATTAGGCGCATCACTTGCAATCATGGCTTGTACCATCTCCTGATTGGAAAAGCTACCAATTTTCTGAATCAATTCCCCTTGCTGATTATAAAGAAAAGTCGTCAGGTGCTCACTATCATATTCCTCTCGTAATTCTTTCACTTCTGCCGCCACATCAGGCGAAGGTTTCTTTTGCAGCTGTTCAATACCCTCATGAAAATAGGCAAATTTTTCGTTGGAACGATACTGGCGGAAAAAGTCAGAGCCAAAGCTTTCATTAAACGCTAAAATCAATGCCCCCAAAACCGTTAATGTCACCACAATTGGCATGACAATCATCAAAATATTCGAAATAAATAACCTTCTTTGAATCGTCAAATTTGGCCCTCCTGATGACACTTAATATTATCTATACTATAGGGTAAGGAAAATAGCATAGCAACTTTTTTATGTAGTATCCAGCTAAAAATAGCCTACCGAAAATTTTTTTATCTTACATTTTTAATGTAGCATAAGTAAACCTCATTTATTCTATGACCTCAAAAAAACTGCTATTCAACTTCATCCGTCACCATGGTGTGGCTTTGTTATCCTAGATCCTATCTAAAAAATTTGCGATAGAAAACTGTAAAATTGTTTAACTTAAATTCGTTAAACTTAAATCTCTTATTGATATAATAAACAAATTGATGTTTTTTTAGAAAAATCATAAATATTATTAATAATTAATCAACTCCTCCTTATAATAAACACTAAAAAACAAAGAATTTATCAAATAATCAAAAAAACTACCTAACAAGCGTTAAAATGTTTTTTAATAACTATTCATATTTAACAAAATATATCATATAATAACAATACAGAAAATAACAGGCAAAATAATAAGGGGGATACATATGTTAACAATCAACTTAAAAGTAGGTACTTATATCGAGCTAAAAAATTTTGAAAAGGTCGTAATCCATTCGGAAAATGATGCAAAAGAAGTTTCTAATTCAAATTTTGAGCAATTCAAACTCAATTCACAAGTTAGCTATAATTTTTTTGGTGATTTACAAATTTCAATTCAAGGAAGAGAAATCATGTTCCTAGAATATCAAAATGTATAAAAATGGTATACTAGCTTTTTTGAAATTGTTTTAGCGTTCAATACGTCCAATCATTTTTTCAGATTGATCAACTAGTCACTTTTTTGTGGCTGGTTTTTTTGTTATTTTTTTCCACAGTAGATTGAATCTATAGATAAACTGGACCCCTCAATTGCACTAACTGTGCCAATAGCAGCTGAAAATTTACATTTTGGGATATGATATAATGAAGTAAAGTTACAGTATAAAGGAGCTGTGCTATGCAAGTTGTTGGTTTATTTTTAATTGTGATTGGTCTAGGGATGATTGCTTTTGATTTTACTTACTACAAAACAAAAAACCTAAATGGCTCTTGGATCAGTTTTGGTATTTTGTATACGATAGGTATCTTAGGGGTATTGAATAACGATGCGCTAAAACAAGCATTAAATGTTGATACTGGAAAAAGCTTTTTTAGCATCTGGTCAATAATTATTTTAGTGGTTGGTATTGCCGCTGCTTATTTCTATTTTCAAATTTTATCAAACAAAGGAGATAAAAAATTAATCATAGGAATCTTGACTGCCGTAGCCATCCACTTTATTCCGTTTTTTTCCATCTACGCTTATATTTTGTCAGCAGCGTTATTAATAAATTGTTTTATCTCATTTAAAAAAAAAGAAATCTCAATATATTCTACGGTTGCCATAGATGCCGGAATCAAAATGTTTATGGGACTACTTTTATTCATGCAAATATTTAACTAATCTTTCAGTTTTTTATTCGTTGAAAGCCTTTTGGTGTTTAATAAGCATTGTTGATTAAAGTAAAAAAATAACCACTTATTTCAGCATTTTATTCTCAAAAAAACAAATAACCAGAAATAGTAACTCTTTAATTCGATCGTCTTTATTGTCAGTTAGATGTATTTTGCGCAAACTAACAGTCTGAAACTTTGAGGAGGAGAACCTATGGGCACCTTTAGTTTTTTAATTTTTAAAAGCTATGTCATTCTTATTGCTGTAGGATACTGTTTATTGCTAGGCCTGACCTCTTACAGGACCAAATTATTTAAACCCGTTCTTATTTTAGCTAGTGTAAGTCAAATAATTTTTTTAATCTACTATTTAAAAACTGGCACCTACCTTCTCAATCACAGTGCTTCACTTACTTTGTATAATGAATTTTATTTTTATATCGAATGCTCCTGGTACTTCTTTTCAATCTTCCTACTCCTCACTATTTTTTTCAGATTACTGTTTAGCAAAACCTTTAAAGAGCAAAGTACAATGATAAAATCTCTCTTGGTAATATTCATCGCATTTTTTTCGTTTATTATGGTTAAATACGGCTTGTTTATGTATATATTACTGTATTATGGATTTGCTCCGTAGAAGGGTTGTAGATTGACCAATCAATATTTGATAAATACTTTGATTTTAAGCTGGCCACTCTATTGATACCAGACTGATTTTAATTAGCTATATTTTATATATCTAGGAGCAGTTTGCTATTAGTAAACTAGTTATAATTGGTCTACGATTTTTTATTCCAGTCATCCTAAAAAAGATACGACTTACTAACATCTAAAATATTACCATCATTTATCCAAAATAATACTGACTACACTATTCAAAAGAGAAAGATAAGGAAAATAAAGTATCTACTTCCAAATATCTTCCTCCATTTTATATTGTTTTTCTTTTACTTCTATTGATCGTCTCCATCACCTCTTCATTTTACTTTTATCAATCTGCTATAAAAAAGTGTTAAAAAATTTGATAGAATCTATGAAAATTATTTCCGGATAGTTACTAGCAACACCCTATCCATTTGACTGATATAGTCGCTAATATTTCAACATGCTATAATCAAATAAATCTTAAATTTAAGGTGGGGAAATCATATGATTTTAGAAACGGAGCGCTTAATTTTACGTCCTTGGTCAAATCATGATGCAGAGGCATTATCCGAGCTGGCATCTAATGAAAAAGTTGGGCCTATTACTGGTTGGCCGCCACATACCAGTGTTGAAAATAGTTTAGAGATAATAAAAAATGTGTTTTCTAAAGAACATGACTTTGCGATTTGTCTAAAAGAACAGCCTGAAAAAGTAATTGGTTCGATTGGAATCATTTTAAATCAAACAAGCGAACGACGCTCTTTTATGGGTAAAAAAGATGCAGAAATCGGCTACTGGCTGGGTTTTCCTTATTGGGGAAAAAGTTTCATGCCTGAGGCTGCAAAACGGGTGATTCAATATTGTTTTAATGATCTCGGTATGGAAAATGTTTGGGCCGGTATATTCATTGAAAATAATAATTCCAAAAGAGTAGTAGAAAAATTAGGCTTTGAATATGTCTTACAGCTTGATAATGTAGACATACCCTTGCTAAACGAAGTAAAAACTGAACTTTTTTTTAAATTAACAAAGAATGATTGGCAGTTTTAACTAAGGAAAGCAGTGTGAAAAATAATTTTTGCATCATCTACCTATCAATTTAAAATTTGCTGCTTTTTTTATATCATCTTTACTTTGCCTCAGTGGCTAGGGAGTTTTATTGAAGTATTCGCGAAAATCGCAATAGATACTATAAAATATATTTTATTAATTGTTGGTGTTGTTATTGTGACTGTCCTTTTGATTTATACTTTAGTAAACAAGCCAAAAAGAAGAAGTAACAAGTTTCAATATTTTACGAACATTCATTATTTTTATCTGACCGTTAAAAGCGTATAATATTAATAAAATTCAGAAAGTTGGTAAAAAATGAATAAAAAAGAGTTGTTTAAAAAGGCTTTTCTTGGTTTTTTTTTGTTAGTATTAGGTTATTTAGTAGCCATTTTTATTTCAAGAGTGATCTTAAATAGATAATATCCAAAAAGTTTACTTAGCTATCTTTAAATAGATGACTTTTTTTTATCTGTCAGCACTCTTCAACAAACCGTATGTTTTTCTTTTTAATCAATGGCTTCAATATTAACTCTCAATAACTAAAGTTACCCTTGCCCCACCATTTTTATTTTCTATATTAATTTTACCACCATGGTCTTCTGCAACTTTTTTAGCTAAAGCTAATCCAATGCCATAATTGACATTCGTTGAGCGACTCTGATCCTGTTGCCAAAACATCTCCGTAGCATGTTTCAGTCCTTCATCTGAAAAACCTGGACCAGTATCTTCAAACACAAAATTTATATAGTTGTCTTCTTTGGTGACAGAAATTTTTATTTCTCCTACTGTAGAATAATTTATGGCATTTTCTCCAAGAGTGATTAAAGCTCTGACAAGATTAAATACATCAGCAAATATTTTTAATCCTTCTGGAAAGGAATAAGTAATCAATAAATTTTTTTGTTTAGCCAAAGGACGTAAAATTTCATCGATTTCCTTTAGTAACGCTTTGACTGACATTTCAGTTTTTTCTTTCATCTGTAAATCAAAGTTGGATACTTGTTGTAGCACTTGAAGATAGTGCTGCGCTCGCTGGCTTGATTCAAAAATTGCTCGGACCGATTCTTTTTGCGGTGCTGTTAGCTCGTCTTCTAATAATAACTCTGAATTTCCGCTGATAATTGTCAGTGGTGTTTTAATATCATGGCTTAATGCTGCTAAATCTTGTTTTTGTTGCTGCTGTGCTTGCCACTGTTGAACCAATGAATTTTTAAGTGCTTGCCGCATTTCTTCCATAGAATTCAAGCTACTATCAAACTCTTTAATACCACTTTTCATTTTTATTGGTGAATCTAAATCTTGCCGTGCAACCTGCTGGCTGGCTTGATTAATTAATGAAATCCTGTTACTTAAATTTTTACTCGCAAAGCGAATGACAAATACAGAATACAGAACTAATAATAGCAAAGTGATTCCAAAGAAAAGAAACTCCGGTCTTGGTAAATATCTCCGTAACCAAGCGTTGGTAAAAAGTGCTTGGTACTGCCAAACAAATAAAGAATAGCTGCCATCTGAAAATTTTAGATAAGCACCGTTAGCGTAATCTTGATTGAGGTTTTCATAACGTTTTTTTACATCTGTTAACTCTTTATTTTGCAAAGATGAAGAAACTACCTCTCCTTCAGCGTTGAAATAGATGTAATTAAAATAGCTAGTATCAAAATTAGTCGAGAAATGTCCTTGTACTGTTAAATCTTCAATAGTATTTCGTGCCGCCGTTTCTCCAATATTAGACGGTGCAATAAAATTTGTTTGTAGCATCACCAAAAATGCAGCAACCATCAAAAGGATGATTAAAAATGTCCCTCCAAATGCCATAAATAAAATGCGTGTCACATAATTGGTCAAACCAATGGATTGTTTTTTTGCCATTTATAGCCAATCCCCCAGACTGTTTGAATTGGTGCCAACTGATATTTTTTTAACTTACTGCGGATATTTTTGATATGCTCAACAATGACCGTTTCATCTGAAACACCATCTAAACCGAATACGGCTTCATAGATTTGTTCCTTTGAAAAGACCTGTTCGGCATGCTCCAGTAAATACACACAAATCGCATACTCAGACTTAGTAAATGAAATCATTTCTGACTGAAAATAAAACTGTTTGGCTTCTAAATCAACGGTTAGCTCTCCACTACGTAAAATATGATGATGTTCTCGCCTCTCTCTTCTTAAATGAGAAGCAACCCGGGCCCGCAATTCACCAATTGAAAAAGGCTTTTCGATATAATCATCGGCACCAATACCTAAGCCATGAATCAAATCTTGTTCAGCTGTTTTTGCTGTTACAAAGAGGATCGGCACATCCACTTGCTGCCGAATTCTTTCTAAATAACTAAAGCCATCTTCTTCAGGCATCATCACATCCAGTAAAATCAAATCGGCAAACTTTGCTTTTGCAAGAGTGACTTCAGAAGGATTTTCAGCCGTCTCAACTTGATATCCTTGTCGTTCAAGTGCCGTTTTCATTAATTTTAAGATTTGTGGATCATCATCAATCATCAAAATTCTTGTCATCATTTCCTCCCAAAAAAACTATTCTTCGTTCGTACGACCTTCCCAGCTGCTCATGATGGCAAAGAGAATGACACCCATTACGACCGTTACAACTAATATTAGCAAAATAATGAGGGGAAAAGGAATAAATTTCAGTAGTACATCACCGGTAAAATCAGTTCCCATTAAACGAATCAGCCTCATTCCCCAGGCACTAGGGACAACAATCCAGAGAATCTCTCCTAAACTGGTCATCATTAAAGCTGCTAATAAAAATTCTAATGCAGCTACTCCAAAACTGACATGTTCTCCCAATTTAAGACATAAGCTCATATGCAAAAAATACTGAAAAATACTACAGCCAAAGACAAAAAGAAATAACTCTCCCACCTGAAAAAAAGAAAGTTGATAGCTCGGCACTAACAAAAAATTTAGCAAATGATAACCAAAGACTGCAATAAAACAAGCCAACAAACCACCTATCAACAAATAAAAGAGCTTAGATAATAATGCACTACCACGAGACCTCGCACTCAGTAGAAAAAATCCTCCACCAGCTTCAATTTCTTGATTTATGACAATATTTGTTAGCCACGCAGCGACAATGGGATAGACTAAAGACAATACCTGACAAAAATTAATCATCATTAAATTACCGTTATGTTGGGCTATTATTTGATAACTAAAGAAAATAAAAATCCCTAGTAAAGGAATCAGTAAATGTAGCAGAAAAAAAAGAGTTTTTCTTATTTTAAAAAAATCAGCAAGCAAATTATCAATCATTTTTCTCCACTCCAATCAAATGATTTAGTTGTAAACCATGAACTGAAAATGAACAAGAAAATAGTAATAATAACCCCTGGAAGTATAACGCTTGTATTCCAAAGTGGACTATTTGCTGAGAGCGGCACACCATTGGGATTGATGCCAATAATTGGTGTCATTAATCTAGGTGGAATGGCAAAAGGAATATACCATATCTGCCCACCGGCAATATCTTGAAAAGAGCAAACGGTATTTGCTGCAATTAGACACAAAAAAGCTGCGGTTGAATTGTATTTTGTGACTAACCACATCCCTAGTGGTACTTGCCATGCCCAAGTGATTGTCAAAATTAACCCTGCTAACAGTCCTCGCCAGATTGGATATTGTGAACCAAAAAGCAGTCCAGAAATGGTTGAAAATCCAAACAGCATGACATTCATCAAAAAGAGATACGTACAGCCAGTAATTATCTTTGAAACCCAAATTTTCTGACTTGAGATGGGTAACGTTTTTAGATTGATAAATCCCATCCGTTTTTCACTGTTAATTAAACTAATTACTAAAAAAGCAACGGCTGCCGGTAAAAGTAGGATATACCACCAATTATAAGCAGCAATTTGTGATAACTGACCGCTCATTAAAAAAACTGCAAAAAGTATGGCTACCATTGGAAAAATTATCATCGAACGTCTCCCAAAACTACGACGACCTTTTATATATTCTGCTTGGATTAACGATTTCATTTTTAAAAACCTCCGACTTCAGCATACGTTTTGGCAACCTCTAAGAATAATTCTTCCAATGCTTGCGTATCCTTTGGTAAATCCCCTTGATAGCCCAATCTTCCGTTTGAAATAATACCAATTTTATCAACAGTTTGTTCAATTTCCGATAAGATATGACTGGATAGAATCACTGTAATACCTTTTTCTGGGAACGAGCGAATCAATTGTCTAAAGTCTTGAATACCAATGGGATCCAAACCATTTGTCGGCTCATCTAAAATCAGTAGTTTGGGATTATTTAATAATGCCAGGGCAATTCCTAATCGCTGTTTCATGCCCATTGAAAATTGTCGTGCTTTTTTCTTACCTGTATCAGTCAACTGCACAATTTTTAATACTTCTTCAATGCGTTCTTTAGGTAATCCCAGTGTCACTGTTCGCACTAACAAATTTTCTTTAGCCGTTAAGTTGCCATATAAGGGTGGAGACTCGATCAAAGCACCAATCTCACTTAAATCTTTTCGTTTCCAAGGTTGGTTCTGATAAAGAATTTCCCCCTTCGTTGGTGCTACAATTCCAGTCAGCATTTTTAAAGTAGTTGATTTACCCGCACCATTTGCTCCCAAAAGACCATATACACTATTTTTAGGCACCTTAATGGCTAGATCTGATACAACATTTTGATGATGATAAGACTTTGTTAGTCCCCTAGTTTCTAATAGAAGTTCATTCATGATATCGCTCCTCCTTTTGATAGCTTTATCATAGTAAAAAATTATCAGGAAACTATAAGGAAATATAAATGGTAGCTCATGGATCACGAAGTTCTATTCTCTGGTATTTGTGGCTGTTGAAAAATGAAATTAGATTCCAGCACAACTTCACAAGATAAACAAAAAAACTACGATCAACTGAAATAAAAGTTAATCGTAGGGAATGTTCATTTATTATTTGTACTGGAGAAATCCGTCGTTTTTGGTCTACTCATTTCTCAACGCGTATACTATTAATAGAATTCTAATAGAAGCATACCTATAATGAACAGCTCCATTTTTATTTTATAAAGAAAAAAACAGATAACCTATAATGGTATCTGTCTTTATCAAATAATTATTTCTCAGAAAAAATTGATGTTAGTACCGAATTTTTACTAGTAGTAGCAAACATATCTGAGGGTAAAAAAGCACTAATGGTTATAAATATAGATAATAACATTGTAAAGAAGGTAAGCAATGGTGATCCAGAAAGGTTTAAAGTTGTTAAAGGTGTAGTAACGTCTGAATAGCTACTATATGCTGACGCCATGCTAGTTACTGAATTTAACACAGTTGAGTATAAATTCATCCCCCAAGTATAACTAAGGGCATAATATACAATAAATAAAACTAAAATTGTCTTACTTTTCAAGCCTGTATCTCTTAATCTTCTTACTGATAAAGCAATGGAAGGAATGATGATTGCTAAAGTAAATAGTACAATTATAAATAACATAAAGCCATTGATAGGTGATTCATAGTATTCTCTGTTGCTGGAAGATATCCCAGTAATTATAGTTAAAATGACATAAATAACTAAAATTCCTAGCATTGCAAACCAATATCCTCTACGTGTAGACCGTCCTCTAAAATCAGCATAACCTTTGAAAAAATCGCTCATGGCCTGAGGGAAAGATACTTTCCCTTGTTCTAATATTCTTTTCATAATAATCCCCTTTTAAATATTGTATTTTACAAAAAAATTAATCTACTTAAATTTGATCCAAGTTTAATTGGCATAATAAAAAGTGTTACCTTAGGTATACCCATAGGTAACACTTCTCATAAATATATTATTCTGATTCAGGTACTTCTACAGATTCTTCTAATGTAACTAAAGCATCTGCTAATTTGTTCAATTGGTCCTGTAATTCATCTTGAGTAGCCTTAGTATTATCTAACACTGCTTGAGACTCTGCTACAACTGCTTTAAAATCTGCATAATCAGTTGGATCATAATCCGCTTCTTCTAAAGAGTTAGCATACTCAATCAAATCTCCAAGCTGTTTTGCATATGATACAGCATAAAATTGAACGTCTTCGTTAATCCAACCAGATTTCACTAAACCATCATGTTCAGATTTACTTAATGTGAACATATGGGCACCGGCAGCTAGTGCATTTTTATTATAGCTTCGGTAAACTGGAGCGGTTGTGTCTGCAGAACTTAGGAATGATTCACCTTCTTGAACCCATCCTTGTTTACTTAACCAATCATATTCTACGATACTCTTGGTATAGAAATGGTCTCCAGCGTTAGGGTTGTATAGACGGTAAACTTTTTCTCCTTCAGTTGGTGTCAACCAGGCAAGGTCTTCTTGAACCCATCCCTGATCTTCTAACCAGCTGTATTCATCAAGACTTGCTGTAAAGAAATGTTCTCCTGAATTAGGATTATAGACACGATATAATTCTTTTTCTGTTTCTGGTGCTGGGGAAGTTGCCTCCGCATTTGTACTCAGCATAAAGGCTGCACCCATACCAACAAGCAATGTAGCTCCTAAAATAATTTTCTTCATGAAATTCCTCCTTAAAATAAATAATTGTCACTTTATTTATTATAACAAAGAAATCGTTTTTATGTTGATAAATTTGAAAATATTTTATCATTAATGATTTAAATCAATGAATATTGATAGATATATCGGCATAATTAAACACTATGAAATAAAAATCATTTATATAGAAACAACCTTTTTTGGTTTTTTATATTAGTTTTCTATTTATCTAGGTGTATAGAAGGCAATGCCTTCATCTCTCCAACCTAAACTAATCAACCAATCTGCTTCTGAACGAACCTTAGTATACATATGTGATCCAGGTCCAGTTGCATTAGGATTAAATACTCGGTATACAGGATCTCCTTCTTCTTTAGTAACCATATAGAAACCAATGCCTTCTTGCTTCCATCCTGCAGCCCCAACACTATTGTATTCAGTTACATCAGTTGTATAGAAATGTTCTCCTGAATTGGGATTATACAAACGGTATACTTTAGTCGCACTTTTATGAGTTGGCACGACACTTTGAAAGGCAATACCTTCTGGTGTCCATTTATATGTTTGAATCCAATCATATTCTTTTTTACTAGTCGTAAATAAGTGGTCTCCGTCATTTGAATTATATGCTCTATATACAGGAATCAATTCATCTTTCGGAATACTATTACTCTTATATACAAAGGTAACGACTTTAACATTTGATGTGTATTGACCAGTAGGTTCTCCAACAACTTCAATCATTGTATAGTTATCAATATTTAATTGAGTCGCTGCATAGTCAGAACCAATTGCACCACGGAGTATTTCATTTTCTCTTAAAGTTTTACCTTCAGAGTCTTGATACTGAACAACTACAACTCCTTCTTGAAGAGGATTATCATCTGTTAACAAGTGATAAGAAAGTTTAATTGTTTGTGCTTCTTCGTTCAGTAATAGGCCACTAAGAGGAGCAAATCCATCATCTGTAATAACACCATTAAATCCGTACTCAGGTACATAAATAATTGGTGCATCATAACGTTCACCGTATTTACCAGTTATCGTTTCATCCGCATGGATTTTTTTAATAGGATTACCATTTACATCGTACTCCCAATACTCAACAGTTATTTTTCCAGGAACAATTTCTGAGTAGATATAGGTTACTTCCTGAGATTCATTCGTAAAGGTTCCTGTTGTATTACCAACAACTTCTTTAAATTTATAACCAAAAACTTCTTGTTGCGTTGTTGTATATGATTCTCCTATTGGACCAGTTAAAATAATATCCTCAGATATTGTTTTACCTTGTTCATCTACATAGTGAGCAGTTACGCTTGCACCAGCCGCTGGTGTCCAAACTGCATATAAAGTAGCTCCTTCAGAAACAATTGTAGTTTGATTGCCAGCTTTTAAATTGTCATCTGGTTTCGTGGCACTTGGATCAGTAGACCATCCTAAGAAATCATAATTTTCTCTACTTGCATTTAAATCTGATTGTCCATTAATTATATTAACTTTTTGAGTATTATTTCCTACTTGATAATAAGTAGTAGGTTGTTTTTCTCCGTAATAAGTTGAGCCATCATATTTATCAGGTAAATTATCGAAATTAAATTTACCTCCATTACTATCATATTTCAACCAAGAAATTTCAACAGATCCGATGTCTGAAGGTTCTATTCTAGGAATATTTCTTTGGTCTACAGGTAAACTAGTTCCATCTTTAACTTTAGCATCTGCTAGAAGTTCTGGTGCAATTGGAATAGTTGGAACTGTTTCTCTGGTATTCGAACTTCCTGCACTGATAGTAGAATTATCTGGGACAAGACCATATGGAATATTTCCAAAAACTTGTTTTCCATCTTTTACAATGTCCCCTGTTGCTCCTGTCGCATCATAACCGATATTATTTCCTTTATCAGTCGATTTTACAGAAGAAGATGCAATGGAGTTTAGTGTTTCTGTTCCAGTAGAATAACCATTTACATTATCCACCAAGATATTGTTTGTAAAATTTCCTCCAGCACCATTAAAAAACGGCGCTCCGGCAAAACCAATAGCTCCTCCAGAAGTTACTGATTTGTTTGCAGCAAATGTGTTAGAAATAAAGTCAACCATAGTTTTTCTACTGGTACTTCTACCACCATTTTGATAAATCTGAATTGCTCCACCACTTTGAGTTACGCCACTGCTTGCAGAACCATTTGACTTATTATCATAAAAAGTATTGTTCTGGAAAAGGATCCCAGAAGTAACGCCATCAGTGGAAGTCGAACCATTCGCTTGTATTAGAATGGCTCCTCCGTTATCTCCGGCAACGTTAGAATCAAATGTGTTAGAATCGAAATCTATTTTGATTCCTTGCATTACATTGAAAAATGCGATCGCACCACCATCGGCTAGTGTTTGAACACCGGTCATAGAAGAAGCATTTTCCACAGCTTTATTTTCTTTAAAGTAATTATTCTTAAATTCAAAAGAAGCAGAAGTTGAAGGAGCATAAAACCACATTGCTCCACCCTCGCCACCAACAGCTCCTGTACCAAGAGCTAAAGTTTCATTATTGAAAAATTTAGAATTTTCAACTACTAATTTACTAGAAAATTGTTTTCCAGCAATAGCTCCACCACCATATCCAGGTGCATTTGTCGTATTATTTTCAAATGTGCTATCTACAATAGACGTATTCCCGCCAATATTCATAGCTCCACCATCAGAAGGATTATGGAAGTCTCCAACATAGACATTATCTAAATTGAAATCGCCTTTATATCCACTGGTATTTATTGCTTTACCAGAAGAGTTATTTCCTTGAAGAATCATGTTTTTAAGTGTTACAGAGCCAGCAGTACTAGAGCTCCCTCCAGAATATGAAAACATTAGAGTGCTTCCATCTGAAGTTAAGGTTTTATTTTGCCCATCAATTATAATTGGATAACTGGTATTTTCTTTCAAATCAATTGTTTTCGATATTGTTTGAGGAAAGTTGGAATCTAAAGTAATCGTTCTAGCTTGTGTCGCAGTATTAACTTGTGTGATTAAATCATCAACTGTTGATACTTGTACTGTATCTGCGAGCACTCCTTTACCAATAAATAATGTTAAAAAGACGAGTAGTCCATTTAACCAGAAAAACTTTTTGTTCATATTTAAATCCCCTTTTTTGATTGATAGTACTTCTTTCTTAAATAAAAGAAGTACTATCCTTTTAGAATCTACTGTATAAATTATTTTGATTGAACCCTAAAGATCATTTATTTTTGCTATCAATAGATCATGTATTGCAATGATAATTTCGATAATATTTATCTATTTAGTTTTCTTAATTTTCTTATGAAAAAAAGAACAACCGCCATCAATACAATTAATGTTCCTAAAATAGAAAATAAATAATTATAGTTCTCACCTGTATTAGGGAGTATTTTACTTAAAAAGCTCTTGCCAGAACTAGTGGGATTATTCGTAGTCGTTATTACTTTTGGTGTATGAGAGTTGGTAATAATGATGTTCCCTTTATCAGAATCATCAATAACTGTCGTATATCCAGGCACATCATCGATTTCTTTCACTGTGTAAGTAATATCTTTCCCATCTCTTCTTTGGTCTAAGTCTTTCCAAGTAGTTGTCCATTTGTTCCCACTATTTAGCTCTTCAGGATTACCCGTTTTCACACCATCCGCATAAAGTTGTACAGATATTTTATCTGGTCTTAAGCCATCTTGATCATTCTTATCATTCCAAGCTTTAGTAACAGTTACACTGGTTTTTCCTGGTGTATAACTATTGGTAATATCAGTACCTGTTACTGTTGGTGTATAGTCAGTCACTGTATCTTCGGTGATGGTGTAAAGAATCTTGCTACCGTCTTTGTACTTATCTATGTTAGCGAAGGAGTACTTCCAGTCCTCTTTTGCAGAGACTGTTTTTGAATCTACTTTTGTCCCATTAGCTAACAAGTTCACCTTGATTGATTCTGGACGCTTGCCATCTTGATCATTAGCATCATCCCAGGTTTTCGTACCTTCGACAGTGGTTTTCTCAGGCGTGTGTGAATTGGTAATGATGACATTCCCTTTATCAGTATCATCAACAACAGGTGTGTACCCTGTAACTGTTCCCTCTTCTTTCACAGTATAAGAAACATCTTTCTTATTTTGCTTTTGAGCTAAATCAACCCAAGTAGTTGTCCAGTTGTTATCACTATTTAACTCTTCAGGGGCACCAGATTTCACACCATCCGCATAAAGCTGAACAGAGATTTTTTCTGGTCTTAAACCATCTTGATCATTGTTATCATCCCAAGCCTTAGTAACAGTTACACTGGTTTTCCCTGGTGTATAACTATTGGTAATATCACTACCCGTTACTTTTGGCGTATAGTCTGTCACTGTATCCTCAGTAATTGTGTAAGAAATTGCTTTACCGTCTTTATACTTGTCTAAATTAGTAAAAGAGTACTTCCAATCTTCCGTTGCAGAAACTGTTTTTGAATCTTTTTTTGTTCCATCTGCTAACAAGTTTACGACGATTGATTCTGGACGTTTACCATCTTGATCATTAGCATCATCCCAAGTCTTCGTACCTTCGACAGTTGTTTTCTCAGGCGTGTGTGAATTGGTAATGATGACGTTCCCTTTATCAGTGTCGTCAACAGCAGTTGTGTACCCTGTAACTGTTCCCTCTTCTTTCACAGTGTAAGAAACGTCTTTCTTATTTTGCTTTTGAGCTAAATCAACCCAAGTAGTTGTCCAGTTGTTTCCACTAGATAACTCTTCAGGAGCACCAGATTTCACACCATCCGCATAAAGCTGAACAGAGATTTTTTCTGGTCTTAAACCGTCTTGATCATTATTGTCATCCCAAGCCTTAGTAACAGTTACACTAGTTTTTCCTGGTGTGTAGCTGTTAGTTATATTTGCTCCTGTAATTTTGGTTGTGTAGTTAGTTACTGTATCTTCAGTAATTGTGTAAGAAATTGCTTTACCATCTTTGTACTTATCTAAGTTAGTAAAAGAGTATCTCCAATCTTCCGTTGCAGAAACTGTTTTTGAATCTATTTTTGTTCCATCTGCTAACAAGTTCACATTGATTGATTCTGGACGTTTGCCATCTTGATCATTAGCATCATCCCAAGTCTTCGTACCTTCGACGGTCGTTTTCTCAGGCGTGTGTGTGTTGGTAAGGTTAGTCCCTGTTACTGTCGGTGTATAATCAGCCACAGCTTCTTCGTTAATTGTGTAAGAAATCTCGGTTCCATCATCTTTGTATATTTCTAAATCAGAAAAAGAGTATTTCCAACCATTTGCCTCAGAGACTGTTTTTGAATCCACTTTTTTTCCGTCAGCCAGTAAATTTACTGTGATTGAATTTGGACGTTTACCATCTTGATCATTGGCGTCATCCCATGATTTAGTTCCCTCAATGGTCGTCTTGTCTAATTTATTAGTAATTTCATAACGGTAAGTATTTTTTTCGTTAGGATCACTCTTATCCGTCTGAGTCATAGTATAGCCACTTGGTACGTCTTTTTCGTTCACAGTATATTTATTTTCCACTGCTTTTGCATTAGACATATGATATTTTTCTAAGCCTTTAATTTCCAGCGTTTCCCAAGTACCATCTGTTGATTTAACGATTTCATATGGATCAGTTGAGCCATCTTGATTAAATGCTTTGCCATCTTTTTTCAACTCAACTACGATATTTTCTGGACGTTTGGAAGTATTCCCGCCGTCTTCCCAGATTTTTGTTACATAAAGGTCTACAGTTTCAATAAGACCTAGATCCCAGTTCTCACTTCTTTGTCCATCATTTACATGGAACTCTGCAGTTACATATGGCGCATCTATCCCTTGAGAAGTGGTATCGCTCCGATCATCAAATTTCATGCTACTACCATTGACAGTTCGCTTATATGATGCCGGCATTTCTTTTAGTCCAACTACATAATCTCCTGAAGTTAAATCGGGACCAGAAAATTCATAGTATCCATTGTTATCTGTGACAGTTGCTTTTACAAAAGCATAGGTGCCATCTGCTTCCTTTTTATACAAATTCATCGTTGTACCTTCTGGGTACGTATCTTCTAAAGTAGTCTGCCAGATACCGTTTATAGCAGTGTCTAGCCAAACATTTCCCGATATAGCTACACTATTATTTGCACTTGATTTATCTACATATCCACCATCAATGTTATCTACCTTAATTATATTTTCAGGTGTAAGATCGATAGTATCTGTAATACCTAGATAACCACCTTTTTTATCTGATAGCCAAGGAGCATAATCATAAATGACACTTTTATCACTCATGGGTTTCATATCATTCACGTTATTATCATTTAATTCCAGGTTTTTAGTTAGATCCCAACCAGCATCATAGCGATCATTTTGCATAATCACACGATACTTACCTGCAAATAATTGAGTGAATTCATAATATCCATTTACGTCTGTAGTAGTTTGATCAATAATATCATTGTTCTCATTTACTAAATAAACTGGATAATTAGGAATAACTGGTTCACTATCATTTCTGATCCCATCCCAATTGCTATCTTCCCATGCATATCCGTTCAGACTTTTAACAGCATCATTCCCAACCATCAGACCTGCTTTTCTTGGTTCAGTCACTGCTATATTAAATTTATTATTTCCAGACTTATAATATCCGCCTAGTGCCACACTAGCCCATAAAGATTCTGTATTTGTGGTAATTTCTGGGACATGATAATCCATATAAACTTTTATGCCCTCACCAATACCAAGGCCACTTTTCTTAACAATTTTTATCGCTCTATAATCATCCGTTAATTCAGTCGCTCCATCCCAAGGTTCCCATGTAGAATTAGAAGAATACCCTGAAACACCGGTATTTTTTAAATCTTTTTTATTATTAGCAGCGGTGGCGTCTTTAGAAACATATATTTCATATTCATCAAAATTGACTCCAGAAATGCCGGATCCATCATCGATCGATAAACCTTTTAGATAACCTGAAATAGTACTGTTTTTAGAGACATCATTAGTTGTGACAGTGTCGTTTTTGTAAGGCAACATACTGATTAACTCTGTTTGATTTGTGGGATTTGTTCCGATATTTTCAGCACTTAACCGGAATATTACATTTTTTCCTCCATTTTGATTTACTAATGAATTTACAAACGAAAAGTCTTCTTCATTTGTTCCACCAGTACTTACTTTAATTTCGCTTGAAAATTTTAAAGAAGAATCAAAAGTAGCCCATTGTTGAATAGCAACAGCATAGTTTGCCCATGGCATTCCTGTAGCTCCTCGCCATCCAACTCCTGCCACATATTTTTGATTTGGATTATTAGATCCTAAAAAAGCTGTAAAATCAACAGCTGAACCTGTTCTACTCGTTGGTTCAATGTCTCTAATGATCACTTGATATTTCGAATCATATGTTGTAGCCGGCATAGATTCGTTAATACTAATTTTGACTAAATTATACCCACCATCACTAGGAATAATTTCAACCGTTGGTTTTGTTTTAAAAACACCATCTTCGTATCCTTTTATGGTTACTTTTTCAGGATCAATGTTTAAAGTGTTAGGATATTTAACATATACAACAGGGTCTTCTATGGCTATATTGCCACCTGCCCATCCAACATTTGCCGGTGTATTTTTATAGGAAAATGTATCTCCTACAGCAAATGTATTTTGAGAAGTTACTGAATCTTTGTTGTAAAATGGTTGTCCCCAACCTTCCCAGCCTGGATAAGCTCCCTGTACTTCTGGGATATAAACGGTTGTAGCATCGTACTCTTTGTTAATTTCTACATAGCTATCTCCGTCTAAATACTCTCCAGAAAACTTGGCAGTGTTAACAATATTATTATTTGTACTTAAAGTAGTGTCCGTAATATTTTCTGTTGTTTTTCCATTTAATTTGAAAATTACATCTCCACTGTTAGCTGGAATAACCTTACTTCCACCATAAGAAAGATCTAATTTTACCAATGTAACATATTCATCACTTGCTAAATTTAATGAAGAAACAGTCACGGAACCATTTTTACTAGGGTCACCAACCACTTGCCATGAACTATTTTTATTGGTTTGATAAGAGAATTGACTATCTATATTGTTTAATGTCGAATTCCAATTAAAGTCAGTGTAATTATATCCTTTAAAAAAATCTGTCTCTTTATATGGATCGTCTATGATAACCATGTTTTTTGTTTCAGAACCAGATGTATAATTAACTGAATACTCAATTGATTGATCTGCTTTTTTATAAATTTCTTCAGTTGCAGTCTTTCCTAAGACTCCAGCACCTTTATATAGTGTTTGTTTTTCTTTAATGGTACCTGCTTCAGTAAATTCTTCACCGTTGTATCTTGTGCCTGTAAAAGTAGCTTTTATTTCATAATTCTTCTCATTAACACCATCAGGAAGATCTCCATCCTTTAGCTTCGGATAATTGTAATCAATCGTTAGACCTGAAAAATTCGATTTATCTACATCAAATGGAGATACATCTAGTAATATATACTTAGTTCCATCTGGATTAGCTTTTACAGTTGATAAATCAAGATTTTGTCCTTTGAAATTTAGCCCATTTAAGACAATATCTGCTGGAAAATCAACTTTCAATTTACCGTTAGCTACATTTAGCCCACCTTCTTTTAATTCTGGTGTCAAATTGATTTGAGCTGAATGTGGTATATAAGCCTTGAATGTACTAACTTGGTCAATAATATTCATGTATACCGGTTTTGCAGTATTATACGGAGAAACCTCTGGTATACTTGCCGCATCTGCATCATCTGCATTATCTCCGGTAAAAGTAACCTGGCCTGATAAAATTTCTGAAGGCAAACTTACACCCTCTTTAAATTTTACAGGGATCTTAACATCGTAATTCCCACCGGCCTGAAATTCTGCAAATCTAATGACAATATTATTTCCTTCTATTGAACAAGTGTATTCACCATTAGGATCTGTTGGTAAAGTCCCTGCCTCAAGTTTATCTGAAGAAGATAGTGGTATCGTTGCAACCGCATTATATACAGTATTGTCCGTTCCGTAAGACATTCCACCAAAAGTTAATATAAGATTGAAATAATCTCCTGAAGGAGGATTATTTTTATCAACAGCAACATCAACTCCTAATTTAGCAATCTTATCGGTTCTCGTTATACTTGGGTTCACCGTTTGATCAGCTTTCTCAATAGGGGGAATTGATTGTTCAGTTTGAACTTCATTGTTTTCTATATTTGGAACCTCTTCTGCAAAGGCTGCCCCAAAAGATGAGAATTGAGAAAACATTATCACAATCAACATAAATACATTGATTACTTTATTAAATATTTTTTCTTTACGTATTTTCTTCACAATACTCTCCTTAAAAATTATCCATATATTTTCAAAAGAAAGGACTAGCGGTATATAGATACTAGTCCTTTTTTACTCACCTTTATTTAGGAGTATAGAAAGCTATTCCTTCATCTCTCCATCCCAAACTAATTAACCAATCGGCTTCTATTTTAGAAGCTGTATACATATGAGAACCTGGCCCAGTAGCATTTGGATTAAATACACGGTAAATTGGATTACCTTGTTCTTTAGGAACCATGTAGAAAGATGTTCCTTCTTTTTTCCAGCCAGCTGCAGCTACAGTTTCATACTCAGATAAACTGGTTGTATAAAAATGCTCTCCAGAGTTAACATTGTATAAACGATAAACTTTTACTGCATCTGCATATGTTGCTTTAACACTCTGGAAGGCAGTTCCTTCACCAGACCATTTTTGATCTTGAATCCAATTGTATTCATCTTTGCTTGTTGTAAATAAATGGTCTCCATCATTCGGGTTGTATGCTCTATATACAGGTACTAAAACATCTTTAGGTACTACACTGTCTTTTTGATAAACATAAGTTACAATCGGAACGGCATTAGTAAATGTACCTGTAGCATTTCCAATAACTTCCTTAAATTTATATCCAACAATATCTTCTTTTTTTGTTGTATATGGCTTGCCAATTTCACCGCGTTCTATATAGCTAGATTTGATTTCGTTTCCATCAACATCTTGATATTGGACAAGTACCATTCCTTCAGTACTCTCACCTGCAAGCTTGTGATAGGTCAACTTGATTGTGCGATCTTCTTCATCCAGTAATCTACCTGCAGCTGGTGCATATCCCGCTTCTGTATCAGTAACTACACCATTAAATCCATATCCAGTAAGATAAAGAATTTCGGCATTATAATAGTCTCCATATTCTCCAGTAATAGTTCGCTCATCAAGTTTTTTTACTGCATTTCCTTTAGTATCATATTCCCAATACTCAACAGTTAATTTACCAGGAACTATTTTAGAATATACATAGGTGACTTGTTGCGGACTAGAAGTAAATTTCCCATTTGCATTTCCGACAACTTCTTTAAATCTATACCCATAAAAATCTTTTTGAACTGTGGTGTAGTCTTCATCAACTTCACCTTCTAAAACGGTATCTTTTTCTTGTAACTTATTGCCAGATTCATCAACGTAACTAACTGTCACATTTCCTCCCTGAACAATATCTTTCCAAACAGCATATAAAATAGTATTTTTTGCAATAGTGTATTTGTCTCCAGCATTATATAGAGGAGATGTACCTGCTACATAATTTTGATCTGTACTCCAACCAATAAATTTTGCATTATCTTTTTTCATATCATTTTGATCTTTTAGTACAATTGATTTTTCACCATCATATGGACTATCCGAATCAACAGGCGCTGTTCCTGAAGAATTTCCGTTTCCGTCATATACCATTACATACCCTAAACTTAACTTTCCATATCCTGGATTAGTTTCTAAATTGATACCCACATATGGATTAGTCACTGTGATTCCAGCCAATGAAGCATATGGTAACAACGCATCTGGAACACTTACGATGAATGTAGTCTCTCCAGAAGGCGATGAGACTGTCAGCAATCTGTCAAATTCACCTTTATTTATTTGGTTAACATCATCCCAAGTACTATCTTTCATAACTAACAAGTTTTTAAATGAAAAATTCAAGGTGCCAAATTTATTTTGTAAGTCTAAAATATTTTGTCCCGTAACATTTGGTTTTACTGATACAGAAATTTTCAAAATGTTATTTGCTGACGTTACAGACTTTATCTCAAAAATATTTGAATACGCTGCAGCTTCTTCTCCATCAAATAACAAACTATTAAAATCTGTCGTAGTTTGTAATTGATTTATAGTGTTTTGATTCAAGGAAAAATAATTTGATAGTGCACTATTTAAATCAATATTCAAGTCAAAAGAGCCCGAAATCAGTGCAGCAGACTTGAACTGTCCTATAAAAGTTTGTTCAAGGGGAGAAATTGTAGATATCTGCCCTGTAGAGACCGCTTGAATAATTCCATCAATATTATTCAAATCGAATTTAGCTTGTACACCAAGAGAATTAGAATCACTTTTTAATAAAGGATTATCCCAGCCAATCACACTACCATCTTGCTTTATAAATGATACTGTTGTATCTCCAGTCGCTTGCAACGTCCCTTTATGCATAGCTGCGTTATATTGAGCTTTATCAGCATCCGTAGACGCATGAACTTTTGCCCCTCCCGTGTACATAGTTATCCCAAACATTGCCACTAGACCTAATAAAAAAAATGGGATCTTTCTTTTCAAATTCATTTTTTCTCCTCCTTATATTTTTTAAATCCTCTTTCTAATACGCTTATGTTGAGGCATTAAAATCCCCATCCTTCCGTCCAATTTTTATAATGTTCTTATGTTCAGCCTAGTTAAAGGTAAGGTTACGACTAACTGAAATTGTCACATCTGGATTAAACTCAGGTATATCCTGACATTTCCATCAGATACTCACATACAATCTAAATTTGTTCCGTTTCTCCACCCAACGTTAACTGCAATATCACATTAAGTTTTATTTGTTGATTAAAGACGTCGCTAGAATTTGGATTTTAGATTCTATATTCTTGTTTCTTCTCTTGCATGTCTTTTTTAATAGGTCAGTAAAATATTAATCTTCTAAATCCATTTGATTCATCTGTTCCTGATATCCAACATGCGATAATAGTATTCATTTTTATTAGCGAATTATTTCCATAACTGTTGTTATATATCCGATATATAGCTGCTTCAGGATTAGCTATGGATGTTATTGTGTAGCATCTTCTTTTTTCTGTTTTGTCATCCTATTAATTTACTAATTCCAAAGAATAACCTTTGCCCCAACTGGTTAAGATCTTCATATTCTCTATGCCAAATTCCTTTAGCTTCCTATTAATATTTTTTGAAATATTTGAAAGCCGGCTTTGGGTAGAACTTGTACAGTCTTTACCCCATATTTTTTCTGACAACTCTTCTCGTGAGACATATCCAGTAGCTTCTTCTAACTCTTTAAAAACAAGTTTTTCTTGATTCGACAAGGTCCTTAAAAATCTTCTTTTTTCTTCTTCCTTCATCGTTTCTTCATTAATACGAATAGATTTTTCCATATTCGTATTCATTAAAGTCAACTGATCTTCGTAATGATCACACCAGAGCAGCTCCCTGAGATAATCAAAATTCGTTTCCTCTGAAATAAAATGAGTGATTCCTTTTTCCAACCATAATCCCTTCTCATTCTCACTCAGAGAGTGACTTGTTTTTAAAATAATTATTGTCTGCTTAAAACTACAAACAGAAAGAATCTCGTAAATCATCTGATTAGAAACTGTCTCACTAAAAATAACTACTTGAAAATATTTTAGTAATCCGCTAACATCACCTCCGGTTCTTAAAATTTTTAACAGTTGTTCACTGCAAAAAACCTCATGTTTTATTGCATTTAGATGTTGAATAAATTTAGTTTCAAAGAATGAACAATTAGATAATAATAAAATATTCATTTTCTCCTCCTTTTCTCAAAAATTTACATCAAAGTATGCAATAATATTACTTATTAAGAAAGGATAAAAATTGATTAAACAGCCTCATCTATTTCAATAAATTCTTGTTTTTATAAAAAACGAGATAGATATGTGCTGTTAAGCAGTTTATAAACCTTCTATACCTTATATTGTAATTTGTTTCGTGGTTTATATCAACAAATTTATTTAAAAACGTTTTTTATGACGAAATATCTTATTTTTTTAAAAGAAAGCTGTATTTTCGCGAAAAAAGTATTAGCCGTCAATTAAGCCGTCATAAATTTATATATTATTGAAAAGGAGTCTTTCAAATTGAGTCGAAGAGGAGAAAACATTTATAAACGCAAAGATGGACGATGGGAAGGTCGTTTCATTAAGGGAAGAAGAGAAGATAATAAAATTAAATATGGCTACATATATGGGAAAACTTATCATGAAGTAAAAAATAAATTGTACATTTTTAAAGCAAAGTATCAGAATTTACGAGAAACGAATGGTGATAGCGTAATGCCACTTATTAGTTGGGGAAAATACTGGCTTGCTTCCATTCAAGACTCAGTTAAACAATCTACCTTTGCTAGTTATGAGTATAAATTAACTGCTTACGTTTACCCATCAGTTGGAGATTATCCATTAAATGAACTAAATAAAATACAATTTCAAGAATTAATCACGACGTGGCAAAAAAAAGGAATATCCAATGCGTCAATTCATGTTATCTATCGATTATTAAATCAGTGTCTTAATGCTGCTGTAGAAAGAGGTGATCTTACAGTTAACCCTTGCAATCAAATACAGCTTCCAAAGATTAGAAGAAGAAGGATTTCTTCATTATCTAGAGGACAGCAAAAAGAGATAGAAGCTGCTGCCAATCAGATCAGTGGAAAAGGAAGACTTGCAGTCCAGTTAGGCTTATCGGCAGGTTTGAGAATAGGAAAAATCGCAGCATTGCGTTGGGAAGACGTAGATTTTGAAAAAAGATTGTTAAGAATTAACTATACGTATCAAAGGATTAATTCTTTATCTGATAAAAATAATACTAAACTATACTATACCGAATCTAAATCAGATGCCTCAACGAGACTAATTCCTATGACAAAAAAACTTCTGGATCAGTTAAAGTACTATAAAAAGAAGTCAGATAGTTACTATGTTTTAGAAACTCAAGGGAAACCTTGCGAGCCTCGCTTACTAACTTATCACTTTCATAAAATAAGAGATTTAGCCGGATTAAATCATGTTCATTTTCATCAATTGCGTCACACGTTCGCAACTCGCTGTATTGAAAAAAATGCCGATATCGCATCAGTAAGCGCATTATTAGGTCATGCTTCAACTCAGATGACATTAGATACGTATGCTGATGCTATGTTAGAACAGCGAATTCAAGTAATAGCTACATTAGATCAAAAAGGAGCTTAAGAGAAAAAAAACTATGATTATTTTAAATATATGACTAAAAAAAAGTTTTTTTGGGCCCTTTAATGAAAACGCTTTCTATAGGACTTGTTTTTTTATTTTCCTTACTTTTTCATTATTTAATTCGCTAACCAAAATTCATTATAAGCCGTCTTTGACCGTCAGTAAGCCACTTAGATCTCGTAATAGTCTAAGCTTCTGACGGTTTTCTTGTTTTTTATAAGAACAAGAAAAAAACAGTCATGTTTAAGCTAACTTTAAACATAACTGTTTCTCTTTTATCGTATTAATTTTTGAAATCGCTTTCTTTTTAATTTAATGAAAAATATCAATTTGGAAACACCTACTTATACGCCTTATCCCTAGAACATAAGTAGGTGTTTTTCTCTATGTTAATAGAATAAAGGTTCGCTGATATTGCTTTAAAAATGACTATTCTGAACGAATTGATAACTCTTTTACTGATATAAATCTTTTTTTTATTAAATAAAAAAAGCGCTCTTTTTCTATGATCATTTACAGATTACACGCTTATTAAATATCGAATTTTAGTATTATTTTTTTTTGTTTAATACAATTCTCCAGATACATATTATCTGTATTAAAAACAGATAATTATATGTATAATTCAATAAATAAGTTGAATAAGTAGTAATTATATATAATATTTATCCGTAATAACGAATTATTTTCATTCTGTCTGTTGAAATTATTGTTTCTTAAAATTTTTATAATTTATCCAAAATAGAAGGATTCATACTGATTCTCAAAAATCAAATAGTCATTAATTGATTCTTAAATCTTGATAATAGACAAAAATTCAGACAATAACTTTTTAAACATAATAAACCTGCCAGTTATTAAAGAAAGATATCTTCTAATTGACTATAAAAATGTCGCAATTATTTCTTTTGCAATATTAATATCATTATCCCGTTGAAGATCTCTGCTTTTCTTTGCTATTAGTAGATTTCTATATTATTTTGAGTTTGATATACTTAAATCGAAAGCAGGTGTTGATATTGGAAAACCCACTAAAACTAAGATTGATGCAAGAAAGTAAATCATTACAAGAAGTGGATAAAACAGAAACACTTAACTTGCTTGGTGATTCAAAATTAATCAAAAAGTTAACTCATGTTGAACACAAAAATTTGTTAACTCACATTTGGAATCTAATTGGGTTAGCGGAAATTCCCAATACAATTGACCTACCTTATACTCAGAACCTAGTTTCTTATATTAATAAACATATTGCTACCGAAGAAGGATTTTCATATACAGGTATTGCAGCTGAAATTGTCCCCTGCTACAACGCATTGATCTTTGAAGCTTACTGCCGTTTAGGTCTTGGCCATACTGATGAAGCTCAAGCGGCACTCAATTGGATAAAACAATATCAAGTTTTTGATCGTGTGACAAAAACAACTTGGCCGTATGAAGGTATTTGTAAACATGGTGGCTGTATGAAAAATGTTCCTTGTTTTATCGGGATTGGTAAAACGGTGCGGGCATTAATTACTTATCGAGATTTTTCCCAAAATGAAGACACTGAAGTAAATCAATTAATCCAAATAGGTTTGGACTATATGATGCAACATCACATGTTTCAAAGACTGAGCAATCAAAAACCCATTAGTCCACACATCACCGATATCATGTTTCCCCAAAGTTATGTGCTTTCGTTGACGGACATTGTTTATATTATTGGAAAAACGAATAGTTTAAATAGGCCTGAGATACTTCCGGTATTAGATTTATTAAAGGACAAGCAAACTTCTACCGGTGGTTGGAAAATTGACTATATTTATTCATATCAAGGCTATGTCCCATTTGATAATCGAAGGAAAGATTCCGAATGGATCACGTCTTTGTTTTTAAGCTGGCTGGGAACCGATGTGTTTTAGTGCATTGATTCTATTTCTATTTTTTTCAATAATTATCGACTGATTTTTTCCATACTTATTGATGGAAGACGCAAATTATTTAATTGCTTTTGTAAGACAATTGCCATGAATAACGTAATCACAGCAGTCAGGATATCTGCAATTGGTTGGGAATAAATGATTCCTTTTGTTCCCAATACTTGTGGCAACATTAAAATAACTGGAATAAAGCAGATACCTTGGCGACAAATTCCGAGAAAAAAACCTTCCTTGACTCTTCCTAATGCCAAGAAAAGTGACGAATACACGGTATGAAAGCCAAACAACATAAATGAAAGTCCAATAATTCTTAATGCTTTGGCTCCGATACGAACCATTTCGGTACTTCCAGTTGAAAATATTGAAATAATTTGAGTTGGAAACATCATCATCGTTATTCCGAAAATGACACAAAAAGCGGTTGACCAGATAATCGACACTTTAATCGCTTCAGCGAGACGATCATATTTTTTTGCGCCAAAATTAAAACCCGCAACAGCTTGAAAACCTTTGATAAATCCAAAGACCATTAATGTGCTCAAGGACACAATTCTAGTCACTGAGCCCATTCCAGCAATAAAAGAATCCCCGTATTCTCTAGCTTGTATATTGGTTAAGGTAATAGAAATGCTTGTTAAAACTTGAAAGGCCAACGTCGAAATACCCACCTTAAATACTGGCAGAAGAATATTTTTCCCTAGATCAATCTCTGAAAATTTGAAATTGAACACACTATTCTTCATTAGAATATTGAGAACTAATACTAAAATAGCCATACTTTGAGCAACGACTGTCGCAAAGGCAGCACCTGCAATCCCCATCTGAAAAGTATAAATAAAAAGTGGGTTCAGGATAAAATTTAAAACGGCAGTTAAAGAATTTACGATTAGCACTAATTTAGCTTTGCCTTCGCTAGAATTAAGGCTATTCATCGTAACGATATAAATATTTAGAATCAAAGAAGGAACATAAATTTTGGCGTAATCCAAAGCAAAGTTCAAATTTTCTTTGGTTCCACCTAAAAATCTTAAGAGACTTTCTAAGTTAAACATAATTAAGAGTATTGCTAGAATTCCTAAAAACAAGCTACCATAAATGGCGGTTGAGGCAACTTTGTTTGCTTCTTCCATTTTTTTTGCTCCTAATAAGCGTGGAATATACGCTCCCGCGCCATTTCCAAATAAAAGACCTAAAGCAACAACGGCTTGTCCAATCGGTGCACAGATCAGAATTGCTGAAAGTTGGCTGACCCCAAGTTTGCTGATAAAAAAAGCATCCCCAATATTATCTAAAGCCGTAAATAACATTCCTAACATTATTGGCAAACCCATCTTAAATAAAAGGGGCTTAATTGGATCCGTTCCCATATTGATTTCCTGTACTTTTTCTGTCATATTAATCCCTCCAAATCTTCCATTAAAGAAAATACTATAATTTATAGTACTTTACTTCGAGAAGTTACAATACTATAATTTATAGTAAATTGTCAAGGAGGATTTTTATGGCTACAATCGATTTAATTGTTTTAGGGATATTGAAAACAGAACCACTTAGCGCATATGATATCCAAAAACTGGTTGAATACCGCAATATTTCTAAATGGGTAAAAATTAGCACCCCTTCTATATATAAAAAAGTAATTACATTAGAAGATAAAGGACTGATAAAAAAAACTTTGGTGAAAGAAGGTAAAATGCCAGAAAAAGCTGTTTATTCTTTAACAGCAGAGGGAGAAAAAGAATTTAAAAATTTGATGGTATTGACTTCACTTCAACCGATTAGAATTTTTTTAGATTTAAATGCGGTCATTGTCAATCTTGATTCCCTTTCAGCTCAGGAACAAAAGGTTTGTCTGGATAATATCGAAAAAAATCTGAAAATGCTTAAAACCTCTTTAGAAGAAAATCAAAATATGAAAGCTAGCCTCCCAGAAATATCACAAACAGGGAAAGCCGTTTTGAATCAGCAAGTGATTTTAGCAGAAGCTATTGAAAATTGGCTAGAAGATACCCGGAAAAACCTAAATGAATAAGAAGTATCTTTAAATGACCCTAGTAGATGTAAAAAAACTATATGACTGACTGATCCAAACTTCAATTTTAACAAACAAGGAGCAAATAGAGATGAAAAAAGAACATACTACTGAAACAGATTTATTTAAAATTCTTTATATTATGGATGAAACAGGTATCAAATATTATCTCGATGGTGGCTGGGGTGTCGATGTTTTAACGGGCAAACAAAATCGTCAGCATCGAGATATTGACCTTGATTTCGATGCTGATTTTACAGATGATTTACTAAAAAAACTTCATGATATTGGCTATGAAACCGTCACAGATTGGTTGCCGGTGAGAATAGAATTGTGGCACGAAACTTATGGTTATTTAGATATTCATCCTTTTATTTTTGATGCTGATGGTTCTGCCAAGCAGGCTGATTTAGAGGGTGGTTTTTATCAATTTGAAGCAGATTTTTTCACGACTGTCCGCTACCAAGATCGTCAAATTCCTTGTATTTCTCAAAAGGCACAATTACTTTTTCACAGCGGCTATGAGCTACGAGAAATCGATCAGATTGATATTCAAAATTTAAAAAGCTTAGAATAATATTTTAATCAAACCTCTTACTTCCAAAAAGTTAATAGTAGTCGTTAAAAAAATTAGCTATAAAAAGAACTTGTCCCCCAAAAATCAATCATTGATTCTTAGGTGGCAAGTTCTTTTAGTTATTGTGGGTAACTATTTCTTTGGCATTAAAAAACACAATTAAATGATCATTTAATTTTTTTCTAGCTTCCCGACTATTAAGTTTCTCAAATTGACAATTAAAAAAAAGACGTTTAAATTCTCCATTAGACAATTCAAGTTTTCTTTTTAACAGAGTTGAAAGCTTAATATCCACGGGATAATCACTATAAATTTCTAATTTAACAGACTCAGATGAAAGGAACTTTTCCCCAATGATTTCATAATCAAGTTCCTTAATATAAACCCCATTCTTTTTCAAAGTAGTTTTATCCAAACTATATTTTTTTACTAGCTCTGGATCATTATCTAAAAATTTATTCAGCATTTTTAGATCTATTTTATTTGAATTTACTCGAGAAAAGATCGTCGCATTCCAGCTAGTTTTACATTGTTCACAATTATAGATTAACCAAATATCTAGATTTTTCTTTTGCGCATTCACACGAAACATCTCTGAACAAATAAATTCAGTATCTTTGTGGCATTTTTTACAGTGGCGAATAATCGTAGGTATGGACAAGCAATTTACTTTCCATTGAACATTTTTCATCACCAACAATCCTTTCTTAATTTACTTAAGAAAGAGCTGAAACAGGTGGATCTACCGCTACCATTCTCATACCAAAGCCCCCTTTTCCAATAAAAAAATCTTCTAAAACTAGTCACTTGGTTAAGTCACTTCATTTTAGAAGAAATTTGTGCTGTTGGCTTCTGAATTCTTGCTCTATTTTACTGGGATACAACAATCTAATTTAACATAACCTTTTCGCCAATCGACTTCACGATAAATATTCAAACCATATTGTTCTCGCATATTAAAATTACTTTGCGGTAACCAGATACTAAAGAGTCCCTGCAGCTCGTTAAAAATATCTGGAATATAGCCTTCAAAAGAATATACGGCATATTTTCCACCTGATACAGTTGCCATTGCTTCTGTTTTTTCTGTCACACTTAAACAAAGATCGCACAGGTTATTTTGCTGGGTGGTTGAAGATGGATCTGTATAAAATTTTTCAATCATGATAGTCGCCGAAGTCATATTTGCTTTGTTGTGATCAATAAAATTGGACCAATTCTGTTTGACATTCAAATAATTATCTAAAGTTCGTTGATAAATCACTGGATAATCCGGCAGATTTTTTATTTGAACAGCTGCTTGATAATTCTCAAATGATTTAAGCTCTTCTATTTTTTCGTTATCAAAAGGATTGATAACCCTGCTTGAATTAGCAGTCTTTCTAAACTCAGTTGGCGATACTTGGAAAAGATTTTTAAAAACCGTACTGTAATTATTTGCACTGTAACCATAATCCAAACCGATATCAGAAAGTGTCCGTGTCTTTTCCAGCTTGATATCGATTGCGCTTTGTTCGACTTTCAATCTTTTGATAAAAGAATAAACACTTTCCCCAGTGACTTCTTTAAAAATTCTAGAAAAATAAAATTTCGAAAGATAAAGATAATCGGCAATATCTTCAATCAAAATATTTTCCTTATAGTGTTCCAATATATAATCAATACTCGTATCTACCAGTTTTTTCTTATCCATCTGAGCTTGCCTACCTTTAGTGATCCTGATTTGTTTAAGTATATCATCATTTATTTTTCCAAATTAAAAAAAGAGCTTCATTTCATTATTATTATGAAATGATCGCTCTAATTTTTCATGCAACGAATTAAATCTTTGTTACAAAAAATTGGTATCCGCATTCTTCAATCAAAAACATGTGAGCCACTGATGATTATTTCTGAGGGCGACAGCGTGGCTTCTTCAATGCTGGCTCCAGAATTTTTTAGATATTCTTTTACAATATGATAGCCGATGGTATATCCAGCATTTCTGGAAAGTCCAACTGGCGCATAACCCTGTTCTCGTGCAACTTCATCACCATACATATATGCGGCAACTTCCTCAAAGCCACGTCCTTTACGACCGTCCTTTATTACTTCAATTGAGTAAGCTAATTCCTCTTCATCGTAATCTTGCACCCAAGGACCACGCTGTTCAATTCCAAATAAGGATTCGGCAAAAACTTCTGCCAAGCCTTCAATAACTAAATATTCTTCTACGCTGACATCTCCGTGATTAAAAGGAGCATAAGTAAACCGGATATTATGATTGAATTCATGAGCTAAGGCTGATTTTAAGCGTGTACGATTATAGTCGTTAGGAAAAACAATTAAAATTATGTAGCCAGGAATCCCTCCAAAACCGCTATAACCTTCACTTGCCATCACAATTTTATTCTCAGGATCAGCCAGAAGTATATTGAGAACAAATTCTTTCAAAGGAATCTCGTAACCAATATTTTCAAACCTAGCAATTCCTGTATCAATCACTGCTTGATACTCCTCAAAAATCTTTGTCGCTTTTAACTCAGAAATCTGGTCGGCAATTAAATCAACGCTTTTTCTAGGCGTCCACATCCCCATCATCTCCGAAGCCATGACTACATCATAGCCTCCTGGTGTTTTTGGTAGAAGTGGCGCATTTAGATATTGCCACATCTTTTCCATTGGCTGCATAATTTCATAGCGAAAACTATTCTCGTCAGCTTGGCCATTGATTGCTTTTTCATAAAACGATAATGAATCAATTAATTGAACCTGCTTTTTTTCCATAATGATTCCCCCTTCTTTTTTAGAATAAGGGTTTACGCAACGTCAATGTCAAGTGGAGAAATTTATTTTAGCCAAGAGTATTTTTGTAACGTCGATATTTTTTGTTGCTTAAGCGATAGATTGGTTGTCTGTACATTTTTTAATACTTTTTCTACGTCCTCTTCATAATCATAATATAGTGTCTAAAAAACTAAGGAACCATTTTAATTTTAGTCTAACTATCAATATTTTTTCTTTTACCATAAAAATAATATTAAAAATTAAATAAATATTGAATTTCTCTTTTTTATTGGGTAACATGATATTGAGAATCATTCTCAATTGTGAAAAAGGAGGAGTTACTTTGAAATCTCAAAATAGTCTTAGCTATTTATTTAAATTAGCTGGTCGTTCACGCTGGTTGTTACTGTTTTCTGGAATCTTTAGTCTCATTTCAGGCTTATTAGACTTTGTCCCATTCATTATGCTTTATCGAGTATTGCTTTTTTTATTCGGTGAAAATCCTAATGGTGAATTGGCAACGCAATACGCGATATATGCAATAATTGCTATTGTTTTTAAATTTTTAACAAGTATTATCAGTGGTGCCCTTTCTCATATCGGCGCTTTTAATACACTTTATGAGATTCGGTGTCGTCTAAGCGCTCATATTGCAAATATTCACTTAGGTTTTTTCACTAACAACACTTCGGGTAAAATCAAAAAAGTGATTATTGAAGATACAGAACGTATTGAAACTTTGTTGGCTCATCAAGTACCCGATCTTGTAAAAGCCGTCACCGCACCAATTATTATGTTTATCTATATGTGTACTGTTAACTGGCAAATGTCCGTCTCCCTCTTATTACCAATCGTTCTAGGGGCTGCTGTGATTATGTTGGGCATGCGTAGCAGTGGCAGTTATATGCCCCTTTATCATCAGCTAACAGGCAAATTAAATTCTTCTATCATGCAGTTTATCAATGGTATGAATGTGATGAAAGCTTTTAACGTGACTGCAAAAGGCTTCAAACAGTATTCCGATACTGTTGAGGAATACCACGTGATGTGGACAGAATGTACAAAAGCCCAAGGTCCTTACTATGCAATTTTCATGGTATTAATTGAATCAGGTATTTACTTCAGCTTCCCTATTGGTGGCTGGATGTACTTAAATGATGCCATTGATTTACCCGTTTATCTTTTCTTCATGGTGATGAGCATTGTCTTTTTAACTTCTCTAAAAAGTTTGTCTAATTTTTCTGTTGCCATTATGCAAATAATGACCGGGACAGAAAAAATTAAAGAAATCATGAATGTGCCAAATCAGCACTTTGGCTCTGTCTCAACGATGAGTCAGGAATTAAATGCGCTCGATTTTGCGAATGTTACTTTTGCTTATGAAAAAGAAAATGTGTTAAAGGATCTTTCGTTGCATATTCCTGCAAATAGTTTGACGGCATTTGTTGGCGTTTCAGGTTCTGGAAAATCAACGACTGCACAATTGATTCCCCGTTTTTGGGACAATCAAAACGGATCAATCAAGATGGATCAAACAATGCTGAAAGATTTTTCTGAAAAATCACTGATGGAAAATGTTAGCTTTGTTTTTCAGGATGCCTTTATGCTCCATGACACTATCCGAATGAATATCGCTGTTGGAAAGACCGATGCTACGGAAGATGAAATCATTGCAGCAGCTAAAGCAGCACAAATTCATGATATGATTATGGGCCTTCCAGAAGGTTATGACACGATTTTTGGAGAAGCTGGGGTAAAAATGTCTGGCGGTGAAAAACAGCGGATTTGTATTGCTCGAGCTATTTTAAAAAATTCTCCGGTCTTGGTATTAGATGAAGCCACTAGCTTTACTGATATTGAAAATGAACGGAAAATCCAACTGGCTCTCGGGGAATTGCTGAAAGATAAAACCACAATTATGATTGCTCATCGCTTGCATACCATCATCAATGCGAATCAAATTTGTGTATTTGATGACGGTCGAATTATTGAACAAGGAACCCATCAAGAACTTTTAGACAAAGCTGGAAAGTATGCTCATATGTGGACAGCGTATACCTCAGAAAGAGCGGTGGTAAGATGATTCAGATTATTAAGAATATCCAATTTATTATTGGAGAACAAACCAAATTGTTAGTCAAACCTTTGCTATTGGCGATTTTAGATGCTTTTCTTAATATGTTTTTTTATGGCGTAATGATTTTAGGGATTGTTCGATTAGTGGAGAGGAGTTTTACTAGAGATTTTTTTATTCAGTGTGTTTTCTTTTTAACAATCGTTTTTGTGGTTCGTCTTTTTCTATCGCGGTTTACTTATAATTCTATGCAGATCAATGGATCAATCATTGTCACAAAGTTAAGAATTCAGTTGGCTGATCACGTTCGAGGTTTAAATTCTGGCTTTTTCAATCAGAATAGTATCGGCAAGCTTACCAGTAATTTCACTACCGACATTGCCGATTTTGAGCAGGTCTTAACCCACAACTTCATTGATTTCTTTAAGGCGTTTTTTATGGTAACGATCGGAATTATTGCAGCAGTGGTAATTGATGTTCGTTTTGCACTGATTATTGTGATAATGATTTTAGTTGCCCTGCCTTTACTGATTGTCGGTGGCGCAAAAGGAAATAAACTTGCTGGAACCCACAGGGAAAAAATTAACGATGTCATTTCTCGTGTAGTGGAATACATTAACGGTATTAAAACTTTTAAATTGTACCAATTGAGTGGCGCAAAATTTCAGCGTTTAGATCAATCCTTCAATGATTTAAAAAAATCAGCCATCAAAGTCGAACTGTCGTTAATACCATATGTTATGGTTTTTTCGACTATCGTCTCCTTTATTATTCCCGTGGCACTTGTTTGGGGCACTTATTTACTGACTAATGAAGCTAGTAGCCCAGAAAGTTTTATCGCTGTGCTGATACTAAGTATATCGATTTCTGGTCAGTTGATGGCCATCGGTATGCTTTATCCACAAATGAAATTCATTGCTAAATCTGCAGACAATTTGCGTGAAGTTTTATCAGCCAAACCTTTGAACTACCAAGTAGATGCTTTGGATGGAGCAAATCATGCGATTCAATTAGAGGATGTGTCCTTTTCTTATGAGAATGGTGTACCTGTACTGAAAAATATTTACTGTGAGATTCCCGACGGAACTACAACCGCACTGATTGGACCTTCCGGCTCTGGAAAATCTACCATCATCCATTTGATTTCTCGCTTTTGGGACGTTCGGAGCGGCAAACTAACCATTGGTGGCGTGAATCTTACTACAGTAAAACCTGATGCTTTAACTAAGCATATCAGCTGTGTTTTCCAAGAAGTCTATCTATTTAACGATACCATTTTAAATAATATCAAAATCGCGAAACCAAATGCTGATCACAGTGAAGTTGTTGCCGCTTGCCAGGCTGCAAATTGTCATGATTTCATTTTGAAACTAGAAAATCGTTATGACACGATTGTAGGCGAAGGTGGTTCTACCCTTTCCGGAGGAGAGAAACAACGGATTTCGATTGCTCGAGCAATTTTAAAAGACGCACCTATTGTTCTTTTAGACGAAACAACATCTAGTCTCGACGTCGATAATGAACGAGAAATTAATCAAGCTTTAGACAAACTGATGGAAAAGAAAACGGTGGTAGTTATCGCCCATCGTTTGAACACCATTATCAATGCCGACCAAATTATTGTACTGAATGAGGGTAAAATTCGAGAAAAAGGAACACACTTTGAACTCCTTGCAAACAATGACTGGTACGCCCAAATGTATCAAGAACAAGTAAGCGCTCGTAACTGGGTGATTTAACACTCGGAAAAATGTAGTGTCTGAATGTACCGACCCTCAAAAGTTAGACCAAAAAACTAACATTTTGGGGGTCGATTTTTTTGGCTAAATACAGTTTCGAACCGAAACTGAAAATTGTTCATGAGTATTTAGATGGTAAGGGAGGTTATCAGTATCTGACAAAAAAAACGCTATTAATTTTTAGGTCAAGTAAGGGATTGAGTTAAAAACTATCATCCATCGTTCCGTGAAGAAGGACTGCTAACGCTCTCATGATGCCACACATAAAAAAAACAATATTGCCATATTTTCAACATACCTTCTTTTGTAAATTGGAGCATGGTACACTTGATTTACGGAGGTGTTTTCATTTGAACAAACTTGATACTACTTGGTTATTAATCGGCATTTCTTTTCTACTTTTCGGTTTTACAATTGAAAAATTTTATTTATATTAGCTGCACCCTTCTTGCTAATCGCGATTACAGACCGTGACTCCCATAAAGATGAGCATGAAAATGGGTAAAACAAACTTACTCTTAATCTGATAGTTTACTTAGTGGTTAGCTGATTTTTTTAATGACATACAGCCTGTACATCTAGTTTCCGTTTAACTAATATTAGTATCATTTATGCACTTTCCAATAATAAGGGGGAAATAAAATGAAACAAAGTATTGTTCATATTGCTTTAGTAGTTGATGACTATGATGAGGCGATTAACTTTTTTACTCAAAAGCTCGATTTTGATCTAATAGAAGATACTTATCAGCCTGAACAAGATAAAAGGTGGGTTGTGGTCTCGCCTAAAAATTCAAATGGAACCACCATTTTGTTAGCGAAAGCTTCAAAACCAATTCAAAAGGACTTTATCGGAAATCAAGCTGGCGGCAGAGTCTTCCTTTTTTTGGCTACTGATGACTTTTATCGAGATTATCACAACATGCTTTCAAAAGAAATTGAGTTTGTCAGAGAACCTAAAACTGCAGATTATGGGATAGTCGCCGTCTTCAAAGATCTATATGGCAATTTGTGGGATCTGATTCAATTCAACGATGACCATTCAATGAGTATAAGAATGAATGATTCTACCAAATAATAGAGTTGGTGGAATCTTATTTTTATGCCCTTTCTTTGAACCGCTTAAAAATTTTCAAAATTCTTCTATCCAAAATAGACAAAAAGTTAAACTGGAAGTTTTCATAGAAAATGAAATAAAACAGTTTAAAGAAAACAGAAAGTCATTAAGAAAGACCTTATAGAATACCAACCTAGTATAGTTATCAAAAAAAGCACTAGAATGAACGTGATTTATGCAAAATAAAGAGCCTACTTTTTTAATGAAAGTAGGCTCTATAAAATAATGTTTACTTCTATGTCAAATAGACCTAAATATTGCGCCAATTAACAGTTAAATTGAGACATGAATTTTTTATTACCTGATCCTAGATGTAAGTATAATATTGTGCATTCACTTTTGTTACCAAATACTATATTATTCAATTTTCTAGAAAGAAAACGAATTTATAGGGCAATAGTTATTGGAGGTCACCATCCAGATAGTTAATAACTAAGTATTTAATCACAGGTCAACTTATATGAAAAAAGAAAAGCAATTAAATTTTAGTAGTACCAACAACATTTACGAGAATATTTCTAGTTTTCGTCTATTCATCAAACAAAATATATTCTCGAAATTTCCGTGCTAAAATGGTTAAAATAATATTTAATCCTACCATAGAGTAACTTCCAGTAACCATGGGGCTGGGTAGTTCACTGGTTTCGTAATAAAGTTGATAATCTGCCGCATCACTCAAAAAGTTTTTCCCAAAAAAAGTAACTGAACAAATCGGCACCTTAATTAATTGCAGATTTTTTATAGCATTTTTAATAGCTGGTGTATTACCACTCAATGAAGTAACAATAACTAAATCATCAGCCGTAAGTGTTTGGCTAATCATTTCAAAATTAGTCTCACCAGAAATTAAATAATTAGGTCTCCCCGATAGAAAAAGATCGTTAGAAAAATCTTTTGTATAATTATTTTGAGTAAAACCTGTTGCGTACAGATAAAGTTGATTGGCTTGTTTAATTTTATCCAATAGTGGTTGAAAATTAGTTTGGCTAGCATATTGGAACGTTTGATCAATTTCTTTTTGTAGAGTAGCTACTAAATCAGTCGGTGCAATCGTTGTTTGAAGTAAAGATTGTTCGATCGAGTATTTCATTTCTGAGAACCCTCTAAAACCTATTTTTTTTGCTAATCGCAAAACAGAACTTTTTGAAGAGAGTAGCTTGTTTCCTAATTCATTTATTGAGAGTGTGATTACTTCAGCCTTATGATTGAGGATATAATAAATCATCTCTTGTTCATTTTTAGACAATTTTTCAAAATTAATTTTAATATGTTGGTCGAAATTCATCAAAAAAGCCTCCTGTCTTCTTAATACTAAAGAAAAAACTATCAGAAATCAAACAATCTCCGATAGCTTTAAAACTGATTATTTTAAAAGAAAAACGACTGCTTCGTAAGGACGTAGAGGCATTGTTTGGGAAAGAGTTTCGATTTTTTCTGGATAGTTTCCGATTAATCTCTCACCACTTTTTTCTACTAAATCTTTGGAAATCTCAACGTTAACTGTATCTGGACTAAAAGAACATAGCACTAATAAAGTTTCTCCTTGATATTTTCTCAAGTAACTATAGACTGCTGAGTCTTCCTCATTAATCAATTGATACTCGCCCAACTGAATAATCGGATATGCTTTTCTTAAAGCAATTAGTTTCTTATAGTAGTAAAAAATAGAATTTTCATCCTGCAAAGCTTTTTGAACATTGATCGTCTGATTGTCTGGTGAATAGTCAATCCAAGGTTTTGCACTTGAAAAACCACTGTCAGACTCACCATTCCATGGCATGGGTGTACGAGCGTTATCCCGTGATTTTAAATAAACCGACTGTTTAATATAATCCTCAGATTCACCAGCTGCCAGCATTTCTTGATAAAAATATTTAGTCTCAATATCTTGATATTCCTCAATTTCAGTAAAGGGAACGTTTTTCATTCCGATTTCTTCCCCTTGAAAAATAAATGGTGTTCCCTTCATCATATGAAGCAAAGTTGCTAGCATTTTCGCCGAAGTCTCTCGATAAACACCATCATCACCAAAACGAGTCACCGCTCGTGGTTGATCATGATTGCTCCAGTATAATGAATTCCAACCATTGGCTAATTTATTTTGCCACTCGGTTAAGACTTTTTTCAAATCACTTAACTTAAAACGAATATCTGAAAACTTTCCATATTTTCCGTAATCCAAATGCATATGATCAAAATGGAAAACCATGTCTAGTTCTTTTCTTTCAGGAAAAGTATATAGTTGAGCTTGCGTGCTGTTTGTATTCGGCGTTTCCCCCACTGTCATAACATCAAAATCGCTTAAAACTTCGTGATTCATTTCCTGCAAAAATTCGTGAACTCTAGGACCGTTAGAAGCGCCTGCATAGTATGATTTTGTATATGCTAAAGTTTGAGACGCATCTGGATAAGCAGGGTCCTTACTGATTAAGCTGATGACATCCATCCGAAATCCATCAATTCCCAACTCAAACCATTTTCGCATCATTTGATAAATCTCTTGTCTGACAGTTTCACTTTCCCAATTTAAATCCGGCTGTTCTTTAGCAAAACAATGAAGATAGTATTGATTACGACTTTCTACATATTCCCAAGCTGGACCACCAAAAGTTGATCCCCAATTATTTGGTGCCGATCCATCGGGTTTAGGATCTTTCCAAATATAGTAATCAGCATAGTCATTTTTACGATCTTTTTGAGATTCAATAAACCACTGATGCAAATCGCTAGTATGATTCACTACCAAATCCAAAATAATTTTTATATTGAATTCATGGGCTTTGTTTAATAACTCTTGAAAATCAGCCATCGTGCCATATTGAGGCAATATTTTTTCGTAATCCGAAATATCATATCCGTTATCAACTAAGGGGGATTCAAAAATCGGATTCAACCAAATAACATCAATTCCTAAATTAGCCAAATAGGGAAGTTTTTCAATAATCCCTTGGAAATCTCCAATCCCATCATTATTGCTGTCTTTAAAACTCAGGGGATACACTTGATACACAACACTACTCTTCCACCATTCAACAGCCATTATTCATCCTCCTCATCAATTGTTTGTTCTGTTAAAAAATCATTTACATAAATAATTTGTTCTTGTCCTTCTATAATTCCTTGTCGTAAGTTCTCTGGATCAATTACCTCTTCACCCAGAGGTAATAAACAAGCCATAATTACCGGTAAATTCATTCCAGTAATGACATGAATATTCGGCAAACTTAGATATCTAATAAAATTTTGATTGACCGATCCTCCTAAAAGATCAGTGAAAATAATTGCTTCATCTGTATCTGTAAGATCAGCCAAAGCGTTATCAATTTCCTGATCAACTGGTGTATTTGTTGTATAGGCAGCAATTGTTGTGACATCTCCAAGATTAGGCATGATATATTCTAAAGTTTCTTTCATCCCTATGGCCAGATTATGATGGCTAGCTAAAATAATTTTCCGCATAAAACGCTCCTTTTAAAAAATAATTTATACTAAATTTTAAACCGTCAAAACACCGAAGAAAGAAAGAATCAAGGCTAAAATAATTATGGAAAAAATTATTTGAATCACACTCATCTTTTTCGAAGTGATTAATTTATAGACTGCAAAAGTCAATAAAGCTGGTAACAAAGCTGGCATAATACTATCTAAAATTTGAGACTGAATCGGTAACTTAACTTTTCCTGATTTAAAAACCAAACCGACATTTATTTTAACAACTGATGGGATTAAGGCTCCCACTACTGTAAGGCCCATAATGGATGCTGCTTCAGTAAATACAGAAATTTTAGCACCTAAAACAGTCACTAGTTTAATTCCGGAAGTGTAACCAATTGAAAATAATTTAAACCGGAAAAGTAAAAAGAAGATATTTAAGACCAACCAGATAACTGCTCCTGTTGGATTCCCTTCAAGCCCCATATAAGCCGCAATTGAACCCATAATAGTTGGATATAAAACCCAAACCAAAGTGTCCCCTACACCAGCTAACGGTCCCATCATCCCAGTTTTAAAGTTTTGAACTGCATCTAATGAATCAATACCATCATTTTCTTCCATTGCCAAACTTGCACCTAATAATAAATTGGCCATCCAGGTAGTAGTATTAAAATACTTAAATTGATTATTCAAAGATGCTACATAGTCTTCGTCGTTAGGATGGATTTTACGCAAAGCTTTTTCTAGTCCATATACGACAGCCGGTCCTTGTTGGTTCTCATAATTAAAAATATTACAAGCCATAAACATGTAACGAAAAGCTGCTCGATTGATATCTTTTTTCGTCAATTTTTTATTCAGATTATTCATCAAATTCATCTCCTTCATCAACAACACCTGTTTCAGTGGCTAACTCTGAGGTATTACTTTTTTTCATTTCAGTAATGAAGAAATAATAGGCCAATGCAAAACCAATAATTGATACACCTAAAATTGGTAGTTTTAAGTAAGCTGCCAATACAAAACCAATTAACAACATAGTCAAATATTTTTTAACTGGCATCACCTGTAACAATAGGGCAATCCCGACTACTGGTAACATGCTTCCAGCAATTGACAAGCCATCAGTGAACCATTTAGGAACAAAATCCAAAATTAAATTGATGATACGATCACCGAAAATTACACATAAAGCAGTTGGCAAAGCTGTACTCAAACCAAAAATGACTGGACCCAACCATAAAATACGATTCATCTTTTTAAAGTTCATTTTATTTGCCGCATTTTGTGCCGCGTGAGTCACGTAAGTATTTAATATTTTTGCTAAAACGTCTAATTGAATTCCCAACATACCTACTGGAACACCCACCGCTAAAGCAACAGCCTTTGCTTCTTCAATATTATTTGTCGTTCGAATTGCTACATAAATTCCGACTAGAGCAGCTAATCCCCAGTTGGGAACAGAAGATCCGCCAATATTAGCCACGCCTAAGGCCATTAACTGAAAAGTGCCACCAATAACCATTGCTGTCTGCATATCCCCCATAATGATTCCTGCAAAAAGTGCTACCATTATTGGGAACCAAGTTGTTATTACTAAACCTTGTTGATCCCACACCATCCAGATTGATAATCCAACAATCAAAATTCCTTGAATAGTTTCCATAAGATTTTCTCCTCATCTATTTAATATATGTTTCTAAGCTCTCTTCAGGATCTCCAGGAACAAAATGAAAAGTTACCGGCACACCATCAGCTTCTATTTTTTTCAAATCAGCAATTTCTTTTTGATCAACAGAAACCATTTTCTTCACGGTTTTTTTCCCATCACCATCAAACATAATACCGATATTAACTTTAGGAATCTTTACGCCGCCTTCAATCAAACGTAATAAAGTTTCTGGTTCTCGAACAATCATGAAAACATTATGATTATCATATTTACCACTGTTAAAATTGGTAATAGCTGTTTCTGTATCAATAATTGACATCCCAGTTCCTGCAGGTTTACTCATTCTCATAGCAGCTTTTTGCACTTCATCTTTACTAACTTCATCATCTACTACCATCAAACGCTTTGCTTTAGTGGCACCAGCCCACTGCGTCACCACAATTCCATGAATTAAACGTTGATCGATTCTTGCTAATACTAACCCCATAATAATGATCTCCTTTTATAAAAAATTTCTTTTGTTATCGTTTACAATTTGTAGTTTATGGGCAAATCAATTGCAAAACAATACTTTGACAAGGGGTTGGGAAGCAGTCTCTATTATTGGTATAAGTGTCAATTTGCCGGGAAAATTCCCATAAGTCGATGGAAAGATAAATGATATAAATATAAGATTTTTAATTAAAAAAAAGGTGTTGTCCAGTATGTTTCAAATGAGGAATATTTTACTACTTGAGATAAAGTGATTATGCAAAATAAATAGCCAACTCTATGTAAAAGAGCTGGCTTTTGGGAGTTTTCATTATATTAATATGAAAGTTAAATGGATTCATTAGTGATTACTACTAATAGTACGAGGAAATAGTTTCTTTTTGGCTATCAATAAAAATCAATTTATCAAATTTTACTTATTTTTCCCCAATGATTTCATCTGGAGAGTAGACCATCATATCACTAGCTTCAAAATCTTTGAAATTCCTAGTAACAACTTTATCAATATCATTTCTAAGAGCAATTTGTACCATAATGCGTCTGCGAAATCTTCTAGAGAAGACGCATTATAACAATCGTCCTCATTTTCTTCCAAATGAATCGATTAAAACCATCATTAAAGAACTGAAAGAAATCGTAAAATGAACTTTCTGTGTTTCTCTCATGCTTTAGAACTCATAAAAAGTGCCAACCACAATTCTATGATTGGTACTTTTGGTAGATTACCTTCAGTTATTCAGAAAGCTTTTCCGATTTTGATAGTGGATGAAACCGCAATAATTTAACCAGATCATACCAGCAAACTGAAACCATTCCTAAGATGAAACAAAGAAACAATTGGCTACCTGAGAGAGGTGCCAAATCTAAAAATCTATTCATTGGAGAATAGACGAGTAGGAGTAAAATTGACACTGTCCCTCCCAAAATTCCCCAAATGACTTTATCATGTCTTAATTTTAAGAAAGTTTGGATACCAAGAGACCTATCTGAACTATTCACCTGAACAAGGAAAATATTCGCAATTACTAATACGGCTAGCCCCATTGTACGAGCCAATTCATCATTACTTGGATCTTGCTGTAGAGTAAAATAGTAAACGCTAAAGGTTGCCAGAAAGATCACGAGTCCTTGAATCAAACTTTTTAACAACAAGCCTTTTGACAAAAGGCTGTCTTCAGTACTTCTTGGCGGACGATCCATAATATCAGGTTCACTTAGTTGTCTTTCCAAAACAACAGAACACGTTGGATCAATCACCAATTCTAATAAAACGACATGGGTTGGCAATAGTAATAGTGCGACTTGCGGTATACCTAGTAACGGACCCACTAATGCAGCCAATGCAATTGGAATATGAATAACAAAAATATAGCCGATCGCTTTTTTTATATTGTCGTAAATTCTACGACCATCTTTAACCGTATTCACTATAGTTGAAAAATTATCATCCATTAAAATTAAATCTGCAGCTTCTCGGGAAACCTCCGAACCATTCTTTCCCATAGCAATGCCAATATCAGCATATTTAAGTGCTGGCGCATCATTCACACCATCTCCCGTCATAGCTACGACCTCGCCATTCTGCTTAAAAGCTTGAATAATTTTCATTTTATGTTCTGGTGTGACACGAGAAAAGATATTTACATCTTTTACTTTTTTTGCTAATTCCTCGGTAGTTAATTGATCTATCTCTGCACCTGTTAAATAATTCTCTGCGTTCTCAATCCCTACCTGAGAAGCAATCGCACTAGCCGTAATTCCGTTATCTCCTGTAATCATGACAACTTTTATTCCTGCTGTTTGACAAAGGCGGATATCTTCTTGGACTCCTTGGCGTGGGGGATCGGCCAAACCAACAAGTCCTAGGAAGGTCAAGTGAAGATCTTCCATATTTTCTGGAACCTCAGAATAGTTGGTTACTTGTTGTTCAGCTACACCTAAAACCCGCAACCCTTTTTTCCCATAATCAGCAATTGTTGCTTGAATATCTGCCTTTTCTAATTCTGATAAATCAGAAATATCTAAAACACTCTCAGGTGAACCTTTAACTGCAATCACAATCTTCTTTTCATTATATTGCCAGACATGACCCATCATTTTTAGTTCATCCGTGAAGGGGTATTCCGTCATCAAATCTTTTTCAAAGAGGGTTTCTTTTAGCCAGCCATGTGCTGCATCATAGTCTAGAATTGCTTTTTCCATGGGATCATAAGGGTCTGTTTCACAAGCCAACCCCATGATTTCATTCAAACGCTTCTCCTCTTGACTCGCAACTGTCCATATTTTTTGAACACTCATTTTATTTTCAGTAATAGTTCCTGTTTTATCAACCGCTAGTAAGGATACTGCACCCATTGTTTCAACCGCTGGGAGTTTACGAATAAGGGATTGTTTCTTAGCTAAGCGCCAAGCACCCATAGATAAAAATACTGTTAAGACTACTGGAAACTCTTCTGGAATCATAGCCATAGCAATCGTGATACCAGAGAGAATACTTTGAATAATACGATTCGTAAACGCCAAGTCACTATCGTTGAAAAATGACACTATCGCAACTAAGAATAACAAGACAAACGCAATGATGGCACACACTTTGACTAACTTATCAATTTGTTTATCCAATGGCGATTTTTCAGACGGAGCGACGGCTAAGTGTTTCCCAATTTTCCCATATTCGGTTTGTGAGCCAGTTTCGTCAACTAAAATTGTGGCACTACCAGTTGTGACTAGCGTTCCACTGTAAACATAATCCTCTCGCCAATAATCTTCTGTTTGTTTTTCTTTTTGAGTCGCTACTTTTTTCCAGACCGCCTCAGCTTCTCCAGTTAAAGAGGATTCATTGATTCGTAAATCGTTGGCTTTGACAACATAGCCATCTGCCGGAATTTTGACACCTTCTTCAATTAACATGAGATCATCTGGAACTAATTCTTCACTTAGTATTTCAATAGTTTCGCCACCACGAATCACATTGATTTTTGGTGCAGACAAGTCCTTTAAAGCAGCTAGTGTCTTACCCGTTTTCCACTCCTGATAAATTTCAATGGCAATAATAACCACCACAAAAGTCAGCATAATCAAACCATCTTTTGGTTCCCCTAAAAAAAAATAAATTAGAGCAGCAATGACCAGTAATAGGAACATCGGCTCTAATAAAATATTGAGTATTTTTTTATAGAATGGTTCTTTCTTTTGTTGTTCTAAACGGTTTTTCCCATACTGTTCTTGTTGCTTATCAACCTCATTTTTAGATAAGCCCTTCCAGTTAACATCCTTCATAGTTGCTCCTCCTTTTTTAATAACGTTTTTCAAATATACCGATTTTAGCCAGAGAAAACTAGGCGGAAAAATTTTTTTAAGTTTTCCTTAAAGCTTTAGGCACACCTTGATGAATGTCTCAACAATCACTTTTCTAACTGTTTTATGTGGCTAAAAAATAATATAACCTTACATCATAAAAATCTGGAGGTTAACAATCACTTTTTTTAATATTAGTTATTTATTTAATCTTAAACAAGTGCACAGAAACTGACTCCGAGACGCTCTCAGTAAAGTAGAGAAGAATAGAGAAAAAATTTCAAATCTACTTTATAGAGAGTTTTTGTATGCCAAAAAGAAGCAACAAAGAAGACTACATTCTTACTAACTAGGAATGTAGTCTTCTTTGATTCTGTAAACAATTTAATGAATCATACTGTATTCTTTAGCAACTTTTCTAATTCGTCAACAATATTTCTATAAACTGCACGCCGCCGAGATTTTTAGCATTCAGGTCCAATTAATTTCAGTCGTCTTTTGTAAACACTATTACGCTTAGCGATTTTTATCCCTTATGCGTACCTTATCTTAGATTCGGCTTTTTTTTAGCTTTGATACCATAGCCAGTATTTGGACACTTAGCTTTTATGGTGACACTTAGTTAATAATTAAAACATAAATCACAGATAGGCTATCTACATTACTAAAATTCAATACATTTACTTCTTTGAAGAAAATTTTATTTTTTTCGATTTTCATAATTATTTTTTAGTTTTTCTAAATAATTACCTTTTTAGAAGATTGAATAAAATTTTGTATAATTGGTAATTCTAGTTGGCTTTTACGAACAGCAATTCCTAATCTCCTGTGAATTAAGGGTTCGGTTGGTTTAACTAGTAAATCTGTCACATGTTTATGGTCGATATAGCTTTTAAAAAGTAACCCCAAACCTAAGTTTTGTTTGACCATTTCCAAAATTGATTCTTCATCGTTAGTGGATACATTGACATGCTGGTTTGATACATTGTTCTCTCGTAGAATTCGGTTAATATCATATTCGTAATTTATAGAAGAACCAATAAATTTATTTTCTTTTAACACTTTTAGCGGGATTGCTTTCATGTCCTTATAAGGATGATTTAAAGGCAAAACAACTAATAATGGATCTTGAACTAAATCAATCCATTCAAAATCAGAACGATTGCGGTAGGAAGTAAAAGCAAAGTCAATTGAGTTTGCTTTTAAACTTTTTTCAATCCGTTCACTGGATCCTTGTTTAATATTCACGTTTACTTTGGGGTACTCTTCAAAGAAATTATTTAATATTTTAGGTAGCCAATTGATTGATATGCTTTTGTATGTTCCGATTATAAGATTTCCATTTGCAATTTTATTAATCTTTAAAAGTGTATCATCAAATTGTTCTTCCGCTTGAAGCAGACTATCAATCTGAGGTAATAATTCTTTCCCATTTGTTGTTAATGACATGCCACTTCGATGACGGATAAATAAAGGAAATCCAATTTCAGCTTCTATTTTCTTGATAGTATAGCTAATTCCTGATGCACTAATGTTTAAATCAATAGAAGCATCAGTTAAATTCCCCTTCTCAATGACTTTCCTAATAATCCTCCAATTTCCAGTATCCAAAGTATATACCCCTCTGTAATCAATATTATTGAAGGTTCCCTTCAATAATTTGATTGTTTAAAATTTTTTTTAGGTGCTATGATAAGTGCGTAAACACCAGACACACTTTTTAAATCATTATACCACTACTTTCTTAGTAAATTAGTTGTTAAAAAGGAGGAATTTTATGGAGATATTAACAAAAGAAGAGATAAAACAATTTTTTTCAATGAAGGATTGTATTGCCGCGGTTGAAGATGCCTTTCTGTACTTCTATGAAGGTAAAGTTGAAGTACCATTAAGAACTCAGATTCAGACCGCTGAAAAAGAAGGCACATTTTTATGTATGCCGGCATACTGTGCTGATTATGATGCGTCTTGTGTGAAAGTTCTAAACATGTTTCCCGGAAACATTGACAACGGCTTATCTTCAATTAATGCACAGATTTTAGTAATGGATACGAAAACAGGTCTCTTTAATGCATTACTGGATGGAAATTATGTTACCCAGCTTCGAACAGGTGCGGCAACTGGTGTAGCTATCAAATATTTAGCTCGAAAAGAAGCAACAATCGGAGCACTGATTGGCACCGGTGGGCAAGCAGCAACGCAACTAGAAGCGATGACCGTAGCAGCAGATCTAAAAGAAATTCGCGTAAGTGATTTAAATTTTGATCGAGCAAAAAAATTCGTTGAAACGATGAAAAAAGAATTGAATACGACGATTGATATCAGGGCTGTTCAAAATTCTGACCAAGCTATTAGTGACGCAGATATTATTGTAACAGTTACTCCTTCAACCAAACCCGTCTTCAATGCTGAAAAAGTCAAACAGGGGGCACTGATTTCTGGTATCGGTTCTTATCAACCACAATTACAAGAAGTTCCTGCTGAATTAGTCAAGAGCGCAAATAAAATCTATTTTGATTCTGAGGAAGCTGTTCTTTCAGAAGCAGGTGATATTTTAATTCCACTAAGTAATGGAATCGTTACCAAAGAAGATTTTACGGGAGATATTGGTGCAGTGATAAAAGGTGAATTAGTCGGTCGAGAAAATCAAGAAGAAATCATTTTCTTTAAAACGGTGGGGATTGCGGCACAAGATTTATTTGCTTCCCAGGCGATTTTTAAAAAAATGAATGAAAAAAATTCAAATTAAATTAGGAGAGATAGTCCATGATGAACTTTAAAAACTATATTCAATGTGTAGATACTCACACTGGAGGAGAGGCGCTACGAATCGTGACTTCCGGTTTTCCAAAAATCCCAGGAGATACAATATTAGAAAAACGAAAATATGTCTTAGAAAATCTTGATGATATTCGAAAAATGATTATGTTAGAACCTCGAGGACATAGTGGCATGTATGGCTGTATTTTGTGCGACCCGGTAACTGAAGACGGTGATTTTGCGGTACTTTTCACTCACAATGAGGGATTGAGTTCTATGTGTGGACACGCCGTTATTTCTTTATCGAAAACGGCGATTGAAATGAATTGGATTGACTACAAGGAAGGCTCAAATCATATAAAAATTGATGCACCAGCGGGTCGAATTGATTGTTTTGCAGAAGTTAAAGATGATGCAGTGACAAAAGTTAGTTTCCAAAATGTTCCCTGCTTCGTTTATCAAGAAAATGTCACTTGTGATGTGGAGGGTTATGGAGAAATAATTGGTGATATCGCTTATTGTGGAGCTTTTTATGTCTATGTTGATGTGACACAGTTAGGTATGGATGTATCTCCTGAAAATGCTGATGATTTAGTTCGAATAGGAATGGAAATTAAAAGAAAAGTTTGGGCAAAAACTAAATTTATTCATCCAACAGAACCTGGAATTGATTGGTTGTATGGCACAATATTTTATGAACCAGTTAAACAAGATGGGGAAAACGTCCTTACTAAAAATGTCTGTATCTTTGCTGAAGGTCAGATTGATCGTAGTCCAACAGGCTCTGGTACAGGGGGACGGCTAGCTATTCATTATGCAAAAGGAGATCTTAAAAAAGATCAGACTTTAATCAACAATTCAATTGTAGATACGCCAATGGAAGGAAAAGTACTATATGAAACAACCGTGGGTGATTATCCTGCAGTAATAACTGAAGTTTCAGGCACAGCTAATATTATGGGGTTTAATAACTTGGTTCTTGATCCTACAGATCCATTACCAGTTGGTTTTAGAGTTACAGGGGGATAATTCAGTAGAAAATTGAAGTAGAAATCCCTTTATTACTTTTACTTCAATTTGCTATTAATCATTCTTATTTTTTTAATGAGATTATATAGTGAAGTAAATCATAAAAAAAGAATTCAGTCCTCATCAACAATGGGTTTCCATGATATTCAGTATCATGATGGATTACTCAATACTACATTGTACATTATGTAGAAGTTTGACTGTAGATAGAACTCAGTGTTTGATAAAAACTGAAAGAGACACAACCGGATTGTGTCTCTTTCAATTAAATGGCACAAATCGTAAAATTAAAAAACTTTGAGGGTAGTTCCCTTAAATCACAATTGTACAAAGTAAGTTTATTCAAAAAAAGAATTAGTTTGCTCCGTTATTTCTTTATATCTCGTCCAATGTAAGTAATGATGTCCTTTTAGAGGAACTACCTCACCTTTCACACAATTCTCAATTTGAGTTTCATAAAACTGAATATTTTGATTACCGTCTGCTCTTTCCCTTGCAAATATTAAAATAGGTAATTCATTTGGAAAGTTCAGTTTTCGTGTTTTTTCAGAATTTGATTGGATACTATTTGTCTCATTTACAACAGTTTTATTACTTAATTTCCAAGAAATTATAGCTTTAGTCTCAATTAAATTTTTTTCAGAATACACGCCTTTTTTTGCAATAGGTAAATAATCCTTAGCGTCTAACATCACGGCTAGTTTTGTCATACCTAATGGTGCTAAATAACCCATATAATTTGGAACAGAAGGAGCAGTTTCTTTAAAGTAGGATAAAGTTTGTGGTAATGAAGGGTCAATTCCTACAATTCCTTTAATTTCACTGGGATACTTATTTGCATAATACATACTATATATACCTGATAAAGAATGTGCCATTAAGACAAATGGTTCATCTACACCTACCTTTTTTATAGCCTCTCGTATTTCATAAGTTATATTTTCTACGGATCGTTCTCTATCCGTTAAATCACTCCACCCATAACCTAGCGGCTCCACTACGACAACTTTATTTTTTTTAGATAATTCATCGATTAAAGGTTCAAAATCAAGTACTGGAGAGGCAGTTCCAAGTCCAGGTAATAGTACTATTGTATTAGTTCCAGTTCCTTTCGTGTATACATGTAACTTTTCATTTTTAACAGTTACTAACTGTCCAGGATAACCATATTTACTTTCTTCATATTTTTTAGACACATTACTAAATAAAATCCATAATACGCATACGAGGATAATCCCAATAATTATTTTTTTTAACATACCGAAATTTTTTTTCATATTTTACCTCCATTTAAAAAAACACACTAATAACAATTTGTATTGAATGACAACAAACCAATCATTCAGCTAACACTTCCGAAAATTATGGTAAGGTCTAGAGCTGCGACATTACTCTTTTCATTCCCTATGCTACCCTTTTTCAGCGTATTCATTTTCTAATTTTTCTATCCCTCCGTATAGCTTCATTAAGGTTTTAAAAAAGAGTTGCAATTCAGAATCTGAGTAGTTGTGAAATAGTTTATTTAACGATTGAGTATGTAAAGAAAAAATCTCCTCAAAATACTTTAATCCATCAACTGTTAAATATAATTTTAGTTTCCTTTTATCACCACTATCTGAGTGGATTTTTATAAGGTCGTATTTCTCTAAAGAAACTGCTAATTTTTTTATATTCTGTCTTGAGCATCCCAACAAGTTTCCCATGTTAGTGAGAGTATTTTCTTCTTCGCTAGAAAATTTTAACATCACAAGTAACATAAACTGTTTTAAAGTAACTTTAGGATCAGTTTTATCAAAAATAGTCTGAAGTCTATTCTCCATGATAAATAGACTTGCAAAAATAGCACGTTGCTGTTGATCTCTTGTTTCTTGATGGGACTGAATCAGATCATTAATTTCCAAAGTAATCTTCCTTTCCTATAAGAATAACTTGTACAGTATTTTCTATAATTGATTTTTTAACATTAGAAAGATTTACAAAATCAACCTCTCTAATAGAATTAACCATTTCATTTTTTGAATTTTCATCTTTTAAGTTACTGAGCATTTTTTAAAAGTATTTTTTCAGGAAGACTTAATTTAGCCCTCGATAATCGACCTCGAAGGTGAAAATTCTTTGCTTGAGAGACTTATTGACGAATCATCTCACGTACTTCTAAGTTTTTTTTTATCATTTATTGACTTTAAACCAACTGATATAACCGAACTAATATACATTTTTAACACTCAATAATTTTTCTATAGAAATTTGTTTATCACTAATCGCAATAGTATTCTTTCTCTTTGAAAACTGACTCGCTTATTCTTCAGCACTTCCTCGTTTAGATTCATACATTACCAAATCATTCATATGATTCTCCCCTGTCTACTTGTAGCCATATTCTAAAGTTGTCATTTCTCCATCAAAATAGACAGAATCACCAGTTTCATAATGCCAGATTGCCTTAAGATGTTTCGGGTGTCTCATTTTATTTTCTGACACATAGTTAGAAAATATTGCACTCCAGGGCGCTTGAGTTTTTTTACCAGATGAATCAATTGCTACACGATCATTCGTTGTAAATTTTTCAAGTTCTCCTTTATCATTAAAATAGAAATTCCCCTTAACTTCATATCCGTTGTATTTCAATGTTGCTTCAAGCACATGATTATCAATTTTTTTCCAAGCGATGAAATCTTGAAGTGCTGCAGTTGGTACCAGTAAGCACTCAGATAAGTAAGTGACCAGGCTCCCTGTATAAAAGTCTTCTCCAGATTCATCAAAAAGAGTAATACTCTTTCCTAAAACACCTTTCATAGATCCGTCTTTACCGTCGTATGAATCAACCCCTTGAAAAGGAATGCCATAAAACTTCGTATCAATAAACGCTAAAACATTCGGAGTCACTCCATCATTTACTCTTTCATAATCAATTTTTAGCGGTTTTTGCTTAGTATTCAATATGAAATCGACATTTTTATACTTAGCAATCGAATAAGTCATTTTAGATTTATCTATGAATCCACAAACCCTAAAATAATTTCTTAAAGCTTCTGGATATTTCATTAATTCATCATCAGAAAAAACAGCATCTCTATGATTTTGTTTTCTGCTAATTATTTTTTCTTTCTTCTGTTCGAAATCACTCTTCACTGGAGAGTAATCGATACTTTCATACATAATAATTAATCCTGAAATTGCAAATAAAAGACCTAATGCTATTCCCATTTTTTTCATAAAACCTCCTAAATGAATTAATTTCACTCGCATATATAGCTCATGCTGGATTAGGTAACTAGTTACCTATTAGTAATAGAATATCATAGATTTGAATATTTTTTGTCAGTCTGAAGTACTATTTGATTAAAATATTCATCATTTAAGATATTCTCGTATGAGAAGGTTTGAATCGATAGGAGTTTCAAAATTGCTCAAACCTATTTATTCATTGATTAATAATACATATGTTGCTCAATTTATTATTATTTATTCTCAAGAATCACTGACTTCTACATCGTCATCTAACAGGTGAACTATATTTAGTGGAATGGATAACCCTAAACAATAGTAAACTATTTTAATCTCATCAATATTAAACCATTCACCATGTTACGGCTTGTCTTCTGACAGGAAATATTTTTAAGCCCGCAAAACATACTAATATGGGTTTGTAAGAAAGTTGACGGATTTTCTTACCGCTATAACCTCATAAGTTATAGTAGAAGTGAAAGAAAGCTCGAATCGGAAGATGGATCATAAAATCCTGCCTTAAAACTCGGCTTCTTCATTTTCATTTCTGAATCAGTTCTTTTAGTTTAGGGAAGTAGTCTCTTAATAATCCATTTGTATTTTCATTTGTTCCTCTTTACCAAGGTGCTTGAGGATCAGGGAAATAAAATTGAACACCATTTAATTCTTGAGTAATTTCTACATGCTTAGTGAATTCTCTACCCCTGTCAGAGGTAATAGTTTTGGTTTTAATTTTGTTATCCAAAATTAATATGCTAAATTTATAAGGTATCCTACTATCAAACATTTGATAGTCTAGGGGTATCTGGAACATAATTGAGTGTGCACCTCTGATACAAGGACTATTCCAAAACAATTATGAGAAGTTTAAAAAATTAAAATGATTTTAGATTTTTTCAGCAAGGTGTTAGAATTAGTAATATTCTGACAGTGAAAAATAATCAATGAAACAGAAAAAATTGTTGAGGTCTATGCTCATATCAAAATTTTTTTAGGTATTCGATAATTGAGTAGAGCTGATCTAATAGAAATTTAATTTGAAGGAGGAAACATAATGAGTGAACAACGAGTAATTCCATTTTTAACTTTCAATGGTGAAGCCAAGGCTGCTCTTGAATTTTATGCAGAAAATTTACCGGAAGCAGAAGTTGTAATGGCAGAACCCTATGGCACAGATAATCCTCACATGCCGGCTGAAGAAGGTCAACGTATTATGTATGGGATGCTGTCGTTATTAGGACAAAAAATCATGTTTTTAGATATGGCCAGTCAATATCCAGCGCCAGATTTTAATTGGGCCTCTTCACTATACTTAGAATGTCAAGATGAAGCCGAATTTGATTTAATTTTTGCTGCCTTGTCAAAAGAAGGTAGTGTAATGATGGGTCCAGAAAGCGTAGGCAATATACGCAAATGTGCTTGGGTCGTGGATAAATTCGGCGTTACTTGGCAACCAGTTTGGGTTTAAAAAATAATAAATGCACTGGGAATTTTTTTATCTATTTATGTGCTGAGGTTTTATTTGAAAATCTTGCTAGAAGGAAATAGAGTCCACTAAAGATAGAAGAAACTGATTAACCTAAATAGTTGGATGAAGTTAGCTAGGGCTAAGTAGGAAAAAAAGTAATCAATTTGTTAAATGCAACTGAAAAAGGGACCAAAAAAATTAGTTGTCAGTAGATTAAGACCTCGTTCTACACATTCAACAGAAACGCAAAAGGATTTTATATAGATTAAAAAGTAATCTGACACCGGTTCTTTTCCAAAATTAATCATGTGAAAATCATTCCTTCAAAACAATTATAGTAAACATTGTTCGCATGACAAATAAGAATACTCTAAAAATTTAAAAATGCTAGAAACACCTAAAAGTTGTTTTTTTATCTTAATACGGCACAGATGGAGTTTGACTAGTAACTATTTTCTCGATACTCTTGATACAAGCTAAAAATAGCAGAACGAATAAGGAGGGATAGTATGAGTGATATTACAAAAAGTATTGAATTATTAAAGAATCAAAAGTGGGTTGATCTAAGCCATAATATTCATGAAGGAATTCCTTATTTTCAATCATTTCGACCGATGAAAGAAAAAACATTGATGACAGTAAAAGAGAATGGTTTTTTTGCAAAAGAATATCAACTTGTCACACAATACGGGACACATATTGACGCTCCGATACATTTTGTAGAAGATAGTTTGTCGGTGGATCAACTGCCAATAAAAAATTTTTTACTGCCATTAATTGTTATTAATAAAGAAAAAGAAGTCATAAAAAATTCTGATTATTCATTAACGGTTAAAGATATTAATAATTTTGAAGATGAATATGGAATAATTCCAGAAAATAGCTTTGTAGCCTTTGCAAGTGGGTGGTCCAAGCGTTGGAACAATCCTGCTTCTTTCTACAATACTGGAAGTGATGGGCAAGCACATACACCTGGATGGTCGATAGAGGCTTTACAATTCTTACACGAAAAGCGAAATGTAACCGCAATAGGTCACGAAACATTAGACACTGATTCAGCAATTGACTGCAAGAAAAATTCTGGACTAATTGGAGAATTATATTGGTTACAACAAGAGAAGTTTCAAATTGAGGTGCTGAATCATTTAACGGAGCTTCCTGCGATCGGTGGAGCAATCTCTATCGGAGTACCGAAAGTAGAAGGTGCCCCCGGTTTTAATATTCGAGCAATAGCTATTGTTCCAAAAAATTAGGTAAATATAAGTATAAAATCAATGAAGTAACATATGTTTAGATAAGGAATTAAAATGCACTCAAATTATAGTGTGAAAATTTTAAGCTCGTGATCTTTTTATATTGATAAAATTTCCAAACTAGAAAAAAAGAATCGTCCATGATATACTTAATACGTAAAAAGGAGCTACGCTCGATACGTAACTCCCTAAAATGTAGCCCGTTTAAGACGGTGGCTTAGATTATTTAGTCAAAAATAGACCGTAACCTGCCAAAGTTACAGCGGTCTATTTTTTGTTGTTTTTGCTAAGAGTCACCATCAAGGCAACCAGTGCAACAAGCAGTGTTCCAAACTGGAACATTAAACTGATTGCTTCAGCAACAGACAAAAATGCTATTCCCTTCTATGAAGTAGGAAAATGCTCATAAGCACCACCCCCTGAAATAGCCAACCGCCATAAACTTACTACGTCGTTCAGTATATCATATTTATAATCCTAACTCTTTTGCTACTTTATCAGTATTTCTGATGGTAAATGAATATACAACCAGCTATTTATTCCTATTGAAATGTCCCTCAATAGGGATAGGTTACCAAGCCATAACTTTAGCAGCTGTAAATCATAAATGCGATAGACTGTATTTATACCAATTGAAAATAGCAGAACATTTCGATCATTGAAGTTTCCACCAGTGTATATTACCTCTCTCAAATACTCCATGAATTATTTATCTCGTAGCCAATCTAGTGGGTATCTTTATTTTTAATTTGCTGGAACAAATCTTATATATCCCTTGTTTACTATTTAATACTGGAAATCAATGTTTGGTATTTAAAATATTTTCTTCGCGTGCTTGCTTTTTTATCCTCTTCAGCGTAGATAATGAAATATTCGTCTTCTTTTCTACCTCTCTCATACTTATTGTTTCTATTAATTCTAAGGCGTGTTTATAACATTCATTTATCACTCGTTTTGGACGCCCTTCTTTATAGTTTTTATTATTTGCTCATTGTCACTGTTTCCCTTCTTGCGTACGTGTCACAATTAGGTCCCTTTCAAATTGAGCAAAGCTCCCTAGCATATTCATCATTAATGTTTGCATTGAATCATTTTTCTGAGGTTCAAAGGTTAAAGCCTTTTCTAAGAATGATATTGTGACACCTTTTTCATTTAGTGAAGAAATAATTGAATTTAAATCGACGATACTTCTTGCTAGTCGATCGATTTTTGTGACCAGCACTTTATCTCCTGTTTTTGTAATAGAAATTAATTCTGCTAATTCTTTCCTACCTTCTTTTTTTGTACCAGTATATTTTTCGCTGAATATTTTTTCAGCCCCAGCATCTTCTAGTTTTTTAATCTGGGTTTTATAATCTTGGCTACTAGTACTCACTCTGGAATAACCAAAAACTGACATAAAATCACGCTCTTTTCTGGACATAAGTTTTTGACACTTTGTAAAATCAATTATATCAAGAAAAAGATAAGGGTCGAAAACTTTTAAGTTTTTGACCCTTATGCTTATATTTTTTTATTAATGGTATTTCTTTATTTTTCATACCAGGCTATCCCTTCATCAATCCACCCACTACTTATTAATTGTTGTCGTTCATCATTTGATTTTGTAAGATGATGTGTCCCTACACTCGCATTTGGATTATACAAGCGGTATATTGATTCAGTCCCACTTTTTAATGAATAAAAAGCAACTCCTTCATCAACCCAACCCTTTGAAATTAGAAAATCCACTTCAGGTCTGTCTGTAGTAAAATGGTGATCGCCTGTATTGGGGTTATATAGTCGATACACACGTTCTTGACCTTTGTAAGAGTTCCAAGCAACTCCTTCATCAACCCAACTTAATTTAGTTAGTGAATCTTTTTCAAGAATGTCAGTTGTATAAAAGTGTTCTCCGCTATTCATATTATAAAGTCTATACACATAACTAAACTCTGAAGTAACAGCGACATGAAAAAATGAAGAATACGTTTCTGGTACATCTGCATAACTATATTTTTCCAAAAATTTTCTTTCTGATTCTTCATTTAATTTGACCTTGAAATATATAATTGTTTCACCAGGTTTGAGAGCAATCCATTTCCCGTCATTGTCTATGGATAAAACATCTGGATTGGAAGAAGTAAATTGTACGTTTCCTTTTGCGGAAATTTCCGGAACTGTTGTGAAATAATATTCTAATTCTCCTGTCTGTCCGGAGATTACGGAATTCATTTGATTTTTAATACCAATTAACAGTGGAGTTGGAGGTTTTTCTTCCGCATTAGTAGTGGTAGGAAAAACCAGTAAAAATGAGAGGAAAAGTAATATAGGTATGCTACAGTATTTTATTTTAACTACGCTTGAATCATTCATTTTTTTAACACTCCTTATTTCATTTTGCGCTCTTTGATTCTTATTTAAAAAAAGTCAAAAAGAAGAAACCTTTTTGACTTTTCAATAAAATTAATATAAATTATCGTAAATCCAATGCAATAAATCTAGATTTATTGCATTTCACGGAGAGCATACCACGCTATTCCTTCATATTTCCAACCAGCGTTCACTAAATTTTTATATTCAGGCGTACTTGTCGTATACACATGACTTTCTTGAGAACCTTTTGCATTCGGGTTATAGACACGGTAGACTTTTATGTTTCCACCAGATTTCCAAGAAATTGTTTCGTATTTCCAACCGGCTTGTACTAAACTATCTCTTTCACCTGCACTTAATGTGTACATATGACGTCCATTATTAGAATTGTATAATCGATAAACATTGTTGCCAGTTTTTGGTGCCGCCCATCCAACTCCTTCATATTTCCAACCAACATCTTGTAGGCCAGAGGCTTCACTAACATCCGTAGTATAATGATGGCTGCCACCATTAGCATTGTACATTCTGAATACAAATTGTTCATTATCCCGTTGTCCATTGGTACTAGGTCTATTTACTGGAGCATCACTCAGCACCCGTCTAGCAAAGCTCGGTGCAAAGTATGTCCAGTCAATATTTGCGACTTTAACATATTCACCCGGTTGAGGCGCATGGACGTACTGTCCATTTCCAATATAGAGGGCCACGTGATACGTATTACCTCTAGATCCCCAAAATAACAAATCGCCTGGTTTCAATGAAGATAAACTAACTTCTTTTCCGCTGGATTCTTGAGGTACTGTCCAATCTCCTATATTTACTCCAACTGTATTCAAGTATATATATCATGTTAATCCTGAACAATCAAACCCTGAGGGAGTTTTTCCTCCCCAAACATATGGAATATTTCTCTTTGCCAAATCTATTGCTAAATTAACAACTTTCTGTTGATCTACAGTCATCGACGTACTAGTTTCAGGTTTCGAGGTAACAGCATCATATTTGGGCATAGACATAATTGCTTCAAACTGTTATAAAGTATACCCTGCATCTAAAGCTTTTTGTTTTTCTAATTCGTAAGAATCATCTTGAATCGTAGAGGTTGATATTTCAGAATCAGTCACTGCTTGTATCTGACTGTTTTCTTGTTCACTTAATATACTTTTGTCAACTTCATTACTAGGAATTTCCTCTGCAAAACTATTAATTGAATAAATATTTAAACCAATGATAGACAAACCAACTAGCATAGAAACTTTTACTAATTTTTTCATAGTGACCCTCCGTAGTTTTTTTTTGAAATTATTCAACTATTGATAGAAGTTTTGAAGCAGCATTATGCAAATCAATTGAAGCTTGCAATAAGTCATTTTTTGTTGAATTTGGATTTTCTAAAGTCGCTTTAACAGTAGTTAAAGTAGCTTCGAATTCTGCAAAATCTGCGGTAGGATAGTCTTCTTCTTTGAATGTTGATTCGCAATAGGCAACTTCTTTTTCTAATTTAGAATAAGAAGACTCTGCATAAAAAGATATATCTTCATTATTCCATCCGATATTAATAAGACCATCATGTTCACTTTTACTAGTAGTAAACATATGAGCACCTGCTTTTAAAGCATTCTTGTTATAACTACGATAAACTGGTACCTCATCTCTAGTATCACTTAAGAAAGATTCCCCTTCTTGAGTCCAACCTTGTTCAGCTAACCAGTCATATTCTACGATACTTTTAGTATAAATATGGTCTCCTGCATTCGGATTGTATAGACGATAAACAATGTCACCTTTTTCTGGGACACTCCAAGCAGTTTGTTCTCCAACCCAACCTTGACTAGCTAACCAACTTGCTTCCGCATAATCAGTAGTAAAAAAATGTTCTCCAGAATTCGGATTATACGATCTGAACAACAGATTCTCTAACCCCAAGTTTTCAGCTTTTGCTTCTATCCCTGAGCATAAACCTAATCCTAAACCAGCCAACAAACCTACGCTTAAAACAATTTTTTTCATGAAATATACTCCTTTCTTTGTGAAAGCACTTTCTTATTGTTTTATAATAACATAATTTTTTTAATTGTGAATTATTATTGGTTTTTTATAGTTTTTTATGTGAATCTAAGAATTTTGCACAAATTATTTATCAATATTTGTAACTCATATATTTAATGGACATCTAAAATAGGCAGGTGTAGTTCGTATATTGTCAAAAAAACAAAAAGTCCATTATAAGTATACCTATAACGGACAGTTTCAATCATAATTAATATACACTCAAAAGTTACATTAAAAAAATTCGATATAAGCCTTTATAGCAATATTAATGACAAAATAAAAAGCGTCACCTTTGGGTATGTCCACAAGCAACACTTTTGAAAAATATAAAAAGAATTTTCATTCATTACACGTACGTATTATTTTACTGGCTGAGGTTATAAAATTCTGTCTTTCACTATCAGTTAAGGTACTAATAGTCCCTAAATTGTCCCAATACACATTTTCAATACCAATATCCTTTAAAGTAGTAATAATTTGACCTTCAAATGAATTCTCACATCTTTCACGTAAACTATCTGTTGGCTGTTCAGAAGTTGTAAAAATATGTGCAGATTTAATATTTAATAAAGGTTTAAGTCCGGACCCATCATCGTGAAAAGCTACCCCATCTAGAAAAACCTTGTCCATGAATCCTTTAAATCCTGCCGGACAACTATACCACCATATTGGAAAAATAATGATAAGTTTATTAGTATCTCTCAATATGTTAATATATTTATTGACTATGGGATCACTTGAAAGACCTGCTTGATAAGTTGCTAAATCTTTTGTTTCAAGTATAGGGTTGAATCCGTCTTTATATAGGTCAACAAGATGGTAATCGACATGATTTTCCTTTAGTTGATTAACTAAATTATTCTTTAGTGCATGATTAAAACTCTTATCCCAAGGATGATCGATTATTAAAGTAGTTTTCATTTTAGTTCTCCTCTCTATTCTCCAAACCCATACCATAAGACAAGTGCTTTTACTGAGTTTAGTAAAAACATAAATGTCATAGCTAAATATACTAGAGCTGCTGGATTGGCGCCACTTATATAAACATATGATTGTAAGCATAAATTAATTACATTAATCACTGTAAACCCTACCCAACCGATTGCTTTACCTTCAACCATCAAATATTGGGAAACTACTTGTATGATGAATACAAGTGCGTTACAGTATATGACCCATTGTGGCGCATTATTAGGAAGTATTGTTGAGCCATAAGTAAGTAATAAGATGCCTCCTGCAACTGCAATGCATAGTGATACGATTAAGTTAGATTTAGTAACTTTAGTAACTGCTATTTGTTTACCTAGCGAAAAGAAACCTTTCAAATAAATAAAAAATGCATAAATTCCCACAAACATCATTCCAGATAAGCCAAACATATAATTGTTAAAAGTATCAAATAAGGCACCAACTACTCCTAACCCTGTAGCGAATTTACCTGATTGGTTAGCTAATAATAATACAACTGTCATTCCTATGATACTGCCTAAAAAAGAGGTAACCGTTGCTAAAGTAATATTTCCGTTGCTACTTATAATAGTACTTATAATAACTAAAATTATTCCTAGAGAGATCCAACCGATGTCCCATTGTTTGCTGTTTAAAAGTGAATGTACTTTCTTCATAATTAATCTCCTTCTGTTAGAATTTTTAAAGCTAATTGTATAGATGTTTTTTCTCCCTTCAGCATTTTTGCATTACCGTTCACCAAGTCATTAACCCCCTCTTCTAACGATTCATTGAATTCTACTACTGTATTTAAAATAGACAGCGCTTTAATTCCGCGTACAGCTGCAATGACATACAAAATACTTGTTTCCATATCTGATGCAAGCACATTGTATTCAGACCAAAAGGATTCTTTTTGATAATTAGTTTTCATGTAAAATCCATCATGACTTCTTATTATCCCATATTTAATATCTTTTGTAGAAATTCTAAAAGAAGATTCTAGAAAAGTATTGTTTGGACATGCGGGAAATGACAAAGGTAAATATTCTTTAGACAAGCCGTCCTCGCGAACCACTCCTGTAGCAACGACGACATCTCCAATACCCAAATTATCATTAAGAGATCCACAACTACCTACTCGTACAATTTGGCTTACACCAATATTAAATAATTCTTCAATCGCTATTGCAGTTGAAGGGGCTCCAATACCTGTTGATAAAATTAAAATTTTTTCTCCACGATAGTAACCTACAATTGATTTGAATTCTCTATTAAATTTCAGTTCTGACTGATTATCTAAAAATTTTGCTATCTTGGAAACTCTAGCTGGATCACCTGCGATTATTGCTTTTTTAACATTAATCGAATTTCCTAACTGAATATGAGCTTCTACCTTTTCAATATTTGTCATATACTACCTCCAAATTTTTCTAATAAATCAAAATCATTAACTTGTATATTTCCATTGCTATTCATAATTATTTGTTTTGACTTTAGTTCTAACAAAACTCTATCGACGCTTCTAGTAGTCGAAGAAATTTTTTTTAACAAGCTATTTCTTGAAATAATACTGTTATCTGGTGAAAGTTGAGAAAGTATCAAACAGACTTGTTCCTTTGTAGTCAATAAAGAGTATGTTTCCACCAAATTGCTTAGTTTATATATTTGGTTGCATAAAGAATTTATAAGAATATTATTCAGATGATTATCTAAGGATAACCATTCAAGAAATTGTTTTCTTGGTATTTTCAACAAAATGATTTTACTCGTTGAAACTACTGAAGAACTAAAAGGCTGACTATTAAATATTTCATGCTCACCAATAAAATTTCCGGATTCATAAGAATCTAAAATAATTTGTTTGTCCTTAAAATTATCAATAAAAATATCTACAGTTCCATTTACTATATAAAAAACATGATCATAGATGTTACCACGAGTTAGAAAAAATTCTCCTTTTGAAAATTCTACAATTATAATTTCTCGAAGAATTTTATAAGGACAATACTCTAATAGTTGAGTTGCAGTTGAGTATCTTTTAATCAAATTATCTATATCCATAGTAGTTATCCCCTCTTTTTATATGATTTTAAAGTAATTTTCGTACTGAATCAACGTCAATAGTCTATAAATGGTTGCATTATATGAAAGCGTTTTATGTAATTGTTAGACAAATGTCTTTTCAGAAAAATATTAAAACAGTAATCTGTTTTTCGTTAGATTCCTGTTTTGAGTTTGGCTTCAATATATAGAAAATTACTTGGTATAACATTGTGTATTTTTTTAATTGTGAATAAAAAGTGTCACCTGTGGGTATGCTAGTAATATTTTTTATGAGCAAAAAAACTCTCGTCTAAAATGAGAGTTGACTAATAATTTTATTCTACAGAATCCTTAACATCAGATAATTTTAATTGACGTAAATCATAAATTATACACGCAGTATTTATGCCTATAGAAAATATTAAAAGATTTCTTTCTCTATATAAGGTACTAAACAAAATTTTTAACATATCTTCTATTTTTTTATCTCGAATAGGTGAAACAGTCTTTATTTTTATCAGCTTGTATTAACGTTACATAAATATAATATGTATCGTTTAATACTTTGAGAAAATAGAAAAAACTCGTTAAAATCAATATCTCAAAAACATTTAGAGTGTTTGATAAAATAATTAAAAGTGATAATAGAACTCTCCAAAAATCACAAACTAGGACAAATGAGGAATGTTGAAAAATTGGGATTCTGATCAGTCATTTTAGCTAGACCAATTAAAATTCACAAAAGAAGCCCACCAAAGGCTTGGTGGGCTTGCTCCTTGGGTTAAGCTAGATTATGTTGCCTTGCCAGTTAAATAACGGTTAATTAGTAAAAATTCGCTTAAAATGATTTGATGAAAATTCGTCATCTGAAGGGACATATTTTTTTTCCATATTTTCTCTATAAGCTAGGGGAATTGCTTCCCAAGATAAAAAAGCTATCGATTTTACATACAAGCCCTTGTGCTGAACCATTGCATAGTTTTTATTTTTAGGAGATTGTCCTCCTTGAAAAGTTAATCTAGTAACGTCACCAAAAGGAGAATCTAAAACAATCATATTTTTATAAGGATCTGGAATTTGTACGTCTTTACTAGTTTCGTTGAACTCTTTTCCACCGTTGTAGGAAACATCTGTTGGAAGTGTGACATACCCAACATCCATTTTCATCAAAGGATTGAATCTATCTACCCATTGATTACGATATTGATACATATTTAAAAATATTGCTATTCCTATAAGTGTAATAATTAAGCCAAATAAAAGATATTTATAAATATTTTTCAATTTAAGATCCATATCAATTTTTTTAATCATTGTATTATCCTCCTTCAAAAAATCGTCTAAGGATAAATTAAATAGTTCAGATAGTTTGATAATAAGAGAAATATCGGGGTAGGTGCGCCCATTTTCCCAACTAGAAATAGTTTTATCTGATACATTTAATAAATCACCTAAATCTTTTTGTGTTAAATGGTTGAGTGTTCGATTATCTTTGATTTGCTTACTAATTTTCAACTAAATAACCTCCTTGTGTTTAAGTATGCTTCATGTATTAATTTTAACCTACCTATTGATTGTAGAAGTAAGTGAAAATCGTACTCTACAAATCATAGAGTACGATTTTATCACTTTTTTAACTTAGAATAATGTGATTTACGTAAATAAACAGAAAAGAGCAGACCCAGATGGGTCTGCTTTTAATATTCAAAGTTATGTTAAGTATATCACTATTACTAAAATAAATATTCTTTATAGTCGACAGGCTATTTTAAACAAAATAAACTTGGATTAGTGGGCATTAGATTTTTTGAGTCATTTTTTACATATAAACACCTGTAATCTTGTCATTCGAACCGGCTAATTTTAATGGAGTACCTTCAAATATTAATGCACCACCTTTGGTACCACCTTCGGGACCTAGCTCAATTATCCAATCTGCCTGCTTAATAACATCTAGATGATGCTCCAATAAAACGACAGTATTACCTTTTTCAACTAATCGATTGAATAATTCCATTAAGTATTCAATATCTTTTAAATGTAGTCCATCAGTAGGCTCATCTAGTAAATAAAAAGCCCCTTTTTTGTGTAACTGATTAGCTAGCTTTAATCGTTGTAGCTCACCTCCGGAAAGGGTAGTAAGAGATTGATGCAGTCTTAAGTACCCTAAGCCAACTTCAATAAGTGTTTGTAGATCTGATTCAAATGAAGCATCTTGAAAGAAAGTACAGCTTTCCATGACTGTCATATCTAAAATATCTACAATAGTTTTTTTTCGATAAGTGTAGTTCAATACCTCGGATTTGTATCGTGAACCTTTACAAACTTCACAAGTAGTGACAACATCATCCATAAAAGCCATATTTGATGTAACAACCCCTTTTCCTTTACAATGGGGACAGGCTCCTTGAGAATTATAACTGAACAAAGTTGAGCTAACATTGTTTGCATTCGCGAATAATTGACGAATTTTACCAAAAATATCCAGATAAGTTAATGGAGTCGATCGTAAGTTAACGCCTATACTCTTCTGTGATATAGCAACTACTTCTAATTGTTTATCAATCGCAGTTTTGCGGATTATTTCCCCCAATGATGATTTACCTGAACCAGCTACACCACATAAAACAGTCAAAGTTTGTAAAGGAATGCTTGTCGAAAATCCTCTTAAATTATGTTCCTTTGCACTGTTGACTACTAAATAATTTTTTGCTCTACGTGGTTTTGTTTTTAAAGCAACCTTGGTTCTTAGTGCCACACTTGTAGCTGTATCTTGTTTTACAAACTCAGTATAAGGTCCAGCAAACTGAATTTGCCCACCGAATTCTCCTGCCCCAGGCCCTACATCAATGATGTAATCAGCAATTTCAATTAATTGCGGATTATGTTCTACTAAAACAATCGTGTTTCCTTTATCTCTTAAAGTACCTAAGGCCAGCTTAATTCGATCAATATCTTTTGGATGTAAACCTGCACTTGGTTCATCTAAAACATATAACACATCATTCAATGCATTGGTAATATATTTTGCAATACGAATTCGTTGAGCCTCTCCTCCAGATAAACTCCCCGTTGAGCGATCCAGTGTTAAATAACTTAATCCCAGATTATTAAGCGATCTTAAACGGCTAATTATTTCTACTTTAATTTCTTTGGCTAATTCATCCTGAATCGAATTTAGGAAATCAATTAAAGTTTCTAAGGGAAAACTAACCGTATCAGCAATATTTTTACCGTTTATTTTACAGCTTCTAACTTTTTCATTAACCCGACTACCATGACATGCAGGACAGAATTTAGTTGTAACAAAAGAATCAATCTTTTTTTTATGACGTTTAGCATCATCTTTGTGCAAAATACTACGATTCATTCTAGGAATAATACCCTCGTATAAAGCTGTTTTTGGCCAGCGGCTAGGCGGACTTTTTAGTTTTTGCTGAGGTGCATATAATAATAGCTCCAGTTCTTCTGGTGTATAGTCCTTAATCTTTTTGTTTAAATCGAATAAACCACTGTATGCATACCGTTTCCAACGCCAAGCATCAAAGCCAAAAGTTGGAAAATCAATTGGACTCTCGTTTAACGACTTATTGAAATCAATCAACTTGTGGATATCCATTTCTGTTACATAACCTAATCCATCACATTTAGGACATTTACCATCTGGATGATTAAATGAAAAGGAATCCGAATATCCAATAAATGGTTTTCCAACCCTAGAAAATAATAATCGCAAAAAAGTATAAATTTCTGTGTATGTTCCAACGGTGGAACGAGAATTCGCTGATAATTTTTTTTGCTCTATAGGAATTGCTACCGGCAAATTGTCAATTCTTTCAACAGTTGGCCGACCATATTTAGGCAACATGTGTTGAATATAACTAGAAAAAGTATCATTCAATTCTCTTCGCGATTCTGCAGCTAATGTATCAAAAACTAAAGAAGACTTTCCCGATCCAGATACACCGGTTACTACAGTCAGTTTATGTTTAGGGATCTTTACCGATATATTCTTTAAATTATTTTGTGTAGCGTTGACAATGTGAATAAAATTATTGTTCATTATTTTCCTCCAATATAAAGAAATTCATTCACTGAAATTTAATAAAATATTCTCATACTTTTATTAACCATGGAGTAAACTTCAATTGCTTTTTAATGCTCTATGCATATAATACACCGGATAGTTAAATTTTTACTTAGTATAATGTGATTTATATAATTTTAACAGGTCTTTTCTTCCAAGTTAAAAGCATTTGATACAGGAACTATTTGTTGTAGCTCTCCTTGAACTATTACTCTGTTTACTCCGCTAACATCTCCACATGTAATTAAAGTAACGAGTGACTTATCGGGTACTTCATCTAGCCATTGAACTGCTGTCGGATCAACTTTTTCTTTTGAAGTGACTTTGTATTCATAAATATTTTCTAAGTCAGTCAAGTAGACAGTTACGCCCAAACTAACTTTTCCTAGAGGTGAAAATAATAAGTCATCCTCATAAGCATGGTGACTTGCTAATCCATAGTTATCCACTCCCATTTGTTGATCTTCTTTGGTCGTGCCTGCACCCCACAGCAATGCTTCGTTGGATAGTCCCTTAAATATAGGTAAATTAATAGCTACGCTAGGTATCGCTGCTCCACCAATAGCTGGTAAACGTTTGTTAGGTAATTTAGCTCTTAACACAGCTTCACTACTAATAGGTTGCACTCCATCAAAATCAAATGTTTCTTTCTTATTTTGATTCTTATGTATTTCTTTTTTTGTTACATTGGAAACTTGATAATTTTCACTTGTTTGACTAATGATAAGATTTTTTATCTGGTTATTAAAAATTAAAGCTAATCCAATTAATAATAAAAGAATTAAAGGGATTGTTTTAACTATTTTTTTCATATGTACATCTCTTCTTTTAATGGATATAAATTTAGATTACATTGTCCAGTTAGTAAAAACATTAAAAAGTTAAGAACTCTGAAATTTCCAAATCTAAGTATATATTTTCAATCTTTATGTTAAATAATAGATTAAATGATTAATAGTCATACCTTATTTGACTCAGCTATAATTAGCAGATCAACGATTTGTTGTTCCTCTAATTTTAATAAATAATCTTGTTTTACTTTTTTTAGTAAATCTAATAGCCATACATTCAAAATATCTCCTGAACTAGAAAAATAAAGTGTAGTTTCTAACCCGTATCGGGTACTTATTACCGCTTATATAATCAGTGGAGATAAATTTTTTTAACTGTTCTCTTGTAAATATAAACTCTGAAAAAACTGTTGTGCCTTATTTTCAAAAATATCACCATTCTTTTATTAGTCATTATACCTTAATTTGATATATTAATTGAACATAAATTTTAGACATTAGTTTAAACTAGTAAGTCCAGAGTAAATTAAAAAGGTAAAAAAATTTTAAGTTTCTGACCCTTTAAATAATATTTATCAGTCAAGTAGTATGACTTAAAAGCAACAAATCAAAAAGTCCACCATAAGTACAGCTATAATGGATAATTTTAAATGTATCTAATGTTATACAACTTAGATCGAGTAACGCCCATACTATGTCCCATGTCTGAAAAAAATAATATACATTTTCAAAATAGAATATTATTGATAATAAAAGAACTATCCTAAGAAACAGGATAATTCTTTTATACACTATTCTCCAACACTAAATGGTTATCTTTATTTTTATCAAGTATTTTTGGTTCTAAAATGGTGCTTGGCACTTAAATGTTGCACAGTAAATTTAACTACTTTTACATAATCTAAATCATGTTTTTTGTAGTCTGAATCTGAAAATCCGCCTTCTGTTTCTCTATTAATCAATAGGGTTAGTCCATGTGCTTTGTCTGTAGGGTTTTCTAAAACCTCTCCAATAGCCGTTCCTATAATAGACTTGTAATTAGTTGTAAAATTATAATCATTTTTTTCTACAGGAGACCATAGACTTGTTTCTGTTTCGATATTAAAGCCTACGTGAGGATTTTCCTTAATTAAATCAATTTTTCGTCCAGCAGGAGCACCGTGAATATATATAGTTAGTACATCATTGACGTATTCATAACCATAATCTGTAGTAACTACATACGGATAGACGCTTTTTTTATCATTAATCCCCCAGTGAATATAATGAGCTGTTTCAAATATTTTAATTATTTCCGAAACATCAGTTACTTGATCCTTGGTTCTCCTCATTGGAAATTCTTCTTTAAATGTCATTTCTCTATCTCCTTAATTTACATTTCTTCAACTTTGAAAGCAGTCTTGTGATTTAATAAATAGGGTCTGTAATACCCAACTATATCATTTAAAGGTAGAACATCTTCTGAGATATTAATATTTAATTCTTTCTTCAAGTACTCTTTACGTCTGATTATTCGTGTCCATAATTCCGGGTAATCATTTTCTAACTCTTTCCTTAAAGATTCATCAGCAATAGCAACTCCGTCTTCACAGCCTACGCCACCTAATTCATCTATTTTTGGTATTATATCTATTTGAAAAAGTTGGCCACTTTTTATTTCAATAGGAGATTTATCATAAAAAGGTGAGGACATCCACTCCTCATCGGCAACGAAATGTCCTGGATTTAGTTCCCAGTGATATTTTTTTTGTGGAAGTACTTCTTCAATTTTTCTAAAGATTTCTCCTGCCTTGCAACCAACATGAATGCTTTCTAACCAGGTTACTAATGCAGAGTAATATGGCTTAGCCAAAATAGCTTCGTAATTTTTTTCTGGATCGGACAATTCATCTTTGCTACTTGCAACATATGCTGCTCTACTAGAAAGACCTCCTTTGTATCCAACGGAAGCAGAGAATTTATCCCCTAGAGCTAATTCTTTATTTCTAGGATACAATGTTGCATTTGAAAATCGGTCTCCTGTGGAACAGATAGTTGTCACATTGTTGGGTTGTCCAAACAATGTTAAATAATTTGCTATTTCAAGCTCTGTCTTTCCTACATTTATATGATTAAGCGTATTTAAAATTCCTATACCGGAAAGCGTAGCACCATATTCATAATGTGCTATTTCATTCGAATTATTATATATTCTCAAACCAGAACGTGGTGATATTAATAAATCACTTCCGTTAGTAATTTTTTGATCATTATTCACTAACTTTTTAATATTATCAATAATATAGTATGGTATGTCAAAAAGATATTCGTTTTTTTCACATTTAGAAGTAAAATTTTTCCAACCAATAACAGCTACTTTAGTATCTTCTTTTATTTGAGCATTTTTTAAAAAAGAAATGAACTTTGCATCATGCTCCATCGGTTGATTAGGTAGAGAAAAGTATGGTACGTGAATTAAGTGTGCATTTATTCTTGAATATTCTACCATTTTAGTATTCTCATTACCCAATAGTAAAAAGCTATCACCATTTACATGAACAACTAACAAAGCTTCTTCAAATCTAGGAATAAAACCTGTGAAGTACTCGAAGTTAGAACCATGTTCTCTATCGGCATAAATTAGAACAGTATCTAAGTCTTTCTCCATCATTTTTTTCAGCAGATTGTTTTTTCTGTTGTCCATTGTATTTTGAGTTAAGTCAACTGGGATAACGTTGTTGGATAGTATCGGTTCGGCTAATTCTACTAATTTAATTTTCATTTAAATCTCTCCTATTATCTTTTTTATTGTGCATATCTATGAAGATAGAAAAATTATCAAAGCACTTTTCTAAAAATTTTATGCTTTCATCGCATGTCAAACCAGACATTTGGTTTAAGTTTTCTTTTGCATTGCCAAGCATGAACTCATTCCTAAACATAACATGAGCGTTTACCTTAGGAGAGTCTAAAATATCTCTTAAATGACTTTGAGATCTCACTGTTCCTTTTACTCCATAAGAAGTTCCAACAATCATTGTTGGTTTACCATCTAAAGGATGAACTTGAAAGAATAACCATTCTAGTATACTTTTTAAAGCTGAGGTAATAGAGTGATCATATTCAGGAGAACTAAAAATAACTCCATCACTATTTTCAATTTATTCACTTAACTTCATTACACATTTAGGTTTTTTACATTTTTAGAAACGCGAAATATTGGAAATCTACTTAATTCAATAATGTTAATTTCAGCTTTCTGAGAAAAGTGCTCCTTTATAAAATGCAAAAGAATTCGATTATATGAAAACTCTGCATTTGTCCCTAAAATAGCGGTAATTTTTTCATTTACTATTTCATCATCCTTTCTTACTGAAAACCCTCAAAGTAACTATTTGTACCATATAGTAACTTTATGTAACAAAAAAGTCAACGAAAGTAACAGCGAAAATTTAAATTTTTTAGGTTATCAAAAAAAACTACTTCCTAAAGTAAACATGGAAGTAGTTTTTTTAACTTGTATACAATATTTTAGTTTATGTTTTGTCACGTGCCTGCAATTATTAAACTATCTTTCTTGACTAAGTAATTTTCTAATAAATTTTGTGCATTCTGATAATCAGTAATTATTTTATCAAATTGATTAATTGTACCAAATGAATATGTAAAATTTTTATTGATTTTACTTTTGTCAAAAAGTAGTATTTTATTTTTCGAATGTGTAATTATTTTTTGCTTGACAAAGGCATCTTCTTTAGATTGAACACTCAATCTGCCGTTTTCAGAGATACCTTCGACACCTAGAATACAATAATCAAAAAATAAATTGTCAATATAGTCTAAGGTGTCTACCCCTAAAAACCCATCTGAAAGTGGTCTATATGTTCCTGGAATAATATTAAGCTTTAAGTCCTCAATTGTTGAAAAATATTTCATAATTGATAAAGAATTAGTAAAAAAATTAGAACTACGTTTACCTTTTAGCTCCTTTGCAGCGTAAGAAACAGTTGTTCCTGTTTCTAAAAAGATAGTGTGTCCATCATCTATCAACGAGCTTACTTTTTTTGCAATTTTTTTCTTTTCATTAACAAAGATATCATTTTTTACATGAATAGGATATTCGACTATATCAGTATCAATGTACATAGCACCGCCATGGAATAATTCTACAACACCTAACTTTTCCAACTCACTAAAGTCTCTATTTATAGTCATTTTTGAAACTTTCAATTCATTAACCAACTCGTTTGTTGTAGCTGTTCCTTGCTGTTTCAATTTTTTTAAAATATATTTTTGTCTTTCCTTTAAATTCATTTTTACTTCTCCTCAAATAAAATTATAAGCATAAAAAGATTATACAAAGGCTTATATGTTTAAATAGTCTCTTACTTAAGTTCATTTTTATTACTACTCATATTAAAATTCATATCAATCAGAGTTTAAATAAATTTTGACGAAAACTTTACTAACAGTTTCAAAATCAGATTTACTCATAACATTTAAATATTTATACTTATACAAGGCTTGTATCGGGACTACACCCGAATTTTTTAATAAACGGATCATTAATTCAAGGACTTCTTTTTGCTGATTGGTTAAAGTAATCATAATTCACATATTCAATCCTATCATTAAAAAATTTTTATATAAAGGTATCTTTATTATTATTCTACACGAAAAGCGAAGTTTAAGCTTTATATTTAATAGATACGTAAAACAGACAATTGAGAGGGGTGTAATTTCGACAACTCAAAAAATCCATTATAAGTATACCTATAATGGACAATCTTATTTTTGAATTATATATCTAAACAAAAAGATATACCTGTGTTCGATTTAAAAATACAAATAAAAAGAGCCAGAAACATGTTTCTGGCTCTAAAAAAGTAATTATAGAATTAAGCTGAAGTATATATTCTATTATTCTTTTCCTAGATTATTTATATGTTTTAAACTTCATGATACAAATTTTTTTCTAAATTAATTTTTATAGATCCCGGTTGATCACCAAATTTATTCATCAAAGAATCTAATGTCACTTTTGTAAATGTCTCTGAAGCAGTAGGTTTTAATTGCAATTCTTTATTATTAATATCATATCCTGCCCAATAGGCAGTATAATCTGATTTTGTAGGAGAATCTTTTTCTATACCTTTTGGAATAATAACTGAACAAAAAACATTATATAAATCATTTAGTGCATGTGAATCGTCAGGTTTATCCATCATTTTAGATAAAAGAGTAATTTTAATATATCTTGAGGGGCTAGTGTAATCACCTGGCAATCCATGGAGACCCGATCCGCTCTCAATGTCTTTAATAGTTAAGTCTCCTAACTCAAGAAGAGGCTTAGTGTAGTCACTCAAATTTACATAATTCCTTAAATTAGTTAAGTGCCAATCATATGTTGGACTATTTGCAATAGAACCTGAAGTATTTTCATAAACTTTTAGTTCCCCATTGTCTACAGCTTCTAATATAATAGATTTTCCAGATGCATCTGTAAACATCTGATGTAATGGTAAAAAAGTTTCTAAGTCTAACATTTTATTTCTTGTAGACTTGTTTATAACTGCTAATTTTGAAGCAAGAAATGCCACTTCTTCGACATTAGCGCACTGCGATAAAAATAAAGCTACTAGCTCATCCATTACAACAGGTTTTTTGTCCTTTTTAATTAAACTTTCTTCACTAGTACAAGTGGCTTCTTCGAAATAAAAGCAACCTCCAGTTAAACCTTCACTATTTATACCGTCAGTCATCAAGAAGGTATCTGGCATACCCATTCCAAAAAAAGAATATTTAGAATGTATGTTACCTGAAATCATTGAAAATTCTTTACCGCCTGGAAAATAAAGCAATTCTCCACCACTGTTAAAAAAATCAAAAGCAAAGTCCATAGTTCTTGCCCAATAATAATTACCTTGGTTTGATGAAATAGTTGTTCCTGTACACATAAAAAAACCTCCATCTTAAAATAATTTATTAAATTAACCATAGCCCATATTTCTTGGTTGCACCTTAATCATGTAAACTTAGTTTGCTCAAGTCACTATATAATTTCACTGTTGTATCAGTAATACTATTTATGACCATTTTTTATAGCCCTATAATACGCCTAAACAATTTTAAATGCTAGAAATATCTATATAGTAATCATATTAATGTGCTATTTTTCAGTTTAACGGAAAATACTTTAATATAGGATTCTTTGGAAAGTAGAAAGTGTTACCTATGGATATACCCAAAAATAACACTTATAGTAGTAAATCATTGGACACTAGTGTAGACTAATTAATTTTGAGTAAATTAAAAGAGTCAAAAATTTTTAAGTTTCTGACCATTAAGAACTATTTAATAGTCACACAAAATTGACAATAAAAAGTAACATAGAATCAACAAATCAAAAAGTCCATTATAAGTATACCCATAAGTAACACATTCAATGTTCTGTTTCTGTTATATCAGTGAATTTTAGTATTAAGAGTTTACTTTCAAAATTTTTCTCTACGGAATATAACACTATTAAAATTATACTGGTGTATTTACAAATTTTAAAAATATCTATGTCATTTAGAGTACGTTATTACTCGATTTTTATACCAATCAATATCCAAATATTTTTCCAAAACCATATCCAATATTTTTTTTGTAAAGATTTGTCGATTTATCGAAATTTCTATATCAATAGTGTATTCATCTATTTCAGAGCAAAGAAGAATAAAATGTGAAGCAGTAGGATGAAATTTTATGTTAACATTTTTCCCTTCAATTTGACTGTAATATTTTTTTAATTCTTTCAAAATTCTAGATCCTTTTGGGTTTGCTGCATGCAAAACATGACATCTAAGAGCATACCCAACTGCACCAGATAGATGATAGGCGTATTTTTTTTCGTTATTACCAAATCGGCTTTAAATAAAGGAGAAATATTTTCATTCCACCAGTCAATATAATCTGTATCAGCAGATTGTTTACCATCATTCCTGTCTATTGAAGAGCATATATCTGGAAGTATCAAACAACAGATAAAAGCGGCCCCATAAGCTTCTCTTTTATAAGCAGAATCTATATCATCTAGTAAAAAAAGTAAATTCTGTCTTTTTCTCTCATCTTTTACCTTCATTAATGCCATATCATTTATATTCTTCATAAAACAAATCTCAACTCCCTACTTTTCCAGTAACGTAGTCCAACGTATAACCATCTTCCACATTGTAAATAAATACATTGTAAATAAATACATTGTAACTGATCGTGGTATCTTCCACGCTCTACGCTTCCATTTGCACCCCACGACAAAGTAACTCGGTTTCTTTGAAAAAAGGTCACACAGTAACACACATGATTTTTCGTCTGTCTCAGATAGTCTGCTACTTGATGCTCATATTGTACCATGGTTCCTTGGTTCATTTGTTCTGTCCCTGTAAAAAGGTTCTTCCAGTTGTCATTTTCTCCTGTCAGTTGGTAGCCCAGTAAATGACTACGATTATATAATCATTTCCCATTAGATAGTTTTCTGCTTCCGACCTGTCGGATAGACGGACGAAATATCGCCTCTTTCTTCTTTCGGCATTAAATCATGACCTAACAACGCATTGGCGACACCAACACGATTCAAATTGTCTAAGTCTGAGAAGATTTGCCATGAGCCATTAGCCGGTGACAAATCTTCCTGATTAAAAATTCGATTGATTATTATTGATAGTTACGACTTTGTTCGTGCCTTCATAGTCTAAATTATCGACATCTTGGTTCATTGTTGAATTAGTGATCTCAGAGGTGATCGTTGTATTTGTCTAGTCTTTTGCTGTCTGTTCCGTATCTCCCATGCAAACAATCCAACAGATATTGGGATCAATACACCTAATAAGTCGTTATTGATTTTTTTCTTTTTCATAGTCAATTCCTATAAATATAATTAAAAGGTAATCCCGAGTAAATGCATAGGTCGAAGCTACCATTTATTTCAATCGCGATATTTATATCGTTTGTTACCCATGAACACATCTATACTTATTCGTCTCTTTATTTCTGTCTTTTTAAATGTAATGAACCTCAACCGATAGAATTTCATTCCAGTCACTTACAATCTCTTCAAAACGGTTTTTTACATCTCCTTTGCTAATGGCCGTTATGAGTCGAGGTATCTTTTCATTTTGTTCCCCGCTTGTTTACCAAATTAAAAAAGTATCCATTTCCTCACTCATTTATCTCGGTCGTTTACGGAATATTACTCCCATTTACTTCTCTTAATATTTGATTTATTATTAATATTCAATTAAATAATTCATCACTTAGGAGGATTTATATGAATTACAAAGAAAGAAAAGATTATTTGTTTTATGTTTCAATAGCTTTTTTAGTAGGGTCTTTTCTCTATGGTTGCTTGGCTTTTTTTCCATTCATTGATTCTTCTCTTGATCTTCCTATGAAAACCAAAGTTATTAATTTTATTTTGTCTACGCTTCTAGGTGGATATTTAATTTGTTCCATCCTATCTGGTATTTTACAATTCATTCGATTCATCAAAAAGCAATCTAGACTAGTCAAAATCTTATCGATTGTCTTCTTCTTAATAACTGTTCTAATCATTATTGCAGTTGGTTTCTTTTCAACTCTTCCATACTATATCTACAATATCTGGCAAGTCAAAAAGAGAAAAATTCTGATAGAAAAGTAAACCATATTTTTGAGAGCGATACCACTTAATCTGTTGGTATGCATGTTGTCTCGATATTACTAAGATACTCCTTGCCTTTAAATTTTTCATAAAGTAAATAAGATTTTTCTCCTTATGCAAATCTGAAACCGTCTTTTTAACAAATTCTATATGTTCTTCAATCCTTCCAACTTTTATACTAGTATGTGCGATTGCTGAACTTTCTAAAATTTGGTTTTCTCTTTTTTGGTCAGCTATCTGATTCATTTCATCATTCACAATCCCTTTCTTAATTTGGTAATATTGAGGGTTGGTAGACTTATCATGCTTACTTTTTTATATGACAGTCGTTAATCCGTATATTAATTTTCTAACCATAATTGAACATTTTCAAAAAAATATCAGAAAGGACCACTGTATTATGATGCTTGAAACTAAAAGATTATACTTAATCCCCTTAACCGCTAAACAACTTGAATTATGGATAAATGATCTCCCAAGACTAGAAAAAGATTTAAATTGTCAGTATTTTGCTGAACCTTTACAAGGCTTTTTTCTAGAAATTGTTGCTGAACAATTGAAAAAAACTAAAAAAGATGAAAAAAATTACTTATATCATACGTTTTGGTTTTTAATACGTAAATCAGATAATGTCGTAGTTGGTTTAGCAGACTTTAAAGATATTCCAAATCTAAATCATGAAATAGAAATTGGTTATGGTTTAGGGGAAAACTTTAGACATCAAGGCTTTATGACTGAAGCTGTGCAAATAATGTGCGACTGGGCAATCAATCAAACCAACGTTTCCTTTGTTATCGCTGAAACTGAAATTGACAATTCTCAATCGCAAAACATATTAAAAAGCTGCGGTTTTGTTAAATACAAACAATCTGAAACCGCATGGTGGAAATTATCCTAAACAACATACCAAAAATACCTTTATGCAATCTCAGTCATTAGCGGAATTAACTATATTAATTTTTTTTGGTACAATTAAATAAAAAATATGGAGCGACCTATTGAATAAGTATATGACGGGTAAAAAAATGACGAAAATTAGTAAGCCTGTATTAGTGGCTGTAATCCTGACTTTTCTATATGGGATATTTTTTTACTTCTCTACTTCATTTTTATGGAACAAAGGCTGGTTAATCTCGCTAAAAGATATCACCTCACAAAATATTTGGATTAAGTTTTTATCAGACATTATAACTAATCTATTATTTGTCATCCTAATTTTTGCCCTGATCTTTTTGAAAAAAAGACCATTAAGTGAAGTGGGCCTCACGAAAAACTCTCGGTTGATAAGTGTGCTGCTACTAGTAGTTTATTTAATTATGTTTTTGTCTAACGGAGATTTCACAGTAAAAGGGGTTTATTTAGCTTTCTTTTACTTAGTTATTGTCGCCTTCTCTGAGGAATTTATTTTCAGAGGCTACTTATTCACAATAATAGATCAAGAATATGGTTTTCGAATAGGAATAATCGTTAGTGGTTTGCTATTTGGTGCTATGCATGGACTTTTACCAACAATTATTGGAAATGGTTCACTTGCAGATTTATTTACCAACATTTCAAGTAATTTATTAGGTCAAGGGATTGTTGGTGGCGGACTATTTGCTTTGGCTTATAAAAAGAGTGGAACCTTGTTTGTTCCAATTTTAATCCATGCAATTTTAGATTATTCGAGTGTCCTATTTGGGTAAATTAAAAAAGCATCTTTATTTTTAGTCATTAGTTACACAATTGTCTCAACTACATGAACTTCCATTCCGTTAAAACACCTTTTTATATTCAAAATAAATTGATTTTATGAATAGTATATGGGATAATTTCCTTTAATATTTTGAAAGGTTTGATTCTAATGAGTGACTTATATATAAAGCTTGCACAACATCCAGTAATCAATTCGGAACGCTTAATTTTAAGACCGATGACCTTAGATGATACGAATGCATTATTTGAGCTCACTTCAGATTTAGAAACAGCAAAATACGTGTCCAATATCCACAGAAGCTTAAACGATGCAGCTGATTATATCGTAACCAAATTTTTGAATGCACCTTTGGGTCAATTTGCTATTGAAGAAAAATTAACTGGTAAAATGATTGGCAGTGTAAGTTATAATCGCATTGACTCCCTCATGAAAACTGCTGAGATTGGCTACATGCTTAATCGCCATTACTGGAATAAAGGATACATGACTGAAACTTTAAAAACTATGCTTGAATATGGCTTTGAAAAATTTGAATTTAATAGCTTGATGGCTGTTTTCGATAAAAATAATATAGCATCACGCAAAGTTATCTTAAAAAGTGGCTTAAAATATCTTTTCGAAGATCCTTATTCGAGAAAAGACTTTATTGACCCACAAAAAAATGTCACCGATGTTTTTTATCGTCTGACAAAAGACGAATACTTTCATCCAGAATAATTTCCCATAGGATTTCTAGTGACTTTTTACAATAGAAAACTAATACTGGAGGAAATATATTATGATTACAATGGAACAATTTGACGAAGTTGAAATGAGAGTTGGTACAGTTACAAATGTTTCTTTAAATAAGAGAGCAAGAAAGCCTGCGTATAAAGTTACAGTTGATTTAGGAGAATTCGGTAGTAAAAACAGTTCAGCACAACTAACTAATTATGAGGCAGAAGAACTTATTGGTAAACAAGTAGTCTGCGTCTGCAGTTTTGCACCAATCAGAATTGGGGACGTTAAAAGTGAGATTAGAATACTAGGTAGTGATACAGATTCTGGCTGTATTTTATTAACTTCACTAAGTAAAGTAAAGAATGGTAGTAAGATTTTTTAACCTCAACAATTTAAAATAATATTACTAGATTACTGCTTGTCTTCTGACAGGCAGTTTTTTTTTTCTTCGTTAATCTATTCCATCCATCCACTCAGTTATCTGCATCGTTTACGGATTAAAACCAAGAATTTTGTTTTTTTATATTTTTTGAAATCATTGTTATATCTTCATTTATAGCTGATTATTCCGAAAAAAAATATTAAACTACTCGATTTTTTTGCTATTTTTTTTATACTTAGACTAGCTTAATAATTTTTTTTAATGAATAATCATTACACCTCTATTTAAGCTAGTTTGATATTAGTTTTTCTTTATCTATCTTCACTTTTTACGATAGATAAACAATTTATTATTGTGGTTGAAATTGGTATTTTAATTATTGAATATGGCTATAAGTAGATACTTGTCACGTTTTAAAATGTAGGTTCGATTCCTACCCTCCACATCAAATCTAACTAAGCGAAATACTATCTTTGTTATCAGAAAGGAGAAATAAAATGTTTTTAATATTCTTAGTTTTATTTACCACAAGTTTTTTAGCATTTACAACCTATGACAGCTATCCTGCAAAATATCAAAAAGTATCTCTATTCTTTTCATTTGCTTTTCTTGTCCTATTTTTATACTTTTTACCAATCACACATATACGAAGCTCCTTGTCTTTCTTTGAAAATTCTGCTGCAAAAAGGGAGCAAATGATTCAATACATAAGGAATCCACATAGTATTCTAATTCATACATTCAAGTAATTTTTTATTTACTGAGCCATCACCTTTTTAATTTTTTCAACATCTTTCTAACGTCTACAATATGTTTCATTAGTAGAGTCTAATTCATTTTATTTCTAGTGCAATGAATTTTTGAATTCCTTTATTATCAGGCTTTATATCGACTTTTAACTTATCTTATAACAACATTACTAGTATTATATTAACCAGCATTTTATAGTATCTCTAAACCAAAAAGGAGATGATATTATGTTATTAGCAACAATTTTACTTGTTAAAATGGTACACATGTTTAAATTCTAATGAAAGGTGGGGATAGATCATGAAATTAATTTTTTTAAGTTTTTTAGTAATCAGCTTTTTAGTTGGCTTTTTGGGGACTTGGTACTTTAGTGAGAGAGATGGCAAATACTATAAAATTTCTCTTGTAACTGCTGGGGCTTCGCTTATACTTTTTTGTGCCTTCTTTCCAACAGATAAAGTGATTGATCACATGAGTACAATTGACACATCTGATTCTGTAGTTAAAACAGATGTTTATACAACACGAAAAATTTCACACAAAAATTTTTAACAAATTTTATAGAATTTAAATTAATTCGAGAGGAAATCCATTTGATACATTTAAATCATTCAAAATGAAAGCATCTATACTAATTCAAATAGTAGGTGCTTTTTTCTTTTCTACAATAATTTCTACTTAACGACACTTTTATTTTCATGTTAGTAGGTTAGAAAATAAAAAAACTTCCCACCTGTAGGAATAATCTCTTGTCCCAAGTATGAGGCGCTCTTCTATATATTTTTCCTATCTCTGAAAATATCTCATGCCTCCCTGAAGTAACTAGCCATCACTCAGATCACTGCCAATTCTATATATAAACAGCCAGCCTTTCAACATATCTTTACTTAAGAGTATCTGTGATTTTCTGGATGTAAAACAAGTAAATACATAGTAAATACAACGTTAGGTTTAGTTAGGTTTTATTCACCAAAAATGAGTCTATTAAACTCTGATTTAGCAGACTGATTAGTTCTCTCAATCTTAGGCTAAAAAAATAACTCTCGCCATTTAGTATGGTAAAGCTCGTTTCTTCTTTTAAGTCTATGAAATTTGCCGTTAATTAGCGGACAAGTTGTTCATCATTACCATTTTTCATATTGAAGCGCTCAGAATTCCCACAATCCAGTCTTCAATCACTCTATCTCCATGATATAATAAAGGTAGGAAAATCTTCTTTTTATGAAGGAGGAATTGTTATGGGAACATGGATTGTACCGACTATTCGCTAGTTTAAGAATAGGAGGGTAAAAAAATGAGTTTCTTTAATTATCAAGGCAAAAAGATTTATTACACAATTATCGGTGAAGGTGAACCGCTAGTATTTTTGCATGGCAATACTTCTTCGTCAAAATTATTTGAGCCACTGCTTCCTCTGTATAAAGGTAATCAGGTAATTCTTATCGATTTTTTAGGTTATGGTCAATCGGATCGTGTCGAAAGTTTTCCAACTGAATTATGGAAAGATGAAGCGCAGCAAGTAATCAGTTTGTTAGACTTCTGTCAACTCCCTCCAGTGAACTTACTCGGTACGAGTGGCGGTGCTTGGGTGGCTTTAAATGTTGCCTTAACTCGCAGTGATTTAGTTGCCAAAGTAGTTGCAGATAGTTTCGATGGTCGTACGTTACACTCAGGCTTTCGTGAAAGCTTGGTCACTGAACGAACTATGGTTACAGCGAATCCTGAGACAAGGATTTTTTATGAATGGTGTATTGGTAAGGATTGGGAGCAAGTTGTTGCGCGTGATACTGACTCGCTACTGCGCTTAATTGATGCTAGAAGCGAACTTTTTTCAAAACCTTTGGAAACCCTCGAAGTTCCATTACTATTACTTGGCTCTAAAGAGGATCCGCTGTTGCGTAAAGATTTAGAAACAGAATATCAAGCAATCACTAAAGCCTGCAAAAATTCGATCTGCCACCTATTTGAACACGGTGGTCATCCTGCGATAGGTACAAATGCACAAGCAGCAGCAAAAGTGATTACTTGTTTCATAGAGTCATAAGACCGTCCTACAAATTAAAGTTTAAAAAGAGGGTAACTTCTATTCTTGAAGATTACCCTTTTTTTTTGACCCAATAGTATACCTACTTTAATTTGATCTTCAAAAAAATATAATAGTCCACTAAACTCTGAGATAGCGGACAACCTTACAAAAATCAAAATAGAATCAATTGAATTTATGAATCATAATAAACAATTAGAACTTTTTTAATACTGTAAGTTTGTCATCTTGTATTCGATAGTTTTCTTTATAGCCGACGTTAACAGAAAAACCGCCAACTTATTTTAGTTAGCGGTTTTTGTCTATATATTTTTCTGAGTATTTTCTATACTCTCTTGTTTCAACTACTGATTCGAATCTTTTTTCATAATGACTTTTACCATTGTAATAAAGCAACACTTTTTATTTCGTGCGATTGCTCTGCTGTCACCATCTTATTTCTTGAGCATTCGCTCTGTTCTCCCTTTTTTCATAAAGGTTTTTTCTGCAAGTTGATCTACGGTTAATCCCTCTGCGTGTAGGCGTTTCATCATTACAGCCAAATCTTCGCCCACTTCAATTATGTGCTTGTCTGGATCATAAAAACGGATCACATTTTGGCCCCAGGGCATGGTAGATGCTTCGCCAATGATAGATACATTCATTGCATTCAACTTTTTCATGAAGCCATCAAAATCTTCTTCTTCAAAATACAACTCCACAACGTTTCCCTGATAATTAAAAAAACTTGCATCGCATTTGGTGAATTGCATCCATGAGCTTTCGGTCTGTGCCGAAATCCCACCGGTGAATGTGACGTTTTCGCCAAGGTCAGAGATAACCCGTACACCTAAAATAGCTGTATAAAACTCCTTGGTTCTCTCAATATCCTTTACAACAAGCATTGTTCCTCTGTATTTCATAGTACACACTCCTCGTAATATATATTTTGAAACGACTTTCATCGTTTCAATTCCCCTTATGGGTCATTCCTTATTAAATAACTTTTAGTGCTTAGGTATTGGCCTTTATTCCTGAATAATAGACTTATGGAATGGTCTATCGGAACACTGCTATCTACTTCTGTAGTTTGACTACAACTGGAAGCCTGCATCCCGACCAGTTGGTTATCATGCCCCAAACCCATTAGCTGTACCGTTTATTTTTTTTAATATTTCTAGTAGGAAATAGCGTGGCTTTTAAAAAATGAACTGCAGAGTACTATTAAGCGAGACTGCGGTTATCCAATAGGTTTCAGGGACAAACTTCAATAGCTAAGTATTCCAAATAAATATGAAAGGAGGCCCTCCATGAAATTATTTGTCGGTTTAGATGTTAGTTCTCAAAAATTAGATATTTGTTTTCTGCTGGATTCAAAAGAAATCCTGTTTGAAAGATCCCTCAGTAATGATTTAATCGGTGCTAGTGAAATCAAACAAAAGATTATTGAATACCATGAAACCTAGGGTTTTAATCGAATCGTCATATAGGCTTTCAAATAATTTTTATCAGATTTTTAATCAATGATATTTCCCATCTCAAAATCCTCTTTATCGATTATTTAATTAAAAGTATATCATAAAAATTTTTGCTAACTAATATCAGTTTTCAAAGAGCTATATCTTTACTAGTTTTTTTGTAAAGGGCTGAGTTAATCTACCACTTTTTTATTTATAACAAATAAAAAACTACCAACAGATTCAATAAGTTGGTAGTCAAAGAATTTTTATTAGTTTGAGTAATGGTTTCGGTGGATTGAACAAAAAAATTTTCACTTGGACTATTTAGCATTCTTTTTATATTCAATCAATTGATAGACATCTAGCAAATCATTTTCATTATAAATATCGATTTTAAGTGTCGTAAACTGATTGCCACTGATTGAAGCATTGGAAAATGCCTCTTTTAATTCGTCTGATATGTTGAGATCAAAAACTCCTTGTTTATTTTTTTCATTAAAATGAGCAGCGATCGTGAAAAAGCCCACCTCAGGTTGCCCCCAGAATATTGTTTTTCTTTTTCGAGTGGCCTTTGCAAGCCAACCACCATCTTTATAAAAACGCCATTCTAGGTTAATTTCAAAAGCTGGTAGTTTTTCTATGAGTAGCTTATACGCTGAAAAACTATCGCCCAAAACAACACTTAGATTTTCATCAATTGGCTTTATATTTTTGTCCTTTTTAAAATCTACCATAATCTGCCTCCTTCATTCTTATTTTTTATAGGCACCCAGTATTCAAGAATCTTTCCCATCGCGCCATCTTCAGCATGTACTGAAATATCTGGACCGCAATCATATTCATATCCGCTTGTTGGCAACCATTCTGAAATCACTCGTTTCCCCAAATTTTGTGTTTCTTCAATTGTCTTTCCAGCGTATGAAAAAATTGCCCAAGTATATGCATCCACTACATACTCCTCTAAAGATTCCATTAAAGGTTCCTCTGTTGGAACTGAAATTAAATAGCGCCAACGTTCAACATTTTCATCAGGAATCATCACTTCGAACAATCCTAATTGGTCGTTGCCTGCCATTTTTTTAGTTGATGGATTGTTCCATTGTTCTCAGCTGCTTCCCAGATTTTTTCAACTGGCTCAACCATTCCTTCAAAATCTCCATAAAGTGATATAGAGACGCCTATCACTCGAAAAGATTCCTTTGTCTCAATTCTAAAATCGAGACTCTCTGCCCCTTTTATCTCCATTTTAAAACTGATAGGTGAGTAGGATTTTATCAATGCACCATCTAGTTTAGCACTTGAAGGTGATAGCCCATGAACACTTTGAAACGCTCGATTAAAAGCAGTCGGCGAGTGATAACCGTATTTTAATGCAACATCTATGATTTTCATATCACTCTTTTTTAAATCCGCAACTGCTAAAGACATTCTTCTACGTCGAATATATTCTGATAAAGGAATTCCTGTCATATAAATGAACATTCTTTGAAAATGATACGTCGAGCAGTCTGCTACTTTAGCAATATTTTCAATATTCAATGCATCTGTAATGTGTTCTTCAATGTAGATAATAGCAGCATTCATTTTTTCTATCCAATCCATTTTTACCATCTCCAATATAGTTTAGATACTTTATTTTAAAATAAAAAGACGGTCTCTTCCTCTCTTTTTACACAATATTTAGAGAGTATGTAAATAAACACCTATCCTAAATCGGGAAATAGTTTTCAGCAATGGCGTACATCCTGAGTTAGCAGCTTGACTGATGACCTTCACTTAATTGAATAAAGGTTAGATAAAAATTTGAAATTTTACTTTCCATTTTTATTACAATGAAATACAAGAAAGCGAGTTGATTATTATGGCTAGAAGATAATAAACCAACCCTTCCTATGAACGAAATACTAAAAGAATTTGGTAACATGTGATGGTTTACCATTTAGAATTTAGTAAAGACGTGCAAAAACAACTTCGAAAAATGGATAAACATCAAGCCATTTTAATCGTTCGATAGTTATACAAGAATGTCGATGGCATAACTGACCCAAGACAACAAGGGAAAGCATTAACTGGTAACTTAGGTTCTTATTGGCGATATCATATTGGAAATTATCCTGCAATCGTTGAAATTGAAGATGATCCCATAGTGATTACAGCAATTCAGGTTGGTCACAGAAGAAATATTTATGTTTGAGTCCTTTAAGTCAGTCGTTTACAGACTTTTTAGTTTTTATTTCCAATAATTCTCATTAAAATGTATAATATTTTCCGGAGGTGAGTATTATGGAAAAAAGATCAGGTTTTATTTGGGCACCATTTCTTTTGGGAATTATCTTTATTTTCGTTTCCTTAGTTACATTTCGTGACCCAGAAAGTAGTTTGTTAGCAATTGTTTATGTGTTTGCTTTCTCTGCAATTTTTAAAGGTGTCTTTGAACTATTCTTTAGACGTAGTTTGAACGAATCTGCTGGACAACACTCAACATTGCTAATCGTATTAGGAATATTTGATATAATAATCGGAGTATTTCTTTTATTCAACATTTCAGCGGGCTTAATTGCACTACCTTTTGTGTTTGCAATTTGGTTTATCGTTGATTCTATTGTCGCATTAGCTACATCAGGTATCTATAAAGTTGCAAGTACTGGTTATTATTGGTTTAACGTTATTGTTAATATCATCGGAATTATTTTAGGAATAATGTTGATATTTAATCCTATATCTTCTGCATTAACACTTGCATTTCTAGTTGGTTTTTACTTCATGATGATGGGTATTACACTTATAGTTTACGCATTTTAATTGATAGAGGCTTTTTAGCCTCTATTTTTTTTCGCAATATGTTTCGTTAACCGAATAATGATAGCTGGCCACTTGGTTCATAATTGCACCATAAAACTTCTTGCCTGCTAGCACCAGATTCCGCTTTACTATTGAATGACAATTTATACCAGCTGCTGAGTTTTCGATTGTACAAATCATTATCATATCCGGATAAAATGACTAATCCTTCGAAATTGCATAGAACATCTAATAGTTCTATATGATCTTTATCTGAGTATTCACATGCATATAGTCTCTTCGACCTGGTACTTAATAAGTAAGGCGGATCAACATATGTCAGCACACCTTTTCGGTTATACCTGGTTAATAATTTCGTAGCATCCTGCTGCTCAATTTGTACGCCCTTCAACCGAAAAGCTACTTCCTCAATTCTTTCCCAAACTCCTGCCCATTCGCTAGCTGTATTTGGACCATTAGGATTAATGATTGATCGCCATCCTGTTTTGTCACTTGTTTTCGCACCTATCGCTTGCCAGCATCTAACCATTAATCTTCTAGCGTCTTCGATTGGATCACTGCTCACTTCATAGCTGTTTAAATATTCTTCACGACTATGGGGTGTTAGTAGAATTTTCTGGATTAGATTATCCGGATAATCCCGACACACTTTGAAAAAATTTACTATTCGAGAATCAACATCATTTATCGTTTCAACCTTTGCAGCTGGTTTATTAAAAAACACTGCGCCAGATCCAAAAAAAGGTTCTACATAAGTTTCGTGTTCTGGCATAATTTGAATAATTGTACTGGCCATGTTCCATTTACTACCTGGATAATTTAAAATTCTTTGCAAATAATCACCTCCTAAAGTCAGTAAAATCTTCCACTTGCTGACTCGTTTATCTCCTTCGTTAACGGACTTCTAACGTAAATGTAACTGCCTCATTTTTATGTTCGTCACTTGTAAAAAAATCAATTAAATCTTCAATAGTTGTTAAATTTAAATCTTCTCTCGTATAGAATGCACTTACAATAAATCCTAAGTCATCATTTTTAATTGTTACTTTTTTTCCATATCATTTTCCTCTTTTCTATTAATCAGATATCTGTTTCTTTTGCTGACTACCCGAATAAATTCATTTGGATATTATTGTTTTTAATTCTCGTCAAAGACGTCTCATAATATGCCTTATTGAGTTCATATCCTATATAGCGCCTTTCAGTATTCAAACATGCCACTGCAGTTGTTCCGCTACCCATGCAGTTATCCAAAACTAAATCTCCTTCATTAGTGTATGTTTTAATTAGATACTCGAATAATGCTAATGGTTTCTGGGTAGGGTGCAGTGCTTCTTTTTGAGTATCCATACTAAATACTTGAACACTCCTCGGAAACCTTTCAGTGGAATCATAAGCATTATCAACATTAACAAATCCGTATAATTCAGATTGATGCTTAACTGTTCTTTTTGAAGTTTTTCTTTCATGTCCAATTGTTTTTTGTGGATTATAAGTGCATTGCTTTTTATAAAACACTGATATATTTTCATGATTTCTCATTGGTTGTCTGTTTGCGTTAAGAAATCCAGTTCCTTTGATTTTGTCCCAAATCCAATCATATTTGTAAATATCCAAGTTACTCATCCGTAACATACTGCTAAATGGTTCTGTCCCAGTTAAAACAATCGCTCCATTATCTTTAATGATTCTCATGTATTGTTCCCATAGCGGTTTAAAAGGAATTATTACATCCCAGCTGCAATTTGTGGTGCCGTATGGTAAATCACAAAGAATCATATCGATGCTTTCATCAGGAATTTTTTTCATGCCAATTAAACAATCATCGTTATAAATAATGTTAGCTTCCATTGTATTTACCTACTCTCTATTTCCGCAATTTCTTCCATTAATGGACTATGACAATATCACACCAACTTGTTTAACTGAACACAGCGCAAGTCGTTTATCCTTTAAAATAAGTACATCATTCAATTTTATTAAAGAAAAAAACAATCCTTCAAAATAATTTGATGGATTGTTTTTTGCTTGCTAATATCCGTATTTTACTAAATAGACCTAATTATCTTTTTTAGTGGGTACATTATTTCAGATATGAATAGAAACTATCCTAAATATTTTTTATAAAACGGTACTAATTTTTCCAAAGCTAATCGCGTTGGTTCTGGTTGATCGTATAAATCATAATGTGACCAGCCTTTTAAGACAAACAATTCTTTTTCTTTGGAACCTGCACGGCGAATAATTTCAAAACCATCACGATAAGCACCAAATGCACCAGGTTTATCACCAACAATAACCAACAGTGGTTGCGTCAAAAGTGTTTCGATTAAATGATATGGATCGTAATTTACTAACGCTGTACTATGTGAGTAGACTGATAAGTTAGTGCCATTTGGCTTTTGCCCACGTGGGGTGCGATAATATTCGATAGCTTCAAGTGGATCAATATCGTCAATCCCCATTTTTTTGGCTACTTCTACAGTATCAGGTAGCGCATTATCCACACGAATTTCAGCACCTCGAGCTTCTGCAGTTCGTTGTTTTGCCATTTCTTCCAATTGTTTAATCGGATTAAATTCCGTTTCTCTCCAGAGACGACCAATTGAAGCAGCCGTAACTGTACCAATAGCTTTGAAGCGACGTTCCATTTTTGCAGCGTCAATTGTGTAAGCACCGCCACCACAAATACCTAAAACACCAATTTTTTCTTCATCAACGTAATCTAATGTTACTAAATAATCTACTGCATAACTAAAATCTTCCGTTCTCATACCGGGGTTTTCCAGATGGCGTAACTTCCCATCACTTTCTCCTTGGAAGGAAGCGTCAAAAGCTAAAACCAAAAATCCTGCTTGTGCTAACGCTTGTCCATAGATATTTCCAGCTGTTTGTTCTTTACTACTACCGATTGGATGGGCGCTGACGATTGCTGGATATTTTTTTGTTTCGTCAAAATGATCTGGAAAGTACAAATCACCAGCCATATTCCAGTCTAAATTTTTAATTGTTACAGATTTTTTATTCATGTTTTTTGCTCCTTTGTATTGAAACTTCAGTCATAGTTTTTATTTATTTTCCCATTGATGTCCAAAAGTTGCCTGTTGTGTTTCGATATGTCCACGATGTCCGTGAATCGTAATTCTATCGAGCTCTACTTCTAATCGCGCAAACTCATCATCTGTCAATCTGACATTCCACGCACCTAAATTTTCTAAAATTCTTGCTTGATTTTTTGAACCGGGAATTGGCACCACATTAGGATATTTGTGTAGCATCCAAGCAAGAGAAATCTGGGCATTAGTGGCTTTTTTTTCTTTTGCATATTCAGCTAAAATTGCTAAAATCGGTTGATTCGCTACCATGTTTTCTTTCGAAAGTTGTGGCACGAATTTTCGCACATCATCGCCTTCAAAACTTGTTTCAACGGTAACATTCCCTGATAAAAAACCACTAGCAATCGGAGAAAATGGCACAACAGTTATCCCATTTGCCAAACAATAAGGAAAAATATCTTTTTCTGCATCACATTCCATCATTGAATACAAATTTTGGACCGCAGCAACCGGCGTAACTGCATGAGCTTTTGCTAAAATATCCACGCCCACTTGCGAAAACCCCCATTCTTGAATTAGACCTTCCTCAATCAGTTCACCCATTACCTCAGCAACAGCTTCCACTGGAATTAATTCATTCACACGGTGCAAATAATATAAATCCACATAATCTGTTCGCAAATTTTCTAAAGATTTTTTCAGATGACTATGAATAACCATAGATAAGTCCATTTCATCAGTAATCTCATTTTCATCAATATGCAATTTTGTTGCTAAAACAACTTGATCTCTGAAGCCTTCGACAGCTTTTCCTAATAGTTCCTCATTGTGACCGGGGAAAAATAATTCTCGACCATAAGCTTCGGCAGTGTCAAAAAAGTTACAACCAAACGCATAGGCTTTTTGAATTGCAGCAATGCTATAAGATTCTTCCGGGACCTCTCCATAACCATGAGAAAATCCCATGCAGCCCATTCCGATTGGCGAAACTGTTAAACTACCGATTTTTCTTAATTCCATCTCAATTCCTCACTTTTCTATATGATTAATCCTATTTCTCTGGATATCTGACTTCATTAAATGATTTGGCAATATCAGCGGTTAAATGATCAATAATTTTGAAGCCTGTTTCTAATAATTTGATTTCATCCATATCTTCTTGACTTAATTCAAAGTCAAACACATCAATATTTTGTTTCATGCGATCAACATTAGCTGATTTTGGAATCACCACCGTATCTCGTTGTAATTGCCAGCGTAAAATTACTTGCGCAGGAGATTTGCCATATTTTTCGGCAATTTCTTTTAATATTTCATTTTGAAAAATATTGCCGTTTCCTTCTGCAAAAGGTGCCCACGCTTCTGGTTGAACGCCATATTCTTCCATCACTTCTAATGCGCGACGTTGTTGACGCAGCGGGTGAATTTCGATTTGGTTAATTGCTGGTTTGATTTCGTTGTTCACAATCAAATCCACCAAACGATCTTCACTGAAATTACTCACACCAATCGCACGAATTTTGCCTTCTTTATATAATTCTTCCATCGCCCGCCATGAGCCATAATAATCATTAAAAGGTACATGAATCAAATACAAATCTAAATAATCTAAGCCTAATTTATCTAACTGGCGTTGGAAAGCTTTTTTAGTTGCTTCATATCCGGCATCTTGTAGCCAAAGTTTCGTTGTGACAAAAATTTCTTCACGAGGAATACCACTTTTAGCGATTGATTTCCCGACTGCTTCTTCATTCAAATAACCTGGCGCTGTATCAATCAGACGATAGCCTGCTTTCAATGCTTCTGTGACAATTTTTTCACTTTCTACCAAATCTGGAATTTGAAAAACGCCGAATCCTAATTTTGGCATTTTTACGCCATTGTTTAATGTTACATAGTCCATAATGATGACTTCCTTTCGGTTTGTATACTTGGTATGAACATAGATTATCACCCGACGAATTGTTTGAGAATTTGTAAAATGTTAATATCGTATTAACCAATAGTTAATGGAGGGGAAATTTATGTATAACCACCTTTTAGATACTTTTATTACCGTTGTCGATATGGGAAGTTTTGCTAAAGCATCAGAGTCTTTATTTATATCTGCGCCGGCTGTCATGAAACAGATGAATTTATTAGAAGAACAATTAGATTTACAGCTAATCGAAAGAAGTCACCAAGGAATTACCTTAACTGAAGTTGGTCAATCTATTTATGAAGACAGCAAAAAAATCATCGCCTTTTCGGAAGAAGCGATGACTCGTGCCGATAATCTAATGAAAGACCATCCTTGGAAAATTAAAATCGGGAGCTCATTGTTAAATCCTAGTCAGCAAATTTCCAGTTTATTAGCCGCTATCCGTAAAAAAAATAATCGTTTCTCTTTTGAAATTGTGCCTTTTGACGATAATCGCGATACGATTATTTCTGTCCTTCATCAATTAGGAACGACTTACGATATTATCACAGGATCTTACACTGCCGATATTACCGCAAAGTTAGCCGGTTATCATGAACTTTATCCGGTAACTTTTACCATTGCTGTTCCTCTAAATCATCCGTTATCACAAAAAGATCATTTAGAAATAGAAGATTTATTTGGAGAAACCCTTGTCTCAGGAAAAAGTTCACCGAATCGTCCGGTTGGTATCCTACAAGCCGATTTAGCGGAAAAATATCCCGAAATCAAACAGGAAATCACTTCAGAATTTTACGATATGAATGTTTTTAACAAGTATGATCAGTCCAATAAATTACTGCTTTCTTTACCACAGTGGCAATATGTTCAGCCGAATTTCGTAACATTGCCAGTCAATTGGCCGTATCAAAATATTTTGGGTCTACTCTACCCATTAAAACCAAAAAGAGAAGAAAAAAAATTTTTAGAATATGTCTCACTTGTACAAAAAGAGAACCCAACTGAATAAAGTGATAGAAATCAAAAATATATGTATTCCAAAAGATTGACTGTTTTATACTGGTTAAATATACTTCTATGAGTATTTACATTGTACAAGGAGGAAAAACATGTCTTTTTTAACAAAACTATTAACCGTGTTAGTTGCATTGGAGTTTTTCTATATCATGTATCTTGAAACATTTGCGACAACATCAAAATCTACAAGTAGGGTATTCAATATTCCTCAAAAAGAATTACATTCTTCATACTTAAACACCCTATTTAAAAATCAAGGTATCTATAATGGGTTGTTGGGAGTTGGATTGATATATAGCATATTTTCTCCAACTGCATCTTTAGAAATTAGTCGCATCATTTTAATTTATATTATTTGTGTTGCGATATATGGCAGCGTATCTAGTGATAAAAAAATCATTTTCACGCAAGGCGGATTAGCTATTATCACATTAATTACCACTTTATTTTGAGTGTCACTTAATCCCCTAACTATTTCGTACACGGACTTCGGTTAATCTGAAACATAATATATTCTCTAAATTGCCTAATCCTCTAAAAAAATTGGTAAATTGTCTAAAATAATCAAGTAAGCTATACTCATCAATAAAATATGAATAAAACGGAGTTGTCCCATGAATTTTAATTTTGATAAAAGAAAACAATACCTCACACTTAGCTTGCTTTTAATCCTGATTGGCGCAAATACAAACATTGCTGTATCATTTATAGGCTTTCTTGTTGGAATAAAAGGGTTTTGGGCATTCAAAAGCAATTAGTTAATCTACTATTTATGACTGTAGCCTTAGGGCTTTTTTTCAATAGCTTCCATTTATTGACTCAGCTATCTCCGTCGCTTACAGACTTTTTATTTTCGCTTTGTTATACTTTCAACATGGAGGTGAAAGTATGATTAAACGAAAATGGGCTTTTGTAGTTGCAGTTATTTTTTCTTTATTCGCGATTTATAAACTATTTACTGGGTCAGTTGCTGATCCTAACATGCCTGCTGCTTATAATACTGGTGGGTTATTGGGAACGTTATTTTTTCCTGTATTATTCTTTGTTATTGCATTTTTTCCTAAAAAGAATAAATAGTTAATGGCTATCATTAAAAGATAGCTTTTTTATTTGCCACAATCTGTTTCGTTTACTGACTCAGCTATATCCGTCACTTGCAGTTTTGTATTTTTATAAATTTTTGTTCACTCAGCTAATTCATTCTTGACTTAAGATTTACCTGAATTAAATTCCTGATTTATCAATTTTTCATAGTCGAGTAATTCAGTTAATTCCGCTTGTAGCAATGTATTATTTCTATTGTCGTAACTTTAATTTAACAGAATGGAATTCCTTTGTTTGCACTAAATATTTTACGCTATCTCTTTATTAAGTTATAGTTATTAAAAAAGGAGATTGTCCATGAAAATAAATAAAATAAATGTTCCATTATCAGTTATACAAGTAGCAGCTATTACTGATATTGATTTATCAGTATCGCCATTATTTATAGGAAAAACAGAGGACGAATTATCTGTTGTATTACCTACCCAAAATGTACCTTCAATGACACTATCTCGTGAAGATGATTGGAAGGGATTCAAAATTGAAGGTGTTTTAGACTTTAGCTTAGTTGGAATATTGTCCAAAATATCTTCTCTTTTAGCTGACGCGAATATTAGCATATTTGCTATATCTACTTATAATACAGATTATATTTTAGTAAAAGCGACTCACTTCGATAAATCTATCAAAATATTAGAGAACACAGGGTACAAAATAGTTTAGTGATTTACATATTTGCTGTTACTGTATCCTCTTTTCTATTTTGTGTTTCAACTGTTAGTTAAGCTTAATGGAATTTACCAAATTTACCAGTAAGTGATCGAGTCGATAATAGGCGATACGGCAAAGTCTATTTTGGATGCTGCTACAAGCTTTAACACCGTTCAAAGCACGTCCATAGGAAGAATATGTTTTAAGTTTCTTTGATTTATAAATGGAGTTATCTTCTAACGAGTCGATCAATACTGGATACTGTTCCATCCCCTAATACTGTGTCCAATATTCACAATAAAACCCGCTTAAACTTTCATTACAGGCATAAAAAACATATTTTTTCTTCACTATCATCATCCCACCTCATTCCACTATTTCTTCCACTTACTGACTCAGCTATAGCCGACGTTAGCGGAATTATTCAATCCCGTCTTTTTTATTTCTCAGATAAATTCGATACCACAATGTTCTAATACTCATGTGAATATCTGTAAGTCGGTCATCGATTATGCAAATTGCATACAATACAATAAACAGGACTGCCTTTATCCAATTATCTAGGAAAGTTGCTATCATCGACATAAGCAACAAAAACAAAGGGTAACCAAATTTAAAATATCCATATATTTTTTCTTTCATTTCTCGACCTCCAACAACTCTGGATTTTCGTAGATGTTACCAATAATTTCTTCTTCACCAGTCCAAGCATATCCTTCAGTAAGTCCTGATAAATACCATGTTGGCATTCCGCCAAAAAACATACCACCATATTCTTCGATCCAAATGATCTCGTGAGGACATCCTCTAGTGCAACGGACAATATCCCCTTCATAAACTTCTTGATCATTCTTGTCTTTGAGTCCTGTATATTGCATGAGAATACCATCATTTAAATTTAAGCTGCGTCCTCCTCCTACACTAAATGCTGTAGAAAGATAGTGTTCACTAAGATCATAGACTAATCCAACTTCTAATCCACTCTCTTCTAGATGTAAGGCACTTAGACGAATAAATTTTTTCTTTTCTTTATCCCACGCTCTAAATTTAATTTCTCGCATTGAATCGCTCCTTTACTTAAAAGAATCTGTCTCGAATTTCATCGTATAATTGAAATCCAAACCAAACTGTAGCTAGAATAGCGAATATAAAAACGATTAACGCCATTCCGAATAATATAAAATTCATAAATGTTTCCATTTTTATTTCCTTTCCGTAAAAGGCTGAGTTTATGGACTATTGATTAATCATGCACAGTACCTTATTATTTAACTAAAATTAATATTGGAGACAACAAGATGAAAAAGAGACAAGCTTTCACTATACTTACAGTATTTATATTTTTGATGTATACAGTAAACCTTGTTACAATCACCGTCATACTAGGGGGATACATCAAATTAAATAAAAATTATAATCATCCCTCACCAACTGAATATGTTTTTCTGATTTTGATAATGGCGATAAGTTGTTTGGTTACTAGTAATTTGTTTTTAAATAAATATAAGACACATCGCAGCCAAAATGAATTATCTGAAAAATGGTTACTTGAAAGAACAAAAAGCATCATTTCAACAATTACCATCTTTTTGGCTCTGTTTACTAACTTTATAAATTTGACTTATGTGGGTAGCTTATCTGATTCTTATTTATCACTTATTTTCAGTTTTGAAACATATTCAATTACTTTCGGGTTTGCAACTCTTTCTACAAATGTTTTATATTTAATTAAATATGATCTAGTCGTAGAATGAATGTTTCTTATTTAATAGTAATAGTCTGCAATCTTGGTGGTTAGCGGAAAATTCTATTTCTTATTCAATTTCTACAAGTATCTTCTGAGAACACTTGCTTTCTGCGATCATAGAAATATAATTATCTTAAACAACGTAAAGGAGCTCTCAACTATGAAACTAATACTAATATTCTGTATTGGGATTGCCATTTTTTGTGCATTAGCTTCAAATAAAAAGTCCTAAAAAGATAATCTTAAACTCTACTTTTTCCATTATTTCCGTCGTTAACGGACTTCCGTCACTATGGTCCAACTTGCTCAATTGATTTAAATTAGCAATTGGGTCCAAGTAATTTATTTTCTACAACCTGGTTCTATTCTTTATTTTCAATTCAGCGATATTCAATTTTTGTTCAAGTTCTTTTAATTCGATTGGAATCACTTGTTTGTTTTCCTTCATTTTTGAAATTGAGTATAAAAGCCAATTTATTTCTTCCGAATTTAATTCTATTTTCACCATATTGTTTTCACCTCAAAATTTTAAATCCGTCGAATGTCAATGCCTATATTGGCATTGACATTCGACGGCACCAATCTGGCACCTTTATGTGTACTGACCGGATAAACAAACGAGGTAATCCAAATGCCAGGAGAGTCTTCTATTTTGTGGTTACTAATATGCTTAAACAACAACGCTGGGGGCCTAACCATATAGTAGATTATTACTATAAATTAAAGGAACCACCTTACTCTAAGAAACACAATGTAGCCACTATTGCCTGCATCAATAAATTAATTAAATGTTTGTATGCCATGGTTATTAAAGGCTCGATCTATGATTATCACCTTGCTTCAGTCAGCCAACAGTAACCTCGCTACAATTAGATAATTTAGTACCTACAGTTTTAAAAAAATAAACGACTGCAGTTTCTTTGTGATGTCGTATTTTACATAGATAATTTATTTATTTTTACTTGACACGTAGTAGGAATGTTTCGTTAGCAGAGTTAACTATTTACTACTTTTTTGATACAATAAAATAAATAACTGTGGGATTATTTAGCTTTAAAATATCACTATCGTTAATAAATCTGTTAGAAGAATTTCATTCATTCCATTTGTAATAGTCGACTTATTTATACTTTATTTGCTAGTCAACTCACTTTATATTTTTCTTTAGTACGTCCTCAATGTGTCTCGACGACATATTTAAATTGAACTCATCCACATTTAACCTTTTATTTTTTATTCCCTTATCACTCTTTGCATAAAAACAGAAAGCAGGTTTTTTATGATTACTTTTAGAAAGATGAAAAAACAAGATGTCCCCGTACTATACGACATAGCATTACGAGCGTTTCAACCTGACTACGAAAAATATGGCGTCTATCCACCACTACTAAAAACTGAAAAAAAAAGGTTTTTGCCACCACTTATTTTTGGCAAAGTTATCCTAGCTGACGATAAAGAAATTGGTGGTGCTTTTGTTGTTCCTTTAAGAAAAAAGGGGGAAATCGGCGCTATTTTTATTGATCCTGACCACCAAAAAAAAGGTTACGGCAGACAAATTATGCTGGCAATTGAGAAGCAATATCCAAAAGTAAAACGATGGAAATTAGATACCCCGAGCGAAAACTTTCACTTGCATCATTTCTATGAATCTCTGGGTTATAAAAAAACAGGTGAAATCAAAGACCCTAGAAGCGAGATGATTGGCTTTGTTTATGAAAAAACTATATAGTCTTTTTATATTCCGGAAAATATTTCTTTAGTCAGTTATATCTTCCACTTACTGACTCAGCTATAGCCGACGTTAAAGAACTATTCATTTTTTCCGACCAAGTATATAATTTATCTACATTGGTAATTAAGGAGATGACATAATGAAAAGACGTCAAAATCAATTAATCAAAAAAGATAACAAACTATTTTTGATATTTTCTATATTTACTTTGATTATTATTGTCTTAGTCGCATTTATTTTTCTATTTTCTTATAAACCTTCTTCAAATCAACAAATAGCAAGTTATTCAACAAACTCATCTATAAGGAACTCAACAAATAAATTACAGCAAAGCTCAAATAATGACGGTTCTCATACTTCAAATGAATTTCCATATGAAGTCTCATTTCCCTCTGATAAAATTTTAGTAGGTCAATATAACGAATTGGGTTTCTCAGTAACCACCTATGAGAGTAATCAATCTATTACTGTTGCGTATAATACAACAGATAGTGATAGCTACGGAGAACGCACAGGTCAAGTTGCTTCACTTATCCCTACTACAGTTTCCACACAAACAATTGCTTTTCGAGAATATGAAACCCAAAAAAATGTCCATGTAAATACAGAATTGAAGTTAAGTGACGTAGAACATGCTGCAAGCATTGACTTTTTCACTCCATTTAACGGAAATGATACAAAAATATATGCATATTACATGAACAATGGGAATATTGCACTAGCCTTTACGCCTGCAAATGCAGATACTTATCAAGTTGTCGTATATCAGGTCGTTGAGCTTTCACTTAAATAACTGATCTGAATAAAATTTAACATTCTGCTAAAGGCTGAGTCTGTGGATCAGTATTTTAGTGTGCTACAATATTTTCACGAATCTAATGTGTCTATTTTTCTATTATGAGAGAGGTTGGAAATTTGAATAACTCACTGTGCTATATTAGTCAATTAACAAGTAGAACTCTGCAAAATATTAAATTCGAACATCAAAATAAAGATTATGAAGGATCTACTTTTTCTATCAGCAACTTTACTTTTCGTTGTCGTTTAGCTAAATTAACACCAAAAAAGAAAGGTTATTTCGTTGCTTTTTGGGAAAAAGATTCTAGAGGAAATAATCAAGCTTTTTCATTTCAAAACTACCCTAATAAATTGATTGTAGTAATCATCGATGACAGCTTATCTGGGCAATTCGTTTTTCCTAAGGAAATACTATTAAAGAAAAATATTTTAAAAAGTCCCGGCTCAAAAGGGAAAATGGCTATGCGAGTCTATCCAGATTGGGAAACTGACTTAAATACGAGTGCTACTAAAACACAAAATTGGCAATCAAAATATTTTATCGACACTTCATCAATGATAGATTCAGAAAAATTGAATACTCTTTACTATGAATGAAATCAAATTCCATAATCTTTGTGTTTAGCTGACTCGATTCATTCTAATTTTTTTGTCTTATATTATAATCATTAAAAATAGAAAGAAGTCTTTTTATGTCGAAAGCAAAAGAATTTAAATATCCCCGTCAGTTTATTAATGGTGTCTGGCTAATTACGGCTGGAATAGCAACCCTTTTTCTACTCATCCCGGTTCAAACAACACCCGTTTTTCTTCCTAACCCTATTTTTTTCATCATTGTCTATTCTCTTGGATTGTTTTGGCAATTAAATAAAAAAACTAGGGCAAAATTTAGTATTCATCAAGGAACAAAACAACAAAATCGTTGGGCCAACTTTGCATTGATTTTATTGTTAGGTTTAGTTGCACTTTCGATTATTCCTTCAATCGGTCAGACAAATCTTTCGGCTCCTCAAGTTGTAACTATTTGGAGATTAATTTTTCTATCAGTGAGTATCCACTTTTTAGCCTTCACTCCGGTTCATGGAAAATTGATGCTGATTCTTTCAATTCTTACTATTGTGAATGTTTTGATCAATTGGAAACTTTCTTTACCACTGAATTATCTTTTTTTAATTGATGGTTCAATAAAGATAATAATTGGGATCATTTACGTTAAGGTATCTCCTATCAATTTTTGAAAACCATTCATAAACTTTTCTAAGAAGTCACTATTTTTATAGTGGCCTTTTATTATATCTGTCTTTCAAGTCAATCCGATGAGACTATGCAAGAAAGATTTTTAGGATTAATTGTAATCAGTTTATTGTGTTTGTTTTCTCTAACTGTTAAACAATCTATTTTCCCAGCATTATTTTTTTCTAAAAACTCCAACCAGTCTTCCCCAGTCAATTAGTCAGTTGTATGGGTCACATCGTGATATGGATTATTTAATGTAAATTCCATTGCGTCATCTCTGTCATTAACGTGCTGTACCGGTACAGCTATCCCGCCAATCAAATCTACTACACTATCTGCATCTTCTTTTATTAAGAAATGTTCTGCGTGAGTTTCGCTATTCAGATGGTCATTAATTAAGAATACCTGGCAAGTTCCATCTTCACCCCAATTCAAAAAATACATATTATTTACTTTTACAATCCACTTAGATTCTTTTTCTACCTTATATCCATCTATCCATTCTTTAACGAATAATTCTTGATTTTTGTTGCTTTTTCTTCATTAACGTCGTCAAAGTCATCAAAAATTTGCAGCCAACTAGTTATTTTAAAACTTCTGTTCCAAGTCGTGTTTAATACTTTTCCTAAAAAAGATATGACCTATTTTTTCATTCTTCTATATAGTCTACGATAAATTGTGGGATTATTACTTTTCCTGGTGTTTGTATTCCTTTAATTATCTTAAGGGCATATAAAATACGAACCATTTCACTTGAGTAATTACTAGTATATTTACTCTTTTATTTTATTTTTCGATTGCTTCTTGCTTATTCATACATTTCTCCTTTTCTGCCAAATTCATCATTACTGGACATTTTTTCCTAATCCATGTAACCTCATTTAAAGGAGTGATTTTATGTTAAAAAGATTATTAACATCAATTTGCGTAACATTAGTGTATCTTCTTGTATCCAACCTTGGAAATCTGTTCTTCGGAGTTAGTGAAACTTTCAGTTGGACGACAACACTATGGGAATCTTTATTTTTCTTTATCTTTATATTTTTGCTTTTACAGTTTAAAAAGAAATGATGCCTTCCGTTTATTGATTCATTTATATCCGTTGCTTCTTTAGTCTTGGTGGGTAGCTGACATGTCATACCTATCAAAAAGGAGATTTTTTGATGTCAAATTTTGTTAATCCATTCATGGGCCTACTAAGCTTAATTCTGAATATCTCTGGAATCCAACTAATTCGTGGAAAATGGCTATTTCTTATTGCCGGATATAATACGATGACAGAAAACGAAAAGAAACACTACAATGGTGACACTTTGGGTAAACTTGTAGGTTCATACTTGCTTGTTGTTTCTTTAGTATGTCTTTTCTCTAAAGTCCTCCCTCTAAATTTCCAACTTATTATAATTGTTATATCAACTATTTTTATTTTGTTACTCAGTACCATTTCTACGAAAGGTAAAGTTTAGCTAGTTATCTCTTTCTTTAATAGAATGTCCCGCATATTCATAAATTGGTTTTCACTCAGATTGTTTTCCCATATAATCAATTATATATACGATTTAGAAAAGAGTTGGTTATAATGAAAAATGAAAAACTGATTGTAAAACTGAGTTCCTTTTTAAATTTTTTTATTGGTATTGGAGCATTTGTAGGAAGTTTAATGGCGTTTATTCCAGCATTTCATGAAAGTATGGGCTTATCAACGGCCATGTTGCAAGATACTCCTTTTAAAACATTTCTAATTCCAGGTTTATTTTTATTATTTATCTTAGGCGGTCTCAATATTCTTAACGGTATCTGTTACTTTACACGTCAGGTTGTTGCTTATTTCTTCTCATTTTTTATGGGAGTAATCTTAATGATTTGGATTGTGATACAGTGCCTGCTGCTACAAATGTTACTGCCGATTCAGGCTATTTTTTTCCTATTGGGGTTCCTGCAAACATTTTGCAGTGTCTATTCCATCAGAAAACGTCAATTAATATTTCCTTCTTTAAACAAATAAAAAAATTGAGTAAAGTAGAAGGATATAGAGAAATTTCAAAAATCTTCATCCAAAAATATCTAAAATTTATTGATAATGAATACTTTCACCCAGAATAATTCTTCAAAAAGATTTCTAGCGATTTTAAAAAATAGAAAACGATATTGGAGGAAAATTAATGATTTCAATGGAACAATTTGACGAAGTAGAAATGAGAGTCGGTACAATTACAAATATTTCTTTGAATAAAAGAGCACGAAAGCCTGCGTATAAAGTTACAGTTGATTTAGGGGAATACGGTAGTAAAAATAGTTCTGCACAACTAACTAATTATGAGGCAGAAGAACTTATTGGTAAACAAGTAGTCTGCGTCTGCAGTTTTGCACCAATCAGAATTGGTGACGTTAAAAGCGAGATTAGAATACTAGGCAGTGATACAGATTCTGGCTGCATTTTACTAACATCATTAAGTAAAGTAAAAAATGGTAGTAAGATATTTTAACCTCAACAATTTTAAAAAAATATTTTTAAATTACTGCTTGTCTTCTGACAGGCAGTTTTTTTTCTACAATAGTTTCCATGTATAGACTCAGTTATCTCCCTCGTTAACGGAAATCAATTTTTTGATATATATATTTTAAAGAATAAGATAGCTTGACTTATTTTAATAATGATGTAATATTTGATTAGCCGGCTAACTACTTTTCGGAAAGGAAGTTTTTTTTGGGATATTCAAACTTTTCAGATCGACCTAATATTGAAAGAATTGCTGCTATAGCAAATAAATTCAACTTATCTAGTAATCCAGATTCTGTACATCTATATTTACAATTTCAACAAACCTACAGAGAAATTGAAAAAGAATACAATCAATTACTAGAAAAATACAAATTAAGTGAGTCCAGATTCAGTATTTTAATGTTTTTATCCATTGCAGAAAATGAAAAGCTGTTGCCTTCAGAAATTGCGGATAAACTTAATGTTACAAGACCAACTGCTAGTAAGTTAATAAAAGGTATGAACAGTAAAGGGTTAATAACTATTCAACAATCTTCAACGGATAAAAGAACGAGCTTTATAAAGATAACCTTAGAAGGTAAAAATTTACTTCAAACATTCTTACCCTATAACTATCAAGCGGTTGACAGTCTATTTGATGGATTTTCAGCAGAAGAAAGAAATCAGCTTTCTTATTTACTTGAAAAGCTAGCAAATAATAAAAGTAAATTAAAAAAATGGGAGGATACAAAACATGCAAACAGCTAAAATTGACCTACTTGAAACTTATTTAAGTCTATATATCAATCATTTTGAAGTCCTAAATCATATGGATACGAAAGACTCTCCATACGTGATTCTTGACGTAAGAAACGCACCCAGCGCAGTTAAAAAGGATCAAATTAAAGGTGCTCTAGCCATCCCTGCTAAAGACCTACCTTCTAAAGTAAATGAATTAAATAAAGAAAAAACATACGTAGCTTATGACTGGACTTCGGGTACTATTTTAGGAAAACAAGCCTTGTTAATTCTTTTAAAAGCAGGATTCAAAGCTTACGAACTTGGTGGCGCACTCGAGGGTTGGAAAGGTATGAAGCTGCCAATAGAAACTTTAAACGAATAGTTTAGATTTAAACTACTTTTTTCAAGTAGTTTTTTTGCTAAATATTTCGTTAATAGACTCCTATTGATATTGTTGATATATTTAAAGAAAAAAGAAATTGGAGTTGTTAAGAATGAATATTAATGAGATTTCTTTATTCGCTTTATTCGGAATAATAATTACGACTTTCTTTTTTCTACTTGCACTTTCTATCAATAGAACAAATGGATTATTTTTTTCACGATTACCAAAGCAATTCTTGAAGGATAGTAATAACCCTCAATACGAGCTAGAACGAGAATTTGGAAAAAAATTCGTAGCTATTGTTTTTAAAATCTTCCCTCCCATTTTTCTTGGTTTTGTCTTCATTTTGATTTTATCTTTCTTATTTCATCAGTAAGTTCGCAATAGCTTCAGTTTACTGACTCATTTATATCTGTCATTTATTTTTCTCTGATATAATTAAGTAAATCGGAATTTACCGTGAAAGGGGATAATTGTTATGGAAAAAGAAATCAGAAAAAAATCCAAGGTAGGATGGTATTTGTTATGTTTATCTATTGGAGCAATTTTAGGGATTGTATTGTTTAATAAGATAGGGTGGATATTTTAAAACTGATAAATATAAATTGTCTCCAGCGTGAGTCAGTCACTAGACTGACTTTTTTAATTCAGTAATCTCCGTCATTTATAGAATAAAATCAAAAATTTCTATATTTATAAAATTTTGAAAATATGATTAAATCAATGATTTTAAGCTTTTTTTGCTAATTTGTAAAACACATATATAGCGGTATTTAATGTTTTGCCTTATATTTTACCTAAGCTTAAACAGCTTTTTTTCTTTGAAAAGTATTCTATACTTACTAAGCCAGACAGCCTATCTGGCTTTTTTTTTCGCTAAAATGTTTCTTTAACTGATTTCTCTAAGCAAAAAAATCCCCTTTCTGGTAAAATTAAACTAAATATTATATTAAACGGAGGGTTATCTATGAAATTAAGTAACTCATTTGAAACCTTTGCTAAAGAAGCTCCTCAACATCAACAAGCTTTTGCACAATTAGTCGAAACATGGGGTAATATCAGCTCTTTAGAAGAGAAAACAAACCACTTAGCGTATCTCGCGGTTCTTGCAGCAACGGGAAAAACAAGTGGAATAGCTTTTCACGTCATGTTAGCCAAGAAAGCTGGCGCTAGTAAGGAAGAAGTAATTAGTGCTGTTCTTGTTGGTCTTCCAGCTATTGGAAATGAAGTGATTAGTGCATTACCAATTGTTGTAGAGGCATATGACAACAATTAAATCTTTAGTCTTTAGAAAACGCTTAACTTGTGATCTTGAGTTAAGCGTTTTTTTCGCAATATCTCCCACTTAACAATTTGGAAAGTATATTCAGTTGATTTGATGTTTATTGTAGGAAATATTGAATACTACTATCGCAATAGTTCAAATCTGCTTTAAAATACATGTTTCATCCACTTATTCATCCAAAAATTTCTAAAAAAAAGCATCTTTATCTATCATTAACTCATAAAGAAATGTAAGCTATAAGTTCCAAAATTCAGTTCTGAATAAACTAGATTATTAACAAAAAGTTACCTCCCCTTAAATTATTTTTAAAAGTAGATTGTCTTTTCAAAAAGTAATCCATCGAGTCAGTGCCTAGCATATTCTTTTAATTTAAAATATCCTCATGGCAGTTTAAGCAAAAAGTCTTCGGTTGGATAAGAAAAATTGATAGATTTCTTAGTGGGAATAAAATTTAGCCTCAACAACCTTTCTCTCCGTCCAATATCTAACTTGTCCTTTTCACGAAAACTGGTTGTACTAAGGAAATTACTTGCAAAAAGAAAATTTTCTCTAGCAAAATCTAAAAGTAATCTCTCAATATCCCATCCCCAAAGTGTGGGTAAACTATCTAATAACTCAATTGAACTAGCTTTCAAATCGACTATCATCAAGCCCACCACAGTATTTCCAAGGAATGCAACAACAATTTCTCCAGTTGTCATTTTTCTTAAAATTACTTTTTTTAATTGCTCCAACGATAGATAAGGAAAGCCATCTTTAATCTGTTTCATCAGATTAAGAATCGATTCTAAGTGTTTTTCCTGAGGTATTTTAGGTAACAAGTCTGAAGTTTTATAAGACGTAAAATCAATCATTTGAAACGAATCTAAAATTTCAAAAGACTGTTGGTTCTCTCTAAACTTTTTTGGTGTAATTTTAAATATTTCAGTGAAGGCCTTAGTAAAGGTTCGTTGTTCTTGATACCCATAATTAAGAGATATATCAATAATTTTATCCTCTGTGGAAATCAGATGTTTCGCAGCCTCGTTTAACCGCCTCTTTTTCACATAGTCGTAAGTGGTAAAACAGGTCAATTCCTTAAATTCATGTGCTAAGTAATATTTCGAATAGCCAATCTCTCTACCAATCTGTTCCAAGGATAATTCTTCAAGAAGATTCGCTTCAATAAAAGAGACGGTAGCTAAAAATGCCTTATTTTTGTTCATATAACGCTTTCCTCCTTATAAGATACAGCTCATGCAGTGCTCTGGTCGCAATGACAAATAATTGGTGTTTCCCCAGCTTTCCAGAATAATTTTCATCACCAGCATTTATAACAATCACTCTATCAAATTCTAGACCCTTTGCGAGAACCATTGGGCAAATAATCGTTTTTTCTTCTGTAAAATCTTTTGTATCTTCGGCTAAAACCGGAACATCCACATTTTTACGTTTTAAGTTCTCTTGCAAAAGATAGGCTTCCTGTTTAGTTTTTGTGATCAACACATTTTTTGATTTTTTTTTAATCAATTCCAAAATAACTGTTAACTCATCTTGCATCGTTGCAACCTCAATTTCAACAGGCTGTTGACCATGTCTCAAGACTGGCTCAATCTTTTGATCTCCAATCAAATTCTTGGCGTAAGACATAATTTCAAAAGTGGAACGGTAGCTTCTATTTAATTGAACAATTGGAGCCCCTCCAAGTAAATTACTCAGATTTTCCAAAGTTAGTTCTGCAGTTGGTGTTAAAATTTGATTTTGATCGCCGACTAATAAAATAGGACAAGCAATTACCTGACGAATAAATGAGAGCTGTAGCCACGAGTAATCTTGCATTTCATCAATAATTAAATATTTAATCTCAGTATAATTTGACATTCCTTGATAAAAATATTGAAAATATCCCAGAGCAAACAAATCAGAAAAACTACGTGTTCTCACCTTTTTAAAGCCTTTGCTTTCCAAAAAATTCTGATAAAGACACTCTGGAGATTTCACAATCAACATATCTTTTAATAGTTTTCTCAGTTTCCCAGCTGTTGGTCTTTTTGAGGGTTGAAACGGACGCTTCCGTAGGTCTTCAAGAATATCATCTGCAATCAAACGAATTCGTTCCAAAATTGACTGTTTTCTATAGCCATGAAAACGGGTTAAAATAAAACTTTTATCGTAATGGTACTCATCAATTATTATATCTTTAGGAGATAATATTGATTGTTCAAGAGAGTCGAGGTATATTTGGATATCCTGCACAACTTTTTTACTATTTAAGTAACTGAGCCGTAAATTACTAGTATTCATCAAAGATTCAGCCTCTGATATTCTTGTTTCAAAACTTTGTATCTTCGTTTCCTTTTGGATAAATTCATCTATTGTTAATTCTTTAACCGGACTTTCTCCTAGCTCCGGTAACACTTGAGAGATAAAATTACTGTACACGTGATTGGGGGAAAGAATCAGAATATTTTCTGGACCTAATCTTTCTCGAAAATGATAAAGCAAAAACGCAATCTTATGAAGGGCAATGGAAGTTTTTCCTGAACCAGCAGCTCCTTGAATGACTTGGCTTTGAATTTTTTGATCTCTAATAATTAGACTCTGCTCTTTTTGAATAGTTCCAATAATAGTAGACATTTTTCCACCAGTTTGATTAGCTAGTTCATTTTGCAACGCTTGATCGAAAATAGTCATCTCAACTTCTACCGCATATTCGAGACATCCTTTAAAAAATTTGATCTGCCGTTTTTTATTAATATAGCCTTCAGATAAACCGTTCGGTGTTTTAAACGATGCCTTTCCTAAGTCAAAATCATAAAAAATGCTAGCAATCGGTGCTCGCCAATCATAGATTACGATTTCATTTTGCATATTCATAAAAGATTGTGCCCCAATATAGATGATTTCAGCCTGCTGCTCTCCTGAAAAAATAAAATCCACTCTGGAAAAGTAAGGATTTTGTATAATTTTTTGTAGTTTATCTAATTGTGTGAAGTTGATTTTTTCAGAAATCTGCTGTTGATTTAGAATTCTTTGATTGGTAAACATTTCATGTGGATCGATCTCCCCTTTATAATCTACTAAATATTGTTGAAACTGTTTAACTTCTTCCTTAGTCGTGGTGTGTTGTTGAATAATCACCGATTCACTTTTTCTAATTTCTTGTAATATTTCCAACCAATTCTTTTTTTCTTCCAGAGTAATCTGATCCACAGCACTCATCCTCCCCCTGATAATCTATTTTCGAATAATAAATTTTATCAGAAGCTCGTAAAAAAAGTTGCACCAATCTTGCTAAAAGAATTCGACACAACCTTTCGTTCTTTTTTGTATTTTCCAATATATATTTTTTAAAAATTTTGTTGGAAAGCATTTTAAATGCTGATATCATCAACTTATGGAAAGATTGGCCAATCTTCCAAATATTTTTTTGGAGGATTTTAAATGGAACTATCAATAGAAAATATGGATTCTGAAACAATATTTTATAAACGACGTATTGGAACATACGGTCCTGAAAACTTTATTCTAATGGATACTTTAAAAACACTTATGAAGGACAAAAATGTTTTTAATAACGATACTATTATCTATGGAATAGCCTTAGACAACCCAAACATTACTTCACCACAAAACTGTCGATATGATGTAGCTACTAGTACTGAAATCTCAAGCAATGAAATTAGTAAAAGAGAATTGCCTTCCGGAAAGTATGCGACATTTCTAATTGATCACACTACCGAAGCAGTTCAATCTTTTTGGAATACATTCTCAGATCATCTTTCAGAGAGCTCACTAGAATTTGATAATTCCAGACCAATACTAGAACGGTATAAACAATCTTTAGTATCTAATAGTTTATGTGAAATACTTGTACCTATTTACTAAATCTTTTCTTGACAGAATCCATTTTTGGATTCTGTCTCCACATTATGTTTCATTACTCAACTCAGACACTTTTTTTCAAGTCTCCTCCTACACAACTACTTTTTGCTATAATAAAACTAAAGATTCAAAGTCTTAGGAATGGAGCTGATTGCTTGGAAAATACACCTCTTGATTCGGCACTCATATTAAAACAAAAATATCGTAGTCTTCGTGCCGCAGAGCTAGATGAAAAAGAAATTTTGAAGCTGTTAACCGAATCAACCTTGATTCAAGAAATCTTGTCAGACAAACACAGAACAGACACCTTTACAGGCTTACGAAAAATTGAATTTTTATTAGCTGAACTTTCAGAAATTCCTTATTTTGAAAAATTACCAGAGGTACAAGTACTTCTGAAAACTCTCTACGAATACACCGCTACAGCAGATGGATACTCTTTAACAGGACAGTCAAAAGGCATTTTGGCATGCCATCAAGCAATTTGTACGTTGATCTTTATTCGAGCAAACGAGCAAGCCTGGGCTAAAAAAGGGATTGATTGGATAATTAACTACTTGCCTTTTGCAAAAAATGAAGCAACGACCTGGCAAGAAACCGATTTATTTGAGCGTTTTGGCTGTGTTGGTAATACGCCTTGTTATGATGGACTAGTAAAATCAGTCAAGGCATTGTCTGAATATCGTCAAAAATTTCCATCCGATCCTATCTTAGCTGAAAAACTTACTCAAGGCTTAAATTATATTATGAAGCACAGAGTGATTTTCCATCAGGACTCCGACGATTATTTATATGATGATTTGATCACGCTGTTTTATCCTTATCCCTATAGAACGAATATCATTGAAGTCTTAAGCCTGCTCAAAAAAGAAAATCTTTTGAAGGACCCACAATGTCAGGATGCAATTGCCTTTATTAAAAATAAAGAGCTTGTTAATGGCGGTTGGCAGGCAGAAAAAATTTTTATGAAAAGTTCTTGGATTCCTTTTGATGCGATGAAGAGAAAAGGAAATTGGATTACTGATGAAATTAATTGGATTTTAAGTTAAGTTGAGGAGAATGGCTATTAGACATAAGTGCATCTTTTTTAAAATTAGTTGCTCCTTATCCATCTATCTCGTTAGCCGCTCACTTATACAATTTTTCATATGATATAATATTTCAAAAAGTTAGGAGACTACCATGATTACTATCTCAATCTTTATCATATCAATGTTTTTTGTGGTACTAGCCCTGATATTTTTTGGAATCTTTCTTTCTATCAGTGGAATAGTAACTGGAACCACAACGCTATTTTTAAAAAATAAAACAGCAAAACCTTTTTTTGGTATCTTCTCAGCTATTCTTTTTTTAGCAGGACTCGTTATGTTATTACCTTTTTCTCTCGGGTATCTTGCTCCCATTGCAGTTACTACTTTATTGATTATTCTATGTATATCTATTTCAATCCTTGCAATCGTTGGAATTTTCTTCTCTAAGCGGTTAGATACCTTACTACTTAAAACCCTCCTGATAGGTGTCTATATGTTAATAATCATTTTATCGCTATCCTGCTTGTTCTTTTTTCTCTTTTTCTTGATATAATTACTAACGCTTAATTTACGCTTTGATCCATACTTATGAATCCTAGAAACTTTTCATGATTTATTTCATTACTAGAACTAAAAACTGGTAAAATATCCTAAAAAGGGGAATCCTATGCAGAATTTCTATGTCCTATTTAGTTTTATTTGTACATTTGGCATTATATTAATGATTATTACATTCTTTAAAGACTATAAAAGACTCACAGTATTACAAAAAGCTTCACTTATTCTCATTTCAATTGGTGGCTTAGCACCAATGATTTTAGGGACTATCCAAGGATTTTTGGCTCATTAACAGCTCTTATGGGCTGTTTTTTTGTATCTTAAATTGACAAAATGCAACATAAAAATGACTCATAACTGTAACCCATATAAAATAGGTTTGTTGAAAACACTATTAAGAAGAATCTATGACTGAAATCGAATAAAAAAGTAGGCAACAATTTATGTTAGCCTACTTTTTAAAATCCATTAGATTTGTTTTAAAGTATCTCCTATTTTGTCAACACTCATGTCCTGATGATTATTAGGAACTGTAATATTATCTATAAAAGAAAAAGCTTTGGGATATCTTCTTTCATGTCATTTGAATTTATTGCCTCTTCACTTTCATATAAGAGGACTTTCGATTTAACTAGTACCTGATAATTATTCACATTGTTATATATCTTTTAAGATTTTTTTCAGTTAAGCTTTGCTAAATCTTTTTAATTTTCTCAGTACAATCGCTATCAAACAAAAAATTACTCCTAATAACATTAAACTGTTTTCTAACGGTTGATTGGTTTTTGGTAGCGAACCTTGATAAACTTTTACCTCGCGAAATGTTTGTGTTGATTTTCTCACATTCGATTCTGGCAAACCTGCATCAGTTGGTGCAACACCTAATGTGCCACGAACCTCAATTTGGCTGTCCATCCTGTTGCCCCCTCTTAAAAAATGCTAATTACCATTTAATTGGAACAAATTTCAAACTAAGATCATATGTTTCAGTGATGGTTGCTTGTGATGATCCTGCTGTAAAATTACCATCATAGTTAAATGTTAATTCTTGAGACTGTCCAGTTGGTCCAGCATTAACTAATCGACCTTCACTATTTGCCAATTCTCCTAAAGAAGTTGTTGTTAATACTCCAGAGTCTCCATCCGTAATTACTGGTGCTGTCACTGCTGTGGATGTTTTCAAGTCTAAATCTAAATCAGTAGCAGTAATCCCTCCCGCCGATTTTGTGGTAAAGCTTTCCGCAGAAACGGTTACTGGTCGACCAGAATTATTTTTTACAGTATAGGTTGGAGAAGATACACTACCCGATGAACCAACACTATAGAAAATTGTTTTCATTGGGACGGTGACATTGACCCATTTTTTGTCTCCTTCGTCAATTGGTGCTGTAGGATCCGTATTGTCTATTCCTAAAGTACCCTCTACTTCAACTGTCGTATCATTTTGATCAATGACCGTTTTTAGACCAGCGCTAGGATCATCGGTGGTTTCAGTTGCTGATACCCCAGCCGTAAATCCTAGTACTCCTGAAAACAATACAACACCTGTTAAAAATTTCTTCATTGTAAAACGCTCCTTTTTTGTCATTATATTATTGAACCATTAAGGTCAACACTGATTGAACTTCCCCTTGTTTCTTTTTTGAATCTGGATCATACACCTTGAAGGTTGCTGTAGCTGGATAATCTCCTGGCTGCAGTTCCTTTTCTAGCTTGGCTGTTTGGATTTCTTCGCCTGGCTGAATGGCCCCAGAATTATAAACTACTTCATTAGTCTCATCGATTGTGACAACCACGCTAACTGGTTGAGCGTTGCTAGGTGGATTTTGAATCGCTAAATTCCCTGTCATGTTGGTGCTATCAATCGTGGCTTCTGAAACAATTCGCATGTTAAATTGACTTTTATCTATATTTGATTGAGCAAATTCCGCAATTTCTTTTTCTGTCATCCTAGAAGCATCCTTACCATCTGGCAAAAAATCCCCTGCGATAATATTTGCTGGGACTTCCTGAGTTTTGAAAAAATGATCATAAACTACGTAACCTGCAGCTAACAACAATAGTAATAATAATAAAAGCAAGTATTTTTTTTTCTTAGCGTCATCTTGCTTCTCAGTTTGTTGATTGGTATGTTCCATGTTTTCCTCCTAAGGCTTAGTCTGACTAATTTTAAAATTGACTTGATAATTGACTTGTTTTTCTATATAAAACGAGCCTGTATAACCGCCTAAAAAACTTAAATTGGCTTTTGAATTAGTTTCAAAATAAGGACTCAACTCTAAAGTCTGACCAGCGCCATCATTAGCCATTGACCAAGTGGTATTGGTATTACTTAACGCAGCTAAAATATCCAATTGTAATAAACCTTCATCACCAGATAATGTTTCCACCAAACGAATCGTAGAATCACTGTTTGCTCCAGTCGTTACTTTAGTCATAGTGATATAGGTTGGCACATTGCTATAACTTTCTAAAAAATAGTCATTTTTTTTAGTAATTAAAGGTCCATCATCACTTAGAAAAGACAGAGCCATCGGAAAAACAGTTGAGATATGTTTTGGTACTTCCACCACATTTTCTTTCCACAAGGTTGAACCTGATCCACCGTTACTGGTACCAGATACGCGACCATAAATATAATAATTTTGTGCCAGTACATCATCTAAAGTTCCTCTCGTAGCTGAATCGCTACTAGAAAAATCCTCTCCAGTAAAGGTATAGACGCCATCAGGTTTGGTTTGATTATTAAAATCATTAGTTAAAGTCGTTTGATCCAAGCGACCATCACTGTCGGAATATGGTGTTTTTGACAAAATAAATTCCGTTCTAAATGTCCAACCATTCACTAAGTTAGTCTGAAAATCTTGTACATCGCTTAATACTTGGCTTAATCTATTCCCAACAGTAGAGCTAGCCGAAACACCATAAATCGACATAGCGGGATCATATTTTATCCAGCTTTTATTTTGATAATTGGTACTATCAAAAGTGACACGATTGTTTGGCGAAACTGCCGACTGTACCACACTATTATTAGTAATTGCTTGATAAAGACTGGTGCCTGTATTAGTGATAGTGATGCTCCCGGCACTAATCGGACTGCTGAAATTGTTCGCGTCTTCTGTTTTACCAACATAAAAACTGGCAGGATCAGTCGCAGATACATTTAACTTTTTCATATTAATTGCTCTGCTTTTAGTCAGATATTCAAAGCTAGAGCCTTCAGCAAGTCTCATATCAAGTGCAGCAGAAGCCACTAATACATTGGATTGGGCGCCCGCACGATCACGCACTTTATAGATAAACTTTGCATTATCTTCTAAAATAAGTTTTTGATTCACCGTTGCTGCTCCATAATAAAACATATAAACTCTAGAAGAATTCATATCCAAGACAGCATTCTTTTCAACAGTTACGGTTAAATCCCCTGCGCCATACATATAAAAGAATGCGTGATTTTCGTAAGTATAATTTGAAATATTGGTTTGACTGCCTTGCTTGAAATTCACATAACGAAAACCTTCCACAAATTCCCCACCATAGGCTGGACTAGTATTAGGACTGTTGTAGCTACTTGTCCCACTGATATTTAACGTACAATAGCCAGCTGCAGCAAAGAAAGGCTGAGAACCCCTTTGAATGTTATAGTTAATATTTTCAACATTCAGCGTTGTACTTGCGCTAAGAACTCTGACAAATCCGTAATAAGTATTTTGAGAGTAGCTATCTGATCCTAGATTTAAATTTTTAAGCGTAATGGTTAGACCACTTGTACCAGTTTTAAACATTGTGCCATTAGCTACAGCCGAATAATTTAAATACCAATAATTTTCAGGTGTGCTAGGTTGCGAAGGATCTTTTATACCATTTATTTCAGTGTTTCTATTGAAAGCTAAATCTGCTGAATTACTTTCATTGACAAGAATATCTGCTAGTAATTGAATATATTTAATGTTGGTCACAGAATCCACGTTGCCACTCTTAATTGCGCTTTTCAGTTCACTATAACTAGAGACTGTAAAAGGATTATTCTCTGATCCATCCCCTCCCATTGCTTGCGGGTCAATACTATCTGTAGTTATGTTATCTTTATTTTCTTCATCTGAAGAACTAGACTGGGTCTCTTCTTCGATAACAGCCTCCACCCACTGACTTGTTTCTGACTGATTCGTTTCTGCTGGATTATTTATTTCTTCAGTGGTCCGTAATGTCTCCAAATCATCTACTTTATTCTCAACAGCAAGTACGTTTGATACCCCTACAAAAGAAAAAAGCAAGAGAGTTAAATAAAGTATTTTCCTCACAATCTTTCATCCCCCCTATTCAAAAAATACTTTTTATCAAAGTATTAAGACAATGTTGTTAACCCCAAACATTATCTTTTCATAAGAATTATATTATTAATTTTAATGTAAATCAATATAAATTAATGTATTTGATATAAAATGTGCGTTATATTTAGAAGATATCCTTTATAAAAGTGCTTGATAACCGTAACAAGTTATAGATATATAATTTCTCCCCTTTAATAGATTCTTTGAAAATAGCTGACGGTTTACAATCATTTAAGTGTGTGCACATTTATGCAATCGATTGGCTCAATCCCAGTGAATCTCTTACTATTTTCCCATTTAACTTAATGTCGATTTTAAATGCTAGACTTAGAAGAATTCCAAAAAGAGAGGACGAGATTATGATGGTGAAGATTGTATTAAATAACGGATTGTAGATGAATTGATTAGGTTGTGGTGTGTTTCAACTAGAGGATTTGGCAGAATGTGGGCAAGCTGTTTTAGCTGCCTGTAAAACAGGATATCGCTTAATTGATACAGCCAGTGCTTATCGAAATAAAGTGGAGTAAACCTGATTCATCCTCCTTCAGAAATTTTTGAGGGAGGATTTTTTTATCTTTCGTTTCGTAAAGAAAACATACATGATTATTTCTTGCTTTTTACTTTTTTAAGGAATTTGATTAATAGAGCTAAAAATTTACGGATATTTAGTTCTTGTATTTACATTTTATAAGTAAAACACTAGAATATTTAAAAAAGAACGGAGAAATATTATGGATGCAATTGATTTACTTATTATTGCCGAATTGAAGGAAAACAGCCGTCAATCTGCCTCACAAATTAGCAAAAAAATACACATGTCTGTCCCTTCTGTATCTGAAAGAATTAAAAAGTTAGAAGCTAGCGGTGTTATCGAAAAGTACACTATCAAAATCAATCGTAAGAAAAATGACGAGAATTTGATGGCCTTTATCTTAGTAAATTTGGATCGAAATAAAAAAACCGAAAACTTCAAAAAGCTGATTAGTGCCCATCCAGCCGTTTTAGAATGCCATCATATTGCTGGTTCCTCTGATTTTATTTTAAAAATTGTTTTGAAAGACACCGATGCTCTAGATGATTTTTTAGGCAATTCACTAGGTTCGATAACGGGCGTCGTTAGTTCAAATACCATCATTGTACTGAAAACTCTAAAAGAGGAACTAAATACATGACCCCTCGGATAAACCCTGCCCTTCTAACCGGTTTGCGTTTTGGCATGATCTTACAATTAGCGATTGGTCCGGTGGCTTTTATGATCTTAAATACCTCAGCCTCAAAAGGTTTCCTAGCGGGATTACAAATTATGATCGCTGCCGCATTAGTTGATAGCTTATTTATCTTACTATCTTTTTTAGGTATTTCAGCAGTGATTGAACGACCTAAAATAAAAATCCTCTTCAAAATAAGTAGCAGTATCATTTTAAGTCTTTTTGGAATGAATCTTGTCTTAAGTTTTTTTCAAATTTCACTGATACCTAACATTTCGCTTTTTTCTGAATTAACAGCGACTAGTCCTTTTGTTAACGGACTTCTTTTGACGGCTTCTAATCCGTTGACGATTATTTTTTGGGGTAGTATCTTATCAAAACAAATCATTGAAAATAACTACACTAAACGGCAACTTTGTCTATTTGCTGCCGGTTGTGTTTTAGCAACTATTGTTTTTTTAACCTTTGTTGCAATTCTGGGAACACTGTTGAATAATTTTCTTCCTGAAAAAATATTGAAGCTGTTAAATATTTTTATCGGTGTTCTATTGATATTCTTGGGAATAAAGCTTCTACGTGATTAATTTCGTGATAAACTTTAGTAACTATTAAAAAGGAGACTACTATGGAAAAAGAATACTTAATTGCTGCTTGCACCGGACAAGCGATCGATATAAAAAAAGGACAACAAATAACAATTATTGATGTTGAAGGAGGTCAAGTTGCTGATTTCTTTGCCGAAAACACTGCTGACCAAAATGAATTTTTATCGACTGCAGTCACAATTGATTGTAATGAATCCATTCGTTTAAATATAAATGATACGATTTATTCAAACCTCTATACGCCAATGTTCACCGTTATTTATGATGAAGTAGGTCAACACGATTTATTGTTTCCTTGCTGTCGCCCAGAAATGTATGACTTTTTTTATCAAAATGGCGCCAATCATCCTAATTGTTTCGACAATATCAACAAAAGCTTAGGTGAAAACCGACTGATTATTCAGCCACTTAATTTATTCATGTATACAACCATCGACGACAAAGGAAAAATAACTATCCACAAACCACTTTCCAAAGCTGGCAGTAAAATTATTTTAGAAGCCAAAATGGATATGAAAATTGCCGTAGCTGCCTGTAGCGTTTCAGAAGCTGACACTAACGGTCGAAAAAACTCTCCGCTAAAAATAACTGTTAACTAATTTAAAACCACTTCAATATCACAAAAAGGAGCGCTAATTATGATTCTGACAATTCTCGGTATCCTGATTTTAGTTAGTCCGATTGCTTATCTTCCTCAGCTATATATAGATAAAGCAAACACTGGATTTAATTTCCCTCCTTTTTTACTGAAGTATTTCTAGCAAAACCAAAATGCATCTTCCACTCCACCTATCACCTCTAAAAATTTACCTTCAAAAAACCAGCCCAACTTACTTTTTTCACTTCTTTTTTACATTTGTTTATAAACTGTTTAACTTTTCTTACCATTTTATTTGTAATTAACCGTTAGACTAAGCATGTGTTAGAGAGGTAAGTGAAAAGTATGAAAACAGATGCGTATCCTGCGCTTCCTAAAAAATTGATTACCCTTTTGAAATATTTGGGGATTATTGCCGCACTGGTGTTAATATATATCATCTTTCATAATGGTGTGGCACCATTCCAACATCATTTGTATGCTTTTATTTTGAAGGCTGGAATTTTTGGTCCGATGTTCTTTATCTTATTTCAAATCATTCAAGTAGTGATTCCAATTTTACCTGGAGGTTTGAGTTTGAGCCTTGGGGTATTGGCTTTTGGCAGTACCTGGGGATTTATTTATAACTATTTAGGCATTGTGATGGGTTCTATTATTTCATTTTTATTGATTCGCAAATTTGGTAAACCGCTGATTCAGCAGTTGGTTTCAGAAAAGAATTACCAAAAAATCATGCATTATTTAGATAATAAGCAGCGTTTCACCAGATTTTTTGCTTTAGCTATTTTATTTCCAGTTGCACCAGATGACTTACTATGTATGGTGGCCGGTTTAAGCAAAATGAAATTAAAAACTTTTACCTTGATTATTATCCTAGCTAAACCATTTTCGATTTTCGCTTATGGTTACGGACTAACATTTTTATTACAACATATCTAATTGGAGGAACAACCATGACTATCGATAAAGGTTTATCACAAGCAGCAGTAACACAACGGATTAAAAAAGGTCAAACCAATGATTACCGACCGAATATGACCAAGTCCACCAAAACAATTATTTTGCAAAATACCATGACTTTATTTAATTTTTTAAACTTTGCATTGGCGGCAGCATTGATTATTGTCGGCTCCTATTCAAATGTTTTTTTCATCAGCATTATTATTTTCAACATTGTGTTAGGAATTGTCCAAGAATTACGGGCAAAAAAAATGGTGGAAAATCTTAGTCTGATTTCTGAAAAGAAAATTAAAGTCCGACGCGCAGGTGAAACCCAAGACATTTCTCCTAGTGAATTGGTTTTAGATGATATTGTCCTACTAAAGAGCGGTGATCAAGTGCCTAGTGATTTAGTGGTTTTGGAAGGCTCAGCGGAAGTCAACGAATCATTATTAACCGGTGAATCTGATGCTATCGCAAAATCGATTGACAGCCACGTTTTATCCGGCAGCTATCTAACTAGCGGGCAAATCGTGGGTCAAATCGAACATGTGGGAGCTGATAATTATGCCACCAAAATTGTCAGCGAAGCCCAAGGTGATAAGGGTTACGAATCTGAATTGGTTCGCTCCATTGGCAAAATTTCGAAATTTACTAGTTGGGTAATTATTCCATTAGGTTTAATTTTATTTGCAGAAGCGCTATTTTTCCAATCTACTTCAACCACTACGGCTGTTGTTTCTACAGTTGCGGCGCTGATTGGGATGTTACCAAAAGGTTTAGTCTTGCTGATTGGTTTGGCTTTGACGACTGGTGTTTTGAAGTTGGCTAAGAAAAATGTCTTGGTACAAAATAAATATGCGATTGAAATGTTAGCTCACATGGATATTTTAGCTTTAGACAAAACTGGCACCTTGACTGAAGGAAAAATGTCAGTGGAAGAATTGTATCTTTTGAACGACAATTATCGCAAAGAAACACCGGATTTTATTAGCAGTTATCTTGCCGCTTCAAACGATAGTAACCTGACTGCCCAAGCTTTAAACAATTATTTCGACTCTAAAGCAGTCTATTCTGCGTCATCAGTCACAGCTTTTTCTTCAGAAAGAAAATACGGCGCAGTCACTTTAGAAGCTGTCGGAACGGTTTATCTCGGCTCGCCAGAAAACTTAATGCCGGATTATTCGCTACCATCGATTGCTCGTGAAGCGCAAAACGATGGCAAACGAATTTTATTGATTGCTTTAGCAGAAAATGATCAAGCTAATTTGACGGCCCTAGCTTTAATTATTTTAAGTGATCCGATTCGGCCGAACGTCAAAGAAACCTTGGGCTTTTTCAAAGAACAAGGAGTAGCATTAAAAATTATCTCTGGTGACAATCCCATCACCGTTTCTGCCATCGCTGCCAATGCTGGTTTAGATAATCCCGAAAATTATATTGATTTGTCTACTTGCACAGATGAAAAAACCGTCCGAGAAGTTGCCCATCAATATACAATTTTTGGTCGTGTGACACCTCAACAAAAAAAATTGTTAATCAACGAACTGAAAACTTCTGGTAGCACTGTTGGTATGACTGGTGATGGTGTCAATGATATTTTGGCTTTGCGGGAAGCCGATATTTCGATTGCTATGGCTGAAGGCGATGGTGCCACCCGACAAATTGCAGATGTGGTACTATTGAATTCCGATTTCGCAACTTTACCCGAAATTATTTCAGAAGGACGGCGGGTCATTAATAATATTACTCAAAGTTCTGGCGTTTTCTTTATTAAAACTATCTACTCCTTCTTACTTTCAATCTTTTGTATTTTGACAGCGACGGCTTTTCCTTTTATTCCGTTGCAAATTACCTTGATTGATTTGGCGATTGAAGGTTATCCAGCTTTCTTTGCCTCATTTGAAGCCAATGATAAAAAAATCACTGGAACTTTCTTAAATACTTCCATCAAACGGGCGTTACCAAGCGCACTTCTCGTTTTATTTGGGATTATGGTCAGCTGGTTGATTCATGCTATGGGCTTCATTTCATTAGCGCAAAGTCATTCATTGATGTATTTCTTATTGATTGGCATTAGTTCTATCGGTGTGGTTAAATCCTTGCAACCATTTAATCCGTTGAGAGTCTTTTTAGCAGTGACTTCCATTGTGGGAACCTTTGTGGCCGTCTTATTGTTCCATAAATTATTGGTAGTTAGCTTGATGAACCTACCAACTTTAGCCATTTTCTTAATCGTGATGCTAATAAGTGGACTTGCTTGGGAACCAATCTATCGTAAAGTTTTACATTTAGGCGCTCGTTTAGTTCGGGCATAAAAAAATCCCTTCAGTTATTGATACTTAACTGAAGGGATTTTTAATTTAGTAATAAACCTATTCTAATTCACCAATTTGTTCTTTAGCTTCATATTTCCCTAAATCTAGCTTTAACTTTTCCTTAGCTAAATTAGTGAAAATGACCATCACGTCCGTTGGTTTTTCTTGTGCTTGTAGATACGCCAAGTCTACATTGGCTAATAAAGTATTTTCATCCACTTGATCGTCAACTTCGACAGAAATATCAAAGCCTTCACCATTTAATTCTACCGTGTCAATACCGATATGAATCAATACTTCGACACCACCTTTAGTTACTAATGAAATCGCATGTTTAGTTGGGAAAATAGCAGTAACTTTCGCTTTTATTGGACTGTAAATATCTCCATTAGTAGGAAATATGCCAAAGCCATCTCCCATCACTTTACTGGCAAACATTTCATCATGGACGTCTGCTAAAGCAACGACTTCGCCAGCCACTGGATTGAATAGTGTCACAGCTTTATTTCTACTAAATAGTCCCATTTAAAATTTGCTCCTTTATTTTGAAATAATTTTCATTTCTTTTGCTAATTTTTTATCAGTCTGGTCAGAAATCAAAGTCACCTCAGCTAAATCAAACGCCCGAACAGTTGCCGCTTTGTGGAATTTGGTGCTGTCACATAATAAAAACGAATTTCTAGCTTGATTGATTATCACTCGTTTTTTAGAAGCTTCCACATAATCGGGTGTGGTGACACCATACTTCACGTCGACGCCGTTGGCACCTAAAAATGCTTTGTCAAAGATATATTGTTTGATATTTTCTTCCGTTAATGGTCCCGAAATCGAAGAAATAATTGGGTTAAAAGTGCCTCCCAACAAAGTGATTTCACAAGAGAAATCTCCTACTAACGAAAGTGCGTCCGTGTTCGTGGTAATAATGTGGACTTTTTTATTTAAAATTTCTTTGAGCAAAGCAAAGCAGGTGGAACCAGAATCCAAATAAAGTGTGTCACCATCATTGATTTGCTTGGCTGCTAATTTAGCAATGTATTGTTTTTCTTTGGTTTGTAGATTGGCTTTATCAGAGATCGGAATTTCCGTTGTGCTAGTAATTAATTTTACCCCGCCACCCGCCAATAGATGGACTTTATTATTTTTTTCCAACTCTTTTAAATCACGTCTTAAAGTCGAGGTAGAAACACCGGGAATGTAGTTTTGAAACTCTTCAATCCGAATCAGCTCTTCCTGACTGAGAATGTCTAATATTTTTTCTTTTCGTTCGTAAGGAATCATTTTTCAATCCTCATTTCATCTTCATGTGTTAACAATAATAATAACACAAATCAGCCATATCACGAGGATCGATTGCGGATTTCCTAAGCCAATTGGTCGTCTTTATTCGTAAAGATATAGCCTAAAATCGCTGAAACAACTAATGAGATCAACAAACCAATCATTGCTTGAATAAAGTTGGAACTATTTTCTGTCACAAAGGCTGGGAATGTCGTCACACTACCAAATACGAAAGCATTGGTTACCACTTTCATCAAGCCAAGATACGCGCCACCAACTGCACCACCGATAATTTGTGCTAAAAATAGCTTCTTGTTTTTTACTAATAAACCAAACAATGTCGGTTCAATAATTGCTGAAAGCGCAACCGTAATTAATCCAGTCAAAGCAAACCCTTTTAACTTTTTATTACGTGCCTTGAAAATAACACCAATCGTCGTACCAATAACCGCAAGGTTACAAGCAAAAGTGAAAGGTACAATATAGTCAAAACCGTAAGTTGAAACATTATTAATCATGATTGGATTAACTGCCCAATGAATTCCAAAACTTACCAAGACACTCCAGCCACCACCGACAACTACACCAGTTAAAACACTACTGCGTTCAATTAACCAATTGACGATATTGGCAATACCTTCACCACCATAAACACCGATCGGTCCAATCACAATCACAGTTAAAGGAATCATTACAACTAATGAAATCAAAGGAATAATAACCAATTTCAACGTTTCTGGAATATGTTTATCTAAGAATTTATATAAGTAAGAAAAGGCCCAAATCGATAAAATAATCGGTACCACAGTAGAATTGTAATTCATTAAGACTACCGGAATTCCCATGAAGCTTGTAGTCGCACCGTTACCTTGATTACCTAATAGCGCGATAAAATCCGGATGCAACAAAGCAGCCCCGATTAAAGCTGAAAGATATGGACTCGCACCAAATCGTCGCCCAGAAGTGAAGGCTAATAACACTGGTAAGAAATAAAAGACACTCATTGCTGCTGCATTTAAGATTGCATAAGTTCCACTACTTTCACTTAACCAGCCTAATTGAACGGCTAAAATAGTCAGCCCTCTCAGGATACCTGAACCGGCTAAAGCTGGCAGTAATGGCGCAAAAATTGCTGAAATCGCTGAAAAAATATTGGTAATGATACTGCCGCTTTTTTCATTACTCGTAGCTACTTGTGCTTGACCATTATTATTGACTAACTCTTCGAATTCATCATAAACCTTTGGTACTTCGGTTCCAATCAAGACTTGGTATTGACCAGCTTTGTTGACGACGTTTGCTACGCCGTCCATGTCTCTAATCTTGTCATCGTTTGCTTTTGATGGATCTTTTAACGTCAAACGCAAACGTGTGGCACAATGAGTCATGTTGGAAATATTCTCTGGTCCACCAACTTCGTCTAGAATGTTTTTAGCTAAAGCTTTATAATCTGTCATTTTGTACACTCCTCCAAAATTTTATCCTAAAAAGGCAAGAATTAAATCACTCGCTTTTACTGCACTATTTTCATTAATTACCGCTTGAATCTCTGCCATTCCCACTCTATCAATCAGTTCATCTAGCTTTTTAATCATTTTAATATTTCGTTGGCATTCTTCCACCGGATCTTCAATCACTGGGAAAGTATCAAAATAAAAAGCATAGTCATAATCATGCAACTTCGCATAATAGAGAAACTCGATTGTTTTAACTAAATTACTGGTCCCAATCATCAAACCATCATCATTTAAACCATAACCGTCATTCAAATGTACGCCATATAATTTCTGGCGACTCCCCAAAATACTGGCACCATAAGCTGGATTTTCATGCTTCATTAACATGTGACAAAAATCTAAAGTGATTCCCAAGTTATCACGCTTGACTTCATTCATCATCGCCAATGCTAATCCAAATGAATCAATAAAAGCATAAGCTCGCGGCTGAAATGGTTTATATTCAATACTAAATTTCACATCTGGCGCATAATCAGCTATTTCAATAAAACAATCACGAATTTGGTTCCAAACTTTTTCATAGTTGATTTGGAAAGAATAATCAAAGCCGTCAAAACCTAACCAAATAGTTACGATGTCGCCACCTAGCTCGCGACAATAATCTGCAGCTTCTTTACATAGTTTTAATGCCTCAGCTGAAATCGTTAAGTTAGCGTTTCCAATTTCACCATTGATAAACTCTTCTCTAAATCTTAAAGCGACACCATTTGGTTTCAAATCATTCTTTGCTAAAAGCTCTTTCATATCAGCTGGTGTGTGATTCACTACATGCTCCGGATAATTTAAATCAACATGACTTAGACCTAGATTTTTAAACTCTCCAAATACTTTTTCTAGGTCATGGTCAAATTTCGGTAAAAACGAATTAATTCTAGTTGCCAATTTCATATGATGATTCCTCCTTAAATCTTTTACTGAAATCATCATAGCATATGTTTTCATATTATTCCATATTTTTTCAAATTATTTTAAAATTTTTCAAATTAGATTTGGTCAATCATTTTGATTCGGTTGGCATGTCGACCACCTTCAAAGCTGGCCTCTAGCCATTCTTTCACGATCATTTTAGCCAACTCACTGCCGATAACGCGTGAACCAAAAGCTAAAATATTGGTATTATTATGTTCTTTAGAAAGTTTTGCAGAATAAGGTTCGCTACAAACAACCGCACGAATCCCTTTCACTTTATTAGCTGAAATCGAAATCCCAACTCCTGTCCCGCAAATCAAAATACCGCCGTCATAGTCACCGGCTGCCACAGCTTCCGCAACTTTTTTACCATATTTAGGATAATCCGTTCGTTGGTTTGTAGTTGGTCCAAAATCTTCTACCTGATGTCCTAATTCTTTTAAATAATCAATAATTGTGGGCTTTAATTCTAGTCCCACATGATCACTACCAATAGCTAATTTCATAAAAAAACCTCCGATTTATTTTTTTAATTCCGTTAATATTGCTTCATACGATTGGTCTTTGTTGAACAATGCTGAAGTTCCTAAAACAAATCCATCCACACCGATTTTACTTAATTGTTCTATTTTTTCCGGTGAAATCGCACCGTCTACCATTACTTTAAAAGCATAGTCAGCCTTCAGAGCGGTTAATTCTAAGATTTTTTTATCTACAAATGGCAAATACTTCTGACCAGAAAAACCCGGGTTAACCGTCATCACCATCACATAATCCACTAACGGTAATAATTCATGAATTGTCGCAACCGATGTTCCTGGATTGATAGCAATTCCAACTTTTTTCTGCTGATTTTTAATTAAATCAAGAGTTCTAGTAATTTGCGGATCTGACTCAGGATGCACATAAATAATATCCACGCCCATTTCCGCAAATTTCTCAACATATCGACCGGGATTCTCAATCATCAAATGAACATCCACCAGTTTATTGGTACTTTTTCGAATGGTTTCTAAATCTTGTATCCCCATCGCAAAATTTGGCACAAATTGACCATCCATAAAATCCAAATGAAAAATATCAGTCCCAGCTTGATCTAGTGCCACAACTTCTTTTTCTAAAGCAGCAAAATTTGCACACATCATTGACGGACACATTATTTTCTCCATCATAAAATCCTCCTTCATAAATTTTCTTTGAGTAATCGTTTACTCAACGGAGCTAAAAATAAACAATACAAACTATATCTGTAAATGTATTGTTTGGGTAAACGTTTACTCTTAATGTCTATAAATTACCACGATTACTCGTCGCTGTCAAAGAATTTTTTTTATTAATTATGTTAAACTGTTCATAGACAACTATACAAGGAGTTCATTATTATGAAGAAATATTCCATCAAAGATATCGCTAGACTGAGCGGTGTATCAGTGGCCACCGTCTCTAGAGTCATCAATAATAACGGACGATTTTCCGAAGAAACCCGTAAAAAAGTTTTAAGCGTGATTGAAGAAACCAATTATAAAATCAACTACAGTGCTAAAAGCTTACGAATGAATAAATCCTTTACCATCGGAATCTTAGTTCCTGATATTAAAAACTATTTTTTCTCAGACTTGGTTCAAAAAATTGAGGAAATCCTATTTGAACAAGGCTACACCACGATTATTTGTAATACCGCTCGCAATGCTGAAAAAGAACAGGCCTATTTACAAATCCTACAAGCCAAAGGAGTTGATGGCTTAATTATCATTTCAGGCGTTGAGGCTTTTTCTATGAATGCCGCTTCATCTGAAAAAAAGATTCCCTATATTTGCATTGACCGAGAACCACAAGACAAAAGCAAAACAATTTTCATCTCATCAAATCACTACCAAGGTGCCGAAGCTGCTACCGAAAGTTTGATTGCTTCAGGCGCCAAAAATCTAGCCATTGCCTTATATAACCGGATGTCTTCTGCCTCACGAAGCCGTCTATCAGGATTTGAAGAAACATTAAAAAAACATCAGCTTGGTTTCGATGCTGAAAAAAATAGTCTTCGCATCAGTTCCGACGACACTATCAATCAAGAACTAGATAACTTTTTAAAAAATAATCCGACTGTTGATGGTTTCTTTTCCACCAATGATACATTGGCTATGAAGTTAAATAGTCGGCTTAAAAAAATTGGTAAAAACGTCCCTCAAGATATAAAAATGATCGGTTTTGATGATACGCCTTATGGAGAATATTCTAGTCCAACTCTTTCATCTGTTCGACAAAATACACAACAGCTGGCTCAGAAAACTGTTGAAAGCTTACTAAAATTAATGGATTCTTCCACCACGTTAGGTGAAACTATCCTAATCCCCGTAGAATTAATTGTACGAGAATCCAGTTCCCGAATATAAAAAAACTTCGTTAGCTAAAATCGGCTAACGAAGTTTTTTTAGTGAGATTGTTCATCCGTACTACTTTTTTGTAGGGTTCATCTTACTAATGGTTAATCACTGGTTGAGTGATTCAGATGACCAATAATCAGCTGCCTTCTTCAACCCACACGCTTAAGTTTTGTATGAATGATGTAATCTCATTTGTACAATTATATTAACATATTTTTCGATATTTGTAAAACTGAAATCTCTATAAAACGCCGGCGTTTCAACGTTTATAGCACCTTTGATCATTCATGTATTCATCTCGCCAGACAAAAATTATAAGCTACAAACTGCATATATTATTTATGGCAACCCGCCTCATCAGGAGATGAAATCATGGAGAAATTAATCTCGTTAATCATCGCGCCACTTTTTGTGGGTCTAGTACTTCGACTAGCTGATCATTGGTTGAATGATCACGATGAAAAATAACCGGTTGCCATTCTTCAACCCACACGCTTAATTTAAGCGAAAAATAAACCCCAGCCTATCACACTAGGCTGGGGTTTTGTGTATGGAAAACTTAATCTCGTTTGTACAGATACATTAACATATTTTTCATCATTTGTAAATGTTTTATCTTCGTAAAACGTTGGCGTTTCAACGTTTATAGCCCCTTAGGTCACTGGGCTTTTTCATCTCGCCAGACAAAAATTATAAGCTTCAAACTGCGTATATTATATATGGCAGCTTGCCTCAGTAGGAGGTGAAAGTATGAATGAGTTAATCTCATTAATCATCGCGCCACTTTTTGTGGGACTAGTTTTACAATTAGTTAATCACTGGTTGAGTGATTCAGATGACCAATAGTCAGCTGCCTTTTCTCAACCCACACGCTTAGTTTAAGTGAAAAATAAACCCCAGCCTAGTAGGATAGGCTGGGGTTTTGTGTATGAATGATGCAATCTCATTTGCACAATTATATTAACATATTTTTTATCAATTGTAAAACTGAAACCTTCGTAAAACGCCGGCGTTTCAACGTCTATAGCCTCTTTAACCATTCATGTATTCATCTCGCCAGACAAAAATTATAAGCTTCAAACTACGTATATTATTTACGGCAACCCGCCTCATCAGGAGGTGAAATCAAGGAGAAATTAATCTCGTTAATCATCGCGCCACTTTTTGTGGGACTAGTTTTACAATTAGTTAATCACTGGTTGAGTGATTCAGATGACCAATAATCAGCTGCCGTTTCTCAACCCACACGCTTGGTTTAAGTGAAAAATAAACCCCAGCCTATCCCATTAGGCTGGGGTTTTGTGTATGAATGATGCAATCTCATTTGCATGATTATATTAACATATTTTTCATCATTTGTAATACTGAAACCTTCGTAAAACGCCGGCGTTTCAGTCTTTTAAACTCATTCGTTCATTCAAAATAAGAACCCAGATATATGAATTATTAATGGTCATTGTCTCTCCAACCCTGTGCAACCCACCAAGAGTTATCTGCACTATTCAACCGATAATGATCAAAGCCGGTTTCTTGTGAATTCAGATTAAGCATCCTAAAAATTGATATGCCTTGCTATTTAAAAAGCCACACCTTCTTTTATCCAGCCAGTTTGCGTATCAGAATCTTACTCACCAATTTTTAGGACGAGTAGATATCTTTCGGAAGACATATTTTTCGAAAAAAAAAGAAACGCCGTAGCGTCTCTTTTTCAGGCACACCCCAGAAGGACAGGAATAGGGACAAGGGAGAGTTTATTATTGTCCTTTCTGGAAATGTGCCTTTTCAGGGCAAAAATTTATGGAAATGGGGGATGTTTAGTTTAAATACTGTTGTTACTTCTTTTACTAAGCAGTTGTTAAACCATCAATTGTAGCTTGTAATTCTGTTCTTGCAGCTGTTAATTCGATAAAAGCGGCTACTCTAGCATCTGCTGCTGTGGCATTAGTCATGGCATCTCTTGCATTAGTTGTGCGAGTATGTGCTGATTGCATCGCATTCCAAGAATCATTTGTATAACTTCCTTGACCACCTTCATTTGCAACACTGTAATTTGCAATAGCTGTAACAGTAGGAAGTGTGTTTACTTGCAAACCTACAATCGCTGCATTAATAGAATCAACTGCATCAGTTACTTCCGTATGAAGTTTTCCTAATGGTGCATTTACAAGATCATTTCCAGCATTCACAGCTTCAGTTAAAGTTGCATTCGAAGCGGTAGTAATATCGGCAGTGCTTCCAGCAAGTGTTCCTGCAAAAGTGATGCGAGTTTCTAACGCAGTCGTAACTGGTACTACTTGAGCCATCGCAGCTTCTAAGTTCATTCTTGCTGTTGTTAAACTATTAATCGCTGGTGCTCCTGTATTAGTATCAGTATTAGCAGTTTGCGCTGCAGCATAGATTGTAGCGTAATTAGCAACAGAATCAGCTACATATGCTGAAGCTGTTACACCAGTATTAATTGTATCAGCAGGAGTCATCAATTCACCTAATGCAGCTTTATTTAATACTAAAGCCTCCATTGCAGTATTTAATCCTGTCAATGCTGTAGTAACAGACGCAGGTGTACTATCAGCACTACCTGCAACAGTAACTGCTAGTGAAAGTGCATCTGTAAATGCTGTCGTTGATGTATAATCAGTTGCATTTAAACCTTGAGCAGTAGCAATTGCTGTATTTAACGCTGCTTTGTTAGTTGCTAAATTATCAATAGCATCAGTAATAACTTGTGTTGCAGCAGCTACTTCTTCGTTTGTATAGTTGTTTGTTCTATATTTGAATGATTCTCCTTCAGAAATAGCTAATTGTAACTTATTATAAGATTCTGGCGTATACATATCATTAGTATTAGCAATTGCTTTCCCTGCGGTAATTGCAGCATTCAAATCTTCAGTACTTACTAGGTTAGCCATAGCATCACGTAATGCAACTCTTGCTGCTGTAATTTCAGCGATTGTAGCAGCATCTGTATCAAGAGCAGCAGCGGCAGTATTTGCAGTGTCGGCTACACTATAACTGTAAATTGAGTAATCATCTGCGTCAGGAGCTAACTCCTTATAAGCTTCTACTTGCGCATCTAAAGCAGTAGTATCTTTCACCAATCCAGTAGCTGCTTCTTCTAAAGCAGTAATTGCTTCTGCAACTTGTGTTGGTGTCACGCCTGCTGGTTCGTTTACATAACCATTAGCAGTTTCTAATGCTGTAGCCATTGCTGCATAGCTAGCTTCTGTAATATCATCTGCATCGAATGCTGTTGCTACTTCGATTGCTGCTGATAAAGCAGTCATGTCAACAGATAAACCGTCGATTGCTGCACGTAAACCAGTTCTTGCTGCAGTAACTTCTTCAACAGAAGAATCAGCAGTGATGGCATTAGCAGTTGCTAAAGCTTCATTGAATGTTGCAATAGATTCTTCAGAGTAGCCATCTGTTGATACTTCATCAGCTTCTGTAATTACTTCGTTTAAAGCAGAAGTATTTGCTGCTAAACCAGCTAATGCTGCATTTAAGTCAGCTAAAACTTCTTGTGCTTCAGCAGGTGTTTTACCAGCTGCATCTTTTACAAAGTCTTCTGCTGCTTTGACAGCTTCTTCTAAATCAGCATAGCTATCAGCAGTGATATCAGCTTCATCATAATTGCCAGCTGCTTCGATTGCTGCATTTAAGTCAGTTAAGTTTGGTACCAATGCGGCAACAGCTTCATTTAATGCTGTTACTTGTGCATTTACTTGTAATTGTGTTGCGTCAGCATTGTCAGCCACTGCTGCTGCCGCTGTGATCGCTTCTTGTAAAGCTGCGAATGTTGTTTCATCGTAATCTGCAGCATTTAAAGCTCGTGCATCTGTTAACGCAGTGTTTAACGCTGCTTTATCAATTGCTGGTGCTGCGTAGAATGAAACTGCTTCATTTGTCCAACCTTGATCAGTTGTTAACCAATCATGCTCAATAGATGATGTAGTAAACATATGTGCACCTGATACTGCGTTAGGATTGTAGCTACGATATACAGGTACTGATTTATCAGTTGAGCTAAAGAAAGCTTTTCCTTCTTGTGTCCAGCCTTCTGCTTTTAAGTTTGCATATTCACCTTCATCCGTAGTGTAGTGATGATCACTCGCATTCGGATTATACAGACGATAAACAATATCACCTTCTGTAGGTGTAGCCCAACCACCATCTTCGGGAATCCAACCTTGATCATCTAACCAATCTCTTTCATCTGCACTCTCTGTATAAAAATGTTCACCAGTGTTTGGGTTATACAGACGGAATAATTCAAGATTAGCTGCATCAGCATTAGTCCCTCCGTAAATTGCTAGACCCAAACCTATTACTGCTCCAAGACTAAGTAATACAGTCTTCTTCATAAAACTTCTCCTCCTAAAAAAAAATGAATAGTTGCTTCGTTACAATAATAAGAATAACATATTAAAAAACAAAAACAAAGCAAATTTGTCACATTTCATAAATTTTTTTACGTTTTATTATAATTAACAGATAACTAACGAACGGTTGTTATCAACCGGTTTTTATTAACAAAAAATTTTCTATTTTTAGTTATTTTTGTACGTTTTTTTGGGGAATTGGAAATTCCTAAATAACAAAAAAAACGACCCTCTCCATAGACTCGTAAAAAAAATTCAAAATAATTGATGATTAATATAAGAAAATATTCTTTTACTTTTCATAATCGATAATACGTCTCGGTTTTCTCGAAAATCTATTTATCTTATCTCCAATATTCTCTCCAATTACTTTTTATACTCCACAGATTTTTTAATGAACTCCAAAAAATAAACACTCCGAACTTTTCAACCCAAATGAGCAAATAGCATCTTTTTTTCTAAACAAAAAAACTCCTGATCATCGTAAAATAATCAGGAGTTCCTTTTATCTTTATTTTCCGTAAAATCCGATTGCTTCTGAGATCCAGCCGACACTTACTAAATGAACATTTTCACTTCTTTCGACTGTGAAGTGATGTGACCCTGCATCTGTCGCATTTGGATTATATAGACGATAAACTGGTACATTTTCTTCTTCTGATGCATAGAAGGATACGCCCTCTTTCGTCCAACCAGAATTTCCGACAAAGTCATATTCCCCTCGGTCAACTGTGTAGAAATGTTCACCTGAGTTAGCATTATACAGACGGTAGACTGGTACGCCAGTTGCTGCGTCGCTACCATGCCAGCTAGTGCCTTCATCTTGTAAGCCTTGATCCCTTAACCAATCTGCCTCTGCTCTTGAGCTAGTGAAGATATGCTCACCATTATTTCTATTATACAGACGGTAAACCGGCACTCGTTCTTCTGATGGTGTTGGTTCTGGATCAGGTGTTGGTTCTGGGTCTGGATCTGGTATTGGTTGTTCAACTGCATTGACAGTTAATTTTCCATCTACATAGTTAATCGTGTAATTGGTATCTGCTTCGACAGTAAGATTCCCTGGTGTAATGGTGATTGGGAACTCACCAGCTGTTCCACTATTTGAACCATAAGTAGCTCTTGGTTTTTCTCCACCAACGAAGGCTGTATCAGCACTTTGCCCGTCAATAAAACCAGAATAGTTTATATCAATCTCTGCTGGTAAATGCCCATTTTGATCGACCACTACATCGGCGGCTCTTACTTTCACCGCTTTTTTGGCAATGGTATAAGTCTCATTTGCTTCGTAGGTCGGATATTTGTCTCCACCTGCTACAGAAATTTTCGCCTTGTATGCGCCCGCCTGGATCGGTGCTTCTGTCGTATAACTTTCTGAACCTTCGGCAGCATAGGTTACTGTGATTGCGCCAAACTCTGCTTCACTATAATCGGCAATACTGACATTCTCAATTCCTTGAGCTGTGCCATTGTATTCCGCATTTTCTGGGATATTATACGTCAAAGCACTTGTTGGGAAGTTCAAGGCGGTAACAGTTAATGTGCCAGATGTGTAGTTAATATCATAATTTTTCGGTTTTCCAGTATTTGCTTGATTGATCGAGATACTTGAGGTACCTTTTTTATTTGTTGCTCCAGTAACATAGCTCACTGTTGGCTTACCAATCTCAGCAAAGACTGACTGCTCAGTTTCACCTTCTACAAAGTCTTTGTAAGTAATTGCTGGTTGTTGAACCGTGCTCAGATCTGTCCCCACAGGAACACTTATATCACCAATAGTTGCTTGTACGGCTTTTTGAGTGATGGCGTAATCTAAATCTTTTGTAGATGCTCCTTTATATTTTCTACCCTCTTCACCGACAGTAATTTTTATTTTGTATTTGCCAGCATCTTTTGGCAAAGTATCCTCATAATCATAAGGTCCCTTTTCTGCTGAACTTGGTACATTTGTATATTCGACTGATATTGTTCCATAGTCGGCTAGATTTCCGTCATCTCCTGTAATTGTTGGCGCAGAAATTCCTTGTTCAACCCCATTATATTCAACATTTTTAGCATATGGATAACTTAGCTCACCTGTTGCAGAACTTAGATCGATTTTATTGACAGTTAGTTCCCCTTTAACGTCTGTAAAGTCAACAACATAGTTATTATTATGATATGTCCCTTTTTCTAAAACAGTGATATCTTTTTCACCTGCTGTATAACTAGGACTAACACCCGCAGAAACATCCTTGTACTGTAAGGTTGGTTCTGATTGATAAATAGCAGATGCTAAAATAGAGCCATTTTTTTCACCTGTATAAGTGATCGTTGGATTCACAGATTCATCTACATCAACTATAGGGCTACTAATTGTTGGTGTAACTTTTTGACTAGAAATTATAAAGGTTCCTATAATCTCTTCAAATGCTTGATACTTACTTCCTGTATCATCAGTCTTGATTTTTACCGCGTATTCACCGACATCAATAGGCTCTGTAGAACTAAATGCCTCTGGATCCTTTTGCTCAGCTACTGGTGCATAGGTGATTCCATTATCTACAATCTCTCCAAATTCTTCATCGTTATAGCCTGTAATATTAGTTGATGTAACCTCATGTCCCTCTCCATCATAAATCAAGTCGCCCATGCCAGTCGAATCCAATGATAATAGTGCCGACTCAATAGGAATTCTAACGTCTACACCTTTAATAGGAAAGAAACCTTGGTTATCACCATTAGTGTATGCAATTCCTGAAATATCATCTTGTCGATCCCATGAGATAGATGGAGTAATCAGTTGATTTGCACCTTGTCGTAATAATGCCTCATCTGTATCTTTGTTAAAGAGGGTATCATTACAATTTTTAGCAATTAGGATCGCATTACCGGAAAAATTTCCGCCGTCATTTAAGTAGTTAACATCTAATGCTCCATCACGCTCTCCGTAAATCACACCTGAACGAATACCAAGAGTACCGCCGCTTATGGCACTCACCGCATTCCCAGCATCTGACGTATTATTAAGTAATACGCCTCCATCCATATTAAAGGTGCCTCCAGTATGACCAACACGCACAGCGCCACCAGTACCATCAGTACTAGTATTCTCTGCTTGGTTATTGCTGACAGTCCCTGCCGTTAACGTCACTGTTGAATTGTTGCCAACATAAAAAGCACCACCAGTACCGTTTGCACTATTTGCCTGGTTATTATCAATAAGCGTGGTATTATCGTTTGGCTCATCAATGGAGGTCGTTGCATTGTTTCCAGCTGTTCCTACAGAATAGATGGCTCCTCCGTTCCCAGTCACGGTGTTTCCTTCAATGGTTCCACCAACAATATTGATATCTGCACCATTAGCTGCATAGATAGCGCCTCCATTAACTGCACTATTCTGCTCGATTGTCCCCTCTTCCATTGAAACGTCTGTATAACCTGAAGCATAAATAGCACCTCCGTTTCCGGTACCCTCCTTTGCATTGTTGGAAGCTATATGTGTATTTGAGCCTTTAATGCTAAGGGTCGTAGGATTTGTGTCTGTTCCCGAAGCATAGATTGCACCTCCATGTAGTGCGGACTCATTTCCGTTCATATCACCACCATCTATTACAACATCTGAGCCGCTTGCTGCATAGATACCACCACCTCCATATCCGGTAGTAGTATTTGTCGTTTCATTATTTTTTATAACTCCCGTACTTCCCACTATAACAGATGAATTATTAGCCCCTGATCCGGTACTATATATCCCGCCACCTCTAGCCGCTTCATTATTCTCAATAGTTCCAGCTACTGAAATTTTTGAACCAGAGGTCGCATAGATGGCACCACCATGAGCTGTAGTCTTATTCCCACTAATAGTACTTTCTTCATTCACATTTACAATTGACTTGTTAGATGCGGCTATTGCCTGTCCATTTACTCCACCATTTCCGTCCTTCACTGTACTATTCTCTTCTAAATTTAAAGTTGAATTAGAGACCGTAATTAATGATTGGCTTGAAGTATATGTTTCTTTTTCTCCATCTATTGTTACATTTTTTAAACTAAGTTTCCCTTGAGTATTATTGTTTCTGGAGTCGGTAAGATTAATCACTTTCCCTCCAATAAAACCAAGACTAATCTCATAATCTTCGCCCTCTTCAGACTGAATAATAATATTTTTACCTGCAATGTTAATCTGTGAAGAAATCGTTACATTATTCTTTAACGTAATAGTCGTAGGCGTCGTAGCACCTACGGTTGTGTAATCATCAATTACCTCTTGTATTTCGCTTCCTTCGGTCACTGTATATTCATTTTCGTCTACTTTAATCGCCGCTCCCACCACCAATGACTGGTAGTTCAACAATGTTTCTCCGATAGTCGCTTTGGTGGTGTTTTCAGCTGCAAAAGATTCCACTGATCCTAAACCAAACGACGTCAATAAGATGACCCCAGTTGCGACACTGACTAATTGCTTGTTCCACTTGATCTTTCGATACCGCTGCCCATTTTCTTTATTCATTTTTTTATTCTCCTCCCAGAATTTTTCTAGTTGCTTCGTTACACAATAATAATATCATAAAATTACAAAAAATATCTAATTTTTTTACAAAAAAATCATGTTTTTGTTTTTTATTATAATAAACAATTAGTTAACGCGCTTATACATATAATAAAAAGGAAACTTTTATCAAATTTTATTTTTTACGAACAAACAGTTTATGTTATCTTTAATTTCAATATAAATAACAAAAAATATTCCAAAGAGTCGATATCAACCTCGCTGGAATATTTTTCTTTGACATTTTTGTCTCATATTCTTTCAAAAATTCAAAATATTGGTGTAATTTAGTCGTCACGTCAAAGTATTCCCCTATTTATTCTTACCTTTAAGCCACTTTCAACATATACCCGACATTCCGAACCGTCATAATCTTGAGATGATCCAGCTCATTTTCTTCTAGTTTATCCTTGATTCTTTTTACCAGATTAGATAGTTGGCATTTGGTAGACAGGCTGAGTTCTTTATTCCAGATTTTCTGACATAAGTCTGCCCGTGAAAAAGGAGTGCCCGGCGTATCTGCTAATATGTTCAATAGGGTTCTTTCTCTTTTACTTAAACCTAGACGATCTACGACATCTTCTAAAGTTTCCGCATAACGTCCCATTTTTTCTGGTGAATCATAGTGACTAAGGGCTTCTCTCAATTCGGTTAAGGAAACTCTTGGGGACATATAGGTCACTTTTTTTTCTTGATGATCATCTTCTGTTAACGGGCCATCTTTTAATTGGATGATGCCTAAAGAGCTTAAGCCAATATCTTCCAAGATCACCTTAGTTTCTTGATTGGTCAACGTTTCACTCAGGATTACTATTTGGAAAGTTTCGAGGAAACTTTTTGGTAAAGCATGTTTTTTGATTGTATTTAAAAGAGTCGTGCTGCATAAAACTTCATGACCCAGATGTCTGATTTTTTCTTCTAATTCGATTTCTACTGAGATACTTTTAGTTAAAAATAATACCCTACACATTCCTAATCACCCGCTTGTCATTTTTTATGTAACGGGCTGTGAGTAGATGACCCACAGCCCTTTTTTTAACTAATAAATTGATTTAATTGGTCTTGCCAGTTGAGATACAACAAGACTGCCGCGATCACTGCCAGCAACGCTACACATAATAGTCCACCATCAACTAACAGTGTGAGAGGATTTTTTTGTTGTTCCACTCTCAGGCGACTATCTTTAATAAAGAAAAACATGAAGCTGATGAGACTGACCATTCCCAGTCCACCAAAGATTGCGATCCATATCGAGATTGTCATACTCTCATCCTTTCTACGGCGTATTGTCCAAGGACCAGCTCACCGTTGCATTGTATTTTTCTCCAGTCTTTCCGGCATTTGGTGGTAATTGTAATTCAACACCATTAAATGGGATTTGAAGTTGCCAAGTACCAGCTCCTTGTGCCTGTTCTGCCGAGATCAGTTGCTGAGGCGAACCTCCAGAAGCTAATTCAGTTGTACCTACAGTACTTGGTATACCAGTCGGAGAGTCATTAAATATCTCGTCTTCTGTATCTGGCTGAAGTACATTTTTGATTGACATACTGCTAAAGTTCAAACTTGTACCATTACCAAATGGCATGATCCCTTGTTGATTATTAAAGTTTGAAAGACTTGCTGATAATGACCAGCCGCTGTTCGTTGACTGATTATTTTGCACCCGCACATAGAAACCATTTTGCGGTACTTTCGTATTGGACTGATAATCAGATTCTCTCAAAGGATATAAAGCTTCTTTATCCGATCTTGAGCGATAACCAAAATTGAAACCAGCTGGCACCGAAGTAATCGCTAAACCTTCATTACTTGGTGTATAACTTTGTTGGTCGTCTTTGACTTGGACTTTTGTGGTGGCGGTACTAGTGAATCTTGTTGCATCACCCGTTGTATCCGCCCATGTCACTGTTCCAGTCGTCGTTAACCATTTTAAGACTTCGGTATCTTGGACAGTAGCGTTAAAGGTAATTGTCGCCGAAGCTCCCTTAACAATATCGCCGATACTTATTTCATTATTAAAGTCTGCCGGAGGCGTAATAGCAGTACCATTTGTGATACTAATACTCTCTGCATCCACTGCTAATCCTTCTGGTAAATCAAGCTTAGCTTGAACATCCTTCGCATCTATGTCACCGATACTATAGACATTCCAACTAAATCCAACTGTTTCTCCAATCTCAGCTTTCGTCTTATCTGCTTCTAAAGTTTGATTGGTATTACTAGCCTTATCAAAAGTGACTGTACCATTAAATGATTTCGTACCTGATGTAGCACCTTCTTGCAGATTGCTGTAACTAAAATTATAAGATTTTCCGCTTAGACTACTTCTTGTTACATTTGATAGCACTGCTTTATCACCAACAGAACCATATTCTGCTTCTGGCGTAATCAAGTTCGTGCTATTTCTTGAGGTAGTCAAAGTACTTCCAGCAGTTGTTTTTAATAGATCGACTTCTGCTTTTTTGGTCCCATCAATTAGTGGAATAGAACTTGTCAGTTTTTGATTACTGACGTTCATTGTTGTTAATTTCGTTAATTTATTGAAGCCGCTAATATCACTAATTTGGTTGTTGCTTGCATTTAAACAGGTCAAATTAGGTGTATTACTTAAATCTAACTCGGTCAGACCTGTGTTATAGATGACTAGACGACCAAAATTATCTTTATTATTTAAATTAACCTTTTTGAGATTAGGGTTATTCCCGACATTCAGTTCTTCCAGCTTCTTATTATTATCTAAATCAAGTGATGTCAGATTATTCTTGCCTTCTAGTTTTTCATCTGTTTGATTATAGACATTTAAGATGGTTAAATTCTCATTTTGACTAGTATCAATCGTCCCTTGGATTTTGTTATCACTCATCAAAAGCATCGACAATGCTTTATTCTGAGTCACATCAATTGTTTCTAATCGATTGTAAATTAAAGTAATTTCATCTAGCACAAGGTTTTTCGTAACATCTACATCTGTAAGTTGATTACGATCCACATTCAATTTTTTCAAATTTATGGCGTAGTTAATGCCTTTCAAAGAAGTAAGGTTTCCATAGTTTGAACTAACTCCAGCACCATTAATCAAAGTCAATTGTTCCATATCCAGATCCGTTATTTCGTGTTTACCTTTTTTTAGACCACTCCAAGCATTTCCCAGATTCGTCACATTGGCTTTATTCCAAGGATTCTTCTCTTTACTTAGTAAGTCACCTAAATTGGTATCAAGATCATAATCAGTAGGATATAGGTCTGTCGGACCCTCTCTAAGCGCTGTCCCAGCATACTCCTCAAAGTCAATCGTCCCAGTGAAGGTTATTCCGGTGGTATTCCGTTCAAAACTAATCGTTTTACCATTTAGAACCGATCGTGACGAGCCAGTTACGATAATCTGGCTGGCATCATAAGTAATCTCTGCATCCGAATCTGCGATAGTTGCACTTAATGTCGACGAGTCAGTCATCTTCAAGTGATCGATTGCCGTCGTATATTTGCCCTCTACCTCAGTAAAAGTCGGGTAAGCTAACTTGAATGTTTGATTTGTTAAATCAGCACTCATCAGTTTTGAATTTGTCATATTTTTCAAAGCTTCAATGTTTGTAAGATCACGGATTTGATTATTCCTTAATGTCAATGTTGTTAAGCTAGTCAGCTTTTCAAGACTAGGGACCTCACGGACTTGATTGGTATTAATATTCAAGTAATTTAACATTGTCAATTCACTTAAACTACTAAAGTCTGAAATTTGATTTTCATGGGCATTCAAGCTAACTAACTTGGTCAAGTTCTTAAAGCTACTGATATCACTGATTTTATTGACATGAATAATCAGCTCAGTCAATTCTTTGTTGTTACTGACATCCAGAACCTCTAACTGATTGTTATCAATTTCTAAACGTGTTAAATCTGTATTGTTGCTAAGATCAATCGTTTTCAATTGATTTTGGCGAAGAACCACATTACTCAGCTTCGTATTCTTAGTCAGATCTACTTTAGTAATCCTGTGATAACGCGCGTTCAAGGAAGTAATATTTGTCGCAAAGTTCACACCTTTTATTGATGTTAAATTACCTCTAGCTGAGCCAGATCCACCTGCAACAGTAATTGCGATCAATTCCTCCATATCAAGGTCAGTGATTTCATTTGTCGGTTTATTTGTGCCGCTCCATAAACCAGTGTTTGTTGTCCAATCACCGCTATTTTTTCTTAATCTGTCTGCTAAAATCTTATTAAGATCGTAGTCTTCATTACCACTCGCGTCAGGAACGCCTTCGATAAGTTTCCGACCGGTATACTCATTAAAAGTAATCGTTCCGTCAAATGTCTTAGTATCTGCAGTAGTCGCACCTTCACCTAAACTTGCATCAGCGTATTCAAATGTAATACTTTGCCCTGCAAAATCTCGTGCCGCTACACCGCCAATGGTGATATCATCACTGTCTGCAGTATTTGTTACAGTTGCACCTTCAAGATCACTTGCCACCAAATTTGCAGTCAATCCAGTACCGTTGGTTGTCGTCAGCACATCGACGATCCCTGTACCTTTACTAAGATCAAACCTTGGAATGTCAACTTGGATCTGTTGATTACTGGCATTCAAAGTTGTTAACTTAGGTTTGCCACTTAGACTACTGATATCACTGATTTTGTTGTTACTTACATTTAGGGATGTTAATTCTGTCATCCCACTTAGACTAGAAATATCACTGATTTGATTCTGAGAGATATTCAATGTGGTAAGGTTCGTCAAGTCACTTAAAGAATCGATATCGCTGATATTATTGGCGTAGAACTGCAATGTTGTCAGGTTTGTCAAAAAATTGATTCCTTCAACTTCGGTAATTTTCGGGTTGCTACGGCAAAACAATGTCGTCATTGCCTTTGCGTTTCCTGTACCAAAAGTCATTTTTTCTAAGTTTTCACATAAGTACACCCTTACATCAGCTAAAACCGGCAACATCGAGAGATCAATTTCTGTTAGTCCGGTACTCCCCGTATTGATTGTGGTAAGTTTCGTATTCTCGCTGAAATCAATCGTTTTGAGGCTAGAATTAGATTGCCCATGAAACGATATTAATTCAGTATTCTTACTAAGATCAATACTTTGTAGACTATTAATAGAAATGTCCAACGCTGTTAATGCCGTATTCTGTGTCAGGTCAATTGATGTTAAGGAATTATACCCTATATTTAAGCTTGTTAATTTGATATTTTTTGTCAAATTAACATCTGTGATAGCGTTCTGATATGCACTTAATGAAGTTATATTTGTTGCATATTCGATACCTTTTAGAGAACTCATGTTGCTCGGACGGATATATATCCCGATCAACTCTTCCATGTCGAGATCGGTGATTTGATTTCGAGCTTTTTCTTTACCGACCCATTCACCACCCCCTGCGATTGTAACGCCATTTATTTTTTTGTCTCTTAACCTAGCAGCTAAGTTTGTATGCAAATCGAAACCGTGTCCTGAGTTTTCTGAACCCTCTATCAGTTTCGTCCCTGCATACGCAGCAAAGCTAATATTTCCATTAAAGCTGACTGCAGGGTTCATAGGCTGTGTTACAGAAAAGTTAAGCTGGTGACCATTTAAGATTGATCGCATTAGGCCGGTGACATCGATTGCGGCGCCATTTGGTTTGATTGTGGCTTTTTTGTTTTGTGTCTCATCAACTATTTTCGCCGACTCGACTGAATAACCTGTCGGCATCTTCAAAGGATCAACCGTTGTCTTATAATTAGCACCATCTGCTGTAAAGGTCGGATAATAATCCACCGTAAACGCTTGGTCCTTTGCATTAACTGTCGTCAATTTAGTCAAACCTCCAATAACAGAGATATCATTAATCTGATTTTCATTTGCATCGATAGCTGTTAATTCTGCATTTGACTTTAATTCATTCAGACTGGTTAACTTATTCTGGTTGACATTGATTGTTTGAAGATTCGTCGCATGTTCAATCCCATATAGTGAAACAAGGTTTTGATTCACTGCTTTGATGGATAAAATATCAGCCATATCTCGTTTACTAATTCGATCAGCTGGTTTATCTTTACCACTCCAAGGATTACTACTGACTGTTGTCACCTCAGCTTCGCCGCTTCTTAGAGCTTGGGCTAATGTAGCATCAATATCATAGGGCTCTATATCGCCAGGACTACCTTCTGTTAAAAACTCTTCAGATTCAATGTTGATAGCACCCGCAAAGGTTCTATTGGGACCTCGCCATAAAAATTCAAGATATATTTGATCCAATTTTGGAAAAGTAGCTGAAGTTAAGACTAACTTATTTGAACCTGCTTCTTTCGATGCTGTAACTGGACTATCTTCATTCATATCACTAAGTATATATTGTTCACTCGTCCATGGTGACGAGCTCATATTTGGTATTTTCAACAGATCAATGGTCGCTTTGTATGTTCCATCACTTTGCTTTTTAAAATCAGGAAAGTCCATACTAATGATTTGTGCCGATGCATCTATCGTTCCATCTTTGAATGGTATTCCAGTGATGTCAGCAATCTTATTCCGGACAATATAAATAAAAGTTAAGTTACTGTTTTCCCTGAAATCATCCAGATTGGTCAAGTTATTATTAACGCCAGTATAATGCTCTAAATTTTTAGCAAAGTTGAGCCCTTTCACCGAATCTAGTCCCAAGTCATTAACAGCGAGCGCTGTGATTGCTTCCATGTCTTCTCTGGTTAGTGTATTGGCTTCTTTCTCCCTGCCACTCCAAGGAGTGAGGTCACTTGTCACTATATAACTAGTTCCTTTTCTTATAGCCTCCGCAAAATCTGCATCGATATCATAATCACCATTTGATCCATCATTTGGTCGACCTTCGGATAAAGTAGCTTCACTATACTCGAGCGTCCCACTGAAAGAAATTCCCTTACCAGTTCGTTTAAAAGAAATTGTTTGTCCATCAAGACTTACTTTGCTTCCACTGGTAGCAATAATATTGTTTCCCTCAGTTTTTACTGATACACCACTAGCGTTATCTGTGTCGGCTGTAAAAGTAACACCATTAGAGACATTCATCTTCAAATAATCAATCGTCGCTTTAAACTGATCGCCATCCTTCCAAAAACGTGGGTAAGGTGGTTGCAATGATTGATCATCTAAAGTGGCATCTTTTAGATTACTCATTTGGTCAATACTGGTGATATCTTTGATTTGATTCTTGTCTGCATTCAAGGTGGTTAAGTTTTTCAGATCACTAACCTTGCTAATATCACTTAATTGATTGTTACTAATATCCAAAGATTTCAAGTTTGGAAAATCGTTAAGAATATCGAGATCACTGAGTTTACTATCGTTAACTGCCAAAGTAGTTAAGTCAGTCAAACCACTAATACCATCAAAGTTATCAAAAGAATTACCGCCAATTTTCAATGTAGTTAAATTAGTTAATCCACTAAAAATCTGACTATTGGTCATCTGATTCTATCCACAGTCTAAGGAGGTCAACTTTATTTGATTCTTCAAATCGAGCGTCGTTAACGAGTTATGATTCAATTCCAAAGTTTCCAATTCTTTGTTCCCTATAAAGTCTACTTCTTCAATATCATTATTGTTTGCTTTAAGATTTTTCAAAAACATAGCAAATTCAATTCCTTTTAAAGAAGTTAAATCACTATCAGAAACGTCAACACTGGTTAATGCTTCCATGTCTAAGTCAGTCAGGCGATTTTCTTGCTTATCATCGCCACTCCACGCTTCACCACCATTTGTTAAATCACTGTTTTCTCGCAATAATTGGGCAAATTTTGGATCAATTGTTTCGCTGTAGCTTGGTTCATCCTCTGTTTCCCTAAGAACTGTGCCGGTATATTCTGGAAAACTGACATTTCCAGTATAAGTGATATCAGCTTCAAGACTATCTGGATCCAACTCAAAATGGAGGGTACTACCATTATTCAAAATTGATCGCCGTGGAGCATTAATTTGAACCCCCACATAATTATTGTATATAGTACAGATCGCATCAGGATCTTTACTCTTATCAGCCCGTTCTACACTAAAAGTAAACATTGTATGAGGCATCGAGCCAAAAAGAGGAAAAACAGTGGAATAGTCAACAAGATTATTATTTACAACATTTGCTAAAAAATATGGATAGGAATTTTCTTGCCACTTTTGTCCCTGAAGATCTGCTTTTTCGAGAGCTCGAAAACCCTCAACTGCTGTGAAGTCTCTAATTTTGTTATTTTTTGCAGATATTCTCTTCATTGACAAGTTTGATCCTAAGACGTACAGGTCAGTTATCTGGTTGTCATCAACGCTTATTTCTTCTAGTGTTGTCATATCTGTCAGACCATCCAAGTTGGTTAATTGGTTGTCATTAACACTAATTTCTTCTAGTGTGGTCAGGTCTATCAGTTCTTCTAAGGTGTCTAGCTGATTATTATCGGCTATGAGTTTTTTTAAGTTTGTAGCATACTTAATACCCCACAATGACGTCAGCTCTTTGCCAGAAACATCGATACTGGTTAAATTCTCCATGTCAGCTACGGTTAAGTCATCTTTAAGCTTTTCATATCCGCTCCATGCACTGCCGTCATTTGTCGCAGCTTTATCTTCCCTTAAAATTTTAGCAAACTCATGATAAAGAGCATCTGTTTCCCCCTTCAAACCCTCTACTAAATAGGTACTTGGATTAGATTCTAAAGTTATAGTCCCCTCTTGAAACGACACCCTATCAGCTCCAGTCAATTCATCACTGATATAAGAAATTCTCACCATCATACCTGACAATATGCTTCTTCCATAACCAGAAAAAGTGAGTTGATCACCCTTGTGCGCTATTGATGCACCTGCCACTGGATTACTAAGAGTGGCTTCAACAGTATCTACTCTCTTTTCACTACCTGCAGTCTTGAACGGACTAATATCCAAATTATTATCCTTGATATTCTCCGACCATATTTCATACGGAACTTCAATTGACTGATTGTTCATTGTTAAAGTATTCAAACCCGAAAACCCAGAGATATCTTGAATACCATTACTTGTTCCATTAAGATCTTTTAAGGTTTTTGATGTAAACAGACAGGACACATCGCTCACATCATTCCTATTCATACTTAATTTTTCAATGGGTGAATCCTTGATCGCTTCTATACTCGTCAACTGATTACTGCCACAGTCTAGTCTGACAAGAGGTGCTCCCTTGAGTGGCTCAATACTGGTCAATTTATTATTGCTACAATTTAAATCAACAAGAGGCAAGCCCTTGAGCTGTTCCAAACTAGTCAACTGATTGTTTGAACAATTTAATTCCGTCAGATTGGTCGCAAACTCTAGCCCTTTTATCGACTGAAGATTGCCATATGACACAGTTGCCTTTGTAAGAGTAACCATATCATCGACGGTCAATTCTCCAGCATTTTTTCTATAACCATCCCAACCACTTTTAGCCCGCAAAGCTGTTGATAAATTCTTGTCAATACTATATTCCAGACTATTGTCACCCTCACTTAATAGTTGAGGATTGTAGTCTTCGAAGGTGAGTACGCATTCCATCATTGTGAAACCATCAGAACCATTATAGTCCCCATCACTCTCATAATTTATTGAACCCTTACTGAGTTTTTGCTTAGACATATTCTTAAATTTGATAGAATTACCTTCTATTGTTCCCTCAATTGACTCCAACCCATCATTTGATACATATGTTGCTTTTGTTAATGGAATAGTGGGAGAAATTATTATACTATCAATACTTTTTTGCTGTTTTTCTGCCTCAACCTTAACATCTGATAAAGGAATGGTGACTTCCTGCTCATAAGCAGATATACCTGTAGCTTTTATGATTCCCGTGAAATCTCTGATTTTATTTCCGAAGCACTGTAACATATTAACTTGAGAACCTTGATCATAAAGTGAAATATCGCTAATTTGATTTCTATCACAAAGTAACAGCGTAAGATTAGGATTTTTTGTTAAATCTAAAGATACTAAGTCATTCTGAGCACAATTCAGATCCATCAAATTGAATGCGTACTCCAATCCTGTTAGATCTCTCACTTTGGGAGAGTTTTCGACTCCGCCGCCGTTTCTAATGATTGCCACCTCTAACGATTTCATATCTCCTATAGTCAGAGTGCCTGGATCCTTTTGATCACCGGTCCATGGCCCCCCACCTGTGCCTACATTTATACCGCTAATTCTCAAAGCATTAGAAAGTGTATCATCCAGCATATAAGTCTCAGGATCATCTTCTCCAAAAGTCCCTTCTACCATCAGTGTTTTATCATTCACGGCAGCTGGTTCAATACCATGGACTTTTGCAGCCTTTGCACGCAATGCATCACTAATGTTGTCAGAGGCTAACTCATCTACTTCACTATCACTTTGTGCTTCCACGTCACTGTCAGCAACTTCTTTATCCGAATCGCTGGTAGTTTTAGTAGTTGCTTCGTTTGCATCCTTGTTGGTGGAGCTGGTGGTATTTGTCGTACCTTGTGCTTTACTTTCAGATGAACTACTTGAACCGGCTTCTGTGGTCGGCGTATCCGCTGGAACATCTTTGTTGATAATTGATTGGGCGGCGACTGTCGGTTCATCAGTGATTGTCGGCATCGTTGCCTCTGTATCTGTTAAGGGATCGACGGTCTCTGCGAATATCGTTGGCGCAGGGAAGCTCGATCCTAGGATCAACAAGGTACAGACACCTGTCAGTATTTTTTTAATCATCAGTGGCCTCCTTTCTCAAACGCGAGAATAGGAACAACCAAAAACTTGCCAGTACGCAGCCGAGACCGATGATCTGCCATTGATTAAATGTCCCACCGGTCTGGGGAAGTCGTCCCCGACTGACTGGTGTCCTACTTACATTTATGGTTAGCGGAATCACATTGTTTCTTTCCGCTGGCTCTGGCGGTGGTTGCGGACTCGCCTCACTGAAAGTAATCCCAATCGTGTCTTGCCATTGGGCAGCAAAGGATTGGGTAGGAAGTACCGTCATACCTATACAAGCAGCCAGTACTAGCCAGCTTTTTTTTCTTTGCCTCACACCCCTCACTCTCCTTTTATCTGCCATCGACGCTGGCGTCTAAACAGATAGAAAACTAATCCAAGCCATATCACAAATAATCCTGCCGCAATCCACAGTACCCAACCGGGTATCAATATTTTGTAGACTGTTTCCCGATTGATCTTCGCCGCTCGATTCCCACTGACGGTGAACTCTTCTTCCCACTCCCAAGTCCGACCTGCGCCTTCTGCTTTTCCAGTAAAGACATAAGTCCCAGCTGAAAAATTATTCAGATCAAGGGGTAATTGGAAGTCAAAATTAGAATTCGGTGCCACTGCAAAGTTGGTCTGACGATTGCTGACGATCGTATCTGATTGTCCTCGTCGTCTGACTTGCCCTTCGATCACCATTTCTTGCAAGACTTTCGGTTGGTCATTTTGGATATTTGCTGCAATGACTTTTCGACCATTTGATAGTTTTAAATTAACATTCTTTAATTTCAAATCCGCACCTAAGTTAAAACGCTCTCTATCTTCCGTCAACATCAATGCGATCGTATAGCCATACTCCGAACTCAATGCTGCCTGTCCGGCTTGTTGCGTCCCGCCATCTCTGTCAACGAATCGTAACGATCCTAATTTCACCCCAGTAAAATTTTCTGCTGGTGGCTGGATCGTATACTCGATCGTTTTTTCCTCATAGTTGGCGACGGTGACTTCGGTCTGTCCACCATTGATGGTCACCAGATCCGTCACTGGATTTTTTAGGCTTTCATCTAGTTTAGGATTCACTCTCGTGTAATCGATCGATCCTCCCGAACTACTGACCGCATTATGTACGGTTAAGTGAACAGTCGTGGCTGCCTCTTGAGTACTTCTTACTTTCACCTGAATCACTTGCGGCGTATCAGGCTCGATCCCTAAATAAAAATAGGTCTTCATGACATCCACTTGATTATCTGGAATCACTGCTTCTACAGTAAAACCTGTCGCTGACTGTGCATCAGATGCATCTGCTGCTTGAACTTGACTCGGAAACAACCAGACACAACCGACCAGAACTAGGAGGATGACTCCTCGAAATGTTGCTTTGTAATTGTTCATCATTTCCTCCTAAAAAAAGGGGAAAAACGATGTTTATTCCCCTTGGGTTTTTGTGTGGTTTAAACTAGATCATCCAAGGTCCAAGTGATTGTACCTTTGTATTGACCTGCATCCGCAGTATCACCAAGAACACTCAATTTAATGGCTGACATTTCTAAAGCTGAGTAACCCTGTTTAGAAGACACGCCTGCTGTTCCATCTCTTAATACTTCTTCCGCAGCGGCATCTTGAACAAGCTCAACACTACCGGTTGCGATAGCTGATGAGTTATTTTTAGCACCAATAGTACCATTATTAGGACCTGGTGCTGTCAAACCACCACCATCAGGATTTAAGTAATCTCTAGATGTACCAGTAAATAATAGTTTTGCTCCTGCTAAATTATCTGCAGATGAGTTCACTTTTGTGATTTGTCCAAGTTTTGCTGACAATACCCACTGGTTTCCTGTTGCTGGAGCTCGATCATCTTGAATAACAAGATACCCACTGTCAGCCTGCGTAAATTCTTCAACGGTACTTACACCTGTTGGTGCTACTTTCGTCCCAAAATTAAAAGCAGAGGTTGCTGGAATATGTCTAAACTGTAATTCCCCTGCTTTAACTTCTTCGGTAAAAGTAATCGTTGCATCAGACGTTTTGTCCGTCGTTGCTGCAAGCGCTGTCGTTCCCGATAAACATAAACCTAATACACTGACACTCGCCAATAAACCTGCCAATACCTTTCTTTTCATGTTAAATCTCTCCTTTTATTTTTTTATATTAAATGACCTGAGCCATTTGATATCTTTTTCTAACAAAAAACCTTAAACTTGAATGTGACGCGCTTGTTATGGCAGCCACTTATTTTTTCCTAGTCGTAACAAAAACAAGAAAACAGTTATAAAGTCTTTTGTAGCAAGGCGTTTATTTATTGACGGCTGACTTTGACGGCTTTGGCTTTTTTTTTGAAATCAAATAAATAACAATATATATAGTGAAATCTATTTTTTAATTGGTATTAATATCAATATATTTTCAAGAATTATTAACAAGTCGTTGTTAGCGCTTACTTAAAAAATCTAAAAAAATCTTCAGAATTCACTAAAAAGTAAGCGTTATCACCTAGGCGCTTTTATATTCTAATCCTTGAATCACAGCTCTTCTTTGTTCTAATAGAGAATCGGTATATATGTCTAAAGTCATCTGCGTAGAAGCGTGTCCCATCATGGCACTAATAGATGAAATATCTGAGGACGACTCTAGGCAACGGGTCGCGAAAGTATGGCGCAATTGGTGGAAATGGATATTTTCTAAGCCAGCCATTTTTCTGATGCAATGAAAATGGTACGTCAATAAACGAGGTTCACAGGCTTTTCCTCTGACACTTAATATGTAAGGACTATTTGTCGTTTTTTTCATTTTTTCCAATAGTTCTCTGACTTCACTCAACATGGGGATGACCCGATGAGAAGCCGTTGTCTTAGCGGATCCTAAGCTCATCTCGGTACCTTGTCCTTGGTTATTGGCGATTCGTTGATATGTATGATTTATCGTAATGATATTTTGTTCAAAATCAATATCTTCCCATCTTAAACCAGCGATCTCACCAATTCTTAGTCCTGCATCCAAGGCAAATATGACCGCTTTTCCTTTATCGTCATCATAATCTTCAACCGCATTTTTTAGTGCATGCTCTTCTTTTTGTGATAGTGCATGGACTTTTTGTGGTTGTATTTTTATTTTCGGCATCTCTTGAACAAGATCTTCTGACACGATTTTTTTTGCAACCGCATGGCGCAGGGTTTTATTTAATATCCGCAAAATGACGGTACAGGTACTGTTAGACAAACCCATTTCTTGCCATTTGACGGTGATTTCCTTTAAAAAAGATTCAGTTATTTCATATAAAGAAGTCTTTCCCATGAAGGGTAAAAGGTAGCGCTTAATTTTATAGCGATAACTTGCCACAGTCGAAGGTTTCAAGCCTTCAAAGATCTCATGACCGGTATAGTCGATCCATTCTTGATAAGTTACCGTGCTTTCTCCGTATAGTTGGCGCATCTTTTCTGTCTTTTTCCTTAATGGCACTAATTTTTCTGCTACTTCCTCAAAAGATTTTCCATAAATGTAACCATATTTAATCTGTCCATTGAGCTTTCGATTTATTTGATAACGACCCTCCCATCTTCCATCCTTTCTTAGGTAAATATTATTTCCTTTTGCTGTCATAAAATAATCATCCTTTCTCTTTTATTGACGGCGCAGTTTGACGGTTAAAAAAAACAATTTTAATATTCTTTTTTTTAACATAAATAAGGCACAAAAATTCATTTTAATGGATAAAACTAACATTATAAAGACATTATTTAAATAATTTCCAAGGAAATAAATTATTTAATGTTGAAACTGATCATCATTTATAATATAATTTATGTGAAAAGAATAATGCTTTAAAAATAGTCTCAAAAAGCACTTTTTTCCTGTTTTTGTTACAATCAAGATACGTTTTATAAATAACAACGGAAATTTATAAATTAAAAAAAATTCATTCACCTATAATAATAATATATGCAAAATAAGCCACTTATTTTAAACAAACAAATAAATCTTAAAAATAAATCATTTGTTATTAAAAATAACATATCTTATCTAATTTTCTGTATACAAGTGATATCACAACCAACTAAACAATTCCCGATTACTTCCCGTAAAACCCAACACCCTCAGAGCGCCAGCCTTCACGAACCAAGCCAGTATTTTCAGTTGTACTCAACGTATAATGATGGGATCCAGCATCTTGCGCATTCGGATTAAATACGCGAAAAATCGGAATTTCTGTATCTTCTGACGCATAGAATGCAATGCCTTCTTTATTCCAGCCAGCTTCTCCCACCGAATCATACTCAGCTTGATCTAAAGTATAGAAATGTTCGCCAGAGTTTGGATTGTACAAACGATAAGCTGCTTTGCCAGTTTTTTCGCCACCGTACCAGCCAATGCCCTCATCTTGCCAACCTTTATCAATTAAACCTTGAGCTTCTGATTGACTCAAAGTATATAAATGTTCACCATTATTTTTGTTGTAGACTCGATAAAGTGGTAGGCGATCTGAGTCTGATGTGACCGTCAACCTGCCAGACACATATTCGATGGCATAATTATTTCCTAGTGGCGCTTTGACTCCTGGAGTTAAAATAATCTCAAAAGTTCCGGCAGTTTTACCATCACTAGTGTGACTAGCTGTTGGCAAACTACTAAATATTGCACCAGCAGTTTGTCCTGTCACAAATCCGTCATAACTGATGATTGGAGTTGGTAAAGTTGCACCAAGTGGACTGCTGGTATTTTCAGCAGCGACTGTTAATACTTTTTCAGTAATGTCGAAGCTGCCTAATAAAACATCCGCCGCCGCATAATTTGTCGTTTCCTTCGTGCGGGCATAGACCTGATATTCCCCAACATTGGTAGAAGCAGATTCATTTCCACCTTGTTTGATAATGGTTTCGACCCCTTCTAATTCTGGGATGTCGCTGGCAATTTCAATGGCAGGTTGTGTGCCGCTGTATTCGTAACTTTTGGCGATGTTCCCTTGGAAATTCGCCGCTTCTGGCTGCGCTTTTTCACCGACTGTAACTGTTGCATCTGAAATAATAAAATCTGTCTTGTTGAAGTTATCATTATCCTCAACTGTGATTTTGATTTGGTAAGTGCCTGCTTGAGTCATGGTAGCTGTTTCTTTACCATCTTTAAGGTAGCTGACTGTATAATTTTTTAAACTTTCATCCTTGGCATTGATTTGATCATTCATGTCCCAGCCTTCATTACGATAAGCTAACTGAGTTGCTTCTGGATAAGTAAAATCAGTCTGAGTAGGGATTGCCTTTTCAATCGTAAAAGGAAAAGCATTTGAATAAGAATGATAAACATCGCCACCAGCCGTTTGGACTTTCGCTAGATAATTTCCCGCTTGAGTAGGCATTTTATTTCCATATTGACTACTATCTGCTTCTGCATACTCAATCGTTAACGCCCCAAAATTCTGACGATTAAATCCACTAATATTGTTTCTGGTGATACCTTGAGCTAAGCCGTTATAGGTAAATTTATCATCATTGATGGATAACTGATCAGTAACGTTAACACGATTCACCGTGACATCATCCACTTCAAAAAAACCTGTGTTGTCATCATTTTGATAGGCGATTCCTGAGACACCGTTGCGGTATGCCCAGTTTACAGTTGGGCTATTGATCGAAGACGCATCAGCTGTAAAACTTAATTCATCTTCCGTTCCAGCAGTGTAACTAGCAGAAGGATTTTCAGCTCTTTCAATCACAATCGCTTTTTCTTTTGGACCATCCCAATTGGATGATTCATTGACTTTGTATATTGAATCTACACCACTAACCTTTTCATTGTAGATAACGCCATTGGTTGTATTTAGTGTTGCTTGATTACTTGGGTCACTTCCCCTTAAGTAGATATTGTTGCCATTGTAACTAGAATCCGTGACTTTGTTGTCGACGATTTGACCGCCATTCAGGTTTATTGTAGATTTATCTGCATATATTCCTCCGCCGTGCTGGTTTGAACTATTATTGCGGATACTTCCACTATTTACATTTATTGTGGAACTAAAACCCAATATACCGCCTCCGCCATTACTTTCTGATCTATTGTCACTAATTGTCCCACCATTTATATTTACTGTGGAATTAGTAGCATATATTCCTCCGCCAAATTCAGTCCCACTATTTCCTCTCATAACCTCACTACCACTATTCAAATTAAGTGTTCCATTACTGTCAACATAAATTAGTGAACCGTCACTTACTCTATCCTCACCATCAATCGTCACATCTTCCAGCGTCAAGCTGGCACTATTATTAACTCTAAATACTGCATTACTCCCTCTCGTTATCCTAGTATTTCCACTTTCTGGTTTCAGCAAAATATGACGATCACTTCCTAATATATCAATCGTATTAGTCAAAGTAAGCGCAGCACCCAAAATAATCTCCACAGGGTTCTCTAATGTACCCCCTGTCGCATTTGCAATTGCCGCATTTAAATCAGCTTCTGTCGTGATTGGTCCCGTCACTTGCTGCGCGATAGGCGTTCGCAACATGCCTAATTTCAAAGATTTATTCATTAAACTCCCTGCTTTTACTTGATTACTTGTATCTACTTCTGCAGATGCTGGCAAACTGCCTAAAGCTATTTGGCTGACTAATAAGATTCCTGCGCTGACTTGGATGAATTTTTTGCTATGAGTAGCTAAATGATGATGATGTTTTTTTATCATTATTTTTACTCCTTCCCTCTCAGTTCATTTAGTTTAATTATAGCAAATCCCCCCCTGACAAAAATACAAAAATTATTCTATTAGAAGTAAAAATATTTGATTTAACGCATTTTTTTGATGTTTTATCTGAAAATGTTTTATTTTTCAGAAATTGATATTCTTTTGGAAATTATATCTCTAAAATAAAAGAATTTTACCTATTCGTTATTTTAATCGTTAATATAAAGTCCTATCCACTTAAAAATAAAGCTTGTCCATCCCTTTTTTTAAAAATTTCCCCGAGGATTTTGACAAAGATATATAAACGCACCAATTGACGGTACTTTTCCATTAACAAATGCCATTCTCCTGCGGTGAAATATTCTCCAAACTGATAAATTTCAACAGCCATATTAGGTGTCGCTGGATTTTTTAAATAGATTTCTCTGACGATTTCTACTAGTGGTAATGCTAGTTTCTCAGCTACAAGATTTCGGCGGATTAATAGCGCTTGGATGATTTTCAGGCAAAGAATTAGATTCGGCGTGCTTCTGTAATATTTCGTCACTTGACGTTGGATTTTTTGGTAGTTGCGGTTTAATAGTTGGCGGCAAGTAAAGGGTTGCTTTTCCATAAGTTTTTCTCCTCATTTTTCCTCTTACACCTAATAACGAAAAATTTCTCGAAAAAGTCCAAAAAAATCTTAAAATTATTTTTTCGCTCCTCCAGACCATACTCAACTGTTTTAAAAATCCACGACATAAGAAAAATCCCATTTTATTTTCCACTAAAAAAACATTGATTTAAAGCCTTAAAAAACAAATGACGCAGATTTAAAAATCTGTTGAGTGTCATTGAATTTGGTGAATTTTTTTCAAAAAAAATCCCAGAGCTAAGATTTTTCATCTGCACTCAAGGTGTCCCATCTTTTTGAATCTCCTTCTTGCGATACATAATATAACAACTTTCTTCATAAAAACTGTCTACCGAAACAGATAGTATTTTGTTGAATAAATAAAATTACTCTCTAACGATCAGGCTGTGATTTCGTTTCTTAAATAGCTAATCCTACTGGATAATGACCGAATGATATGCATATAATATCAATCAAGTTCAAGACTATTTATAATCATGTGAATCGCTTTTTTAATACTTCCTCATCCTTTTCATTTGTAATTTAAAATCAATGAATAATTTGGTTAGCTACTTCTCAAAAGCATAATTTACTGTTTTCCCTTGCTTTAAAAATATAAGGTGCTATGATAGATATATATCGTTTGTTATTTTTTTATCAAGAATGGAGGTGATAGTTTTGCAAGACAAACTAGCGCAGGACTATTTCCTGCAAACAATAATTAAAAACTGAGAGGAAGTTAAAAATTGTTTATTCTTGAAAAGAAAATAGAACCTACACAACAAATATGGAGTCATATTAAACAACATTATCCAGGAGAAAAAATTGCGTTCATTGGTATAAAAAAACAATTACCCCACACCTTCTTACGTAATAAGCAGATCACTTTTTATGAAAATTTGGAAGATAGCCCATCATCTCTACTAAACCAAGGGAAGGAAATTTTATATAAACTGGCAAAAGACTACTCTGCTATAGTTTTTTATGTAGATTGTCCAAAAGACGTGGCAGAGCAGCTGATTGAGTGTGGAAAAAACTTATGTATTAGATTGACCGTAACTACTGAAGAAAAGGTTGCCTAGGAAACGATCATGTGGAATAAAGTCATTCGAGAAAAGACTGTTCACAATACTATTTTGCGGAATGGTTTACGACTATTGCATCAAAAAGGTGCCTGCCAAAATACTGATAGAACAGTATTATTAGAGATATCTGAACATCTTCAAAATGTAATGCAACTGCATTTAGAAACAAAAAATCTGGTTATCGGAATACCTGGCTTCGGAAAAGAAGTCATGTTATTGGAAACAGATGTTCAAGAATTTGTTCCTCATTATAAAATAGAACAAATGATTGAATCTGCTGAAGGCCATTTTATTAGGTTAAAACCATTGAAGACTATATAAAAGTGGATTCTATTGTAAATGTTTCTGAGAGGACAGATGGTGGTTTTTTTTAAAGGAAGTCATTTCAGATTATTCTAACCTTGATCCCCTTGTCTTCGTTTCAATCTAAGCTATCTTGCAGTGGAAGAACTCCTCTATAATCAAAGAATGTATAAAGAAAAGCCAAAAAGTAGCTACTCTTTTTGGCTTTTCGGTTTATATGGGAATAAAAATATTAAGATTAAAAAGGAAAACTCACTGAAAACAACAACTATGTTAGCGCCAATTTTTTTGATCAATACATAACTTCATTCTCTAATTCCCTTCACAGTACGTTTACCAACCATTAATAGCAATAATATTTTGGGACGAATCTTATTCTTTAATACAGGGAACAAGTTAATCCTTTGATCTATTACTTCTTCCGTTGGGTATGATTTAACCTCAATAGTTACAATTTCACTTCAGTCCCACTCCTACTTATTTTTGTAAAAATTTCTTGGGAGTCCGCAACATCCTTAAAGCATTTAAAATGACGACAATTGTGCTTCCTTCATGCATGATCACACCAATCGTAATATCCATCTTTCCTAAAAAATTCAAAGTAACTAAAAAGATGACGACAAACATCGAAAATAAAATATTTTGCCAAGTCACCTTGTCCATTTTCTTACTCAATTTATGAGCGTAGACAAGTTTTGACAAATCATTTTTCATCAACACTAAGTCTGCTACATCCATCGCAACATCTGTTCCATCACCCATCGCGATACCTACGTCGGCAGTAACTAAAGCTGGGGCATCATTGACACCATCACCTAACATCCCAGTTGAACCATATTTACGCTGCTGCGCTTGAACAATACTTGCTTTGTCTTCAGGCATAACATTGGCAGCAACTTCATCTACACCAATTTGTTTCCCAACGGCTTCACCAGTTAATTTCGCATCACCAGTAATCATAGTAGTGTGTAAACCAGCAACCTTAAAGTAATTAATGGCATCTTTCGCATACTGATTTGGAACATCCATTAAAGCAAATAAACCAATCACATGTTCATTTTTACCTACGTAAACAACCGTTTTACCTTCAGATGACAATTGTTTTTCTTTTTCGCTATACACGAAAGATACTTTTCCAAAAGAAGATGGTTTCCCGATACGGTATTGGCTATTTTTGTATTGGGTAGACAATCCTCTGCCCACTTCGTTTTCGACTGATAATTCTAAGGACTTTCTTTCAGGAAATTTATTAATAATCGCAGTTGCTAGTGGATGGTTTGATTGCTTTTCCATCGCCACAACGAGATCGATCATTTCTGATTCATCCATACCTTTTTCAAAAGAATAGTCGGTTACTACAGGTTTACCGTTCGTCAATGTTCCAGTTTTATCAAATGAAATAGCTTTTAGATCTTGTAGTTTAGAAAGAAAAGCACCGCCTTTAACTAATACGCCTTTTTTAGATAAATTAGAAATAGTTGCTAAAGTTGTCGGTACTGCGCTAGCAGCCAAGGCACATGGAGACACCGAAATGAGATACACCATACTACGATATAAACTAACCGACCAAGACCAACCAAAGATGTAAGGTCCTGCTAATAATACTAGAGGAAATAGGGCTAAAACGATCGTCACATATTTTGGTTCTAGTCGTTGAATCAAAGTAGCTGTCTTCGTTAAACTTTTCTGGGATTGGTTGACCATCTGTAAAATTTTAGAAAAAACCGTTTCTGAGCTATCTTTTGTGACTTCCATGGTAAAAGTACCTGCACCATTTATAGTACTTCCATAGACTTCATCGCCAACACTTTTTTCTTTTGGTATGCTTTCTCCATTAATTGAAGCTTCATCAATCGCCGTTGTTCCTGTAAGTATCACACCATCAGTTGGAACTTGTGCGCCATTGAGGACTTGAAGAATATCTCCAATTTTAACTTCATCAACAGAAACAACTTTTGTCGAACCATCTGAACGAAGAATTCTCGCTTCAGTGGGATTCAAATTTAACAGATTGGTAATTTCTCTTTTACTTTTTCCGTCAACGTATTCTTCTAAGAAGTGTGCCCCTGCAAAAATGACAATCAGCATAGCAGCTTCTTCAAAACTTCCAATCGCAATTGCTCCCGCAGTAGCAAGGGCCATTAAAAAGTGAACATTAGGTTGGAATTTTTTTTCGGCAATAGAATTCTTAAATGTATCCCCAATACCTTCAAGAATAATATGATACCCTGCCGTTACTACAGAAGTTACAAAGGCGATATTGGCAAGTAATTCATTGCTTCCTTCCAAAATAAATCCCGTGATAAATGCTGCTATTCCAATAAAAAACATGATTATCGTAAATTTTCCGCCATGACTATGATCGTGCTCATGTCCTTCGTGATCATGTGCTTTTTCGTGGTTGTGTACTTTTAATTTTGCGTTATCCATTCAAAACCCTTCTTTCTTTTATAGATCTTTCATATGAGCGAACATTCATATGTATGACCTAATTATATATGAACAGATATTCATATGTCAATGGGTTTTATTCTTAAAAAAAAAAACATAGACATTATTTTGTCTATGGTTCTACAGAAAAAATCAGATTTGAAACGAAGATCGAAGTTTTGTAGATCTTTGTCTTAACACCTGGCTATACCCATCAAACTTGTTAGTCTGAGTATAAAATTTATTCTATTATTCCACTAAAAAAATTAGGAGATTCAAGGTCGAATAAAAATCTGAAGCAACTGAATTTTATTCTACTTTTAATGGGATTATGAGTTTTGATGTTTCCAGTTGAAACAAATCCTTTAAAAAATATCAGTCTGCTTTCTATGATTATTCAGATCTTCCACAGCGTGAATTTACTGAAGATATTTTAGTATTAAATAGGTGAGCCCATAAGTTCATATGGGCTCACCTTAGTATTTATCCTACTAGGGAGGATAGCTTATTCACTTTTTCATAGGTCAAGTGGGTAAATATTTCTCTAAGATTCTCTAGATTGCGCAAAGTAGGCACGTCATCAATAATATAAAAATCAATATTTATATTATCCATATCTTTAATATTTGTTACGACAAGATCGCAATCATTTGTACTTAGTACTAATCGCATCTCATCTGGATTAGCAGTAGTCATATGAATTTCCCGACCGAAGTATTTTTCTAAAAAGTAACAGACCATTTGGGTATGTCCCTCTCCTAAGTCACTTACAACAAGAACATCAATGGTAGGCTTTTTACTTTCTAAATTGAGAAATAGGTTTTTCCAATTGATAAATATAAATGAAACTATTTGATCCTTATACATGGAATACCAAGGAAAATTAGATTGTTTTTCCATCATTAATAGTAATTCAAGTATCTCTTCATGATAAGCTTTGAAGGTTATTTCTAATGAATTTGCAAACATGGTCCGTCGATCATAAAACTTTAAGTGATCTTTGGGATAAATCTTATGCTTGAGATAAATTGAAAGGAGGTATTTTTTTATTTTAATATTTATAGTCTCGATCATTTCACAGTCAAATCTTACTTTTAGACTATTGATAAACTCATCTGTTTGATTGTTTAATTTTTGATATTCCAATTCATTTTCCCACCCGAAGTACCACCAAAATACAGTGTAATAGAAATTTGTAAGGTTAAAAACATCTTTGGAAATGTTTAATTTGTTTACCGTATCTAGAATCAAAACATCCACTTTCTCACTAGCATGGTAGTCTAGATGAAAAAATTCAACATACTTGATATCCACATTGTCTATAAAATACCCTTGGATTTGTCTGGTAAGTGTTAAAGCAATCAAATAATCTAATTCTGTCAATTCAAATTTAGATAAATTCAATTTAAATTGTTTGTTCAAATGAAGAGATAATTGTGAAATATGACTTTCATCTAAATCGAAAGGCCATTCATATGTGGTATTAAGTAAATAATGAGTGAAGAAGAATCTTAATTGTCTTTCATCGTTACTGATTATTTCAACAGGATCCATGTTTACAACTATTTGTCGATCGGCTAAAAAGGATTTTATATCTTTTAAATCTCTATACAACGTGGAATGACTGATAAATAGTCTTTTTTCCCACTCAAAAGAACTTTGAGGGGGATTTAAAAGTAAATCTATTAACAAGCTTGTTTTCCGAGAATTCTTATAAGCATCAATATAAATTGCTTGGATATTTTGATTTTTTAATTCTTCTAATTTGACCCCCTTTTTCTTATCAAATTTTATATTGATTGTACTATCATAAATATCATTCAAATTAGCAATATCTTTAAGAACAGTTTGTTTTGAAACTTTAATTTCCGAAACCAAAGAGTCAATTTGAATCCATCTATTCTGACTTAAAATAGTCAACAATCTTAATTTACGATCAATATCTTTGTTTAATAAATTAGTAGTCACAGCTATCTTCCCTTCTGAAAAAAATTTTTTTATGTGTTTAAACTTTAATATGATGCTTTTAGAAAATCAAAGAAAAAGGTTAGTTGGACATACTCACGTTTTAAAAAACTATCAAAAATCTTATTCACAGCTTTACTGCAGCAATAGTGTTTCTTTTACACTGGATTCATTGCTCAATTGATAAAACACAGAATACAAGGATTTATATACTCTGTTTCGTCAAGAACAAACAATATTTTATTCAAATAAATTATTGGTATTTAAAGCATTATTCGAAATATTTTTTCGATTAATTGTGATATGTCCTATTTGTATTATAACTTATCTTATATTAATTGTAGCTAACAGAACCTTCATCTGACATTACATTTTTGTCATGAAAAATTACTACCGCAAAAAAATCAACCCACTAAGAAACAGATAAACCTTGAGGGGATCTGTTTTTAATGCTTATTTATGTATATTCAATAGAAAAAACCCAATGAAATCCTATTGCTTGATTTCATTGGATCTTCTTTTGTGATTAAAGAAAATTTAATATCTATTAACCTTTATCTAAATTGTAGCCTGTTGCTTTACTATGAAGAAATCTAAATTCCTGTGTAGATTGACCTTTTATTTCTCAGTGCCAACCTTTTTAAAGAACTGATTAAGAGCATCTAACTCACTATCAGATAAGTCATCAGAAATATCTAAAAATTTCTTATTATTATTAAAAGTATTTTTGACAATCTTTTTTGTTTTACGACGAGTTACTTCACGTTCGATTCTTTTTAAGGTCTTTTTCGAAAAGTTAGCCATAGCATATGTTCCTGTTAGTGTTAATATACTAAGTCCAATTTTAGTGTTCGTACTCATAATATTCAGTCCTTTCTTAAAAGATATTGTGTGTTTTATGAAGCTGAACGATTTCAATATAGTTCAATCTCCAGATGATTATTAATTTAATTATTAACTATTTTTTGTGTAATAGTCGTTGGCGTCTGTAGCTTCAACTTATCTACAATTTTTTTATAGGTAATTGGCTCTCCAGACGTGTATATAGTAAATTCTGAATGAGATCCACTGTTTAACATGTCATAATGCGTCAAATAATCCTTTACATATAAAGCCTGTTCATGGGCTGGATTAACAAAGCGTATTTGAGGATACAGCTTTTGAAATTGATCTAAGACTATCGGATAATGGGTACACCCTAAAACAATATCGCTAACTTCAGAATCATGTTTTAGAATTGAATCAACTTCTTTAGTAATTTCAGCATCAATTTTAGAATAGTCGAATTCTCCACTTTCGATTAATGCCGCTAACGACGGACTTCCTTGACTGTATACCGTGGTTTCTGGTAAATATTTATGAATATAATTATCATATTCTTTCGTACTAGTAGTAAATACCGTAGCAACAACACCAATTTTTTTAGGTTTTATTTTTGCAATAAAGGCTGCTGCGGGACGAACGATTCCTACGATTTCAATATCGTACTTTTGAGTTAATTTATTTACTATAGTAGACATTGTATTACAAGCTATGACTACGATTTTTACCTGATTAGCTTCGAGAAAATTGATAATGCCACTTGCTAATGCTACAATTTCGTCCTCTCCTCGATTACCATAGGGACAATTTGCAGAATCTCCGTAGTAAATGATGGATTCATTTGGTAGTAACTGTTGTAATTCACTTACAACAGTCAATCCACCAACACCTGAGTCCATAACGCCAATTGCATTATTTGATAAATTTTTATCATTCATAGGTGTAACCTCCTAAATTTTAATGAGTAAATCCGTAACTACCTTGGTTTTTATTAGAGAAATTGGTTTCTTTATTTAATTTTTCTATCCCCAATTTTAAATCTTCAATTAGGTTATGCGCCATTTCCATACTTAAATCAGCTCTACAAACGAACCGTTGAATATTGACATTCGTTAAGTTTGCAGGTAAAGGATAGGTAGGAACTTGCCAGCCCTTCATTGCAAATTGATCCGTTAGATCGTATAACGACCAATTAACATTAGCATTAGGTTTTAATTTATAACAAACTATCGGTAAGTGAGAGCCATCATTATAAATATCAAAATAACCTAATTTCTCAATTTCAGATGCTAAATATTTTGCAACATCTTGTGTACGTTTGTGGATTTCATAAAATCCATTAAACCCATTACGTAAAAACACGTAATATTGCCCAATGATTTGACTAGCACTACGAGAAAAATTGATAGCCATGGTGGGCATTGTACCACCTAAATAACTTACTTCAAATATTAATTCTTTTGGTAAATAAGATTTGTCTTTCCATAATACCCATCCGATACCAGGATATACCAAGCCATATTTATGACCAGAAGTACTAATTGAGTGAACATTATCTAACTGGAAGTCCCATACTAAATCAGGTTCAACAAAAGGTGCAAATAATCCTCCAGATGCGGCATCCACATGAATATAAACAGGTAAATCATGCGTTTTATTGTAAGCAGTAACTTTAGCATCTAGTGCTTTAATATCATCATATTGACCAGTGTAAGTAATACCTAAAATACCGATGATACCAATAGTATAATCATCTACATAATCCATAACAGTATCTACATTGATGCTACCATGCTGCTCATCAATTGGTACAAGACGCATGTCAACATCCCAATAAACACAGAATTTTTCCCAAACGACTTGGTATCCCGAAGAAATAACTAAATTGGGTTTTTTCTTATTAATGTCTAATCCTTGTTTTTCTGCACGGTTTCTCCAAGAAAATTTAAGCGCTAGCCCACCTAACATACATGCCTCACTAGAACCTACAGTAGAGGTACCCATAAAGTCCATAGACTCAGGTGCATGCCATAAATCAGCAATCATATTGACACATCTATTTTCCATTTCAGCAGTTCGTGGATATTCGGTCTTATCAATAGCATTTTTTTCGAGCGTTTCAGACATTAATTGGATTGCTTCTGGCTCCATATAAGTTTGACAAAATGTAGCTAAGTTTTCTCGAGCAATCCCTTCATCAATTAATTCATCCTTAATATACTGATACGCGTCTTTAGGGGCTAGAGAATCTTGACGTAACTGATACATAGGAAGCGTCATATCAGCTTCAGATCCAAATATTGGTGATAATGATTCAGGTGTTTCTTGATTGTTTTTTCCGTATAACATAATGCATTCCTCCAAAATAATAAATATTTATATTAAATCAATTAATCAATGATTAATTGATTGTTGCTGTGATTGAATTTTTTTATCTTGTATCATCTTAGTTGCTTCTTGGTTTGATAAATGATGTCTGCTATAGGTATAGTAGATAATGAAAGGTACGGCGGCCATGATAACTGCACAGACAATTAATATTGTTAAATATGCTGCATGAGATCCTCCTAAACCGGTAGGTGGTACAAAAGAAATAACAAATGCAAAAATAGATACGATTAAACCTAGCAAAGCAATACCAATTTTTGTTTTTTCACCACCAGGTAGCGTGTAGCCTCTCTTTAGTTCTTTTTTATGTTTCACCAAATTTATATATGATAAGAATAGTAAGAAATAAGCGAGTAAATAGATCACTACTGTTAATGCCATGGCTACGAAGAATGATAGATTAGCACCCCCGCCGCCTAAGGTTAATACCACTGCCCAAATAGAAACGACAATTCCTTGTACAAAAATGATATTTACTGGGACATCATGTTTATTTGTCTTAGCAAGTTTTTTAGGCATTAGACCATTTTCAGCTGCCTCTAGTAGAGCAGTTGATGGTCCAACAACCCAAGCTGCAATCTCTGCGATAACGCCAACACATAAAACCAAAGCAATGATTCGAACAATCCATTCGGAGCCTCCAAAATGTAAAATTAAAAATTTGAATGTTTGAACTACACCTGCATTCAACGAAAGCTGACTTTGAGGAATCACCGCTGCAACAGATAAACCTCCCAATGTATCCACAACAATAGCTGTAATAACTAACATGACGATTGCTTTTGGATAATCTCGACTAGGATTTTCCATGTCTTTTACATGGCTAGCAGATGATTCAATCCCTGCGTAAGCCAAAATAAATGATACGAACACAACCAATGTACTAATCTTCGTGAAATCAGGTATAAATGACTTGATAGATAAATCAATTTGAATAGGATTTCCTTGTACGATATAGGCAATGCCTAGTCCGAATAAAATAGCACCTGTAGCTAATACGCCACCAAAAAAACCAATTTTTGCAATTTTAGCAGTATTTTTTGTTCCTCCTAATTGTGAGAAGCTGACTAGCCAAAATATAATCAGAGTAGCTGCTAACTTGAGACCAACATTTGTATTTAGCGCTGGCCAATTTAAGGCATAGGATAAAGCACCTACAATAAAATAAATCATTGTAATAAATCCAACGGTTACTTGAAACCACTGAAAGAAAATAGCCGCCAATCCCCATTTCTCACCAAGTGTTTTAGAAACCCAGGTGTATAAACCACCTTTTTCCCATCCTTCCACGGTAGCCATTTCGGCTGAACATAACGCCACTGGGATAAACCAAAGGAATCCAGCAATTAGTAAAAATATCACTAAATGTAGTTTAGAAGAAGCAAATGTCGGATATTCATATACTGTCATCACCATAGCAGCCGTTAATGCAAAAAAACTAACTAAAGATAACTTTCCTTTTTTTTTCATAAAACCATCTCCTTTATTATTTTTTGTTGAATAGGAAAATTAATATTTCTTGTTGAACAGGATACTAGTCGTATTTTTTTTCAATATCAATTTCCAAAGTATAAAAACACGATTTCCTCAATTATAAAATAACAACATTATAAAAATAAATATTATTAAAAAAGCATTTCCAACCCTTTAAAAATACGGGTAATCAGAGGTTTCACTTTTTTTATTATTTTAAAATTCCATGACATCATTAAATTACAGTAGTTATTTTTATTTAATAAAAGAGCTACCTAGTTAAGTATTTGAAGGTAAAAAAAATTGGCTCACTGCCAATCAAATCATTTTTAAAATTCCTGAGGCAAAGTTTAAAAAGAAAGAATGCTCTACATTTCTAACAATAAATCAAGCAGGGATTTCCACTACTATTATTATTTTCGTGCATGCAAAAAAGCCCAAAAGAGCCTGCTCTTTTGGGCTTTATATATATATTTCTCTAGATAGACGACAATTCATTTATCGAAAATACAAACAAAGCATCAGTAAAATTATCCTATTTTTATAAAAGTTAACTAGTAAATGCACGTGTGCAAACCTACTTATTCAAGTTTGTCGCAGTAAATATGTTTTTAAAATCATATTGTGTTGGTTCTTTGGCATTTACCAATTCTTCAGTTAGACTTACTGAGTATACTGTTTGATTACTGTAGTCGTTAAAGTAATAAACCTTATTATTTAAATCAAAGGCTGCTCTATATTGTGTATAATCAACCGAGCCATCATCTTTCATATTAATACCTTTAGGAATAGTCACATTATTAAGAATATGAAATATATTATTCAGTACCTCATTATTGGAACCTGATTTATCTATATACTCTTTCATATATGCTGTTCGAACGAAACGTTCTGGAGGAGTTAATCCACCAGGTAGGCCAAATGTTCCAGAACCCTGACCAAAAGGATGAAAATTAAGACCATTTACTTTTTTGTTAGGAGTATTCGTTGGTGATAAATTCAAATAATTATTTAGGTTTTTTATATGCCAACTTAAATCTGGACTATTTGTCATTACACCTACAGGATTGTTAATTAAATTCAGTTGTTGATTATTCGTTTCAATTACGACTGTCTCACCTGTTTTATCAGTGATTATAAAATGTAGCGGAGGGACTATTCCTAATAATTTAATTTCACTGCTAACAATTGAAACTTCAGACAAACGTAATCTTAATTCATTGATCGATTCAATTTCTCCCAACACCCATAAAATAAATTCATGAGGAGCAAAATTTAGCTTATTTGGAGCAGGAATGCTACTGTAAGAAGCTTCATTTGGATAATACAATTCAGCAATGGCCAGACCTTTTTCATTCACACCATCTGCTAGTACATACTCATCGATCTTTCTACCTGTACCAACACAACCATATTTTGTTTTTTGATCCTTAGAAAATACGCTCTGCCACTTATAATTCCTTGGTATCACAGTTGGCTTCCCATTAAGGCTAAAACCAAAGTCCATCGTTCTGGCTAGAAAATTGTTACCATTATCAGCTTGCAATGTTAAGCTAGTACACATAAAAAAACCTCCATAAGATAAAGTAATATTTTTATTTCTATTTTTTTAATTTAAAATATATGACTATTTCTGAAATAGTCATGGCTATAAACCAAACACCTAAAAATCTTGTCAGGGTTAAAATTGTTCCAAAGGGATTAAATAGGAGAACAAACCCAAGTGCTAATACTAATATAGAGTAAAAGATACCAAACTTAAGTTTGAAGCCAATATTTTCAATAAGTTGAAATACGCCATTGATAATAAACACTATTCCTATGACAATTGGAAAGAAAGATAAAATTCCTTTGGAGAAAAATAAGATAATAAATGAAAACAGCAACTGAAATATCCCGATATATAAATCAATCCCGATCGTATTTAATTTCTTTTTTAGCTTATATGAAGCATAAAAATGAAGCATACTTGATACGAATAAATAAATTGATAAAATATAAATAGTTAAATTGATCACCTTGTTAGGGCTAACCAGAAGTAGTACCCCCAAAACAAAATAAGTAAGTAATCTAATGAATAATGAATCTCGTAAAGATTTTGTTACACTCACTAACATACAAAGTCCCCTTTCTTGAAAAACAAATGCGCTTTAATTTGATATTTTTAATCATAATAAGTTCAAGAATAAATTCATTCTTTATTAATAGCAAGTATTTTGAATATACAATATGAGCGAGTCAAAAAAAGACAGAAACTATTCAGTTTCTGTCTATCATTGAAAAAATGTTTTCTATACATGATGCAAAGGTAACTACTTACAGTATAGAAGTTCCTTTTCTAGAAGATAAAACGAAAAATAAAAGAGTTTGTAAAATAGTAAATAGTAAAATAAATGCCATAGAGTGCAAAGTAAAAATTGTGGGGATATACTGCAATATCGATATGGGATGGGTTAGCGCATTTACACTATTAAGTCTTAAGAAACGTCCCAGAAAAACACCCGTACTAATCAAAAAAAACAGGATAAGTTGGATTGCTAAAGTTTTATTTCGTGTCCATGAATATTTTTCCGATAACAATCTCAAAATAGCTTGTTCACTTTGTACACCTAAGATATACAGGCTTAAAATTCCCCCTACTACCAAGAAGAACATAAACCAAACCAAAATATTCTCAGACATAATTAGATTGGATGAAGTATAAAAATTGATACGATTCAAGTGAACTAGATCTGTTAATAAATAGGCATTGTTGGGAATAAATAGGATATAAAAAATTAAAAGTACTGTGGTGCTTTTTTTTTGAAATCTATACTTCATAAAAGCATAAATTTCCAATGGTAAGTAAGCTAGCAAAGAGTCGATCAATAAAAAATGGATCGGTAAATCATATACATAAAATGGTATAAGAACAATAATGTAAATACTAAATAGAACTCTAATTTGCTTCATGTAATTTATAATTCCTCCGTTAAAGACTGTATTCATTTTAAGATGTCTTAGTCCTATATTTTAATATAAACAAGCACTTTAAAACAGTAATAAGTGCACAACTAAAAATAACACTGTTTGAGTCAAAATAAAATGCGTAGAATAGGATTCTTACCTAAAATAAAAGTATTACCTGTGGGTATATCTATAACGGATAGTTCTAACTTTAATCTGTATACAATCCATATGTTACATTCCAAAAACTAATAGAGCGGCTGCACAACAAATTCGTAGATATGAAAAAAGCGTTACCTTTAGGTATACCTATAATAGATTTTTTGATAATTTAATGCTAGCAATTTTCCGATTTGTATGTCTATTAAATGAATCAAAATCAATGGCGAGACACTTTTCGAGGGAAAATTATTTTTAATATAGATATTTACCCCCTAATTAAAAAAATTACATTATAAACATACATAAAACAGATAAATTGATTAAATAAATTAAGTTCGTATTATATTTATGATATAAATTGTATTTTTTTAAGAAAAAAACAACAAATCAAGGTCGTTATTTGTCATTATTTATAGTATAATCGTATATAATATTCGAAAGGAGATAACACATGAAAAAATTCCATATTTTCTTGATTGCTTTATTATTTTTCCCATATTTAGTTACGGCAACACCTACTTTTGCAGAGGAGCAAAAAATATTTTCTAATGAAACTACTAGTAGTGATCGAATAGAATTATCAAAAGATAACATCACTCTAAATGTTGGAGATGATTTTAATCCAGAAAATTACGCAACTGCTTACCGTAATGACGATGAAATACCCTATGGTGTTGAATTTATCGCTATTTACAATGATGTAGATACTTCTAAACCAGGAAATTATAAAGTGATTTATTGGTTAGAAGATAATATTGCAGGTACTTATATTGAAAAAACCATGAATGTTACTGTACAAAATAATGATCGAATAGAATTATCAAAAGATAATATCACTCTAAATGTTGGGGATGATTTTTATCCAGAAAATTACGCAACTGCTTACCGTAATGACGATGAAATACCCTATGGTGTTGAATTTATCGCTATTTACAATGATGTAGATACTTCTAAACCAGGAAATTATAAAGTGATTTATTGGTTAGAAGATGATATTGCAGGTACTTATATTGAAAAAATCATGAGTGTTACTGTACAAAATAAAGATACTAGGTTAATACCTGTATTAAGATCATATAATATAAATGATGGAGACCATTTATACACGTCAAGTCAAGAAGAATATGATTGGCTCATTGGATTAAGATGGAATGCTGAAGGAACTGCATTCAATAGTGTTCTTTCTGATTATGAAGGTGCTATTCCAGTATATCGTTTATATAACCCTAATTCTGGCGAGCACTTCTACACATTAAGTAAAAAAGAATACAATAGCGTTGCTTCTAAAGGCTGGACAGTAGAAGGCGTAGGTTTCTACATGGTTCCTGAAGATAAGGGTGAAGCCGTTTATCGTGTGTTTGATCCAAATGCAACTGGACCGGGGTCCCACCTGTATACTTCAAGCAGAGCAGAAGCTGATTGGCTAGTTGATCTTGGCTGGAGAGATGAAGGGACTGCATTTTACAGTGCTAAATAATTAACTAGACTATCAAAACACCGCATAGAATTCTATGCGGTGTTTTTTTATTGACTAATCGACATAATCTCGCTTAACCCAAGCAACAAGCCCACCAAACTTTTGGTGGGCTGCTTTTGTGAATTTGAATTGGCCTAGCTAGAATCACTTATCAGAATACCTGTCACTTTTGAAATTATATTGTAATTTTTTCAACTACTAAATTGCACAAATACAAAAAATGTTTCCTTTGTCATAATTTTATTTCCTTTCATAAATCCTATTATTGTCCATTAAGGGATACCAAAAAGTAATGCTTTGTATTAATCAATCATAGGTAGCCATGTTAAAAGATAGGCTCTCTTATTGGAGTAACGGATTCAAGTTAATAATTTTTTACAATATTTATATCCTATGTTGCATTTCATTTTTAAGTTAGTTATTGAGCACTGTAGAAAGCAATATCCTCATCTTTCCAACCTTGATTGACTAATTCATCTGCTTCACTTTTATTTGATGTGTAGACGTGAGAACCTGGTCCTGTAGCATTGGGATTAAATATACGATACACATTCACGCCCTTATCTTTAGGAACCATATAGAAACCAACTTGTTCCCTTTTCCATCCAGCATTCGCTACATTGTTATACTCACTTTCACTTATAGTATAGAAGTGCTCACCTGAGTTAGGATTGTATAAACGATAGACTGGGATAGCATCTTCATAGTCTGAGAGCACACTGTGAAAAGCTACACCTTCAGCAGACCATTTAAGACTAGTTAACCATTTATATTCTTTTTCACTTGTAGTGTATAAATGATCTCCGTCATTTGGATTATAAATCCTAAAAATAGGAATTGTTGTAGCTTTTTTATCGCTAACTGTAATTGTAGCAATTTTTTTTATTCCACTATAAGAATAATTTACTTGATAGTTTCCAGGAATGTTCGTGTTGACTGTTCCATTAACATTTATTGATGAAAAATTAATATTGTTACCTGAAGAATCTTTTGCATAGTCAAAGTTGTCTTCTGGAGACCAGATATCTCCAACTGCAATAGTTGAGTCATGAACTTCTAAAGCTGTATGATCAACATTTAGAACCCATTGTGCATATAAAGTTACTTTTCCATCCTGTTCAGCAGACAAATCAGATACCTCAGCTAAATCATCATAAGGGTCCCCTGTCCCATCAGCAGAGGTATTCCAACCTGAAAATGTGTAGCCATCTCGTACAAATTTATTTTCACTTAATTTTTGCGCTTTATCATAAGTGAAAACTTGTCCCATCATTTCTCCCCCAACATCTTCTGCATTTTTATCGAATGTTACACTGTAGTTATTGGTTGAGTATTCTGCAGGATATAAAGTTAATCCACCAATGAACATTGTATATTTTTTATTGGTCTCGTAAACATTAACACCATCTGTTAATTTAGTTACATGATAGCCTACTTTAGAAACTTCCTGATTGGCCATTGTTGAAAATTCATTTTCAGTAATTTCCTGTCCATTCTTCCTTTCTATATAAATCCCCTCTGGATTTATTAATTTTCTTTTTATATTCCATTCAGATTTGTCTTTAGCAAAATAGATTCGAGAAGTTTCTTCTTTTAAGCCCCATGATAGAAGTAAAGGGATTTTCGTTTGACTGTTCATGGCAGCCACCCCTCCCCCTCCATGGTATATTCCAACTACTTGTGCCGAATCATTTAATAAAGGAGCTCCTGAATTACCTCCACTACTTTTTAAGTTTCCATCTATTCGATAATTCCCTCGAAATCCGGTAATCGTATAAGTTGAAAAGTATTGTGTATGACCGTTAAAACTAGGATATCCTAGAGTTGCTAGTTGATATCCAACAAAGAACGTTCTATTTTGAGTATCAGGCATTACTGTTAACGGCTTCACAACATCGCCTATATGAGTATATGAACCATCTGATTCTTTTCTGGGGTTCACTTTAGTTAAACCATAATCATCTCCAGGATATCCACCCACATAATTAGGACTTGTTATTGATAATGCTCGATCACCACTCCAGTTCCCTAGAGGATAGGTATTATTACTTTTTAGGGCCGGGATTATATTAGCTGACTCCCATCCGTTATTTACGTGACCAGCTGTAAGTACATAATCTTTACCTACAACCACTCCCGTTCCTCTCGATAATCCGCCATTTTCATACCTTTTGCTAAAATAAACAATAGATGAATATGGATACTTGGTGACATCTGTATTTGTTATAGAATAGTCAGGATTAGGAACTTGAAAATCTTGTGCATGGGAATGAGTGTTGAAATAAATACTACTAATTACGATACTGAAAACCGTAATAAAAAAAATTGATATTTTCTTTTTCATTATTACCTCCTGATGTTTTACCAGATAAAGATTATGCATTGATTTTATTTGACTTAAAGATGGTAATGTGGAGTTTTCAAGGTAATCGGTTTTTGTTTTAAATAATAAACTACTAGTTTCATCAAAAAGAAACAAAAGGAATGGACTGATATCCATTCCTTTTGCAAAGTTTATTTTTCTAATTGATCTTTATATTTTCTTCTTATAAAAATTATTAGAGAAGTTATCACAATGATAAAACCTGAAAAAATTGATAAAATTGAGAAGTTATCACCTGTACGGGGAAGACTTTTCCCTGTTGTGCCACTAGTTCCATTTGTTCCGCCATTAATAGCATTATTAGAACCTAATCCATTTGATTGTTTGGCTGTCCATTTGGCATAATACGTGATGTCATTTGAAGGCATTTTTACAGTATCCGGCATTTTTTCATTACCATCTTTACTTGTATACCAACCCTCAAAATTATAACCCTCTCTTGTAGCAAGTTTAATATTTGTTAAATCAACTTGAGCATCAGTAGGCTGACTTATTGTGTTTTGCTCAGTTGCTCCACCATTAGGATCAAAATAGATATTATTTTGATTGGCACTCCATATAGCAAATAGTGTAATTAACCCATCATTTTTGGTAGTTAAGTTTTTAACATTTTGCTTATTACCATAAGTAGGTGTTGATGATGTTTGTGGGGTAATACTCCATCCTACAAATGTATAACCAGCACGCTTAAATTCATTTTCTGACAGGTCTTGAGAAACATCGTAAGCAAATTTTTGATTTTTCATAGCACCTGTCGCATTAGATGCATTCTTATCAAAAGCAACTTCGTAATTGATTGCTTCCCAATGGGCATAGTAGGTTGTATTTCCGTTAGGAATGACTAATGAAGCTGGCATCTTAGTGGAGCCTGTTGCTTCTGTATACCAACCTGTAAATTTATACCCTGTGCGGCTGGCATCTTTGATGCCTGTAGAAAGATCATAACTTGACCCTGTTGCTAAGTTCAGAATGTTCTCTTGTTCCGTTGTTGCGTTAGGGTCATTATCTGCATTTAAATCAAATAGAATACTATTTTCTTTATTACCAGACCATTGAGCATACAACGTGATACTACTACCATCTTTAGCTAACAAGTTTTTGACTTGTACTTTATCTGCATAGGTTGTTCCTGATCCTTTTGCCTCTGTATTCCAACCTGTAAAGGTATATCCAGGTCGTGTGAAAGTATTCTCAGATAATTCTTTTTGTTCATCATATGCAAAAGCTTGATTACTCATAGAACCAATTGCATCTGATGCATTCTTATCAAAGACAACTTCGTAATTGATTGCTTCCCAATGAGCATAATAAGTTGTATTTCCGTTAGGAATGACTAATGAAGCTGGCATCTTAGTGGAGCCTGTTGCTTCTGTATACCAACCTGTAAATTTATACCCTGTACGACTAGCATCTTTGATGCCTGTAGAAAGATCATAGCTTGACCCTGTTGCTAAGTTCAGAATGTTCTCTTGTTCCGTTGTTGCGTTAGGATCATTGTCTGCATTTAAATCAAATAGAATACTATTTTCTTTATTACCAGACCATTGAGCATACAACGTGATACTACTACCATCTTTAGCTAACAAGTTTTTGACTTGTGCTTTATCTGTATAGCTTGTTCCTGATCCTTTTACCTCTGTATTCCAACCTGTAAAGGTATATCCAGGTCGTGTGAAAGTATTCTCAGATAATTCTTTTTGTTCATCATATGCAAAAGCTTGATTACTCATAGAACCAATTGCATCTGATGCATTCTTATCAAAAGCAACTTCGTAATTGATTGCTTCCCAGTGGGCATAGTAAGTTGTATTTCCGTTAGGAATGACTAATGAAGCTGGCATCTTAGTGGAGCCTGTTGCTTCTGTATACCAACCTGTAAATTTATACCCTGTGCGACTGGCATCTTTGATGCCTGTAGAAAGATCATAACTTGATCCTGTTGCTAAGTTCAGAATATCCTTTTGATCTGTTGCTGCATTAGGATCATTGTTTGCATTTAAATCAAATAGAATACTATTTTCTTTATTACCAGACCATTGGGCATACAACGTGATGGTACTACCATCTTTAGCTAACAAGTTTTTGACTTGTGTTTTATCTGCATAGGTTGTTCCTGATCCTTTTGCCTCTGTATTCCAACCTGTAAAGGTATATCCAGGTCGTGTGAAAGTATTCTCAGATAATTCTTTTTGTTCATCATATGCAAAAGCTTGATTACTCATAGAACCAATTGCATCTGATGCATTCTTATCAAAGGCAACTTCGTAATTGATTGCTTCCCAATGGGCATAATAAGTTGTATTTCCGTTAGGAATGACTAATGAGGCTGGCATCTTAGTGGAGCCTGTTGCTTCTGTATACCAACCTGTAAATTTATACCCTGTACGACTGGCATCTTTGATGCCTGTAGAAAGATCATAGCTTGACCCTGTTGCTAAGTTCAGAATATTTTTTTGATCTGTTGTTGCGTTAGGATCATTGTTTGCATTTAGATCAAATAGAATATTGTTACTTTCATTACCTAGCCATTGAGCATATAACGTGATGGTACTACCATCTTTAGCTAACAAGTTTTTAACTTGTGCTTTATCTGCATAGCTTGTTCCTGATCCTTTTGCCTCAGTATTCCAACCTGTAAAGGTATATCCAGGTCGTGTAAAAGCATTTTCAGATAATTCTTTTTGTTCATCATATGAAAAAGCTTGATTACTCATAGAACCAATCGCATCTGATGCATTCTTATCAAAGGCAACTTCGTAATTGATTGCTTCCCAATGGGCATAGTAAGTTGTATTTCCGTTAGGAATGACTAATGAAGCTGGCATCTTAGTGGAGCCTGTTGCTTCTGTATACCAACCTGTAAATTTATACCCTGTACGACTGGCATCTTTGATGCCTGTAGAAAGATCATAACTTGACCCTGTTGCTAAGTTCAGAATATTTTTTTGATCTGTTGTTGCGTTAGGATCATTGTTTGCATTTAGATCAAATAGAATATTGTTACTTTCATTACCAGACCATTGAGCATACAACGTGATGGTACTTCCATCTTTAGCTAACAAGTTTTTAACTTGTGCTTTATCTGCATAGGTTGTTCCTGATCCTTTTGCCTCAGTATTCCAACCTGTAAAGGTATATCCAGGTCGTGTGAAAGTATTCTCAGATAATTCTTTTTGTTCATCATATGCAAAAGCTTGATTACTCATAGAACCAATTGCATCTGATGCATTCTTATCAAAAGCAACTTCGTAATTGATTGCTTCCCAATGGGCATAGTAAGTTGTATTTCCGTTAGGAATGACTAATGAAGCTGGCATCTTAGTGGAGCCTGTTGCTTCTGTATACCAACCTGTAAATTTATACCCTGTACGACTAGCATCTTTGATGCCTGTAGAAAGATCATAACTTGATCCTGTTGCTAGGTTCAGAATATTTTTTTGATCTGTTGCTGCGTTAGGATCATTGTTTGCATTTAGATCAAATAGAATATTGTTACTTTCATTACCAGACCATTGAGCATATAACGTGATGGTACTTCCATCTTTAGCTAACAAGTTTTTGACTTGTGCTTTATCTGCATAGGTTGTTCCTGATCCTTTTGCCTCAGTATTCCAACCTGTAAAGGTATATCCAGGTCGTGTGAAAGTATTCTCAGATAATTCTTTTTGTTCATCATATGCAAAAGCTTGATTACTCATAGAACCAATTGCATCTGATGCATTCTTATCAAAAGCAACTTCGTAATTGATTGCTTCCCAATGGGCATAGTAAGTTGTATTTCCGTTAGGAATGACTAACGAAGCTGGCATCTTAGTGGAGCCTGTTGCGTCTGTATACCAACCTGTAAATTTATACCCTGTACGACTAGCATCTTTGATGCCTGTAGAAAGATCATAGTTTGACCCTGTTGCTAAGTTCAGAATATCCTTTTGATCTGTTGTTGCATTAGGATCATTGTCTGCATTTAAATCAAATAGAATACTATTTTCTTTATTACCAGACCATTGAGCATATAATGTGATGCTTTCATCTACTTCTGCCAAATTTTTGATGCTAACTTTATCTTCATAGGTATCGCCTGAACCATCTGAATTAGTAGTCCAACCAGTAAAAGAGTAGCCTGGTCGTTTATACTGATTCATATTTAGATTTGTATCTTTATCATAGGAGACTGTTTGGTTATTCATGGTTTCAGTAGCATCTGCAGCATTTTTATCAAAAATAATTTGATAGGTTCCTGGCACCCAAACGGCATACAAATCTAAACTAGTAGTATTCATATTAATAACTTGTTCGGATGAATACATTGCTTTAGTAGCTTTAGGGTCTGTAGACCAACCAGCAAAAGCGTAATTTGTTCTATTAGGAAGTCCCGTAGTAGAATAAGAAGCCACCGTATAATCTTCACCTAAATATACGCCACCATTTATTTCTTGTGCGACAACTTTATGTCCATGAAGAATATTAGTCCCATCAACAGTAGCTGTGCTGTCTACAGATCCTTTTACATTGTAAGTATCTGAGACTCCATTATAGTTAGGATGATAGGTAACTTCAGATGGGGTCGCTATATAGTTCCCATCCTCTGCCCAAATCGCATATAAAATAGTATTTTCATTAAAGGTATACGATTGACCAGCAACATACTGTGTTCCTGTTCCTGCAATATTTTTTGACCACCCTGCAAACATATAACCAGTTTTTTTCAATCCTAGTGCAGTAACATCTGCAGAACTTGCAAGAGTAACGTTGGATCCTTTAGGCCCATTAAATGAATCTGGAAGGCTGCCTGAAGTATTACCATTTCCATTATAGATAACATTTATTCCACTGGCTGCTTTTTCCCATTGAGCATACAAAACTAAACTTGTGTGATCACTTGTCGTAATAGATTCTCCGGCATTGTAGCTAGTTCCTGTGCCATCAGCTTTTGTATTCCATCCAGTAAATATATGTTCACTTTTAGCCATGTTTCCTGCACCCTTGATTGTATAACTACTAGCAGAAGTGTCATCATATCGAATAAAATCTCCAGAGGTCTGACCATTACCAAGATAGATAATTCGAGCTAAAGAAGTTGATTTTATTGGCACCCATTTAGCATAAAGTGTTGTATCCTGAGGAAAATTGAACAATGAACCTGAGTAATAATCAGTTCCTGTACCATCAGCTTTCGTATTCCATCCAGCAAATACATAAGTTGTTAGTTCCCCAGATACTACAACAGATTTTGTGAGTGTTGAACCCTGATTTGAACTATCAATTTTTCCTTCTGTATAACGTTTCTCAGTCACACTGGCTGGAGGTGTTCCACCAGTATTCCCATTTCCATCATATGTTAAAGTTATATCTTTCACTTTTAAATCCCAAATTGCATAATAAACTTCATCAGAAGTTGGCGTAATAGATGTTCCTGCAAGAAGAACATCTGAATCATTTGCTTTGGCATCCTTATTTTTACTCCAGCCCACAAAAATATAAGGGTTTGTTTCAATAGTTCCAGTAGAGGCATTATTATCCTTAAATTCGTCCCTGACTAAAGTATTAGAACTTGGTAGTTTTGTACTACTACCTTTTAGTACGTATTGACTATCCGGAACCAGTCCTGATGTATTTTTATTTCCATTAAACTCTACTTTATAAGAGTTTTCAGGAACTGGTACTTCTTTTGTCCATGCCGCATAAAAAATTAAATTAGTATTTCCAACAACAAAAGACGACCCTGGGGAATAAAATATCTTTTGACCCGTAGAATCTAATAAATACCAACCAGAAAAGGTATATCCTGGATAAGAGAAATTACTTTTTGGATTAGCTACAGTATAACTAGTAGTATAATTTCCCACTACATTTACAGAATCTGGCAGATCACCCGTCACACCACTTTCCAATGCAACATACATAATATTGACATTTCCAATAGTTCCTCCGCCTCCGCCACCACTAGGATTTTTTTTCCAAGCAGGTTTCAAGACTATATCCTTTGTTGGAGAAAGGTTCTGACCAGGTGTGTAAATATTTGTTCCATCAGTCCAACCTATAAAGGTATATCCGTCTTTTACTAAGGAATTCGTGTTTTTAAGAACTGTATAGGATTTATTATAATTTACAGTGATCGTGTCAGTAGTTGGAACTGCACCACCAGTGGCGTCTCCTTTATCATAGGTTATTTTATATGTGATAGGATCCCATTTAGCTGTTAACGTTCCAGGATTTTTAGTTTCTGCAATGTTTGCTAAACTTATAGTATCACCTGGTTGGTATGTCTTTGCATCCTTACTATAGTACCATCCAGTTAATGTGTATCCTGTTTTTGTTATTGTAGGTACAGTAAACAGATGGGTGTCAGTAGCGCTAGTAAGTTCATAAAAATTATTTGATTTTATACCTTCTGGTAAACTTCCATCTGCTCCATCAACATTCACCTTGATTTGTGTCCAATATTCAGATAGTGAACCTGTCCACACACCGTAAAGTGTAGTTATTCCTGTTGATAGGGTATAAGATTTCCCAGCATAATAGTCGGGAACTGTTGCATTTTTGTCTTTAGCCCATCCCCAAAAAACGTATCCTTCTTGCGGAGGAGTATTATCTACAGGAATATCGGGTAACTTAATTTGATCTCCCGCAGTTCCAGTTTGAGCAGAAGGATTACTTCCACTTTTAGATTGTGTAATGAACTTTATGGTTCCCTGTGTACTATTCTCCATCCATTCAGCAGTAAGGGTTATATTACCTGTAGGAGTATAACTATCTCCTGCAGAATATACAGTAGTGCCATCTGACCATCCGACAAAAGTGAATCCACTTTTAACCATACTCCCTCTACCAGGAATAATTAATGCTTTTCCTTTATCAACATAAGTATACTCATATGGTTTGGCTCCCCCAGTTGCGCTATTAGAATTTAACGAAACAGTCCATTGGGATGTTGGATTAAATGAAGACCATATCGCGACAAAATGCCATGTTGCAACTTGCTTGTTAGTGCTCCATTGACCACCTGGTGCGATATTCTGAGTATTATCTAATCTCCAATATTCAAATTTATATATAGTCCCACTTCCATCATTAGAAGTCCTTGTAGGTACATTGTTGGGTACTGTATATTTTGCTCCATTCGCAGGAACTTGTGTATTAGATGGCATCCCTGCCACAGTATCACTAGATCCTGAAGGCAATCCATTTTCATATAAAACATATTGTATCGGTGTCCATAACGCTTTTGCGACAGTAGAGTATGTTAAAGTAACTTCAGATGAAGCAGCATAAGTCTTGTTATTAATGGACCATCCTGCAAAAGTATAATTTGTTTTGGTCGGCGTAGCGGAAGGCAGACTTACTTTATAGTCATTACTGACATTAGTTTTAATTCCATTTGTGAGATCTGTATCTGTAGTAGTACCACCATCTAAGTTGAAGGTTAAAGTTGCATCTGCATCAAAAGGATTAGCAACAATTTTTAAATACAGAATGGTATTGCTATCCGTTAAAGTATAAGAGCTACCTGGCGAATACTCAGTTCCCGTTCCATCGGCGTTAGTCGTCCATGTCCCCGCTGCACTAGTATTTTCTTTCATTACCAAATCTGTAGGTATACTAGGTACCGTAACGGTGGTCCCAGATTTTCCAAATTGACTTGCAGGTGTCGACTGACTAGTTGCACCGTTCAAATTGTACGATACTGTAGAAGCAGTTGCCCATTGAGCATATAGAATAGTATCCGTACTGTATGGCCAAGAATCAACCACTTCACCTGACGAATAGCTATCTCCTCCACCATTAGGATCTGTATTCCATCCATCAAAAATTTGTTTAGATGGACTTGGAGCTGTGAAATTTAATTGATCCGCTCCTGTTCCAACAGTACCTACAGTATATGCACCGTTTAGAGCGATTTGATCGTTTTTAACTACACCAGAGTTTGATCCACCGTTTGCATTATAAGTTATTCTTGGGTTTGTCACCTCTCCTTCATAACTTACAGGGTCTTCTGTATCAATTTTACTAGATGTTGTTGCTGAACTTTCTAAACTACTAGAATCTGCCGAGGGAATCGTTGACTCTTCCAAAGTGCCTGACGTATTACTTCCCGCTGGTTCTTCAGTAGACGTTGTTAACTCCTCAGCTAAAACAACTCCGGGTTGTAAAAAAGAATTGAATAGCAAGGCAAACAAAGACAAATAAACTGCTATCTTTTTCTTACTCATAAAAATTTACTCCTATCTAATTTAATTTATATTTGCATAGAAAAGTTCTTTGAAATAGTAACCTTTACCCCATAATGTTTGGATAGCAGATTTCACACCATATTCATTAAAAATTCGTTTATTAATTTTGCCTATTCGTAATGAGAGTTGACTTAAAGTAGCATTTGTACATTTATGCCACAATATATTTGACAATTCTTTTCTAGTAATGGGTCTATCGGTAGCTTTTAGTAATACGGAAATAATTTGTTGATCTTTTGGAGCCAGTTGCTCTTGAAAATTTTTAAAAGTAACTGTTAACTGTTTTTTTTGAATATCTATCCCTTTTTTTTCTTTTGTCGAACAATTAAATATTGTTTCTCTAAGTTCTGAAAAGGATCCTTGAGTTGAAATACAAGCATCAAAGCCGCCATCACATAGAATTCCTTCTTCCTCAATAGTTAATACTTCATCTGTTTTTAATAAACAGATAGTTTCCCAACTAATAATGTACTCAAGAATTTCCAGAGCTTCCTTTTGTGAAATTGTTTCACTGATAATAATAATTGGAAAATTACTTGTCCAACGTGGGAATTTCCCACTTTGCAACCAATTTACATATAAATCACGAGTTATATATATCTCATGATTTAATCGGCATAGTTGCTCATGGAGCGTCATTTCATTTTCTATATTATTTGTTACAATAAGAACTCTCACTTTTACACCTCCTTTCATTTTTTTCTTTCTTAAAAAAAGATAATCAACATATTCGTTTATATTAATTTGTACTTGGTATAGTGAATACCAAGCACAAGACTATAAACCTTGATATCAATAGTTTTTGAATAGGCTCATTGACGACCATTGACGGCTATTACGGAATAACGAGGTACTTTTTATCTTGAAAGCTAGCGATAACATAAACGGAAAATGTCACAGCTTTAAAAGAGGAAGAATCTGAAAAAAAAACAAAAAAAGCCCCCCTCAGTTTTCTCATTTCATTTTTTAAATGAATATTGAAGAAAAATGACGTTAGGCGATTTGTTCTCTTTTTAAGATTGCTTGTTGGCGACTTTTTAAATTTGCATCAGTATAGACATCAAGGGTCATTTGAGTAGATGCATGGCCAAGAATTGCACTTACTGCTGTGATGCTAGCATTAGCTTCAATACATCTCGTGGCAAAAGTATGACGCAATTGGTGAAAGTGAATATTTTTCAAGTCACATTTCGTTAAAATTTGGTGGAAATAGTAAGTAATTTGCCTAGGCTCTTGAGGTAGTTCCCGAGAGGAACAGACGTAAGGTCCCGTTGCTTTTCGTGCACCCTTTTTTAACCATTTGTAAAGATTTCGACCGATAGGAACAACCCGTATTGATTGTTCACTCTTTGCCGATGTAAATAATAAAGTTGTTTTCTGTTGTTCCTGTTGTAAAGGAACCCGTTGGTAAGATTGAGTAACACGAAGTGTTTTTGCCTTAAAATCGATATCTGACCACTTTAAAGCTGATATTTCTCCAATCCTTAACCCAGTATTTAGCGCTAAAATAATAGGTAATCCCTTAGACAGGGGTAGTTGCTTGGCAGCAATTTCAACCTTTTCTTCTTCCTCAGTAGACAGAGATCGAATCATCTTTTTTTGTTTTTTTGGTAAGTCTATATGATGACAAGGTTGTTGATTAATTTTTCCTTTTGTAAGAGCATCTTGTAAGCTCTTTTTAACAATTTGATAGATAACGTGAATGGTTGAAGCGCCAAGGTTTTGGTCACTTAAGGTATCAATAACTTGTTGAATACTCTCTTTTGTTAACTGATTTAAAGGCATATTCCCTATATGAGAGAAGACATAACGCTTTAACTTATAAAAATATGTGGCATAGGTACTTTCCTTTAGCGTCTTTCTTCGTTCTTTTAGCCACTGATAGACCCATTCTTCATAGGATTGCGCACTTAACCCATTTTGTTGACAGACCTTTTGATAAGTCAATTTGTAATAATAAAGCTTCTCCTTTACTTCTTTATAGCTGCGTCCATAAATATAGCCATAATGGATTTTCCCATTTTCTTTGATCCCTTTTTTATATCGGCCTTCCCACCGTAAGTCTTTTCTTTTGTAGATATTTTCGCCTCGTTTAGGCATTAAAAAACACTCCTTTTTTTGACGGCTTAATTGACGGTTGTTAAAAATATTAAAAAAACAAAAAAAATCAAATTTATTTGTTAATTTTCAACTAACAATTATTTTTATTTGAAAAAAGATTGAAATTAATATGATTTTTGGTTAACATACCAATATAAGCTATCGTTATATTTGCTTTTAAATAGTGTATATTGATTTATACTTGGTATTCACTATACCAAGTACAAAAACAGTTAAAAGAAGTAAAAAAACTTGTACAAATACCTTCTCCTGAAAAGAGTAGATATCTGTGCAAGTTTTTTTGTAGCTATGGTACCTAGAAACAGGCTAACTAAATAACTATTATTATAAATCAATTTCACAATTATTTATAAAAATAAAACATAAATCTTATACTATTTTAAATAATAATTAAAAACTATTTAAGGCAAAGAAAAGGAGGAACGCAGTAATAGAATTCATTTTCATCATATAAAATGGAAGTCAAAATTTTACCACAATTTTTAAAGGATGTTCTCATTTTTGAACCGCATAAAAATATCAGAAATTTAAAAACTCTAATATGCGTATACTCATAAACTACACTGAGAATACATTTGATAACTGCCACAATGTTGCAGAAATTACATTATTTCTTGCAACATTGCACAGCGTGCTTGTGTAACGTTCATCAGTTCCCATTTAAAATAGGGACGTTCTTTTTCTCAATAAGACATTTCTATCTATCCTAATATATTTGACGATATCGACAATTAACTCTTTGTATTCTTGTTATAAAGTTTCTTTAGTATTATATACCCGAGAAAAGCTATTAAAATCAAACCTACAATTAGATATAGCTTATTTTGATTTTCACCGGTTGCCGGAAAGCTCTGCTGTTTTGTTTTTGAATTAGATCCATCTTTTTTTACAGCATTGTGAGAATTGGTAATAATAATATTACCCTTATCATGATCATCGATGCTAACGTCATACCCATCCAATTTATCTACTTCTTTAACTGTGTATTCAATAGCCTTTTCTGATTCTCTTTCAGGTAAGTCATCCCAAGTAGTTGTCCAATTATTAGAATCATTCAATAGTACTGGCGATTTTAGCTTCTCCCCATTTGCATATAATTGCACTTTAATGCCCTCGGGACGAAGACCATCTTGATTATTACTATCATCCCAAGCTTTTGTCACAGTGACACTTGTTTTACCTGGCGTATAGCTATTTGTAATTGTTGTACCGTTAATACTAGTTGAATAGTCTGGAATAGTATTTTCGGTGACTGTGTAAACTATTTCGTGTCCTTCTTTATACTTAGCCAGATTAGTAAACTGGTAGGTCCAGTTCTCTTTTTCAGTCACTACTTTTGAATCTATTTTACTTCCATCCGCTAAAAGATTCACAGTAATAGAATTCGGACGCTTTCCATCTTGGTTATTACTATCATTCCAAACTTTTTTACCATCAATTTTTGTTAACTCAGGTGTATGGGCATTCGTAATGATAATATTACCCTTATCATGGTCATTGACGCTAACATCATATCCATCCAATTTGTCTACTTCTTTAACTGTATATTCAATTGTTTTTCCTGCTTCTTTTTCAGGTAAGTCATCCCATGTAGTTGTCCAATTATTGGAATCATTCAGTAGTACAGGTGATTTTATCTTCTCCCCATCTGCATATAATTGCACTTTAATGCCCTCGGGGCGAAGACCATCTTGATTATTACGATCATCCCAAGCTTTTGTCACAGTGACACTTGTTTTACCTGGCGTATAGCTATTTGTAATTGTTGTACCGTTAATACTAGTTGAATAGTCTGGAATCGTATTTTCGGTGACTGTGTAAACTATTTCGTGTCCTTCTTTATACTTAGCCAGATTAGTAAACTGGTAGGTCCAGTTTTCTTTTTCAGTCACTACTTTTGAATCTATTTTACTTCCATCTGCTAAAAGATTTACAGTAATAGCATTTGGACGCTTTCCATCTTGGTTATTACTATCATTCCAAACTTTTTTACCATCAATTTTTGTTAACTCAGGTGTATGGGCATTCGTAATTGTGTTGCCATCTATACTTGTGGTATACCCAGGCACATCCTGTTCCTCAACAGTATAGACAATTTCTTTTCCATTTTTAAATTTCGGTAAATCAGTAAATTCATATGACCATCCTAAATTTTCATTAGTAGTCGTAGTTTGAATAGCTTCCCCGTCGGCCAACAAATTGATTGATATATTATTTGGGCGAATGCCATCTTGATTATTAGCATCGTCCCATTTTTTTATTCCGGCTAAATTAATTTGTTCAGGATCATTTGAATTGGTTAGAAGAATAGCATTGCCATTATCTGTATCTTTTATCGTGAGATCATAACCAGAATTTTCATTTAATTCTTCTCTAGCAGTATAATATAATTTTTCTCCTTGATCGTTCTCTGCTGGTAAATTTGCCCAAATATATTCCCATCCATTCTCTTGGTTTAATAATTGTGTATCACCAAATTTGTTTTCCTTACCAGACGTAGTGGCCTCTGTATTTGTATATTCATAGGGTGTATCACTCTGATACAATTGCACTTTTAAGCCTTCAGGCCTTTTTCCATCTTGATTATTATTATCATCCCAGTGTTTTAGGACTGAAAATGATTTGTTGGAGGTGTTTAAATCAATACTAGCTCTTGTGGTTAGTATTTTTTTAATAGGTTGATATCCTCCAATAGGTTGTACAAACCCTGTGGTCCCAAATACCAAATAATAAGGTTGTCTCGTCACAAGAGCAGAATCTATATTAAAATAAAGACTAGCATCTTCTGAAGGATTATCATCAATAAGTGTTTTTGGGATATTTATTAAAATAGTACGATCTTGATAATTATTTTCAATTGTCACATCTTTGGTAATATTTTCTATAGTAGAATTTTTGTATAATTGAACATTAATATTGGTCTCGTTACTATCAATTTTAAATAGTTTTTCCGTTTCCGAGTCTAAATTATCTTCAAATTGAAGTTTGTAAAGATAATTATCGCCATCTTCCCCATGAGGAGTTATCTCACTGGCATTTATTTCGACATTGTTCAATCTATCAATCATTTCTTGATAAGAGTGGTCATCAGTTGGTTTTGCTTTTGCTTCATTATATAGTTCATTAACTATCGGATTCGATGTGAGTAACTTGTCACTAAATTTTCCTCCAGTAAATTTCCATATAACAATTTGAGTAGCAGCATATCTGGTCAATTCATTTGCATCTTTGTAGGCAGGGATATTTTTAACTTCTTCATTTTTTCCTTGATTTTGATAAAAATTTTCCATTAACCATAAAACAGAACTAGGTAGTTTTTCATTTAAATCCGCCCGATAATCATTTCCAGTAGGATAATATTTACTTTCATCTAAACAAAAATATAAATTTTTTTCATTGTCCACTAAGGTATAAAGTCTAGAATTAAGCATATCTAAATTATCCAACTTTACTTCTGCATTATTTTTTAAATTTGCATCAATTCGAACATTGGTTATAGGATTAGGAGGTAGTATAGTAGTTTCTGCATGTACTGTCTTTGTAACAGTTATAAAACTAAAGAGTAGCGCCAGTATAAAAATTAATTTCTTCATAGTTATCCTCTTTCTTTTTTGATTATTTTATTGTAGCTAAATTTAAATGTAACTAGTGTAGTTTATCAACAAAAATATGGAGCAGACATACTACAAGTGTTATTTAAATAAATTATAATATTCAATTTAAAATCAATGAGAGGCACTTATATAGCGAAAATAAAGAGGATGGAAACATGAAATTAACTACTCTTATAATGTACTGATGTCTTGATCTCTTAAATAATCATTATTTTATATTTAATATATTTAGTGAACTTCTAACATCCATAATTGACTGGGAGATAAGTTTAATGCCCACAAATCATAAAGGGAACGTAACATAAGTCATAGTTGTTATTTTGAAAAAGTTGGCTCCTGGAAACTGTAAATGATTTCTGGGAGCCAACTTATTTACGTACTCAAAATGTTGATATATTTTCTTGCAGCTAGAGTGCTCATATTTAATGCCCTAATAGGAGGATTGGTTCTTTCTTCACCTCTCCCATCCCTCCATACAACGCAGCCCTCATTCACGCAAAGACTGGTTCTAGATCAATTTTTCTTATTGCGCAGATTTTTCCATTTTTAAGTTCTGAAAGTAAAGCTCATTGTTTACATTAAAATAATCCGTCAAAGGACTAACCTTAATGATGTACGTATTGCCACCTTGGATTAACGCTTCTTGAATTGTTTCTTTTTTAGTATATTTTTCTGTTTGTACTCTTTGATATCTCGAGCATAGCTATAGATTTTTTGCGTATTTGTTCGGTACGGATTGAAATTGAGGGGAAAAGAACTAGCTTTAATCTTCCCGCACAGATCATAATTTCGAGGACGCCAAAAAAGATCAAGCTCATTGATTTCAAGGGATTCGACGCGTTCATTGATAAACTAAGTGGTATTATCTTCTTTTGGGTAATAGCAAGTTGAGATATCCAAAGTGAGCATATTTACTTTAATTCCTTTCGGAGATTGAATGATTGAGAGTACGATTACCACTGCTATTTTACAAAAAAACTCCAGAAATGGACGGTTTTCCGCCATTTCTGGAGTTTTTTCGGAGACTTATGTTATAGACTCAAGGAATTAAAGACTTTCTATTACAATACAATTCCCGCAGTATCTTTTATCTTCTTTCCCATTTCTTTAACTTTTTCTCGACTAGTTTTAACGTTTTTAATGATTTGATTAAGTGAGTCTAGCTCGCTATCAGATAAATCATCAACAATATCTAATAATTTTTCGTTACCATTAAATTTATCTTTAACAACTTTTTTAGTTTTGTAGCGAGTTACCTCACGTTCAAACTTACCTAGTATTTTTTCTGAACAGTTAATTGTAGCGTATGCACCAGCAATAGTTAGTACACCAATTCCAATTTTAGTACATGTTTTCATAGCATTCATTCCTTCTTTAAAAGATATATTTTTGTATCTTCATTTTACTCAATACTAGGCTTAAATACGTTTTATGTCTAATCATAACTAAGATTCAATTAACTTCCATGCTAAAGTAACACTTACAATTTACAGCATTTTAATTAAAATAGATGAATATTGAATATAATTACTCTATGATTTCTTTATTAGTATGGAAAAGAACTTCTTTAATAACTATGTTTCTCTTACACAAGAATAAAAGGTATGACAGACTAGAAAAACCATATAAAGACCACGTGAACCAAGCCTGTGATCCTTTCTGAAAATCTTGTAATCTATATATAGAAAATAAATCCTCAAGTAGTTCCCCATAAAGTGCTGAATTTAATTGAACCTTACTGGCTGTAAAAATTACTTGGATTACCACTTGAATCACAAAAATGGTAATCCAACCGATCAAATAATGTAGACCACCTTTCACGGCCACTTGATTTTTATATATATTCTTTTTTTCACCATTATCGTCAAAGTAAACATACATCGGGATTAAGTGCTGCCTGATCATTGCATATTTTGCTTGATAATAGCCTACTGAGGAACCAATAAAAATACATAAAAGTAAAATGATTAAATTATTTTGACTGTAATGAAATTGAAAGATCACTTGTAGCAAGGAAAAAGAGGGCAAAAAATAATAAGTTAATTTACTAACGGATTCATACGAGAATTGCTTTCTTATAAAATAAAGCAACATTAGGATTATTAAAAATGAAATCAAATTAGAACCTCTTTCCTATTAATAGGTTTTTTCTTCCATATTAAAAGCATTTGTCATGTCTTTATCAGCACTTAATACAGGTACTGTTTGCTGTAACTCTCCTTGAACAATTACTCTGTTTATTCCACTCACATCTCCACATGTAACTAAAGTAACTAATGATTTATCAGGTACTTCATCTAGCCATTGGACTGCTGTGGGATCCACCTTTTCTTTTGAAGTGACTTTGTACTCATAAATATTTTCTAAGTCAGTTAAGTAGATAGTTGCGCCCAAATTAACTTTTCCTAAAGGTGAAAATAATAAATCATCCTCATAAGCATGGTGACTTGCTAATCCATAGTTACCCACTCCCATTTGCTGATTCTCTTTAGTCGTACCAGCACCCCACAACAATGCTTCGTTGGATAATCCCTTAAATATGGGTAAATTGATAGCTACGCTAGGTATCGCTACTCCGCCAATAACTGGTAAGCGTTTGTTAGATAATTTAGCTTTTAATACAGCTTCACTACTGATGGGTTGCACTCCATCAAAATCAAAAGTTTCTTTCTTTTTTTTATTTTCTTGTATTTCTTTTTTTGTTACATTGGAGACTTGATACTGTTCACTTGTTTTACTAATGATAAAATTTTTTATCTGATTGTTAAAAATTAAAGCTAATCCAATTAATAATAAAAGAATCAAAGGGATTGTTTTAACTATTTTTTTCATACATACCCCTCTTTATTTAATATTTCCAGTAACATAGTCCAACGTACAACCCTTTTCTAGATTGTAGATAATACGCTGTAAATAATCGTGCTGCCTTCGATACTTTGCGCCTCCGCTTGAACCCCAAGGCAAAGTAACTCATTATTTTTTCAAATAAGATATCATACATAATTTTTCATCTGTCTCAGATAGTCTGCTACTTAATTGGCATATTGTACCATTGTTCATTAGTTCCCTATAACTAATGAAATCCAATCATTATTGTACCAACGAATATAGTTATCAATTCCAATTATTGCTCCACCTATTTGCATAAACGCTTGGAAGTTTATATGTCCACGCTTCTAATTCAAGTGAAAACACTCAATTCTAGCATTATCTTCTGAGCATCTATTACGAGAATGTGTATGCTTTATCTGATTATTTTTTCATAGATTTCTATATGGAATCAAAAATATACTAAGCCAGAAAAAATAATACTATTGATTAAACCATAAAAAAATCCTACATACAACAAAGACGCGGCTAGGCAAAAGAACACCTATCCGCGTGAATTACTCTATTGATTTTCTTTCAATAGTTGGCAATTAGCTCAAGTATGAAATGAATTTTTTATCTAATTTTTTTTTGTCTTGAAATAAATATACCTATTCCAATGACTAGAATTACTCCACCAAGTAATGTGAATAATATAGTCTTTGATTCACCAGTTTGAGGAAGAAATTTCATTATTGGTTTTGAATTAATAGGTATATTACTATCTGTGGGAATTACAGAAGAGACCTGATTATTCGTATAAACGTAGGTAACCGTTTGTGGATCAGTTGTAAATGTTCCTGACGCAGCTCCTTTAACTTCTTTAAACGTATAACCATCAATAGTTAGTTTCTCTGATGTATAAGGTTCCCCAACATTACCGGATTTAACCACATTAGGTGCAATAGTATTACCTTTAGTATCTTGATATTGAATAGTTACCTCAGCTTTTTTATCAGGATCCTTTGTATAAACGTAGGTAACCGTTTGTGGATTAGTTGTAAATGTTCCTGAAGCTTGTCCTTTAACTTCTTTATACGTATAACCATCGATAGTTAGTTTCTCTGATGTATAAGGTTCCCCAACATTACCGGATTTAACATCGTTAGGTGCAATAGTATTGCCTTCGGTGTCTTGGTATTGAATAGTTACTCCACCACCTTTATCAGGATCCTTTGTATAAACGTAGGTAACCGTTTGTGGATCAGTAGTAAATGTTCCTGAAGCATTACCTTTAACTTCTTTAAACGTATAACCATCAATAGTTAGTTCTTCTGATGTATAAGTATCACCAATATTTCCGGATTTAACATCGTTAGGTACCAGGGTATTACCTTCTGTATCTTGATATTGAATAGTTACCTCCGCTTTTTTAACAGGATCCTTTGTATAAACGTAGGTAACCGTTTGTGGATCAGTAGTAAATGTTCCTGAAGCATTACCTTTAACTTCTTTAAATGTATAACCATCAATAGTTAGTTCCTCTGATGTATAAGGATCCCCAACATTACCAGATTTAACCTCGTTAGGTGCAAGGGTATTACCTTCTGTATCTTGATATTGAATAGTTACATTCTCTCCTATTTCTATAGGTTTTTTCAAATATATATCTGTGTTTAATTGTGTACTAAAACGATAATTACCTAATAAGCTTCTAGTAGGTATTAACATATGATATAACGATAAACTAGTACTTAAAGGTTCATCTAAATCAATATCTGATAAATCGATATCACCTTTCTTTAATTTAAAAACCAAATTATCATTTTCTAGATATATAGCATAAACTAACTTTATGTTTTCTTGAGAAACATATACATAATCCAAAAAATTTAACGGGTTTTCTGCCTCTTCTGTTGTATCAAAATCATTGTCCCATACCGCTTCTAATGGATCTATGGACAAGATTGCACCACTATATGATTCCGAAAATGGTGTTCCTTTTTGATAAAAATTAGAAATAGGTAGGACTATATTTCTGTAGTCATCGATAGTTGTTTCTAAACGTAAATTAGTTGTTCGATTTATTGACTGACTGTCAGCTAAAGAAAAAGATGAATAAGTATTATCACCATTTAAATAATCCCAAAATAGAGAAAAATTTGTGAATTCCGAGTTATAATTTTCATTAAAAATCGTATGATTTCTTTTTGCATTATTTTTGATATCTAAAAAGTAGGATTGATCTATACTCATAAATGTATTAGTTGTATGATACAAGCTAATATCTACATTTAACATTCCTGAAATAAATTCTAAACCTTTCAAATTTTCTACATAGTAACGTCCGCTATCACTGGCTGTGTTAAGATCATCTGTTAGCATAAGGTCCACATAGGATTCTTGATTGTTTTCTAATATTTCTTTTGTTAAATGATCAACATCAACATTATACTTCTCAGCCACCGCTTTTTGTAAATTTTTATCGGGCATCCAGGTATCAATTGCTTCACTATAACTTGTAGTTGTTTCAGCAGCAGCAGAAATCGGCAAAATTAATTGACCTAACATTATTATGATTATACATAATAAACTATATGATTTTTTCATTTTGTTCTCCTATAAATTATTTATTTAAAATATTTTGGATATCGCGTGATTGTGAGATTATATCGGTTAATTTACAGTCTTTTTTTTATTTTAAATTTACTATATATTATAAAAACACCGATGATTAGAATTTCCCCGCTAAGTATTGCGAATAGTATAGTTTGTGGATCAGTAGTAAATGTTCCTGAAAACAGTATGACTGTTTAAACAAAATTAATACTTAGTTTTTCTGATGTATAGCACCCCCAACATTACCGGACTTAATCACATTAGATGAAATAGTGTCACCTTCGATATTCTGATATTGAATGGTGCAATTAATAGTAAACATAATTCAGAACTCACTATTAAAAATATTAATAAAATACCAGTCAATATTTTATATTTTAACCAAAACCAATAATTATTTCAACTTTTATTCCAATAAACGAAATAAATTCATTTTATTTAACAATAAAATGAATTTAATAATTTTTTAACTGTTAATTGATTTTTCCAAAAAATAGATATTTTATAAGAACTAAATTCATTTAGAGTACATTAAGAATTATTTATAAATAGAAAATCTATTTTTTTATGTTAATTGAATAATTTTTTTAGTTGACATAATAAAATCATAAAAAGTTAGCCTGATGCAGGCGTAATTTAATTGGTAATTTTAAATAACTTTATATATCTATAAATTGAAACATACAATAATTAGAGATGACTGCTACTTAATAAGTTCATATGGTATAATTAATTTCCAAAATATTTCAAAATTTTATTACACAAGGAGGAGTTATATGAAAAAAGTATTTTTAGGTATAGGTTTATTGGCATCTATGGGGTTAGGTGGATTGTTTGATACAAGCGCAAATGCTGATGTATCGGAAGTTTATAATACGTCAATTCCAAGCGTAAATTTTTTATGGAGAGAATATAATCCAAATACGGGTGAGCACTTTTTAACTGAAAGTTTTGAAGAAACCGAATGGTTAGAAGAACAAGGATGGATAACAGAGGGACTTGCATGGATGACACCCACTAGCGGAGAAGAAGTATACCGTCTTTATAATCCTAATGCAGGAGATCATTTTTACACTAAAAGTATCGTCGAATATAACTGGTTAAAGCAACAAGGATGGCTACAAGAAGGAAGATCTTTCTTTAGTTCTGAGGGTAAAGACACAGCCGTATATCGTAGCTATAATAAAAATGCTGTAGCAGCTGGATCCCATATGTTCACCATTAATAAAGACGAACACGATGGTTTATTGCGTTCTGGATGGCTTAATGAAGATGTACAATTTTATGCAGTTTCAATGTATACTCATTTGGAAACTCTAACTTTAGTAGCTGAGAGTATCACTGAAACAGAAGTCGGAAGTGCAGATTTCGCAAAATTACAACAAGTTATAGCACAATCACATACAGTGTTAAACAAGGCAAATATTTCTGATAACGAATTAAGAAATCAGTATCAAACACTATACGATACTATTAATACTTTGAATTATCTATAAACATATTTTAAATATGAGTCAATATTATTAAGAATGAAAGTGTTCCCTTATAACTCTAGGGAACACTTTTATATTCTAATTTTTATCATAATCATGAACTCTAGTATCAAGGGTCTGTTTCCAAAATTCTTCTCTAAGGTAAATCACACTATCAAAGTCTACTCGTGTATCAAAGATTTCTAAAATTGAATATTGAATATAATTTTGACTTTATTATTCCCTTTTTCTTTTACAACAATTATCAAATCAACATCTCCTCCGGCATGATCCCCTTTTGCGTATTGCATCCATCTTTACCACAATCCGTTGCTATTTCCAGAAGATGAACCTACATAATGCTTCCTTGTTGCTAAATCAGTTTGTAAACAGATAGCATTCACATTTGATAGTGGAGCAAGCTGTTTAAGCTGTGAAAAGTTACCTAAAATATTAGCATCAGCTGGAAAATCACTCATATTGCTTTCTACTGGAAGTTCATAAACACTTAATAAAGTTACAACAGTTTCGTATTTAAAGAAAACTATTCCTAATTTCAGAATCAGCTTTAAAAATCAATCTTCCAATAAATTGTTTACCCATACTTAGTTTCTCAAAGTCATTTTCTGTTGATTTTGCATGCTTATAGTACGTATTTCTCTTTTTATAAACGCCGGTGAAAAGATAGTAATTATTCCCATATCCAGGTTCTGTATAATGATTTAAGAATAATAAGTTTTCACATGAAACATCCGAGGTATCATAGCCTCCTTTGTTTTTACGCGAATAATATAAATAGTAACTTCTATCTCCCAGATTCGTTCTAAGTAGTGAAGTCTTCTATAAAATAAAAAAATCCCAAAAGCCGATGATTCAGCTTCTAGGATTTTATTTTTAAAATTGACAGATTGATAAGAACATCAAGACTGCCCCCAACATCACAAACAAATGCCAGATGACGTGGGTGAATTTTTTATCTTTCATGGTGTAAAATAATGAACCAACCGAATATGCGACACCGCCGAAGAATAGTAAAATCAACGCCTTTAATCCGATGGAATGATACAGTGTCGGCAAAGCAAAAACGATCGCCCAGCCCATCACATTATATAAAATCGTCGAGACCTTTGAAACTTTGTTCTGCCGTTTTAAAGTGACACTTTTATAAACAATACCGCTAATCGCTGCCACCCAAATCACTGTCAAAATAATGATACCTTTTGCTCCGGGAATTCGTAATAAGCAATATGGTGTGTACGTGCCAGCAATCAATAGATAGATCGAACAATGGTCAAAGACTTGAAAAACTTTTTTTGCCTTAGTAAAAATCAACGAATGAAATAATGTCGAGGCTAAAAATAGTAAAAACAACGAAAGACCATAAATAATAAAGGAAACATAACTCAACGTGGTATTGGCTTTTTGCAGCAAGACCACCAGCCCGACAATACTCAAAATCGCCGCCAAACCATGGGTCACTGCATTCAATACTTCGTTAGTTATCAAATATTTCTTACTAAATTCAACCATAATTTCACCTCGTTCATTTCTACAGACAATATATCATGATTTCAAAAATAATTCAATCTAGTTTTCAAAACTATTTAGGATTTTATCCTAACATAATTCCTGTATCTACTATTTTATAGCCAAAAATAACCTGATCATCTGCATATAAATAGGCTTCTTTCTTCCGATTCAAAACCCGCACAAAAGCACTCAAAGTCAAAGGCTTAACCCGCGGATTGGCTTTTAAAACGATCCGATCAGCTAAAACAATCATTTCTAAACGATTAATCGGATTTTTCGCAGGCAAATAAACAAAGGAAATCACAGGTACTTGATTGGGCTCACTACTAGCCACTTGTAAACTTACTAATAAATCTTTGGCTTTCATCTGGTTTCCTCATTTCTCTAACAGCTATTAAATGGCAGTTTACCACAAACTTTTTAAGCAAAAATAAAAATCTCCAAAAGTTAGGAAAACTATCTAACCTGTGAAGATTCTTTTAAATTAATTTAATCCTTTTATTTCTTCGACAAGCATTTTATTTTTTCAGTTGTAAATTACGCATTTGCCGCCATTCCTGCTAAATAATCTGCTCGATCATTGTATTTATCGCCAGAATGTCCTTTAACTTTGACAAATGAGACACTGATATTGCGGCTTACTTGATCAAATTCCTTTTTATAAAACTGAGATATCGGTTTATTGGTTTTCCAATCACCGACGGCCCAAGATTCGATGCCTTGATAATCGTAATGAATGATGATTTTGTCTAGCTGATGATCCACCGCCCATTTGACCGCTTCCAGTGAGGCGATCACTTCGCCAGCAATCTGAAAACTATCGAGAAAAGTTGCATCATTTCCAGGAATCGATAGTTCATCTACCACTTCACCATTATTCAAAATAACGACACCAGAGCCGTATTGTTGTTTGCCTTTATTGAAGGAGCCATCCACAAAAGCCGAATACCCACTGAAATCATCCGTTACTTTAGGAGCTTCTAAATAGTTTTGCGCCTCTGCTTTTGTAGGAAAAGATTTATATTTTGCGCCGGGATAACCTTTGACTAAGCGGCTGGTTTCTTCCCAAGTTGTAAAGATGCCGGTTTTTTTGCCGACCTTAATTGCATAAAATTTTGCCAAATCCTTGTTCACCTCATTAATTATTGTGCTTTATTTTAACATGTTTGCATTCAAAAACAAAAAATCCTCAAAAGTTAGAAAGAACCAACTTTTGAGAAAGTAATTAGTATAATTCTGGTCGGCGATCGTTGAAAACAGGAATATCTTTACGGGCTTCTTTTAATCGTGAAAAATCAATTTCCGTCTGAAGAACTGTTTCGTTTTCGCCCAATTCCATCACGATTTCCCCAAAAGGATCAGCCAACATGGAATGACCATTAAATTGATTGTTGGGATCACTCCCCACTCGATTAACCCCTAAAACATAGCATTGATTTTCAATTGCTCGCGCCTGTAATAGTTTTCGCCAGACTTGAATCCGTTGCTTCGGCCATTGTGCTGGTACAACAAACAGTTCGGTTCCTGTCGTCCCTTGTTTGCGAAACCATTCTGGAAAGCGCAAGTCATAACAAATCACTGTGGAAACTTGATGTCCTGCCCAATCAAAAGAAGTTGCTTGATCACCGGCAGCCAAATATTGATCTTCTGCCATCAAGCCAAACAAATGGACTTTGTCATAGTCACCCACGATTTCCCCTTTTGGATTGAAAGTGTAAGCCGTATTAAAAAATTCTGCACCCACTTTACGAGCAATTGAACCTGCCACGATATAAATCTGATGGGTTTGGGCTAATTCAGCAAAAAATACTTGGGTCTCCATCCCCTCTTCATCAGCAATCTCTGACAAACGAGTCAAATCATAAGCAGTATTCCACATTTCTGGTAAGACGACTAATTGATTAGGCTGAAAAGTTTGCTGGGAAAAAATTTCCTTAATATGGGCAAAGTTTTTTTCTGGTTCACCAAAGGCTAAATCGATTTGCATGACTGTGATCTTCATATTATTTGCTCCGATCTAATTGATTTGCGATGAGATTACCCACCGTTTGTACCAATTGTACCAAAATAATCAAGATCACGATGGTGGCATACATCACACTCGGTTCATTTCTCAAATAACCATATTGATAAGCAATACTCCCAAGTCCACCTGCCCCAACTAAACCAGCCATCGCTGTCGCACCGATTAAACCAATCAAAGCAATCGTCAAACCACGAATAATTCCGCCTCGCGATTCTCTTAACAATACTGTTTTAACAATATTAAAATTGCTAATCCCCATTGATTGGTAAGCTTCAATCACGCCAGGATCAACTTCTAACAACGAGGTTTCCACTAGACGAGCCAAATACGGCGTCGTATATAAAATCAGTGGAGGCAGCACGCCAGGAACCCCAATGGTTGTCCCCACTAAGAAACGTGTCACTGGTAAAATTAAAAATAGTAAAATAATAAATGGTAATGAGCGAAAAATATTGATCAACGTGTTGGCAATTGAATAAATCACTGTATTAGGAGTTAACCCTTCTGCTCGCGTCATCACCAGCAAAACCCCCAATGGAATCCCAAAAATAATCGCAAACGCCAAGGCGATTCCCACCATGATTAAGGTTTGACCAATCCCTTCATAAATCACACTACCCCATTCTGAAATCAATTGACTCATCTACTTAACCTCCTCAATAAAAACGCCTTGCGATGCAATATATGCTTTAGCTGCTTGAAACTCAGCCTCACTGCCACCCTCTAGCTGCACTAACAGATGTCCATGAGGTTTTTCCTTCAAATAACTGATATTGCCGCTTAAAATATTCGCCGCAATCGGATAATCCTTGGATACTTGTGACAAGATTGGTGTCGTCGCCTTTTCACCAATAAATTGCAGATTCAACAAACGACCCGTTGCTTTCGCTTCTGCCAAGACATCTTCAGGTACATTGTAACTTTCATTGGCACCAATAAATCGTTTGGTGGTCGGACTCTTTGGTCGCGTAAAGACATCGATCACTGGACCTTCTTCAATCACGGCACCCTCTTCCATCACCGCAACGCGATCACAGATTCGTGTCACTACATCAATTTCATGGGTAATCAAGAAAATTGTGATCCCTAATTCTTGATTAATTTTCAGCAATAATTCTAAAATTGATTCAGTCGTCTCCGGATCTAACGCACTTGTCGCTTCATCTGACAACAAAATCTCCGGTTCATGTGCCAATGCCCGTGCAATTGCCACCCGTTGTCTTTGTCCGCCAGAAAGTTGCGCCGGATAATTATCCTTGCGATCAGTCAAGCCTACCAAGGTTAAATACTTATCTACCCGTTCTTTAATCACATCGGCGGAAAGACCTTCTAATTTTAAAGGCTTCGCAATGTTGTCATAAACTGTCGCAGTTGATAACAAATTATAACCTTGAAAAATCATGCCGATTTTACGACGCGCCAATAGCAATTCTTTTTTTGACAACTGGTTTAGGTTTTTACCATTAACTAAAACATCGCCAGTCGTTGGTGGCTCCAAAAAGTTCACCATCCGAATCAAGGTGGATTTCCCAGCACCTGAATAACCTACCACTCCGAAAATTTCGCCTTTATTAATCGTTAAACTAACTGGCTTAACGGCTTCAATCTGACGCTTTTTTTGTACATAAGTTTTTGATACATTTTTCAACTCAATCATAAAATTTCCTCCACTTTAAAAACTCTAAAAAAAAACGATAAGACGAAGCCGCAGCTTCGCCTCAGATGGTTATTCAAACGCCGGAACGATTGCTCCTTTAAAGGTATCTTCGATGTATTTCACATTTTCAGCCGATTGGTAATATTTTTTGATTGTTTTAACGACTTCATCATCTTTATGACCTTTTTGTACAGCAAAAACGTTGTAATACTCGTTTCCTTCTGTTGGTTCACCGAAAATTGCATCGTCTTCCACACTTAAACCAGCATTTACAGCAAAGTTTCCGTTGACCACTGCAGCACTTAAATCATCTAATTGATTTACGATTTGAGAAGCTTCTAATTCTTGAATGTCCAAGTTTTTTGGATTTTCAGCGATGTCATTTTTAGTCGCTGATTCATTTAAGCCAGATTTTAATTTAATCAAACCAGCTGTCTCCAATAATTTCAATGCCCGATATTCATTACTTGGGTCATTGGGTACGCCAATTTTTGCACCATCAGGAATATCTTCTACGCTATCAACATTATTTGAATAAATTCCCATTAAAGCATAGATGGTTTTGAAAGCCGGTACGATGTCATAGCCACGATCTTCCACTTGCTGATCTAAAAACTGAATCGTTTGATAACTGTTACTATTCAAGTCACCATCATTTAAAGCTGTATTCGGTGTATTATAATCATCAAAAGTAGTTAATTTAATCGTTAAACCATCTTCTTTTGCTAACTTGGCTACATTTTCCATAATTTGTTCGTGAGGTCCCGCTGTCACCCCAACTGAAATTTCTTTTGTGCTTAACGCTTCATCTGAACCTGATTTCGATGCGCCGCACCCTGATAATAAAACCGCTGCTGCTAATGCTATCCCACCAAAAATTGTCGCTTTCTTAAATACTCCTGCTTTCATGAAAATGTCCCCCTAATTTTTTATTACTAAAAGAAAAAACTCGCCCTCTCTACCCAAATTTATTGAGCAAAAAGGACGAGCAAGTCGCGTTACCACCTTTAATTCGTAGCCGCCTCACAGCAAAAGCTACCTTGACTAGTACCATTGATACTAGAGCATTGTTAACGGAAGCTACTCCGTCACTGCCTACTTATCGACAATGCCGTTCAGAGACCATTTTTCAACCTCAGCTTCTTATCTCCTTTCACCAGGCGGAGACTCTCTACAAAGAAACATGAAACTTACTTTTCTCTTCCACACGTTTTCTTTCAGTTGTCTTGTTGAAGTTATAATACTCATTAACATCTCATTTGTCAACACAAATATTTATTGAAATCACATTTGACTTTAATAATTCAGAAGATTACAATAAACAAAATTTAAGAACTGGAGATGAATACATGAATATTGCCAACGAAGTCCGTCCTGGCGCCAATCGTTACGTCAGTGGACAAAATATTTTAGAAGAATTACCAGAATACTTGGCTTCTTTTGAAAAAATTGCTGTAATTACTGGAAAAAAATCTTACGAAGTTTTCACTAGCTACTATAAAGAAGAACTACCCTACCCGATTTATCGCTATGACGAAACAGCCAGTCGCGAAGATGCGCAGCGTTTAGCAGATGAAATCGGTCAAGTAGACGTTATTTTAGCTATCGGTGGCGGTCGTCTATTAGACGCTGCCAAAATGACAGCCGAAGTTTTAAATGTAGAATACATTTTGATTCCAACATTGATTTCAAACTGTGCGCCATTTACACCAATCGTAGCAGTTTACCATCCCGATCGAACTTTCCGTTCAATTGGCTATATCACTCGCGCACCATTTCTTTCATTAGTAGACTGGGACTTTTTATTAGAAGTGACACCGGTAGACTACTTTATCGCTGGAATCGGTGATACTTTAGCAAAATGGTACGAAATTGACGGCATTACTCGTCGCTTAAGTGAGGATAAAAAATCAGCTTATGTACGCCTTGGAATTGCTGCTGCTAAAGCAATCTTAGACATTTTACTACAAGATTCCGTCGCAGCGATTGACGATTTAAAAAATAAACGCCTATCTCCAGCCTTTGGACGCATCACAGACTGCATCATCGCACTCGCTGGTGAAACTGGTGGCTTTGCTGCAACTTATGGACGTAGCGCAGGTGCTCATGCTGTTCATGACGGCCTTTCTTATATTGAAGCAACTCATAATCAATTACATGGTAAAAAGGTCGCATACGGCATTCTAGTCCAATTGGCACACACTCAAGAGCATGACGAAATCCAAAAACTGATTCCCTTCTACCAAGCTACCGGTTTACCATTAAAATTAGCTGCATTAAATGTAGCCGATACTAGCCAAGAAAGTCTTATAAAAGTGGTCAACCACGCGGCTTCTGCCAATGAAACCTTCAACATGGTTGATCCTGATGTAACGGCTGAAGATGTCTTCGCAGCCATTCAAGTTATCGAAAGTCTTTAAAAAGTTTACTTCAAAACCAATTGAGTATACCTCAATTGGTTTTTTTGTGGTTTACTTTTATTTTCAAAGTAAACTCAATCATACTATTTTAAGGTAAACTTTTATAATTGCAGTTTACTTTTTATTCTCCTTACAATCACTGCAGTAATTAAAAAATTGTTTACCTGATATTTTTGAGGTTTACTTTTTTATTGAAGTTTACTTTATTAAATTAAATAAGGTATACTCTTTTAATTTAGAGTATACCTTATTTTTTATATTTCGTTTACCTTAAATATTTGAAGTGTACTTTAAATATCATAATTAAGTTTACTTCTTTTATTTGAAGTTTACCTTTTATACTGAATTAAAGTTTACCCACATATATTAGGTTTACTTTATTTCAGTTGAAGTATACTCTTGATGTTTTATGATTAACTTTTTTAATTTAAAGTGTACTTTAAATTAAATTTTGAAGTATACTTTAAATGACTATTTTAGTTTACTTCATTTCTTTAATAGTTTACCTCTTTTATATAGAAGTTTACTTTATGATGATATAAAGTTATCCTAAAAGAATTTCAGTAAACTTTTCTATTTGATTGGGTAAACTTTTTAATAATTAAGTTAACCTCAAATAAAGCTTTTATATCAGTGTTTTAATTTAAAGTTTACCTTTTAGATATATATAAAGTTTACCTTTTGTTTAAATTATAGAGTATACTCTAAATATATAAAGTGTACTTAAAACGATTTATATAGGTTCACTTTTATATTCTAATAGAGTTTACCTATTTTATTTGAAGTATACTTTTTTATTGTCATAAAAGTTTACTACAATTGTTTAAAAGTTTACTCTTTTTAATTAAAGTTTACCCATGTATCAAAGAGTATTCCTTAAATCTTTTCAGTATACTTTTTTAACTTTATTAAGGTTACTTTTAATATCTATTACAGTTTACCACAAAAAAAGAGTTGAAGTAAACTTTTACAAACGAACTATTATATGGTAAACTTTATTTGAATATAAAATAGATTGGAGTTTACCTTATGGCAAATAAGAAAGCTGAAACATATGTCGTTGGTAATTTTAAAGGTGGGGTAGGTAAATCTACCACTGTACAAATGCTCTCATTCGAGAGCGCCTATCAGACTGAACGAAAAACCTTAGTTATCGATTTGGATCCTCAGGGCAATACCAGTGACGTTTTAAAGTTAACTGCTGAGAATTTTGGTACCCACGATTTACCTGATGAATTCGACAATACGATTTGGGAAGCAGTTAGGGGAGGGGACATTAATGATTCCATTTACAATATCATCCCCAATTTGGATCTGATTCCTGCAAATATCTCTTTTTCTGATTTTCCAGATTACATGATCGAAAAGTATCCCTCTGATAAATTGGCTCAATTTCAGTATATGGAAAAGCTATTTGCGCCATTAAAAGATATTTATGATGTCATTTACATTGATGTACCACCGACAATTAGTACTTATTCAAATGCTGCTATGTATGTGGCTGAATACGTTATTGTCATCTTGCAAACCCAAGTAAAATCTCTAAAAGGGGCACAAAACTATATTGATTACATGAACTTTTTCATTGAACAATACGATACTAGCCTAGAAGTGGTGGGTATTGTGCCTTTCATGATGCAAAAAAGAGACTCAGTTGACCAAGAAATCTATCATGCAGCCAGAGATTTATACGGTAATCATTTATTAGACACCGTTGTCTTAAATCAAAGCCGTTTGAAACGATACGATGGCTCTGGTATTACTTATGAAATCAACAAAAACGGCAAAGTAGAGCAATGGGACCGTCGAGCTCATGAAGTTTTCTTGTCAATTTTAGATGAAATCGATCAACATCGTCGCTTACTAAGCGGTGAAGAGTAGGGGAGGGGAGAGCTAAATGGCAAAAAAAATGAAGCTAGACTCCCTTTTAACTGCCAACAAGAAGAATAAAGGGATCGAAAAAATGTCCCAGTATTCCAATGAGGAAAAGAAAGCACCTGCACCAAAGCCAACTTCAAAGGAATTATTGTCAGCAAAGAATATAGAAAACACCAGTAGCTTACGGGAAACGCACTTGCTGAATCAGCAAAAAGCACTTGCCCAGGAACAAAGAGCCAATCGAGAAAAGGGCACGCCTGCTAAAAGGGGACGCAAGCGCCAATATAATGATCCTCGAAAAAAAGCACTCGAAATGCAAAAAATCTCTGCTCAAACAAAAATCCGACTACAAGGCTTGATTGATTCTAAATTTGACGGCTATACACCAGACAAAGTGATTGAATTTTTATACGATTATTACTTAGAAAAAGAGTTGCTGCAAGACGACCGAATCTTCTTAAAACAAGTCGAAGATGCCGCGATGGAAGAGTATAAAGAGAAGCCTAAATATCAGAAATTATTTGCTGAATTAGAAAATGATGAGAATTAATTACAAAAAAAGTAAACCGCAAAACCTTCTTTTAAGAGGTTTGCGGTTTACTTTTTTTATCTTTGCACTTTATTTTAAGTTTACTTTTATTACTTTTGAAACTTGATTTAAAGTTTACTTTTTGAATAAGGGGATTCTGCCTTGTCCTGTGGATAATTCAATTATAGATAGCGACTCACCAATATTTTTCCACAAAAGACCTTTTTAAAAAACTTTTTTTTCTTTTATTTAAGTTTACTTTATTGAAAGATTTAAAAGATTTTAGGGTTAACTTAAATTATCTTTAAACAATTAATAAAGTTTACTTCATTCATCTTTGAAACTTTTATAAAAGTTTACCCTAAAAAAAGATGTTCATAAATTGCTTTACAATAGGCTTTATTTCGATTATTCTAAATGCGTAAAGAAAAAAAGAGTTCAAAGATTTGGCGATCTTCAAACTCTTCGGTGAATGATGTTAATTTGGCGATTAACATATTCAGTAGTCAAAATAGATTGTTTAAATCCTAAAGATTAGTGAAAATTTGGCGTTCTCCTAATCTCTATTTAGTATACCACAAATTTACTCAAATCTCAATCACCTCAGACTATTGAACCACGAAGTTTCACCAACTTTTTCTTAAGTTTTCCTAGAGAAAGGTGAGTATTATGAATAGTCTTACATCAACATTTATGACCGCAGATAATCTGCCCAACAGCAATTTTTTACCAATTGATTTTAATTTTTTAAATAATCCACAATATGCCGATCTATCGATTGAGGCAATCTTTTTGCATGCTCTTTATACCCAGCGTATGACTTGCAGTATCCACAATAGTTTGCAAGATGGCAGCTGGCTGGATGAAGAAAAAATTCCCTTTATTTACTATAGTAATGCAGAAGTAGCCGAGGTTTTAAGAATTTCTGAGCGAAAAGTGACGACTTTACGAAACCAATTGGCTGAACTTGGCTTAATTAAAGTGGTTCGTCATGGTTTAAAAAATTATCGGATTTATGTGGCGAATCCAAAAGCTCCTGCAGAAGGGACCGTCATGAAATTTACTTTCAAAAATTATCGCGCCCCGCAAACTGTGGATAAATCACGAGACGCAAAATCTGCTAGCACCAGTTCGCAAAATTTGCCGATAAGTACAAGTAAACAACTAGTAAAAACAACAAATAAAACAAGTGAAACAGACGTAGCGCCTAAAAAATTACAGCAACCTGTGGATAAAGAAGCCGCTTTGCTGGCTGGTTTACAGGCTCGTTATGCTCATTTAATCCCTGAGACAGCCTTTATGCGTTTTTTGCCTTTTTGTGATAATCGCTATCTCAAAGCCAAAAAATTCGTTGATTTAATCTTTAAAGCTAAATATGTAGCTAATCAACAATTTATTAAAGCTGGATTACCGCCAGAAGCAGAGGCTTTAACTTTTGAAAACAATCCTTATTTTAAAAACGGCTTACCTGATGCTATAGCAAAAGCCTGTGAACAAATCTATCGTTATGGCAATGTTTCTCAACCAGAAGCGTTCTTCTTTAGCTTTTTGAAGGGTTTCTTTGTGGAAAAAACCCGTCAGTTTCTAGTGGACAGTTATGAGGTGAATGACCACCTGGCTGCTACTTTGGAACGGGTAGAAAATTTTCAGAAAAAGAAAGTTTTAGTAAAATCCGCTTGATTTTCTGAAAAAAACCCGTAATTTAGCTACTAATCATGGCAAGCTTTGATATAATGTAGCAGAGTCTATGTTGAAAGGTATTTATTTATGGATAATTTTAAGTTACGTTACTTTGCCTATAGTGGGCTATTTGGGCTGGCTTGTGGGGCAGTGATTGGACTATTTTTAAGTATTGTCACCTTGTGTCACAATTTTATTTGGGATTATATTCCCGGTCTAATCAATGATCCGGCGTTGTATCCTTTACTAATCTGTTTGATTGGTGGGGGACTGGTGGGAATGTTTGCCCAACGTTTTAAAGCCTACCCTCGTTCGATCAATGAAACATTGTCGGAGTTTTATAGTCGGGATCGAGTGGATTATAAACAAGGTCAGATTTGGAAGAATGCCGCTGCTGGCTTTTTGATTTTATTATTTGGAGCAAGTGTCGGACCAGAAGCTGCTTTGATTGCGATTATGGCGGGCTTATTGACTTTTGCGGCTGACCGGATTGGTTTTGTTTCAGAATACCGGGAAGAGTTGCTAGAGTTCGGTGTTGGAACGACTTTGGGAATCATTTTCATGGCACCTTTGTTTGGGATTGGCCGGACATTGGAGGCTGATGATTGGCGAAATTTAACTGAAAGTCGCTTGAAGCGGTATGTGATTTATATTTTCACGACCTTTGCCGGGTTTTTAGGTTATCTTCTGATGAATCAATTGCTGCCAGGACAAGAACAAGTTTTTGCGATCCGCAGCATGGATAATGGGATTACATGGCAAGGATTATTACTGATTGCGCCGATGATCGTTTTAGGTGCTTTATTCGGACAATTTTTTATATTTGCGCAAGAAAAAGCGGAAAAATTTAACCGCCGGATCAGGAATCCGTTGCCGTTAGCTATTTTAGCTGGATTTATTTTCGGCTTAGTGGGCGTCTTTGCACCGAATTTATTATTTTCTGGTGAGCATACTTTATTATCTTTTACTCGTCAGGCTGAAAATTTAAGCTTTGTGATGCTTTTGGTAATGGCATTAGGGAAAGTTGCTTTGACTATGATGTCTTTGGCATTTAATTGGCGGGGTGGAACTATTTTCCCAATGATTTTTGCCAGTGTCGCTTTTGGATTAGCACTTACCAATCTTTTGCCCTACTCTGAAGGTCTGTTAGTGGCGATTTTTACTGCTGCAAGTTGTGCAATAATCTTGCGTCAACCCTTTGCGGTTGCGTGTTTGTTCCTCCTATTGTTTCCCGTGGAACTTTTTTTATGGATCTGGTTAGCTGGTTATGCAGCCACCGTTTTCATGCGTCATTTACCCTTTGGAAAAAAAGCACCGGTTAGCCGTCGAATTGCGGATAGTCAGACAAATGGCAATCGCAGACGTAGCCGCAGATAATTTTTTGAAACGATTTTCGCTTTTAGCGGGAGTCGTTTTTTTGTAGATTAAAAAATTTACTTAAAAACTGTGGTGATTTTCTCAGAAAAATTTGATACGCTTATTTGTGGAAGCGTTTTTGTTTTCAAAAATAAAAGCAAAGAAGGTATGAAAATGAACGAGGAAAAGATTCGCGCGTATTTAGCTCAAGAAAAAATTGATGGCTTCTTTTTGGCCAAACGGGTGAACATTCGCTTTGCCAGCGGTTGGACTGGTGATGATTCCTACATGTTGATTACACAAGATGGATTGTATTTTTTAACTGATCCCCGTTACACAGAACAAGCAGCAAAAGAAGTGCCTAACTATGAAATTATCAACTGGCGCTTGCCTGGACGTACGGTAGGAGATACGGTAGCTGATTTGGCAGAAAAACACAATATTAAATCAATTGCCTTTGAAGCCGATCATTTAACCTATGACATGTATGCTGATTTTTCTAGTAAAATTAAAAGTGAACTGGTGCAAGCAGGCGGCGTGATTGATCGGATGCGGGTGGTTAAATCACCAGAAGAAATCCAATATATGCGCAATGCTTGTGAAATCTCATGTCGGGCATTTTATCGTATTTTAGAAGATATCCAAGTTGGGGTAACGGAAAAAGAATTGGCAGCTAAACTTTCTATGTACATGGTGCAAGAAGGGGCCGACACACAACCTTACGGTAACATTTTAATTTCTGGCGCAAATACGTCATTGCTTCATGGCATTCCTTCTGAAAAAGCGATTGAATACGGCGATTTTGTTTTGATGGATTATGGTTGTCAGTTTAATGGCTACATGTCAGATATGACGCGGACAGTCGTTGTCGGCAAAGCTACAGAAAAACAGCGAGATGTCTATGAATATGAAAAACGCAGCTTAGAAGCGTCGTTAGAGGTCTTAAAAGCGGGTGTACCGGTGCGGGATGTTTATCGTGCGTCGTTGGAACCTTTGAAAGACACTGACTACATTCCATATACTTATGGCAACATCGGTCACTCGATTGGTTTGTTTGTTCATGAATTGCCTTATTTGGCAGAACAATATGATGATGTCTTAGATGAAAATTCTGTAATGACAGTTGAACCAGGAATTTATATTCCTGATTGGGGCGGCGTCCGGATTGAAGACCAAGTGCTAATTACTAAAGATGGCTACGAAAATATGATTAGCGTACCGCATGATTTGATTGAATTATAGGAACTAAATAAGCTATACTACAAGGGGCTAACTCAACACGAGGGAGCCCCTATCTTTATGCCAGTTCTACTTGGCGTATTTCGCCTTAGTAGAATGGTATGCGTACTGAAAATCTAGTAAAATTCTGGTAAAAACGAATCAGATTAAAAATACATAGAAACAATAAAGGAGGTTTGGTCATGGAAATGAGCGAGCAGGAGCGTTTTGATTTTGTTTATGATATTGGAGAAACGCTTTTGGAGAATGGTGCTGAGATTAAACGGATTGAAACCACCATTCGTCATGTGGCGGAGGCTTTAGAGCTGAAGGAATTTGATAGTTTTGTTTTGATAAATGGCATTTTCATGACAGCCCGTTTAAAAGATCAAACGGTGCAGGCTAAGGTGCGGGATGTGCCGATATCGCCGATTAATTTAGGGCGGATTGAACAGATTAATACTTTGTCGCGACGGATTAAAGAAAATAAATTGACACCTTTTGAGGCGCGGGCGCGTTTAGAGGAAATCAAAGCGGAAAATTTTGCCTCGACACCTTTAAAGATAGCTGCGTATGGCATGGGCAGTGCCAGCTTTTGCTATATCTTTGGTGGGACAGTTTGGGGTTCATTGGGCGCCTTTTTCTTAGGATTGGTCTTGGCTTGTTTCATGCTGTATTTGGTACCGAAATTTCAAATGTCTAGCATTATCTCAAATATTACTGGTGGTTTTTTAGTGACGGTTTTGGCAGGGATTTTGGTGGCTGTTTTTCCTACATTACATTTAACGCCTTTAGTTTCTGGCGGGATCATTTCTTTGTTGCCTGGGGTAGCGGTCGTCAACGGAATTCGCTATTTATTTGATGGTGATTACAGTTCTGGCTGGGGTCAAATGATTAATGCAGTGATTACCGCTTTGTGTGTGTCGATGGGCGTTGGTCTGGTTTTATCAGTGCTTAATATTTTTTAAAAATTTTACGGAGGAGGTGCCAGCATGAATCCTTTTTTTCAAATTTTAACTGGTTTTTTAGGGACTGTTTCTTTTGCTATTTTGTTTGAAGTGCCGAAAAAATATTATATTTGGTGCGGGACGATTGGGGCGATTGGCTGGGGGATTTATTTGGCCTTTATGCATTTTGTTAATGCGCCGATTGCTGCGACTTTTGTGGCTTCTTTGGCTTTAATCTACTTGTCGCGAGAAGCATCTTTTGCTTTGCGGGCACCAGTGACTATCTTTTTAATCTGCGGAATTTTCTGTTTAGTGCCGGGATTGGGGATTTATAATTTTACTTACAATTTCTTTATTGGTGATTCGATCGAGGCTGCACAAATTGGTGTTCAAGTCTTGAAAATCGCTATCGCCATTTCGTTAGGAATCTCTGTTGGCTATGAACTATCGCCAAATTGTTTTTACTCTTATCATCGAAGAAAAAAATTAGCAGAATAAATTTTTGTAGTAGATGTTCTATAACAGTTCTTTTTTTAGAATAAAAATAATGAGAAAATGCAACCTTCAGGAAAAAATAGTTCTGAAGGTTTTTTGTTATATATAAAGTTCAAAAAATGACAAAAAACCCTAAACAAGCTTACTGCGCTTGATCATGTAGGCGCTTTCATATGATTTAAAACTGCCATGACAGTGTTTTTAATAAAGTAAAAGACGAATGTTTCTCTGAATTTTTGGTGAAAAAATCAAAGAAAACGTTTAAAAATGTGAAAATATATAGTAAAATCGTCATAGCGATGAAGATAGAAAAACATTTTTTCCGAAAATAACTTGCATTTTTCTGTGCTTTATGGTTATTTTTATGTCGGGTTAGGTGAATTATTACACAAGCATATTATTTGACTCGGGAAATTGCAAACTGTTATACATCAAGTTTTTTTGGTAATCGTCGCTATAAAAAATGTCATGTAAAACAATCTGCGTATTGTTTTTATGAGCCATGTGAAGATGGCAAAATATAGCTAAGGGAGTGTTGATTTTGTTAAAAGAAAGTCGCGTTCAAAGAATCGTTGAGAAGATGAAAGAGGAAGACTACGGTCAGTTACTTGTTTCTGATCCAGTAGCAATCTTTTATTTGACTGGACGTTGGATCCATCCTGGTGAACGGTTATTAGTATTGGTGATTACACCAGAAGGTAAAAATACTTTAATCGTTAACAAACTATTCCCGATCGAAGAAGATTTAGGTGTGGACAAAGTCTTTATCGATGATACGGATGATGGTGTGGCTAAAGTTTTAGAATATGTTGACTCAAGCAAAAAATTTGGGATCGACAAAAACTGGCCAGCTCATTTCTTATTACGCTTAATGGAATTAGTGCCAGATGCAAAATTAGGCAACGGCTCAACGATCACTGACAGTGTGCGTGCAATCAAAGATGATGAAGAACAAGAATTGATGAGAGAAGCTTCTCGTTCTAATGACATGGCGATTGATCGCTTGAAGAAACTTCTTTCTAATGGCTGGACAGAACGTAAAATGACTGAAGAATTAGCGAAAATTTATGCTGAATTAGGCAATTCTGGTTATTCATTTGATCCAATCGTTGCTTATGGCGCAAACGGCGCTGACCCGCATCACGAAACAGATGATTCATTACCTAAACCAGGTGATAGCATCGTTGTTGATATCGGTGGCGTGAAAAACAACTACTGCTCAGATATGACAAGAACTTATTTCTACAAAGAAGTTCCTGAAAAGAGCCGAGAAGTTTTCGAAATCGTTAAAGAAGCTTGTCAAAGAGGGATCGATGCAGTGAAACCTGGCGTAACATTGGCATCAATTGATGCAGCTGCTCGTGACTACATTACTGAAAAAGGCTATGGCGAATACTTCACTCACCGTCTAGGTCACTTCATCGGTATTGAAGATCATGAAACTGGAGATGTTTCAGGTTCTAACCAAAACTTGACTGAAGTCGGCAACGTCTTTTCAATCGAACCAGGCATTTATATTCCTGGCGAAGTTGGTGTGCGGATTGAAGATTTAGTAATCGTAACAGAAGATGGCTGCGAAAACTTAAACAGCTATCCAAAAGATCTAGAAATCGTTGGCTAGGAGGAATAAGATGAAAATCACCGAAGGCTATATGCCCTTTAAAGATTACAAAACTTATTATCGGGTAGTCGGTGAGCAAGGTCAGGGGAAAACACCTCTGATCTTACTTCACGGCGGCCCAGGCTCTACCCATAATTATTTCGAAGTACTAGATGAGATGGCAGTCGATGGCCGTCAGTTGATTATGTATGATCAGCTTGGCTGCGGAAAATCAGCAGTTCCATCAAATCCAAGTCTTTGGACAAAAGAAACCTGGACAGAAGAATTGATTGCTTTGAGAGAACATCTAGGGTTAGACGAAGTCCATATTCTAGGTCAATCTTGGGGCGGCATGTTAGCAATTATTTATGCTTGTGATTACCAACCCAAAGGAATCAAGAGTTTGATTCTATCAAGTACCTTGCCTTCAGCAAAATTATGGGCGCAAGAACAACACCGCATGATTAAATTCATGTCAGAAGAAGATCAAGCAGCAATTGCTAAGGCAGAAGCTACTGGGAACTACGATGACCCAGCTTATTTGGCTGCCAATGATCGTTTTATGGTGCGTCATGCTGCGGCAGTACCAACAGCAGATTCACCTGAACCACTGCGTCGGGAAAAAGTACCCGGAACAGAAAGCTACATCACAGGTTGGGGACCAAACGAATATTCACCAACTGGTACTTTGCATGACTATGAATATACAGATAAATTACCAAACTTAATGATTCCTAGTCTAGTAACTAGCGGCACCAATGATTTGTCCACACCACTAGTTGCAAAAACCATGTTTGATGCCATCCCAAATGCAAAATGGGAACTATTCGCCTACAGCCGTCACATGCCATTTGTTGAAGAAAAACCTAAATATATGGCAATTTTGGAACAATGGATGCGTGATAACGACTAAAAAAATATTTATTTAAGAAAGAAGGATGAAAATGGAAGCGACTCCTGTGAAAAAGAAAAAACCTTTTGGCTTTTATGTCTGTTCATTGAGTTTCTCTTTTGAGCGTTGTGCTTTTTATACTGTAAAGTATATGTTGGCAATTTGGATTGCAACAACTGTTGGTAAAGGCGGGTTAGGATTTGATGATGTGAAGGCAGCTTCAATGTCTGGGGCATTCTTAGCTGCGACTTATATCACACCAATCGTTGGGGGCTATTTAGCCGATTACTGGTTGAGCCCACGACTTTGTGTACCAGCAGGTGCAGTTTTAATGGGGATTGGTTATTTGCTTACTTGGCAAGCCAATTCATTAGGTATGGTTTGGGCAATGATTATTTTAGTTGCCATCGGGACTGGTTTATTCAAAGGGAACTTATCAGGGATTAACGGGTTGCTGTTCAGTGATGAAAAAGAACTGAATGAGGCCTTCTCAGTACAGTATTCATTTGTAAATATCGGTTCATTTACTGGGACAACATTCTTAGTATTATTAATTCCAGTAATTGGTTACAACGGCGTATTCTTAATTTGTGGATTGCTATTATTCTTAGATGCTATTTGGTTCTTAGTAAACGGTCGTGCTTTAGGTGACGCTGGTAAAAAACCATTCAAAATCGACCAACGTCAATTCGTTGACGAACAAAAGAAAGCAGCTGAAGAAAATCAACCTTTATCTGCTACTGATAAAAAACGTGTATTTGCGATTGTATTAGTAACAATCTTCTCAATTGTTTTCTGGACTGTTTGGTATTTGGCTTATATGCCTGCTTACTACTACTTCGGTTGGGGTGACGGCGCTGGATTCTTAGGCCGTGCCAACTGGTTTATCGGTAACTTCCATGTACCAACTTCTTACTTCGATTCAATGAACGCCTTGACTTGTATTATCTTAGGTCCACTTTTAGGTCGTTTATGGACGAAGATGGCGAACCGTCCGAAAGGCGATATGAGCATGTTCAAGAAAACTGCCTTAGGAATTATCCTAGTTGGTCTTTCTTATGTGGTTATGGTCTTCTCAGACATGATTGGTAACGGCGCAACTTCATTAGTATGGATTGCAGTTATTTCAATCTTGATGTCAGTTGGGGAAATGATCTTCTCGCCATTAGGGAACTCATTTATCGTGAACTTGGCACCATCAAAACTAATGGGCTTCTTGTTAGGTTTATGGCCAATCGCGGTATTCGCTTCAACTTTGATTTATCCAAGAATTTATTCATTGTTACAAACAACTGATCCTAGTCAATTCCAAATGGGTTACGGAATCTTAGCAGCTATCGTAATCGTGATTGGTTTGGTTCTATGGTTTGGTTCTAAAACATTGGATCAATTAGAAAAAGATTAATCAGACTTTAGACTTTGGAGAATTTTCTTCGAAGTCTTTTTTTTATCAGTTTGACCGCTATTTTTAAAAAAGATAAAATGGATAAAAGCGCTTCAAAAAAGGAGAAAAGCTAATAAGTAAACAAAGAAGGTGAAACCATGTACCAACGAGATATCGAGATCATTATGAGTTATAAAAAGCAGTTTGATTTTGATTATTGGACGACGGAGGATTTACGTTTGTTTAAGGGCAGTCCGTATAATGCAGTGACGGCACCGACTTATTTGGTGGAGCTGGGAATACCAATTGATGATCCGGTGATTCAGGCAAATGTCGATTTGCTGTTTTCAGTGTTAAGGGAAGATGGGCGTTTTAAAGTCTATCCAAAAGGTGGTATGGTCCCTTGTCAGACAGCGATTACTTTGACGAGCTTGTGTCGTTTAGGACAAGCGCAAGATCCGCGGCTGGCAAACTCTTACCGCTATTTTTTAGAGACGCAAGAAGCTGATGGTGGTTGGAAATGTAAAAAATATAGTTTTGGACGGGGACCAGAGACGGAATTTTCCACTCCCATGACAACGTTGTATGTGTTGCATGCTTTTATTTATCAACCGAATTTTAAAGAATTGCGGCAATTAGATGGGGCGGTAGAATTTTTATTAAAACATTGGGAGATGAAGGTGCCAATTGGTCCTTGTCATTATGGAATTGGCAGGTTGTTTATGCAAGTGGAGTATCCGTTAGGGGATTACAATATTTTTCATTATGTCTATGTCTTGTCTCATTATCCTAAAGCGCAAAAAGACCCGCGTTTTTTGGAAGCGTTTGAATGGCTGAAAAGTCGAACGGTTGCGGATCAAATCGTGGTGGAACGCCATTCTCCTCGTTTGAATAAATTGGCTTTTTGTAAAAAAGGGGAAGTCAGTCAGTTAGCAACAAAGTATTATCAAATGATTTTGGAAAATTTGACTATCAATAAAGGAACTGATTAAATGCAAGAAATCACTTATTGTCAAAGTTGTGGAATGCCCTTGGAAAATCAGGAAATGTTGGGGACAGATGCTGACGGTGGTAAAAATCAAGAGTATTGTTTTTATTGTTATCAAGATGGAAATTTCACAAGTGAAATGACGATGGAGGAAATGATTGCGCTTAGTGTGCAGCATTTGAAGGAAGATGGGGTACTGAAGGCACAAAATAAAACAGAAACAGAAGCCCGAGAATTTATGTTGGGATTCTTCCCGCAGTTGAAACGGTGGCGGTAAAAGCTTGTTATAATAATGAACAGTTCTAGGTAAAGTCATCCTAAAACTGTTTTTTTATCGAGATAAGTATCTACTTTTTAAATGTATATACACATGATATAATAGATACAAAGGAGAGATTTCAATGGAAAAAAAATATAAAATCAGAAAATCTGGCAATAGTGATGTGACCACGATTCCTAAAGAAGTTAAAGAACATATCGGGGTCAATACTGGCGATTCAATAAGTTATTTGTTGAAGGAAGATGGTTCGATTGTGATCACTAAAGCCGTTGAAGAGGTTGATATTGATCAAATTGTGATTTCCGTGATGGCTGAATATGATGAAGCAATTAAAGATTTGGTAGACTTATGATTTACTTGAGTAGTGAAGCAATTGTAAGGATTAACGCGCGAGTCATAACAAATTATTCGCCTGGTGAAATGATTGGATTGAAAGATGCAAAAGCCTTAGCAATGATAGTAAATTTGCCACAGCAAGTCGTTTTTGGTCAAGAACTTTATCAAACGATTTTCGATAAAGCGGCTATTTTAGTGATAAATTTAATCAAACGTCATCCTTTTCACAATGGGAATAAGCGTACAGCGCTAGTCGCTATGGTGACTTTTTTGAAAATAAATGACTACCGAGTTGATTTGGACCAAGCAGAGGCGGTTGCTTTTATTTTAAAGATCACAACTAGCCAACTGGCATTTGACGAATTAAAAGCAGAAGTTGTTGAAAAACTAGCCGAAATAGCTGGCTCAATAGATTAAAACTTGTCTGGATGAAAGTATCTAAGACAAGTTTTTTTGTATGCTATAAATCAACTTTTTCAAAGCTTTCTTTGGAAATTTTAAAAGCCAAGATGTTACCGGCAATGAAGAAAAGTACTGCAAAAAGAAATAACGGTAGTTGCAATCGTAGATCGGTTTTATTTAGACTATTTAACCAAGCTAATTTTGGGATGTGGCTGATGGTTTCAGTTAAAACAGCTATTAAAAGGGCGGGTACCATTCCTTTGATAAAGTCCTTGCCAATTTTGTAGGCTGTTTTGTAAAATTCGGTGAAAAAGAAAAAGTTGAACAGTGTGAAAACCAGCAAACCAGCGGCATAATAAGTTAAATTTGGCGCAATACCGACGGTGTTTTTAATGGGGATTTGAGTGATTCGAATGATTGTAAAAGGTAGAGTCAGAAATAATTGGGCGATTTGTGTAGTGATAAATAATGAAAACTTACCTTTTACTACCTGACTTTTTTTAACTGGCAAAGTTGCAGTGTAAAAGGCATCGTGATTTTCTCGTCCATTTTGCAAAGTAATCAGTGGCGCGAAACAGCCAAAAATAAAAACCGTCGTGTAAGGATAGCTAGGAATTAAAATCAGTGCACCCATCCATAAAAAAATATAGAGAGTGGGATGGGCTGCTAAACGAAACTCTTTATACAGCAAATGATTCATGTGAAACATTCCTTTCTGAGTAGAGCATGATGTCTTCTAACGTCGTATTTGCTGGATTTTCCTTTTGAAAAGTCTGGATAAAGCGATCTTTCTCAGCACTTAATACCAGTTGACCTTTTCGAATATAAGTAATATGAGTGGCACATTTGTCTAAATCCGAAGTAATGTGCGTAGAAAAAAGAATACTTCTGGTGCCATCAGCAACTAAGGATTGAAAAATCTCTAATAATTCCTCGCGAGCGACAGGATCTAAGCCGCTAGTCGGTTCATCAAAAATAAACAATTTTGCTTGGTGGGATAAAGCTAAGGCAATTGCATACTTGACTTTCATGCCTTCAGATAATTGGTTAACTTTTTTATTTTCAGCCAATTCAAAAAGCGTCATGTATTTTTGGTAAGCAGCTTCATCCCAATGACGATAAAATTTTTTAGTGACTTGAGTAATATCTCGTAATTTTTTGTAAGGATAAAAATCTGTTCCTCCTAGGACAATCCCTAATTGTTGCTTACAAGCTGCTTCAGCTTGAAAAAAATTTTGTCCAAACATCTTAATTTCCCCACTATCTGGGTGCACCATATTTAGCAAAGATTTGAGAGCCGTGCTTTTACCAGCCCCATTTTTGCCAATCAGCCCCATGATTGCGCCGGCGGGCAAATTAAAGCATAGTCTGTCTAAAGTAAATTGCGGGTATTTTTTAGTCAAATTTCTGACAGTCAATAAATCCATGAAAATCACTCCTTTGTTTTCGGATAAAAATTGTCCATCATTTCCTCAGCTGCCCGCAAGAAATGATCCGCGGGAATCAAGGCCAAACCTTGTGTTTCAGTTGCACTATCACCTAAGACCATCAAGCGATCCCCAGCTTTTAGCTGCAACAAATCTCTAGCAGCTTTTGGCAATACTACTTGTCCTCTTTCAGCGAGAACGACAGTGCCAAAAATATGTTTATTTTTCGGTGGCAGGGGAATATTTTCGGTTGGCGAATAATAAATTAAATCTTCTAAGGAAACATCATAAAGTTGCGCCAATAAATCGCAGTTTATCAAGTCTGGAATCGTCTCCCCAGCTTCCCATTTAGAGACAGCTTGGCGGGAAACACCGATTTTTTCAGCCACAGTCTCAATGGAATAATGATTGCCTTTGCGCAAATAAATCAAATTCTGACTGAGATTCATTTTTTTATTTTTCATACTTTTCATACCTCCCACTTTCATTTTAACAAGTCATTCCAGAGATTCAACCAACTCTTGAATACATTTTTTGTTCGTTTTAGTTGCACAAGTAAAATCAATAGTTGCTGTAGCAATTGTAGATTTTCATCATCATACATGCGATAAGCATAGTCAGATATTTTTTTGACTTTGAATCGAACCCTAGCTAGCGTAAGGTACGCGTAGAAATATCATAAGATCTAGAAACAGCAGTATTCGCACATTATGACATGCTTTTTATCTCCATTTTTCAGTATGAACTGCGGAAGGACCTTGACGTCAAAATAAGTCTGATAAATATTGTGCTAGAGGGAATTTCTTTCAAGACTGATTTTATTCGAAAAAATGCTAATACTGATTAATTTATCAGTATTAGCATTCCAATTGTAATTTAGCGATCTGGAAGTCTATTTGCTATTTTTACCTTACGATTTCGATAGATAAAATGATTGAGTGAAATAGTATGAACCATTATATCGGTGGATATAGTGTGGGTCGCTAAAAAATGTAAATAAAAATGATTGTCATTCTTTTTAAGGTATCACAGTAGTTTTATTGGTAAACTCATTCAGTCAACAGTTTTTGATAGGACAAGTCTATCAAGTAGGCTCCAATAGGTGCGGTTATCAAGATGGATAAAACAGCAACGGTTAACATCATTTCACCATTAGAAATGCCAAGAGCAAAAGGAATACCGCCAATTGCAGCTTGAACGGTTGCTTTTGGTGTATAGGCAATCATACAAAATAACTTTTCTTTAGAGTTTAAGTTCGTTTTAAGAAGCGCGAGCAGTACACCAACCATTCGGATGAGTGTAACCAATAAAATAAATAAAATAGGCAATATACCAGCCTTTAAAGCAAATGTTATATTTACGCTGGCACCGACAAGTACAAAAAGAAAAATTTCAGCAGCTAACCATAATTTATTAAATTTGATGGCTAATTTTTGTGCAATAGGAGGTTGAAACTGAAAAATTGTCAAACTTAAGCTGATGACACTGAGCATACCAGAAAATGATAAGATTCCTTCCAACTGATCCTCAACACCCATTAAAAGAAATGAGACACTCATAATAATTAAGACTTTGAGAGAATCTCTTATTGCCATTTTTTTGAATAACTGAACTATAATAATACCAGTTAAAACGCCTCCTAGAAAGCCTAAAATAATGGCGACAGGAATTTGTCCTAACAGACTAACTGTAAATTTATCACCTTGATTTATACCTAAAAAAGAAGCAAATAGAACTAATACAAATACATCGTCAACAGATGAACCAGCTAACAGTATTTGTGGGATTTTTTTATTTTTTCCTAAGCCTTCTTCCATTAATTTTAACATTCTAGGCACGATAACTGCTGGAGAAACTGCGGCAATGATACTACCTAATAGCAATGATTCTGCTATCGAAAAATTTAAAAACAAAGGTGCTAATATAACTGTGCCGATAATTTCTATCAAAGCAGGAAGAAAACACATTAAAATGGCTGGTCGTCCGACTTTTATTAAATCTTTTAAATCAAGGGAAAGTCCAGCTCGAGTCAAAATAATAATTAAAGCAATTTCTCTTAAATCAGTAGAGATGGATAAAAGATCCGAGCTAAGCAAGTCTAAAGCAAAAGGACCTAAAAGGATTCCTGTACAAAGAAAACCAACTAATGGTGGTAAATGCACTTTTTTGGCAAAACTACCAAGTATTAACCCTAATAAAATTACTATAGCAATACTAATTAACATCCTCTTCTCCTTTCTTTGAATGATTATTTATCTTTTTAAAACTAATTTTTGAAGGTTTAAAAAAAAGTTCATTGGTTAAGAAAAGTCGGTCCAATCGATTGTGTTGCTGATGAATGTGAAAATTTAAAACGTATTCTTTTCCTTCTTCTAAAATGTAATATTTTTTTTTATCTGCTGGATGCCCTAACCAAGCCCCATTTTGTATATCAAATATGTGGTGCCCTAGTCGAACACTCCCTTCATCAACTTTTATGATAATCGTTTTTTTACCAGTCGTTTCAAAGGGAATTTCATAATGTTTTGAACGCCAACCTTTTGCTAGATGTATATGATTGTTCATTATTTATTTTCCTTTCTGCTAGTTAAATCACTTATTCGATAGCCTTCGTGATGTTTTAAATAAAATGATTTCGCTTGTACAATAGTTTGAGCAGGATATATTCCTTGGTGACCAGAAACAAGATAACTGATAAATGAGGCCATTGCATAATAAGGCAGAGCTTCAACACCAAACAAATCAATACCTAACATGATAGTCGTAATTGGTACATTTGCTGCACAACCAAAGACAGAAATTAACCCCAATGCTGCTAGAAAAGATGGCGAGATATTTGTTAAATTACCTATGACACTGCCAAGAGAAGCACCTATGTCAAAAAGAGGAGTTACTTCGCCACCTTGAAATCCTGCTCCCAAAGTTAAACCAGTATAAAAAAGTTTTAATATTGGATCTAGCCATGAGGAATTACCTCTAAAAGCATGATTGATTAAATTTAGGCTTAAGCCCTCATATTGCTGACCAGAAAAAAGTAAGATTAAAATAACGAATATGGAAGCACTAATTAACGCCCTAAGTAAGTAATTAACAATTTTTTCTTTATAAATTCGTTTTAATGTATGGGTCCATAAAGCAAATAAACGCCCAAAAATGCCAAATAAAATTGATGCGATGAAAACGATAAATAAAAGTTTCCAACTCATTTGTGGCAGGTCAACAATTCTATGCAGCTCATGACTAGTTCCGAATTTCAATGAAGTATAGTTAGCTATATAAGAAGCTAAAAAGCAAGAAATCAAGGAGGAACGTTCTATTTTTCCAATGTAAACCATTTCCATACCAAAGAAAGCTCCTGCCAGAGGGGTTCCAAAAATGGATGAAAACCCCGCGCTTACTCCTGCATGAATCAATTGTTTATGTTGATTTTTTTCAAGCCGAAATAGTTGACTTGCTTTGTTAGAAAGAACACCACCAATTTGGACGGCTGAACCCTCTCGACCTGCGGAACCACCAAAAAGATGGGTAAGTAAAGTAAATAAAAAAGTAAAGATACCCATTCTAAAAGGGACATCAATTTCATTTTGAGTACTTTCGATAATCAAATTATTACCTTTTTGGGATCCTTTTCCATAGTTTTCATAAACGAAAGCAGTCAGCACGCCAATTACTGGCAGAAATAGCAAGAGGACATCATGGTGACTTCTATAATTTGAAACAAAATTTAAACCGAATAATAGATAGTGAGATACGACACCCATTGTTAAAGCAACTACAATGACTAAAAAATAAAAAATTAACCTTTTTTTGAAATGCGGATTTTTTAATCTATTAATTTTCATTTAACCTTCCTTTCTGAACAAAAAAACTGATGGCTTCCACAAATAAACATTTGCAGAAGTCATCAGCTATTAGGCAGTTTTGGATTAACCAAGGGAGACATTCATTCCCTTATTTAATTGTTCATTTATTTTTAGCATAGAGATATTTTGTTGTCAATTAAATTTATGAGAAAAACTGAACATTCTGTTGTTTAGTTCTTACCGGATGCTGATTAACGAATATTCGAGAGACAAGTAAAAGCTACTGTTTCTTGTTATCTATCATTTATAAAAAAATTCCCCTTAAATTTTTTAGATATAAAAGCTGAAAATTGCTAAATTGACTATTTTTTTATGGATTCACCATCCTTAAAAATCATGGAACCAAAATCAAGCGAGTCTGGTGTCGAATATTATTAGCAATTTCAGGTGATAAGCCTTGATTTGAGATAACGACATCAACCTCTGACCAAGAAGCGACTTGTACAAGAGAAGTGGTTTGGAATTTTGAATCGTCGATTAGGACGATTTTTTTTGATGATTTTTTCAGCATTAATCTTTTGGCTTCAGCGTCTGCTAGGGAAGAAGTACAAAAACCATTTCGATTTTTAACCCCACTGGAACCAAAGAAGCAAACGTCAAATTGGATATCGGGGTACATTTCTTTTCCCGTATCGTTTCGAAAAGTCATATCTTCGGCATTGTATTGTCCGCCAAAAGAATAAAGTAGGTGATGGGCGTTGGCCAGCTCTAAAATGGCAGCTAACGAACCTGTAAAAATTTGTCGTGACGATAGCTGAGCGATTTTGTTGGCAAGAAGTGCTACGGTACTGCCCTGATCAAGACCAATAATTAAATCTTCTGATTGCAAGAGCTCCAACGCTTTTGTGATGATGGTTTCTTTTTTGGCTAAATTTTTTGGTCGACGATGGAAGACTGGCTCCAAAGGTTTCTCTTTGATTAAGATGGCGCGTCCGTGTTTTTTTTCTAAAATTCCTTCACTAGCTAAATAGGCTAGGTCCTTACGAATCGTTTCGTCTGATACATCAAACAAGCTAACCAAAGTAGCGACTTTCAAGTTATTTTCTTTATAGAGCAAAGCGGTGATATCTTTTCTTCGCTGTGCAATTTCTGATGCCTTCATTTGACTCACCTCATTAATAAATTAACAAGTATTTCCAATAAATTCAACAAAAAAGTTGGGATAATCGGTAAAAATTAGAATATTTTTACTTAATTCCAAGAAAAACGTGGAAATCTTTTATGTGAAAAATTATACTAAAGAAAATATAACGAGGAGATGAAATAGCTATGTCACAGATAGTAAGTGAGGCTAACACTGCGAATATCGTAGTTGATGGCAATCAGCGGATCCAAACAATGAAAGATCATTTATTTATGGAAAAACGCCAAATTTCATTAGAACGTGCATTACTTTATACGGAAAGTTATCAGAAAACAGAAGGGGAACCGACGATTATTCGACGGGCGAAAGCGGTGGTTCATATTTTAGAAAATGTCGCGATTAGCATTCGTGAAGGAGAATTGTTGGTGGGCAATCGAACGATTCGTCCTCGTTCAGGGATTCTTTCACCGGAAATGGACCCTTATTGGATCATGAAAGAAATTGATACGATTGATGGACGACCCCAGGATCAATTTGAATTTACTGAAGCAGATAAGAAAATTTACCGGGAAAAATTATATCCTTATTGGCAAGGTCGCTCCATGAAGGACTTTATTAATCAGCAACTGACTGATGAAGTGAAAGATGCTTTAAAAGATGAAGTCTTTAAATTAAATCAAACAGACAAGGGCCAAGGACATATCATCATGGATTTTCCCGGCATTTTGAATCATGGGATTGCGTATTATATTGATCAGCTAGCGGAAAAAATCCATGATCAGCCGGAAAATGATTTTTTTAAAGCAGGATATTTAATTTTTGTTGGATTGCGGAATCATTTTATTCGTTATCAAAGACTGGCCTTAACCTTAGCAAAATCTGCCGATTCGGTGAGAAAAAATGAACTGTTGGTTATTGCTGACATGTGTCAGAAATTAAGTCAGGAAAAACCAAGTTCTTTTTACGAAGCACTTCAGCTATTATGGATGACCAGTATTGTAGGTCAATATGAATCCAACGCCTCTTCCTTGTCATTAGGGCGAATGGATCAATATTTATATCCTTTTTACGAGGCTTCACTTAGGGCAGGTGAATCAGAAGCGTTTTTATACGAAGTTTTAGGTGATTTTTATATTAAAACCAATGATGTTGTTTTACTGAGAAGTGAAAGCAGTGCTAAATGTTTCGCTGGTTTTCCGACGGGCTACACAGTCGTTTTAGGTGGTCTCGATGAATTAGGTCACGCTTCAGTTAATCCTTTGTCTTATTTGATGTTGGATCTATATCATGAAATTTTGCTACCGCAACCTAATCTGTCTGTTCGGATGAATGAAGTTATTCCTCGAAAATTTTTGTTAAAAACTTGTGAAACGATTCGTCTAGGAACCGGGATTCCGCAATTATTTAATGATGAGGTTTGCGTGCCAGCCTTTTTAAGTAAAGGCGTTTCATTAGATGATGCTCGAGATTATGCAACAGTCGGTTGTGTTGAAACGTCAATTCCTGGGAAAACATATGGTTTACATGATATTGCGTTGTTTAATCTTTTAAGGATTATGGAACTCAGTATCTATGATCTGAAGGATAAAAAAACCGTGAGCTACGAAATGTTGTCAGTCGATATCAAAGCTAAAATTGATTATTATGTTGAATTGGTTGTTAAAGGCTCAAATATTGTTGATTTGGGTCATCGGGCTTATGCACCTACACCATTTTTATCTGTTTTAATTAAAGATTGTTTAGCTAATGGTCAAGACGTAACAGAAGGTGGTGCCCGTTATAATTTTTCTGGTGTTCAGGGAATTGGCGAGGCAAATTTGAGTGATGCCATGTACGTCATTAAAAAAATGGTCTTTGAAAATCAAGAGTTGACCTTTGCTGAATTAGTGGAAGCATTGGCTGCAAATTTCGAAGGCAAATATCAATCCCTGCAACAACATGTGATTCAAGATTTTGATAAGTATGGTAATGACAATGATGAAATCGACCAAATCGCGGCAAGCTTTTTCCGACATTATGCAAAAGAGCTAGAAAAATATGAAAATGTACGTGGCGGAAAATTTATTCCAGGAGCATATACAGTATCGGCTCATATTCCTCTAGGGGAAGCCGTGGGGGCAACACCAGATGGTCGTAAAGCGCAGGAACAGTTGGCAGATGGCGGCTTATCACCTATGGTGGGGCGTGATCGTTTAGGACCGACTGCAGTATTGAAATCGGTTAGTAAATTGGATAACTATTTAACTGTAAATGGCAGCTTGTTAAATATTAAATTTCAACCCAATACTTTAAAGGGTCAGCAAGGTCTTAATAAATTTGCGAACTTTTTAATGGCTTTTACTAAATTAAAAATTCAACATGTCCAGTTTAATGTGCAATCAAAAGAAACCTTGTTGGATGCTCAAAAAAATCCCGCAAAATATTCTGGTCTGCTAGTGCGAGTTGCTGGCTACAGTGCCTTTTTTGTCGATCTGAATAAGCAAATTCAAGATGATATTATTGCCCGCGTAGGACATGAATTATAGGAGAAGAAAAATGACTGAAGGCCTAGTTTTTAATATTCAACGCTATTCGGTCCACGATGGCGACGGTATTCGGACGATTATTTTTTTAAAAGGCTGTCCCTTGAAATGTCCTTGGTGCTCAAATCCAGAATCACGCTTAGCAGTTAAGCCAACGGTCTGGAATAAAAATGGTCAAGCAGAGACAGTAGGCGAGTGGTGGACGGTCGATCAATTAGTCGAAGAAGTAATGAAGGATGAAATATTTTTTAGAACTTCCGGCGGTGGTGTGACTTTATCTGGTGGAGAAGTTCTGATGCAAGCAGAATTTGCCCAAGCATTGTTAAAAGAGCTACATCAACTAGGTGTAGATACCGCCATCGAGACGACTGGCTGTTTTCCCCTTCAAGAAATAGCTAGTTTGACGCCTTATCTAAATCAAGTATTATTCGATTTAAAAATAATGGATCAAACAGACGCTCGTCAGGTTATTGGTATCAATCAGGAGCTAGTTAAGGAGAATTTTGCGTTTTTACGCACACAAAATCTGGAATTAACACCAAGAATTCCTTTGATTCCAGGATATACCACGAGTCAGTCAAATATCCAGGCATTGATTGACTATTTGATACAACAAGAAGTGTCTGCGGTTCATCTTTTGCCCTTTCATCAGTATGGAAGTAACAAGTATCAATATCTTGGTTGGGAATATCAGTTAAAGGATGCTTTGACTTTGACTGATGCAGAGGTTAGAACCATTCAATCAATTTTCGAAGCGGAAGGTATTTCAGCAAATGTAGATGGTCTGAAATAAAAACGAGGCGGAATAAATAGGAAATTTATTTTTTCTATTGAATACCGCCTGGTTTTTTCTTTTTTATTATAAATGAAACGATTCATTACATAAAAAATGCTTATTTCAACATTAATGTGGAAATCAGATGTATTATCTTGCTGGAAAATCATGTGATATATTAAGCTTACAGTTGATAAGCGCTTACAATTTGGAGGAGAAAAAATGGGAGGAATAAAAGCCAGACAAAAATATTTGATTCAGTTGCTAGTTCAAAATGAAGACTATTTACCAGTTGCTTATTTCGCAGAAAAAATCGCAAAAACCAATCGCACAATTTATTCCGACCTTGAAGCGATTCAAAATGAGATAAATTTAGAAGCCTATAATATTACCCTTGAAAGAAAACCACGCAGAGGCATTCGTTTATTGGGAAATGCCGAGGACAAGATGAAGTTACTCCAGCAGATGGATCTAGATCTAGTTGAATGTCCCGGGCAAAGACCCGCACAGAGACAATTTCTGATTGCCAAAATGTTATTAATTGATGAAGCAACAGTTACACATAAAGGTTTATCGGAAGAATTTCATGTTAGTCCCAGTTCAATCATGCAAGACTTAGAAAAAATCCATCAGCAGTATCATGTCAATGTTTTGTCTTCAAACAAAGGGACCTGCGTCGTTTGTAGCGAAGAGGATTTGCAAAGAAGTATTTTTCGTTTTTGTGAAAACTATTTAAAAGAGCACCATATATCAGATGATGGATTATTTGAACAAAAAGGTTACCAAGCATTAACCGCATTATTCGGCGACCAGATCGTTACAGCTATTATTGAACAAATCACCAATATTGAACGACACTCAGAATTTGATCTTTCCTATCAGTATAAAAAATCGATTTTACTTAGTTTTATCATCTATTTTTTCCGATTAAAGAAAGGCCAGCTATTAAGTCCCCAAAAAGAATTCTTATTTGAGCAAATTCAATCTATCGATACTTATTATCTTGCCACTGAGCTAGTCGCGGATCTTGCGAAAAGACTTGATTTTGATAATTCTGAAGAAATTGTGGCTTACATTAATCGTCAATTGATTGGTTATGGCGTAAAAATGAAAATGAGCGATCAAAAAGACTACCAAAAGTTTGAACCAATCATTGATCAAATCTTTCAACAAATGGGGGAAATGATGCAAGTTGATTTCAGCCAAGATCGAGAGTTAAAAGAGCGATTTGTCAAACATTTTATTCCAATGATTTATCGCTTGAAACTAGGTCTAGAAACCACCAATCCATTATTGGCAGAAATAAAAAATCAATATTCGGTTATTTTTAGAGCGACTTGGTATGCCATGGCTGTCGTTGAAAAACAATTAGCTGTTAGTTTCAATGAAGAGGAAGTCGCCTTTTTAGCAATGTACTTCCAAGTATCATTAGAAAAATCTAGAAATGGTAAAAAGATTTTAATTGTCTGCCCGACAGGGGTGGGAACCAGTGAATTGATTTTAAATCGAATTGCACGGGTCTTACCAGCACAAGACATTGCTGAAGTAACGACCTTGCAATCGTTATATAACAGTCAATTAGCTAGCGTGGATTTGATTATCTCTTCCGTGGAACTAACGGATATTCAAGTGCCCGTGATTAAAGTTTCTCCGTTGATTACGGAAGAAGACATCAAAAATATTTCTTCCTTGTATGCCGATTTCTTTTTTAGAAATGAAGAAACAGAACAATTAATCACCACTGATTTCTCTCATCTGAGAGAAATCTTAGATCTTTCGTTGATTGAAACCCGTTGCAGGTTTAAAGACAAACAGCAATGCTTAAACTATATGATTGAAAAACTAGAAAAACGAAAAATTGTCACCAAAGATTTTCGTAGAGAAGTTTTCGAAAGAGAAAAGCTTGGCGAAACAGCGTTGAGCACAGGAGTAGCCATTCCTCATGCGGCACCACAAAATGTGCGGGTAACAAAGATATTTTTATTGGCACTAGAGGAACCGATTTTATGGAGTAACAAAAAAGTTAAATTCGTTTTATTGATTTGTATTGCTGATCAAGAGCGCCGTTTGTTAAAAGGTGCGATGACTGATATTCACAAATTAGTAAAAACAGATCAAACAGTCAACTATTTCTTCCATAACAAGAGTGCTGAAGAAATCTACCAACTAATTAAAGGAGTGTCGTAAGATGGAAATTATTAACGCAGAATTAATTGATTTAGATATTGATGCCACCACCAAAGAGGAAGCCATTCAAGCCTTAGCCAAAAAAATTCATAGGGCAGATCGACTGAATGATTATGATGGCTACTACGAAAGTGTAATTGCCCGCGAAGAATTGACCACTACTGGCATCGGATTTGGGATTGCGATTCCCCATGGGAAATCGCCCCATGTAAAAGAAACCACCGTCGCTTTTGGTCGTTTAAATCAAGCATTGGACTGGAAAAGTTTAGATGAGACGGATGTGAATGTAGTCTTTTTACTAGCTGTTCCAGAAGCGTGTCAAGGCAATCAACATTTAAAAATTATCGCCAGTCTTTCCCGTAAGTTGATTCATGAAGATTTTAGAAAAACTTTACAAGATGCTAAGAATCCTTCAGAAATTTTAGCTGTCTTAAATGAAAGTTTACAAGCAGCCGTAGCCTAAAAAAACATTTAAAAGGAGAAATATAATATGAAAATTGTAGCCGTAACAGCATGTCCTTCAGGAGTAGCCCACACTTATTTAGCAGCCGAAAGTTTAGAATTAGCTGGAAAAAACAACAGTGTCGAGTGTCATGTAGAAACACAAGGGTCGATCGGTATCGAAAATGAATTAACCGCAGAACAAATTGCTGCCGCAGATGCCGTAATTTTAACCAACAATATCGGTATCAAAAATGAAGATCGTTTTAAAGGGAAGCCAGTTGTCCGTATGAGTGCCGCAGATTGCATTAATAAAGCTGATGCAATTATAAAAAAATTGCAAGAAAAATTAGGTAAAGCATAGGGGGAGTAAACGAATGATAGAATTACTGAAAAATACCCGTAAAAATTTAATGACTGGCGTTTCTTATATGATTCCTTTTGTAGTTGCTGGTGGGATTTTACTGGCATTGAGTGTCTTATTTTCAGGAACAGCCGCGGTCCCGACTGAAGGGATCTTAGGAGATATTGCCAATATTGGTGTCGTTGGCTTAGGTTTAGTCGTACCTATGTTATCAGGTTATATTGCCTTTTCGATGGCTGATCGTCCAGCTCTGGCACCCGGAATTATTGGTGGGATGATTGCCAGTAATATTGGTGCTGGATTTATTGGTGGGATTTTATCAGGTTTGATCGCAGGGATTGTGATTTATTACTTGAAAAAAATCAAATTGCCGTCTAGCTTACGTTCATTAGGCCCAATCTTTGTTTTTCCATTGTTGGGAACAATCATTGTCGGCGGTTTAATGTACTGGGTAATTGGTCGACCAACTGCAATGTTAATGGCCAGTTTAACTTCATGGTTAGAAGCAATGGGCACAGGAAATTTAGTAGTTTTAGGTCTGATTTTAGGAGCGATGATTGCTTCTGATATGGGTGGACCGATTAATAAGGTAGCCTTTAGTTTTGGTTCTGCAATGGTTGGAACGGTCGATCCGTCAACCGGATTACCTAGCGCAACAGCGGTCGCAATTATGGCGGGGATTGGTGCAGCTATCTGTATCCCACCATTGGCGATGGGTTTAGCAACGATTGTGGCACCAAAAAAATTCTCAGTTGAAGAACGCAATTCAGGAAAAGCTGCTATTGTCATGGGCTTGGTTGGTATTTCAGAAGGCGCGATTCCTTTTGCAGCAGCCGATCCGTTACGTTGTATCCCAGCCAATATCATTGGAAGTGCGATTGGTTCAGCAGTTGCCATTGGTTTAGGCGCTGGTAATCCTGCACCATGGGGTGGCTGGATTGTCGCACCAGTCACGAGTAATCCACTAATGTATATTCTTGGAACTTTGATTGGAACGGTGATTACAGCTGGAATTGTCATTGCTTTGAAGAAAAATGTAGAAGAAAAAGTTGAAGAGATCCATCCACTGAACAATGATATCGAGTTTGATATTGAAATTATGTAATTTGTTGTAAAATCTCAATATAGTATTGGTCGCAAAAATAATTTTTAAGGAGCCCTCATCATGGAATTTTTACTGGATACAGCCAATTTAACAGAAATTACTCGTTACAATGATAGCTTGCTGCTAGCCGGAGTTACCTCTAATCCTTCCATCATTAAAAAAGAAGGTAAAATCGATTTTTTCAATCATATGAAGCAAATTCGCGAAATCATTGGTTTTGATAAAAGCTTACACGTTCAAGTTGTTGCCAAAGATTACGAAGGCATGCTAAAAGATGCTGAAACAATTTTGGCAAAAATTGACGATCAAGTCTACATTAAGGTCCCGACTTCAGAAGTTGGTTTGAAAGTTATGAAGGAACTAAAAAAACGGGACATCAATGTCACCGCAACGGCGATCTACACAAAAATGCAGGGATACTTAGCGATTGCGGCAGGAGCTGATTATTTAGCCCCTTATTTTAATCGAATGGAGAACTTATCGATTGATTCTAGTGAAGTAATCTATCAACTAGCAGAAGAAATCACTCGAACAAAGAGCGCGACCAAAATTCTGGCTGCCAGTTTTAAAAATGTTGGTCAAGTAACCACAGCACTAGAAAGTGGATCCCAAGCGGCAACTATGGGGGCCGATATTTTAGCCGCAGCTTTTGCGATGCCTTCGATTGAACAAGCTGTGACTGATTTCTCCAACGATTGGGAAGAAACTTTTGGTGAAGATGTAACTATTTATAACTTAGGTTAAAAATATCATAAAAAAAGCCCACTCTTTAAATCTAAAGTGTGGGTTTTCTTTGGTTTGTCTTAAAGTATGAATCAAGCTATTGATAAACGTAGTTGTCATGACAATCTTAATCAGTTTTCAGCAAACCGTCATACCTAACTGTTAAACTAATCGAAAAGGAGGCTAAAAATATGTATCAAGTCAAAACTCTTGAAAATTTTCCTTTAGAGAAATTGTATCAGACATTTATGAAAGCCTTTTCGGATTACGCGGTACCCTTCAATCAAGATTTTAGCCAGTATGAGAACATGTTAAAGCGCCGCAGCTATCAACCGGAAATTTCGGTGGGGGCTTTTCAAGAAGATCAATTAGTTGGTTTTGTTTTAAGTGGATTGCGAAAAATTGAGGGTCAGTGGACGGCTTATGATTTGATGACGGGTATTGAACCGGAAAGTCGTGGAAAAGGACTGTCTAATCAAATGATGACTGCCATCATGGAAGCTTATGTTGAAGCCGGTGTGGAAGAATATCAGTTGGAAGTTTTACAGGAAAATACGACAGCTTATCATCTGTATGAAAAACAAGGAATGACCATTCGGCGCAGTTTTTCAGTGATGCAAGCACAAAAAGAATTGGTGCCACCAGATAAATCTATCAGCCAATTATATTTTGTCGAAAAATTATCGCCAGCTGAATGGGACTTAGTGGAAACTTTTGCCGATGTGGCTGATTCATGGCAAAATGCTCGTCAATCAGTCGAAAATGTTGCAGAATTATTTGATGTAGTTTTAGCCAAAATCGACAATAGAATTGTTGGCTACGGTATTGTTGAAAGAGCCACTGGTGACGTACCGCAATTGGCTGTGGCGAAAAATGCGCGCCGTCAAGGCATTGGTCAAGATCTACTGGCGGCGCTACAGACCCATAGTCAAAAACCGTTGCGTTTAGTGAATATTGATACTAGTTTGGTGGAGATGCTGCAATTTCTTACAAATCTGGGCTTCACCGAAACTACTAGCCAATATGAAATGGTCATGGCGATAACAACTGAATAAATGCGGAGGGTACGTGGGATGATGATTGAAACACAACGACTGATTTTACGAGAAATGTCGCAAGCCGATCTGCCAGATTTAAAAGCGATGCTGCAAAACCCTAAGGTGATGTATGCTTATGAGCACGATTTTACTGATAAAGATGCGCAAGAATGGCTGGATCGTCAGCGAAGAAGGTATTATACAGATGGTTTTGGCTTGTGGGCCATGGTTTTAAAAGAAACAGGCGAGATGATTGGACAAGCTGGTTTATCTTTACAAGCCTATCAAGAAGATCAAGTTTTGGAAATTGGCTATTTATTAAAGGAAAATGCTTGGCATCATGGCTATGCTCGTGAAGCTGCCGAAGCTTGTAAAGGGTATGCATTTGAAGTATTACAACAAGATCAAGTTTGCTCGATTATTCATCCTGATAATCATGCATCTATTAAAGTTGCTGAAAGTATTGGTATGACTAAACTGGCTGAATTTATTAGTAGTTATTATAATGGTGATCAGCTACAGTATTTATATGGAATTAACCGACCACTTTAATGGTGGCCGGTTTTTTTGGCTGGACATCCTGGATTTTAAGAATCATTATTCGGTCGGTAATAATCGGTCGCCCAAATAAAGCATCAACTTCGCGATATTTTTTTGCGCCGCTTTCAAATATAGCGGATAAATGGTCGGAATAAACCGATATTTGCTCAATCGATGGCGGCATAGTGATAGTGTGATCCCCGACAGTTTCTTTGTCCAGTCTGAAACCAGTGCCGGATTTTTGATTGGGTTGTTTCACTTGAATCATTGAGTTTTCTATTCCTTCCGAAGAAGAAATCAAAGTCAAACCGGATTTACCAGTGACAGCAACACCTTGTGTATTAGGATCGTCGATAGAAATTTTACTTAAAACATTTTCGGCTAACAGTCGTTTTACTAGTTGTTTGCGAGAGGTTAAATCAACTCCATCGACTACGGTTGAAATCCGAGCATCAGGTAGACCAGTTGTTTGGTCGGTGGGCATCACCATTAACGGGCCGGGTTTTCCAGGTCGATAAATGCCGACAATTAATTGATTTTTATAATATTGGATGGTTGAAGTCCGGGTATACCAGGGAATCGAAATACGGGTAAAAGCAATCGCGCCTTTGACTTTACGGGCATCATAACTATCAATCGTGGCTTGACTAGTATAGGCAATTCCGGCAGCATCTTTTTTGTGATCATCCGCCCACCAAAGTCGTTGCCGTTCCTGATCATAAGTAATTCCACCAACATGGGATTTGGAGCCTAAAATCAAAGTTTTTTCGTAAGTTCGACTTTTTTTATGAATGATCACAATGATTGAATCACGTTTATGATCACCATCATACAAACTGATAAAATATTGGTTACCAGATTCAGTCACCCCTTGAGGTACCCAATTAGTCCCAAAAGAGGCTTGTTTGGTTTGATGATTGACAGACCAAGCACCTCTCAAGCCAGGAATGACAATCGAAGAAACATTGGCAGGATCGATTTTCTGCCCATCGGCTTTGACGCGGGAAATACTATTTTGTTCAAAATTTTTCTTAGTTACCAGTGCTTTAGTGTCAGCAGTCCATTTTGGTACTTCACTGGATCTGGCGATCATATCGTTTAAATTTTGCCGGTTTTGATACCAATTGATGGCCAAAAATAATAAGACTACTGTTACAATAGCTCCTAGAACCCAAAAAAACTTTTTCATGTTGTCCCTCTCCTGTCAATAAACGTTTGCTGTATTATACAAACAAATGCGAATCGAAGGAATTAATCTGTCTTTTTGTAGTACCAACTATCAGTAATAAAATAATTTTTAAAAAATGAAAGGCCATTATTTAAAAGTGAAAAATCATGGTACAATAGACTTGTAAAGTAAGCGTTTTATTATAGATCAAATTCGCAATCATTTTTTCTTCATTCCTGAAACATTACCCTCCTTTGTGAACACTTTAAAAAATTTTGCCCCTTTTTGCACGCGTAAATCATTTCATTAAGTTTTTGAACATAAAAAAGCTGCCAAAGAATGACAGCTTAATCCTCTTCCCTCAATCTAAATCAGATCACCGGGTTTTCTTGAAAGTATTTTTTTGTATAGTCGACAAATTTGGTAACCGCTGGAGTGACAATGTCTTTTGGTAATAAAATCCCAAGCTCAATAAATGCTGGTGGATTCAATGGTTTTTTAGCTAAATTAACGTTGCGGCCTTTAGTAATCAGTTCGTTCATGACACTCATACCTAAACCTTCCTCAATCATTGCCAAAGCAGAATAGTTTTCAAAAGTTTGGTAACCAATTTTCGGAGTTAGTGAATATTTTCTCAATAAATTAGAAACATCTTCGTCATTCCCGCCAGCAGTGACAATGAAGTCATCAATTTCGACATCTTTTAAGTCGTAGTATTCGTCATTGGCTTTTGGATGATCCAAAGGTAAAACGGCAATCATCGGGTCAGTTCCTAAGGGAATCCAGGTGTAGTTTTGTGTATTTTGGCTACTGGCAAAACCTACGTCAACGCGCTTTTCATCTAAAAGGCGCATGATTTCTTGATTGACGCCTTCGGTAATTTTGATTTTTATTTTAGGGTATTGTTGATTAAATTGTTTGATAATTTTTGGGAGCCAATGGTTTGCGACACTGGGATAACTACCAATATGGATGGTTCCTTGATTCAAGTCGTGAATCTCACTTAAAGTCTGCTCATATTTTTCTTCTAATTTGATAATTGAACGTAAAATCGGTAGAAGTTCGGCGCCATCGTGCGAAAGGGTAACTCCTTTTTTGGAGCGAAATAAAATTTTAAATCCGATTTCTTCTTCTAAGGAATTCATCATATGAGAAATGCCTGAGACCGTATAGCCTAGCTCTTCAGAAGCTTTAGTGAAGCTGCCTAAGTCAACGACTGACAACAATACTTTGTATTTTCTAGTATCCATTTTTTTACTCCTTTTTTTTAGAAAAAGCGAAATCACTTCCATTGTTGAGACATCTTCAAGGATAAGTTGAAAAAGTAGCGATTTACTTAATAATACTATTAAATTATATTATTCACAAGAGGGTCACTCTGAGCTTATTATTATAAGTGAAAAATCTTACAATGGTTGGTTAAATAACTGTATTTTAAGTGATATTAACTTTCCATCAGCAACAAAAAGTACCACCATTAACTAAGAGGAGGTGAATCAAATTGACAGAAATTCTAATACCATTAAAGCAACATGTTGGCGCACCTTGTAGAGGTATCGTAGAAAGTGGACAACATATTTCTCGCGGAGAATTAATAGCGGTTCCAAATGGTTTAGGTGCCAACGTTCATGCGAGTTTTTCGGGAACAATTGTGGAAGTAGATGATCAAAATGTTGTGATGACGATTGATCAAGAACAAGATTTTTCGACTTACGAAAAAATTCCCGAGACTGAATCTGACATTCAAGCAGTCGAAGTCGCAGGTGTCGTAGGTGCTGGCGGAGCGGGTTTTCCAACTTTTCTTAAGTTAGCTTGTGAGATCACAGAAGGTACCTTTATTGCAAACGGAGCTGAATGTGAAGCGTTATTAGCTCACAATGTTAAACAAATGAAAGAACATTTGGCGCAGTTAGTTCGTGGTGTGAAATATTGCATGACGATGACGCAAGCACCAAAAGGCGTGATTGCCATCAAAGGTAAGCATCGTCAATTGGTTTTACAAATGGAAAAAGCGGTAGCTAACGAACCGAATATTTCTGTTTATCAATTGCCAGATATTTATCCGGCCGGCGATGAACGGATGATTGTGCGGGAAGTTTTAGACATCGTTTTAGAGCCTGGTCAGCTGCCATCAGAAGTTGGTGCTGTAGTTGACAATGTGGAAACCATCAAACGAATCGTTGAAGCTATTGAAGACCGTAAACCTTTTATTGATAAAGATGTGACTGTATCTGGTCGCGTGAAACAAAAAGAAACAGTTTTTGTTGATGTACCGATTGGGACATTTGCAAAGACGTTGATTAACAATGTCGGCGGCTATGTGGAACCTCATGGCGAAATCGTTTTAGGGGGACCTATGACTGGTCGAAGTGGCACAGAAATGAGTACGATTACTAAAACTTGTGGCGGCGTGCTAGTCGCAATGCCATTCCCACAAGAAAGCCGTAAGATTGGTTTATTAATCTGTGAGTGTGGCGGTTCTGCTGAACGCATGACCGAAATTGCCAACAACATGGGTGCTGAAGTTGTGGCAGCCGAGCGTTGCAAACGAATGGTAGAAGTGAATGGACGATATAGATGTGCCTTACCAGGTATCTGTCCGGGACAAGCGCAAACCGTAATGGCCTTGAAGAAACAAGGTGCTGAAGTTGTGATGACTGGATCGTGTTCCGATTGAACGAACACCGTTATGGGTGTAGCTCCTAGGTTAGGAGTTCCGGTTTATCATCATACAGATCATGTGCTGCGTGCAGATGGACATAAGCTATATCGTCGATTACCAACTAGCAATTAAAAATTAGGAGGAATTAACGAAATGTCTATTACTGCAGATACTGCTAAAGAGCATGCACTAGATCCAGCGGTTTTATGTTGCCGCGCTGAAGCAGGGAAAGTGATTGCACCAGATGATTTAGAAGATCCAGCGATTTTCGCGGATTTAGAAGATTCTGGTTTGCTTGAACTACCTGACAATGCATTAACGATTGAACAAGTCCTTGGGGCAACTTTGAAAGAAACCACGGATGCGTTAGTACCATTAACAGAATCTATTTTAGAAGGCGTCAAAGCTTCCAGTGCACCAGTTGAAGAAGCTGCACCAGAAGTTGTTGAAACAATTGAAGAGATCGTTGCACCAGTTGCTCCAGTGGCGCCAGTCGCACCTGTTGCACCAAGTGTAGCCGGTCAAACAATCAAGATTCACATTGCTGAAGGTCGTGGAATTGATTTAGAAGTACCAATGGCAATTGCGGGTCAAATGGGTGTTGCACCTAGCGCACCAGTAATTACTGAAACACCAATGCAATTTGAAGCAACTGAAGGGATTCCAGCAGTTGAACCTGAACCAAAAGTTGAAGAAAAAGTTATTCGTTCCGTTCGTCATGATCATATGAAAATTTCGGAAGTTGTTTTCGGTGATGAAACGAAAATCGAAGGCACTACGTTGACTATTCGCAACATGAAAGACATTTGTGCGGAAGCAGTCGAATTAGAAGAATTAGTTGAAGCAATGACGATTGAAATCATCACACCAGACAGATATAACGAATATAGTGAAACAATCATGGATGTTCAACCAATAGCTGCTAAAACAGAAGGCGATCTAGGTCATGGCGTTACACGTGTTTTAGATGGTGTCGTTTTAGTTGTTACTGGGACAGATGCTAATGGCGTACAAATTGGTGAATTTGGTTCATCTGAAGGTGAATTAGATCGTAACATCATGTGGGGTCGTCCAGGAGCACCAGATAAAGGCGAAATCTTTATTAAAACTCAAGTGACCATTAAAGAAAATGCCAACATGGAACGCCCTGGTCCATTAGCTGCCCATAAAGCATCTGATTACATTACCCAAGAAATTCGCGAAGCCTTGAAAAAAGCTGATGAAAGTTTAGTTGTGGATTCAGAAGAAATCGTTCAAAAACGTCGTTTTGGAAACAAACGTGTGGTAATTGTGAAAGAAATCATGGGTCAAGGTGCAATGCATGACAACTTAATCATGCCGGTTGAACCAGTGGGAACATTAGGTGCCAAACCAAACGTTGACCTTGGAAACTTACCAATCATGTTAGCACCAACAGAAGTTTTAGACGGCGGAATTCATGCATTAACTTGTATTGGACCAGCTTCCAAAGAAACTTCTCGTCACTACTGGAGAGAACCATTAGTGCAAGCTGCGATGGCAGACGAAGAAATCGATTTAGTCGGTATCATGTTCGTCGGTTCACCACAAGCTAACACTGAAAAATATTATGTCTCTAAACGTTTAGGGATGACAATTGAAGCGATGGCTGTTGATGGTGCCATCGTAACGACTGAAGGATTTGGGAACAACCATATCGACTTTGCTTCTCACATTGAAGAAATCGGCAAACGTGGCGTTAAAGTTGTCGGCGACTCATATAGTGCAATGCAAGGCGCGCTAGTTGTCGGTAACCACGAAATGGGTGCCATGGTTGATAACAACAAATCAAAACAAGGGATCGAAAACGAAATCTTGTCTAACAATACTCTTTGTCCTGAAGATGCGATTCGTGACTTAGCAATGTTGAAAACCTTAATGGGCGGCGGCACAATTAAAACCGCTGAACGTAAATGGAATCCAAACGTTAAACAAAACAACATTGAAATCATTGAAAAAACTACGGGTCAAAAAATTGAACAAGTCGACAATGAACAAGTCTTACCGAAAAGCAAAAAACGTTTAGAAATTTACGAACAAGAAGACTAAGATTTTAGGTGAACTTATGGATGGAATAGATAAACTCAAATACACCTCAACTGAGCAAATGTTTGAGGGTATCATTGTAGAAGTCCACGACGCCAGTGTCACGATTGACATTAAAGGTCGTCTAGGACAATTAAAGATTCCTAGGAGAATGATTATTTCTGAGTACGATTTAGAAATCGGCCAAGAAGTCGGCTTTTTAATGAGTTATCCAGAAGTGTTGGAAGAGGCGCCGAATGAGCATTATAAAACGGCGATCTATGAACACGAAAAACGTCGCCTAGAAAATCAAAAACGACGAGAACCAAGAGAGGAGAATTAAACGATGGGCTTAACAGTCTTTGAAGGGTTACAGTCAGAAATTTTCGTGCCAATTACGCCGAAATCTGTCTTCACCCCAGTCAAAAAAGAGCTTAAAGATATGCGTATCGCTTTGGCAACAGCTGCCGGCGTACATTTAAAATCTGATAAAAGATTCAACCTTGCAGGGGATACTAGTTATCGGGAAATTCCTGATACAACTCCAACAAGTGATTTAATGGTTTCACACGGTGGGTACGATAATGCCGATGTAAACCGCGATATCAATGCGATGTTTCCAATTGATCGGTTACACGATTTAGTTAAAGAAGGTTTCATCAAAGAAGCTGCACCAATCCATTATGGGTTTATGGGCGGCGGGGGCGACCAAGAAGCCTTTCACGATGTAACTGGACCAGAGATCGCACAAAAATTAGTGGAAGAAGACGTAGATGCAGTTGTCTTAACCGCTGGCTGAGGAACCTGTCATAGAACTGCCGTGATCGTGCAGAGAGCTATTGAGGAAGCCGGGATTCCTACAATTTTAATTGCCGCATTACCACCAGTAGTACGGCAAAATGGTTCACCAAGAGCCGTTGCCCCACGCGTGCCGATGGGTGCTAACGCAGGTGAACCGAACAACATCGAAATGCAATTAGGTATTTTACATGATACCTTAAGAAACTTAGTATCAATCGAAACACCAGGCAAGATCGTTCCATTACCTTACGAGTATATTGCTCACGTTTAAGGAGTAGGCTTATGGCAGACGATACATTAAAAATCAAAGTCTTTCACATGCAGCAAGTGACCATGGGGAAAAAACTTAAATTATCCCCTGACAGCTTGCAGCTAAAAGAAGACTTTGAGACCGACTGCCCCGATCTTGAATCATTAACGGTAAAACTTCTCGCTCCTGGCCAGACACACATTGTCACCAATACCATCATGGATGTCATTCCGATCTCCACGAAGGTATTGGGACGGCTAGGTGCCGGAATTACCCACACTTTAACCGGTGTGACCGTTGTGATGACTGGTGCTATTTGTGCTGGGGAACAGATGCATGAATTCGGTTCTTCAGAAGGAATATTGGCGGAAAACATGATGTTTGATCGTGTTGGCACACCAAAATCCAGTGATCATATAATATTGATTGACTGTCTGGCAAAAGCTGGGACGGCTTTTAATCGTGCCTTGGCTTTAAAAATGTTCGAAATTGTTGATCAATATATTCAAGAAATTCGGGAAGAATTAAAACTGTTGTCAGGCAATCAAGCGATTGAAAGTTACGAATACAAAGAAGAACAGCACCCAGGAAAACCCAAAGTCAGCCTAGTCAAACAAGTAGCTGGACAAGGCGCCATGTATGATATGTTACTTTTTCCTGATGAGCCGAGTGGTTTTAAGGGTGGTCAATCAATTATTGATATGAACAACATGCCAGTCTTTTTAAGTGCTAACGAATATCGAGACGGGGCATTGCGTTCAATGGTTTAGTTTTTGAAAAGAGGTACAGTTTATGGGGATTGGACCATCGACAAAAGAGACATCTTTACACCATTTTCAAGATCCGCTAGTTGATTTATTAGCCGGTGACCCTGATATTGATTTTCAAGGAGTCATTGTGGTGGGAACACCGCAAGATAATGCCATGAAATATTTGGTGGGACAACGGACCGCCGCATGGTTAGCTGGTATGAGGACCAATGGCGTAGTTGCCTCTACTGATGGTTGGGGTAATTCGGATGTGGACTTTGCCAACACGCTGGCAGAAATTGGTCAGCGAGAGATTAGCGTGATTGGACTCAAGTTCATTGGATCACAAGCGAAATTTGTAGTGGAAAATGAGTATACACCTTATGTTTTAGATTTTAATAAGTCAGAAAAAGGAATTGAAACCGAAATTGTCGGTGAAAATACCATAGATCGTCGCGATGCAGCCAAAGCACTAGCTGCAATCAAATTAAAGATGCGTAAAGACGATCAGAAAATTAGATAATCTGGAGGAATATCATGAAAGTATCAAAAATGATTTCAGCAATCGACACTCATACAGCAGGCGAAGCCGCACGTTTAATCATCGGTGGCATTCCTAAATTTCCTGGAAAAACGATGGCTGACAAACGAGCTTATTTAGAAAATGAACAAGATCATTTACGAACGATGTTAATGCATGAACCACGTGGACATAACGAGATGTTTGGTGCTTTTATTTGCGAACCTGTTCATGAGGAAGCCGACTATGGCATTATTTTCATGGATGCTGGCGGTTATTTAAACATGTGCGGTCACAATACCATTGCAGCTATGACGACTGCGGTTGAAACTGGCTGGGTGGATGTAAAACCAGGGGACCGAGAAGTCAAAGTGGTTCAAGATACACCTGCTGGGATCGTGACAGGCATGGTCCATTTAGATGAAGATTATTCAGCAGAATCAGTCTCATTTGAGAATGTAGAATCTTTCTTATATAAAGAAAATGTTTCAGTAAATGTTCCTGATGTAGGAGAAATAAAAGTCGATATTTCCTTTGGTGGCAGCTTCTTTGTCTTATTACCAGCGGAACAATTCGGCTTAACAATCGAACCGAAAAACGCGTCAAAATTTAGCGAATTAGGCATGAAGATTCGCGATGCTGTTAATGAACAAATTGAAATGCAACATCCGACCTTAGCACATATTAAAACCGCTGATTTAGTGGAATTTTATGGTCCTGGAGTTAGTCCAGAGGCGAAATATCGGAATGTTGTGGTCTTTGGTGAAGGGCAAGTCGATCGCTCACCATGTGGCACAGGAACCAGTGCAAAATTAGCAACTTTGTACGGTAAAGGAGAAATGGGTGTTGGTGACACCTTTGTATATGAAAGCATCTTGGGAACGAAATTTAAAGGAGAAATCGTAGCCGAAGCAGAAGTTGAAGGCTTTAAAGGAATTATTCCGCGAGTGACTGGCTCAGCTTATATCACTGGCTTTAATAATTTCTTGATTGATCCAAAAGATAGTTTGAAGGACGGGTTTACTTTGGGCTAAATTTATTTGGAGGAGTGGGAACATGGTAGCAGCTTTACTTACCCTTTTAGGGGCATTACTTGTATATTATTTGTTTTATTTTATTCGGGATTTGGTAAAAAACAAAGGCAACTGGGGAAATGGTAGTTGGTTAATCTCTGGGGCAATCGGTTTTGTGACTGACTTTTTAGATACTTTAGGAGTAGGGAGTTTTGCACCTACTACAATGTTGTTAGAAATTACGAAACAATTGGACGATGACCGTCATTTACCAGGCGTTTTGAATATCAGTCATGCAATTCCAGTGATGATGGAAGCTTTTATCTTTATTACAGTAGTAAAAGTAGCTCCATTAACGTTATTTTCACTAGTTGTTGCAGCAATTGCTGGTTCATTTATCGGCTCAAAATTTGTTACTAAATTACCTGAACGTAAAGTCCAATTTTTCATGGGCTGTGCCTTAATTGTAACAGCGATCCTAATGGCCTTACGTCAATTAGGAATGTTAGATTTATTAGGTGCTGGAAATGAAGCAACAGCATTAACTGGTGGCGCTTTAGTCATCGGAATTGTCGGAAACTTTATTTTAGGTTCATTAATGACGATTGGTGTGGGACTTTACGCGCCATGTATGGCAATGGTTTATATGTTAGGGATGAGTCCTTTAGTTGCCATGCCAATCATGATGGGCTCTTGTGCAGGCTTAATGCCAGTCGCTTCAGCTAACTTTATTAAAACGGGGGATTACAACCGTAAAGTTTCGTTAGGTATCACGATCGGTGGTATTATCGGCGTAATCATTGCCGCGAAATTTGTGACTGGCTTAGATATTGAAGTATTAACTTGGATTATCATTGTTGTAGTTATCTATTCCGGTATAACTTATATCCGTAAAGGTTTACAACCAGCGAGAGTAGCGGAATAAAAAAACATTAACCGAAGATTTAGTTCTTCGGTTTTTTTGTTTATAAAAAAGGTTAAGAAGACGATCATAACAGTCTTCTTAACCTTTTTGAAGGACTTTTATAGAGAAGAAAAGTGAAGAAAATGTTGTAGCTAGATTCTCCTTTTTAAGGCTGAATAACTTCTTTGATAGTTCGGCTATTCAGCTGATAGGTTACGCTGGAAAATAAAAGTCCTAAAATCAGTAAGAGTATAAAATAGGCAGCAGCACTTAACCAGAGTGTTTGAATCAAAATAGTCGAAAAATTGCCAGCTGTAATACTCAATAGTAATAGACCACAAATTAATGCGAATGAAACAACTGGTAAAAGAAAACGAGTTAGTAGATCTGTTAGAGCAAAGTTCTTTAAGGCTGTCTGATCTTTGCCCAGATAATGCAAAATGCGAAAATCGTTTCTAGTCTGATAACTGTCTACCAGTTGTAGTAGCGAGAGCAGACAAAAATATAGGAAAGTAAAAATGAAGCTTAGGACATTTTGTAAAAAAATCATATACTCAGAAACTGCAAAAGATGGAAACAGCCCTGTTTTTAGTGCATTAGCGAAGCTCAAAGAAATAAAGGAAAACAGCAGACACAAGGAAAGAATAGTGTACAATAACGCGTTGGAACGGTGGTGGCTCAATAGCTTGCTGATCCGCAGTAGGCGGTTATTTTCATAAAGCTCGGTATTTTCTGGTCGACGATATTCTCGTAAAGCGAGAAAAACAGTTTTGTAAAAAGCATAAATAGCAAAAATCAGTGGCATACTCAGCATAGAAATCAGGGAATAGCCAAAGGTTTCAAAATCCCATAGAATCATACCGCTAATAATTACTGTAATCAGTGTACTGATTAGACAAGCTTTTTTCCAAAAATGAAAGGAGCAGCGTTCTTTTCTTTCTTGTTGCGCTTTCATATTTATCAATTGACCTAGTGGAAGCTTTTTAATTTTTTGACGCAGCAGAAAGGCTGTGAATAGTTCAATCAGTAACAAGCAACCCAGATTTTGAGAGAAAATCTTAATCAAAGAAAAAGTTAAAGAAAGAGTTGAATCAGCGAGAAATGTAAAGATGCCAAAAAGCATAACACCTAAGAAAGTTCCCATTAATAGGCAAATAAGTCCCAACAAAAATAATTCGGCACAAATTAAGCGAGCGATTCGCTCTCTACTCATGCCTAATAAAGAATAGGTTGCTAATTCTCTGGAGCGCTGTTTCAGGAAGAATTGATTCATGTAATGAAGCATTGCTACGGCAATCAAAACAATCAGTACCGGTAGGGAGGAGCCTTCAATTCCAGTTTCGGCAGATACAGTTGAAACGATATTGGACAGACAAATGATAGCAGTGAGTATGGTTAGCGTGACTAAATAAATCAGATAATCTTTTAATGAACGTCGCGCATTGCGCAGGGTTAAATTAAGATACATGGGCATCATCTCCTAAAGCTCCCATCAACTTCAGAATTTGGTGAAAGGTTTCTTTTTGACTTTGTCCTGTAGTGTGGAGTTCATTACTGAATTGACCGTCCTGTATAAATAAAACGCGCTGGCAATAACTGGCAGCAATGGCATCATGGGTGACTAGTAAAATGGTCGTTCCTTGTGTTTCATTCATAGATTTTAAAGTCGTCAGCAACTGTTTGGATGATTGGGTATCCAAAGCTCCAGTGGGCTCGTCGGCTAAAATCAGATCTGGTGAAGTTGCTAAAGCCCGAGCACAGGCACAACGCTGTCGTTGACCACCGGAAACCTGGTGAGGGTATTTAGCCAGTAGTTCTTCAATCCCTAATTTGGCAGCAGTCTCAAGAACTAATTGCTGAATTTCTTGTTTGGGATATCCTTTGACGGTTAGTGCTAAAGCAATATTTTCCTGCAAAGTTAAATTTTCTAGCAAATTATAGTTTTGGAAAATGAAGCTTAAGTGTCGACTACGAAAATCAGCTTGTTGTTTTTCCGATAGCTGGGATAGTTCTTCATTTCCTAATAGTACGAGTCCAGAGCTAGCTAGATCTAGGGTTGCGAGAATATTTAGTAGTGTAGATTTTCCTGATCCAGAAGCGCCCATAATGGCGACGAAATCACCTTTTTCAACGAAAAAAGTGAGATTGTCCAAAGCTTTATAATGATGGTCTTCTATTTCGTAGGTTTTGGTAAGATTTTTCACTTCTAATATAGACATAACTCAGCTCCTTAAAAATTATTACTCTAATCATAGCACAAATTACTTTTAATAAATTTCTAATTTTTATTCAATAAAAATTAAGTTTAGAGGCCATGTTTAGATGATAGCGCAAGAGACTATAAGTAAAAAATGATGATCAATATGCTAATAAAATACTGTTTTAAAAATGTTATTTGGATATTTTTTTGCTACTTAGTTTTATTAAGACAGTTACATTGATTCTGTAAACGTTTCTGAATGGAATTATGTTAGTTTGTTTTCTCTTATTAAAGCTAGTATTTTATTTACGGTACGTTAGTTTTGTAACGAATGATGCATGATGCATATGTTGAAAAGTTAAATGGGTTTCCAAATTGGTGGGAAGGTACAAGATTGTTATTTAATCAACTATAAGCTAAAATTCAAATTGTTTAAAAATTGGTAATCGATTACAATATTTTTTAAAAAAGAAAGTTGGGATGAAATGAGTTGGTTAAAAAGATGTAATTGAAACAGAAAAAGCCGTGATTGCCCGGATAAAGGAATACTAAATGCGGTAAAAAATGCTGTCCCTGAAACTTTGGGTTTTACCAATATTCGGCGTCAGGGTGGATACGTTAAAACTAGCTGACGGCATAGTCCCCGCCAATTCTTTCAAATATGGCAATTTTGAAAATCATATGGATCTGGAACAGGTCAAAACCATTCGTTAAACATCAGTTGATTACCGTAAACAATCTTAATTGAATAGTCGCTTGTTATCTTGGAAAGAGCATTTATAGATGCAGAATTGAAGCATTTATAGAGGCTCTTTCTTTATTTTCAACAAAAATATAGGTAAGTGGCTTTTTGAAAAAGTAATAATCAGGGGATTTTTATTAGAAATAAGTGCAAAAAAATCAATAGTTCTACATTAATCTGGAACTATAAAACAATATCCGTCAGTAATCTTTGACGGTAGTATAAAAATATGGAAACGCTTAAGAGGTGATTAGTTTGAATCTTAGAGAGAGGGAAAAAGAATTTTTGAAAATGTTGATTCGCCAAAAAAGTTACCAGTCTGCTCAGTATTTTACTGAAAAATTACAAGTTTCCACAAAAACCATTTACAAAGACTTGGTGAATATTCAAGAATTTTTAGCACCGTACCAAATGTCGATTGAAAAAATTCCGAGAAAAGGAATTCGTTTAGTCGGTAATGATGAGAGTCGTGGGAAATTAAAGCTGATGTTGGGTGAAATAGTCACCAGTCATGATGCTTATGATGGTCAGTATCGGCGGTTATTTATTTTTGCAGAGATGCTATTTTCAAACGATTATTGCAGTTATCAAGCATATGCTGATTATTTTTTTATTAGCACCCAAACGATAAAAAAAGACATTGATTTGATTGAGGATTATTTAACAGAACGACAGCTGGTCTTGCAAAGAGTGTCTCCTGGCTTGTCGGTGAATGGGGATGAAGCGGGGATTCAATTGGCTTTTAAAGATTATTTGGAAAAGTATCAAGCCACTAATTCTCTCAGTAATGAACAAGAAATAGAGTTATTTAATGAAGGAATTATCACTATTGTTGAACAATTTATTACTAGTTTGCAGGAAGGGAATTTCCCTAACGCTTATATCATTCACTCCCTTCGAAATGAGTTACTGATTTTAATCAATCGGGTCAAAATCGGTCACCATCATCGGGAAAATACCAATTTGTTATTTAGTGATATGGAAAATATGCAGATGTATATGACCGCCATCGCCTTGTCGGAGCAATGCAGCCGAGAAATGAATATTATTTTTTCTAAGTCGGATATTTATTATTTGTGTTCTTTTTTAGTCGCCCATGGGATTGAACCAAATTTTCAGGAATCAAACGAGACGATTACTGATGGGGTGAAAAAGTTAATTGCCCGCATGTCGTTGTTGATTGATGTTGATTTGAGTCATGATGAACGCTTGTTTAATTCTCTTAGTGCCCATATTTCGCCGATGATTTTTCGTTTACAAATTGGGGTTGAAATAAAAAATCCTTTAAAAGAACAAATTATTGCCCAATATTCAACCATGTTCACTTTAGTTAAATATGGTGTTGCTGTAATTGAAGATATTTTCGAGATTAAATTAACCGACGACGAAATTAGTTTTTTAACGATTCATTTTCAACTGGCCTTTGAAAAAATTCGTTCGGCCAAACATATCTTAATTGTCTGTCCAACAGGTTTAGGGACTTCTCAATTAATTTACCAACGGATTCGGCAAAATCTGCCGACAGTCAACATTATTGAAGTGGTGGATTATCAAGAGTATCAAGAAAAAACTTTAAAAGATGTTGATTTAATTATTACTGCTATTAAGTTGTCTGATACCCAAGGCATTCCAGTTGCTTATGTTTCTGCTTTGCCAACTTATGAAGAAATCAATGCCATTATTAAACAATTATCCCAAATCGTCGCCAAAGAAAAAAGTTTCAAGACAAAAGCAATTTATTCAACTTCTTATTCGATTTCGACGGTCTTAGATCCGCAGTTGATTTTTTTGAATTTAACATTGGCAAGCCAAGCAGAAGTACTGTTGTTTTTAAATCAGCAATTTCACTTAAAAGGCTACGTGACGGAAGATTTTAAAGAAGCGATTTTTGAACGAGAAAAATTAGGTTCAACGGGATTGAGTACTGGCGTGGCGATTCCTCATGCCAGCCCCGAGACAGTTTTAGCGACCAAAGCCGCCATTATCACTTTAAAAAAACCGATAAAATGGGGCGAGACAGAGATTCGTTTAGTTGTTTTATTAGCGATTTCTGAAGAGGACATGCCAGTTGCTAAAAATATGCTGGCCTCTATTTATAACATTTTAAGTTCCCAAGCTAAGATCCAGCAACTGATTGCTTGTGAATCGGCTACCGAAATTATTCAAATTCTACGTTCAGAGAGGAATGACAATTATGACTGAGTTTTTTAATGAAGAGATTACTTTGTTTCAGCAAGAAGCAGACTCAGCTGCGGAGGCGTTAAAAAGTCTGGCAGAAGTCTTTCAAGAAAAAAAACTTGTGACGACTGATTTTTATCAGAATATTTTAAAAAGAGAGGAGGCTTTTCCAACAGGTTTAGATGTGAATGGTATTGGTGTGGCATTACCTCATACCGATAGCGAATTTGTTCATCGTTCACAAGTTGGTTTCTTATCTTTAAAACAACCAGTCAGCTTCTTTCAAATGGGTACCACCGATCAACCGGTGAAAGTCCAAATTTTATTCATGTTGGCTTTAAAAGAACCGCATCAACAACTAACAATGCTTCAAAATTTGATTGCGATGTTTCAAACAGAAGGAGTTTTACAGCAATTATTAGCAGTTGATCAAACTGCCGATTATTTATCAATCATTCATGAAAGTGGGCTTTATTAATCAAGGAGGGGAAAATTATGTTAGATGCATTACAGTGGTTTGTCGATTTAGGTGCAACAGTTGTGTTACCGATTTTGATATTTATTTTTGGTTTGGCTTTAGGAACAAAACCGGGGAAAGCTTTCTCGGCAGCATTAACGGTGGGTGTAGGATTTGTCGGCTTGAACTTGGTGATCGATTTATTGACAAATAGTTTAGGACCCGCCGCACAAGCGATGGTAGAACGCTTTGGGCTGAACTTAACAACGATAGATGTAGGTTGGCCGGCAGCTGCCGCGATTTCTTATGGTACGATTTTAGGTTCTTTAGCGATTCCGATTGCGGTTGCTTTAAATGTAATTTTGATTGTTGTTGGTTTAACGAAGACTTTAAATGTCGATGTTTGGAATCTTTGGCACGCAGCTTTTATCGCTTCATTGGTCTATGCTTTAACCAATAATTTTGCGATGGGGATTGCAGCGACTGTTATTTACACGATGATGATTTTAGTATTTGGTGATATTCTTGGTCCTGTTATTAATAAATTTTATAGTTTTCCAAATATTACTTTCCCTCACGGAACAGCGATTCCCGGTTTTATTATTGCTTTACCGTTTAATTGGTTGTTTGATCGAATTCCGGGGATTAAAAATTGGAAGGCCGATCCAGAAACGATTCAAGAAAAATTTGGTGTCTTTGGTGATTCCACTGTAATGGGTTTTATTATCGGGTTAGCAATGGGTATTTTAGCTGGGTATGATGTTGCCGGCATTGGACAATTAGCGATCCAAACCAGTGCGGTAATGGTGATTATGCCACGGATGGTTTCATTATTGATGGAAGGTTTGACACCTATTTCAGAAGCAGCCAATACATTTGTCCAAAAACGTTTTCCAGGGCGAGAATTATATATTGGGATGGATGCGGCGTTATCAGTTGGACATCCGGCAGTTTTGTCATCTTCTTTAATTTTAGTGCCAATTACAATTTTCTTAGCAGTTATTTTACCAGGCAATACCACCTTACCATTTGGTGACTTGGCGACGATTCCATTTCTAGTTTGTTTAATGGCAGCTGTTTTTAATGGCAATATTATTCGGACAATTATTGCAGGAACCATGTATATGGCTTCAATTTTATACATTACTTCATGGGTGGCACCATTAGTAACTAGTGCAGCAAAAGCAGCCAGCTTTGATTTACAAGGACAAGCGTCAATTACAGCTTTAGCAGAAGGTGGTTTATGGACAACTTGGATGTATGTGGGCTTGACGAAATTATTTAGCTGGGGTGGACTAATTGCCATTGGAATTGTTATTTTAGCCTTAATGATTTACGTGAATAAAGTTTTACCAAAAAAACAAAGTCAAAATGCATAAGACAAATTTGAGAGGACTGTTTTAAATGAAAAAATTACTGATTATGTGTGGCACCGGTGTAGCAACTTCGACTGTTGTAACGGGCAAAATGAAAGAATGGCTGAAGGAAAAAGGCTTAGAAAATGAAGTCAAATTATACCAATCAAAAGTTGCAGATGAAGTCAACAAAATTGATGACTATGATGTGGTTGTAACGACCACTGTTGTGCCAGATAAAATCAAAGACAAAGTCATTATGGGCATTCCTTTATTGACGGGTATTGGTGCTGATGCGATGTATCAAGAAATCGAAGCAAAATTAAAAGAATAAAGAGGGGATTGAAGTAAGAATGTAAAAATTTTTACTTCAATCTATTTCATTAGACTGGAGGCGTTTAAATGTCAAAAAGAACCTTGCGAACACCTTTTTTTTCGGTGAATCCTAAATCTTATCTATTTGGTGAAGAGGCTGTTCAATTTGCGATTGCTTTAGATCAATTAGCTGAAAAGTATGATGTGGATATCTTATTTACTTGCCAACATGCCGATTTGTATCGCGTAAGTCAAGCTGTTCAGCACTTATTTGTCACTGCTCAGCATATGGATGGACATCAAATCGGTCGCGGTATGGGAAAAATATTGCCGGAAAGTATTTTAGCTGCTGGCGCGGAAGCAACCTTTTTAAATCACGCCGAACATCCCATGATGGTAGAAGATTTGGTTAATGCTATCAAACGAGCACAAGCTCTGGGAATTTTAACGATTGCCTGCGCCAACTCGATCGCCGAAGCTCAAACAATCGCCACATTAGCACCAGATATGATGGTGTGTGAACCGACTGAATTAATCGGAACTGGAAAATCCAGTGATGTTGATTATATGAAAGAAACCAACGAAGCCGTTCGTCAAGTGAATCCTGATATTTTAATTTTACAAGGAGCCGGCATTTCAACAGTCGCAGATGTAGAAAAAGCCTTAAAATCAGGAGCCGATGCGACTGGTGGCACAAGTGGCATTGTAGCTGCAGAAAATCCTTTAAAAATTGCCGAAGAAATGATTGCAACAGTCGCAAAATATAAAAAGGAGGCCAATTAATGATTTTCAAAAAAGAAGATTTAACGCTGCGTTCCAATGGTCGAAGAGTGAGTTATCATAACATTACCAAAGAAATCAAAGAACTGGTGGCTAATAGTGGTATCACCAACGGAATGTGCGTGATCCAATCACCACATACTACTTGTTCAGTTATTTTTGAAGAATTTATGCATGATTTAGATTGGAACGGTGACGAATATTTACAAGTCGATTTAAACCGAATTTTAGATAAAATCGTTCCTCGTGAGCTATCAGAGGATACGGGATATCGTTATCCCGGACCGAAACATTTAGATTTTTTATTGGCAATCCAAAATCCTGATTACCAAGGCGATCCTTCGACTATATTAAATGGTGATGCTCACATTCGTGCATCATTTTTTGGCGCCAGTGAAACCTTTGTGGTATCCGAGGGAAAGATTATGACCGGTGAGGTTGGCTCGGTTTATTTCATTGATTTTGATCAAAACAGAGAACGAAATCGAACTTGTTACGTGATGGTGATGGGTGAGTAATCAACTTTAGCAAAATACTTTTTAGTAATCATAAATGAGGACAAACAGTTAGGGATTTTTTTCTAGCTGTTTGGTTTTTTTATTTGATTAATAATTTCTAAAATAACAAATGATAGCACAATTATACTTAATCAAATTTTTCTATCAAATATGAAAATATCCACAAGAGTATAAAAAAATTTGTTGAATATGGATTTGTCCATATGAATCATAAAGAGACTTATTTTCTATTGGTTTTCTGTTCAGTCTATAGTATTATTCTAAAAAACAAAATATGAGGTGTAAGAATGAAAAGTAGACAGGAAGCGATTATTAGAATATTGAACCAAAAGAAGTATGTCTCAGTAGCAGGTTTGGTTACTCAGTTGCATTATAGTGAAAGTACGATTCGACGAGATTTAACAGCTTTAGAAAAATTAAAATTAGTAAAAAGAACAGCCGGCGGGGCAGTTTTAATCAAAGATAATTTGATTGAAAATCCCTATTTAATAAAATACAAAATCAATACCGAAGAAAAAAGCTTGATCGCTGAATTAGCGATTGATTTCATCGAGGATTATTCGACAGTCTTTTTAGATGCTAGCTCAACCAGTCGTTTTTTAGCTGAAAAAATTGGTAAAAATAGAGAAAACGTCAAAGTTATTACTCCTAATTTGATGACAGCGTTAGAAATAGACAGTCAGCCGAAAAATAATGTGTATTGTATAGGTGGTTTAGTAACTGATGGTAAGGTAGGTGGTTCATTAAGTGAGAAGCTTTTGCGGGAGTTACAGGTAGATTTTGCCTTTGTTTCTTGTCGTGGTTATGACAATCTGTTTGGCGCATCAGATATTTTAGAATCAGAGGCAGGGATCAAAAAAACAGTGATTGCTAACAGTCAAAAGGTGGCTTTATTGTTAGATTATTCTAAATTTGATAAGCATTATACTTTCCAAAGTGTGCCAGCACAAAAAATTGATTACATGATTACGGATAAAAAACCAGCAGCTAAATTTATGCCGGAGGAGAATGGTTTAGACTATGAATTAATTTATTGGAATGATTAAAACCTGCCAAATTTTAAATTTGAACGGTGAAAAATAGCGGATAAATAGAAATTTTATAATGTAATGCCTCAATATGACTAATTTCAGTCATGTTAGGGCATTTTTTTTGACCGAAATCCTTCTTGCTTTTCATTTGAATGTAAGCGTATTTTTCTATGGTATTCTGACCTTGTAAAAAAGAACACAAACTTTTTGAAGGGAAGTTGAAGGAATGTTAGTAAATTTAAAAACGGTATTAGAAAAGGCTAAAACTGAAAAATATGCTGTAGGAGCTTTTAATGCGACTGATTTAAATACAGCGCGAGGAATTATTGCAGCTGCAGAAGCTGAAAACGCACCAGTGATTTTGCAATTTGCGGAGGTTCATGGACAATACATTTCTTTGGAGCAGGCGGCATCGATGTATTTACAACTGGCACAGACAGCCAAGGTACCGGTAGTTGTCCATTTAGATCATGGTGAAAATTTTGACACAATTGTTAAGGCCATGCACTTAGGTTTTACCTCTGTCATGGTAGACGCATCGACCCAACCTTTTAAAGGAAATATCACGCGGACTAATCAAGTCTTGGAAATTGCTCGAGCATTAAATGTCTCGGTGGAAGCTGAATTAGGGATTATGAACGCAGAAGACGGCAGTGGTGATTTAGATTATGACCAGATGGATGATACTTACACTAATGTTGCAGAAGCAGCGGAATTTGTTAAAGCTACTGACGTGGATGCATTAGCGATTGCTTTTGGTACAGTTCATGGATTATATAAAGCCGAACCTCATTTGAATTATCAACGAATTAAAGAAATTCATGATAAAACCAATAAACCATTGGTCATGCACGGTGGTTCTGGTTTGAAAGATGAAGAATATCGCGAATCGATAAAAAATGGGATTACTAAAATCAATTATTATTCCACCATGTCATACGAAGTTACGAATGGTTTACGAGATTATTTAAACGAAAATAATGATGCTTTTCTATTTGATGTAGACATGAAAACAATCGAATTAGTTAAAGAAAATATTGCTGCAAAAATTCGTGTGTTTGGATCATCTAATAAGGCATAAGGAGGAAATCTGATGACAAAATCTAGTAAAATTGCTGTTTTGACTGGTGAAAAAACAATCGAGCTTAAAGAAGTTGAGATTCCAGAAATTAATGAGGATGAGCTTTTAGTAAAAGTTGAAGCATGTGGTATTTGTGGGACTGATGTCCATGAATACAAAGGAGATCCATTTAATTATATTCCGATCCATCTAGGGCATGAAGGAACCGGAGAAATCATTAAAATTGGAAAAAATGTAACCGAAGATTATTATGGCAAACCGTTAAAAGTGGGCGACAAAATTGTGACTGGTTTAAAACCTTGTGGTGAATGCGACACTTGTTTAAATGATCCTGAAAACCTACATTTGTGTGAGAATGGTGCGATTTATGGGTTGCTGCCAGGGAAAGAGCATTTCTTAAATGGTTGGTTTGGTGAATATATTAAAATCAATCCTAACAGTGTTATTTTCAACGTTAGCGATATGGATTTAGACTTGCGAATGCTGATCGAACCTGCTGCTGTCGTAGTTCATGCTGTAGAAAAAGCCAAGGAGATTACAAATTTTAAACATCATTCAAATGTAGTTATTCAAGGTTGCGGACCAATTGGGTTGTTACTATTAACTTTAGTCAGAACTATGGGTGTCAGAAATATCATTGCTGTTGATGGCGACAAAAATCGTTTAGCTTTGGCTAAAAAATTAGGAGCCCATTGGACGGTTAATATAGCTGAAAGTGATGATCCTGTCGCGGAAGTAAAAGCTTTAACAAATGGAAAAGGTGCTGACTTTGCCTTTCAATGTACGGGTTCACCTAAAGCTGCAGCAGCCATTTGGAAATATGTTCGTCGTGCTGGAGGAATGTGTGAATTGGGTTTCTTTGTTGATAACGGTGAGGCAACTTATAATCCCCATTTAGATATTTGCAATAAAGAAATTAAAGTAGTGGGCTCGTGGACGTACCAATCAATTGACTGGATTCAAGCGTGTGAATTTTTAAAAGAAGCGAAGCAACAAAATTTACCAATAAACGAAATCATTACTCATCGTTTTGATTTGGCAGATATTAATGAAGCAATGGAAACAAATATTCAGATGGACGGCGTAAAGTTAGGAATTTTTCTATAACCAATGAAATGAAACAGGAGGTAAAAAATGCGTAATATTCTAATTGCAACTCATAGCACCTTCGCGTCAGGTATTCAGGGAAGTTTAAACTTGTTAATTGGCGAACGGTCGGAAATTACTGTGATCGATGCCTATGTGGATGATACCGATTATACAGAAAAAATAGATGATTTTTTTGAAAAATATAACGATCAAGATGAGTACATTGTTTTTACTGATTTATATGGCGGTAGTGTGAATCAAAAAATGGTGAATTATAAAAACAAGTATGATTTTCACCTGATTACAGGCTTTAATTTACCTATTTTGTTAGAAATTATTCTGGCTGGTGAGACATTAACTAGTTCAATGGTAGAAGAGTTAGTTGAAAAATGTCGTCAAGAACTATCACTGGTTCACATAGATATGACTGAAGATGCTGAAGATGATTTTATTTAAAAAGGAGTGGTACTAATGATTAAAGATTTACGAGTAGATGATCGGTTAATTCATGGACAAATTGCTTTAACATGGCCCAAAGCATTAGGTGTGAATCGTATTATTGTGGCCAATGATGGGGCAAGTCAAGATAAGACGCAACAAATGTCATTAAAAATGGCATTGCCATCAGATGTAAAAGCGTTGATTCGTTCAGTTGAGGATACAGTTACCTTTTTTGACAATCCAAAAGCGAAAGAAGCAGATTTAATGGTGATTGTAGGTAATGTGACCGATGCAGAAAAATTAGCCCAAGCTTTAGGTACATTAGTTGAAAGAGTCAACTTAGCCAATGTTGGCCGTTTCGATGGTGTTCCAAAAGAAGAAAAATTAGCAATCGGTTCTTCAATTTTATTAAGTAAAGCAGAAAGCGAAGCCCTCGATCGTTTATTGAAGCTTCCAAATCTAAAAGTAGTTCACCAAATTATTCCAGATAATAGTGCAAAAAAACTTGAAGATATGATGTAAGAAGGAGGAAAAGCGACATGACTACTTTAACAGCAGCTTTACTGTGTGCCATTGCTTATTTCATTTGTTTTGGTGGGAATTGGTTATTGGCACAAAATATGGCCGATCAACCCATTGTTGTTGGTGCTTTAGTCGGTTTATTATTAGGTGATTTACAGACAGGTTTAATTTTAGGTGCCGCCTTACAAGCACTATTTATCGGTGCTGTAAATGTCGGTGGGGCGGTTTCTTTGAATCCTTCATTTGGAACGACCTTGGCTATTGCTTTTGCGATCTTAAGTGGCGGCGATCAAAAATTCGCTTTGGCAATCGCTGTACCATTAGGACTTTTAGGTGGCCTTTTAGAAATTGGTGTCAATATTTTATGCTCGGGTTTTGGAGGCGCGTTTGATAAAGCAGCTGCAGCTGGCGATGAAAAAAGAATTGTATTCTTGCATTACGGTGTCTGGTTTTTGAAATATATTATTTTTTCAGTAGTAATTTTTGTATCCGTTTTAGCAGGAGCAACACCGGTTTCAAATTTTGTTAATAGTTTGCCAGAATTTATTACAAATGGTTTAGGTGTCGTAGCTGGATTATTGCCGGCAGTTGGTTTCGCGATGCTATTGAAAATGGTTTGGTCAAACAAATTAGCGGTTTATTATTTGCTAGGTTTTGTTTGTGTAGCCTATCTGAAATTACCATTGATTGCGGTAGCTACTTTAGGAATCATCGCAGCAGTGATCCAAGTAAGCATTGATCAAGACTTTTTAAAAATGAAAAACTCAGGGGTGGCAACAGCTGCTACTGGTGATGCAGCAGAAATGGAAGAGGAGGACTTTTTAGCATGAGCAATCAAACAGCAACAATTTCAGCAGATGAACAAAAAATGTTACGATCCATCTTTTTTAGATCTTTTACCGTGTTTGCCCCTTTTAATTATGCGAAACAAGGTGGGAGTGGCTTCTGTTATGCCATGATGCCCTTTATCAATAAGTACTATGATAAAAAAGAGGATCGCATTGCTGCTTTAGAGCGACATATTACTTGGTACAATGCGACTTCAAATGTCGGTACTTTCATTATGGGACTTGCAGCTTCAATGGAAAAAGAAAATAGCGAAAAAGAAGATTTTGATGCTTCCTCGATTAATACTGTAAAAGCTAGCTTAATGGGACCATTTTCAGGAATAGGTGACACATTATTTTGGGGCGTTTTACGAGTAGTCGCAGCTGGGATAGCTATGACATTTGGAGAACAAGGAAATCCTTTGGCACCGATTATTTTTCTATTGGTTTACAATATTCCATCATTAATTACCCGTTGGTCGCTGACCAAATTTGGTTTTTCTGTCGGTGCTAAATATATTGAGGAATTATATGCGTCCGGCATGATCAGCGTGTTAACAAAAGCGGCGAGTATCTTAGGTTTGATTATGATTGGCGGAATGACTGCAAGTAACGTCTCATTTCAATCGAGCTTAAAATTTAATTTAGGCGGCGGACAGGAATTAGTTATTCAAGAAGTACTAGACCAAATATTTGTTGGTATTATTCCATTACTGTTCACTCTATTGTGTTTCTGGTTGCTATCTAAGAAAAAAATGAATTTTGCTTTATTGATTGCGCTAGTAGTAGCATTGGGAATTGTGTTGTCTTTAGTGGGTATTGCATAGTATTAAATTAGAAAGACTTTGAAATTTTTCAAGGTCTTTTTTTTGTTCTCCAAAATAGTCAGTGGAAAAAGACGTCGATAACTAGATCACACTTTTTTATCAGTAGAATGTTTTTTTTGTGATGAAAGCGGATACTTTTTGTAAAATAGCCATGCTAAACTTGGTTCAAGTTGAAGGGAGGTAAGTCAAATGTTTATCACTAATAATCTCTTTCATCCCAAATTAGTCGATATTTATCAAGGGAATGAGAATTTTGAATCATTGGTTCAATTTGTTGAACAAAAATTATTGGCGGAAAATTTTATTAATGAAAGCTACAGCGATGCCATTATTCAAAGAGAAGCGGAATATCCGACGGGTTTGCAAACCCCAACTTGTGCTGTAGCGATCCCGCATACAGATCCGAATCATATTAAAGAACCTTTTATTTATATTTTAAAATTAGCACATCCCGTAAAATTTGGACAAATGGGGACTACGGATCAATTCATCAATGCAGATTATGCTTTTTTTCTAGGCTTTAACAAGGGGGAAGATCAACTCACCTTGTTGCAAAATTTAATGGCAATGTTTATGGATCAGGCAGCCATGCTGGATTTAGCTAGTAAGGAAAATGAAACTGAGATCTTTAACTTAATCACAAATTTTTTTAAAAAAGAAAGTGAGGAAAAAGAATGATTATCCATGATATTTATCAAGCACCTTTTATTAAAGAAATGCAGGAAGTGACCGAAAATTTATGGAAAAACGGTTGGGACGAAAGAAATGGTGGAAATATTAGTTACCTTTTAGATGAAGAGGAAGTTCGTTTATATTTAGATATTGATGCGGCGATTAATCAAAAACAATTAGATTTTGAAGTGCCGGAATTGGCGAACCGAATCTTTTTAGTTTCCGCTTCGGGTAGCTACTTTAAAAATATTTGCCAAAATCCGACAAAGAATTTAGCGATTGTTAAATTAGATGGAACTGGCAGTAGCTACAAAGTATTGTGGGGCCTAGAAGGGGGCGGCTTACCAACCAGTGAATTTGCTTCACATCTAAAATGCCACGCGGTTCGTTTAGCAGAAGATAAAAATCATCGAGTGATTCTACACTGTCATTCAATTGCGGTGTCGGCGATGACTTTTGTGCATGATTTAGATGAAAATAAATTTACCCGTTCTTTATGGGAAATGATTACTGAATGTTTAGTGGTGTTCCCTGATGGTGTTTCTGTTTTACCTTGGATGGTAGCTGGCACAGTGGAACTTGGTTTGGCTTCGGCGGAAAAAATGCACGATTCACGTGTTGTTATTTGGCCACATCACGGGATTATGGGCGCTGGACAATCGATGGATGATGCGTTTGGTTTAGTGGAAACGGTGGAAAAAGCGGCGGACATTTATATGAAAGTTGTCGGTGTTCCCGGTGGCTTCAAACAGAAAATTACTAGTGATCAATTGTGGGATTTAGCCGATCAATTTGGTGTGACTCCAAAAGCAGGAATTTTAGAAGCCCGGAGTAAAAAATAAATTTCAAAAAATTAGGAGGAAATAAAAATGGCAAAAAAATTAAATATCATTTCAGTCTGTGGCTCTGGCACTGTTACTAGTTCGATGGTGGCTGGAAAAGTAAAAGATTTTTTAGAAGAGCATGGTTATAAAGCCAGCACGGTGGAAGTCAATCCTGGTGGCGTCGATGAACAACTAGCCAGCGGCAAATGGGACATTATTGTTCACACGAGTCCATTAAAACGCAAATATGAGTTACCAACTATTAATGCGGTGGCTTTACTTTCAGGTATGGGGGAAGAAGAATTTTTTGAAGCTTTATTAAATGAAGCAAATAGCTTAGATATATAGAAAATTAAGAAAGAAGGATCGATGACATGCTAAATATTTTATCATCTATAATGGATGCCTTTGGTGCGGCAATCGTCGTACCAGTGATTATCTTTTTTATTGCTTTAATCATGAAAGTGAAGCCAAAAAAAGCGTTTAATGCAGCGTTGAATGCCGGAATCGGATTGACTGGTTTTAATATGATTATCGGTGCGTACACGCCGATTGTGACACCCGCGATTAATCGGATGGTGGAAACAACTGGTGTAAATTTAAGGATTTTGGATACTGGTTGGCAGGCGACAAGTGTGGTGGCTTACTCGACACAGGTCGGTATGATTTTCTTGGCGCTAGGTTTAGTATTACAGGCAGTTTTATTTATTATTAAATTTACCGATATTTTTATGCCGTCTGATTTGTGGAATAATTATTCTTTCATGCTTTGGGGTTCGATGTTGTATATTTCTACCGGCAATTTGTGGTTGTCAATTGGTTTGATGGTCTTATCTAATCTTTACTGTTTAACTTTTACCGAAATTGTGGCGAAAAGATGGTCAATTTACTATGGTTATCCTCGTTGTACCATGAGTGCGCCACATCATATTTGTTCGGTACCTTTAGCTTTATTGATGGATTTTCTGTTGACAAAATTAGGTGCTAATAAAGTTCGTTGGAATCCAGAAACTTTGCAAGATAAATTAGGCTTTTTAGGAGAACCAACTTCTTTAGGCTTTGTTTTAGGCTTATGTTTAGGGATGGCCGGTAACTTCATGCGGTTAGATAGTTTGACTGGTTGGGGCGAAATTATGATTATCGGGATTTCGACTTCAGCAATTATGGCGATCTTCCCGAAAATTGCTGGGATTTTTGCTTCGGCATTTACAGCGATTACCGATGCATCAAAAGGCACCGCAAAATCTTCTGGCGGCAAAGACCGTGTATGGTATTTAGCGATCAATGATGCGGCGGGTTATGGTGAAACAGCAACTCTTTTAACGGGGATGTTATTGATTCCAATCGTGTTGCTTTTGGCGATTTTCTTACCTGGTAACCAAACTTTGCCAATGGTCGATTTGATTGCAATTCCTTATATGATTGAATTAATTATTTGTATTTCAAATGGGAATATTTTTAAATCATTGATTAGTGGCACGATTTGGTGTGTTGGTGGTTTGTATATTATTACTGCAGTGGCACCAATTTTTACCCAAGTTGCGGTTGATGTTGGTGTGAATTTACCAGAAGGTGCGTTGATGATTTGTAGTTTTGCTGTGATGACCAATCATATTATGGGGATTTTATTCTTGATCTTTATGACGCAAAATCCACTCTGGATCGGACTTACCGTGGTAGTTTACATTATTTTGTATCTATTTGTCAGAATCAAAAAAGAATCAATCCACGCCTACTTGGAAAGCATGGCAAAAATGGAAGAAGAAGCCGGAATTTTGGCTGAGAAAGGAGCCGCAGTTTAGATGAGCAAAATTGTCGTAGTTGGAGATGGTTTAGTCAGTGGGGAAACTTTAGTCGATGCCGCGCAACAACTAAATGTCCCACAACCAATTGAAATAGAAAAATTTAACTGGTATGCCGATTTAAATAAGGAACAGTTTCAAGAAAAAATTAAATTGATTGAGCAAAAAGGACCAGAAGCGGTGGAAATTCCTGAAGGTATTTTGGAAGCATTAGCCACAGCGGATTATTTATTGGTGCATATCGCGCCGATTTCAAAAGCAATGCTGGCAGCTGCACCGCAGTTAAAATTAATCGGCACTTGTCGCGGTGGTTTGGAACATATCGCCACTGATGAAGTCAAGAAGCGAGAAATTCCTTTGATTCACGTGATTCGTAATGCCGAGCCAGTCGCGGATTTCACGATTGGTTTGATGTATGCGATTACACGAAATATTGCTTTTGCTCATCAGCAAGTGATGCAGGGCGCTTGGCCGAAACAGTTCCCCAATGATCCTTACAAAACAACTTTGGCGAATTTAAAAGTCGGTTTAGTCGGTTTAGGATACATTGGCAAACTAGTTGTGAAGCGTTTGAATGCTTTAGGCGTAGAAGTTTTGGCGTATGATCCATTTGTCGACCAAGAAAAAATCGCCGCAGAAGGATTGCAGATTACGTTTGTCGACTTGCCAGATTTATTCCGCACAGCAGATATTGTTTCGCTGCATGTGCGAGTGACGCCTGAGACGAAAAATATGATTAACCGAGATTTATTTGATCTGATGCCACCGTCATCCTATTTGATAAATACAGCACGGCCAGATATCGTCAATAAAGCTGATTTGGTGGAAACTTTGAAGAATCATAAAATTGCTGGTGCTGCGCTGGACGTTGTTTGGGAAGAGCCAATTAAAAAAGACGACCCATTGTTGGCTTTAGATAATATTGTGATTACTTCTCATATTGCAGGAGACACGATTGACGCGATACCTCGCTCGCCGTATTTGTTAAAAGAAGTTTTGAACGATTATTTTGAAACCAACGTGAGCGATATGTTGATTAGATTATAATAAAGCTTTAACAGTAACAAGGAGGGAAGACCAATGGATGTTTTGGCGGTGCAACTTTTAGAAATGATTTTGTCAAATCGCAATAACAGTCTGACTTCACTGGAAAGAAAATTCAGTTTGACGAAAGGGAAACTTGATTATCGGATTAGAAAAATTAATCAGGAACTCCAATTAAATCAATTAGGTAGCATTAAAAAAGTCGGAATTTTCTTAACTTTTGATGGTGAAGAAAAAAAGATCAGAACGTATTTAAAAAGTGTTGTCGCCGAGCTCCATTTTAGTGATGAACAGCGGCTAATTGTCTTATATTTAGCCGTCTTGTTTCATCATCACGAGACATTGCAATCTTTGGCCGAGCGGCTAAAGATAAGTAAAAACACGGTGATTAAAGATAAGAAGAAACTCCAAACTGACTATTTAGATGAGTTGCAGATTGAGCTTTCTTTTTCCCGAAAGACCGGGTTTTTCTTGAAAGGGAAAGAAAGTGACATTCGCCGTTTGGGGATTAAATTTATCCGCAAGTTTGAAGATAGTGCCACGAAATTAAAAGTAATTTTGCAAGTAATTAAGATGGATCCGCAAATTTTTGAAGCTTTGAAGCAAAAAATCGAGGTTTTGGAAGAGGATTTGGATTTAGAATTTACTGAGTTTAAACGAACAGATTTATATTTGACGATTGCCATGTGTATCTATCGTTTTAAACAAGGCAATACGTTAGAGAATGGTTTGTTAGATGGTTATATTCGTATGGTGGAGCCGGATTTTTATCAAAAAATCGGCACGGCGTTGTCGCCCTTTTTAACGGGGCAAGACAGTATCAACGAAATTCATTTTATTTCGATTCAACTGTTGAGTACCAACTTGATTAAGATTCGCTCGAATTATCAAGATCCGCAGCTGGAGCAAGAAATTATTCGCTTTATTAATAGTTTTGAAGTGTTAGGGATCACCAATATTAAAGATAAATGCCAGTTAGAACAAGCTTTGTATCAGCATTTGATTCCGGCGTATTATCGAATTCGATTTGGTTTGCCAGACAATGAAGTTTTAAGTGTGAAAGCCGTCGATGATTATGAATATATTCATCCGCTAGTGAAACGTTCGATTTCTGGAATTGAAAAATACTTAAAGATCACTTTTCCAGAAGGCGAATTGATTTATCTGTCGATTATTTTACTGAGTTTTGTCAGTGAAGAGTTGGAAAAACAAACTAAGCGTACGATTGATGCGATCGTGGTTTGTCAGCATGGAATTTCGGTCTCAAAATTGCTGTTTGGCGAATTAAAACTGTTGTTCAATAACATTCGTTTCGCCAAAAATGTCTCATTAAGAGAGTTTTATAAAGAAGATTTGAGCCAAGTCGACGTGGTTTTTTCAACGGTGCCGCTAAAAACCAACAAAGAAGTTTTTCTTATCAATCATTTTCTTAGCAATGAAGAGAAAATTAATCTGAAAAATGAAGTCACTAATCGAATTAATTTCCAACCAAATACCAGCAATCATAATCATCAGATGGTGACGCAACTGGTAAATATTATCCAACAAAACAGTGAAGTCACGGATCTTCAGCGTTTGGTTGATGATTTGCAAAATTATATTTTAACCAACAATGTCACTTTGGAAGTGAATAAAAGTCAAAACGATCCAGAGCTGGTGGAATTATTGCCAGTTTCCCATATTCAAATTTATCCGAAAGTTGATTCATTAGCCGAAGCCATCAGAATTGCTGGTAAACCACTAGTTAATCAAGGATATATTCACAAAGATTATTTGGAGACGATTATTGAAAATTATGATCCAGAATTTCCTTATTTTGTTATCGCACCCGGCGTCGCAATTCCTCACGCTGGCCCAGAAGATGGCGTCTATAAAGTCGGGATGTCGTTATTAAAGCTCCATCAGCCGATTCATTTTTCGGAAAATTTAACGGTCGATGTGATTGTCATCGTCGCACCGAAAGATAAAAAAAGTCATATGAAAGCAGTCACGAAATTATACGAAATCGCCAAAGAAGCTGATTTTTTAGCTAACATTCGACAGCTGACTTATGAAAAAGAAATTCAACAATATATTGCGAAAAAAGGTTAGGAGGAACCACGATGGGTGGACAAGGCATTTTACTTAGAAAAGTTACTTTAGATAAAACCTTATACCAACTGAACTATTTTTTAAAAGGCGCGTTGGTAATCTTGGTGTTATACATGGTTAACGGACTCGTGATTGAAAAAAATCTGCAAGCACGAGATTTACAAATACTGGCAGGATTGTATCTGATTTTATTTTTAGGTTTTTATTTCCTGAAAAAGAAAAAAGAAAAACTACAAGAAAATGAAGTAATGCAAGATTTACGTAGTTATTTTGGGATAGAAAAAATTTCTGAAGTGGCTAAATTAGACAAACGTTTAATCGATGAAATCAAGAACAATCGCCAGTTTATTACTTATAACGGGCAGATTGTCGGCACCGATCATTACTTACTATTAGATTTTAGCGATGGGCAGTTTATGTTATTTCCGATCCAACAAATTCAAAGTCTGCACTTAGATAAAGTTGGTATGAATTTCTGTGTCAAATTAAAAACGGTAATAAAAACCGAAGAAATCTTTTTTAAAAAGAAAAAAGATGCTTTAGAGTTTATCGACTTTTATCACAATAAATATTAATGGAGGCAAGAAAATGGTTGTAAATCGCATGATTTTAAATGAAACAGGTTATTTTGGGAAAGGCGCAATCACCGAAGTGGCCAACGAAGCCAAAAAACGCGGCTTCAAAAAAGCTTTAGTAGTGACGGATAAAGATCTGCTGAAATTTGAAGTGGCGACAAAAGTGATAACTATTTTACAGGAAGCTGATTTGGCTTATGAAATTTTTGATGAGATTGTACCAAATCCGACGATTGAAGATGTGCAAGCGGGCGTTGCAGCTTGTAAAGTGGCGAAGGCAGATTATATTGTGGCGATTGGCGGCGGCTCACCGATTGATACCGCAAAAGCAATTGGAATTATCATTGAAAATCCTGAATTTTCCGACGTGATTAGTTTAGAAGGCACCGCAGCGACAAAAAAACCAAGTCTGCCGATTTTAGCAGTGCCGACAACTTCTGGTACAGCAGCAGAAGTAACGATTAATTATGTGATTACTGATGCAAAAAATCATCGCAAATTTGTCTGCGTCGATCCTCACGATATTCCGGTGGTGGCCTTTGTCGACAGCGATATGATGATGGGCATGCCAAAGAGTTTATGCGCAGCAACGGGAATGGATGCTTTGACCCACGCGATTGAAGGTTTCGTAACTAAGGGCGCTTGGGAAATGAGCGACATGTTGCATATTAAAGCGATTGAAATAATTGCGAATTCATTACGTCAATCTTTTGCGGGAGATCAATCTGCTAGAGAAGCGATGGCATTGGGACAATATATTGCTGGCATGGGCTTTTCGAATGTTGGTTTAGGTTTGGTTCACGGCATGGCCCATCCATTAAGTGCCTGGTACAATATTCCCCACGGTGTGGCATGCGCAACTTTATTGCCGCTAATTATGGATTACAATAAAGATTTTACAGGCGAAAAATACCGCGAAATCGCTGAGAAATTTAATATCCCGGGGGTTGATCAATTACCGTTGTCAGAAGTGCGAGAAAAAGCTGTCTCTGCTGTGAAGCAACTAGGCATTGATGTAGGCATTCCGCAAAACTTGACGGAATTAGGTGTGAAGAAAGAAGATATTCCACAAATTGCTAAAGATGCGTTAAAAGATGTTACCACACCAGGGAATCCACGAGAAACAACGGTGGAAGAGATTATTGCGTTGTATAATGACATGTTGTAGCAGCTATAAAAAACCGTAAACTTAATTGTTTTCGGTTTTTTTGGTGTTTAAGATGTAAAGTCCAATATACCATCCACTTAAAATCGTAAAAAGGTTATATCCATTTGACGAGTAATTTTTCAAATTGAATCATCGATAGCTATAAATGCAAATATTATTTATCGTTAAAATATAGTAAGCTGTTTGTAGTTATTCATAGTTGATCCTTCTTAATAGTGTTCTTACCAAACTTCTTTTATATAAATTTCAATGATGAGCTATCTTTATGTGTAAATTCAAGGTATTGCATTTTCTTATTAAAAGCACCATCATAACTCTATGAGTCTTATCTTAATAACGAGATCTTTTGTGGAGAATTTCACATAAAACTGTTATAATATGACAGTGGAAAGGGGTGCACAGAGATGGAATCAGTGCAACAATTAATTGTATGTGGCGGATGTAATGCCAAAATTGGACCGGGGAATTTAGGTGATCTTTTAGCCGATTTACCTAAGTCAAAAAATGAGAACTTATTAGTGGGCTTTGATTCAACGGATGATGCTGCTGTTATTAAACTAACAGATGATTTGGCGATTATCCAGACGGTTGATTTTTTCCCAACAATGGTGACTGCCCCTTACTTATTTGGAAAAATTGCGGCAGCCAATGCCCTAAGTGATGTCTATGCGATGGGTGGAACGGTGTTATCGGCTTTAAATATCGTAGCATTTCCAGAAGAAAAAGATTTACATATATTAAAAGAAATTTTACGAGGTGGGGCAGAAAAAGTTGAAGAAGCTGGCGCAATTTTAGCCGGTGGTCATTCAATTCATGATCACTCAGTCAAATATGGCTTGTCTGTGACAGGCACTGTTGATCCCGAAAAAATTTATCAAAATAACACTTGTCAAGTTGGTGACCATTTAATTTTAACTAAACCATTAGGCGTTAGCATTTTAACTGTCGGCTATTCAGCAGGTGAAGTATCAGAAGACGCTTTTAATCAAGCGACTAAATCAATGGAAACTTTGAATAAATATGCGATGGATATTATTCGCAATTATCCAATCACGAGCTGTACCGACGTGACAGGTTTTGGTTTAGCTGGACATCTACATGAGATGGTGGGAGAAAAATTCTCCGCTGAAATTTATTCAAAAAAACTACCGTATTTTGAGGAAGCTTATACTGCCGCCAAAGAATTTATTTTAACAGCTGGCGGGCAACGCAATCGTAATTATATGGAGAGCAAGATGGATTTCACGATTGAAGATTTTGGTATTGAAGAATTGTTATATGATCCACAGACTTCAGGTGGTTTATTGGTTTCAGTACCTGAAACTGATGCAGAAAAATTAGTTTCAGAGCTACAATCAGCTGGTATTCCAGCAGAAGATTTCGGCGTGGTGATTCCAAGAGAAGAAAAAGATATTATCGTTTATTAAGGAGAGAATAGGTTATGTTTAAAGTTAATGCATTAGGAATGGCTTGCCCATTACCGGTTATTGAAACAAAAAAAGCTTTACGTGAACATGAAGCCGTAGAAACGTTAGTCGATAATGAAATTGCTACACAGAACTTGCGTAAGATGGCGGATCAATTAGGTTATGTCTATCAAATGAACCAAGATAGTCCTCAACATTATACAGTCGTAATTTCAAAAGCGAACGGCGAAGAAACCGATATTCCTGATCCAGAAGTGACTGAAGAAGTTGTGGTTGCACCAAAGTCTGACGATTATATTGTGGTGATTGACACTAACACGATCGGTCAAGGCTCAGCAGAATTAGGTAAAAACTTATTAAAAATGTTTATTTATTCATTAACCGAGCAGGATGTTTTACCTAGTAAAATTATTTTCTACAATGGTGGTGTGCAGTCTGTGATTGAAGGCTCTGACTCAGTAGAAGATTTGATAAAATTACAAGATAATGGTGTAGAAGTTTATGCTTGCGGTGCTTGTTTGAACTTCTTTGAAATTACCGATCAAGTGGCTGTCGGTGAAGTTACTAATATGTTCCGCATTATCGAAATGATGCGGGTATCTGACCGGATTGTGAAACCATAAAAATTATTTTAAGGAGTATTTGGCGATGGAGAAATTTGGCGTCGCCCTCTTTTACTCAACCCATGAAGCGATGAAAGCTGAAAAAATTGCCAAAGAAGCCCAACTACAGGCGCGAATCATTCCCACTCCGGAAAAGATTTACGCCAGTTGCGGCTTTTCTTTAAAGTATCCCTTGGAAAATCATCAGCAATTAGATACGTTATTAAAACAAGCTGAAGTGAAATCAGAAGGCTATTATATTGGGGAGCAAGAGGGCTTGAAAGCAACATATCAAAAAAGAGAGGAAGATTAGCTTGGCAAATATTGTTATTGGAACGGCCGGACATATCGACCACGGGAAAACCACGCTGATTAAGGCCTTGACGGGGATTGAAACCGATACCACGAAGGAAGAGAAAAAGCGCGGCATGTCGATTAATTTGGGCTTTGCCTATTTAGATTTAAAAAACGGGATGCGTGTGGGAATTGTCGACGTTCCTGGTCATGAAAAGTTCATCAAAAACATGGTAGCTGGGCTTCCGGGAATTAATCTAGTGTTATTGGTGATTGATGCCCAAGAAGGTATCATGCCTCAAACTAAGGAACATATTGATATTTTAACCTTGTTAGGAATTCGAGATTTTCTGATTGTGTTGACTAAAGTTGATACCGTTGATCCTGATTTAAAAGAACTAGTAGTTGATGATATTCGAGAGCAATTAAAAGAAACACCATTAGCCGATGCAGAAATTATCGAAACTGACGCTGTGACCGGCACAGGTATTCCTGAATTACTGGAAAGAATTCAGACCCATGCGGAAAATATCAGTGAAACTACCCAAAATGGACAAGCTCGTATCAATGTCGATCGGGTATTTAGTGTCAAGGGATTTGGGACGGTTATTACTGGCACGTTATTGGATGGTCCAATTAAGGTTGGTGCCGAATTAAATTTATATCCAGAAGGGAAAAAAGTGCGGGTACGAAATATCCAGGTCCACGAAACTGATGTGGAAGAAGCTTTTCCTGGTCAACGAACGGCTTTGAATTTAGCTAATTTGAGTAAAGATGAGATTCAACGAGGGGATGTCTTGTCAATTTCTGACAAATTACATGATACTTGGATGTTGGATGTTAAAATAAAATGTTTGCCAGAAGTAGAAAATGGGATTGGCTTATGGGATCGTGTGCGGTTATTAATTGGCACGCGAGAAGTCATGGCACGAACGGTTCCTTTAGGTGCAGAATGGATTGCACCTGGGACAGAAGGTTTTTTACAGTTGCGCTTAGAAGAACAAGTGGCTGTCAAAGAACGAGATCATTTTATTTTGCGGGCCTATTCACCAATGGAGACGATTGCTGGTGGTGAAGTGTTAGATGCTGCGCCAAGCAAGCATCGCCGATTTAAAGTAGAAGTCTTAGAAAGTTTGAAGGCTAAAGAAGAAGGCAGTACTGAAGAAATTATTGCTGACTTTATGACCAATAAAAAACAACCATTTACAACTGCAAAAGAATTGGCCGATTATCTAGGCACTGCTCAAAACGAGTTGACCGAAATTTTGGCAGAGATGGTCACGGAAAATCAGTTGATTCAAACAAAAGTCGGTTATTTAACGTCAGTAAGCTATGCCAAATTAGAAGAACAAGCAATAGCTATTATTGATGAGTACCATAAGAAATTCCGTTTACGCCAAGGGATTCCAACTGAAGAGTTCCGCTCACGTTTACGAAAAAATTTATCGGATAAAGAGATTACTGCTTTGCTGCAATTATTAACCGAAAATCAATTAATCAAGTCAGCCAATGACAAGCTTGCTTTAGCTGAGTTCACTGTCACATTTAATAAATATCAAGAAGTTGCTCAAGCCAAAATTGAAAGAATGTTAGCTGATAGTGGTTATACGCCAGTTAAAAAAGAAGACTTAGAAGTGTTGGATAAAAATGCACCGGAAGTTTTAGAGGCAATGAATGGCGATAGGGTTATCTTTTTAACTCATGAATTTGTTATTCTGAAAAAAGTTTATCAAGAGGCCATAGACTTAATTAAAAAATATATTGCTGAACACCAGCAAATGGCGCTGGGAGATTTCCGTGACATGACCCAATCTAGCCGTAAAGCTTCCATGTTAATTTTAGAATATTTGGATAAAGAAAATGTGACGAAACGTGTTGAAAACTACCGTGTTTTAGGAGAAAAGGGGAAATAAAATGGGTTACTATTTCGATAATGCTGCGACGACCTTGCAAAAACCACCAGTAGTGGCCAAAAAAGTAGCGGAAATTTTGTCAGCTGATGCCTATGGCAATCCATCTCGTGGCGCCCACGGTTATTCTTTGAACGCTTATCAAGTAGTGGATGAAGCACGGGAAAATCTAAAAAAACTTTTTCATGCTAATCAAAATTACGAAGTAGCTTTTACCAACAACGCCACTGTGGCTTTAAATGAAGTGTTAAAAGGCTTACTGCAAGCTGGTGATCACGTAATTACAACTAGCTGGGAACACAATTCTGTTTTGCGCCCGCTATATCAACTGGAAACAAGTGGGATAACGCTAGATTTTGTCAGCAGCTCATCTGTAACTGGCGAATTAAATTTAGCGGAGTTCGTTGAAAAAATAACTACAAAAACCAAAGCAATTGTCATCAACCATGCGTCAAATGTAACGGGAAATTTAGTTGATTTGGCTGCAATCAAAAAAATCTGTCGTGAGCATGATTTATATTTAGTGGTGGATGCTTCGCAAACAGCAGGTGTAGTGCCTATTGATTTATCAGATGAGGGCATTGATGCGCTATGTTTCACTGGTCATAAAAGTTTATACGGTCCGCAGGGAACGGGTGGTGTTTGTTTGAAAAAAGATTTACCATTAGAGCCGGTTTTAACTGGTGGTGATGGGATGCAAAGTTTTTCTAAGACACAGCCCAAGCGCTTGCCGACGTTATTAGAAGCCGGCACTGTAAATGTACCTGGGATTGCTGGTTTAGGTGCTAGTGTCGCATGGTTATTGGAAAATACCTATCAATCCAATGATTTGGGAGAATTATTTGTCACTGAACTACAAAAAATGCCAGAGGTTACTTTATATGGTGATTTTACCAAACCACGGGTAGATGTTTTTTCATTAAATATCAAAGATGCGGAATCGGCAATCGTGAGTGATTTATTGTGGTCGGAATTTGAAATTGCTACGCGACCAGGTTATCATTGTGCACCGTTGATGCACGAAGCATTAGGCACAGCAGATCGCGGCACCGTTCGTTTTTCATTTTCACGTTTTACTACTAAGGCTGAAGTCGTTTTAGCGATTGAAGCTTTGAAAGATTTAGCGCAACGTTAGAAAGGACAGGCAAGTATGGCAAACCAAATACAGAAAATTTTAGCGCAATTACCGAGTGTTGATTTGTTATTAAAACAAATTCCAAACGAGGGATTAACTCATTCGAAAGTCAAAGAACGACTACAAAAAATTTTAGCTGAAATTCGGCAGGCAGTTTTAGCTGGTGACATGACTGAAGCGCCTAGTGAACAAGAAATTATCGCTTTGACTTTAGATGAATTAGATAAACATCAATATTCCTTCAAGCGGGTAATCAACGCTACCGGTACAATATTACACACCAATCTAGGACGTTCCAATCTATCTGAGCGAGTGCGACAACAATTAAATGAAGTCAGTTTCAATTATTCAAATTTGGAATTTGATTTATCAAACGGGCAACGAGGCTCCCGTTATAGTCACTTAGTTTCGGTGATTCAAAAATTAACAGGTGCTGAAGATGTGATTGTCGTGAACAATAATGCGGCGGCGGTTTTACTAGCGCTAAATACATTGGCTGATCAAAAAGAAGTCTTAGTTTCTCGTGGAGAATTAGTCGAAATCGGTGGTGCTTTTCGGATTCCTGAGGTAGTGACGGCGGCAGGCGGTGAAATTGTTGAAGTCGGTACCACCAACCGCACCCACATTAAAGATTTTCGTGAAGGTGTCAATGAAAATACAGGTGCCTTATTAAAAGTTCATACTAGTAACTATCGGATTATCGGTTTTACAGCGAAGGCGGATTTGGCAGAGTTAGCTGAATTAGCTAAAGAACATGGGCTTCCTTTGATTGATGATTTGGGCTCAGGTTTATTGATTGATATGCGTCAATTTGGGTTGCCATATGAACCATCCATTCGTGAAGTCCTAAAATTGGGTGCCGACATCGTAACCTTCAGTGGTGATAAATTATTGGGTGGACCACAAGCTGGTATTATTGTTGGTAAGAAAAAATATATTGAACAAATGAAGAAAAATCAATTGTTGCGGGCAATTCGAATTGATAAGATGACCTTGGCAGCTTTGGAAGCAACTTTAAGTCTTTATTTGGATGAAAAGGAAGCAATTCGGGAGATTCCAACACTCAGAATGATTGCCCAAAAACCAGAAGAAATCGCTGAAAAAGCACAGGCTTTAAAAGAGAAATTAGTTGATATTTCTGACCAACTACAAGCGGAAGTCTTACCAGACGATAGTAAAATCGGCGGTGGTTCTTACCCTGAGCACCTGCTACCAACATTTGCGGTAACACTAAAAAGTCAGACGGATACTGCCGATGAATTACAAACCAAACTACGTGAGCAAAAAGTACCGATTATTTCACGAGTGAAAAATGAACGGAATTATTTGGATTTAAGAACGATTGAAGTAGCTGATTTTGATTGGATTGAAGCGGCCGTAAGAGAAATATTTGAATAAATTTAGAAAGACAAAACTCAGATTTTTGGGTTTTGTTTTTTTGTCAATAAATCGTTTGTATACTTTTTAAAATAATCTACTCCAATATTGCTAACCAAAGTTTAGAAAAATTGGATTAACTTTGGCGGCACTATTCACCTAAAAAAGCAGGACAGTAGCTATTTTAAATAACCGTCGTCCTGCTTTTTATTTAATGATTTTTATCTATTTAACTCGTCTAGAATGGGTTTAATATATTTTATGTCAGTCCAGTCACAGCTTTCATCGCCAGCAGCCATCAATGCTTTCTCCCATAATTGATAGTCGTTAGGATTCTTTTTCTTAACTGATTTACGTAAAACTCGGCATAAATTTCTATCAATTGCAGTCATAGCAGCCATATCCCAAGCACCACGACAATAATAAAAAGGAATATCAGACCATTCTTTCTTCAGATTGTGCTGGATCATTGCTTGAATTGTCGCTTCGTCGTAAGGTGAAGCGCCTATACAAAAGATCACAATTTTTTTATCCATCAAGGCATTGAAATGTTTTTTTAAGAATGACAATCCCGAAATTCCTGATGCATAGATAGCTCCACCTAAAATAATCGTGTCAAATTTTTGGACCATTTCAATTTTCGCTTTCTTGGTTTCTACGCAGGAAAAACCAGTTTTATCAGATAACCAATTAGCGTATTTCTTTGTTGCGCCGTATTTTGATTGAAAAAGAATAATACCCTTCATTTTTTCTCCCCCAAAAATGCCATTTTATTTTACTATATCAGGATAAAATAAAAAAATAAACTACTATTTTTTTTAAATGTCTATATGGTGTACTTTGGAAAGGGTTAATTTTTTTCTATATTATGAGACGTAATGGAATGCTTTTTTGTTATTTTAGCCATAAATAAAGGATAAAAATAATTTTTTTGCCACAAAAAATATTTATACAACCTGAATTATTTGTGATAAGATGAACGTGTAATTTTAAACAGGAGGCGAGAAAAAAATGTCGAAGCTTTTAATCAAGAATGCCAAGACGATGGTGACTTGTGATGATCAAGACCGCGTGTTGGAAAATGTCAATCTCTTAATTGAAAACGGTGTCATTACGTATATCGGACCGGATTATCAAACCGCCGATGAAGAAATTGATGCCAGCCATCACTTGGTTTATCCCGGTCTAGTCAATACCCATCATCATTTGTATCAAACATTTACCCGGAATTTACCTGATGTGCAAAATATGGAATTGTTTGATTGGCTGGTTTATTTGTATGAGTTGTGGAAAAATTTAGATGACGAAGTGATTTATTATTCTACCATGACAGGTTTGGGAGAATTATTGAAAACTGGCTGTACCACAGCTTTCGATCATCATTATGTTTTTCCGCAAGGTAGTGAAAGTGGCATCATGGAAGCGCAGTTTGCTAGTGCTGATCAGCTGGGTATGCGATTACACGCGGCGCGAGGCAGTATGGATTTGAGCAAAAAAGATGGCGGCTTGCCACCAGATTCTGTCGTGCAGGATATTGACACGATTTTGAAAGATTCAGAACGTCTCGTCAAAAAATTCCACGATCCTGCTGAATTTTCAATGCATCAAGTGGTTTTGGCTCCGTGCTCACCTTTTAGTGTTACCACTGATTTAATGAAAGAAACGGCAAAATTAGCGCGTCATTTAGGGGTACGCTTGCACACTCATTTGGCGGAAACGATGGATGAAGAAGTTTATGTAAAAGAGCATTATAATATGCGTCCGTTAGAATTTATGGAGACTTTAGGTTGGACTGGTAGCGATGTCTGGTATGCCCACGGAATTTTCTTTAATGATGATGAATTGAAATTTTTGGCAAAAACTCAGACAGGGGTAGCTCACTGTCCATGTTCTAATATGAAATTGTCTTCAGGTATTTGTAAAGTGCCGCGGATGTTAGAATTAGGCGTGCCGGTGGGACTAGGTGTTGATGGTTCTGCCAGCAATGATGGCTCAAATTTATTGGAAGATTTGCGGGTGAGTTATCTACTGCATCGCTTAAATTCTTCTACTAAAGCGCCAACTGGTTATGATATTTTGAAGATGGCTACACGAGGTAGTGCAACTTTATTGGGTCGAAAAGATATTGGCTCATTAGAAGTTGGTAAAGCCGGTGACTTATTTATGATTGACACTAGAAACTTGGCTTTAGTCGGTACCTTGCAAGATCCGAAATCTTTACTAGGAACAGTTGGTTGGAAAAATTCAGTAGCCAATACCGTTGTTGCTGGTAAAGTGGTGGTTCGTGATGGGCAGTTAGTTAATGTTGATGAAAGAGAAATGGCTGAAAAAGCTAATGCAGTTGATTTTCAGTTTTTAGCTCGTAAATAAATGTGGTAAACTGCTGTCAAAGCTATTTTTGATAGCAGTTTTTTTGAGGAGCTGAAAGAATGAATCAATTATATTTAAAGCTTTATGAGCACCGCCAATTAGAAACGGAACGGATGATTTTACGACCGTTGGCAATCACTGATGCCGATGACATGTTGGAATATGCCGGCGACGAAGAAAATACCCGTTTTGTATTTCCCACCCATCAAAGTTTAAACCACACTAAACACGATTTGGCGCGTTTTTTCTTAGCCGAACCTTTAGGAAAATATGCAATGGTCTTAAAGAAAAATCGCAAAATGATTGGCACTTTGGACTACCATGATTTAAATGAAGAAATGATGACCGGTGAATTGGGCTATATTCTCAATAAAAAATATTGGGGGCAAGGACTAGCGACTGAAGCATGTCGCCAGTTGCTTGTGACTGGCTTTGAAGAAATCGGTTTTAATCGCTTAATTGCCAAACATCAACTGGAAAATACAGCATCTGGCAGAGTGTTAACCAAAAGTGGACTAGAAAAAATCGCCACCATGCCTTATAGCGATAAAGACCCCAAAGAAACCGGCAAAATGATTACGTGGGTGATTTATCAATTAACCAAAGAACAATATAGAGGGAATAAAAGTCCATGAAAATGGGCTTTTTTTGTCGCTCTTCTTTAATTTCTATCTTTAGAGACTTAGTAACTTTACTAGGAAGTTGTGAGGCTTTTTCTAGAGGAAATTATATTAAACCAAAACAATACTGAAAATTTACAAAACTTTTTCATTAAATTTACGTAGGTTCTTTATACTGATTTTGGCTAGAGAAATAGTCAAGAAGGTAAATTAGGAGGGAATCAATGTTTAAGAAAAGAATGATTTTGGGTGCCGTTTCAGCCTTGAGTATTTTGGGACTGGCAGCTTGTGGTAGTGGTAATGCTGATACGACCAAAAAATCCAATGAGCCCGTAACAATTGAGTATTGGCATGTCAATGCAGATACCCAAGGGGGAAAAACGGTTAATGAATTGGTGGAAGATTACAATCAGTCACAGGACAAAGTAAAGGTTGTTGCCAAATACAATCCTGATATGTACAAAGGATTAATGCAAAATTTACAAGCTTCAGTTGCGTCTAATGAAGTACCTGATGTGGTGCAAGTTGGCTGGGCATTTAAAGATTATTTTGCCGAGAATTTTGAATACACTGATCCACAATCATTAGTTGAAGAGGTTGATCCTGATAATGCTGATTTTTTTAAGGATCACTTCTTAGATAATATTATGGCGCTGTCGGAAAAGGATGGCAAACAAGTTGGGATTCCTTATTCGATTAGTAATCCGGTATTGTATTTAAATCAAGATATGTTAAAAGCAGCTGGTTTAGACGAAAATGGTCCCAAAACTTGGGAAGAAGTTCAGAGTTTTTCACAAGCAATTAAAGAACAAACCGGCAATTACGGTGTATATATCCAAGAACCCGCTGATAATTGGGCTCAGCAAGCCATTTTAGAAAGTAATGGCGCTAACGTTATCAAAAATGGAAAAGCAGCGTTTGCTTCTAATGATGGTATTGCGGCTTATGAATTGTATCAAGGTATGGTGGAAGATGAAACTGCTCTTCATACGACTTGGGAACAAGGTGTGCAAAGTTTTATAGATGGCAGTGTGGGGATGGTTTACACGACAATTGCTCAAAGAAACAATATTCAAAGCAACAGTCCTTTTGCAGCAACCGCGGTCGAGTCCCCTAGTTGGCAAGGAAAAGAAGTGAAGTTGCCAGCTGGTGGCGCAATGTTGGCAGTGACTTCTCAAACAGATGAGAAAAAAGCAGCCACTTGGGACTTTTTACAGTATCTTTACAGCGTTGAATCAATGGCGAGATGGACAGAAGGTACAGGCTACTTACCACCAAGAAAAGATGTGGCTGATGCAGAAGATGGTTTAAAAACTTTTCTGGCTGAAAATCAAATGATGACACCGGCGATTGATCAAATGGATAAGATGGTCAGCTGGAGTTCTTTCCCTGGAGATGCTGGCTTAGAAGCCGAACAAAAGTTGTTAGATATGCGAGATAAGATTTTAGCTGGTGACGATGTGAGCGACACTATGAAAGCAACTCAAAAAGAAATCAATCAGTTACTCAAATAAGAATAATAAGCAGTCAAGTTAGTAGGAAAAACAGGAATTTTTCATCTACTAACTGACTGCTTTACATAAGGAGTTTGCCTTTGATGAAGCGTTACATCGGTTATATTTACTTGGCACCAGCGGTTATTCTGCTGGGAATTTTTGTTTTTTATCCTTTGATCTATACGATTTATTTAAGTTTTTTTGATTGGAATATGGTTTCACCTACCAAAGATTTTGTTGGCTTTGCTAATTATAGTAAGGTCTTGACCGATCCAGTTTTTCATAAAGTGTTGAAAAATACTTTGGTTTATACGATTCTTTTTGTTTTATTAAGTTGTGTCGTTCCATACATTGTTTCCTTTCTTTTAGGGGTAGTAGTGGAGAAATGGCAAAATTTTTATAAGCCACTATTTTTTATTCCCGCAGTAATTTCGCTAGTGGTGGCAGGGATGGTTTTTACTTGGATCTTGAACCCAGTGTCTGGACCAATCGCCATCTTATTAGGTCATTTTGGTTTGAAGTTGCCAATGTGGATGAATCTTCAAGGATGGGTAATTGCAGTGATTGCTGGTATCACTGCTTGGAAAGTTTTTGGCTATAATTTTATTGTCATTTTTGCGGCAGTCGTCGGGATCGATCGTGAAATGATTGAAGCCGCAAAGCTGGATCGGGTACCTATGTGGCGAATATTTTTTAAGATTGTTTTGCCTATGAGTAGTTCAACGGGCTTATATTTATTAGTCATGACGATTGTGCAAGGACTACAGTATGTTTTTACACCAATCAAGATTATCACCCGCGGCGGCCCCAATAACGGGAGTGCCAACGTGATTTATTATGCCTATCAAAAGGCTTTTGAAATGTACAAAGTTGGGGAGTCTTCGGCAATTTCAGTATTGACCTTGATAATCTTTGCCGTTTTCTTAGGTTTGATTTTCAAATTTGTTGAAAAAGGAGTTTACTATGAAAATTAAACGATTATTGCCCCATCTATTATTTATTGCCATTTTAATAATCATTATTTATCCTTTACTATTTATCATCGCCAATTCTTTTAAGCCTTTGAAAGAAGCATATCAGACGATTACTAGTTTGATCCCGCAGCCTTTTACGTTAGAGAACTTTCGATATTTGTTTGACAATCTGCCGATCTTAAAAATTACTGGTAATACCTTTTTTATTGCTAGTGTCATAACAGTGGTTAAGCTGGTAGTCGCTTTTTTTGCAGCCTACAGTTTTACGTATTGTCGAATAAAAGGCAAAAAAATCTGGTATTTAGTAATTATTGGGACGATGTTTATTCCTTTTACAGTTTCAATGATTCCTAATTACTTATTGATTGCAAAGTTAAATTTAATTAATACTACTTGGGGTGTGATTTTACCGCAATTTGCAGATGCCATGGGGATTTTTCTACTGACACAAACCATGCGGGAAATTCCTGCTAGTTTATTAGATGTTGCAGCCTTAGATAATATCAAACAGCCTGCGATTATGGGGAAAATTGTTTTTCCGCTAACGCGACATGCGATTACTTCTACCGGAATCTGGTTTTTTATTACTTCATGGAATGAGTATGTTTGGCCGGTTTTAATTTTGCGGACAGTGGAAAATTATACGCTACCGCTGGCGATGCAAACTTATATCAGTTCAGAAGGAGGAACAAATTTTACGGTAGCCATGTCCATCAGTTTAATTACGATGTTCGTACCGCTGGTGCTGTATGCCATTTTTCAAAAATATATTATCGGGACATTTGTTTCTGCGGGTATCAAATAAATTGGAGGAATTTTCATGGGAAAAACAATTGAGTTACGAAAAATAGGGAAAAAATATGGGGACCAAACAATCCTGCAAGAAATTGATTTAGCTGTTGGAGCAGGAGAACGGATTGTTTTATTAGGTCCTTCTGGCTCTGGGAAATCCACCTTGCTACGGATGATTGCTGGTTTGGAAAAAATAACTAGCGGGGAATTATTTTTAGGAACCCAAGCAGCGAATCAAATGCCCTGCGGCGAGCGAGAAATCGCTATGGTGTTTCAAAATTATGCTTTATATCCTCATATGACAGTTAGCGAAAATATTACTTTTGCTTTAAAGGCAAATAAACTCAAGGCCGCAGATATTCAGCTTCGTTTGGAAGAAGCGCTAGAGATGCTGGGATTAACGCCCTATAAAGATCGTTTACCAAAAGATTTATCCGGTGGGCAAAGACAAAGGGTGGCGTTAGCTCGTGCAGTTGTTAAACGCAGTGACTATTTTCTGTTAGATGAACCGTTATCGAATTTAGATGTGCGCTTACGTTTAGATGCGCGTAAAGAATTGGTGAAAATTCATCAACGTTATCAGCAGACTTTTGTTTATGTCACTCATGATCAAATCGAAGCAATGACTTTGGCAGATCGAATCGTTTTATTAAATGAAGGAAAAATTCAAATGGTGGATACACCACAAAATGTCTATGCCAAGCCAAGTAATACTTTTACCGCAAATTTTATCGGCTCACCAGGAATGAATGTGCTAGAAGTTACTTATGATCAAGGGACTATTAAGTTTGCTAATCAATTTTTACCATTAAATCCTGCATGGCAAAAGAAATTAGCTAATGTTAACGGTGCAGTTTATTTAGGAATTCGTCCTGAACATTTAAGTTTTACCAAAGAAACTAGTCAGTTAAAAGGCCAAATTAAATATCGCGAGCTTTTGGGACAAAGCTATGCCTACACTGTTCAGGTAGGCGTTTTGGAGATGATTGTTTTGGATGAACGTCCCGACTGGCAAATTGGCGACAACGTTAACCTGGCTTTGAAAGCAGAAAAAATTCACTTTTTTGATTATCGCACAACAGAGAATCTCGGTTATCCAAATTATTTAACAGAAGAAGGAGGCAACATCCATGCGCTTTTTGCATCTATCTGATTCCCATTTCAGAGAAAATTATCAAACCAATGATTTTACTGCAGCGATGTTTTCCAAGACTCAAAATCCTCGCTTAGCATTAGAACGGTTATTACAAGATTTACCTTTGACGGATTATGATTTTGTGTTATTGACTGGAGATTTGGTACATGAGGGTGAAGTATCCGATTATCAAGCGTTACGAAAAATGTTAGATCATTATTTACCAACAACACCTTACTTTTTTTGTCGCGGCAATCACGATCGACGAGCTGTTTTCTTCGAAGGTATGGGGGTTGAGGCAAATGATTCCCAAGAGTATTTAAATTGTACCGAAATACGTGGTCTAAGAATTATTAGCTTGGACTCTGCTCAAGATGATCATCATGAAGGAAAAATTTCTGATAGTCAACTGGCTCAATTGGAAAAATGGTTGGCAAAGCCGGCAGAAAAAGGAACTATTTTGTTAGTTCATCATCCACTAGCCTGGGAAGATCCTGCGATTGCTACCAAACTTCCAGCTGGATTTGAAGAAGTGATTGCGAAAAGTGATACTATAGGTATTTTTGTCGGGCATATTCATCAAGCTAGCAGTGGAGAATTTGCTGGTAAAAAACAAATAATGGCAGAAGCCTTATCATTTGGTGTTGATGAGTTTCCTGATTATTCGCTATTTACTGACCGAACAGGTTATACAAGCTGTAGTTTAAAGGAAGGGAAACTGTATACCTATCAGCATTTACTTTCTCCACAGCAGACCGAGCTTGGAAGAATGGACAAACCGATTATCGGTAATCACTAGGGATCTTGGTCTAAAAATATCAATAAACCAGTTGCCAATCACTCTGATTTTGGCAACTGGTTTATTTAGCTTTTATAAAGTAGCGGGGAAAGATGATCTAAACCACATAAATAAAACTACCCTTAAAATCCTGACAAATATCCTAGCTGATTTAAAATAAAAACGATAAAGATTGATAAATTACCTAGTAAAGAAATCATAATCAAGGCAAAACGAACGGTGGCAACTTTGTACCAACCGCCATCATAGCTACGACGGGAACACTGACCACGAAAGCCAATCCCGGCAATAATTGCTAGTAATAATAAAAGGATTTGCAAAAAGATTGCTAAAAATAACGAATAGATTCCAGCAGTGACCGCATAATAATTAAAAATTGCACCGATCCCAGCAAGAATGGCAAGAAAAGTCATAGTCATCTTCCTTTCGTTTCTAGCTAAATTATAGCAATTAGCGATATTGTTGCACAAAAAAACTGCCTAATGAAAGACAGCCGGAGGGTATTTTTTTGGTTTAAAAGCTAGCACATAAAAACACAGAGGGAGGAGTAACTTCCCAATAATAATTAATTGTTTAAAAAAGAAATTCACTCCCATTGGGCTAAAATTTCCAATAAATAAATCAACTACTGCTAAAACAGTTAAAACTACCGCCACAACCAAAGCCCATTTTCGAACGACGAATCGATTATTAATCATGCCTATACCTCCTAAAATTGCTGTAAATCTTATAACTAAATTTTACAGCAATCATAAAAAGAAGTTATCCAACTTTAGTCTTGGTTATGAGATTTTACGCTAAGTAAACCTATGCTTATTTTCTTCCTACAATAACTGCAGAATACATATAACCGACACCTTTTTGAGCAGCTGCCATAGTAGGATTAATTTCCACGGTTAAATCTTTCGATTGTAGTTCTTTGATAGCTTCTGATACAGCCTTTTCGTAGTCAGCAGGTTTGCCGGCCTCAATAAACTTAATTTCTTCAATTTTCCCCATTGTGATACCACCTTTTCTATTTTTATTCATTATATCATAAAAAAATATGTTAAATAGATATTTTTCGGAGGAAACTTTAAGAGAAAATCACTTTACAAAAAAATAACAAAAAAAGGAGCGGATTTCTCCACTCCATAAAATCTATTTGAATTCGTTCCAATACGGATTGTTTTTTCTTGGTAAATTGGTCTTTAAACAAGATCAGAAACAACAACCATAGATTTAATTGTTTTTCTTTCTTGCATATCAGTGTAGGCTTGATTAATATCTGCTAAATCATAAGTTTGAGTAAACACCCGACCTGGATTGATGTCGCCATCAAGTATAGCTTTTAGTAAAATTTGTTTGTCGTAAGTTGTTACTGAAGCAGAACCACCGGCAATTGAAATATTTTGGGCAAAAGTTGAACCGATAGGGCGGTCATTGTAATGAGGAACCCCCACATAGCCAATTCGTCCACCATTGTGTAAGACACCCAACGCTTGCTCAATTGCTGGGCCTGTTCCAACACATTCAAGGGCAGCATCAGCACCGCCTCCCAGAATTTCACGAACTTTAGCGATTCCTTCTTCGCCACGTTCTGCTACAACCGCTGTCGCGCCAGATGCTAAGGCCATCTCTTGCCGATCTTGATGACGGCTCATCAGCACAATTTGTGAAGCACCCCGCATTTTTGCGGCAATAACAGCACATTGTCCAACTGCACCATCGCCAATAACGACAACTTTATCACCTTTTTCAACATGAGCACAACGCGCCGCATGATAACCTGTTGGCATTACATCTGCTAAAGTCAAAAGTGATTTAATCATGCCTTCTGTATAGTCTGCTGGTTGTCCAGGAACTTTTACCAACGCCCAGTTACCATAATGAAAACGCACGTATTCAGATTGGAAACCATTTGACCAATTGGTTGCGCCTTTGTGGCGGTCACAAGTACCATCAAAACCAGCTCGACAAGCATCACATTCACCACAGCCGTGGGTAAATGGTACGATAACAAAGTCGCCAGGTTTTACTGTGGTAATTTCTGAACCAATTTCCTCAACGATTCCTAAAGCTTCATGACCATCATTGACAGAATGAGGTTCTTTATTGTCACCGTGGGCATAAGACCATAAATCAGAGCCACAAACACAGGCACGAACGATTTTGATGATGACATCATCATTTGCTTGAATGGTTGGTTTTTCAACTTCTTCCACCGATACTAGTCCGGCTTTTTCAAAAATTGCAGATTTCATAAAATTCCTACTTTCTTGTATAAGATAAATTTAGTGTACTCGTTAAAGTGGACTTTAAGTCAAGGGGAAAATGAAAATAAATTATGTCAAAAATAAAGAGGGCGTTCAAGATTCTACTGTTAGAAAAAAGGTTTGCTATTATTACCTTAAAAAAAACAACCGCGAATCTTCGCAGCTGTTTATTTTTCGAGCATTGTTTGCACCATTGCACGAATTTCTGGTAAGCGATACTGATAAAAATCTGGATGGTCTTTGAACCATTTGATATTTAAAGGAGAGGGATGCGGCAAAACAATCGTTGGTTTGCCATGAATTTCTTGGGTCTGGAAGATCAATTCAGCAAAATCTTGTCCTTTAAAAAAATGCTGTGCGGCTTTATTGCCAACCAAAATAAATAACTTGTTTTGTAGATAATCAAGAGCAGGATCTAACCATAATTTTGAACAAATAGCTGGCGGTTGTTTGTCACCGCCACTTTTGTTTTTTCCCGGATAACACAAGCCTACTGCTAAAAAGCAGAATTTTGCTGGGTCGTAAAAAGTTTCTTCATTCACCTGATACCATTCATCTCGTAGCTTTTTCCCAGAAGCATCGGTGAAAGGCTTTTTGGTTTGAGAAACTTTATAGGAAGGGGCTTGGCTAATGTGTACTATTTTGGCGTCTTGATTACCTAAAAAGACTGGTGCTGGATTTAAAAAATTGGCGCAACGAGTACAATTTTTTAAATCAGTTACAAATTGATCAAAATTTTTCTCAAGCAAAGGGATCACTCCTGATATTGTTTTTTATTTATAGTTGAAACGAAAATAAATAAAAGTTTCGATTATTAAAATACCAATTGATTAAGTCAAAAATCAGATTCGCAGTAACCTGATAGTAAAATAGAAGCGATTCTGATAAAGGATATTGATGCGTTTTTATGAATCAAAAATTCCTCGTTTAAACATAGGTTGCGCCCTCCTTTTAGTAATACTTATTTTAGCATCTGTGCTTATTAGATACAAAAAGCTTAGAGAAAAAATGTCTTACATAAAATGATAGGTAACGAATTTTTCATTATCTATTTGACCTATTAGGTAAATTTTGCTAAACTCAATTTGTCCTAACAGGTCAATACGGTTGGAGGAATATGATGGAACAGTTATTAAATATGCCAAAGGAACGAAAAGAAGCATTATTAAATGCTGCCTTAAAAGAATTTACTCAGCGGGGATTTGATCAAGCTTCAACTAATGAAATTGCTAAAAAATCTGGTATTTCTAAAAGCTTGATGTTTCATTATGTAAAAAATAAACAGGAATTATTTATGCTAGTATACGATTATTTTCATCAATTGATTCATCAGGAATATTATTTAAAGCTGGATCTCGAGCAAAAAGATGTATTCGTACGTCTGAGACAATCGTATCTTTTACAAATTCAAATATTACAAACCTATCCTGATGTGTTATTGATTGAAAATTTAAAAGGGGATACCAAATCAGAAGTGATTAATAGCTTTTTAGCAAGTAAAGAAGATCAGGTCTCTTTTAATTGCCAAGTAGATTTATTTAAGCAAATCGATGCTAGTAAATTCCGCAAAAATGTGGATATCGGAAAGGCTAAAAAAATCATTCTTTGGAGTAATCAAGGCTTGATTAGCGAGCTATTGGCAGATGGAGAAATTTTAGATCTAACAAAAACCACGCAGCTTTTAGATGAGTATCTTGCTGAATTGAGAAAGCTATTTTATGTTGACGAAGAATAAGATTATTGCGGTGTTGTTGACTCTAGCCATTTTATTTCTTGTCATGAAGCTAACAGAAAGGAAAATAAATATGGAAAATCCGGTTATTTTATCAGCACCGTTAAAAGGTCAATGGCATACACCCAATACGCCTGGCAGTCAAATTCCTAGTCATGGTTCGGATAAATTCGGTACGACTTACGCGTATGATTTTGTTCAGTTAGATTGGAAAAAACTAGGAAAACCAGCTTACCAAGGTGGATTGCTGAAGTATTTACAAAAAGGCATACCGGTAGAAGATTATTATTGCTGGGGAGAAACAATCTATGCCCCTTGTGATGGTGAAATTGTGGTTGCAAAAGATGGTTTTCCTGAAGCCAAACGAACCAATTTACGAAAAGATTTATCTAAAGCCAGAGACAACGGTCAAAATTTTCACCCTCGTCGTAATAATGTCCAAGAAGTGGCTGGAAATTACGTGATTATCAAAATGGCGGAAAATATTTTTGTAGCATTATGCCATCTTCAACAAGCTTCGATTGAGGTCGCTGTCGGTGAACAGATAAAAACTGGTGAAATCATTGGTAAAGTCGGTCATTCAGGAAATTCTTTTGCCCCACATCTACATTTACAGGTCATGGATCGTTTAGATATTGCCAATGCCAAAGGACTCCCTTGTGCTTTTGATGATTATCAAGTTTTTCAAAATGGAGGATGGGTAACGAAAACTAATGGAATCCCTACAAAAAAAGAACGGATATTATTTGAGTAAAAGTACTTGAGGGGATATTTTTATCAAATATGCTCAAGTGCTTATTTATTCTATAGTAGCATCGTTTGAATAATCGCTTTTTTTAGGATATGCCAAGGCGATTAGTAATAAAAGTGCCAGTACCGGTAGCCAAATTTGATAAATAGACAAGTAGGCATGATTGATGTTTGAAAAGGTAAATGTTTTTAGCGCTGTCAAGTTACCAGTCATGTTGGATACAAAAAAGGATACACCTAATACAGAACCAATTTGACGAACCACACTAATAATACTTTGAGAGCTGGTCAGCAGGCTTCCTTGTAAATTAGATGCAGCCAGCACATTGATTGGGCCAGAAATAATACCAAAGCCGATACCCAGAATGAATAAAACCAACGATAATAAATTTTTTGTTTGTCCATTGAAATTAGCCAAGAAAAGGTAGGCCATCAGAATACACATGATTCCAATAAAGACTAATAGGCGTGGTCCCAGTTTGTGAATTACCAAGCTGCCTAAACCACCAAAAATGAAGACCGTGATTGACATTGGTAGCAGAATTAATGCGGCCTGCAATTCCGATTGATGAAAGACATTTGTTAAATAAGTGGGTAAAATGACGACCACTCCGATGTAGAAAAATTGGGCCAATAAAGCCACCAAAGCTGACAGCGAAAAATTTTTATTTTTAAAAAGCTGCAAATCAATCATAGGAAATGCGACCTTCTTTTCGATTAATACAAATAGAGCAAATAGCACCACGCCTATAAAGACACAAGTCATGAAGCGCACATCAGCCACACCCCACTCCCTAACTTTTATTAATCCCAGTGTAATAAAAAATAAGCTGAGCATTGAAAGCAAACTACCACTAATATCAACCTTCTCTTTTCTTTTTTCTTCATGTTTAAAATTTAAAGTGGTTAAACACAAAATTAGTCCCAGAACCACAAGAGGCAGATTTATTAAAAAAATCCAATGCCAATTGAATGAATCAGTCAAAATACCTCCCAAGGTTGGTCCAATTGCCGCGGCGCCCCCTTGAGTTAATCCTAAAATAGCCACGATTTTAAAGCGATCTTCAATTTTCCAAGCAGAAAGCCCGATCGTATTTCCTAACGGTAACAATAATGCTGCTCCCAAACTGGAAATGACCCTGCCGACAATTAAAATCAAAAAAGATGTGGCAATTCCAGCCATAAAACTACCTAATCCAAATAAAAACAAACCTAAAAGAAATAATTTATTTTTGCCAAAGATGTCTCCTAATTTACTTAAAGGAATGGTCAAACTAGCAAAAATTATCGTATAGACATTTAATGCCCAAGATAATTTAGTTAAATCAATTTGCAAACCTTTTTGAATTGCGGGTAAAGCAATATTCATAATGGTTGTATCTAGCATCACCAAAAAGATGCCAATCGACATTGCAACAGTAAGTAAGATTTTTTTATTCATGATAAGCCTCCATCTTTTTAAATATGAGTTATTACTCAGTTTTTTTATCGTGTTGCAAATATAATACTAAAAAAAGGTGATGTCAAATGTTTATTTCATGAGTTTTAACTCGATTTATTGAATATTTTCTAACTGAGAGGTAAAATGAGAGAAATATTGGAGGGGCAATCATGACTGAAAACAAAGTAATTCGAAAACCATTACAAAAAAGAGCTCTCGAAAAAAAAGCGAAAATTTTAGCAACTGCTCGAAAATTGTTCTCTGAAAGAAATTTTTTTAATGTGTCTACCAATGAAATTGCGAAAGAAGCCGGCCTATCTATTGGCACATTGTATGCTTATTACAATAGCAAAGAAGATATTTTAATCGAATTAGTCGAGGAGTACCATCAAACTTTTTTGACAATTTTTGCTGAAATCAATCAATCTCAATCCTTTGAGCTATTCAAAACCGATACTCAAAAATGGTTAGTAAACTTAATTGATCGACTTATATCAGTGGAGGATGAGGCCTTTCATCAAGAAATTGAGATGTTGGCGATGACAGTGCCAGAAGTAAAAAAAGTTGTCCGCGAACAACAAAACAAGATGAAACATCTCACGTACGAACATTTTTTATATTATGCTAATCAAAGCAATCCACAGCAAATAAAAATATTGTCCACGATTATTTTTGATTTTATTGCCTCTTTGGTGGATGAAGTGCTGTATAGCGAGCATACTGAAAAGGAAGCTGAGGATATAATTTCAGCGGGGGTTGCAGCCATCGATCTATTAATTAAGGCGTATTTAACTTAAAAAATATTTGATTTTTTTTACATTTTTCCAATAAGATAACCAAACCAATCTACAATTAAATCTAGGTTGTTATAAAGAGGGGGAGAAAATGAATCAAGAATCAGGGATAGCATTTTTAATTGCCCTAATATTAGCTGGGGGACTTTTTTATGTGACGAAAAACTTGTTGGTAAGTGGGCTTTTATTTTTCTTAGTTGTTAGCGGTGAATTAGCATTTATCAATAAGTTTGTTAAAAAAGTAGAAAAACCAAGCAAATAAGTGAAAATCTTGCTCTTGCAAAAATGTGAGAGCTCTTTTTGTCATCAAAAAAGAGGTAGTCCCCTAATGACTACCTCCTCTAGATAGAAGTTCTTTGCCTGTTTTAGCAGACATTTATAGTGTAACAAAGATCGATAATCATCACAAATAGAAAAATAATTTTTTTTATTTGCATTAATTGGTTTGTTGAGCTGTTTTTTTCTAATTAATTGGGAACAATTCATCTAAGGTAACTAGTACGCCGTCGTTATCATTAGAAGGACAAACTTGATCGGCAACTTTTTTTACATTGGCAGGGGCATTATCCATTGCGTAACCGATCCCGCAATAAGCCAGCATTTCAAGATCATTTCCGCCATCTCCAAAAGCGACACATTGCTCCGGAGTAATGCCCCATCGTTGAACTAATTTTTCTAAACCGGCAGCTTTGTGACAACCTGGAATGATTAAATCAACTGAACCATGACCGCTACTGGTAGGAGTTAATGAGCCTTTTAGTTCATCACGAAATAAATTACAGTAATAATCTGTTTTTTCCGCGGGAACAGTTGGCGCAAATTTTAAAATTTGGTCGTTTACCTCGGCAAAATCAGTGACCCATTTTAATTTATGATAATAAATATTGGTTAACTGAAAAAATTCTTGACTAACGGTTCCACGTTCACAATAGGCGCTATTTAAACCACACATGACATTTTTGATTTCGGGATGTTTTTTAACTAATTCAAGGACTGTCAAAATGGTTTCTTTCGGTATATTTCCAGAAAAAAGGACTTCTTTCTTGTCTTTCACCAAAGCGCCGTTTTCTGCCACAAAACTCAATTCATCATAATAATCAGGAAAAAGTGAGCGCAGCTGATAGTATTGATTGCCACTGGCTACGACAAATTGACAGCCAACAGCTTTCATTCGAGCTAAAATAGCCTTGAAGCGTGGAATATCATAAGTATAATCACTGCGAGCAAAAGTGCCGTCCATATCTACGGCAACTAATTTAATATCATGGGGATTAGGATTCATATTGATTTCTCCATTCAAAATAAATTGTTGATGCTAAATATTACTGCACTAATTATAGCATGTTTAAGCTGTGGCATTCTTTCAAGAAAAATTTATTGCTCAGTAGTAGTAAGCAAGTTTGAGATATTTTGATAGCCTAGTTGATGGGCATAATCTATAGCGGATTTCCCGTAATTATCTACTATCGTCGGATCGGCGCCATTTCTTAGTAATTCAGCAACAATATCTTGATAAACTTGCGATCCATCTCGTAAAGCGATTGCTTCTATTAAGGCAGTATAACCATAATTATTTTGATGATTGATATTGACCCGTTTATCCGCTGAAAGTAGTTTTACATTTTCAAGATGGCCTTTTTCTGCAGCGGGAATAAGTGCATTCCCACCAAAACGATTGACGATGGATTGATCTGGTGTCGCATGGGCGAGGATATAGGCAAGAATTTCAGTCCGACCCTCAGCACCTGCATAAAGATAAGGACTATCTTGAAGATTATCTTGGCTGTTTACATCAGCACCAGCGTCAATTAATTGTTTAGCAATATCGATTTGATTATTATGAACGGCAATCATTAAAGCTGTTTCGGCTTTTTCATTAACTTCATTAGTATTATAGTGATCGGAATTAAGAATCTTTGTCGTTTCATTTAAATCTCCTGTTGTTACAGCTTGAAGTAAGCTACCACTGGGATAAAGGGGAGCCTCCTGTTTATCCGATGATTCAGACGCATCTACTTGAGGTGCTTTTTTACTAGATTGTAGCGTACTTGAACTAATGGAAGTGCTATTTTGTGAATTCTTTTGACAACCAGACAAAGTTAGAAAAAGAATGGTCATTATGAGAAAGAATGGTAATTTTTTTACTGTCATTTTGTCTCCTCCTTGGTATTTATCGAAAACTATAGCATGATTGAAAAAAATCAGCTATGTTAAAGAATTTTCAAGAAAGTTACAGTAAAAAATATTAAATTCCTCTATTTTTCTGGTAGGTTGCGAGAAAGATGACTTCGATAGCTAAACACAGCATCGTTTTCGCTGATTAGAAAACGCGTTTTAAAAATATTGGTTACCAATAAATTATCAATGGTGAAGTGAAATTAGATTAAAAAAAAATTTATTAAATAGTTAGAAAAGCCTAAACAGATGTCCAATGAAAAAAGACGGAATACACTAGGTATCTCGTCTTTTTTAACTTGCATTCTATTATTGAATAGCCCGTTCCGCATTCCAAGCAGTGCCTTCATCTTTCCAACCGAGACTAACTAAGTTGTTTTTCTCACCAGAATTAGTTGTGTAGACATGGCTGTCTTGGCTTCCAATAGCGTTCGGATTGTAGATTCGATAGACTGGAACATTACCGCCTGAATTCCATGATACGCCTTCACTTTCCCAGCCAATTGTTGTTAACCAAGTATTTTCTTGGGAGCTTAAAGTGTAGAAATGACGACCATTATTAGGATTGTATAAACGATAAGTTGTGTCACCCGTCGTTGGTGCAGCCCACGCGACACCTTCATACGTCCAGCCAATATTTTGTAAGTTGGTGGCTTCAGCTAAATCTTGGGTGTAATGGTGATTGCCTTCGTTTGCGTTGTACAGTCTAAACACATATTTTTCGTTGGCTTGTTGACCATCTAAACCTGGTACTTTTTGCACACCGTCACTTAAAATTCTTTTGGCAAAATCAGGTTTATACCAAGCAATTTGGCCAACTTTGACATTTTGATCTGGTCCCGGCGAATAAATATATTGTCCGTTGCCAATAAAAATAGCGACATTGTTAGAATTCCCTTTTGTTCCCCAAAATAATAAGTCACCTGGTTTTAAAGCATTCATGCTAACGTCTTTGCCCAGTCGCTCTTGGGAAGTACTTGGGGCAGGAACGGTCATATTCACTGCATTTTTAAATACATATTGTACTAATCCTGAAGCGTCAAAAGCACTTGGTCCAGCGGCACCCCAACCAAATGGTTTGCCGACTTGGGCTTGTGCTAAGTTGACTACTTTTTGTTGCTCAGTCAAAGCAGCAGTGTCAGCAAAAGTTTGAATTGTCTGTGCTGAAGCGATATTTGGCGTAGCCATCACTGCTTCAAATTGAGCCAATGTATAGCCGGCATCCAACGCTGCTTGTTTTTCTTTTTGATACGCACTTTGATCTTCTGTAAGTTGGATCTGTGAATCTTTTTCATTGATTTCTGTGGCTAACACTTTTGTCCCAGTAACTTGTAATCCCACCAAACACAAACCAAGCGCTAAACCTGTTTTAATTCCTAATTTCATAAATACTCCTTCTCTCCTGATTAATAACTTACATTGTACACTAGACCACCGAATATTTTAATAACTAGCTTTAAATTAAGAAGTAAAAGTAAGTATAGACGTCTAAAATAATATCAGCTAACCTTTTTCAGGATAATAATAGAATAACTTATTCCAGAAGAACTTATATTAAATCCATCGAAGTGCCAGATGGACTTCTAGGTTCAACTATTCTTCTAATTTCCCTCGATTTGTAGCTTCTATAAAATTCTCAGCAAATAAATCTTTTTAAAGGGTATTTCCAAAAATTTGATTTTTTAAATACTTTTATGGTGATATGATTGAGTTGTATTCCAGCGGATCTTTATTTATTAGAAAGAGTTTTACGTCATTCACAAAAAAGGAGGAGAAAGAATGAATATTTTAAATAAAATTGACATTCAAAAAGTTTTTTCAATAGCTGATTGTATTCCAATAGTAGAAGAGGCTTTTCAGTACTATTATGAAGGGAAAGTAGACGTTCCTTTAAGAACACAAATAACAACCGGAACAGGGAAGGGAACTTTTTTATGCATGCCTGCATATAGCGAAGAATATGATGCTTCTTGTGTCAAAGTCTTGAATATGTTTCCCGAAAATATTAATCAAGGTCTGCCTTCAATTAACGCCCAAATTTTAGTAATGAATACAAAAACGGGTGGTTTTGAAGCTTTGCTTGATGGTAATTATGTCACACAATTACGTACTGGAGCCGCAACCGGTGTAGCCATCAAACATTTGGCACGTAAAGATGCAAAAATCGGTGCCTTAATCGGTACGGGTGGTCAGGCGCAGACACAACTTGAAGCTATGCTTGTTGCTGCAAATTTATCAGAAATCAGAGTGAGCGATTTAAATTTTGAAAGAGCCTTACAATTTGTTGAAAAAATGACAGCAGAATTGCAAACCACTGTAATGATTAAAGCAGTCGAAAATTCAGATCTTGCGATTGAACATGCTGATATTATCGTCACAGTAACACCTTCGACAGTTCCGGTGTTTGATGGGGAGAAAGTAAAAAAAGGGGCACTAGTTTCTGGGGTGGGTTCTTATCAACCGCATCTGCAAGAAATACCGGCAAGTCTAGTAAAAAAAGCCGACAAAATCTTTTTTGATTCCGAAGAGGCGGTTCTTTCGGAATCAGGAGATCTATTAATTCCTCTTAAAGAAGGAACAATTACCGAAGAAGCTTTTACTGGCGATATTGGGGCCGTTATAAAAGGAGAATTAATCGGGCGCGAAAACGACGAGGAGATTATTTTCTTTAAAACGGTGGGAATAGCGGCACAAGATTTGTTTGCGGCTCAGGCAATATCTCAAAGAATGAAAAAATCTTAGAAAAAGAAAGTACGTCTTAGAGAATTTTGATGATATTCGCAAAATGATTATCTTAAAATTACAGAGACACATTATATTTCGTCTGAATCAGTGACAACTAATTTAATGGGATTTAATCATTTAACGATAGACCCAAAAATTCGTAATTAAAAGAAATTAGAATTACGGATAATTAAAATTAATACTCGAAAAAAGATCACATCTGAGAAGGCAATCATTAAAATTGTCATTTGATGGATCTTTTTTTTGATTAATTATGCTGAAAAATCGTTTTTACGCTTGAAAAAAACATTCTATTGTATAATTACTAAATAAAAAAGGGGAGAGAAAGATGAATTTTTACGGAATTGACTATTTAAAATCACAGTCAAATATTAATGATTACTTCAAGTATATTTTGATTTTTGGTTCACTGTTTTTCTTAGTGATTGTTTTTTCTTTGTATTTAAGACATCGGATTCAGACGAAATACCGTGACTTAAGTATTATTTTTCTGTTGTTATTAATTTTTGCTTCAGGGGTGCAGTTTTCTGATTATCAGTCAAATCAAGCAAAACATTCCCAGTCCTCACAGATGGTGAATTTAGTCCAAGATATTTCAAAAGAGAATGACATTTCGACTAAAGAGATCTTTGTCAATGCGACCCAACTAACTGACGGAATCATAGTCAAAATAAAGAAAAATTATTATCAAGTCAATCTAAGTGCCGATCAAAGTTCTTATACCTTGACGAAAGCACATTTGATGAATCCTAGTATCGTGATCAATAAATAGGAGGTAAAAAAATGCAATTATATAATCCAATTATTTTAAAATTTGCTTTAGGAATTATTTGTCTGATCATTCAAATTAACGTAATGGGAAAAGGCAATTTGGCACCTTCATCAGCGATGGATCAAGTTCAAAATTATGTGTTGGGGGGGATTATCGGTGGTGTGATTTACAACGATTCCATCACTGTTTTACAATTCGTGCTAGTTTTGATTATTTGGACACTGCTAGTCTTAATTTTGAAATTTGCCAAGGATCATAATCGCTATGTGAAACTAATTATTGATGGTCGTCCGATTACCTTGATTCAAGATGGTAAAATTGATGTTAATGAATGTCTAAAAAGTGGTATTTCTGCTAATGAATTGATGTTCAAATTACGGGCAAATGGTATTTACGAAGTGCAAAATGTCAAACGGGCGATTTTAGAACAAAATGGTCAGCTGACCTTAATTGAATTTGGTGATGAAAATATCAAATATCCGATTATTGTCGATGGTCAATCAAATAAAGATGTTTTGGAACTTATTAGCCAAGACGAAAGTTGGTTGGAAGAACAGGTCCATGCCCAAGGATTTGAAAAAATTAGTGAAGTTTATTTAGGGGAATATTTATCAGGGAAATTAAATTTATATGGTTACCAGCAATAATTAAAATCTTGATGTTAAAGTAAATTGACAAATTGTAAACCAAGGTTGCTTGTGGCATTTCGCTATTTGAGCTACATTTTTCTTATAGAAAATAGAGGGAGTAAAAAATGAAATTCCACGAAAAATTATTGGCTCTGAGAAAACAAAAAGGCTTGTCACAAGAAGAACTTGGCATGGAACTGCAAGTATCCAGACAAACCATTTCCAAATGGGAAGCCGGACAATCCTATCCTGATTTCACTAAACTGGTCTTACTGAGCGATTTTTTTAATCTGTCCCTTGATGAACTGGTAAAAGATATTGATGTACAAGAAGTGCAAGAGAAAAATTTTACTGATGAAAAAGTCGCAGAAATGTATTTAGATTATGAAAAAAGCAAAAGCGGCTTAAAAGGGATCTGGCGAGTGGCGATTACTTTTGGTTTTGTGATTTTAGGCATCGCTATGTTAGCACTGATTTTACATTTTATTTTTCCTGATCTGAGTTTCTTTTGGCAGCGGAAATAAAGGTTACAATCATTAGTTTTATCAGTCAAAAATTAAAAATCCGCCCTTGCATGTGTTTTAACATCCTGTATCATGGAAAGCAACAAACAAAAAAGGAGCAATTCAGATGACAGAACAAGACTATTTCAATTTATCGAAATCAGGAAAAATGTATGATGATACGAACAAAGTATTTACAGAAGCCCGCGGCAAAGCTGTTAGAATCACCAAAGAATACAATGCTTTGTATGGTGAAGATGAAGAAAAGAGAAGTCGATTGCTCAAAGATTTGTTAGGATCTGTAGACGAAGATGCTTTTTTTGAACCAGACTTTCGTTGTGAATTTGGTAGTAATATCCATTTAGGCAAAAAATTTTATGCTAACTTTGATTGTATTTTGCTTGATGGTGCAGATATTTATATTGGCGATCATGTGCTTTTCGGACCGCGAGTAGGTATTTTCACTACCAATCACGCAATTGATCCACAAGAAAGAGCGTTGGGAGGATGTTATTCTAAATCGGTTTCTATTGGAGATAATGTTTGGTTAGGCGCAAATGTAGTAGTGAATCAAGGTGTAGAAATTGGCGAAAATACAATTATTGGCTCTGGTAGCGTAGTTACTAAAAGTATTCCAGCCAACGTAATTGCAGTAGGAAATCCTTGTAAAGTTTTACGAGCGATCACTGAAGCTGATAAGACAAATTATCTTCAAGAGTTAAATTATTGATTTAGCTAGCGAAGCTTTGATATGTTATTTTATCATGGCTTTTTTTTTATATTTTTAAAAATAAACCGTTTAATAGACTAATTACCTAGAACAATCTCAAACTATAGTCTCGTGTGGAGACTTTGTTTCCTCTCTAAAATAAAGTTATTGGAACAACTTTGAAAAGAGGGAAACAGGATGAAAAAGAAAGATGGGTTTCAGCTTCTTTACTTGGCACAATTTATTTTTCCATTTTTTGTGGTAGTCGCCCATGTTGGCAGTTTGACCAGTAATCCCGAACTGCATTTTTTATTGAAAAACATTTTATGTCGGGTGGTTGTGCCTTTTTATTGTGTAAGTAATGCCTTCTTTTATGCGCAAAAGGATTCAGTTGGCAAGAAAATGTGGTTGCGGAAGAATATTCAAGTGTATTTATTGTGGTCGTTGATTTATTTGCCATTTGGAATTCAGTTTATTCAAGACTATGTCAATTTACCTTTAGCATTATATCCTGTGGGGGTGCTTGTTGGTCTGGTATATACAGGAACTTTTTATCATCTTTGGTATTTCCCAGCGATATTTTTTGGAGTAGTAATTGTAGATAAACTGATTCATAAGTGGGGATATGGTAAGGTGTTTAGTGGACTACTAGTCTTATACGCAATTGGTGCAAGTGAAACTTATTCTGCTTATTTAGCTGGAACGGGCTTTGGTCAGCTTATGGAAAGTTATTTTAATATATTTTTGACTACTAGAAATGGTTTGTTTTTTACAACGATCTTTGTCTTAATCGGCTTTTATTTGGCTGAAAATCATCAACGTTTGCTAGTTGATTCAGAGAAAAATTATCGTGGACTGATATTAAGTAGCCTTCTTTTATTAATTGAAGGGACGATAATTTTTCTCCATCAAGGGAGAGACGTAAATGTTTACTTTGCACTGATTCCTTTTAGTTTCTATTTTTTCTTAGTTTTATTAAGTTATCACGGCAAAGCAGATTTCAAATCTTTAAGAAAGTATGGACAAGGTATTTATTTCTTTCATATGATACCAATTCAATTATTCAATATTTTTGTCTCTACAAGTGGATTGACTTCAGCTGAAACCGGCTGGATTCGTTGGATATTAGGTGTAGGGATCTCGCTGATGGTTATTTTGCTTGTTGATGGGTTCAAAAAAGTGCGAATCAGTGATAAATCAGTACCGCAACTTTATGAACGCAGCCTTTAATTTCTATATAAATCAGCTAACTGGTTGATTCTTTTTTTGATTTCGTTGCGTACTTGCAGAGGTTCAATACATTCACAATGACTGCCAAAACTAAACAGGATATTATAGTAGAAATCATTTTCGATAAAAGGAAAATTTACTAGATAATGATCTTCACCGTCTGAGGAAAAATTTTCAAATGGACAATACTCTAACACTTGGTCCATCACTGATCGGTGGATCCGCAGCTTGATATTTGTTTGAATGGTAGACAAAATATCAGTAAAATCTAATACAGGATTTTGATAATTCTTTGGTGTAAAAGATTGTTCAGATAATTTTAAGTTAGACATTCGTACGATTTTAAACAATCGGTAATCATTTCTTTTTAAACAATAGCCTTGCCAATACCAATGATTTCCTTTTAAAACTAATTGATAAGGTTCAGCTGTGCGATTAGATTTATTTCCGTGGCGGTCAATATAATCAAAGGAAAGTTCTCTATTTTCTGTCAAAGCTTGTTGGATTATTTTTAGATCAGCTTGAATATTTGGATTGACCATCCAAGGGCTTAAATCAATCTGAATTTGATTTTTGCGTAATTCAATTTCTTGGGCGTGATCAGCTGGAATGAAGCTTTTGATTTTTGCTAATGTATGCGCTAATGAGTCTTGGTGCAGCATATTAGAAAAACTCGAAAGGCCTGTCAAGATTGCTGAAATATCTGAAGAGGACAATACTTTATTATCTAGCTTATAATTTTTCATTATTTCAAAGCCGCCACCGACACCAGGAGTTGAACGAATCGGGATACCAGCCAAATTTATCGCGTCAATATCGCGGTAAATAGTGCGGGGAGACACTTCAAACGTTTCCGCTAATTCCTGCGCACTGATTCGTTTCTTATCTAATAAAAGTATAATAATACTTACTAAGCGATTTACCTTCATTTTTTCACATCTTTTCAAAATTCTATTCCATTTATTTTAGATTGTTGCCATACTGCTGTCAACAATTCCTTAGTATACTAAAAGGGTAATTGAGATGGACGACAAAAAAATGGAGGAAACAAATGCGAACAATTTATGTTTATTTATTAGATACATTAGCTGATTGGGAATTAGGTCATATCACAGCAGAGTTAAATTCGAAAAGATTTTTTAAAAAGGACGCTGCAGAAATCACTATTAAAACAGTCAGTTATAACAAAGAGTCGATTAGAACGATGGGAGGAATGAGAATTACCCCTGATTGTTCCATTGAAGATGTAGTAGTAGAAGAAAAAAATCTATTATTATTGCTGGGCGCTGATACTTGGAGCGAGGAAAAGCATCAAGCAATAATCGAAAAAGCCAATCGCTTTCTTTCTGAAGGTGCTGGTGTAGCGGCGATTTGTGGGGCAACCGTCCCGCTAGCCAACTTTGGAATGTTGGACCATCGTCTTCATACTAGTAATGGCTCAGGATTTTTAGAAATGTTTTGCCTGAATTATCAAGGCTCAAAAAATTATGTTGATCAGCCTGCTGTGTCAGCAGACAACCTAATCACCGCAAGTGCAACAGGTAATTTATTATGGACTAAAGAAATTATTGCTTATCTGGAGGTTCTTGAATTGGATACGTTGACGGCTTGGTATAATTATTTTGAGACTGGTGAAGCTGGATTCTTTTATCAATTGATGGAAAGTTTACCAGAAAAAGAAATTAATTAAGTTGAAGGAAAAAATGAGAAGTCTCAGCTGTCATGAATTAGACAGTTGTGGCTTTTTTTTGATTCCAAATAGTAACAGTGGCTCATATGTTTAAAAAAAATTAAACAATCAGCATTTTTTGACGAAAAAACTTGCCTTGAAGTAGACTCCATAGTCTAGTCTTGAGACATCAAATATGGAAAGCAGGTCCTTTATGAAAAAAATGTTGAGTGTACTATTTATTGGCGTTGGATTGCTAACTTTGGCAGCTTGCGGTAATAACGATGAAAATGCAGCATCAGATAATAATCAAAATTCAGTCGCAGCTAATGATAATTTAACTGAAAAATTTGGCAAATCATTAGTTGTTTATTTTTCCCAACCAGAGACAACCGACCCTAATAATCTAACAACCGAAGAAGAAAATAGCGCTATAGTAGTGGATGACGAAGTACTTGGTAATGTCCAATATGTTGGTATGCAAATCCAAGATCAAACCGAAGCTGATATTTTCAGAATTGAACCAGAAACTCCTTACACAACCGATCATGATGCGTTAACTGAATTTGCTTCAGAAGAACAATCAAATAATGCGCGACCAACTTTAAAAGAGTCAGTGGAAAATCTTGACGAATATGATACCATCTTTTTTGGTTATCCAAACTGGTGGGGTGATATGCCGATGATTATGTATAGTTTTTTAGAGGAACATGATTTGGCTGGCAAAACGGTGATCCCATTTAATGTTCATGGTGGTAGCGGTCTTTCTGATACGGTTAACAGTATTACTGAAGAAGCGCCAGATGCAACGATTGTCACCGATGCTTTGACCATCAGTCGTGATGATGTGGATGGTAGTGAAGGCGATGTGACGGATTGGTTAAATAATTTACCTGAAACAAATAATTAAATATTTTTTCGAGCACTGATTTTTCAGTGTTTTTTTGTTATGGGAAAACTTTCTTCTTGCTCTGGAGTTCACTCCATGGATTATAGTCAGTTTTGTAATTAAGGAAAGAAGGACAGAGAATGCAAGAAACAAGTATAAACAAAAGAAGTGTTATGGTACTACCGATTATTTTATTAAGCTATTTCATGATCTTACTGGATAATTCGATTATTTTTACCGGGACGGTTAAAATTGCTCAGGATTTAGCATTAAATCAAGCCCAATTATCGTGGGTCAGTAATGCTTACTCATTAACTTTCGGTGGTTTATTATTATTAGGTGGCCGTTCGGGAGATTTATTTGGTCGCAGAAAAATGTATAATATCGGATTAGTCATTTTTGCGATTAGCTCATTGTTTGTCGGTTTGGCAGGTAGCCCAGTAGCAATTATTATGGCTCGGGCGTTTCAAGGGATCGGCTCGGCAATTTTAGCACCGACAACATTAGCAATTTTAATGGATAATTTCGAAGGAGAAGAACGGACGAAAGCTGTTGCGGCTTACGGTGCTACAGCAGGAATTGGTTCTTCAGTAGGATTGATTATTGGTGGCGTACTCGCCAGTCAGTTTTCTTGGCGAGATGGTTTTTTTATTAATGTACCGATTAGTATCATTATGTTTATTTTGGCGATGCTATTTATTGAAGAAAAAGATACGATTGAAGGGAAAATTGATATCTTTGGTTCAATCACTTCTGTTATCGGTATGATTGCTTTAGTGTACAGTATTGTTGGCGAAAGTAATAATATAATCGCGTTAGTGATTGCGATTGTTTTTATTGGTTTATTTATTCGCCAAGAAGCTAAAACAAGTTCACCGATCATGCCGTTAAGTCTTTTTGCCAATAAAGAACGTTTGGGCGCTTACATTGCCCGCTTTACTTTTTTAGGAGCAATGTTGGCTTTGTGGTTTTTGACACCACAAATGATGCAAAACTATTTGGGCTATTCACCATTAACTTCTGGACTGGCTTTCTTTCCTTTAAGTATCACGATTTTCCTATCTTCATTACAAGTTTCTCGGTTAACTAAAAAGTTTGGTAATGGAAAACTAATGGTAATTGGTTTGACAATTGTGGCACTTGGTATGTTTGGTTTGAGTTTATTTAATGAAAATAGCAATTATTGGATTGGTATCGCCATACCTATGATGATCATTGGGATTGGACAAGGCTTTTCTTTGAGTCCTTTAACCGCATCAGGAATTGCCCATACGACAGCAGATGAAGCTGGTGCTGCTTCAGGCGTGGTGAACATGGTCCATCAAATTGGCGGATCGATTGGTTTATCAGTGGTGATTGCTTTTTCATCAGCAGTTACTAACCCGGTTAGTAGTTTTAGATTACAAATGTTAATCGCAACAATTTTTATAGTTATTTCTTTACTTGCGGCAATTTTCTTTGTTTTACCGCAAAGTAAGAAAAAATAAAGCGATGAATGAAAAAATTTGATTGGCTGAACTCTTTAACGTAAATAAAAAAAAGATGACTTCAATTTTCTAATAGTAAAATTGAAGTCATCTTGTTAATTATTAAATAGTTAAATGGTTTTAAACGTCCATCGTCCGTCCAGCCATCCATTTGATCATTTCTGGATCAGCATGCGAGAAGAACTGACTAGCACCAACGTTTAATGTTGCGATTTGCGCTTTGTCTTCGTCGGTTAATGAAAAATCAAATACAGCTAAGTTTTGTGCCATCCGGTCAGGATTGACTGATTTCGTCAAAACAATCACATCTTGTTCTACTAACCAACGGACAATTACTTGCGCCACAGATTTACCATATTTTTCACCAATTTTTGTTAAGATTTCGTTTTTGAAAATCCCATTTTTACCTTCTGCAAAAGGTGCCCAAGCTTCAACCGCAATGCCTTCTGCCTTTAAAGCAGCAATGTTTTCAGTTTGTTGTTGGAAAGGATTAATTTCAATTTGGTTGACTTGCGGGGTCGCTTGATTGAATTCTGCTAAATCAACGGCACGGTCGACGCCAAAGTTTGATACGCCAATGGCTTTTGCTTTGCCTTCTGATTGTAATTCTTCCATTGCACGCCATGCACCATAAACATCGTTAAATGGTTGGTGAATCAATAGCAAATCAACATAGTCTAAACCTAAACGTTTTAATGAACGCTCAACTGAAGCGCGGGCCTTTTCGTAAGAAACATTTTCCACCCATACTTTAGTAGTAATGAATAGTTCTTCACGAGTCACGCCAATTTCGGCAATACCCTTTGCAATACCTTTACCGACTGCTTCTTCATTTAAATAAGATTGAGCAGTATCGATGTGACGGTAACCGGCTTTGATTGCTTCATAGACTGCATCTTCAGCTTCTTTTGGATCGGTAATTTGGAAGGTACCAAAACCTAAAATTGGGACTTCGACACCATTATTTAATTTAACTGTTTGCATTTATAATTCCTCCAGTGGTTTCTTTATTCTTGTTAAAATGTTTCATTTTCCACAATTCCTCGATTTGATCTTCAGTCATCTTTCCAGAATTAAACAAAGCGATGTGTTCATCATAAGTTTCGATTTTATAAGCTAATAAATCTCTTGTTTGATGGAGTTCTGCTATTTTTTCGTCTAATTCGTTTAATTGATTTTTTAAGATGTCTTTTTGTGCAAGCCGCTCGTCTCCTTGAATTTGTGATAAACGAGCAAATTCAATTAACGATTCGATGGATACACCAGCGTTTCGTAAACTCTTAACGAGAAAAACCCAATTCAAATCTTTCTTTTGAAAATCTCGATAACCTCGCTGGTCACGAGTGACTGGCGGAATCACACCGATTTTTTCATAATAGCGAATCGTGTCTGTGGTTAAGTTGAATAAGTCAGCAACTTCTTTAATGTTCATATTTTCGCCTCCTAATTGAGTTACCTTGAATCATTCAATAAATGAACTATATGCTATGGAGTGAACTTCAAGGCAAGTGAAAAGTTTTATCATTCCTCATTTTTATTGTACCTGGAAATTTTCCAAAAGAAAAAAAGACTTGCTTTGAAGTGAGCTCCAGACTGTAGACTTAGTTTTATCAACAAACGAAAGGAAGAAATAAATGAAGAAAAAAATTTGATAACGCTATTTTTCGTTCGTCGGGTCACTATTTTAACGGCCTGTGGCAATATTGATGATGAAAATAGCTGGCGTATGACAAAACTGTACAAGTTTATTTCCAGCAAGATAAAATATTAGGAGGATTTTTTCATGAAATTAAAAAAACAAACAATAGTGGCACTGACTTCATTTTTATTCATTTTAACGGGTTGTCAAACCGGAAACACGGAAGATTCTGAAACAAGTAATACTAATGAGAACACGCAAACAAGTACAACAAGACAAAGACAAACTGGACGAGGAGCAGAATCAGATGGACAAGATACTAACGCTGATGCCGATCCAACTAGAATTCTAACTGAAGATGCTGATGCAATTGTCATCTATTTTTCTAGAGGAGGAAACACTGAAGATTTAGCAAATATGATTCAGCAAGAATCGAATGCTGATATTTTAGAATTAACAGTTGCGGACCCATATCCTGCTAATTACGAAGAAACGGTTGAAAGAGCCAACCAGGAACGAGAAACAGAAAATTATCCTGAGCTATCAGTTGAAATTCCAGATCTAAGTCAGTATCAAACAATTTATCTCGGATCACCAACATGGGGTATGAGTTTATCTAGTCCAGTCACTACTTTTCTTCAAGAAAATGGCGGAGCTTTATCTGGCAAAACAATTGCCTTCTTCAACACCAACGCTGGTTATGGCGTGGGCTCATCTGAAGACCAACTAGCCGAACTTGTACCTGATGCAAACTTACGCGCTAGTCTTTCCATGGAGGATGTTGAAGTGCCAGATAGTCAATCTGCTGTTGAGGCTTGGGTAAATCAGTAGTTTTAAGACAAACATTTAACTATTCTGATTTTCCAGAGAATCTTATTGTAAGCCAGCATAAGAGTCATTCTGTCAAAGAAGTTATAAAAAATCGATGTTGCATTTTAGTTTAAGATATTTAAATAATAAAGAGCCGTCAATTTTAATCGAGAGAAGGAATAACTGAAAAGAATATCAGAAACTCGATTAATCTCTTAATCGTTATTAATAAAGGGACGTTGTTTACGCAACGTCCCTTTTCGGCTGTATTTTAGTAAAAACTCAAGCGGTCGTGGGCAATATATTTGCAATCCTAATCCTTCGAGAAAATTGCAGCTTTTTACATAATAAAGAGACCTTCGTTATTAAAGAAAGTCTCTTAATCATTCTCAATTCGGGGATATATCTAATCCAAAAGTAAAAAGCGCTCCTGCCAAATGCCTTCATAAAACTGAATCGTCTTTTCAGCAGTCATAAAAGGATTGTCAAAAGTACTCGTCAAGCCTTTTTCCATAAGAACATTATAACCAAGACCGTGAGCAAATTTAACAGTAGCATCGATGCAATATTCCGTCTGAGCACCACAGATTTCAAAGGTCTGAATCTTATTTTCAATTAGCACATCTTGTAAGGAAGTCTCAAAAAAGGAGTTTGCATGTCTTTTAGTAACAAAGTTAGTCCCATACTCTGCTTTTAACTCAGGAATAATTTTCCATTCATGCGTGCCTTCAACTAAGTCTTCATCAATGTGCTGAACAAAAATGATTGGTTTATTTTTGGCTGTGTATTTTTCAATCTTGGCATTAACCTGTGAAATTAATCTATCTAAATGGTCAATTTTACCATTGTTAAAACAGACCCCATTTTGTAAATCAATCACTAATAATGCTTGGCTTAAATCAGTCATTTTAAGTCCTCCTTAATTAAAAATAAATTCTTCAACTGTCTGAACGGTCGCAATTTTACTTAAATTGGTGAGGTAGCTTTCATGAACATCTTCGGCTTTTACCAACTTATCCTCAATGAATAAATCTTTTGTCGTCGTCGCATCAGACAGAACAATCGGTGAAAAATTTCGTTTGGTACTAGCTTTTGTTGTAGCATTGATGCACATATGGGTCATCATACCACAAATTACTAGTTGTTCAATTTCAAATTCTTTCAGTAAACAACGTAAATTTGTCTGGCGAAAACTATCTGGAAAGTGCTTTATAATTTTTAAAGAGGTGCTATTTATTTTCAATTGAGGATGAAATAGCACGCCATCTGTATTGGCAGCAAAAAAATCAGCTTTTTTTCCTAATTTAATATGTTGAATGTAGATAATTGGCAGGTGTTGGGCGATAAAATAGTCCTCCATTTGATTAATTTTAGTCAAGGCTTTGTAGGGTTGATATAGTGGTAACTTACCTCCGGGGAAATAATCTTTTTGGACATCAATCACTAAAAGTGCCTGCTTCATAAAAAAACTCCTCTCTGAACTATTGTTTAAGTATAGAGATACCGCTATGATTTACATAGAAGCTGATGAAAATGATCGATACAAATTATTTTCATAATGAAAGGAATCAATAATAAATGGATGAAATTGATTTTCAAATACTAAATTTATTGAAAAATAATAGCCGTTTAACGAATAAGGAAATCGGTAGTCAGGTTCATATGACTGGTCAGGCTGTGGGCAATCGAATCAACCGCTTATTGGATGATAAAATTATCAAACAATTTACGATCGAGATTGCTTATGAAAATACCCAATATATTCGTCTATTTATGAATAACTCTGAATTCACAGCCCTTGAAGAAGCAGTGAATCGCTTTTCCGAAATTGAAGTGTTCGATAAAGTTTCCGGTCAAGCCTGTTACATAATCGTTGCCCATTTCAGTAGTGAACAATTACAAGTCTTTATTGAAACTATTTCAAAATGGGCGCGCTACAGTGTGGAAACAGTACTGGTGAACCGCAAGAAATAGTTTTAAATATTTTGGTTCGAATGATCAAAGTCTTTAAAGCACTATAAAAGAAGGACCATTTCTTATTTGGCAGAAATGGTCTTAGTTGTTTATTCTGTTAAAAAGTGTGTAATTTTTTTCGCGGCGGCTGATGCTTTTTTCCAATCACTGGATGAGTCCCGTGATCAAAAAGGTGACATTGCGCGTATTTATAGCGCTTGTTTTCATTCATTTTCATAATCCTGCAAGTTATTTACGAAAAATACAAGAAAAATTCGAATTTAGATTGACATTGCAGTGGCAATTTTGTACACTGTAAAGAAATATTTATAAAATATTCTGAAAATTCAGGAAAAGCAGGTGAAGACCATGATGAAGACAAACGCAATCATTATTTTATTATTATAGTCGGGACTTTTTTGAGAAATTAATCAAAAAGTCCCTGTTCACATTGCATTGAAAAGAAGGAAAGACTTCTTTTATGGAATGTTTTTTTTATACCTAATTTATCTTGCACTTATTTTAAAAAATGAAAAGACGAGAGACAGCTCTCTTTTAAATAAAACACACTAAAACAGCGATTCTCTTGGTAGTAAGTAACCAACTAGAATTTGGAAGGAAGAAACGCCTATGAAAACCGTCAATGCGATAGCAACTTTTGTAAACAAGTACCTGATCTACATCATGATTATATTAATGTTTATCTCCTATTTTTTCCCGCAGCCTTTCTTATGGATTCCTGATCGTACGACTAATCTATTGAGTATCATCATGTTTTGTATGGGGATGACCTTGAATCTAGATGCTTTTAAAATGGTGGCACTACAGCCAAAAGCTTTCTTTTTAGGGATCCTTTTCCAATTCACGATTAGTCCGCTAGTAGCTTATGGATTAGCTAATTTGTTTGGTCTTTCTTCTGGTTTAATTATTGGTTTCGTTTTGTTGGGAGCCGTTTCAGGTGGAACTGCCAGCAATGTGATGACTTTTATTGGTCGCGGTGATGTAGCTTTGACTGTTTCATTGACCACCGTTTCTACTTTACTGGGGACAGTTGTGACACCATTTTTAACTTTGACTTTAGCTGGTAAATACACCAATATCTCATTTATGGCGATGTTGTTGTCAGTTCTACAAATGGTATTGGTACCGATTATTCTTGGGGTTATTGTTCATAAAATCATCGAAAAATACATTGAATATTGGTTGAAAACTTTTGTTTTGATTTCTTCTGTAAGTATTTTACTAATTGTTGCCGGAACGGTTTCGAAAAATGGTGCAGCAATTGTTCAATCAGGTTTGATCGTGATTGTTTTAGTGTTCCTTCATAACTTGATTGGTTATGGTGCTGGCTATGGTTTAAGTAGGATGTTAGGTGTCAGTAAAAAACAAGCCAAATCAATCATGTTCCAAGTAGGTATGAAAAATACTGGTTTAGCGATTTCCTTAGCGAACGCCCATTTTGCTTCAATTGCTGCCGCTGTGACGCCAGCCGCTGTTGGAATGGTTATCCATCAAATTACTGGTCCAATCTTAGCGAATCTTTTTGTTAAAAAAGAAGACGAGAAGAAGGAAGAAGTTTTCGTTGAAAAAAGTGAACAAGTTTCGTAAGGGATAAGAATTTTTAGTATATGTAAAAAACAAAGAGCCATTGAATCGTTTGATTCATGGCTCTTTTTGCATTTACTGAAGTTATTTCTGCTGGCAAGATTGCTAAATTATGAATGTAATATCTGATTAACCTTTTTCAAATTTCACGTGCTTGTTTTCTTAATATTTTCAAAAGTATCCGTTTGCAAAAAAAAGCGTAATCCAGTCGCTACACAAGTTTAAAATAGCCCATCAAAATAATGAAGGAATCATATTTGCTAAAAATTTCTACGGTATGAAAACCAGTCTGTTTAGTGTTTAAATTTTTGAGCTAGTCTTTGGAAAAAATTAGGACGAAATGAAGCTGAAATGTCTGTCCAATTTTCAATATTGGGCACTTTATTTTTCTCGAAATAGTCTAAAAAGAATACGATAATTTCATCCTCATTTTCTGGGATATACGAGTAATGGCGCATCTTTCCTTCTGCAGATAAAAAACGAATTTCTATCGTTGCTGCGTATTGCATATAAAGGCTAGTATGGATGGGCTCTTTGGGTTCTAAGATGATAAATTCTGTTTCTTTATTTTTTAAGGCGTTTACAATCAGTTCTTTTGTTATTGTGGGAGATAGATAAACTTTATCATTAATGGTTAGCTTAAATTTATTTAACATCTGTAAAACTCCTTGGGTTTTCATCATAAACTAATGCTTAAAAATATTAGCTATCAGCTGGAATATTTCTTTCATATCTTTTCCTAGATAGTCGGCTTGGGATTGATCAATCGTCATTCTAGTTTCTTGATAAGCAATTGTAGTAATACCAGCGCTGGTGGCAGCCGTAATACCGTAAGCTGAATCCTCGATAGCAATAGCATTTTCGGCTAGAACACCTAATTTGTCCAAAGTAATCCGGTATATTTCTGGGTCCGGTTTACTTTTTTCAACGAATTCACCACTAAAAATCACATCAAAATAGCTTTCGATTTTACAACTCTTTAAAACATCCAAAATATGGTTATATTCAGAAGAAGAAGCTACCGCCAATTTAATATTCTGCTCTTTTGCAAACTTTAAAATTTTGACAATATCTTTTCGAAATAGTTTAGCATAATCTACTCCTTCATATTTTTCTTTATTAAAAGATTCAAATTTAGACCTAAGGGTATCAAGAGGAAGGGGTTCTTTCAAGAAACTTGCTAAGGTGAGGTACAGGTCGTCAAATGATCGTCCCACCAAAACATTGTATTTTGAAGTATCAGGGTCAATCGGTTCATGGTTTTCAGTGGCGATAAATTGTCGTTGAATATCAAAATCTAAAAATTCTGTATCGACAATGACACCATCCATATCGAATATGATTGCTTTATGATTCATATTTAACCTCCAATGGAAATATTGTCTTTAATTAGCCTATAAAAAAATCAGTACAAATCTTTATCTAGCTTTTATATCTTTCTTGAATATCTCGTGAATTGAGGGTGAATCCAACACTCATCACTAAAATAAAAATAAAATCGATTAAGTCATTTCTACTTTGCTGAAGATTGATTTGTAACCAGTTAATAATTGTAAAAAACAAGAAAAAAATAATCCCGAAAATAACAAATTGAAGGAAGAGACTTGCTGAAGTATAAAGTGTCAAATAATAGCCAATGAATAAAGACAATAACATTGGGAGCAAAAAAATATAATGTTGATAAGAAAGAGAATGGTTAAATAAATCAAAAATCAATCTTCCAACAATTAAAAGAAAAAAGATAAATAACGTTCGATAAATTACATTAGCAGGTTTTGATGGATCAAAAATTTTCCAATTAAACATTCCCGATTCCCCCTATATATAGAGTTATCTTAACATATTTTTCCAATGGTTATGGCAAGAAAAACTGAGTATTACCTAATGATTTCGTTTATCTTGTTGCTTTAGATGTAAGTTAAGTGATAGAAGACTGAACCCTTTTTTTTAAAACAAGAAAAGCCAACCTTCTTGCAAATAATAAGTCTCGTGATATACTCAATGGTGCAATTAGGAATTCTCCGAAAAACCCATTTGGGCGTATAAATTGTATACACTAAATTTATTACTCAAAGGAGAGTTCTTATGAAAACAAGAGAATATCAAGTAAATAATTGGAGAAAAAATATAGCATACTTACTATCATCGCAGGCGATTTCTATGATCGGAACGATGTTGGTGCAGTATGCTATTATTTGGCATGTCACCCTTTCTACAAATTCGGGGCTAATGACTGGGCTTGTCACTTCTGTCGGTTTATTACCAATGGTTATTGTGATGCCTTTTGCTGGTGCGCTTGCAGATCACTACAATCGCAAAAACATTTCAATTATCTCAGACAGTGTAATCGCATTGGTATCTTTGTTAGCAGCAATAGCCTTGTTACTAGCAAATAATTTAGAGAGCAATATGTTCTTACTTGTAGGACTAACTTTTATTCGTTCAGTTGGTCAGGGATTTCAAACGCCTGCTGTGTCGGCCATCTTACCGCAGTTGACGCCTAAAGATTCCTTAGTGCGGATTAACGGAATTGACCAAACTATTCAAGCCGGTATGATGCTAGCTAGTCCGGCATTAGCAGCAACTTTGTTAAATTTTTTACCACTAGCTTTCATTCTACTAATTGATTTTATAACGGCTATAATCGGTGTGTCTATTATGTTAACAAAAGTAAATGTACCAAGCATAAAACGTAAAGAAAATTCTCAAATAAATATAATTGATGATATTAAATCAGGATTGACATATTTAAATGCCCACAAAATTTTAGTTGCACTGATTGTGGCAGGATTTATTGGAAGTGTGTTAGCTACGCCAGCTTCAAATTTAGCCCCCTTGCAAATTACTAGAGAATTTAATGACGGGCTTTGGCAATTATCGGCTAGTGAGATTGGTTTTGCAGCAGGAATGCTGATTGGTGGAGCAGTAATGAGTATGTGGGGAGGACTGATAGATAAAATAAAAACAGTCGCATTAGGCTATGCTCTTTTAGTTATCCCTTTCCTTACACTCGGAATAACTTCTCATTTCTGGATATATTTTTTAATGATGGTTACTATTGGTTTGGTTGTTCCTATTTCGCGAACAGCAATGGTTTCTTTCTTCCAAACAGCAACAGATAACAGCCATATGGGAAGAGTCATGAGTATTGTCACTATGACAATTAGTTTTGCATCGCCAGTTACTATACTGATAATCGGACCATTAGCTGACGTTATTTCAATTAATTTAATCATGATTGCTGCCGGAATTTTACTGATCCCTTTGGTCATTTGGCTGTTATCTGGAAAATATTTCAAAGTATGAGCAATCAGAAGGTTTTAGTATCTCAGTAGATGGAAAATGGTGTATTTAGTCTTACAAGATAGAAACTAAATATAGTTATTAGTCGATTAATATTGATAGAGGGAATTGTTTTTTACTAATAATCAACCGTATTCAGCAATTTATTGGTAATCACTGGTTCTTAAATTTCTTCAGTTTCTTTCAAAGTTATCCGGAAATTATTAATGTATAAATGATATCATTACTTGTAATATAAAAAGCGTACTATTTAAAAAATATACAATGATAAAATCTATAGGTGATGATAGTTGTTTGAAAAATATTAGGAGGTAAAAATATGGATATCTCTAAAAAATTAAAAAATTACCGTAAGGCTCAAAATATGACTCAAGAAGAATTATCAAAAAAAATCGGGGTCTCATTAAAACTAATAAAGGAATGGGAGAGCGGGATAAGCGCTCCAGAAGATAGTGAGTTACAGCAAATAAATAACCTAATAATAGTTACTGATTTAAAGTTGCCGTTTTATTTCGGTAAGCCAACAAGTAGAAAACCATTTCTTATTTTATTAATAATACCATTATTGATATTTGCAATTTTCATTCAAGTTAATATTTTTGTAGGAATTTTATCAGGATTTTTATCAATGATCTTCATATATGGATTAGGGTTTTATGATTTTAGGAGATATTATGCTTATTTTATTGTAAAAAAAGATGGAATAATCGTTTCAAAAGAAAAGGAGCTCCAACTATTCCCACTGATATCAATAATTAAGGGTGGTTTAAAAATACGGAAAGAAGAAAAAATCCAATATAACGATATTAACTACATGAATATTTTTTTTGATAGTGATGGTTTTAAAGGATATGGGACTTCAATATCGTATCGGCCAAGACAAATTTATACAACCCGAGAAGTAATCATGCTACAGGTGTATTTAAAAACGAATAATGAGGTTATTAATCTTAATTTGGATCAGATTTTTTACCCAGACTCCAAAGAAAGAAAACATATATTATATTTATTTAAGTTTTTTAATCAAAAGGGTATACCCATCATTGATAATCATAAAATTTTAAAAGCAATTAGCGAAGGTCAGTCATTTATTGATTCCGCATATAAAAAAAATTGATGAAAGTTTTTTTATATCTTTTCTTTTATTCCAATAATTTTGATCTTTAGACCTACCTGCCTGTCAGTTGATAATCTGACAGGCTTTTTTAATGCAATTTTTCAGAGCATAGGTAAAAAAATACAAATGACTCTGAATAAAATTGATTTAGTTACTACATTTTCATACATAAAGAATGGTTATCTTCAATTTAACTACTATGTAAAAAGTTCGACAAATATTACCGTAAATAAGTACCGGTTTTTTTGATTTTTTATTAGGCACTCTTTATAGAATTCCTTGCTATCTAATAAATGCCATGTCCGAAAACGACCAGATATATGTTATGCTTTTGCTATAATTAAGTAGCAGAGGAGGGAATTTATGGAAATACATGATAGTGGATTATATGCTGCTTTTAAAGCAAAGGATAACCGTTTTGATGGTCGCTTTTTTGTGGGTATCTCTTCAACTGGGATATATTGCCGTCCAATTTGTAAAGCGAAACAAGCAAAAGAAGAAAATTGTACTTTTTTTCAATCGGCAGCTGAAGCAGAGCAAGCTGGATTCCGTCCATGTCTGCTTTGTCGTCCCGAACTGGCACCGGGGAAATCCGTTGCTGATGCAAATGTGAATTTAAGTTATCGTGCTGCTAAATTGTTAGAAGAAACCTGTACCTATAAATTAAGCATTCAAGAACTTGCTGAACAGTTAGGCTATACTGATAGACATTTGCGCCGTGTATTTACAGCTGAATACAATGTGTCACCTGTCCAGTATCTTCAAACGTGTCGACTACATCTTGCAAAACAATTACTCACGGATACAAATCTAACTGTGCTTGAAATTGCAATGGCAGCTGGTTTTGGAAGTTTAAGACGTTTCAATGCTGTTTTTAAAGAGCAATATCGTTTAACTCCTACACAACTACGAAAAAAAGTTATCATAAAACCTACTGTTGATGAGATTACATTGTCCTTGAGTTATCGACCTCCTTTTCGTTGGAATGAGATCCTCACTTTTTTAAAGAGTCGAGCGATCGAAGGTGTTGAAGCGGTCATTGATGATAAATATATGCGGACTGTCCGATTAAAAAATATTAAGAACGAAAAAATTGAGGGTTGGATTAAGGTATCTCATAATGAGGAAAAAGAATCATTGAATTTAACAGTGAGTCATTCTTTACTGTCTGTACTCCCGCAAGTTTTAGCACGGACAAAAAAGATGTTCGATATTTATTGCAATCCTGAAATTATTTATCAAGCATTAAAACCAATGAACAAAATCATCAAAGATTCTTGCGTACTTGGAACACGATTACCTGGTTGCTTTGACTCCTTTGAAATGTCGGTACGGGCAATTTTAGGGCAACTAATTACTGTGAAAGCTGCAGGTACAATTGCGGCACGCATTGCTAAGACTTACGGACATGAAATACAATCAGGAATTAATGGGCTTACTCATACATTTCCGTCATCAGAGGATATTATAGCGTTAGAAAATATTGAAGAATCTTTCGGAGTTCTCGGTGTTACTTCTGCAAAATCAAGGACAATCTTTCAGTTGGCAGAACTTGTACAAACAGCTGAATTAAATCTAGATTTTTGCGTCAATCCAGAAACGGAAATGAAGAAATTACTTGCTATTACCGGTATCGGAAATTGGACAGCTCAATACATCGCTATGCGTGCGATGGAATGGACAGATTCTTTTCTTGAAACTGATGCTGGTGTAAAGAAAGCTTTAAGTGGCTATTCTGCAAAAGAATTGTTGTCTATTGCGGAAGAATGGCGACCCTGGCGCAGTTATGCTGTGATCAATTTGTGGCAGACATTATAAGGAGGTTTTTATGTACTATTCGACAATTTATCCATCACCTATTGGCAAAATTACTCTTGCTTGTGATGGCAATGGAAAAAATCTCGTTGGTCTATGGATGGACGGACAAAAATACTATGGTGATACAATCCCTGAAGCTATGATACCAAATGATGATATTTCACTATTTAATAGGACAAAAGACTGGTTAGACCAATACTTTAGTGGTGATAAACCTAAAATTTCAAAATTACCGTTAGAACCTATCGGTAGTGAGTTTCGACAAGGAGTCTGGCAAATTCTGCGTGAGATTCCTTATGGCAAAGTCATTACATATGGCGATATTGCAACTATAATGGCGGCGAAATGTGGAAGAAAAACAATGTCAGCTCAAGCTGTGGGCGGTGCGGTAGGACACAACCCCATTTCAATAATTATCCCTTGCCATCGTGTAGTTGGTACAAACGGAAGTTTAACGGGTTTTTCTGGTGGGATCAAAACAAAAATACAGCTGCTGGAACATGAAGGAGTAGACTTATCAAAAATGTTTATTCCCAAAAAAGGTACAGCCCTTTAGTAGTCTCGTATTTATCGGAGGATCACTTAAAATTTAATTCCTGATCAACGAAAAATCGTTTTGCAGGGTTGCTATATGAAAAAAATAATTTTAGTCGGTTTGTCCGGTTTCATTTATTCAGTTCATGATTATTTTATAACCACATTTGCTTCAAATTGACCATATATGTAAACACATAAAAGGACAAAACTTAAAATGGAGGAGAAAAAATGCACTATTATACTTATTATAATAGCCCGTTAGGAAAGATATTGTTGGTTTCTGATGGAGTCGCGTTAATTACTGTAAAATTAAAATGTCACAGATTTTATGATAAGTTTAGCCAAGAGGCAACTAAAGAAAAAGATGATTTAAAGATTTTCGAAGAAACTAAAACGTGGTTAAATAGATATTTTGCAGGAGAAAACCCTAGTATTAAAGAAATAAAGCTAAAACCAGTTGGAAGTCACTTTCGACAAGTTATTTGGAAAATGCTTTGCGATATACCTTATGGTGAGACAGTTACATATGGTGAACTTGCAAGACAGGCCGCTATTCAGCTTGATAAAGATAGGATGTCTGCGCAAGCCGTTGGTGGTGCGGTGGGGCATAATCCAATTTCAATAATTATCCCGTGTCATCGAGTGATTGGCTGTGACGGAAATTTAACAGGGTATGGCGGAGGGTTAAAAAATAAAATCCATCTCTTGAAATTAGAAGGGGTAGATACATCCGAGTTCAAAATACCAACTAAAGGCACAGCCCTATAAAATAAATATTTAGCGAGGTAAAACTATGGATATGAAGAAACAAAGAAAACAAGCTAGAATATTTTCAGAAATGCATAAAAATGGGGAAATGTTTATTTTGCCTAACGTCTGGAATGTTGGTAGTGCAGTTGTTTTTGAAAAAGAAGGATTTCAGGCTGTTGCAACGTCTAGTGCTGGAGTCGCATACGATTTAGGTTATTCAGATGGGGAAGACATTTCATTTGAAGACCTACTAGAAGTTGTGAATAAGATATCTAATCGCATAGATGTACCTCTTTCAGTAGATTTTGAACGGGGATACGGAGAAACAAAAGCAGTGGTAAAAGAAAATGCCAAAAAATTAGTTCAAGCCGGAGCCGTTGGTTTCAATATTGAGGATGGTATGCCTGACGGAACATTGTCCTCCTTAGAATTACAGCTTGAAAAGATTGAAGGGCTAGTGGAATTAAAACAAGAGCTGGAGATTGATTTTGTTATAAATGCTCGAACTTGTGCCTACTGGTTACAGGTGGCAGATGAAGAGAAAAGGTTAGAGATTGCGATTGAACGAGGAAATGCATTTTCAAAAGCTGGAGCAGACTGTATTTTTATCCCTGGTGCTTTAAGTAAACAGGTGGTGAAAAATATTTTAACAGAAATATCTGCCCCACTTAACATTATTTTGAATAATCAGTTTCATGACCTCAATGAATTAAAAAAAATGGGTGTACAAAGAATAAGTTTAGGTTCTTCTCCAGTTAGATATATATATAGTGAGAATATTGAGCTAGCTAAAAAGATTAAAAAGAATGATTTCGATGAGTTGCTTAAAAATCCTTTTTCATACGAAATCGCAAACGAGTATTTTAAATAGATAAATCAATCTTAATTTGTATACTAAGAATTCTATTTGGAATAAATCGTCTTTTATCTAAAAATAGATGCTTTCCAAAATTTATTTAAAAATGAAAGAGACATAAGCAATTTGTGGTTTTTGCTCCTAAAAAATGGTGTCAATCGCAAAAATGATAAATTTTGAGGAGAGTTACTCGAATTGTGTTTTTTCAAGTAAAATCAGCCAAACTTTATGGTAATTTAATATGACTATTATATAAAAATGGTTATGATTGGACGTAAAATATATTTAGGCGTATCATAAAATTATAAATAAAGAAAGCGGTGTTTATTATGGCAGATTACGAAAAAAAAGAAGAAAATGTGTTGAATAATATTGCTGATACAGTAGTTAGATTAGATGGTGAATTGGATAAACTTAATTCACTTAATGAAGACACTACTAAGAAACATGAATTTAAGAAATGGTATGCAGAAAAAAAAGCAATTCATGAAATTAAACATATTTTACACGAAGTTGGAAAATATGCTAAATATGATGATGATGAAATGAAAAAAATTGATGATTACTTCACTAATTTTGAAGGATAAAATTTCAACACACAAATAAAATCATTGTGTAAGATCAAAAACTGAAAAAGTTTTTGATCTTTTTTGTTTTCGTTTTATATGTTTCTCTTAGATAAAAAGCGCAGTTCTTTGTGCTTTTTTTTAAGATTCTTAGCCGCCTATTTTTTGTATTTTTTTTAAATGGTACTTATTTTGCGACACAAAGAAGTTAAGTATTATTCGATTAAGAATTTAAACATGGAGACAGTAAAAATAGTATCAAAAATTATTATTCTTGATACTAAAGAAACTATTTTTTATTGGAAATCCATTTTTCTTGAATACCTGAAAAGTCGTTTATGACTATCTCCCATATAAAAAACTGGTACTACTTGTTCTGAAAGTAAATGCTCGTTTTCAACTAGGTTATCTTCGACTAGCCATTGATGTACCGTAGCGAAGAGATGGCTAATTTCACCAATATTTTTTATTTCTATTAAGTGACATTCCAATGTGATCATAGATTCTGAGATTATTGGTGCATCAATCTTTTTTGATAGTTCATAATGAAAAGAATTAGCTAGATTGAATTTGTCAGTACCACTGTTGAATCCCCCTATTTTTATTTGCTCCAAATAGTTTTCTGAGGGGACATTTAAAGTAAAGCAACCAGATTTTTCTATCTGCTTCGCAGCATTAGATTGGCTTCCTAGACCAATTACTAGTTGGTTATCTAAACTGTAGGATGAACTGCAGGATGTAAAGTTATAGCCAAACTTTTCATCCTTATACCCCAGAACAATAATAGGAAAGCCGTAGTAAAGTTTTTCTGTATTTAAGATTCGTCTTGTCATGAATTTTCCTCCTCTATTGAATAATATTAAGATACAATATAAACAAATCTATAGCGTTCGATATATGGAATTTAACCAAGGGAGGAATGAACGGTGAATAGTAAAAACACAAAAAAATATGCACAAATAATTATGGAAGACTCAAAAATTGCGATGATTAATTTGTTAATGAGTGGAAAGTTCCATACAGTGAACGAAATTGCAAAAGCAGCAAAAATTAAACCTCATACTGCAAGTTACCATTTGAAAAATATGTTATCACTGAATATAGTAATGATGGAAAAACATGGTCGCTTCCATTATTACAAACTAATCGATGAAAACTTTGCAGCATTTTATGAATCTGTTTGCGGTATCACAGCACCAGAACCAGAAAACTATTTAAGTAAAAAAATAGCATCTGAAAAAATGACTCAAGCAAGAACTTGTTATGATCATCTAGCTGGAAAGTTGGGTGTCTCGGTGACCCAATTTTTAATAAAAAAAGATTATTTAAATTGTTCAGGAAAATCAGCCAAGCTAACTGAAAAAGGGAAGATTTTTTTAGAAAATCAAAAGATTGATTTGATAAAGTTATCGCAACAAAAAAGATTGTTTTGCCACATTTGCTTAGATTGGAGTGAGAGAGATTATCATATTTCAGGTGCAGTTGGCCATGCAATCTATCAACTTTTTTTAGAAAATGGTTGGATTGTGAAAGATAAAAATACTCGAGCGGTTATACTCACTGACAAAGGTATTCTTGAATTGAAAGAACAATGGGACTTAGAAGTTGATATTTATTAGACATCTTTTTAAAAGTTAGTTTCCAAGATAAGTAAACAGTTTTCATAATAAATTAGTATTTAAAAGGCAGTGGGATCAATTGCTGCCACGGCTTTTTTGCTAGTTATAAATGAGCGGATGGGAGTTTTTAGCCTTATCAGATCTGTTATAATAAAACCATAGAGTCATTATTTGAGGAGGAAAAATGATGAAAAAAGTTGTTTGGATCTATTCAATTAATGCTGATGGCAAAGTAGTCGTAGGGCGATTTTTAAATATGAATCAGTTAAGCGGGAGACATTTTCAAGCGGCATTAAAGATGGCACTTTCTCCAGATATTGAGGTAGATTTTGTCAGCTACGATGTTAATCAAACAGATTTACCGTCTGCCGATTTATATGTTTTCCATGAAAATGATCAAATATATCTAGATCAGGCTATTAAGAATCAAGGTTTATCGATTGCTTTCAAAGATATTTACACAAGCGATATCGAAGAAATTAAAGCCAAAATTGTTCGATCTTTTGAAAAAGTTTGATGGCAACTGTTTACGACAGTGATTATCGTTTTTTTAACGCTATTCACCCCATAAGTGTTTATTCAATATAACATTTATCAAAAGTCAAGGATATCCTAAAAGATTAATATCATTGGATCAATATTAATATATGATAGGTTCTTTTCATACTTTTCTCACTTTTAACTTGTAAGTGACAGTGACAGCTGTTAAGGTGGGAAAGTAGTAAAGTTTCATTGTGAATGTAGGTCATCATTAAATAATTATTTTAATGCTTCTTTCTTACACTTTAAGATTCTATTGCAAATAAACACTTAGATGTGTAACTGGAGGTAATTATATATGAATAAAGGTACTGTAAAATGGTTTAACGCTGATAAGGGTTTTGGATTTATTACTGGTGAAGATGGCAATGATTTATTCGCTCATTTCTCAGCAATCCAAGATCAAGGCTTTAAAACTTTAGAAGAAGGTCAATCGGTTTCTTTCGACATTGAAGAAGGACAACGTGGACTTCAAGCAACAAATATCATTAAAGACTAATTTTTCGGTGGAGACCCACAGCGGTCTTCTTTTTTTTTAAATGAAGGAGGAAAATAATCATGGCACAAAGTTTTGGCATTTCGACACCCGTTCCCTCTGCTTTAGGGGAAAAATTTTATATTGGTGAAATTGTTTTGAGTGTGGACGGAAATAAATCTGAGAAGGTTGTTATTGAACGCTTGTTGACTAATTCAGCGATTGTTATTTTTGATCGCACTGGTGGTAACGACTATGAACAACTAACTAATAAAACAGTCATCAGTTATTCTAAACTTCAAAAAATTGAAGATTAAGCTGAGCTAACCTCACGGATAGTTAAATCGACAGTTATTATGTAGAAATGCTACGGCTTTCTCTATAATAGCTGTCGATTTTTTTGTCTTCTTTATCATAAAGATTATTAATCATTTTATAAGGACGCTAAGTCTGATGTTTGGCTTCAAACTCACTGAGCTTAATTATTTTATCTGTTGAAAATTCGATAATTGATACGCCATCAAATTCATATTCCGTGGCTTCTTTGGCGTGAAAAAACCATTCAACAACAAAAATATCTGGTGCTACTTCCAAGATTCGATAGATTTTCCATTCCAGCACAGTTTTTTTTTTAACATATCTGCAATCCATCGTTTTATTTCTGATAAGCCCATATAAATCGGACCATAGCATTCTCTGTAGATAATTTCTTCATGGAAATAATCTGTCAACTGCGAAAAATCCTGAGTAATCCAGCAATTAAATAATTTTGGACATTTTGCTGGTGAGTCATTATAAAAACCTCTTTTCGATAGGATTTAGTTTAAATTTTTACCGTGAATCGAATCTCATATAAATCGGAATTTTTATTAAAAATTTCAATTAATTAGGTATAATAAAAATGAGTTTGTAGCTATAAAATGTGTAAATGATTGGGGTCGAGCAAGTAGGAAGGGAAAGAAAATAAAATTGGAGTTAGATTTTTGATAGAGATTAAAAAACCGCATTATTCCTTCTTACTGTGATTAAAAAAGATATTTTTAGTAGCTAATTTACTAGTTACACAACAAGCAGATAGTTTGGAAAAAAATCAGAGAAGTGCTATGAGTTGATGTGGAAGTGGACCTCAGAATTATAGGTGGCGGAATAAAAGAGAAATCAGATAGGATGATAAGAATGACAACTAGATGGTTAGATTGGGCGCAAAAATTACAAGCGATTGCACAGGCAGGACTGACTTACTCGAAAGATAAATATGATATTGAACGGTTTCAAGCAATTCGTGAAATCAGCATCGATATGATGACACAACAAACAGATTTAGAGCAATCAAAAATCAAAAATTTATTTGCTAATGAATCTGGTTATGCTACACCAAAAATTGATATTCGAGCTGTTATCTTTCGTGACAATAAATTATTGATGGTTAAAGAAGAAACCGATGAATCTTGGGCATTACCAGGCGGCTGGGAGGGCATTGGCTTATCGCCGAGCGAAGTCGCAGTGAAAGAAGTTAAGGAAGAATCGGGCTATGATGTTCAAGCGACTAAATTCTTAGCATTGATGGATAAAGCCAAACATGAGCATCCCGAGTCGGCTTATTATGTCTACAAAGCTTTCATTCAATGTGAGCTTATTGGCGGTAGCTTTTTTTGATGAAGCTCATTTGCCCAAATTATCGACGGAAAGAAATACGGAAGCACAGATTAAAACTATTTTTGAATATTTAAAAGATGAAAATAAAGCAACTATCTTTGATTGATACTGACACGAAAAAAAGCCGTCGAAGGACGGCTTTTTCTCTTTTTCTCTTTTTCTCTTTTTCTCTTTTTCTCTTTTTCTCTTTTTCTCTTTTTCTCTTCTAACGGTTCAAAAAAACTGTTTCTGTAGGTTTTTTCTAGTAGGAAGTCTTAAAACCACAACGGTAACATCATTGCGCTCAAGGCTACTCCTTTATACTTATTAGCATCAGAAGCGATTTGATAATATAAAGTTATTAGCGCTTTAGGACAATCATTTTTATGACCTAGGAAATATTTTGGAATATCGTAAGAAAGTCTAGCAGCAATCAATTTTGAATCACCAGATTTTTCTAACTCTTTTGCTGAATCAAGTAGCATTTTTTGTATTTCAGGATATTTTTTCATTTCTTCATCACCATAAGCAACACTTAAATTGTTCATCATCGCAGTCACTTTTTCTTCAGACATACAAATCATCTCCTTGGTAATAGCCTACGCTTGATAATAATAAATACAATAGAACTTGACGAATGTGACAAAAGCGTTAGATTTTTTGTTGCAAAAACAGTTGTTGCTATTACAATAAAATTAATAGGAGGGATTGATATGAAAGCATGTCCAGAATGTTATAGCAGTGATAATCGCGCAACACCGATACTAAATAAAGAAGCTTGTTTGAGTGAACATATGCAATACATCTGCGGTACTTGTGGTAGATGTATATGCATAGCTAAAGATTCAAAAAGAAATTTAGCCCGTTGGAATTTTCCCTTTAAATCATTGGAAATTGCAAAGCTCTATCTTAGAGCGGCAGATTTTTCGGAAAAACATAATTGTGGAATTTACGAAATCATTAGCCAAACAGGTAGAAAATCCTATAAAATTTTCCCAACTAAAAGGGATTTTATGAATTACTTAGAAAAAAATAATAAGCAATCATCTTCTATGGCGACCTTATTTCAAGAAGAGACCTATCTAGTTTTTCCGAATACAGAAGTAAGAAAATTAACTAAAGATGAGATTGTTAAATACTTACAAAGCTAAAAAGGTGCCAAAGAAGCGAAAAATATCCGTTTCTTTAGCACCTTTTTTAATTGGAAAAAATGTAGATAATGTCATAACAGAAATTCATATTTTTTTAGCGTCATTTATCTTGAAAAAAGGTTCACCAATATATTATCCAAAATCGCTAGAAGAACTAATCAGGAAGCTGCAAAGATTGATAATCGGTAGAATTGAATAGTTTTTATCATTCAAATTATGGTAGCATGAATCAGTTTTAGATTTGGACGTAAGAGATATAAATTTAAACGAATCATTTTCCGTTCACCAAGAAATTGGTGATTTTTTTTCATGGAAAACTTTACTAATTCTATCAAAAAAGATATAATGACTTTAAATAATAAATTAGTCATTAAAGTCATTATGTTTTAGGAGGGGAAAAATGCCTAGGAGTTTAACGGAGCAAGAAAAAGAGATGCAACGACAATTGTTGTTAAAACATGGAAAAGAATTGAGTTTTCGCTATGGCATTAGTCGTGTGAGTGTCGATGATATTGTCAAAGATGCTGGCGTGGCAAAAGGAAGTTTCTACAATTATTTTTCTTCTAAAGATGATTTTTTGTATCAGTTAATTTTTCAAATTCACGAAGAAGGTTTTGCAGAGGTAAATCAATTGATTGAGGTAATCGGGAAATTATCTGCTAGTGAAAAAAGAGCACAAATTAAACGATTTTTCTTAGCTTTGATGAATGATCCGAAGCAACGGTTTTTGTTGAAGGAACGGCAAGAAGTTGAAAATTTCCTAGCCCGTCATTCTAAGGATAGCTTTGCTGAAATAGAAAAAATGGAAATCAATAATTATCAAAAAATTATTGCCAAGTTAAGTTTAGGAGAAAAGAATCCTTTTATTATCCAAAATTATATTCATATTATTTTTTTCGGGGTGAGTCATAAAGAGTTATTGTTTGTTGATTATATTGATGCAACGGTGGAAGTAATGTTAGATGGATTGTTAAATTATTTGGAGTTGTAGGAGGGAAAGTTGATGCTCGTTAAAGATAATTGGCTGCATTGTCCCATCTGTAAAGCCAAGACGCGAAATAAGATTTATGCCAATACAATCGTTAAAAACTTTCCACTTTTTTGCCCGAGGTGTAAAGGTGAAAGTGTGGTAAATGTAAAAGAATATCAGGTTACCGTAATTAAAGAGCCGGACGCTAAGACGCAGAGCCGATAACAAAAAGGAGAAAATCCTTGAAGTTATTGGCTCTTTTTGTTTGTTAGAAAGGAGAAAAAATGTCATTTATTCAATTAAAAAATGTCAGTCGGCATTATGATGTTGGGACGCAAGTAGTGAAGGCGGCTGATGAGGTTTCTTTTGAAATTAGTAAAGGAGAATTATGTGTTGTACTGGGGCCAAGTGGTGCTGGTAAAACGACAATCTTAAATTTATTAGGTGGTATGGATATGGTGACCAGCGGAGAAATTTTGGTGGCAGGTCAACGAATTGATCAATTAGATGAATATGAGCTAACTGAGTATCGCAGAGTGGAGGTCGGTTTTGTTTTCCAGTTTTACAATTTAATGCCTAGTTTAACTGCTTTAGAAAATGTAGAGTTGGCTCGTCAAGTCAGCCAGAATGCTTTAGAGCCAAGGAAAGTTTTAGCTCGGGTGGGTCTGGAAGATCGGATGGATAATTTTCCAGCCCAGTTGTCAGGAGGGGAGCAGCAAAGAGTTTCAATTGCGCGGGCATTATGCAAAAACCCAACGCTGTTGTTGTGTGATGAGCCAACTGGCGCGTTGGATTCTGAAACAGGTGCGCAAGTGCTGAAAACTTTGAAAGATTTAAGTGACAATTTCAATACGACTGTCGCGATTATTACTCATAATGCTCAAGTAGCACCAATTGCTAATCGCGTGATTCGAATGAAAAATGGTCGGATTGATCAAGTGGAAATAAATCCCAATCCTGTATCGGTGGAGGAGATTGCATGGTAAAAAAAATGCTGACAAAAAAACTCTTGCGAGACATGTGGGCAGCAAAATGGCAGTTTTTGTCGATTATTCTTTTGAGTGCGTTAGGTGTAATGGTGTTTGCGGGGTTAGATGCTGGTTGGCGAGATATTGAAGTTTCTTTAAACAAGAATTTCCGCGAACAAAAACTACCAGATTTGTGGGTCTCTTTTTCAACTGTCGATCAAGCAACTGTTTCAAGACTAAACCAAATTGATGGCGTTAAAACCACGCAAGTTCGTTCGAGTTATGAAGCGACTGCGCAAGATTTAACTAATGAGCCCACGATTTTGTTAAATGGTTTTGAAGGAGCAATCAATCTTAGTCAACCTACGGTGCTGACTGGGAAAAGACTAGCAAAAAACGATGCAAGAGCGGGATTGATGGAAAAAAAATTCGCTGAGGCACAAGGATTAACGGTAGGTGATACGGTAAAATGCAGCTTTGGAAATATGGAAATTGATTTTTTGATCACCGGATTGATTCAGAGCCCTGAATATATTATGAGTACTAACGACATTGTGCCGAATCCGAAAGTGTTTGGCTATATGTACGTAAATCAGCAGGCTCTCAATTTACCTGCAAATGAAGTATTGGTCATGTTGGAAGATGGTGTAAAAAGTGAAAGTGTAAAACATCAAATTGAAAAAGTTTTTCCTGGGAGTATGGTTCGTGATCGATCTGCGCATCGTAGTACCGATACGGTATTGTCAGAAGTTTCTCAATTTCGTTCTTTTTCCTATGTATTTCCGGTTCTCTTTTTTATGGTCGCCGCTTTAGTGGTCTTAACAACTATTTCAAGAATGGTGGACAATCAGCGTTCGCAGATGGGTATATTAAAAGCTATAGGTTATAGCAAAAAGAAATTGTATTTTCATTATTTAAGTTATGGCTTTTTTCCATCTTTAATCGGTGGCGTTTTAGGTTTATTTATCGGTAAAACATTAGTAGCAAAAATATTGTGGCAAGCAGAAGCAGGCACTTTCACAATGCCGCAACATTATAGCGCACCGATTTCCATGCTATCGATATTTGTTTGTTTGCTCTCAATTGGCTTAGCAGTTGGCATTTGTTTTTTCGCTTGTCGTCAACAATTGAAAGAAACTGCTGCTGAGTTACTACGACCAAAACCACCAAAATCTGGAGAACGAATATTGCTGGAACGATTCCGTCATCTTTGGAAGAAAATGTCCTTTAACGGGAAACTAATTAGTCGTAATATGTTTCGGGCGAAAACGCGAAGTTTTATGGCATTGTTTGGGATTTTAAGTTGTACGGCTTTATTGATCAGTGCCTTTGGAATGGAAAATAGTTTTCGTCATTTAGTGGATGTCTATTACGGGGAAACTTATACCTATGATATCAAAGCACAGTTAGAACCAAATCCTGGTTCAATTGAATCTTATCAAAAACGCGTACCGGCAAAAAAAATTGAAGGGATTATGGAGAAACCAGTCAGCTTAGCCGCTGAAGATACTAGTCGTATGGTAAATATGACGGTCGTTGACAATCAACAGAGTTTAATTCATTTCTCTGAAGATAGTTCGAATTTACCGAAAGAAGGGCTTGTGATTACTGAAAAGTTAGCCGAAACTATTGGTCTTTCACGAGGAGAAAAAGTAGCGCTTACTTTGCCTGGTGATACAAAGCCGCTAAATACTTTTATTGCAGATTTCGCATCTTTTGGTACTGGACAAGGTATTTTTATGTCTCGAAGTTTATGGGATAAAAGTGGGAAGGGTGATTTCGTTCCTACTTCGTTATTAATCAAAGGACCCAAAAAAGATATTGCAGCTTATCTTGAGCGCACAAAAACAATTGCTAGATGGTCAACAGTCGAGACTCAAATAGCTGAAACTTTGACTTTGATGGATAGTATGCGAGGTGTGATATTTTTATTAGGCGTTTTTGCTTTATTGTTGGCTTTTGTCGTGATTTATAACATGGGTATCCTAAATTTCGTAGAGAGAACACGTGAGTTTGCGACGTTGAAGGTTTTAGGTTATCACAATCGTGAAATCAGGAGCTTAATCATTCGAGAAAACAGTATTCTCAGTTTAGTTGGTGTATTACTCGGGATACTTCCAGGGATTTTATTGGCTAATTTGGCATTAAAAGTAGCTGAGCCAGATGATTTTGTGATTAGTGTGGCATTTTCACCCTTGAATATATTATGGTCCTGTCTCATCACATTTATATTTTCGTTAGGTATTCAAATGATATTGGCACGTAAAGTCGCATCGATTGATATGGTTTCTGCGCTAAAAAGTATCGAGTAAATTTTTTTTCGAAGAAAGGGAGATAGATAATGAAAAAAATTATCAAATTAATTATACTATTAGGCGTTTTAGGCCTAATAATAACTGGCTGTTCCCAAGATAAATCTGAAAATAAAACAACGGCTTCCGAACCTACAATAAAAACTAGTATGTTTGGTAAAGTAACGGCCGCCAAATCTTATACTTTATTTGCACCAATTAGTGGAACAATTAATGGATTTGATTTAAATAATGGACAAGAAGTTAATTTGAATGACCTACTTTTCCAAATTAATTCTGGAGAAGAAACGGCTCAGATGAATGCTAAAAGTGCCGGTGTGGTAACAAATATTTCAGTTACTGAAGACCAACCAATTCAAGCAGGAGAACCGTTAGCGATATTGATGGATGATTCTCAAAAAGAATTGTTAGTAGAAGCAGATGAGGTAGATTTAGCCCAAATTAGAGTGGGGGATGCAGTTGATATTGAGTTAGATAGTCAACCCGATGAGCAATACGAAGGGAAAATTGAATACATTTCAGCGATTGGTGAGGAACAGCAAAATGCTACTTATTATGAAGTCCAAGTAAGTTTTAATCCTGATAAAGATGTGCTGTTAGGTATGAGTGCCACAGTTTTTATTCGTAAATGATCTATAGAATAGATGGAGAAACCACGACTGATCAGTCGTGGTTTCGTCTTCTACTAATCCATCAGAGCGGCTACTCGATTCGCTAGATTATCAGAAACACCTCTAATATCAATAACATAGGCTTTGTTAATAATTTCGTTTGCCATTTGTTTTCCTTTGACTGGATCATCCCAATCAAGATCTTGAAAGTGAGTGGGCACTGGATAAACCGTTACCGTACCGTCTCCATTATTGTGATAAACAAAGGTACCACCGGCTAAAGGTGAGGCGGAGACAACAGTTACATTTTGTGGAAGATAGACCCCTGTGTACCAAATTTCAAGAGGAATATTTTGATCAAAGCTAAACTCCCAGACGTTGTTAAGGTAATTATTGATATTGCCGTTGTTATCTTGGACTGTTTTTATGACTACTTTTGCTGCTAATTGTTTGCCATCTTTATACTGATAAGAACTAGGCTCAGAGTTATCAACTTTAAGACCATACCAACCAATATTTTCGTTATGCCAACCAGCATTTATTAAATTATTTTGTTCTGCTAAACTGACTGTATAGTTGTGAGAGCCAGAGATTGCGTTGGGATTGTAGGCGCGATAAACGGCTTCTCCTTGATTTGTATCAGAATACCAGCCGACACCTTCATATTTCCAGCCAGCTTTGACTAAACTATCTCTTTCACTGGCATTTAAAGTATAATGATGATCTGCCGCATTGGCATTATATAAACGATAAACTTCATCACCACTATCAGGTGCGGTCCAACCAATTCCCTCAGTCCACCAGCCTGCACTCATTAGATAATTCCGCTCTTCGATACTTTTGGTGTAAAAATGTTCCCCAGTATTGTGATTGTACAGACGTTGCATCAATTGTCCTTGATTTACTGCGTGACTGGTGTCTGAGAAACTTAATGCTACCGTCGCAGTCAGTGCCAAACTGCCTACCAACAATAAAATCTTTTTCATGTTTTCCCCTCCCTAATATTTATCTCTATTAAGTGTACCAATTCTCTAAAATATTGCCTAGTTTTTTATAGGGATATAAATATCAGTCAAACTTTTATCTTTATAATTTTTGGCTGGCTCAGTCACGTATAGTTCAAAGGGAACAGCATCACGGATTTGATCTGGATGCTTAAATAACCACTCTTGATACATGTATTGCCAAGCATCACCGTACTCTTTAGCAGATATTTCAAAACGTCCCACCATAAATTTTCCAGAGATATTGGAAATCGTGATCTCACCACTTTCTTCAATTGGTTTATCAGCGGGAATGGTCATAACAACACTGGTTCTTAAATTTTTATCTTGCGTGATAAAAGGATTGTCATCATAAATAGTTAACACCTTTGTCTTATCAGGAACAATCAAGTCATTTTCAGTAGCAAATGCAAATAATTGATGAAACATTTTGCGGCTTTGTTTTCTAAAGGCGGAGTAACTTCCTCTGAAGCGGATATAAATAATTTTTAAATCTTCTAACCTTTCAACAGTCATACTTTTTGGTGTAATCATATAATGATCCTCCTATATTTTAAGATAACTTGATTATGAAAGAATCAGTCATTGATTTCTTGTCAATTCTTGCTGTATACGATATTGTGTCGGGCTAAAACCAAATTGTCGTTTAAAAGCTTTACTGAAGGTACTGCTATCATTGTAACCGTAATTTAAAGCTACTTCAGTAATTGGAATCGTCTGATTGACGGATATAAAAATAGCTGCCCGTTCCAATTTAAAGCGGGTAATAAATTGATTTAAAGATTCTGTTGCGTATTTTTTAAAAATACGGTGAAAATGAAAATTGGAAAAATGCGCATGAATTGCTAGATCTTCCAAGCTAATCGCTTCACTGAGATGTTGTTCAATATAATCTTCTGTCTTATTTATTAAACGTTGGTACACCTGATGTTTAGATTCTGGTTCATTTTCTGGCACCTGACGACCTCCTTAAAAGAGTTAATAATTTATTTTAACATTTTTTTATTGTTATTTAGAGTCTATACTTGTAGCGATCTCAAACTATATAAATGAGTTGTTAAATGCCAATTCATAAAACGGAGTAGGTAGACTATCTTCAGTCAGATTTGTTGTACAAACTTTAGATTTTTGAATAGCTGAGTATTATTGTACTTTATCAAACCACTAACAATTCATTTAATATGTAGTTAACGAAGCATCAATCGATATGCTCCAAAAAAACTGCTAGCCAAGATGGAGAATTTATGTGCTTTTCTTCAAACAGAAAAAAGCCTATCAAGCAGTTTTCAGACTGTTCGATAGGCAATTTTCCATGATAATTTTTAAATTTATTAGCCTTGCAATAATTCTTTTAATCCATCTACCCGTGAAGTAAGTGGACGACCTAAAGCTCGAGCAAAATCATCAGAAGTGACATCCAACTGATTATTATTAATATCGTGTTGGAAGGTTAAAAACATTTCTGCCACAGACTGAGGCAATCCATTAGTAACCAGATTTTCGATGAATGCTTGATCACTACCAGCAATGACTTCAAAATCTTTGCCGGTTGCTTCTTTCAAATCTTGAGCCAATTCTCCGTAAGATACTGGTGTTCCAGATAATTCTAAAACCTCAGGGAATTCTCTCGTTGCTACAGCTTTCGCGGCAACTTCAGCATATTCACGTTTTAAAGCCCAGCCAGTTTTACCATTTTCTGCTGCATAAACAAATTTTCCACCTGCTAAGGCTGCACCGGCAATCGATAACTCATTTTCTAAATACCAATTGTTTCGTAAAAAAGTATGGGAAATGCCGGATGCTTTAATCGTTTTTTCGGTGAATAGATGGTCAGCAGCTAAAGCACTAGTTGAATGATCCACATCTGCAAAACTAGTGTAGGCGATAAAAGATACATCGTTAGCTTTAGCAGCATGGATAACATTTTCATGCTCTGCCTGACGATTACCTGGCGCACCAGAAACAAATAAGAGTGCATCGATATCTTTCAAGGCAGCGTTCATTTTTTCAGCATCGCTGTAATCGGCAATCCGTACCTTAAAACCTTCTGCTGTTAATTTTTCTGCTTTTTCTTGGCTGCGGGCTAAAGCAAAAATATTTTCTTGTGGCACTAAATCTTTTAAAAATCCTAAGGCCAATTGTCCAAATCCACCAGTGGCACCTGTTACTAAATAATTCATATCAAATAGCTCCTTTTTTTGTTGTATATTTTAAATTTACAAGATTCATCCTAAGCATTATAAATGTATAAGTCAAGCAGAAATATTCAATATCCATGATTTTTTTTGAAATAGGCAATAAAAGAACTGTGAAATTCGCTTAGTAGCGGATCTCACAGTTCTTGATTTAAAATTTTCACCCAAATTTCAATTTTTTGAATTTGTTCAGTAGACAACAGATATTTTTCCACCGAAAAAGGCGCGATGTGTATTTTATGGGCAGGTAGCCAGATCTCTAATAAATATTTTAGTGCCGTATCAATATGTTGCATTGTTGCTGTTTTCAAATCTTCAGCTTCAAAATGGCAGACCACATATTCGCCAGGTTCCATCCGCCATTCTGCTAAATCGGGAACTAAAGTGCCGTCACTTTTACCTCCTGCGAAATAATTAAAGCTAGCGTCTTTTCCTAAAGTAGTCGGATCGATGCTTTGATCTTTGAGAAATGAGGCACCTAATTCAGGACCATCAGGTAAAATAACTGGATAATTCTTTTTAACACGATGAAATTTTTTCCATAGTTTTGCTGGACCATCGATGCCTGTTGCGCCCGCGATTGGGATATGACTGGCGATTGATAGGTCGCCTATAAAACCTAGATAAGTTTCAGGCACTGTTATTGTATGGCGCTGGATTTCCAAAACCATCTGGGAAGTAATCAGCGGAACATTTTCATCTACGTCAGTATACATTAGGCGTAATTCTGGTTTGGCGACTTGATTTAGTAAAGGTCTTTCTTGTCTAAATTTTTCAGGAGTCAGGCCGTAAGCTGATTTAAAAGCTTTGGTAAAAACGGCATGACTTTGAAATCCTGTTTTTATAGCAATGTCCAAAATCCGATGGTCCGTTTCCAATAAAAGTTGACTGGCTTTTGCCAGTCGTCGCAGTTTTACATATTCTGAAAAAGAGCGACCTACCAATCTTTTAAATAGACGTTGATAATAAAAAGGGGAGAGATGTGCCATTTTTGCTAAATCAATAGCTCTTAGATCTTGTTGTAAATGGTCTTCAATATAATCAATCGTTTGTTGAATTTCCTGCCAAGTTTCCATAAATACCTCCTTTGTTTTAAAAAACATTTACAACCAATCGTTAGACTTTTCTTTTTACTGCACGAATGGCTAAGCATTGTTTAATATCAGGTAAGATATCTTCATCTTTGACATTAATCATTAACCACTTTTGACCCATTCCTTCTTTAGTTGTGTTATTTAAATCTTGTAAATAAGGGGTGAAACTTTCCAATTGTTCGTTAAAATCAGCTTTTTCTTTCTGACTAATTACAATCAAGCAAATAAAATAATTTTCCATCGGATATAAAGTACACAAGCTGCGACCAGCTTTGCGAAATTTTACATTCCAACCGCCAGGATTACAGCCACTATATTCAAAAAGAGGCTTTACAATGTAAGTTTGCATAATGTAATCAGTCAACTCATTCCAAAGGGGATTTTGTACAAAATTTGTAACTTGATCCATCGTTGGCTTATTTGCACGATCAAATCTATCCCACATTTTTCTTCACTCCTTTTTCTTTTAGCTTATCATAAAGAAATTTGCGAGATTTGTCCTGTGGTGCTCTTTTGGATACAAAAAAACTGCCGTAACGACAGTTTATGGGAACTATTTTTCCGCCGACACAAATGGTGGAAAGTGGTCGCCAGATTCTTTGCGAAGTAAGCTAACCGTATCTACATCAAAGCTTTCTCCATCGTAATGATAATGGAGTTTTTCTTGATCTAAATAAAATTTGTGACGAGCTTTAAAGGCGATTGCTTTAAATTTTCCATCAGCAATCGGTTGGTCGCGATACAAAGTCTGGTCCTCCATTAACGATAATACTTGATCTTCTAATTGCACATCATAAATTCCACTGACGATTCCATTGGCAGGTACGTCCTTTCCGGTTGCTGAAATGAAGCGAAAGCTACCGGTAATTTTCCCGCTGCTATGCCGTTTTGCTAGTTCAAAACGAAAAAGTCCCACACTGCTGAAATCTTTTCTCAATTTATCAGGTTTACCAGCAGTCATTTCCCAAATTTTTTCATTTGATACAATGAACATGTCCCATTGGCAACTTGATTTATTGTATTTTAAATTGGAAAAGGACATTTGATCATTGTAAACACCTTGCAATTCGCCGTTTTCTAATTCATAGATTAGTTCTTCGGTGGCTAAAGTTTTTCCATCGACATGTTCTTCTAAATAATCAATTAAATCTTTCAAAAAATCCCTCCTAAAATAAAAAAATTCCCTACAAAATAAATTGTAGAGAAAAATGACTATTTACGCAAATCGTTTAAGAATTCTGTTTTACCAGCAGTCTTTTCATCTTTCATCTTGATGACTTTAGCTGGAGAGCCGGCAACGACAGCGCCAGCAGGTACATCTTCAGTTACGATAGCACCAGCAGCAACAACCGCATCTTTTCCGACGCGAACGCCTTCTAAAACTACGGCATTGGCACCAACTAAAACATTGTCCTCAATGATAACTGGTGTCGCTGAAGGTGGCTCTAAAACGCCAGCTAAGACTGCGCCAGCACCAATGTGAGCGTGGTTGCCGACAGTTGCTCGTGCGCCTAAAATTGCGCCCATATCAATCATTGTTTCTTCGCCGATGGAAGCACCAATATTAATTACGGCCCCCATCATAATCACAGCATTATCACCAATCGCTACTCGATCACGGATAAAGGCACCCGGTTCGATTCGAGCATTGATTCCAGTCATATCTAGCATGGGAATCGCTGAATTACGGCGATCATTTTCCAAATAGCTGTCAGTGATTTTCTCTGCATTGTCGGCTAATACTTTTTTCACCGCAGCAGCATCACCAATTAAAGTCCAGCTATTGTTTTCACCAAAAAATTGTACTTTGTCAGCGGTTACGTCAGTTAAATTTCCTTGGACATAAGCTTTGACAGGGGTCATTTTTTCAGCATTTTTTATATATTTGGCAATTTCATAAGGGTCAGTAAAATTTGTCATAGTATCCTCATTTCTCATCAATTAATTTTTCCATGTCGTATAGGCCAGCAGGTTTTTTATTTATATATTTGGCAGCTTTTACTGCGCCGTTGGCAAATATATTACGGGATAAAGCAAAATGATTCAGCTCAATGATTTCATCGGGACCAGCATAAATTACGGTATGTTCACCGGGAATCGTCCCACCGCGAACAGCATGAATGCCTAGTTCAGATAATGGATTGGTTAAATCATTACCATGGCGACCATAAATATATTCTTTCTTTTCTTTAACACTGTCATTGACGGCATCCGCTAAAAGTAAGGCAGTGCCGCTAGGGGCGTCTTTTTTCAAATTGTGGTGTTTTTCTACAATTTCGATATTAAATTCGTCTTCTAGTAACGGTGTAATTTCGCGAATGGCTTTCGCTAATAAATTAATGCCTAGAGACATATTGGCTGAGAAGAAGACGGCAGTTTCTTTGCTAGCAGCTAATAATGCTTGTTTTTGTTCTTCTTCCAAACCAGTTGTAGCAATTACCACGGGCATTTTTTTCTCAACTGCAAACCCTAAAACTGCTGGTACATTTGAAAAGTGGGAAAAGTCAATGATCACATCTGCTGAAACATTTACGTCAGAAATTTGGGTAAAAGTAGGGAACTCAGCAGTAAAAGATTCACGATCGACACCAGCTACGACTTGCATTTCAGTTTGTTGAGCAATTATTCCTTGCAAAACTTTACCCATTTTGCCATTGGCGCCACTTAATATAACGTCTAGCATGTTAACCCTCCAAACCGTACGCTTGCATTTCTTTTTCTAAACGAGCCACTGTTGCCTCAGATGGTTGGCTTAACGGTAAGCGATAATGAGTTTCGGTTCCTTTAAGTAGTCCAACAGCTTTTTTAACTGGAATAGGATTGACTTCAGAGAAAATTGCATGAATCAAAGGAATTTGTGCCAATTGTAATTGACGTGCCCGTTCATAATCGCCGGCTAATAAACGTTTTGTTAATTCGCTGGTCGCTTTTGGAGCAATGTTGGCGATCGTTGAGATCGTGCCAGAACCGCCCAATGCTGTAATGGCTAAGACTTGGTCATCATTGCCAGAATAAATCGCGAAGTTTTGCTCTTTAGCCATGATTTGAGCAATTGTAGCGATTTGCGAAATATCGCCAGAAGCTTCTTTGATGCCCACAATATTTGGAATTGTAGCTAATCTTTTTACCATATGAGGTGGGATATTAAAGTTTGTCCGTGAGGCAACTGAATATAATAAAATAGGCAGTTTGACACTTTGAGCAATTTTTTCATAATGCATGAACAAACCATCTTCATTGGCTTTGTTGTAATAAGGTGTTACTACTAATAAAGCATTCGCGCCAACTCTTTCCGCGCCAGTTGATAATTCGATCGCATGATTGGTGTCGTTAACACCAGTACCGGCAATCACAGGAATTCGGCCATCTACTTTTTTTACTACTGCTTCGATGACAGCAATATGTTCATCATTGGTTAAGGTCGATGCTTCCCCAGTCGTTCCACAAGCGACAATTGCATCAGTACCTTGAGAAACTTGCCATTCAGTTAGTTCTTCTAATTGTTTAAAATCGACAGAGCCATCCGCAAAAAATGGGGTGACTAGTGCAACTGCAGAGCCTTCAAAAATTTTCAATCTATACACTCCTCGAAAAAAATATTCTTATTAAGATGATTGAATTATAACTATTATATGAGAAAGTATCAATGATTTTCTAATGAAAACCCAAGTTATTAACAAAAAAATCAGCCTCCCAAGATGGGGGACTGATAATAAAAAAGGTGCAGCAGGAATATAACGAAAGGATTCGATTAAGAGGTTAGAGAATTAGCGGATAATTCTGCACCTTTAGTGAACTGTAACGTAATACATTAGAAATCTGTGAAAACGATTCCTTATAGCTTTATCCTACAGAATTCAGCTACTGTAGTCAATAAATTTTCATAAAATAATCATTTTTTATTAAAATTAGGCAAAAGTAGCGATCTATATTATAATATGAAAATAAAAAAAATGGAGTTGATTAAATGCTAGCTTCAGAAATAATTGAATTAGAATCTTTTGTGACACAGACTCGTCGTGATTTGCATCAAATCCCTGAACTGGGTTTAGCTGAAAAAAAAACAGCTGCATATATTCGTCAAAAATTAACCGAATTTGGTATTCAAGAAATTTATGAAGTGATTGAAACTGGAATAATTGCTGTCTTACGAGGAGAAAAAACTGGCAAAACCATTGCTTTTCGTTCAGATATTGATGCGTTACCTGTAGAAGAAGAAACGGGTATTTCATTTGCCTCAAAAACTAAAGGGAAGATGCATGCTTGCGGACATGATGGACACATGGCGACCTTATTAGCTTTTGCCAAATATTTAACTGCACATCCTGATGAAATTATTGGTACGGTCGTTTTAATTTTTCAGCCAGCCGAAGAGGGTCCTGGTGGAGCGAAGTTAATTTTAGAAACAGGGATTTTACAAAAATTAGGCGTAGAAAAAATTGTCGGTCTCCATGTTTGGCCAGATTTATCTGCTGGGAAAATTGCTTCACGTCCTCATGGCTTAATGGCAAGAAATGCTGAAGTCACTTTGAAAATTAAAGGCCGTTCCAGTCATGGCGCCCAACCGCAATTAGGGGCAGATGCTATTGTGGCTGCCGGTGGAATTATTTCAGGCCTAAATAGTATTTTAGCGAAAAATATCAATCCTTTAGACGCCGTAGTTTTGAATTTTGGAACGATTCATGGTGGTGAGGCAATGAATATCGTTGCTAAAGAAGTTGAAATGAAAGGTACTTTACGGGCATTTGATGATCGGGTATATGATGAAATCGTTCGACGAATTGAACTTTTAGCTGGAGAGATTGCTAAAGGTTACGGTTGTGAAGCAGAAGTCCAATTTAATCACATGTATCGAGTGGTTGATAATGATCCAGAAATGGTCCAAATTTTAGCTGAAACGACATCAGAATACTATGAAGAAACGCCGCCTTCTTTGACGGCTGAAGATTTTTCTTTGTATCAAACTGAAATACCAGGATTATTTTTCTTTTTAGGTATTCGTAACGAAGAAAAAGGTTATATTCATCCGTTACACAATGGAAAAATGCAATTTGATGAAGCTGCATTGTTGACGGGTGTAGAAACTTACGTGCGCTTGTTAAAAGCTTTTAATTAAATAAGTACGAGAGAAACAGCTGGAACTGTTTCTCTTTTTTATTGCGGCACATATTGAAAGCGCTTAAATTAAATAACGGTTTAAAGATTCAAAAGAGAATCTCATGAAAATATTTTAAAAAAACAAAAAATTATTTGTATCGAAAAAAATATTTTTATATAATAGATTTGTTGAAGGTGACAAGTCATGATCTTTTTTCAAAATGTAAGCCCTTTCTATTTGTCCTTGTGATGCTATTCACTTTCGAATCATTAATTGTTCAGTCACTTAAGTCTAAGAAAAATGTTTTGAGGAGGAAAAGAATGAAAGCAGAGATGAAAAGCAATTTATTTCAGTACGATGCAAAAACTAAACTATCAGAAGTAGTTCCTTTAGGTATGCAGCACGTTGTCGCAGCAGCCGTTGGAATCGTTACACCCGGAATCATGATTGCCGGAGCCAGCGGAATGGGTGCGGCAGATCGAACCTTAATTATTCAAACTTGTTTAGTTTTTTCTGGTTTTGCTACCTTGATTCAACTTTTTAAACCTTTTGGAATTGGTTCCCGGCTACCAGTGATGATGGGGACTAGTTTTGCCTATGTGCCAATTTTACTTTCTATCACCAATGGAGAAGCTTCAGGTTTTGGCATGATCATTGGTGCTCAGATGGTGGGTAGTATTGTTTCCGTCTTAGTTGGTCTGGGGATTAATAAGATTCGAATATTATTTCCACCTTTGGTTACTGGAACAGTTATTTTGAGTATTGGATTTTCATTATTTGATGTAGCGGTAGGTTATATGGCGGGAGGAAAAGCTAGTCCTACTTTTGGTTCGCTGCAAAATTGGGGCGTAGGCTTAGCGACGTTTGCGATTGTTTTTTTCTTTACGTATTTTGTTAAAGGCGTGTTTAGTCTAGCATCAATTTTAATTGGTGTAATTGCTGGTTATCTATTATCCATTGTATTGGGAATGGTAGATTTTTCGGCGATTTCAAATGCTGGTTATTTCCAAATGGTTCAGCCATTACATTTTAAACCAGAATTTGAAGTTATTCCCATCGTAACTTTAACTATTATGTTTATTGTAAATGCAGTGCAGGCGATAGGAGATTTGACTGCTTTGACTGTCAGTGGTTTAGATCGTGAGCCAACCAATCAAGAATTAGGCGGCGGTATCATAGGAAATAGTATTACAACTTTTGTAGGGGCGTTTTTCGGAGCATTACCTACAGCAACTTTTAGTCAAAATATCGGTTTGGTTTCTGTTACTAAAGTAGTTAATCGTGGTGTTTTCTTGTTTGCATCAGTTGTTTTAATGATTGCTGGATTTGTGCCTAAAATTTCAGCCTTATTGACGACTATTCCACAAGCCGTAATTGGTGGGGCTACTATTGCTGTATTTGCTTCAATCTCCATGACGGGAATGAAAATGATTGCATCGGCTGGTTTTTCTCGAATTAATACAGGCATCATCGGCTTATCGTTAGCTTTTGGGATTGGAATCCCGTTGACAACAGGTTCATTGGCTGGTCCAGGATTTCCTGCTTGGGTCGATCAAATTTTTGGTGGTTCTGAAGTAGTTCTTACTACAATTATCGCAATTATTTTGAATCTATTATTAAATCATACAAGAGTGGGACGTGAAAAAGCCTAAAAATTGCCAGAGCATAAAATTGCTCTGGCTTTTCTCTTATTGATTTTCTAACATTTCTTTCGCATAAGCTAAGGCTTTCCCACTGTAGGCTGCCCCAGGTCCGCCAGACATACCAATTGCAATTTTTGCTACATCAGCTAGCTCTTCAAAAGTTGCGCCAGCTTTAATCGCTAAACCGACATGTGTGATGATGCAACCTTCGCAACGAGCACCAATAGCTACGCCTAAAGTAATTAGTTCTTTCGTTTTGGCATCAACGGCACTTTCCTCGTTAATCGCTTGTGCCATTCCCTTAAATGCTTGACCGGTACTTCCGATGGCTTCCATCAAAATCTTATTTTGTTGCGCCATTTCTTGTTGGGTTTCTGCTAAACTCATAAAATACCTCCTGTTATTTGATGAATTTATTATAACACAAACGTTTTCAATCAATTAATAGAACATCTTTCAAACTATATTCTCGACGAATTTGATTAGGTAATTTTTCCGCAATTAAATAAGTTAAATCATCAATTGGTCCGACAATTGCATGACTGACAGTACTAAACTTATCAGTTGTGGCCATGCCTAAAACTTCAGTAGCACACCTTGTCATTTCTTGTTTAATTTCTGCCTCAGCTATCGTAGGGACACTTGTTCCTGCATCTAAATCAAGATTATATACCCCCATTACATAAAGATCGGCCCGAATTTGTTTGAGACTCTTATAAGTTGTTACCCCAATATTAATCATTGATTGTTTATAAAATTCTCCCCCCAGATTAATTACTTCTAAATTTTTATGCTGGGACAATGCCATTGCAATCGGTGGACTGTTAGTGATAATCCGTCCTCTAAAATCTAGCGGAATTTCGTTGGCTAAAGCTAGATTAGTCGTACTACCATCGATGATAATGACACTGTCTTCTTTTAGAAACGGCAAGGCTTTTTTGGCTAACGCTGTTTTTTTGTCGTTGTCTAGATTAATCCGAAAGCTAAAATCAGTCACAGGAGGCCCTACCCGTAATGCGCCACTATGAACACGTTTTAAAAGGCCTTTACTATCTAGTTCCTTTAGATCACGGCGAATTGTGTCTTCAGAAACTTCCAAGCGAGCACTTAAATCACTGGCAATGACTTTTTGTTCGGAATTTAAAATATCGATAATTGTCTGCTGTCTTTCCTCTTTTAACATCTTTTTAGCACCTACTTTAAGTCTTTTTTATATTTTCTCATTTTTGCGGTTTGTCGTCAATTTTTCAATATTTTGCATGCTTAAAAGCATTAACATGCAAAATATATAATTTATTTTGCATGTTTGTGTTGATTTATATTTAATGAGCGTTTACAATGAAAGCAATTAAGAGAGGAGATATATAAAAATGACGAAAGATATTGTGCTGTCACCGTCAATTATGTGTGCTGATTTGGTTAATTTAGAGAATGATATTCGTGAACTGGAGAAAAATGGTTTAAATACCTTGCATATCGATGTGATTGATGGCGATTTTTCTCCCAGTATGCCTTTAGGTTTAGAGACGATTAAGCGGATGCGGGAAATTACAAAAATGAATTTTGATATTCATATTATGTCCACAAATAACGAATTTTTCATTCAAGAAATGCTGAAAATTGGCGTGGAAAGCATCACTTTTCACCTAGAAACCAGTTTACACGTAGATCGGTACATTCAATTAATTAAAAATGCCGGTACCAAAGTAGGTGTAGCTTTAAATCCAGCGACTCCTTTGTCAGATTTAGCTTATGTTTTACCTGATTTAGACTTGGTCTGCTTGATGCTTATTAATCCTGGTTTTGCAGGTAATAAGAATGAAAAGCAAGTTCCTTATGCGCAACAAAAAATTATTGATCTGAAAACATTAATCGAGAAAAATAGTTTAACGACTGCTATTCAAGTGGATGGCCGGGTCTCACTAGCATCTATACCGGATCTAATTAAGGCAGGTGCCAATAATTTAGTGTTAGGAAGCACCAGCTTATTTATTCCGGATAATACTTTAACGGAAAATAAAGCAACTTTGATGAAAGTGATTGGAGGATAAAGATGTCATTTAACCAAGTACAAAAAGAAATTTTATCAGAATTAATTTCTACTTTAGAAGCAGTTTCAAATGAACAGGTTGATCAATTGATTGGTGCAATCGAGCAAGCTGATCGTGTATTTTTCGTAGGAGTTGGTCGGGTTTTATTATCATTAGAAGCAGTTGCCAAGCGTTTAGCACATCTAGGTGTAGATACTGTAGTAGTGGGTCAGATTACTGAACCAGCGATTACTGAAAATGATTTATTGATTGTTGGCTCTGGTAGTGGGGAAAGTTTATTTCCATTAGGAATTGCTAGAAAAGCCCGATCCTTTAATGCTAAAGTTGCCCATATCGGTGCCAATCCTAAGAGTTCCATGAGCGAGTTGACAGATTATTTTGTGCGAATTCCTGTTCAAACGAAACTAAATTTACCAGGAGAAATCCCTTCAATTCAACCGATGACTAGTTTATTTGAACAAAGTTTATTGTTGTTAGGAGATACAATCGCATTAATGATAATTCAGAAAAATCAGATTGATATGCCGAAGTTGTGGCAGTATCATGCAAACTTGGAGTAACAAATAAAGAAGCCCATCAATAAAATTTTGACGGGCTTCTTTACCCTAGGCCGGTTTGACGTGAATATTTTTTTTACTGAACTCGGCTAAAAGTTTTTGATCTTTGGCATCAGTGACTAAAATGGTTACATCTTCTGGCGTACAGCAAATATAATTACTATAAACATTTAGCTTATCAGCTGAAGCCATGGCGATCACTTCATCAGAAACTTGACACATTTTTTGTTTCATTTGAGATTCTTGTTGACTGTGGACCGTCACGCCAATTTCCGGATGAAAATTATAAATACCCATTAGATAAGTATCAATCCGCATTTCATCTAAGACAGTTAAGGCTTCTACACCTAAACTAATGGCTGCTCGTTTCGCGACAATTCCACCCAAAGCAATAGTCTTGATATTTCTTTTTTTGATTGCTTCAATCGTAATAAAAGGTGAATTTGTGACAATTGTAGCTGAAAATTCTTCCGGTAACGCTTTAACCAATTCAAGATTAGTAGTGCCACCATCAATTAAAATGACACTATCCTCAGTTAGCAGTGGTAGCGTTTGGGCAACCAAAGCCTGTTTTTTTTCAACATTTGAAGACAAACGTTGTTCAAATGTTGTGACGGCTGGACCTAAACTGATGGCCCCACTGTAAATTCGTTTTACCAAGCCTAGTTGATCCAACTCCCGCAAATCTCTTCGAATTGTATCTTCAGAAACTTCGAATTTCCGACTCAAATCAATTGCTAAAATCTTTTTTTTCGCATTTAATTCTTCTAAAATTAAATTCTGTCTTTCTCTCTTCAGCATAAAATCCCTTCTTACTTATATTCATTTCCTTAATATTACCATAAAATCGCAATAAAAAATTTTTTTATAAAACGCAATCGTGCAAAAAAAATGAATGATTGCGCAAAAAAATGTTGTAATTTGCACGTTAAGCGTTTACAATGTAAACAAGCAATGAGTATTCACTAAAAACAAGCAAAAAAATAGCTTGTTTTAAAAATTTAAAACGAGGTGCGAAAAAATGATGGAAAAATGGTTGGACTTATCTGGAAAAGTGGCAATTGTAACGGGTGGAAGTATGGGGTTAGGTGAAAAAATGGTCGATGCACTTGCAACAAATGGGGCACAGGTGATCTCAGCAGATATCACTGAGATGGATACTCATGCAGGTAAAGACAATGTGACCTTAATCGTTTGCGATGTTGCCAATAAGGCCTCTGTAGATAGCATGGTAGCTGAGGTTGTTGAAAAATTTGGCAAAATTGATATTTTAGTCAACAATGCTGGCGTAAGTCGTCCACGGATGTTGGTGGATTATTATGGAGAACATCCTGAATACGAATTGACTGAAGATGATTTTGATTTCATGACTAACGTCAATCAAAAAGGTGTTTTCTTATGCTCTCAAGCGGTGGCGAGAGTCATGGTGAAACAAGAATTTGGCGTCATTATCAGCATGTCTTCTGAAGCAGGGATTGAGGGTTCCAAAGGCCAAAGTGTTTACTCAGCGAATAAAGCTGCAGTTCATGCCTTTACCAAAGCTTGGGCAAAAGAATTAGGTCAATTTAATATTCGCGTCGTAGCAGTAGCACCTGGCATTAATGAAAGAACACCAATGAACAACGATGCAAATTTTAAAGCATTAGCTTATACTCGTGGCCTTGATCCAAATGTTGTTCATCAAGACTTTTCATCAATCCCATTAAATCGTCCTGGGAAAATGACGGAAATTGCTGACTTAATTTGTTACTTATCATCTGATCATGCTTCATATATTTCTGGCACGACAATTAATATCACAGGCGCTAAATCTACTCGTTAGGAGGAAAACTGGATGGAAATCTCTCAAAATAAACCAGGTATTTTGGCTAAAATTCGCCGCTTCGGTGGATTCATGAGTGGCATGGTAATGCCAAATCTAGGTGCTTTTGTTGGTTGGGGTTTGATGGCCGCACTATTCATTCCCAATGGTTGGTTACCCAATGCTCAATTAAATGAACTTGTTGGTCCGATTTTAAATTATGTCTTTCCATTATTAATTGGTTACACTGCTGGATACAATATTCATGGTCAACGTGGTGGGGTAATTGGTTTATTCACTAGTATGGGTGTGGTAGTAGGTTCAGACATCACTATGATTAGTGGTGCGATGATCATGGGGCCATTATCCGCTTGGGTCTTAAAGAAATTTGATCAATTTATTGATGGTCGTATTAAACCGGGCTTTGAAATGTTTGTTAATAATTTTAGTTTAGGTATTATTGGTGCCATTTTTACAATCGTAGCTTTTCTGTCTGTAGGACCAGCAATTCGTGGTTTAGTTGCTATCTTAACCGCGGGGGTTCAGTGGGCAACCGATAATCGCATGATTCCCGTGTTATCCGTTTTTATGGCTCCAGCTCAGGTATTATTTTTAAATAATGTAGTGAATCATGGGATTTTAGCGCCAATTGGGTACGCCCAAGCTGCAGAATTAGGAAAATCAATTATGTTCTTGGTTGATACAAATAATGGTCCATTATTAGGAACGTTATTCTCAATTGCCTTATTTGGTCGCGGTAAAGCAAAAAACACAGCTCCGATGGCGATGTTTATTGCTGGAATTGCCGGGATTGGGGAGGTTTACTTCCCATTTGTTTTAGGAAATCCGATTATGGTCTTTGCCACAATGGGTGGCTTGGCGGTCTCCTTGTACTTGCAGGTCTTGTTAGGAGGCGGGTTGATCGGAGTCGCCTCGCCGGGTAGTTTGATAAATATTGCTTTAATGACACCAAAAGATGCCATCTTTGCCAATTTTGTCTCGATACTTGCTGGTTTCATTGTCTCGACCCTGATAGGAATGTTCTTATTAAAGACATTCGGATCAGGTGAAGAAAATGAGCTAGAAAGTTTTGAAGTCGGTGATCGTAAAGTTCGGAGTGTGGCTGATTTTGCTGCAAGTTCTGGAAAACAAACAGCATTATTGAAAAAAATCAATGCAGCAGTGGCAAAAATTGTCGTGGCTTGTGATTCAGGGATGGGTTCTAGTGCGATGGGGGCTTCTGTCTTGAAGAAACGCTTGAAATCAGAAGGTTTAGGTGGGATTAAAGTGGTTAATTCTTCCGCTAATCAAATTGATTCTGATGCCGATCTGGTTATTACACTGGACTCGTTAATTGAACGAGCCGAGATTAGTGGAAACAATCCTAATATTGCTTACATTCCAATTAATAATTTCTTGAAAGAGAGCGATTACGATGAAGCAATTGCTTTTGTTAAAGAGAGAAATAGTGAAAGTAGCGAACCAGAAATTTTTGAGACTGAAGAAGCAATTGCAATTGATTCCAAAATCTTAAATGAACACAATATCCTCTTAAATCAAAATTTTAATAATGTAGAAGAAGCTATTATCGCTTCGGGGAATCTGCTAGTGAAAAGAGGTTATGTAACTGGTGATTATGTAGATCAAATGATTGAACGAAATAATCGTTTGCCAGTCTATGTAGGAAATCATGTGGCAATTCCTCATGGTTTAGAAGACGCTCGCGGAGCGATTAAACATTCTGGAGTATCAATTATTCAAGTACCTGAAGGCGTAGCTTTTCCAGATGGTGATATCGCGTATATCTTTATTGGGATTGCCGGAAAAGATAATGAACATTTAGAAATTTTAAGTACAATCACAAATGCGTTGGTGGACGAAGCCAATGTTGAAAGGATTCGCAAGGCGGAGACAGTCAAGGAAATTTTAACTGTTTTTAAAAAATAAAATGGAGATGAAGGTATGAGTAATAAAAATGTGTTAATTGTCGGTGCTGGTCGTTTAGGTAAAGGATTTGTAGGAGAAACGTTCTTTAATGCTGATTGGCAAATTAGTTTTCTCGACAACAGTCCAAAAGTAATCGATAAATTAAATGAAAAAGGTTATTATGATGTGCGAGTTCATACCACAGATGATGTTTTCATGAATAAAATTGAAGGTTATAAAGCCTATTTAGCAGATGATAATTATGCTGTCATGGATGATTTTTTAGCAGCTGACTTAGTGATGTTGCCACTTTACCCAGAAGATTTTGAAGAATCAGCGAAATACTTAGGAAAATGTTTTGATAAACAATTTGAAGTCAATCCTGAAAGTAAAAAAACTTTAATTTGTTTAACTAATAAGAATCATATTATTGACCAAATTACTGCATACTATCGAGAAAATTTAGGTTCAGAAGAGGCAAAGACCTGGTTTGATAAAAATGTTGTCGTAAGAGATTCCATCGTTCGTCGTTCAACTGATGCCGATTCAGAATATAGTACTGATTTAGTGACGACTGCAGTGGCGGCCTTAATTATCCAAGGGCCTGTTAACAGTGACTTTAGTGATGTAAAGTGGCTAGACGTTAGAGACAATGTTGAGATGCTGAAGGATATTAAGGTCTTTACCATCAATGGGCCCCATGCGGCGACGGCTTACTTTGGCTATTTGAAGGGTTATGATGATATCACTACGGCTCAAACAGATCCAGAAGTGGCGGCTTTAATTAAAGAAGTTCACGATGCGACTGTTCACGCAGTACTGTTTGAATATCCCGTGACTCGTGATGAAATTCGTGAACTAGAATATCTGCCAAAAGCTAAAAATGAAATGCCTGATGCGATTTATCGAGTTGCTTACGATCCAATTCGCAAAGTGGGAGCTCATGATCGTTTTATGGGTGTCGTGGCGCTATGTGAAAAATATGGGATTGATTACACTGGTTTAACGAAAGCTTTAGCTAGTGCCTTTGCTTATAATGAACCACGAGATGAGAGCGCCATGGAAATTCAAGCAGATATTAAAGATATTGGCTTAACTGAAACAATTGCCAAATATATTGGAAGAACAGAAGATGATGACGTTGTAGCGAAAATTGTAGAACAATACCAAAAATTGGCAATTAAGGAAGTAGTATAGTGACTTTTCAAGCAGTTATCTTTGATATGGATGGAGTAATTATTGACTCTGAACCGATACAATTGGCCCGGCAAAAGGAATTTATCGCCCATAAAAATATCCATATTTCTGAAGAAGAAATGCTAAAAGTGGTGGGTGCTAATCGAAAATTAACCTATCAAATTATCTCTCCTTATGCGCCAGAAGAAACTTTTGATACCTATTTTCAAGGTTTTACGGATTATTTTAAAGCGCAAAAGATTGATTTTCAAAGTATTTTAAACGAAGAAATTTTAACTGTCTTTGATTGGTTAAAGAAAAAAGACAAAAAAATCGCTTTGGCTTCTTCAGGATCACCAGAAAAAATTGCAACGGTATTAGAAGAATGTGAGCTAGCTGGTTATTTCGATGTTGTTTTAAGTGGTGATCAGTTTAAACAATCGAAGCCTCATCCAGAAATCTATTTCACAACTGCAGAAAAGTTAGCTTTGCCTGTGGAAGCGTGTATCGTAGTTGAAGATTCTGAATATGGTATCACCGCCGCAAAAAAAGCCGGCATGTATACTTTTGCCAAAAAAGAAACCCGATTCAATTTCTCTCAAATAGATGCCGACCAACTGTTTACTGACTTTGATGAGTTACAACTTGCTTTGGAAAAGCAAAATTAATTCTAAAGAGAGGCTTGCCTCTCTTTTTTTCGTTCTTCTGTATTTTTCGAAGCAATTTGGCAACTTATTCATACTGATTGCGTATTTTTTTAGGTCCTACACTAAATAAAAAGGGACAGCATGTCAAAGTTACAGGTTGAGGGTCTTAATGATGGGATTATTTCGATCGTTACGACATTATTAGTTTTGAAATTGCCACAATCAGCTGGTGGTAGTTGGAACGATTTATTTGCAGTGGGTCATAAGTTAGTCGTTTATTTAATTAGTTTTGTGGCGCTGGCTACTTATTGCAACACAACCATTACCATCTTTTCCAAATCGTTGATAAAAACGATGGGGTGGTTTTATGGGCGAATAATGTACTTATTTTAATGATGACTCTTTTTCCATTTGTAACACATGGGTGGGTGATCAATCCTTGTGCTTGGCCACCGCAAGCCTTGTTTGGTTGGATTCTTTCAGGCACCATCAGATCATATTTTTTTCCGCTTATATTTTAGTATGTCCGATAGGTGAGATTCTCCTTTAGTAAAAGTTATTTAGTCACTATCCAAAGCTTTATTGGTCAATTGTTTGGGTGGTAGTAGCCTTATTTACAGGTTATTTTACTACACTGCTAACTATTATTGTCATCAATATAGTGGTTTTGGTAAGGTGATTTATTCCTGAACGGAAGATTAAAAGATCAATCTAAACTGATATGGTTGAGATTTTTTTCGCAATCAATTTTTTATTGCTATGAGATTCTGAAGTAAGGTACACTGCAAGTATGAAAATAAGTGAGGGGATATTTTATGGCGTTATTTTTGCAAGAGGAGAGTTTTTGTCAATTTTTAGCTAGTAAGTTTACTGACCGTCAGTTTTCGTTGGGTCATTCGGTGATTTCCATCAATGTAGTCAGTCTAAGTCCGATTATGAGTTGCCTCTATTATAGTGAAAATTTCTTTGCGGCTGCTAAATATAATCGTCAACTGGAAGTTTTCACAGATTATTTATTAGTAGATCAATCAGAAATTGTTAGTAAAGAGCTAACCAAGCAAGGTCTGAACTATCAGTTAACCATTGAAACACAAGAAAAATTAGCCAATGATCAACATTTAAAATTGTCATTCAATCTATCATCCATGACAGGAACAAAGTGGCATAAACAAAATCTAAAGAATATTGTTGCTAGTTTTAGTGAATAGTTAAAAAAATCCGAGATTGCCGTCTCGGGTTTTTAATTTAGATTGGCAAAAGACCGAGCGTTGTCTATAATGAAGAAAAGTGTTTCAAAAAAAGGGTGAAAAAATGAAGCGGATTGACAAAGTGTATCAAAAACTAAATGAAATTTGGTATACGAGTGATGAGACTCGTTTAATCCAAGAAAAAGGTTCTTCAGCTTCTGAGTTGGCAGAATTGTTAGCGTTGTCTCGAGCAAATGTTAGTTCAGAGTTGAACAAGTTAGTCCGGGATGAAATGGTTGTTAAAATCAAAGGATATCCTGTGCGTTATATTTCAGTGGAAGCTTTAGAAGAAATTTTACATATTCAATGGCCAGCTAGCCGTAATGAAATCGAAAACGTTGATGAATTTATTGTCGACAATCAACTTAAATTCAATCATAAAAAAAATCGTAATCCCTTTGATTTATTGATTGGTCACAAGGCTAGTTTGAAAAAGGCTGTCTCTCAAGCCAAAGCTGCAGTTCATTATCCACCGAATGGCTTGCATATGTTGCTTTTGGGGCCAACAGGATCTGGAAAAACTTTTTTTGCCAATAAAATTTATCAATATGGGATTTACGAGCAGTTGTTTGATGTTGAAGCACCCTTCATTAGTTTTAACTGTGCTGATTATTATAACAATCCTCAACTTTTGATGTCGCAACTGTTTGGTTATGTTAGAGGGGCTTTTACTGGTGCGGATGAAGACCATCCAGGCTTAGTAGAACAAGCCAATCATGGCGTATTGTTATTAGATGAAGTCCATCGCTTGACGCCAGAAGGTCAAGAAATGTTGTTTTATTTTATTGATAACGGGCATTTCAATCGAATGGGGGAAAATGGTTTTCAACGGGAAGCCGAAGTTTTAATCGTGTGTGCCACTACCGAAGATCCTAACTCAAATTTGTTAGGTACTTTTCAACGACGAATTCCTATGACCATTGAGATTCCTGCTTTAATTCACCGTTCAATCGAAGAGAGGGTAGATTTAATCAAGTTCTTGTTTGAAAATGAGGCCAAACGAGTGAAGAAAACTTTCTATATCGACATTGATGTGATTAGTGCGCTGGTACAAGGGGTAAATTATGGCAATGTTGGACAATTGAAATCGCAAATTCAATTGGTTTGCGCCCAGGCATTTTTGAAACAGCTTCATCAAGGCAATGAAATCAAGATTACACTCCAAAGTTTGCCGGAAGAAGTCCGTAATCAGTGGCATTCCAGCAGTCAAAATATTAAAAAATCCGAGGAAATTTCTTCTTATGTTGATGTGACAACGGTGATTTATCCTAATAAGTTACAAGAAAGCCTCGAAGAAGAAAACAGTGGTCTCAATATTTATGAGGTCATTGAAGATAAGGTCAATATACTTGAAAAAGAAGGCATTTCTAAGAAGGATATCCATCAATATATTATGACCGACCTGCATCTATATGTACGGAACTTTGTTAATAAGAGCACAATTGACTATAATTTATTGAAATTTGTCGAGCCAAAGATTTCGGAATTGACTTTGCGTTTGAAAAATATTGCTGAGGCAGAGATGGGCGTAACCTTTGATAACCGTTTCTTATATTACATTGGCATGCATTTAGATGCGTATTTTCACCGAGAAACGAAGGATAAACTGCTTTCTCCCTTTGATATCATTGAAATAAAAAAAGAAAATGCGAGTGAATACCAAGTTGCCTGTTTATTTAAAACCGAAATAGAAAACAGATTAGAAATTAGTTTCCCCGAAATAGAAGTTATTTATTTAACAATGTTGTTAGTCTCAATTGAAACACTTGATGAAAAGAAGAAGGTGAGTGTTTTAGTAGTGGCTCATGGTAATTCTACGGCAACTTCGATGGTGCAAGTGGCCAAAGATTTATTAGGAGATGTTCCGATGGCCGCTTTAAACATGCCGTTGGAAGTTCAGCCAGAGGAATTATTTGCTAAATTAGTTGAAACTATCAAAGAAATGAATCAAGGTCGTGGCGTCTTAATGTTGGTTGATATGGGCTCTTTGGCAACTTTTGAAGAAAAGTTAATTAAAGCCACTAAAGTCCCAATCAAAACCATTCCCAACGTGACGACTAGTATGGTATTAGACGTGGCGCGGAAAACAAATTATATGGATCTAGATTTAAACGGTATTTATCACTCTGTTACGAAAGATTTTCTGTCAGCTATGCAATTACAAGGCTTAACTGGTGGACGGGATAAAGCCATTTTAGCAGTCTGTACCACTGGTCAAGGGACCGCCAAAAAATTAGAAGAAATGATTACTAAAGTGGTGGATAGTCAAACAGATGAAACAGTTCGAGTAGTAACTGTTTCAAGTTTAAAAATGAAGGAAGACATCCCTAATCTTTTGGAAAAATACCAAGTCATTGCTTCTGTAGGTACCAAAAATCCCAAGATTGACGTACCATATATTTCTTTAGAAAATCTAGTGGACGGCTCAGGAGAGCGGGCCTTACGACAACTTTTAGGCCAGTACGATAGCAGCAAAGAAGTCATCACAAAAGATAATGTCATTATTCGTGATTTGGTACAAGATACTTTGAATATGTATTTAGTCTACTTAAACCCTCATCATATCACTGATTTATTAATGGAGTGGATCGACGATTTACAAATCAAGTTAGGTAGAAGTTTTCCCAATTCTTTGTCATTAAAATTAGTCGTCCACACAGCCTTTGCCTTTGAGCGGGTGCTGAAACAAAGTTCACTGGATTACGATGAGCCTTTGCGAGAAGAGTTGGTTGATTTGCTGGCTTTAGTGGGGGAAACAATTGCCCCAGTTGAAGAGAAGCTGGACTTAAATATTTCGCAAGATGAGAAAACGTTTATTGCAGAAGTTTTATTAGCAGACTAAAGTGTTTTAAAAATTAAAAAAAGCTGGAGAAGTGTTTTATTTTATTAAAACACTTCTTTTTTTATTGATAAAAACTGTCATTTTAAAGGGAAACACTTTTTTGGCACGTTACTTGCTTTATTGAAAGTGAAGGAAAGGAGCGAAAGTATGGTGAAAATAATAATTAGTGGACATGGCCAACTTTCAACTGGCATACTCAGTGCTTTTGAAATGATTTTTGGAGCAGATCCAGCGGTCATTGCTATTCCCTTTTTAAAAGGAGAAGGCTTACCACAAGTACAGGAGAAATTTCAGGCGGAGATGGATGCATTAGCTGAAGGAGAAGAAGTTTTATTTTTAGTTGATGTGTTTGGGGGAACACCTTACAATGCTGCAGCGCAAGTTATTTACCCATTGAAAAACGCCGATATTTTAACCGGTGTGAACTTGCCGTTAGTTTTAGAAGCCGCTAGTCGTAAGGACGGCGAGAATCTAGCCGAGATACTACCAGCATTAAAAAACGTTGGTTACGAGAGTTTTAAAGTTTTTACTGAAGAAATTAAAAAGACCCAAACAGATTCTGAGGAGGATTTACTATGAAAATAGAATTAGCAAGAATTGATGATCGGTTTATCCACGGACAAGTTTTAACTAAATGGGTTAAATTACGACCGGTTGATCGGATTATTATTGTATCAGATGCAGTAGCCAATGATGAAATGAGAAAAACGTTAATTTTATCTGTTGCGCCAGCAAATGTGAAGGCCAGTGCGGTAACTGTTGATAAAATGGTGCGGGCTTACAACTCACCACGGTATGAGAATGATTCTGTCATGCTGTTATTTGAAGGACCAGAAGATATAGTGGAATTAGTGGGAAAAGGTGTCCCATTAAAAGAAATTAATGTTGGTGGGATGCGTTTTGAAAAAGACCGCAAGCAAATTACTAAAGCTGTTAGCGTGTCACTAAAAAATATCGAAGCTTTTGATACATTACACGATCTAGGTGTGAAATTAGAATTACGTCAACTACCGGGAGATTCTAGTACTGATTTTTATAACGAATTACACAAATAAAGGATAAAGGAGTTTGAAAAGATGAACGCAATACAGATTGTATTACTTTTAGTGGTTGCTGGTATTACGGGTATGGGGAGTGTGCTAGACGAAGCGCAAACACACCGTCCATTAGTTGCTTGTACTTTGGTAGGATTAGTTTTAGGTGATGTTGGAACGGGCATACTCTTAGGTGGAACTTTAGAAATGATGGCCTTAGGATGGATGAATGTTGGTCTGGCGATGGCACCTGATACAGCAATTGCTTCAGTAATTTCAACTATTTTAGTAATTGTTTCTAATCAAGGAATCGGCGAAGGCATTGCGATTGCAGTACCTTTAGCTGCAGCCGGTCAAGCATTAACAATCTTTGTTCGTACTATTACCGTTTTCTTTGTTCATAAGGCAGACGATTATGCAGCTAATGGTAATTTTAAAGGGATTGAACGCATGCACTTACTCGGTCTTTCATTACAAGCGCTTCGTGTCATGATCCCAACATTTATCATTACAATGATTAGTGCAAATGCAGTTAGTAGTTTCTTAAATAGTATTCCAGAGGTAATCACAGGTGGATTGCAAATTGGTGGTGGCATTATCGTAGTTGTTGGTTACGCCATGGTTATTAATATGATGGATGTTCCTTATTTGAAACCTTTCTTTTATATGGGCTTCCTATTCGCCGCCTTCACTAATTTCAACTTAGTAGGTTTTGGTGGGCTCGGTCTTTGTTTAGCACTTCTTTTTATTCAATTAAAATATAATGTTGTCGGCGGAGGCAAAGCAGCTGTTGCAACACCAAATAATCAAAGTGTCAATGATTACGATGACGACCTAGACGACGACTTGGATGCTTAAGGAGGATAAAACTGTGGAAAATCAAAATAAATTAACAAAAAAAGATTTAAATAGTATGTTTTTAAGATCAAATCTATTGCTTGGTTCATTTAACTTTGAACGGGTACAAAATATGGGCTTCTGTTTTGTTATGATCCCAGCAATTAAACGTTTATATGCACCAGGAAAAGAAAGAAATGAAGCTTTGCAGCGTCACTTAGAATGGTTTAATACGCACCCCTGGTTAACAGCACCAATTTTTGGGGTTGTCGGTGCGATGGAGGAAGAAAAAGCTAACCACGGGAATTTGCCAGGTAATTCAATTTCCGCAATGAAAATTGGTTTGATGGGACCTTTGGCAGGTGTCGGTGATCCGATTTTCTGGGGAACAGCGCGTCCGGTATTAGCAGCTTTAGGTGCATCGTTAGCAGCAGCTGGTAGTATCGCGGGACCAATTCTATTTTTTGTAGCTATTAATGCGATTCGTCTAGCAACTAAATATTTTGGCTTAACTTTGGGATATGAAAAAGGAAATGAAATTATTAAAGAGATGGCTGGTGGCCGGATTCAAAAATTAACTGAAGGTGCGTCAGTCGTTGGATTATTCGTTATGGGGGCTTTAGTTAACAAATGGACCACGATAAATATTCCTATCATTGCGACTCGGATTACTAATGACAGTGGTAAAGTAGTTACACAAACAGTTCAAGATGTGCTAGATAGCATTATGCCTGGAATGTTGGCCTTATTACTGACCTTATTTGTTTCTTGGCTGTTGAAGAAAAATGTTAGTCCATTATTAATTATTTTAGTAATCTTCATTGTTGGTATTGCTGGTAAAGCTTTTGGCTTCTTGGGTTAAAATAAGTATGGATTGCGGAGAAAATGCGCAATCCTTTTTTCTATTCTACTGGATATTTATTTATTCATTAAAAGCTTTTTTGATTTTATAGAAAGTAAAAATACCAATTGATAAAGCTTAACTGTCTGTCATCAATATTTATTTTTTAATTATCTAGCCTTCATCAATCTTTTACTTTCTTTTAATAAAAAATCTTGTTAAGATGAAGCAAATAAATATTCGGAGGTTGCGATGGATTTTGAAACGAAAAATGGTCATTTGATGTGGGATGGCTGTGACACAGTTGCGTTGGCGCAAGAGTTTGGTACGCCGTTATATGTAATGTCGCAAACAAAAATTGAAAATAAATTAAATGAATTACAGACAAATTTTGTCGATAAATATGAAAAAGTAAGAGTGGCTTATGCCAGCAAAGCTTTTTCAACTTTGGCGATGCTAAAAATTATTGAAAAACAAGGCTTCTCATTGGAGGTTCTTTCTGATGGAGAATTGTATACTGCTATTAAAGCCGATTTCCCCCCAGAATTGATTGAGATGAATGGCAATAATAAAAGTCTGGCTGAAATTGAAATGGCGATTGATTATGGTGTCGGTCGAATTATTGTGGACAGCTTACAGGAAGTGGCGATTATTCGCTCAATTGCGGCAAAGAAAAATAAAGTCATTAATATTTTATTTAGAATCACGCCAGAAGTTTCCGTAGCTACTCATTCGTTTATTTCGACAGGACAAAAGGATTCAAAATTTGGTATTCCGATTGATCCAGCGATCTTATTCCCACAAGTGGAGCAAGCGATTCAAGCACCAGAAGTGAATTTCTTAGGCTTTCATTTTCATGTTGGCAGCCAATTGTTTGAAAATAATGCTCACTTAGCAGCTGTGACAATTGCTTTAGACTTAGTGCGGTTGGTGAAAGAAAAATTTGATTATATCATTGAAGAATTAAACTTTGGTGGTGGCTTTGGTGTTACTTATATGGATAGTGATCAGCCGCAACCCTTTAATTACTTTACCGATCCTATGATGGAAAGATTATTGGACTTTTGCCAAAAAGAGCATTATCCGCAACCGGCAGTTGTGATTGAGCCTGGTAGAAGTATTGTCGCTGAAGCTGGGATTACCCTTCATACGATTGGGGCAATTAAAGAATTGCCTGGTATTCGTAAGTACGCGTCAATTGATGGCGGAATGACTGATAATATTCGTCCAGGACTTTATCAAGCGGAATACACAGGAGTTTTAGCAAATAAAGCAGATGAACCAGCTATCGAGACGGTAACAATTTCTGGTAAAGCTTGTGAGAGTACCGACATTTTAATTAAAGATATTGAATTGCCAAAAATTGAAGCTGGGGATATTTTTGCGACTTTTTCGACTGGTGCATATGGCTATTCAATGGCTAGTAATTACAATAAATTAGCGATTCCGGCGGTGGTTTTAGTAAAAAATGGCAAAGCAGATTTAATTGTGCGTCGACAAAATTTTGATCAAATGTTGGCAAATGAAATCATTCCAGCATCATTAAAGTGAGGGAAAAAACATGAAATTGGCTTTTAGTAAAATGCAGGGAGCGGGAAATGATTTTATTCTCGTTGATAATATGGCGCTGACTTTTAATACTGAACAATTAATGAAATTAGCAAGACGAATTTGTACGCGCCGTTTATCCATCGGTGCCGATACGATGATTGTCTTAGAACCAGCAAAAAAAGGCGGCGATTTTTTTGCTCGTTATTTTAATGCGGATGGTTCAGAAGCTGAAATGTGTGGGAACGGCGCTCGTTGTGTTGCTCGTTACGCGATTGAACATCAGTTAGCTGGTGAAAAAATGGTGATGGAAACCATCGCAGGTGATGTGCCGGCAGAAAAAATTAATCAAAGAATTTTCCGTGTTCAATTAAATTCACCTAGTGTCTTCACAAAAGATTTAGCACTAGAAATTGATGGAGATGCTGTTTTAGTCGATTATGTCGAGTTAGGCAATCCTGGAATTCCTCATTTAGTCGTGCGCCAACCAGATTTAGCAATGATGGAAACTGAAAATTTAATGGATATAGCCAAAAAATTACGTCATCATCCACAACTGGAAAAAGGCGCTAACGTGAATTTTTACGATGTTTTACCAGATCAATCGTTAGTTGAAAGAACCTATGAACGAGGTGTCGAAGATTTTACTTTAGCTTGCGGCACGGGTACTGGTTCGACAGCTTATGCCGTTGTTCAGCGTGATTTAGTTAACGAAAACCTAGTAAAAGTTGAAGTTTTAGGTGGAGAATTACAGGTGGAAGTACAAGATGACCAATTATTTTTAATTGGTGATACGAATTTAGTCGCTGAAGGATTCGTGTTGGATGATGATTTAGAACTTTAATAAGTTGAATATCTAGTGCACAGGAAAGATAATTTTTCTGTGCACTTTTTTATACAATAAGAACATAAATGGTCAAAAACCTATATTCTGGCTATCTACTGATATATTGACTGAAACTCTCTTATAGCGTACTCTTTAATTAAGTGAAAAAAGTACTAAATATCAATTTTTTGGAGGAATTATGATGAAAAATGCGACAATTGTTTATGCAAGCTTAACAGGCAATACTGAAGAAATTGCGGAATTTTTAGTTGACGAGTTTAAAAGCCATGATGTTGAAGTTGAATTAATCGAGGCTGATGATGCAGATGAAGATAGTTTTGCGGATGCGGATATTTGTGTAGTGGCAACATTTACTTATACAGATGGCGATGTTCCAGATGACTTAGAAGATTTCTTTGAAGAACTACCTGATCAAGATTTAGCTGGAAAAGTATTTGGTGTTGTGGGTTCTGGCGATGATGACATGCACCATGCAACATTTTGTAACGCAGCTATTGAATTTGATAAGACTTTCGAAAAAACTGGGGCAGTCCGCGGAAGTGAATTAGTTAAAATTGATAACGCTTACGATGATGACGATGTTCCGGCATTAAAAGCATTTGTTAAAAATGTAGTGGAATTTGAAGCGTAAAATCCAGACGAGCGTTTAAAACGGGTGTGTTAGAAAAAAACTCTTAAAGTTCTGATATCAACTAATAAAAATTGATTTACAGACATTAGTTTGAAGTTCACCTCAATGCATAACCATTTTAACAATCCTATTTTTAGGATTGTTTTTTTATTTGCTTTTTTTCAATAAAAGCCTATACTTCCATCAAAAAACCCGTTATACTTCTTAGCAATATAAAAAAGTAGGTGTGGAAATGGAATTTTCAGAAATTCAGGCTTTTCCTAAGGCGGAGTTACATTGCCATTTGGATGGTTCGATTCGACCGGCGACGTTGATGGAGATTGCTAAGGTACAAAATATGGCGATTCCTCAAGATTTGGCGGTAGTAAAAGAAGCGATGACAGCGCCAGCAGATGCACAGGATTTAGTCGATTATTTGGCGCCATTTGATTTTGTGGCACCTTATTTACAAACGGAAATTGCTTTAGAAATGGCTGCCTTTGATGTGATGGAACAGGCTTTTGAAGATGGGATTGTTTATATCGAGATTCGTTTTGCACCTTCTTTGTCTCAAGAAAAAGGATTGACAGTTAGTCAAACGATTTTAGCAGTAGCTCGTGGAATTGCAAAAGCTGAAGAAAAATATCCGATTGATGGCAATATTTTAGTGATTGGGATGCGGCAGGAAAAACAAGAGGAAATCAAAAAAGTTTTTCAAGAAACGCAACAATTAGAAAATCCAAAAGTAGTCGGCTTAGATTTGGCAGGTCCAGAGCTAGATGATTCGGTGACGGATTTGTCGGAAACCTATCGCTTAGTGATTGATGAAACTTCCCTTTCTTTGACTTTACATGCAGGTGAGTGCGGTTGTATCGCAAATGTGGTAGATTCGGTAGCTCATGGCGCCCAAAGAGTCGGACATGGCATCGCGATTGCTACTGATGAAGCGGTGCAAGAAAAGCTGATTGCGGCTAATGTTTGTATTGAAGGCTGTCCTACAAGTAATTTACAAACTAAGGCGATTGAAAAAATTAGTGATTATCCTATCAGAAATTGGCTAGCTAAGGGTGTTCAATTTTGTTTAAATACTGATAATAAAACAGTTTCTGATACGACTTTATCAAAAGAATACGATTTAGTTATGAAAACTTTTGATTTAGACTTTATCGACTTTTATCAGATGAATCAAGTCGCCATTAATGCAGCTTTCGCCAGTTCAGTTATTCGGTCAAAAGTCCAAACTAAAATGCAAGCTGCCAGTCAAAAATATTTATGATAAAATAGAAGAAAAGAAATGAGGCATGTCTGATGAGGGTCACAGGTAACTAAAGCAATCCCAAAAGAATATAAGCTTATTTGGGTTGTTTTCAGCTATTTGTCGCAAATTCAAAGGATTCATTAAAGGAGACTATTTATATGAAGACAATTATTAGACATGAAAAACCAGAAGATTATCGCCGCGTTGAAGAAATTACACGAGAGGCTTTTTGGAATCTTTATCAACCGGGTGCTGAAGAACATTTCTTGGCTCACAGTATTCGTAAGCATCCTGATTATTTACCCGAACTATCTTTTGTGATTGAGAAAGATGGTGAAATCATAGGTAGTATCATTTATACCCGCGCCAAAGTGATTGCTAGAAACGGAGAAGAACATGTGGTTGTTAGTTTTGGTCCTGTTAGTATTTTACCGAAATATCATCGCCAAGGTTTTGGTAGACAAATGATTAGCCATTCGATTGCTGAAGCAAAACGTTTAGGCTATAAGGCAATTGTTATCGCTGGTTTTCCATACCATTATCAGCCTTATGGTTTTGTAGGAAGCAAAAAGTATCATATTTCCATGCCAGACGGCAAGTTTTATACTGGTGTGATGGCGTTACCGTTATATGAAGGAGCTTTAGACAATATTCAGGGAGAAATGCATTTTTCTGCAGCGATGTATCCTGATTTATCGGCTTTACCGGCATATGATGCAACTTTTCCAGAAAAAGAAAAACAAGTCTTACCTTGCCAAGCAGCATTTGAAAAAGCTGCTAGTGAACTGGATTTAACCGAATATTAATTGATAAAAACAACAGTTTAACAGCTGTTGTTTTTTTGTGTGACGAAATTGTAAGTTAAAGAATAGAAACTTCGATGTTACAAAAAATAAAATGATTATAAACTGACATTAATCAGAAAATACGGAGGAATTTAAAATGAAAAAATTATTAATTGGTTTAGTCTTGGTCGTTGTTCTTATATTTGGTGGACTGAAAATTGCTGAAACAGTTGTGATGGGTGGTACTGATTATTATGTCCAAATCACTGATGATGGCACAAAAACTTTAGAACAAGATGATTCTGGCAACGCGATTACTAAATACAGTTATCAATTAATTGGTTATGATAAAGAAGGTCAAGAAAAAGTATTGGATTTTTCAGCTTTTAAGGATCGGCCTTTAAAACGTGATGCTTATTTAAAATTAACCTGGAATCAGAAAAAAGGGGTGACTTCTTATGAAGAAGTCCAAAAAAACGATTTACCCCAAAAGGCTGAAACAAAATTAAGCAAATAGGAGAATTGAAAATGGAAAAAATTGTAACTGTTGAAGAAATAAAAAAAACATACGGTACTGGTAAAAAAACTGAAGCGTTAAAGGGTATTTCCTTTGAAATTGAAAAAGGTGATTTTGTTGGTATTATGGGTGCCTCGGGTTCTGGGAAATCGACGTTATTAAATATTTTAGCAACTTTAGATAAACCAACCAGTGGACAAGTGACCATTAACCAACAACCAACGCAAAATTTAAAAGGCAATCAATTGGCTGATTTTCGTAGCAAAGAAATTGGCTTTATTTTCCAAGATTTTAATCTATTAGAAAATTTAACTGCAGCTGAAAATATTTCGGTACCGTTATCCTTACAAAATGTAAAAGAGAAAGAAATTAAAGTTCGGGTTAAAAAAATTGCACAACGTTTAGGTATTTCAGAAATTTTAAACAGTTATCCAGCTGAAATTTCCGGCGGACAAAAACAACGAGTCGCTGCTGCAAGAGCTTTAATTACCCAACCAACGATTTTATTAGGAGATGAGCCAACAGGTGCGCTAGATTCTAAAAGTGCCAGAGCTTTATTGGATACCATGACGGATTTGAACCAAGAAGATCAAGTCTCTATTTTGTTGGTGACTCATGATCCATTTTCAGCAAGCTTTACTGATCGAATTTTGTTTATTAAAGATGGGGTCATCTATCAAGAATTAAATCGTGGAACAGCCAGTCGGGAACATTTTTATCGTGAAATCTTAGCGGTAGTGGCTGATTTAGAACAGTAGGGAGTGGGAAAATGTTATTAAAACTGTCACTTAGCGGAATGAAAAATCGCTTGCGGGATTATTTAGTCCTGTTCTCAGGATTGGTGGTTGCCGCTGGAATCTTTTATATGTTTGAAACATTGGCCTCTAATGAAGCTTTTTTAAAAAGTAACTCAACTATCTCAGCAGTGGTATTTATCTTTCATTTAGGGTCAATTTTATTAGGAATTATCACATTGGTTTATATTTTATATGCCAATTCCTTTTTAATGACGATGCGACAAAGAGACTACGGACTGTTTATGATGTTAGGAGCCAAAAGTCGAAAAATCGCACAATTGATCTTTTTAGAAACCTTTTTTGTCGGTATTGCGGCAACAATTGTTGGTGTATTGTTAGGCATTGGGCTAGCAGCTGGGGTGAATCAGTTACTCGTTCACCAATTGAATTTAACTGTTAGCCATTTTTCACCCGTTCATTTTTCGGCTTTTTTAACTACGCTTATTTTCTTTGTAGTAATCTTTTTTGTGGCAGCAATATTAAACGCTACAAAAATTGTAAAACTGCCAATTTTAAATCTATTGAAGGATGCCGATACACCGGTTCAAGTGAAACGATCAAAATTATTGTTATTTGTTGAAACATTGGCTGGTATTGCTTTACTTGGCATTGGTTATTTCATGATGTTTAAAGTGATGAATTTCGGTATCTTTGCTTTAGTTATCGCATTGGTCACAATTGTTTTAGGAACTTACTTTGTGTTTGATGGGGTAATTATATTTATTATATCGTTGTTGAAACGGTCAGCTAATTTGGCTTTAAATAAATTAAATAATTTTACTTTGGCACAATTAACATTTCGACTAAAAGACTATACCAAAATGCTATCAATGGTAGCGATGATTTTTGCTTTGGCTCTAGGCGCTGTCACAGTCGGCTTAGGTTTTCACAAAGAAATTACGAAAATGACCGAAGCAACCAATACTTATGATTTAGTTTTAAATAACAGTCAAAAAGTGGCGCAGGGGCAAGTCAGAAAATTACAGCCAATATCAAACACCAGCTACCAAATGAAAGAAACGGCTGACACAGTCTATTTCATTCAATCTGAATTTAATCAAACCCCTTTAAAAGTAGTTGAAATGAAAGAAGCTGGAGATTTTACAAAATCTGAATACTCTGGCGATCGTCTGGCAACAGATGTGACTGCTAGTGATCAATTAAGAAACTTAGAATTACCTAGCCAACGCTCGAAGAATCAAGTTTTTCTATCAGAAAGTGATTTTGCGGCATTACCAGAAAATACCAGTAGTTTACAGTTAATTCAAGTGAAAGATTTCTCAACATCCTTAGAAAAAATTGCTGATTTGGTGGCATTAAATCAAAAAAATAATCCTGAATTATCCGGTGATAACAATTTAAGTTTGTCACAAAAGTATGATGCCTATACTGTCTATAATAGCTTATTCTCCGGTTTTGAATTTATGGGCTTCTTTTTAGGGTTGGCCTTTCTAACCATGTTGGCAAGTTGCTTGATGTTTAAAATCTTATCAGGTGCAGCTAGTGATGCGATTCGTTATCAAATGTTAAACAAAATCGGTGCTCGCCGAAATTTATTACAAAGTGCTTTAAAAAAAGAAATCGGTACCCTTTTCTTAGTCCCAGGGATCTTAGGGATTTTCCATGTTTTGTTTGGTCTGCAAATGTTTAAATCCTTGTTGCAACAACCTTATCAAGGAATATGGTTGCCTTTCTTAATTTTCACTGTGCTTTATATACTGTACTATTTCTTAACAGTTTGGTTATATAGTGGGATTGTGTTACCGAAAGAAAAAAATTCCTAAAAATAATTAATAATAATTTCGTCTGCAATGAACTGTATTCAGTATTGTTTTGGGAATCGCGTTAATGGGACTTGCTAGTATCCTAATATTTATCAAAAAACGAAAAATGAATAACTAAGAAAAAGCCGTGAAATGATTTCATTCATCTCACGGCTTTTATAGCCACCCATTCTCCTTAGCTTTCTCTGCCGCATCAATCCGATTTTTAGCTGCTAATTTACTGATGATTTCTGAAATATAATTGCGAATCGTGCCGTCAGACAGGTAAAGTTTGGCGGCAATTTCTTTGGAGGTAGCGCCTTTGGCAATCAAATTCAAAATTTCTTGCTCTTTTTGTCTCAATGGATTTTTTTGATTGTTCATATAACCAGTAATTAACGAAGGTTCATAAAAAGTTTTTCCTTCCATGGCGGCTCGAATATGGTTAATCAATTCTTCGCTAGGGGTATCCTTTAACAAATAAGCGGAGACTTTTGCCGCCACAGCTCGTTCAAAATAACCGTCGCGAGCAAAGGTAGTTAAAATAATTACTTTGGTGGGACTTGCTGTTAATTCTTCAGCTATATCCAAACCAGTTTTTTCCGGCATTTCAATGTCAGTCAATAAAATATCTGGTTTAAATTTTGACAGTAATTTCATGGCTTCAGCGCCATCTTTCGCTGTTCCAACAACTTCTAAATCGTCTTCTAAATTTAAAATCATGGCTAAAGCAGAAGAGAGCACGCCTTGGTCTTCAGCGATTAAGACTTTAATCATTTTCAACCTCCTTTAAGGGAATATTAAAACGTAATAGGGTTCCTTTATCTTCTTGAATCACAAAAGAACCGTTGATTTTTTCGATGCGTTCTTTCATGCCCGTTAGTCCGTTGCCTGTAATAATATCTTTCGTACCGATTCCGTTATCTTTGATACTGACTTGAAGATAATTTTGGGCTTTTTGAAAAGCAATCGTGCAATAGGATGCTTTACTGTGGCGCACTATATTTGTGACAGCTTCTCGTAGAATGCTGCTAAATTCAGTTTGCTGTGGCGGCGCTAATTCAGCTGCTAATTCTTCATTTTCAGTGGTTAAAATAATTTTAGCCGCTGTTAAGGCTTGGTTGACGTCAATTAATTCTTCAGCCACGGTTCGTTGTCGCATATCTGAGACAATTTCCCGTACTGTTTTTAAGGTTGAACGGGAGATTGTTTCAATCTCTTTTAGTTCGTTTTCTACTAATGCAGGTTTTTTATATAAGATTTTTTGAGCTAAATCCAGTTTAATCGTCATGACAGATAAAGATTGGCCTAAAGAATCATGTAATTCGCGAGCGATACGGTCTCGTTCTTCTCCTTTAATGACGCCTTCCATTCGTTTATTGGCTTGATAATATTGTTTTCGTTGTTCTTGTTGATGATAAAATTCTTGACCAGCTAGCGGTGCGACTAGAGTAAATAAGCTAAAACCAATCGTCATTACCAATTGATCGCCACCACCTAAAACAGGGTAGCGAACCGGGCCAAAAATTAAACCAATCGTCATCAAAATAATTTGTAAAATAAATAATTGCCAAAACGTTCGGTTGCGGATTTTTGAAAAACCTAATTTCCAAGCGGGAAACATGAAAAGCTGGATAAAACCTAATGTCAGAACATAAAATAAGGCAATCAGATATTGCAGAACAATCCAATAAATGAAATATTTTCCATCAAATAAAGTATTGCGATAAAACCATGCAAACAGTAAAAGCGACAAACCAGCTATTTGTTTTAAAAAAGTATCATAGGGAAACAATGACATCATGGGAATCAAGAGAAACAGCAGCCATATTAATGAGGAAATTGTCTCTCCAGCTGGAAATAAGCGAAATTTATTCATAGGAAATCCTTTCCAAACAGTTACTATAATTAAATCGGAAAATCCGCTTTTTAGCAATAAGAATTAAATTTTTTTGCGATTAAAGATTAATTTTGCAATGAAAATAAATAATAAGATATAAAGAATATTACCGATAACTAATTGATGAGTCGATAATAAGGTCATTTTTGAAAGGGAGCTATTGGCTAATTGATTGGCTAAATTCAACATATTAAAAGGATTCCAACGTAACCAAGGAGCTTTATCTAAAGCTATAAATTGTAAGCCCGCCAACATAGAAGACATGAAATATGAACCGATTCCTAACATGCTTGCTAAAGATTCGTTTTTCACAATTAAAGAAATCATCAAAGATAAGCTAGCAAATAGCCACATACCAATAAAACTTGCCAATATATTCGTCAATAATGTCTCAAAAATTACTGCGTCATTAAAAGCAATTTTGGGAAATAAAATTAAACTGGCAGCAATGGTTGTCACTAGTGCAATCAGATTCAGATAAATTGAATAGCCTATCAAAGTGAAGATTTTTCCTAAGAAAATATTTTTTCGTTGAGGATTTTTTTGTAGTAAGTTTTTGATAGTACCATAACGAAATTCCATCGAAAAAATTTGACTGGCCAGATAGACCATGTAAAAGACAATTAGCCAACCGCTGTTAAATAAAACCGGGAGAACTTTTTCGGCAGACATAATGTTGGTAAATTTAGTAACTAGGGCATTGAGAATAATAAAACTTGCTAGGACACTACTTTGTTTCAGAATTAATTGTTGTTTCTTCATTTTATATATTTCTTGTTGGATTGTATTTTTCATTTTTATTCGCTCCTTTAAGCTAATTTGGCCAATAAGCCATCTTCAAAGTCCTCTAATAATTCAGGATGTACAACATTTTCAACTAAATGACCGGCTTTCATTAATAGAACCCGATTGACGATTTGTTCTAACTCACTTAGAATGTGGCTGGAAATTAAAAAGCTAGTGTCCGTCTCGCTGTAAGTTAAAATCGTTTTTTTCAAAAGTTTAACAGAATAAGGATCTAAGCCGTTCATCGGCTCATCTAAAATGATTAAGTCCGGATTATTTAATAATCCAATGGCAATTCCTAAGCGCTGTTTCATCCCTAGTGAGTATTCTTTGGTCTTTTGATTTATAAAATCGGTTAAGTCCAATAAATGAATCAAACGATCAATTTCGACCTGAGTGGTTTGCTTTTCCGCCAACATTTTTAGGTGTTCCATCCCAGTCATGAAAGGGTAAAGACCTGGTTGTTCAATCAGTGAAGCCATTTTTATTTGTTGGTGCGCTATTTCTCCAGTGCTTATTGGAATAAAACCTAAAATAGTTTTCATTAAAGTGGTTTTACCGGCGCCATTTGGACCTACCAAACCGACCACTTCGCCACGATCAATATGACAGTTAATTTTTTCAAGGGCGTTTTTTCTTTTGAAGCGAACTGTGACTTGTTTTATTTTTATGATTGTATTCATTTTCATTTCCCTCATCTCTTGTTGATAAGGTAAGTTTACTGGAATATTAGAAGCGGTTTAAGAAGCATCCGTCATGACATTCTATGACATTTGTCACAAAAAAAAGACTTGATAAATCTGACGAAAAATCGTCAATTTTATCAAGTCCCTCTATTATACTGTGCCCATTTGGTTCAATGGCCAAATCACAAATTTTGCATTAGAGTCAATTTTATCTCTTTCTATCGAGCCAATAAAACGACTGTCTTTTGAAACTCGGCGATTGTCACCTAAAACAAAATAACTACCTTCTGGAACTTTAACGGAAAAGTCTTCTGACATATTGGCATCCATTGTTAAAGGTAAATCATCAGTTAATTCACTTTTATATTGATCTAAATAATCTTCACTATATGCCTTGTCATTAATATAAAGTTGATCGTTTTTATAGCTGACGGTTTCGCCAGGTAAACCAATGACACGTTTGATATAGTCTGTGCCAGGATTATCAGGAGCGTCAAAAGTCACGATGTCAAAACGATGAATTTCGCCCAATTTTAAACCAATAATTTTTTCTCGATCTTGTAAAGTTGGATCCATCGATGCACCATTCACAGTAATCGATGAAAAGACGAACATCCGCAAGCCAACCATGAGTGCAATCAAGCAGATGAAATAGACTAAATCTTTCCAAGTAAACCACGATTCTTTTTTCAAACTTGCAGCCTCCTTTTTTTATTTATCATAAAGAAAAAGTCTAGATTAAGCAATCTATTCTGAAAGTTCTTTTAAAAACATTAAAATAATGGTGATTTTTTTTCATCAGGTGTAAAGTATAATAAATCAATTAGTCAGAAGGTTCCCTATGAAAAAATCAGGATTTCGCTATATAGTTATTTTAGTTACTCTAATCATCTCAGTCAGCGGCTTTTATTTTTCTCAAAAAAAGGCACCTGTTCAAAAAAGGATCGCTGTTTCAAGCACTGAACAGATCACCCAATATTTGAAGGAAAAAGATTTTAATGGAGTTGCTTTAGTGGTAAAAGATAAAAAAATACAGTTATCAGCTGGTTTTGGTTACGCTGATTATCAGCAAAAAATTAAAAACACGGCTGAAACAAGCTTTCCCATCGCTTCAATTCAAAAAACTATAACAGGTAGCTTAATTGCTGAAGCCGTTGCGGAGGGTAAAATAAGTTATGATCAACCGATTGTCGATTTTTATCCAGAATTAGCCAACAGTAGTCAAATTACCATTCGACAATTGTTAAATCAAACTTCGGGTATTCAAATGGAAGAAACTGATCCAGGGGAGTTTTTAGAGACGCAAGACAGCCAGTTGAACTATGTTTTATCTGAATTAACAGTTGCTGACCAAATTGACTTTGAGTATACCAATGCTAATTATTCTTTACTAGCAGGGATTTTATCACAAGTCTATCAGCTTGATTATGCCGAGTTGTTTAGCGAAAAAATCAGTACACCGTTGCAATTAAATCACACTTATTTTTCTCAAGATTTGTCAGCGGACACCTCTTACGCTAAAGGGTACCCCTCCGAAGCTTCCCTTAAAAACTCTGAGGTGGCAGAAGAGTCATTGCCTGATGCTGCCAATCTATTTTCAAGTTTGCTAGGTGCTGGTAATCTTTTAATGTCGGCTGAAAATTTGTGGCAAGTGGAATCAACTTTTCCAAATAGTAGTGAATTACAAAGTTTATTGGTTTCAGATAGCAATTATGCTGGTGGTTATTGGTTAGATAATCAACAGTTGATTGGCTTAGGTTCAATTGGGGCATACGCATCGGTTCTTTTAATGGATCAAAATCGTGATAGTGGAGTTATTTTATTATGCAATCAAGCCAATCAAAATGATCTAGGAGAAATTGCAAATAAATTATGGACAATCAGTCAAGAATAGGAGAATCTAAATGGCGTTCATTGGTATTCTAGTAATCATTTTAATCACAACAACATTGGCTGCCCATTTTTCCAAAAGAATCGGCTTACCGGCAGTTATCGGCCAATTGATTGTAGGAGTGGTATTAGGTCAAGGGGGCTTAAATTGGGTGCATCCCAATTTATTGGTGACTGAGTTTTCTGAAATCGGTGTGATCTTGCTAATGTTTATTGCGGGTTTAGAAAGTGATTTGTCATTGTTAAGAAAATATTTTCGACCAGCAATTTTAGTAGCCAGCTTTGGGATAGTATTACCCTTGATTTTAGCTTTTGCCGGCGGGAAATTGTTACAAATAGCCAGCAATCAAGCACTGTTTTTCGGAATTATTTTGGCAGCCACTTCGGTAAGTATTTCCGTAGAGGTTTTAAAAGAATTACGGGCGCTGGATAGTAAAGAAGGAGCCACCATTTTAGGTGCAGCCGTTTTAGATGATATTTTGACTGTCTTATTAGTAAGCTTTAGTGTGGCGTTTATTGCTGAAAAAAATCAAGCTTCCTTGAGTGAAAACTTCTTTGTTTTGGCAAAAGAAATCGGCTTTTTTGTATTTATTTTCTTTTTAGTGAAGTGGATTGCACCGTTTTTAATGAAGTTAGCTCAAAGATTATTCACCACATCAGCTGTGATTATTGTTTCACTAATCATCTGTTTAGGAATGGCATATTTTGCTGATTTCGTTGGTTTGAGTTCAGTCGTCGGGGCTTTTTTTGCCGGAATTGCGGTAGGTCAAACAGAAGTGAAAGAGTTAGTGAATCAAAACATGGAGGCTTTAGGCTATTCAATATTTATTCCGGTCTTTTTTGTCAGTATCGGTTTAGAAGTAAATTTCCAATCGATGGCAACGCAACTAGGTTTTATTTTACTAATGGTAGTCATTGCGGTAGCATCAAAATTATTAGGTGGATTTTTTGGAGCCAAAATATCTGGTTTTGAAAATAATAGCGCTTGGATGATTGGTTCAGGTATGGTCTCCCGTGGAGAGATGGCATTAATTATTTTGCAATTAGGTAGTGCCAATCTTTTAGTAGCAGACAAATATTATTCTTCATTAGTAATGATTATTTTATTTAGTACGTTGCTGTCACCATTAATTTTAAAATATTTCACTCAAAAAGTTTATCCGAAAATTTAACAAATTTCCGTCAAAAAAAGGCGGGAATTTTTTTAAGCAAAAATAGTGACAAAATGTCACCTAACAAGTATACTCATTTCATCAAGTAACAAAGTGTTACCGAAAATGGAGGAGAAAAATGAATACAACTTTAATTTTAGCCATCATCACCATTACTTTAGCATTAATTTTTTATACGATTGGTGTTTTTTCAGAAAGAAGAAGTGGCGAACTAAATTGGAAGCATGTCGGATTATTTGCATTAGGTTTAATTTTTGATACGACTGGTACGACAATTATGTCTGGGCTAGTTACTGCTCGTAACGCCGCCAATCCTTTGCACCAAATTACTGGTATGTTGGCGATTTTATTAATGGCTTTTCATTTGATTTGGGCAATAATTGTCTTACTTCGCAAAAATGAAAAAGCCAAAGCAACCTTTCATAAATTTAGTTTAGTCGTCTGGTTATTCTGGTTGATTCCTTATGTGATCGGGATGTTAATCGGAATGGGCATTTAGAAAGAAGGAAGAACAATGCAAGCAAAACCAAAAACATTTGCCTTAGTTATTTTTATTTTAGGCGTTTTTATGTCGGCATTAGATAATGGAATTATTTCCAGCGCATTAACGACGATTGAGTATAGTTTTAATATTAGTGCTGTTCAAGGCACTTGGGGAATCACCTTGTATACGTTAGGAATGGCGATTGCAACACCTATTATCGGCAAATTAGCAGATAAATTTGGTCGCAAGAAATTATTTTTGATTGAAATTTCCATTTTTGCACTAGGCTCGCTATTAGTCGCTTTAAGTCCTAGCTTTATTTTCTTTTTGGCAGCGCGCTTGCTTCAATCTTTTGGTGGCGGGGGGATTTTTATTATTGCTTCTAGTCATATTTTATCGACTTATTCAAAAGAAAAACAAGGTGCTTTATTAGGAGCATTAGGTGCGATTAATGGAATTGCTTCAGTCGTTGGTCCCAATTTAGGTAGTTTAGTTTTGAATGTGACAGGACATTGGAGTTGGTTGTTTTTAATTAATTTGCCGATCGCAGTATTTGTCATCATTGCTGGTTTAATCGCAATCCCAGAAACTAAACAAAGTCACACGCAACAATTGGATATTCGTGGTTTAACATTATTAACCTTTGGAATCTTGAGTTTTATGTTGGCGATCACTAATTTACAAAGTGGTGCATTATTGGCTAGCTTACTCACAGTAAAAGTTTTAAGCTTATTTGCTTTAGGGATTGTCTTCTTTGGCGCATTTGTCTGGGCTGAAAAAAATATCAAAGTTAAAACCGATCCATTTTTACCTTATAGCTTATTAAAGAGTCAAGGATTTTTATTGACGTTATTGATGGGATTATTATCTGGTACCTTGATTGCTATTTTTGTCTTTATTCCTAGCTTTGTGGAACAAACCTTTGGGATTTCAGCTAACAATAGCGGTATTTTCATGAGCGGAATTGGTTTGGGTTCGATTGTTGGTGCTGGTCTAGGGGGTATGTTTGTATCAAAACTAGGAGCAACCAGAACAATTACGTTATCTGGAATCATTTCCACGATAGGATTTGGTTTAATTGCTTTTTTTGGAACAAGTACAACTTTATTTATTGCCGCTTCAAGTGTTGCCGGTTTAGGTTTTGGGATGTTGATGGGGGCGCCATTTTCTGTTTTAATTAACCAAATTGCTGGAGCAAAAGACAGTGGCGTCGCCTTAGGAACCTTATCTGTCAGCCGTCAAATTGGTTTAACGATTGCGCCCACTTTATATGCGACGATTGTTCAAAATGGTTTTAGTGAGTTTGCTAAAAGTGTTGGCGGAAGTCATTTATCAGTGGAAGCTCTCTATTTAAAACTACAAAAATTAGGTGATACTGTTCAAATTAATTTATTTCATCAAACGGCACAATCTGCTTATCAAGGATTGTTTTTATTAGCAGTAGTAGCTTCGTTGATTATTCTGGCAGGCGGTTTTTATTTAAATCGTAAAAAAATCTAATGTTTAAAGTCAATTTTTGCCACAGTTTAAACCATTCGGTATACTGAAAAAAAGAACTGAGGGATGCAGATGGATTTTGCAAAATTTGACTTTGATTACTATGAGCGCAGTATCAAAGGCATGTATCAAAATTATTTTTCAAAACGAATAGGTTTAGCCAGTGGTGCATTGATCTTGATTGTGCTCTATTCATTAGTTTTTCGCGAAAGCTTATGGCTAAACGGTCTACTGGTGCTTATTTTAGCAGGGATTATTTTTTACCTTAGCAGTCAACGGCAAAAATTTCCTGAGATTTATCAGCAGTTTCTAGCTGACAATCTACCAGAAGCTAAAATCGAACGCATTCAAGAAAGCGAATATAACTTTGATGTGATGCGAGGAAATGAAGTCGCTCTGCGGATTAATAAAAAAGGCATGCGGAATTTTCCAGCGCAAAACAAACAGTATACTTTGATGGTAGGCTTCGAGAAAACTTTTTTCGCCAAACAACCTTTAGAAATTTTGTATTATGATGTCTTGGATTTAACATATGAAGAAAGCTATCGCTTGAAACGCAACGGTTATAGTAATGTGCCACGTTTTTTACGTCGTTTTTCTTGGGGAAATATCAAGTCTAGTATTGGTAACGTCTTTAGTTTTATTCTAGGGAATTTGTTTTTACTGTTTATTTTATTCCGGTTGTTACGATATTTGCTGGTGATTTTTAGACAGTTTATGTAGAGTCATAAATTAAAACGGATGGATTTTTCCATTCGTTTTTTTTGATTTTAAGGCTAAAATTCCTAAGAGGATATGCTAAAAAAATGCTACAATAAAAGATACTATGTCTATCTATTATAAGATGAAATCAAAGCTTCATCACAATGGGTTAAATAAATGCAACACTTTTTGGACTGAAATGATTAGATATCTGTATTGAAAGCGCTTATGATGATAATTAAGGAGGCTGATGATATGAGCGATCGTGATCAAGAAATACTTCACCGGCTAATTAAGCACCGTAGTGTAAAGGAATCAGAGTTGTTGGAGGTATTTAAAATATCAACTAGGCAATTAGGCTATAGTATAGATGCTATTAATGAAAAATTAAGTGAGAATGACTTACCTTTAATTGAAAAAAGAAACGGCTATTATTACGCAAAAAGCGAGGCAGCAGATTATTTAGCCGTCCATCAATCAGTGCAGGATATTATTTTTTCAAAAGAGGATCGTGTATTTTTAATTATCATTATGATCTTAACCCGGCTTGAGGAGCTTTCGTTGGATCATTTTAGTATTGAACTTCAAATCAGTAAAAATACTGCTTTGGCTGATATTAAAAAGGCTAAAACTCTTTTAAAGAAATATCATTTAATAATTGAGTTTTCTAGAAAAGAGGGCTATGAAATTGTTGGTGAAGAATGGGACAAGCGTATAGTTCTTTTTCATTCCATCACAAAAATCTATAAAAACTATGGTGAAAATGTCACCAATCAGTTATTAGAAAGTGCTTTGAAGTATAAGGATAATGTCAAAAACGATGTGTTGAAATTAGAGAAATTTTTAGGTATAAAATATACAGATGAGGATTTTTATCCATTAATTTATTTCATTTCTTCAATTTTTATCAGAATTGAACGGGGTCAGTTAATTGATATCCAACGAATCAATGATCGAGAAGAAATTATGAATACAAAGGAATATCAATCACTTTCTTATATCACATCAGATTTTCCTGATCTGCCAGAAGAAGAAAGAATCTTTATCACGTTGCAATTACTAAGCTCTAATGTTCGAAACAAAGGAATGGTTTCTGAAAAAGATTTGCCGTTTCTAGCCAACTCTTTATGGGAATTTTTAACAGAATTTGAGAGTAACACTTTTCTTGTGTTATCAGATAAAAAGGATTTACTGAAAAAATTGTTGAATCATTTTAAACCGGCGTACTATCGAATTAAATACGATCGTACCACTGAAAATGTTTTATACGATAAAATTCGTTCTGAATACAGTGTGTTACATACCTTTGTACGTCAATCTATTACACCATTAGAAGAATTTTTCCAAACAGAAATAGCAGATGAAGAAATTGCCTATATCACTTTATTTGTAGGTGGGCATTTAATTAGTAAGGAACATAATGATTTAGAAGAAAAGATTATCAAAGCAGCGATTTTGTGTCCTAACGGTATCTCCATGTCGAAATTAATAGAACAAAATTTAAGAGAAATTTTTCCAGAGTTCTTATTTTATCCGACAAATTCTATCAGGGAATATGAAAAGTTTATGTTGCCGCATGATATCGTTTTTTCAACCGTGCCAGTAAAATCAGATAAAAAAGTATATGTGATTAATGAAATACTTAATAAAAGTGACCAGTTGCAATTACGTCAAGCGGTGATTAAAGATGTTTTCAATTTAGACTTTGATAGTATTCATGCGACTGAAATCATAGACATCGTAAAAAAATATATTACGATTCCAAAGAAACAAGAAGCAAAGATGGTTGAAGAGTTAGATAACTTATTGTTGCGGGGAAATATGCAAGAAATTGAAGACGGATCGAATATCTCGGAAGATCCATCAGGAATTATTCAAGACGAGAATATCCTATTTGTTGAAGATCAAATCTCTTGGGTTGAAGTTTTAGAATTACTTAGTCAGACTTTAATCAATCAAGGAAAAGTAAAGCCGAAATTCACCGCAGCCTTAAAAAAGGAGTATCAAGATCAGCCAGAGCATATTATCTTGCGTCAAAGAATTGTCTTGCCACATCTTGATCCGACAAGGATTGAACAAAAATTGGGCGTATCCTTTTTAATTTTAAAACAGGGGATAATGTATCAAGGAAAAAGAATTTATGTTGTAGCACTATTAGCGACACCTGATAAAACTAGTCATCTGCCGATCTTATACCACATTAATAAAATTGCTAAAGATGGTGCGTTTCTTAAATCCTTAATAGCCTTAGAAGAACCTAAAAAAATAAAATTAGCGATTCAAAACTTTACAGATGAAATAAAGCAGTCGGATAGGTGAAACGAGACAAAATTGTTTGTCTCGTTTTTTTTGATCACAATGGCGAAAAAATTTTCAACAACTTTTGGGAGAAAAGTAAATAGTTTTTTTTCTTGAAAGCGCTTATGATTTAGTCAGCAAGTAAAACACCCCAACAAAAAGGAGAATGACAGATGATAAAAGATTATGTGAAAAAAGAACTGATTGTTCTTGATTTAGATATTCCCGACCGTCAGGAATTATTTAAACAGATGGCCAAATATTTTGGTGACAGAGGATATGTAAAAGATGGTTTCTACGATTTTATTATTGATCGCGAAGAAAACTATCCAACTGGTTTAGATTTAGAAACGCATAATGTCGCAATTCCTCATGGCAACCCAGAATTTATTGAAAAGTCGTTTATTTCAATCGTAAGGTTAACCCATCCGATTAAAATGAGAAAAATGGAAGATGCTGATGAAGAAATCGATGTCGATTTATTCTTCATACTAGGACTAAATGATGGAACACAACATTTACAAATTTTGAAACAAGTCATTGGATTGATTCAACAAGAATCTTTTGTCAATGAAATTAAAGCAGCCAAAACACCTGAAGAGGTTATGGATAAAATTTCAGCAGTTATTGTTGAAAATTAAAAATTAGGAGGAAATGGTAATGAAAAAAGTAAACATTATAGTAGCGTGTGGAAGTGGCGTAGCAACATCAACTCTTGCAGCAGACGAGGTAAAAGATTTATGTAAAGACAATAATATTCAATACAGCTTAAACAAATGTAGTATGACAGAATTGCCAACAATGAGTCAAAATGCAGACATTGTTTTAACAACCAATAATTTTAAAGGGGAATTAGACGTTCCTGTAATGAGTATTATGGGATTTGTAACAGGGATTAATGAGGAAAAATTAAAAGCTAATTTATTAGAAAAACTAAAGGAAATCCAAAATTCCTAAGAAAAAAAGGTTCCGCTTTTGCCTGAGAAACAAAGCGGAACCAATCAAAAATAATCTTACAAATTGAATCATATCATATTTTATACTAAATAGTGATTGCAAAATACTTTTAAAGAAAAAGCAGTTATGTATTTTAAGAAGAGGAGAGAAGAGATGGATACATTAATTAATATAGTACAAACAATTACAGGGATGGGTGCTTCAGCTATTTTACCGATTATTATTACGATTTTAGGTTTAGTTTTTAGAATGAAATTAGGAGATGCGGTAAAAGCCGGTTTAACCGTTGGTGTTGGTTTTATCGGATTGACTTTAGTCGTTGGTCTATTGAATACAGCGTTAGAGCCAGCAGTTGATTATTATTCAGCAATTGGTGCAGGTTTTACGGTAGCTGATATTGGCTGGCCGGCAGTTGGTGCAGCTTCTTGGATGGCACCTTTCGCTGGGTTAGCAATTCCGATTGGCTTGGTTTTAAATATTGTGTTGGTTCGCTTGAAATTAACTAAAACATTAAACGTAGATATTTGGAATTATATGCACTTTCTAGTACCTGGTGCCTTGGCTTATTTTATCTTTGATAATTTCTTTATCGGTTTAGCGGTAACGATTGTCTTATCTGTTTTAGCATTGTTTGTAGGCGATTGGATTGCCCCGATGTGGCAAGAGTATTACGGACTTGAAGGAACTACTTGTACAACGATTATTCATACTGGCTGGACTTTATTGGTTGGTTTATTGATCAATAAAATTATCGATTTTATCCCAGGACTAAACAAATTAGATGTTAGCTTGGAAAAAGTGAATAAACGAATTGGTGTTTTTGGAGAACCGGTAATTATCGGTGTGATTGTTGGGATTTTATTAGGTTTACTAACGAAACAAGGAATTACCGAAATTATTCCAATGGGCATGGGTATTGCCGGTGTAATGGTGTTAATGCCTAAAGTCGTTGGTGTTTTAATGGATGGTTTATCACCAATTGGTAAATCTGCGAAAAATTATATGCAAAAACAAATGGGTGACGATGCTGATTTAAACATCGGGATGGATGTTGCTTTAGGTTTAGGTGACCCAACCACGACAACGACAACAGTTATCTCAATTCCATTAGTTATGCTTTGTGCATTAGCATTACCAGGAATTAAAACTTTCCCAATCGGTATCTTGATGTCGGTTATTTATATGTCAGTAATGATGGTTATGGCTAGCAAAGGAAACTTATTACGTTCAATTATCTCCACCGTACTTTTCTGTGTGATTGTACTTTATTTGGCAGGCTATGTTGCACCAGGTGCAACAGAGATGTTGAAAGGTGCTGGTGTTGGTCTAAAAGGACAAGGAACCGATTTTGTTTTAACTGGTCCATGGAGTATCTTAACTTATTGGTTATCAACAATTTTCTAAAAAATATGAAAGAGGTTTAACATACAATGGCACAAATATTACCTTCAATTTTTGGCGCAGATATTCTGCATTTACAAGATGATATTGATTTTTTAGAAGCAGAAGGAACGGAAATTTTGCATGTGGATTTGATGGACGGAAATTTCGTTTCGAATATTGCTTTCGGACCAAATCAAATCGCTGAAATGAAAAAAAATTCAAAAATGATTTTTGATGTTCATATGATGGTTGCCCATCCGAAAGATCATTTAGATGATGTGATAGCAACAGGAGCAGAAATGATTTCTGTCCATTATGAATCAACCCCTCATATTCATTCAATGGTGCAAAAAATTCGTCAAGCTGGCAGAAAAGCCGGCGTAGTTATTAATCCTGGGACACCAGAAGCCTGTCTGGAATATTTACTGGATGACATTGACTATATTTTGATTATGACCATTAATCCTGGACAACCAGGGCAAAGCTTCATTCGTAAAAGCCTTGAAAAAATTCGTCATACGAAACAATTAATTGGCGATCGAAAAATTCAAATCGAAGTCGATGGTGGTGTTAATCAAGCAATCGCTCAAGAATGTGCAGCAGCAGGAGCAGAATTAATTGTGGTAGGCGACGCTTTGTTTGCTGGTGACAAAAAGGATAATTATCAAGCATTGAAAAATGCTGTTCAATAAAACGATGAAGTTGTGACATAAGATTTTTTACAGAAAATATCTGAACTACTATGTTTGGTGTACGAAGTTCAAATGTTAGCAGCGTCTGTTGGAACTTATGTCACAGCGAAATACTTAAAAAAATTTTTTTAAAGGAGAAATAACTATGGGAAATTTTGAAGGAAAAGTTGCATTAGTGACTGGAGCAGCACATGGTATCGGTAAAGGAATTGCAGAAAAATTTGCAGCAGCAGGAGCAAATACAGTAATTGTTGATTATAATCCAGAGACAGGGGAAGAAACGGCGCAAGAAATTTCTAATAAATATGTTGATTCGTTGTTCATTCAAGCCGACGTTTCTGATCCAGATGCTTTGGTAGCAGCTCGTGAACAAGTTTTCAAAAAATTTGGCCGAATTGATTTTCTTGTATTAAATGCAGGGGTGGCTTTCGCAAATAAGATGAATGACATTTCTTTTGATGAGTGGAATAAAACTTTGAGTATTAATTTAACTGGTTTATTTAATACGGTAAAAGCTTTCTATAATGACTTTTTAACAAATGAAGGTTCAATTGTTTACATTAGTTCAGGATCTGCATTAAGCGGTACAGGTGGCGGTGTTTCTTACCCAGCTTCAAAAGCTGGTGGTGAAGGACTGATTCGTGGACTGGCTAAAGAATTAGGGCCCAAAGGTGTAAATGTAAATGCCATTGCGCCTCGTTTAATTGATACCGGAGAAATGATGCGTGTAAATTACCCGACACAAGAAAGTCTAGATGCAGTAATTCAAAAAATTCCTGTTCGCCGTTTCGGAACAATCGAAGATGTCGCGAATTTGGCAATCTTTTTAGCAGATCCCGCAAATTCTTATATTCAAGGGCAAACAATCTTAATGGATGGCGGAAGAACAATTGCTTAAAGGAGAATCTAAATGAAAAATTACACATTGGATATTTTAACTGAATTAACCGAAAATGCTCAAAAAATTGATGCAACTGAATTAAGCAACTTCGTTAAACAAATCAGAGGGGCTAAGCATATTTTCTTAAAAGGTGCTGGTCGATCAGGAATTGCTATTCAAGCATTTGCTAACCGACTAATGCATTTAGGCTTTGATGTTAGCATTGTAGGAGAAATTAGTTCTCCCCACTCCCAGCCTAGAGATTTATTAATCATCTGTTCTGGATCTGGTGAAACTGGAAGTCTAAAAAGTTTAGCGGAAAAAGCCAAAGAAAGTGGCGTGGATCTTGCTTTAATTACGATGAAAAAAGATTCTTCAATTGGCCGTTTGGCAGATGCGGTAGTGGTTTTACCTGGCACAACCAAGGATGAAAATAACCGTGCTGAAAATGCTTTTGCGCAGCCGATGGGCTCAGCCTTTGAACAGTTAGCATTTTTAACCTTTGACGGTCTGGTGTTAAATATTATGGAAGAAACCGATCAAACATCGGAAAAAATGTTTGCCCGACATGCAGATTTTGAATAAATAAAAAAAAGGGTGATGCTGCTTAAACAGAATCATCCTTTTTCTAATTTTACTTTAGTAGATATTTAGGAGGTTTGACTATGAAAGAAACAATAGAAGCGATTATTTTTGATATGGATGGTGTTCTTTTAGATACCGAACCCGTTTCTAAACAAGCTTTTGAAAAAGCCTTTGCGTCAGAAAAAAAAGATTTAAGTGAAGAAAAATATCAAGAAATATTAGGTAGGAGCTTAAACGATATAAGTAAAGTATTATCAGAAAAATATCAAGATCCATTGATTGGAAATAAAATTGTCAAAAAACGCGACCAATTCTTTTTAGACTACTTTAAAGAGCATGACGTAATCATTAAACCAGGTGTTTGTAGCTTTCTGGAATATTGTGAAAAAAGAAATTATAAAATTGCTGTAGCAACTTCCGCGAGTCAAACTACTGCAGAATACTTACTTAAACAAGCCAATATTTATGATTTTTTTGATGCTTTTTCCTTTGGATCAGAAGTAGAAAAAGCGAAACCAGATCCAGAAATTTTTCTTAATGCGGCTAAAAGATTGAAGGTTAAACCAGAAAACACCTATGTCATTGAGGATGCAATTGCAGGAATTAAAGGCGCTCAGGTAGGAAATTTTATACCAGTATTCATTCCCGAAAATCAGATTGTAAAAGACAAACCAGATGAAATAAATCAATTAGTTTTTCAAACGATGGCAGATTTTCAACTTTATATGATCGAATCGTGTTTTCAATAAGGGGATTATCGAAAGGGAAACTCTTTCATTTAAACTAATTAACAATAGTAAAGGAAGTAACCATTTAGTTACTTCCTTTTTTGGTATCCATTCGAATGACATAAGAATCTAAGAGAATGCGGGCAATAACTGATAGTGGTAGCCGGGAACGGACTTCATATTCTGGAAAGAAAGAAACTTCAGATTTATAGCCGATAAGCGCTAGTTCACAGAGGTCAGTTAAAGGTGATTCAGTGTTGGTAGTTATTAAAATAGTACCGATTTCTTTTTTGTAGCAATTTTCAGCTGCATTTACTAACTCTTCGGTCTCGCCATTTAATGAGACGAAGATAGCAATATCGCTTTTCTTTAAATATTGACTCATGATTTTGATGATATTTGGATCAGTGTGCAGCTCACAGTATTTATTTGCTAATTGAAATTTTATCTTCATTTCTTCACCGATTAATTCGGAAAAGCCTCTAGCAAAGATTAACACGCGTTCAGAACTTTTAATTTTTTGGATAGCATCTTCAATCACACCAGTGTTCAGCATGTTTAATGTTCGGATGACTTCTTGTTCATTTTTGATAATAGATTTCTTGATTTCGCTGTCAATCTTTTCGACCTTTGAAAAATTAATGGATGTATTTTGCTCGTCTTTTAAATGATGCTTGAAGGCAGTAAATCCTTCATAACCTTTTTTCTTCATGGTTCGAACAATGGTTGATGTGGAAACATTGGCTAGTTCGCTCAGTTTAATAATGGATAAGTTTGGGATGTCATTAATATTTGCGCTGATATATTTCCACAGATAAGCCTCTGTTTCACTAAGTTTTGAGTCCATAGGCACACTCCTTACAGTTCTTTATCTATTTTAGATATCTGACTTGAAAAAAGCAAACGCATTTTTTTAAAGTTGGCAAGGTTTCCAACTTTTTAACAATATTTAGAAAACATTTTCAGTCCGAGGTAGGTCATACTTAGTTCATTGATAGGAGGGAGTAGCTTGTCGAATATCTATACCTGTACTTTAAATTTAGCAATTGATTTATTTATAGAAACCGACACGTTGATACCAGCTGTCGTCAATCGAACCAAGGATGATGATATTCAAGCGAACGGTAAAGGGGTCAATGTTTCTCTAGTTTTAAAAATGTTGGGAATCAATAGTACCGCCATGGGGTTTAAAGCTGGTTTCACTGGCCAATATATTGATGACTTTTTAAAGGGAAAATTAATTGCGACAGATTTTATTGATGTTCCTGGATTGACCCGCATCAATGTGTTTACCCAGGTCAATCAAACAAAAGAAGAATACAAATTGGTTAATAAGGGACCAGAAATTCCAGCAAAAAGTACGGTTGAATTTTTAACTCAAATTGAGCAATTAAAAGCGGGAGATTATCTCAGCGTTTCTGGTAGTTTGCCAAGAGGTGTTTCGCCAACAATTCTGATGGAAATTGCCAAACGTTGTTACCAACAAAAAGTATTTTTGATTATTGACAGCAGTTATTTGGAAGTGTTGGATTGTTTGACTTATCAACCTTATTTGTTAAAGCCTAACGAAGAAGAACTGGCTGCTTGGTTTGGTGTCACGATCAACACAAAAACAGAATATCTTTACTATGGTCGAAAATTAATTGAACTAGGTGCACAAAATGTGTTGCTTTCACTAGGTGGTGAGGGAGCTTACTTTTTTAGTCAGAATCAGATTTTATACGGTAATTCTCCAAAAGGAAAAGTCGTTAATACGGCTTGTGCTGGGGATACCTTACTAGGAACCTTTTTTGCAGGTTTATTAAAAAAAGACGATCTTGCAGCTACATTGAAAAAAGGTTTAGCGGCTGGTAGTTCTACAGCTTTTCGAAAAGGTATTACTGACTTTTCTGATGTATCGGATTTAGAAAAACAAATTACAGTTCACACTGTGACTGATCAATCTAAAATGGAGGCAAAATAAACATGAAAAAAATTAGCGGAACACAATTACAAAAGTTAAAAAATACGAGTAATTCTAATGGTATCATTGGTGCACTGGCAATTGATCAACGGGGCGCTTTAAAAAAGATGATTGGCAAGTATAAAGCCGAAGCTACTGAGCAAGATATTGAGGATTTTAAAAAAATTGTTTCAGAAGAATTAACGCCTTATGCAACTTCCATCTTATTGGATCCTGAGTATGGGTTACCAGCTGCTAATGCTCGTGCGAAATCTGCCGGTTTATTATTGGCTTATGAAAAAACTGGTTACGATGCTACGACACCAGGACGTTTGCCAGATTCATTGAATGTTTGGTCAGTTAAACGCTTGAAGGAAGCAGGAGCAGATGCTTGTAAATTTTTATTATATTACGATATTGATGAAAGCGATGAGATTAATGATCAGAAGAAAGCCTACATGGAACGAATCGGATCTGAATGTGTCGCTGAAGAACTGCCATTTTTCTTAGAATTGGTGTCATATGATGCAACGATTGCTGATGCTTCATCAAAAGAATATGCCAAAGTAAAACCGCATAAAGTGAATGACATGATGAAAGAATTCTCAAAACCACGTTACAACGTAGATGTTTTGAAAGTAGAAGTCCCAGTCAATATGAATTTTGTGGAAGGCTTTGGTGAAGAAATAGTTTACTCACGAGAAGAAGCTTTGAATTATTTCAAAGAACAAAGTGAAGCAACTGACTTGCCATTTATATTTTTAAGCGCTGGTGTTAGCGCAAAATTATTCCAAAAAACTTTGTACTTCGCTAAAGAAGCTGGTTCAAGTTTTAATGGCGTACTTTGTGGCCGGGCAACTTGGGCAAATGGGGTTGAACCATTTATTACTGAAGGTGAAGCAGCCGCACGTAAATGGTTACAAACAGAAGGCAAAAAGAATATTGATGAATTAAATAGTGTACTAGCAGAAACAGCTAGTTCGTGGTACGAAAAAATTATCAGTCAGCATTAAACTAATCGGATCACCTGAAAGTAATATTCTCATTGCTTTCAGGTAACCCACTAGTTTTTTATTAAATAATGAAAGCGCAATAAAAATAAAGGGGGAGTTCAGCTTGCTAAACAAATTAAGGAATCGCCATGTATTAATCGATTTATCAGAGGATATTATTAAGAAAGAGTTATTAGGCATTATTAAGACCCGACCTGATTACTATCAATTGGTGGATGACGATTTTGGTTATGGATTAATGTTAAAAGATCGACCACTTAAAAAAGTTGGCGTCATTGCATCTGGTGGTGGCGGATTAGGAAGACTATTTCCAGCGGTTGTCCATCAGGATTTAGCTGATGCGGTCAGTGCCGGAGCTATGGATACAGCACCTAATTATTTAACAATTTATAATTTGGCTAAAAAGATCGATACTGGCCAAGGTGTGATTTTACTAACCAACAATTATAGTGGCGATGTCATGAATAATGAAATGGCGGTAGAAATGTTAGAAGCTGACGGCATCGATGCGACGATTGTTAAAGTGACAGATAATTTTTTCAGCTCAAAAGAGAAAAATAAACGCTCTGGTTTAGCTGGTATTTTAACTTTAATCAAGATTGCCCAACAAGCTGCTAAGAAAGCTTTATCATTAAAAGAAGTGACTGAAATTGTTGAGCAGGCCAATCAAAATTTGACTTCTGTTACTGTCATGGCAACAAATGAAGGCAAGTTAATGTATGGAAAAGGCCTGGCTGACGAACCAGCTAGCTTTAATAGTGAATTTAAGGGAGAGGCTGCCTTAGTAAAAGAATTAAGCGATTTTGTCTTAAATCAATTAGCTAATGGCACCAGTAAAAAAGTTTGTATTCAGTTGAATACAATGATTTTCACTTCATATATTGAAGGGAATATTTTATTGAATAGTATTGTTGATTATTTTAGCCAACAAGGCTATGAAGTAGTCTTAGCTAATGTGGGTAGCTATTACGATATGTTTAATTATACAGGCTTGATTTTGACGGTTCTATCGGTTGATGAAAGCACGCAAGAATTTATTCAACCAGTTACAAATTACGATTATACAATCTAAAAAATGGGGGAAGTTAATCATGGATTTAAGTAAATATAATGTACGGAGTGTTTTTTCATCAGCATTAGGAATTGTGATTTTGTCATTAGGTATTTCAATTAATAAAGGTTCTGTTTTGGGAATGGATACTTACACGGGAATGAATACGACAGTTTCAACTTACTTTGATATGTCATTAGGCAATTATCAATTAGTTTTAAATATCATTCTTTTATTATCGATGTTTGTGTTTGGTCGCTACTTATTAGGTCTAGGAACAGTTCTAAACATGGTTTTTGTTGGTTATTTAGTGGATTTCTTCTTAAAATTATTTGATGGAACAATTCTATCATTTGATGTTGAAAAATCGATTTGGGTTAGACTCATCCTGCTAATTGCTGGTACAATTATTTTGTGTTTAGGCGCTTCATTATATATGACTGCTGATTTAGGTGTAGCACCGTATGATGCGTTGGCAATTATGATGTCTGATCATATCAAAGGACTCCCATTTAGTATTGCGAGAATTATTACTGATGTGATTTGTGTCATTGTTGGATTAATCTTTGGGACCGTTTTAGGATCTTATGCTTTTGGAACAATCATTGGGATCGGGACAGTCTTGACGGCATTCGGCACAGGACCATTTATTGATTTCTTTAATAAAACAATTTCAGCATGGATCGTTGGAAAAAATCAAATGGTAGAAACAAAACAAAAGGAGGCATAACTGATGGTCGAAATGACTACTGAAAATATAAAAAAATGGGTTTCTTTATGGGCAGATGATTTATTAGCCAATAAAGATTATCTAGATGAATTAGACACACCGATCGGTGACGATGATCATGGTACCAATATGGAACGCGGCGCAAAAGCAATCCAAGAAGTTTTAATGAATGAATACACTGACCCTCAAGAATTGACAAAAAAAGTTGCGATGGCACTTTTAACTAAAGTTGGTGGTGCTTCAGGTGTAATTTATGGCACCGCATTTTTAGAAATGAGTAAAGAAACTTCTCTACCAGAAATGATAAAAGCTGGAATTGCGGGCATTCAAAAAAGAGGGAAAGCCGAATTTGGTGAGAAAACTTTATTGGATGTTTGGTTGCCTATTGAAGACGCTATTTTAGCTGGAAATTTAGATGAAGACAAGGTTACAGCAGCTGTCGATGCAACAATTCCATTATTGGCAAAAAAAGGTCGGGCGGAATTTGTCGGTGAAGAATCGATTGGTCATGTTGATCCTGGCGCGGTTTCAAGTGGATACTTATTTAAAGCATTAATAAAGGTGGGAGAATAATGACAGTCTATGGTATTGTAATAGCCTCTCACGTGGCAGAAATAGCTGAGGGAACCAAAAAATTGGTAGAACAAGTTGCTAGTAATGTTCCCGTGACAATTGCCGGCGGTTTACCGGATGATGGCATTGGAACAAGTATAGAAACCATTCAAAGTGCAATTGAAAAAAACCCAGCAGATGAAATCCTAGCTTTTTACGATATTGGCAGCGCTAAGATGAATCTTGAGGTTTGTTGCGAATTGGTGGATAAAAAAGTGCAAATTTTTGATTGTCCCATTGTAGAAGGAACTTATTCGGCTGCTGCATTGGCCGAAGTAGGTGTCTCGATCGACGAAATTCAAAAACAATTACAAGCATTGGTGATCAAGTAAAACAATAAGCATCTCTCAAAAATCTGCTAAAGATTTTAAGAGGGATGCTTCTTTGTGGTTTATCAGCATGTCGCAATAAAAATCATTTTTAACTTTTCAATACTTCCTGAGCAGCAATAAAATCATGAAAACTCCCTGAAATAAGCGGGGCATATTCTTGTGGTAAGTCCATAAAATTCGTCAAATAGTAAACCGGTAGTTTAGCTCCTTGGGCTGCTCTCACACCACTAATGGAATCTTCAAAAACGAGACAATCTTCGGCGGATACTTGCGCTTTAGCCAGAATATTTAAGAAGATCTCTGGATCAGGCTTACCAACTCTGACTTGGTCACCAAAACTAGTATAAGAAAAATAATCAAACAAATTCAATTTTTTTAAAATAGTCGTTGCTTCTGCTTGATGTGAAGAAGTTGCCAAACAGCAAGTGATGTTTTTCTGAAGACAACTCTGTAAAAATTCTTCCGCACCATCCATTATTTCGAAATCACCGGTTGCAGTAGCGATTTCCCGTCGTCTTAAAAATTCAGTGAACAATTCGTCAAAGGGAAATTCTGCTCCATAATGGGCGATAAAATGCTGTTTAATAGTTGTAGTCGGGCGGCCCAACAAGGTTTGATAGAAGGCTACATCTAGAGGAAATCCTTTATTATTGACTAATTCCTGCCAAATATAAAAATATTTTTCTTCAGATTTAATCAAGGTGCCGTCCATATCGAAAATAATTGTGTTCATTGATAGCTCCTTTTTGGTCAATTATACTCTAATTTTAGCATGGAATTTATCAGACACAAGACTGTTAGATGAAGTATAATAGAAAAAACAAATAAGGAGACGAAAAATGGTACAACTAGAACGAAAGAAATACCGACACCACCATTAAAATTCCTTATTTAACTGCAGTTGATTTGGGGGTTGTATTGATCTAATCTCAAACTCCACCAATCAAATGGAAAAACGTTATGGATTTATTTATGTTGATTTAGATGATTTTGGAAATGGTAGTTATAAACGTTATAAAAAGACCTCATTTGACTGGTATAAGGAAGTGATTGCTACAAATGGTCGCTCATTACAAGCAACCAGTCTAGTCTGAAAAGGAGTGTACCATGAAAATTTTAGTCGCGATGGATTCATTTAAAGGTAGTGCCACCTCAAAAGAAATCAATCAAGCCGTCGCCGATGGGATGAAAAAAATCAATCCACAAGCGGAAATTTCAACTTATTCTGTCGCAGATGGCGGTGAAGGAACAATTGCTGCTTTTTATGAGAATGATTTAGGTCAATTAATGGAAGTGACGACGCTGGATTTATTTAACCAACCGATTTCAGCCATATACGTTTTATTTGATGAAAAAACCGTAGTGTTAGAAGTCGCAGAAACAGCGGGGATTCATTTTTTATCAGAAGAAAAAGAAAATAAATATGCCAGTTCTTTTGGCGTTGGCGATATGCTGCGACGAATTAATGAAAAACATCCTGAGATTGAAAAATTTATTATTGGTTTAGGCGGTAGTGGGATTAATGACGCTGGGATTGGTATGATGCAAGCTTTGGGGATTTCTTTTAAAAAAAATAATGGCGAAGAAATTGTATACGGCACAACAGAGATTGAAGAGATCATGGAAATTGATATTAGCAAATTCAATCAGGCTTTGGCTACAAAAGAATTTATTTTGTTATCGGATGTCAAAAATCCTTTAACCGGACCAAGTGGGGCGACTTATATTTTTGGCAAACAAAAAGGAGTAATTGATTTAGAAAAGGTTGATCAAGCTTTGCAGCATTATGCAAAAGTATTAACTGCTAAATTTGAAATTGATTATTCAAAAATGGAAAGTACCGGAGCTGCTGGCGGGATTGGCATTAGTTTCTTGTATTTTTTAAACAGCCATTTTGTTTCTGGTGCAGAATATATTACTGAGATGTTGGCTTTGAAAGAAAAAATGGCAACAGTTGATTTGGTCATTACTGGTGAAGGAAAGATGGATCGACAATCTGCCTATGGGAAATTACCAACCATCATCGCGCAATTAGCCAAAAGTCAGCAAAAGAAAGTCATTGCAGTAGTGGGTGATGCCAGTGAAGTGACTACTGAAAACTATCAGGCTGGAATTGATTTGATTCTGAGTTTACCGCGAGGACCCATGACTTTGAGGGATTCAATCGAACAAACAAAAAAATTAGCCAGTCAGACTGGTGAGGATATTATGCGCATCATGAAAAAGCTTTAGCCTAATGAGGTTAAAGCTTTTCCTTATGCAAAACTTCTTCTAAGTGGCCAAATTTGTCTTTGGTCTCAGCTATTTTTTGGTAACCAAGCTTTTCATATAAACGACCTGTCTCGCGGGTCATTATATAAGCCTCGTGAAAACCTACTTGAATCAATTTTTCTTCGGCTTTTTTCACCAATAATTCACTTAAATGTTGTCCTCGATAATCTTCATGAACAAAAACCAATCCAATAAATGGTGTCCAAGGGGAGTTTTCTAACAAATCTTCTTTTAAAACAGCCACAAAACCAACTAATTTTTCCTGATCGCTTAAAATTAGGACTTGCTCCCAATCTGTTAATTTTTGATCCTCTAGTAATTCAGTTAAATGAGCTCCAGCCGGCCAGCTGATATTTTTGATTTGTTCGATTAAACTCGCTGATTGGGGTTCCTTTTGTGTTAACCAGACTTCTCTCATAAAAAGCGAGCCACCAATTCTTTATTTTCTGGTCGCCGTTTCGTTTCCAATTGAGAAATATCACCGATTACTTCTGCTAAAGTAATTTGCTTCATTTCATTTTCGACTTGTTTTTGTAAAAAGCTATATTTTTCATTTAGGACATCTTGAATATTGGCACCAATAACACAGTTGGGATTAGTGGTTTCATCCACATGTAAGAGTTGATTATCGCCTTCAATCGCACGGTAAATATCGAAAAAAGAAATTTGATCAGCAGGTTTAGCTAAGCTGGGAGCGGCTTTTCCCGCTTGGGTTTTAATTAGACCAGCATTGCGCAATAAACCCATTAACTTTCTAACATTAGCTGGATTGGTCTCAACGCTTTTACCAATCATCTCGCTAGACAAATTTGTTCCTTGGAAAATTTCTATATAAGCCATGATATGAATGGCATCAGAAAATCGAATTGAATATTTCATCTTCATTCCTCCCAATAAATTGCTCGTTTCATCATATCATATTTTTGTTAACAAATGTGTAAGTTTAAAATATACAGAAACCTCCTGATAAAACCAAGGAATATATTATTACTGAAATGCCAAATTTTAAAATATTTGCTTCAGCACTATAGAAGACTGACTATTTACAGCTATTTACTCATAAAATAACATAATGAATTACTTTCTTAAGTAGGCGCAGATCATATCAATTGATTAAAAAAACTTTTAACCCCCAAAGGTACCTCTATTTACTAGCTGAAGAAAATTCTATAGAGTAGTCTTCATATATTTTCCTATAAATGGAAAAAATCTTTTTATGATTAATTGAATTGTTATAAAGTGATATAGAAATTCCAAATTAAATACGTTATTATTAATATATAATAATGAAAATAAATATACGTAACAATTTATTTCGAAAATAACAATTAGTTTCCGCTAGCTAGCTAAGAAGGTGATAAAAATGTTGAAGGATTTGAAAACTAGACCGAATTTTAAACGAGTAGTAGCACTTTTGCTAGTCGTTGCTTTTGCATGCCTAATTGCTTTGACAAATGCGAAATTTTTATCAACATTTGGTTTAAAAAGTCCACAAGCTAGAGTCAGTTTTTTTTTAGGAGATCAAGAATTAATTCAGCCAATTAATGGAGAAGAACTTGCACCAGGGGAATCAAAAACTGACATCGACATTTTGTTAAGCAATCGGCAAGATTTCAAAAAGACCGAAGTTTCCATGACCTATACAATCAAGGTAAATAATTACGGTTCTCTACCTTTGACTTATCAACTATTTGAAGTAGCAGCTGATGGCGCAAAAACGGAAATAACTGATTTCAAAGATAATCTGAATCATAGTGAAAAATTAGGACCAGGAAATATTGCTGAAGCCAATGTCAATTATTGTTTGAGAATCCACTGGCCTGAGGAATACAATCAGCTGAAATATAGCAATGATTTGGAAGTTAGTCGTTTAACGATTCAAGCAGAACAAATGGACTAGGTGAGTGAGATGAAAAAAATTAATATTAAAAGAAAATATTTGCTACTCATAATTGGACTCGCTGTTTGCTTATTACTGGGAGGCATCCTTAGTTATGGGAAATTTTTTAGAAGCAACAAGGAAGATACACCTACAAAAGCGATTGAGATGTTTTTTACTAGTGATGTTTTAACACCAACCAGTGAAAATAATCAACCTGAACATATCGTAGTTGATTGGCAAGATGGTGTAACAAATAATCTAAGTTTTGAATTACATAATTATCCAGATTCACAACGTTTTACCAATCGGCCGATTCTATATGAATTATCTGCAGATCAGCCTGGAGTCAGTTTTAGAAGTAGTAATGGTCATGATTTCGAATTACCGGCATCAACGGCTAATACAAATCAACAAAGTCAAAAAATCGATGTTCAATTGGAAACTGATTTTTGGCAGACGAATGAAAAAGAAAAAACGGTTACTATCTCAGCAAGAGCAACAAAACCTTATGTAGAAACTCTTTCGGCAAAATTTTTAATTAAAAGGCAAGCAACGGGTTATCAAGTTAAAGTAGAGGACGAAGCCGATAGCCCTTATATAACTGTGACTATTACCGCCGACACGGCACAATCCTTGTCTTTAACCTGGGATGACAGCTTAGTTGTGCCAGATCAAACCAATGCCTGTTTTGTAGATAAGATTGAAAATAATGCGCTAACTTTAAAAGAAATACCTGCTGGTGGAGCTGTTACTTTTTATCTATTCAAATTTGACGAATCAAATAATTATAGTGATGTCGCAGATATTTTTAAAATCAATTAAGGGGGAAGACAAGTGAAAAAAAATAAAAAATTGAAACTGTTTTTAATGGCCGGTCTCTTGATTGTCTTTCCTATAATAAATTGTGGCGTTGCATTTGCGGAGACATTTACCACTAAGACGGTCGAATCAGTTAAAAAAAATGAGCAGGATACAACTGAGCATTCTGCTGAATCAGATTCTGCAATAGATAAAGATTTGCCGGTTGTAGAAATACCCGAAGCAGCAGAAAGTACAGATGAGATTGTCCCTCAAGCAACGGACGTGCCATTTTCAGCTTCTTTAGGAGAAATGAATAATGGTGAAGTAAAATTGCGGGAAGCTGATGACACAACTGAAAAAGCTAATGTTAAATGGGAATTATTAAAAAATGATGGATACATTTTTAGTCTGCGATTAGATGGTTATGTACCGAGTACGACTCCCAGTACACGCCAGATTGAAGTAAAAATTCCTCAAGGGGTCATTGTAACCTTGGCTGATTTACAAAGAATTGTCCAAGAAAATACCAATGTGACTGCATGTGATGTGGTTGATAAAAGTGCAACAGTCGTTTATCAATTTGACACGAATTTTAAACAATCTGTTTTCGTAGATCAATATAATGGTAACAATAATTTTTCACAAAACCAGGTAACTGATGGAACCATCGTGTTCTCAATCGCTCCAGTGGCAACAACTGTTGGTTTTAGTTTTAATTTGATTCCTAATTATGAAGATGCCAGCTCTAATAGTCCCAATTATTGGACCGGTGTTTCAGGGGACAGCTTAACTCGTAATCAACCGATCAATGTAAAATTGTTAGATGACCAGACTGTGGTGAAGGACTTAATATTAGATGATATTGTGATCCCAAGTACTGTTAACTACTCAGTAGTAACTGGTGATCCTTCTGTTTCAGGCTCAACTAAACCCGGTTCTCAAGTATTGGATCAAGTGATGCAGATGTATATTCAACCGCGGGTTCGAAATAGTGAACGAGATTCAGACAATGCATACTATATGGGAAATGTAAGTTTTCATGCGTACTTGCCCTATAAAAAACTTGCCAACGGAAAATACTTATCAGCGACTTTAGATACTGCTAACATGAATCAGTGGATTGCTGATATCACTACTAGGAATGGCGGCAATGAGAAATTACGTTATAAGCAAGAGCGGCAAACGGATGGTCGGATTATTTTGACTTATTATTTTGTTGATCAGACACAAGAATACTTGCTAAGAGTGATGAATCTACAAATGTTTTATACTTATCCAAGTGCAGTAAATGAAAATGGTGACCGATTTGAAACAGGGGATAAGATTTTCTATACAAATCAAAATTTAGGTCGAACATTTCACAATTATTTTTATGATGAAAACGGTCAAAGGGAATTAAGAAAACGAGAAGTTGTTTCCTTAGGCGATTCCAGTGAAACAATGACGATTTCTGGTGATCAATTAGAGTTAGCTTATCTAAATGGATCGCCTAATCTGCTTTATAGTACTGTTTCCACTAAGGGAACTGAATCGACGGCCTTGTTAGGTTATTCATTGTTAACCAATCGTTCAACCGCTCAAGGGAATGTGAAAGTGAATTATCAGTTTGATACCGAAAACACCTGGAATTATGGTGTAACGACCGTTCAATATTGGACAGTTGATACTAATTATTCTGATGGAACGATTACTCGAGGGCGAGACTATACTTATAGTTTTGATTTTGTTTTACAGAAGAAAGGAACCAATCAGACAATCAGTGGCCGTTATGATTTGAAACCGAGTGAAGAATACAAAAATGTTAAAATCACTAAGTCAAATGGTCGACCTGCTAATTTACTAGGCTATGCTAATGAACGTTACTATTATTATGTTAATCGAGAAATGCTGGCAAAGGGTTTGTCGACAACTGACAAACAAGCTTTTGATGATTCTGGTGAATACTACATCAAAGATCTTTCCTATAATATGTATATTTCTGCTTCGGGGACATCAAGCTATATCAGTGGAGATACTGGCAGACCGCGAGAATCAGGGGGACAATATTATGGTTACACCTTTGGCGAGATTGGCGATCAAGCAATTGCTCGCTTTAATATTGTTGATCCTGCTGATAATACGAAAGAATTACTGACGAAAAGAGACTATCGAACCAGGATTATTAAATCCAGCCTGAGTGAAACAACACTGGATCTAACGCTGCTCCTAGATAATCAGATGACTGTCAAAAATGAAGCCGGTGTAAAGTTGACTGAATTAACTGAACCTGTTGGTATTGGTGAAAAGTTATCAGTTTCGGCGATAGGAATTCCTTGTTTTTACCCATATGGTGCGACCAATTATGCACCAGATCCGGTTTTTATTATCCGTACCCCAGTTGATTTTGATTTGTATACTGAATCGATTCGAGTAACTCAGGGCGGAGAAGTGCTAGATCGAACAATTGAGCCATTAGGCACACTGAGTGATGGCAGTAAAATATATTATGTTAAACCAGAAAACGGGAAAGGCATGGGTTATTACGATGAGAGTCGAGAACTTATCGGTGGACTGATTCAGATCGATTATGATATGGAAGTCAATCATGCAGTCCGTGGGGGGTCAATAGGTTATCGTGAGTTACTATTTATTGCAGATGAGCAATTTCAAAATGGTGGTTCTGGTAGCTATGCAAGCTATCGAGTAAACGACACTTTTGGCGTAAACGAACGGTTAAAAAGTTATGGTAAGACACCTTCGACTAAAATTAATAGCAATCTTTATGGCTTGATGACTTGTGGTGGTGATCCACGCTTTAACACAATTACAGCAGAAGTGGATAAACAGCTTTCTAATGAATTGATCGGAACTGGCACGACCGAAATTACTGACCCTCTGAATATAGAAAATGGTGGGGTGCTCGATAAAAAGGATGCCACCTTTGATTTAAGCTTTACCATGAGTAATACTAAGCAAAGCGGTTATGTCGATCATGATGGTCTGTTTGTTTTTTACATGCCAGTTGCTAAAGAAGGAATCCAGTCAGATTGGAATCCTGAACGAATAAATGAATTTTCTTTAGAGCTTACTGGCCCAGTTAAAATTACCAGCTCTTTAGGAATCAATTATCAAGTTCGTTATACCATTGCAACCGAGAATTTTGATAATCGAGGAACCGGATTTAACGGTCCAGCAGGTTACGCCGATTATCTTACTTACGATGAAATTGAGAGTAACAGTCAGCTAGATCAAGTAACAATGGTCAAAGTGGTGGCTGAATTAACGGCCGGTCAAGAGCATGTCATTCCTTTTGGTGAAGTGATGAATGCTCGGATGCCGCTTAAATTTGCAGAGAACAATTCGCAGGAATTTGGTCAGTACACTGGACAAATAACCAATTGGCGTCCTTATGTTATTCAATCCTACACTGCGAATGGATTTAAAAACGATTATCGGAGTGCTGGCTCGGAAAAAACGGTACGGATTCGATATCGTCCTGAAGAGCAAGTTCGAGATATATGGGCTTATAATGAAAATGATTATCAAGGTGGGGTTGCTCCTGGTGGAGAAATCTTATCGAAACAGACCAGCGTTAAGTTGCCTGACTTTAACAAAAATTTTAATCTTGAACTGAATAAATTTAATAATGATAGCTTAATCAATATGAATTTGGCAACCGTTACGGATATTGTAACTACGCCCAATCGACCTGTTTCTTATGGAAACACTACTTTTGCTTTTGCAACAGATTTAAATGGCACAGGAAATTTAACTAATCCCGATATTTACCAAGCGTATGGAACGAGTGGACAAAATATTCAACTGGGAGCTACTACCTCTAGTGGTAATACTCTGCGTTATCAAATATATAATGCCGATAATATTAATGATCCTTCAGGTAATCGACAAATAAGGGTGACTTATCACTCAATTGATGGCAATGGCAAGCCAACTGATGATGTCGCCTTCACGGTTCTTTTAAATATTAAACGTAAAGTTTCTGCGGTGGAGGCGGAGACAGCTCTAATCGCAGGAAAGGTCTATCGTGAATTTCCAAATTTAGCGTCTAATATTAAGACTACTTTAACTGATGGTGCTTTTACGACACAGTTTGCTTTGGAGGCACAAAATTTCCCAACATTTAGTGGCAAGGACGCTTCGGTATTTTTAGTCTTTGGTGATGAAAATGTGGGCGCAGGTTTACCGCCAGATGGAAGTTTCTTGTTAAAGGTACAATCAAGCTATGAAGACAATGGCGAGAAAAAATTAGTGACGCCAGAGTATTTTTACTACAAAAATAAATCGGGTAGCACCCAACAAGAAATTTCTTTGACAGAATTTACAAAAATGGGTACCGATCAGAAAATGACCTTAGCTGATATTGACCGACAAATAGAAGCCGTTAGAAAAACTGGGATGGTAAACGGTAAGTTATCTTATTTGATTGTGAGTGATTTTGCTAATGGTCACGCTGAGGAAGTCAGTGAAAATACAATTAACCTAAAATACGAAATAGATGATGGATCTAATGCACCACAAACAGCACCAAAATATTCAATTGAAGCTAAACGAAAAATTTCTAGCGCTATCACTAAGCCAGCAATTAATCAGGTTTATGAGCAATCAGAAGCGATTGAAGTTGATGGACGGTTTGAATTAGATAGCTTAGGAACAGTTATTGATGCTTATAATTTGAATAAATCACTAGGACTGAATGTTAGGTTATTGAAAGATGGGCAAGCGATTGATTGGCCACAAGGGACTTTGCTTGATAATAACGGTGAAATTATCACACCGCGGGTGATTAATAGCGATTTGCAATTTATTTATCCAGTTGCAGCAATTGGAAATACTAACAGCATAGCTTATGATTTTTCAATTATAACTGAGATGCTACCGTTAGCTGTTGGTGACTATTCGTTAGAAGTTACTAGTCTGAAGAGTTTATCGACAACTCATCCACTAAATGGTGATAGTATTTCCAAAATGATGATTTCATTTACGGTTAAGGCAAAAGTACCAACTGGTTTGCGAGTTCATTCAGATTTAAAACGACGAGTTATTTACAATCAAACTAGCAATCAAAAGACTCAGTTGACCTTAGCATATGAAAACTTGACAACAATTGAGGCTGTACTAGAGAAAAAAAATAGTCTTGGAAATTATGAAGTTATACCCAATACAGCTGATATTATTACTAGCCCATTGACTGTAGCTATTAGTGATACCAATTTAGATATAAAATTTAACACAATAGAAGCGAGTGACAATGGTGAGTATCGAATTTCTTTTACAGGATATAGGGACTCAGAAAAAGTAGTTGCGACAGCATGGACATTTATTGTGTGGGATCAGCCGACAAATAATTAAAAAATCTGAGAATGAAAAAAAGCTGCGACCCGCGTCGCAGCTTTTTATTCGTGTCTTTGTTCGGCCAATGTAGCTTCAGTTTGTGCTCTAATATCACTTAGATAATGGGGCAAATATAAAGGAATATCTTCAAAATGAGTACTTTGATTTTCATAGGCAGATGGATCGATACTGCCTTCAGCCGTGGCAATCTCAATTAATAATTGATTGGGCTCACGATAATATATAGATTTGAAAAATTCTCGGTCTTTTACTCCAGAATTACGAAAATTCTTGGCTTGAATTTGCTGATCAATCGCTTCAAGCTCTGCTAAATTTTCGACACCAAAAGCGACATGGTGAATGCCACCGATACCTTGCACAGCAATTTCATTTTTGATATCTTGGATGATGTGTACTTCTTGATAGAAGTGACTGTTTTGGTTACCTAAGATAATTACTTCGTTTTGGCTAGTGAAGAATTTGGTACGATTAATTTCTTCCCAACCAGCTTGCAGTAATTCTGTTTTGGTGGCTTCGGCATATTGAACGCGCATCTGAATAGCTCCGATGCCAACGATTGCGTGCTCTATAGGGATGATGCCACTATCGTAAGGGAAAAAGTTTTCACGACTTTCAAAATCTTTTAAGGCAACCAAAGCCATTTGAGTATTATCTGGCGCATCAAAGCGTAGAATTGGTGCACCATTAAATTCTTCAATACCATATTGGCAAACGTCATGCTCTTCTAAGTAATTTTCCCAAAATTTTAAAGATTCAACAGAGGGTACTTTTAAAACAGTTCGTTCCAAAGTATTGGTACCAAAAGATTGTTCTTTTCCTTCAGAAATCTCAAAAAAAGTTAACTCAGTACCGACTCGTTGTTGGTCATCGGAGAAAAAGAGGTGGTACATACTGTGATCATCTTGATTGATCGTTTTTATTAGCAGTTTCAATCCTAATAGATTATGATAAAAGTTGAAAGTAGGTTTTACATAACGATTAATAATTGAAATATGATGAATTTTTACAGACATACAAACAGTCCTTTCACAAATAATTGGAGGTAATCTTATCATGACATATTTTTTTCAAAAAGGCACCAATAAACAACTAATTGTCGCTTTTCACGGAACCGGCGGTAACCAGTACCAATTGTTAACTACTACGGCAGCGTTATTTCCTGAAGCGAGCTTAGTTAGTTTCCTAGGTAACGTGGGTAAGGCTGAAAATCGCCGTTTTTTTGCTCCCACTAAAAATGGGCAACTAGATCGTACAGAATTTGATGGTCGCACCCTTGAATTTATTGAAAATGAATGGCCTCAGATTGAGACAACCGACTATGAAGAAATTATTTTTATCGGTTATTCTAATGGTGCCAACTATATTTTAGGTTTATTAGAGAAGAACCCAGCGATTGCGGACACCGTGATTTTACTGCACCCGAGCGATTTGAATTATCAATTTGTTGGGCTAAGAGAGACACCCCGTATTTTATTAACAACAGGTTCACAAGATGAGTTAAGTTTAGCTGGAGATTTGGTGAAGTTAGAAAAACAGTTGGAAAATCATTTTACTGATGTCGAATTATTGATTGTTGATGGTGGGCATGGATTAGAAGCGGAAGAAATTACCAGGTTAAAGAAATATTTTAAATAAAATAGGACAACTACTTAAAAGTGTAAGACTAGAAAGTTTTACACTTTTTCTATAGATAAAAAGGTGAGTGGAAAATGCTACTGCGAGACTTATTGAATAATTATGAAAAGAGACAGTTGCAGGCATTGGATTTGTTATTACGTCGTCCATACACAACAAGCCAACTATGCCAAGCTTTACATGTTTCGCGAGATACAGTAAAAGAAGACTTAATCCAGCTTAAAGCGTATGAAAAAACTGTCAATGCGAAAATCTCAATGGAGAAAATCAACGGTTATTATCATATTAAATCTTTTGGAAAACTTTCAAATACTGAAATTAATCACTATTTTTTACAACATTCATTAAGTTATGAAATTTTGATATACATATTATTACATGGGGAATACCAATTAGACATAATGAGCACAGATTTAAATACCTCAGTGGCAACAGTGATTCGAAAGATTCGACAGTTAAACCAAATATTAAAAGAGTTTGAATTGACGATTGCAGGGGGGAAAGTGCATGGAACTGAGCTGCAAATCAGATATTTTTACTATCTTCTAATCTGGTACAGTAAAGACTACCAACAAAAAAAAGAGCTTTATTTAGGGTACAGCGGTAATCTGATACAACAACTTAGAGTAGATTTAAATTTTGTATTGTCTGAGCAAGAAGAAATTAAACAGAGTATCTGGTTTTATGTTACTAAGAAAAGATTTGAAAATAGACAAATATCAGATCAGTCAGTTTCTTTGGAAAAAAAATATCCGCCAAAAATTATTACTGGGCTTGAAAGTATTCTCGAGTCCCATTACAAAAATAACGGTATTTTTTGGGATGAACAAGAAACAATTTCCTATCAATTATTCTTGTTTGTGACGACTGAAATTTATGAAAACAAAGACAAATTTTTAGAATTATATCAAAAGAACATTGATTACTTAACGGCATTAAAAGTGACTAATGACGAAGTCTCTGAAAAATTATGGGAAAATTTAATGATTCAACGGACTAGTTTGCTAAAAGAACTGTTAGATATGACCATTTTTAAAATTAACTTGTGGGGTTACTATTTTCCAGGATTCATCGATATTTTCCAATACGAAATGAAAAGTACCAGTCAACCAGTGAAAAAAAGAGTAGACGCAGCGATGAAAGTGGTTGAAAAAAGATTGCAGATCGATTCTCAAGGCAATGGGCAAATGATGGCGAAATATTTTGGTGCTTTATTAGAAAATAATATTAAAGCAACTGGTTTTTCTTTGACAGTTGCCTACAATACTGGTTGGGATGATTTTATTACCGAAGAAAAAATAAGAAATATTTTATCCAGTATCGAATGGACAGTAAATCTGAAAATCATGCGCTATGAAGAGGGGAAAAGCTTTGATGTGATTTTATCAGACAGCAATCGAGATTTTGAAGGTATACCCTCAGAAAGAATCTATATTTTGTTGTCCCTAGTTTTTGGGTTAAATGTTGACCGACAAGAATTGAGTCAATTTATTAAGACTCATTATGAGAATAAATTAGAAGGTGTGTAGCAAGTGAATGCTATACACCTTTTTTGTTATTTAAAAAATCAGAAAAAAGATAATCACTTTTTGTTTTTTTTTACGATTTATTGAGAACCTCAGGGCATAAAAATGTTTATAATGAATAAATGAGAAAATGTCTCTAAAAAGGTAATCATTTTGTTTTTTTTATACCGATGCTTGATTAAAAAATAATGGATTGATAAAAATTACAAATTATTGTAAAGATACGGAGTGTTTTTTTAAAATTTTATTCCGATAGTATTTAAGGAGGATATTCCATGACACAAATAGGGGAAAATATTTATAGGAGAAAAGATGGTCGCTGGGAAGGGCGCTATATCAAAGATAGAACTGAAGCAGGGAAAATAAAATACGGCTATATTTATGGTCCAACTTTTCAACAAGTGAAAGAAAAACTAAAGACGCAATCCACTCGTTATCAAAAGCCGAAAGCTTCTGATGATGATAATCAGATGAAGCTAATCGAGTGGATTGAAATTTGGCTGAATGAAAACAAAGAATATTTAAAACCTTCCACAAGAGATAGCTATGTATTTAAAATGAATCAATATATTATTCCTTACCTGGGAGAGCTGGAATTAAACGAGTTATCTAACGCAACAATTCAGACATTGGTTAATCAATTACAGCGGGAAGGCCGCTCTACTAGTACCTTGCGGGTCACGTTTGGAATCTTAAAAAGATGCTTAACTGCTGCAGTAGTAAGTGAAATATTACTTCAGTCACCTTACCAAAAAATAGTTTTTCCCAAGGCTAAAGCTAATAATATTCATGCATTAAGCCGTTGGGAACAAAAGAAATTGGAAATGGTAGTGAAAAGCGATGGCGCCTTACCTAGTTTTGCAGTTTTACTTGCCTTGCGAACGGGTATGCGTATCGGTGAAATAGCGGCTTTACACTGGCAGGATATTGATTTTAGCGACAATAAAATATTTGTCCGACATACAATTACTCGAGTAAACTCACCAAAACAAGGGAATAAAAAAACAAATTTGACGATTTCTACACCTAAAACACTCTCGTCTCTTAGAGAAATTCCAATTAGTTCACAATTAAAAGCCGAGCTGCTTAAATATAAAAAACAAACACCAATCCACGAATTTATTTTTTCCAATTCTCCAAAACCCTATGATCCAAGACTGCTAACCTACTATTTTCATAAAATCAGAAGAACAGCAGACCTAGAACACATTACGTTCCACCAACTTCGTCACACTTTTGCAACTCGTTGTTTAGAATCAAAGGCTGATATAATGTCAGTTAGTGCAATTTTGGGTCACGCTTCTACCCAGATGACATTGGATATTTATGCTGATTCATTATTTGATGAACGGCGAAAAACGTTGGCAAAAATGGAGAAATCATTACAATAAAAAAAGACGCCATTAGTAAAATTTACTAGTGACATCTTTTTGACTAATAGCCCATTCCACGAAGAGTTTCGGTAATAAAATCTTGGTAGTCTGAATATTCCGTCATTAAATTTGTGGCTGCAAAGTTAACAGCTGCTGGAGTACTTTGCACACTATTTGGATCGCCGCCTTCAGCTGCAATTTGTTGCTGGTATTGTATAGCATCTGCTTCTGCTTGATTTAAGCGGTTGACAATATCTGCTCGAATTGTGTCGCCCGCAGGAACTTGTGATGGTTGGTTAATAATATTTTGGCCAGCATAAGTCACAGTGAAACCATAAAGCGCCCGCTGATCGCCAAAATTTGAGAAGACATTACTAAAAGTCGTTGTTGCTCCCGCCACTAGTTCGCGACTTTCTTGATAGTTTGCACCGATTGTATCGGCGCCATAAGTTTTATCTGCATAAATAAAGCCAAATTGTCCAGAATTTACTCGAATGGCTTTATTGGTTTGATTGGTGACAGTAATACTAACGTTAGAAGTAGAATCAGCCCCACCATTGCTCAAACTAAAGCTAGCCGCCAAATCATTACCTGTGGCATCAGACGTAGTTGTTTCCGATGTTTTAGTCACTTTAGAAGAGCTGGTAACGGTTTCTAGGCCATCATAAATATTTTTCAAACGTTTGAAAGCCATATTTTTTTTATCCAATAACAAGTTGGAACGCTCAATCGTGTCTTTGATTTCGTCTGTTTGATTGTCGTCTTGTAATTGGATAACTTCTTGGAGTAATTTTATTCCTTTAATGTCTTTTCGAATCCGATTTTTATTAGCACCGTCGTGATTCAATGCACTTTGCAAGGCTTTAATCGCTTGTTTATATTTTTTTTGATTGTAAAACTTTTGCGCACGTTTTACATAAGTATCGATATCTATTTGAGAAGAACTAATTGTAGTTGTACTCTCTGTTGTTTCTGCGCGATTCCCACAAGCGCTTAATGTAAACAGAGCCAACAAACTCATTAAAAAAAGCAGCCTTTTCTTCATCATCTCACATCCTGTTCAGTTTTTCTTACCTTAAATGTACCATAAACTAAACAAGGATGAACGAATATTTTTATTAGATATGACAATTAATCCCGTGAGCTTCCATAATCTCTTGAAAGTAAACCAATTCTTCTGGTTGAATTTGCGGTACATCGTGCATTTGATAAGAGCGATCTAAATACTGGTATTTTTTTTCGCCAAATTGATGGAAGGGCAGTAACTCAACTTGTTTAATCTGCATGTCTTGAAAAAGTTCGGCGAATTTTTGGGCATTCTCTTCGCCATCATTATATTGGGGAATCACCGGAATTCTGACAATCAAATGAGGGTGATGAGCAACTGCTTCAGCCAAGTTTTTTAAAATAGGTTGTAATGATACGCCAACACCGGCCTTGTGAGCCGCTTCATCATGATGCTTGACATCAAAATACAATAAGTCAACTTGAGCGATAAATTTTTGAAAAACTTCAAATCGCGCGAAGCCAGTTGTTTCACTAGCAGTATGGATATTTTTTTCCTTTAATTGGCGCAAAAGTTCCGTGGCAAAGTTGGCTTGGTACAATACTTCACCACCAGATAAGGTAACACCTCCGCCAGATTCTTCATAAAAAACTTCATCCTTCATTACTTCAACAATAATTTCTTCAATTGATTTGTATTCTCCCACTGTAGTAAAAGCTTTTTTAGATTGGTCCCACATTTTTTCTGGGCGACCATTTTGTGATTCAGGATTGGCACACCAATAACAACTTAATGGGCATCCTTTGAAAAAAACAACTGTTCGAATACCAGGACCGTCGTGGATGCTAAATTTTTGAATATTAAAAATACAAGCTGGTTCCATTTGTCAGGACTCCTTCCAAAGTTCAACTTCATTTTAGCAAATAAAAACCTATTCGTAAACAATAAAAGTTTCAAATGAAACTAACTTGTTGTGAAAATTTGTTCCTCTAAATTTTTTGTGTTATGCTAATGAAGCAGAAATGAGGGATTAAATGTCTAGAGAAGAAGAGATTATTGCGATTGTCAGTCAAGAAAAAAAAATACAAGTGAATCAATTGGCAGAACAATTAAATGTTTCTCAAGTGACGATTCGAAAAGATTTAGATAAATTAGAAAGTCGTGGAATTATTCACCGCCAGCACGGCTTTGCCTTATTAAATAATAGTGATGATATTAATTTTAGACTGGCACAAAATTACGATTTGAAATTAAAAATTGCCAAAGAAGCCGCTAAATTAGTCAATGATGGTGACGTTGTAATGATTGAATCTGGCTCAACTTGTTCTTTATTAGCAGAAGAATTAGCTTATCGGAAAAAGGATATCACGATTATTACGAATTCTTGTTTTATTGCTTCATATGTAAGAAAAGCTGATTCAGTTAAAATAGTTTTATTAGGAGGAGAGTACCAAAAAGAATCTCAGGTCAATGTAGGTCCTTTAGTAGAAAGAATTGTTAGCGAATTTCATGTGGATCGTTTATTTATCGGGATTGATGGCTTTGATCCGAAAAGAGGTTTTACTGGTAGCGATATTACTCGCTGCAACACGACTCGAGTATTGGCAACCGCCGCTGAAGAAACAATTATATTAACTGATGCATCTAAGTTTAACCAGTCTGGAGTGATTAAAGAATTTGATTTTAATGAAATTAGCCAAGTCTTTACAGATCAACGAATTACTGATGAAGTAGTCACGTTTTTAACTAAAAGAGAGATCACCGTATCAACTGTTTAAACCAACCATTGCGGTTGGTCTTTTTTTTAAATATTTATTGACGAAAAGTTTGTTCACATGTTATCATAGTTTCGAAAGTAATATAAAAATATTTCAAATGAAATGAGTGAAGAAAATGAATCCAGCAGTAAAAACAAACCCAACTGTCGAAAATCCGTCTCATTTTGGCTATTTAACCGAACGTATGAACAATTACCGTGAATCTGTATTAACAAAAAAAGCTTATATTGATGCTGAACGGGCCTTATTAGCAACTGAGTCTTATCAAGAGCATCAAAACCAACCAGCAGTGATGAAACGTGCTTTGATGTTACAGAATATTTTAGAAAATATGTCGATTTATATTGAAGATGAAACTTTAATTGTCGGTAACCAAGCTTCCGGAAATAAAGATGCTCCGATTTTTCCAGAGTATACTTTAGAATTTGTTTTGAATGAACTTGATTTATTTGATCAACGAGATGGTGATGTCTTTTATATTACTGAGGAAACAAAAGAACAACTTAGAAGGATTGCACCCTTCTGGGAAAATAATAATCTACGGGCGCGAGCAGGTGCTTTATTACCAGATGAAGTAAATGTTTTCATGGAAACAGGTTTCTTCGGTATGGAAGGTAAGATGAATTCAGGGGATGCCCATTTGGCTGTCGATTACCAAAAAATGTTAGCAGTTGGACTCCAAGGCTACGAACAACGAGCCCGTGAAGCCAAAGCAGCGTTAGATTTGACCCAACCAGAAAACATTGACAAGTATCATTTTTATAATTCAGTATTTATTACTATTGATGCAGTTAAAACATACGCAGAACGTTTTTCAAAATTAGCTGCTAAAAAAGCAGAAGTAGAAACAGATCCGGCGCGTCGTGCTGAATTATTAGAGATCAGTCGCATTACCGCCAAAGTTCCTTATCAGCCAGCTGATACATTTCATGAAGCGATTCAAGCGGTATGGTTTATTCAATTAATTTTACAAATCGAATCTAATGGTCATTCATTATCTTACGGTCGTTTTGATCAATATATGAATCCTTACTTGGTGCATGATTTAGAAAAAGGAAAAATTACTGAAGCAGCAGCTGTTGAACTGTTAACCAATTTATGGATTAAAACGTTGACAGTTAATAAGGTCCGCAGCCAGTCTCATACTTTTTCATCAGCTGGCAGTCCGTTATATCAAAACGTGACGATTGGTGGACAAACCACTGACAAAAAAGATGCTGTGAACCAAATGTCTTATTTAGTATTAAAAAGTGTGGCTCAGACGAAATTACCGCAGCCGAACTTATCTGTTCGTTACCATGCGGGTTTAGAGCAGGACTTTATGAATGAATGTATTGAAGTGATGAAACTTGGTTTTGGCATGCCAGCCTTTAATAATGATGAAGTGATTATTCCATCGTTTAAAAATATCGGGGTCTCAGAAGAGGATGCTTACAATTATAGTGCGATTGGTTGTGTAGAAACGGCTGTTCCCGGAAAATGGGGCTATCGTTGTACAGGCATGAGTTATATGAACTTCCCTAAAATTTTGATGATTGCCATGAATGATGGGATCGATCCAGTTTCGGGCAAACGATTTGTCAAAGGCTATGGACATTTTAGTCAAATGAAATCCTACGAAGAGTTATCGGAAGCCTGGGATAAAACGGTGCGAGAATTGACTCGGATGAGTGTAATTGTTGAAAATGCGATTGATCTTGGGTTAGAACGAGAAGTACCAGATATTTTATGTTCAACTTTAACAGAAGATTGTATTGGCCGCGGAAAGACGCTAAAAGAAGGTGGCGCAATCTATGACTTTATTTCTGGTTTACAGGTAGGAATTGCTAACTTATCTGACTCATTAGCTGCAATTAAACAATTGGTTTTTGAAGAACAAAAAATGACAACTAGCGAACTTTGGGAAGCCTTAATGAATAATTATCAAGGAGAGCGAGGGCAAGAAATTCAACAAATGATTCTTCATGATGTCCCTAAATATGGCAATGACGATGATGCGGTTGATTGCTTGGGAACCAAAGCTTATGATAGTTATATTGAAGAAGTTAAGAAATATCCTAATACTCGTTATGGTCGTGGACCAATTGGTGGGGTGCGTTATTCTGGGACCTCATCCATTTCTGCTAATGTGGGACAAGGAAAAGGAACAATGGCGACACCAGATGGGCGAAACGCTTGGACGCCGCTAGCAGAGGGCTGTTCACCAACGCATAATATGGATAAAAATGGTCCAACCGCCGTTTTAAAAACAGTGGCCAAATTACCTACTGAAGAAATCATTGGCGGCGTGTTACTGAATCAAAAAGTCAACCCGCAAACTTTGGCTAAAGAAAGTGACAAACAAAAATTAATTATGTTATTGAGAGCATTTTTCAATAAGCTACATGGCTATCATATTCAATACAATGTTGTCAGTCGTGAAACCTTAATTGATGCTCAAATTCATCCAGAAAAACACCGCGATTTAATCGTGCGGGTAGCCGGATATTCAGCTTTCTTCCATGTATTATCAAAAGCCACTCAAGATGATATTATTGCGCGAACAGAACATACTTTATAGGAGTGAATAAGATGAAATTTTTATTAGACACAGCTAACTTAGAAGATATTCAGCAATACAATCAGACGTTACCAATCGCTGGTGTAACCTCTAATCCTTCAATTATAAAAAAGGAAGGGAAAATTGATTTTTTCAATCACATGAAAAAAATTCGGGAAATCATTGGAACGGACAAAACTTTGCATGTTCAAGTAATTGCCGAAGATTATGAAGGTATGATCAAGGATGCAGAAGCAATCTTAGCTAAAATTGATCAGCAAGTCTACATTAAAATACCGACTACTGAAGCCGGTATTCAAGCGATGAAAGAGCTGAAACGTCGTGGAATCAATGTGACTGCAACGGCGATTTATACTAAAATGCAAGCTTATTTAGCAATCGCAGCAGGCGCAGATTATTTAGCACCGTACTTCAATCGGATGGAAAACTTGAATATTGATCCAAGAGAAGCAATTTTTGAGATGGCGGAAGAAATCAGTCGCACCAATAGTAAATCCAAAATTTTAGCAGCTAGTTTCAAAAATGTTGGGCAAGTGACTGCCGCATTAGAAAGCGGGGCACAAGCTGCTACCATGGGACCAGATATTTTGGCCGCAGCTTTCGCAATGCCATCAATCAATCAGGCTGTTTCAGATTTTTCAAAAGATTGGTCATCTATATTTGGTGAAAATGTAACAATTGCCGATTTATAATTTTCAATATTTAAAATAATATTTTTGAAATATTGCTGTCTTGTCAGAAAATATTGCAATTTCGGGAAATGTTTTGTTTGGTCAAAATAATTATAAATATTAAATCTTTTTGATTTATAAAAATAAGTATGATACAATAAGTTTGTAACAAGATAACCGCTTTCATTTTTGAAGAGTACACTTCCCCAAAAGCTGTTCCCACAGTTTGGTATACACTTCTCTGAACCCTAGCTCTTACGGAAATAGGAGCTAGGTATTTTTTTGTCTACCATAGCTAAAAAGCATAGATCGTTATTCAAGATAAGTATTGGTCAAAATGACTAAAAAGCTTTATGCTAACGTTAAGATTAAGAAAAGGAATGTGAATGCCATGAATATCTCTAAAGTAGCAGAAATGTCTGAATTGACGCCAGTGACTTTACGTTATTATGAAAAAGTTGGATTAATTCCACCGATTAATCGCAAAAGTGGTGGTGTAAGGGATTATTCAGAAGAAGATTTAGGTTGGATTGAATTTATCAAATGCATGAGAAATGCTGGCTTATCGATTGACTCATTAATTAACTATACTAATTTATATCAAATCGGTAGAGGAACTGAAGAAGAACGTAAAGAGATACTAAAGAAGGAAAGAGAACAACTGATGGAACGCTATCAGGAAATGGGCGAAACATTGGAGCGATTAAATTATAAAATTGCTAATTATGAAGCCATTCAATAAATTTTAACTGATGCAGTGATGCATCAGTTTTTTTGATATAGGATAGAAAAGGGTTACAAAGTATTAATAATTTCGGTCAGTTGAGTAAGAATTATCTTAGGAAACTTGAAATCTTTTCATTTATATTTAGTATATACTATATGGTATATACTTTTAATAATGTGAGGATGATTTTATGACCATGACAGACAATTGTACTGAACAAATGAGTCCCTTTGAATTAAGTTTATTTTTAGAAAAAGAAATTAGTAAAGATCCAAAGAATCGGCAAAGGTTATTAAACGCTGGGAGAGGAAATCCCAACTGGACAGCTCCGACGCCACGTGAGGCTTTCTTTTTGTTAGGACAATTCGCGACAATGGAAACCTTGAATACAGAGGGTGTTCTAACTGCTGGAATGATTTCAAAAGACAATGATGTAGATGAGCGTTTTGAAAAATTTTTAAGTACTCATCCGGGAAAAGGCAGCGATTTTCTTAAAGAAATTTGGCATAGTCAGGAAAATTATTTTGGTTTAATAAAATCTCAGTGGTTAAATCAAATCTTGGATTATTTAATTGGGGACAACTATCCTAACCCAGTGCGTTGTTTACCTGCTTGTGAAGAACCAATAAAAAATTACTTAAATCAGGAGTTGTTTTCTAATCAAGCGGTTCCTTTCGATATTTTTGCAGTGGAAGGTGGAACAGCAGGTATCTGTTATTTATTTGATACTTTATTTAACAACCATTTGTTAAATAAGGGAGATAAAATTGCGTTATTACTACCAACTTTTGCACCTTATTTAGAGATTCCTGAACTGCCTCAATACCATTTTGAAGTGGAAAAAATTCTTGCAGAACAAACAATTTTATCAGGGAAGACGACTTATCAATATAGTTCGGCAGAAATTGATCGTTTGAAAGACCCGCAAATCAAAGCGGTTTTTGTTGTTAATCCTAGTAACCCAACAGCAAATGCGATGTGTCAATCAACGATTGATCAAATCAAAGGAATTGTCGCTCATGACAATCCCAATTTAATGATTTTAACTGATGATGTTTATGGAACTTTTGTCCCAGAATTCCGATCACTGTTTACAGAGTTACCTTTTAATACAGCTTGTATTTACTCCTATTCAAAATATTTTGGCGCAACTGGCTGGCGAGTTGGTACCATTGCTGTGGCGAGAGAAAATATTTTTGACAAGTTGGTGCAGGAGTTGCCGAATGAGGTGAAAGAAAAGTTAAGATTGCGTTATCTTTCATTAAATGAACATCCACAGGAGACTAGTTTTATCGATCGGTTGGTTGCTGATAGTCGAGATGTGGCGTTGAATCATGCGGCCGGTTTATCCTCAGTCCAACAAGTGATGATGGCCTTGTTTAGTTTGTATTCATTGTTATATGAAGGACAAGCTTATAAAGAAGAAGTGATGGAAATTTGTCACACACGAGAAAAATTATTATTTGATAAATTGGGCATTGAAGAACCATTACCGGCTTTAAATACTGCTTATTATTGTGAAATCAATTTTAAAGATTGGACAGAAAAACGCTACGGAACAGATTTTTCCGATTATTTAAGTCAACGCTGGAATGTTACTAAATTTCTGACAACGCTAGCTCAAAATGAGCAATTGATGCTCTTAAAAGCCAATGCTTTCGGTAGCGATGATTGGTCAGTACGAATTTCACTAGCCAATTTAGCAACAAATCAGTATAGTGAAGTTGGAGATAGAATTATTCGTTTATCTGAAAAAATTAAAGATGAATGGCTAAAATCTAAACAGAAATAGGGGATTCATATGGAAGAAAAAAAAGCTACTCAAGCGATTTTTGATCAAGTTTCAGCTGAAATTGAAAAAAGAATTCGCGAGGGAATCTATGTTAGTTCGCAGAAGCTACCATCTGAATACGATTTAGCAAAGGAATTTAATTGTAGTCGTTTGACTATTCGTAAAGCGATTGATGATCTAATCAAAAAAAATATTATCGTAAAGCGTCGTGGAAAAGGTAGTTACGTGATGTCACAGCAAAAAATTCAAAGTGGTCGGGATGGTTTAGTTGGTTTTACCGAAGCGGCTAAAGCTTATGGCAAATCCAGTAAAACTGAAGTGATTTCCTTTGGCGTCTGTCAGCCAACAGAAGAGATGTTGAAAGCTTTGAATTTGACGAAAAATGATACTATTTATGAATTGGTTCGCCGCCGAATATTAGATGATGAACCAATGACAGTGGAAAAAACCTATTTACCAGAAGTTTATATCGCAGGATTGAAAAAAACTGATTTTGAAGGATCGCTATTCAAACAACTAGAAAAGAAAGTTGAGATTGCCTATTCCCATCAAGAAGTTGAAGCAATTTTAGTTGAACCAGAAATTTCAACATTGTTAGAGGTTCCGGTGGGAAATCCGATGTTGCAAGTCCATTCAGTGACTTATGCGATTGATGCGACCCCGATTTTATTTGATTTGTCTTATTATCGTGCAGATCGATATACATTTAAAAATACTTTGACTCGTTACAGCCATTAGGAGGCGCATTTTATGGATATTAGAGAATTAATTGAAGCCAATAAATTAGATTTTTATCAAGATTTACAAAAAGTAATGTCAATTGCTAGTGTTAAAGGTGCTGCCGAACCTGGAGCGCCGTTCGGTAAGGAACCAAGAGCTGTGTTGGAAATGGTCATGAATTTGGCAGCAGAGTATGGATTTTATACAAATGTTGTTGAAGATGCGGTAGGTTATGCTCAGTGGGGCGAAGATGATTCATATATTGGCGTTGTGGGTCATTTAGACGTAGTTCCTGCTGGCGATGGGTGGAATTATCCACCGTTTGATTTAAGTTTAACAAATGGACGTTTTTATGGTCGAGGCATTCTGGATAATAAAGGACCAATTATGGCGTGTCTGTTTGGGCTGAAATTATTAAAAGAAGCTGGCTTAGTTAACCGAAAAACTTTTCGAGTTATTTTTGGTACCGATGAAGAAAGTGGTAGCAGTGATCTGCCACTTTATTTAAAACATCAAAAGGCACCGATATTTGGTTTTACTCCAGATGGAAAGTATCCGGTTGTTTACGGTGAACGTGGTATTGTTAATTATCAAATTGAGACAGCTTTTTCAACAGATGAATTGGCATTACTAGGTGATTTTATTGGTGATCAGGCCAAAGACCATGTACCTGATGCATTAAGTCTGACAGTTAATGGTCAAGTGATCTCAGTTAGTGGAAAAAGAGCACCATCTAACGCTCCAGAGCTTGGTGAAAATGCCATTACGCTATTGGCGGAAAAATTAACGGCAGAAAAATTATTGACAGGAAAATTATTGGCTTACTTTACTTGGCTAAAAGACAGTTTGGCTGAAAAGCATCATGGCGAGGGTCTAGGATTAGCTTTTGAAGATGCAGATAGTGGAAAGCTAATGATCACCCCTTATGAACTCATCAAAACAGCTAATGGGTTGGCTTTGTCTGTAGCGATCCGTTATCCTATCTCGGTAACCGAAGAAGAAGTGACTAACACCTTAGAGAAAAATCTTTTTGCGGATAGTCATTTAAAAGTGGTACGACGGATTAAAAGTACCCAATTTCCTAAAGCCAATAAAAATGTTCAAAAATTATCTGAAGTTTACGAAAAAGCGACTGGTTTAGATGGGACACCTGTAACCACAACGGGTGCAACTTATGCCCGTTTCATGCCCAATATTGTTGCTTTTGGACCTTCTTTTCCAGGTCAAAAAGGAATTGCCCATAACAAAGATGAATATATGGATGAAATTGATTTATTAAAAAACATGGAGATTTACATGGCAGCAATTGTTGCTTTGAATCAATAGTATTTTTATGCCGCAGTTCTTATGAGCTGCGGCTTTTTTGTGTAGTTTGCCTTTTTGTCATTCGATTATTAGAGAATTTTCTAAAAGTTTATTTAGAAAAAAATGAAAAAATAGAATTATTTTTGTAATTAGTATATACAAAATAGTATATACTAACTATAATAAAGACAACAACGTGATGAAAGCGTTAACGGAAGGAGCGAATCAATGGTCTGGGGAGCAATAGCAACTTGGCGCATGGCCCACAATGGTGTGGTAAAAGCGCTGGATTTATTAGAACGAAAGCAGCATTCTGGTGATGCCGTAGAGGAATTGATTAAAACAGTGGAGGATTATCCGTATTATAAATCAGTTGGCTATGGTGGGTTACCGAATGCGGAAGGAATTTTAGAAATGGATGCCGCCTTTATGGATGGCGATAGTTTTAAAATAGGAGCAGTCGCCGGAATTACCGATGTCAGTAATCCAATTTCTGTAGCAAGAAAGCTTAGTGATGATAAATTCAATAGTTTTCGAGTTGGAGAAGGTGCCACAAGATATGCCATGACTGAAGGATTTCATCGGAAAAATATGTTGACCGAACGAGCGCATAAAATTTGGGAAAAACGATTAAAAGAAATCCATGAAAATAATTTAAACCCTTATAATGGTCACGATACAGTTGGCGCAATCACATTAGATCAAATGGGTTCTATGACGGCTGGGACTTCAAGTTCAGGTCTGTTCATGAAAAAACCTGGTCGAGTGGGTGATTCACCATTATCTGGTTCTGGCTTTTATGTCGATAGTCAAATTGGGGGTGCTACTGCAACAGGTTTAGGGGAAGATTTAATGAAAGGCTGTTTGTCTTATGAAATTGTTCGCTTAATGGGAGAAGGTTTATCGCCTCAAGCAGCTTGTGACAAGGCTGTATACGAGTTTCATGATAAATTAACTGCGCGTTATGGAAAAGCCGGCGCCTTTTCACTAATAGCTATGAATAAAGCTGGTGAGTGGGGAGTCGCTACCAATGTTGAATTTACTTTTAGTGTTGGCAATGATAAAGAGGCACCTCAGATTTTTATCGCCAACATGGGAGAAAATCATACCACAAAAATAGAATCAATCACCCAAGAGTGGTTGGACGCTTACGAAAAAAGAATTAAAGCACCAATTGAATAATCTAGGAGGATGAAAATTATGGCAACAAAACAAATTTATTTATTCTGTGATGCAGGTATGTCAACAAGTATTATGGTGAACAAAATGATGGAAGTTGTGACTAAACATAATATGCCATTGCAAATTACTGCTTTTCCCGTGGCACGAGCACAAGAAGTTGTGGATAAAGAAAAGCCAGTTGCAATTTTATTAGGTCCCCAAGTGAAATTTTTGCTAGAAAAAACGAAAGAACAATTTAGTCCTCAAGGCATTCCTGTAGCTGCGATTGAACCAGAAATTTATGGAATGATGGATGGCGAAAAAGCATTAAAAGAAGCTTTAAAATTAATCAAGCAAAATAAAAAGTAGGATGGAGTGAAAAAGTAACATGCAGAAATTTTTAGGTTGGTTAGAAAGAGTCTTGACACCGATGGCTAAAGTTATTGGCGAAAATAAATATTTAGTAGCTATTCGAGACGGTTTCTTATTATCTACCCCATTGTTAATTGTGGGATCAGTATTCTTGCTGTTAGCCAATTTCCCATTACCAAATTGGGACACTTGGATGTCGAATATTTTAGGGGACAATTGGGCAACAATGATGTCGGTTCCAGCTAGTGCCAGCTTTGATGTGATGACGATTCTAGCCGTAGTCGGGATTGCTTATAGTTTAGGCCGTCAATTTAAAGTAGATGCAATGCAAGCTGGTATTATTGCTTTAGTTTCTTTCTTTATTTTGACACCGTATACGACTTTATTTACTCCTGAAAATAGTACGGCAGTTTATGAAGTGACTAGCTTGCCTTTAAAATGGATGGGTTCTAGCGGTCTATTCTTAGGCATGATCGTGGCATTGATTTCAACTAGACTATTTGTTTTTATTTTAAATAAAGGCTGGACGATTAAGATGCCTGAAGGGGTACCGCCAACCGTTGTTAAATCTTTTGAAGCTTTAATTCCAAGTTTTGTTGTTGTCTTTATTATGTTTATTATTAACTGGTTGGTTTCATTGACTTCATTTGGTAATTTACAAGATGTCATTTTCCAATTTTTACAAACACCATTATTAAGCTTAGGAAATACTCTAGGCGCCATGATCATCGCTTATATTTTCTTACACTTCTTCTGGTTCTTTGGGATCAACGGAAGCAGTGTCGTTGGCGCAGTATTCAATCCAGTTTTACGGGCTTTATCAGTTGAAAATTTACAAGCTTTTAAAGATGGACACGAAATTCCAAATATTATTACTGGTCAATTTCAAGATATGTTTGCTACTTTTGGTGGAGCCGGTTCGACCTTATCATTGATTCTAGTAATGGTAATTTTCTGTAAGAGTCAACGAATCAAAAAATTATCTCAATTGTCATTAGTGCCAGGTATTTTTGGGATTAATGAACCGATTATTTTTGGTTTACCAATTGTCTTAAATCCACTTATTTTAATTCCTTTTGCTTTAGTACCGACGATTAATATTATTATCTCTTACTTTGCGATGGATTGGGGCTTGGTTCCTTTAACTAATGGGATTCAGTTACCATGGACAACACCACCAATTATTTCTGGTTTCTTAGTTAGTGGTTGGCAAGGAGCAGTATTACAGGCATTATTATTTGTTTTAGGAATGTTTATTTATTATCCATTTATTAAAGTGATGGATGATCAATATTTGCGTGAAGAACGAGAAGCTGTCGAAGAAGAATCAGAAGAAATTGACTTTGATGATTTTGATTTTGACGACATTTAAGAGGTAAAAATGATGAAAAAAATTATTTTAGTATTGAACCATGTACAGGCAGGTATGGGAAGCGATGAGCATGCTGATTTAGCTCCAGGTGGGAAAAAAGCCCCTTTAGGACCAGGCCAAACTTTAACTCCTTATTTGAAAGAGCATGATAGCGAAATTATTGCGACTTTATATTGCGGTGACCAGTATTATCTGGCACATCCAGAAGAAGTAACTAAAAAATTTATTGGTTTTGCTAAGAAATTTGGTGCGGAGGCTGTGTTAGTGGGACCAGCGATGCATTATCCAAATTTTGGTGAAATGGCCGGTGCTTTAACAAAATCGTTTAATGATTACGGCATTCCAGCTATTTCTTCAATGTCGGTGGAAAATCCGGCGACAGAAGTGTATAAAGATCAAGAACCAATTGTAAAAATGCCAAAAAAAGGCGGGATTGGTTTAAACGATTCATTTAAAAATATGGCTTTGTTAGTTTCGGAAAAAGCTAAAGGTAATGATACGACGGAATTAGAAAAAGAGATTTGTTTTTAGAAAAGAGGATTACAGATGAATGATGAACAATTACAAGTAGTCATGGGATTAATCATGAACGCTGGTAATGCTAAAGCAGAAGCTGTTGCCGCATTAACAGCAGCTAAAGAAGGTAATTTCATTTTGGCAGAAGAAAAAATGATAGCGGCAAATGAAGCATTAGTTGAAGCCCACAATGTTCAAACGGGTTTACTAACCGCTGAAGCTAGCGGCGACCACACAACAGTAACTTTATTAATGGTTCACAGTCAAGATCATTTAATGAATGCTATTTCTTATTTAGGTTTGACGCAAGAATTGATTGATTTGTACCACCGCTTAGATAGTAAATAATAAAAATTGCCTTGCCGCTTTGGCAAGGCAATTTTTATGCTTTGTTTAACCATGTCGATAAAAATTGTAACTGTTCCTCGGTATGGAACCAATGTTCGCCGCCAGGCATTACTGTTAGTTGACAGTGATATTTTTCTGCGAAGGTCCTGATTTCAGCTAGACTAGTTAAGTTGTCATTTTCGCCAAACATAATTTTTGTGGGAATTTGCCAGTTGGTTACAGGATGTGTTCTTGTATAAGTAAGATATTGCCACGACAAGGTTTGACCGAAATCAGTTTCAATTAGTTGCTCCTGCTCTAATTGGACTTCACTGACTTGGGCCCACGACATCATCTTTGTTATCAATTTTTCCATATCAACAACTGGTGAAACTAATAAACAATGATCGAGTTCTATATCAGCAAAAGCCAGCAAACTAAACCAAGCAGAAATACTGTTAGCATATAAAGCAATGGTGGTCCAATTTTGTTTTAAGGTTTGATACAAATTTTTAAGCTCAGGTATGACTTCCCAAGGGACAAATTTTTCTGAACTATTTTTTCGGGTGCCATGTTCTGGTAGGTCATATGCGACCACTTGCCACCCTTTTGTAGTTAATATTTTTGCGGCAAATGCTGCTTCTTCTTGATTGCCATTTTGACCATGGAGATAGAGATAGACTTTTTCAGAAGTCTCACCATAGATAGTGATTGAAATAGAATTAAGCGTATTATGTTGGATTTTCATCATTTTCTCCTTTATTTTTTTCAGTATATCATTTTTTTCTATGAGAAGAAAAATTTGATTGTTTTTTGGCGAAATATTAGGTTGTTATTTTTGTACTTTGATATTTTGCGTGTTACCGTTAAAAGGTGATGAAAAAACAAATTAGACATTTAAATTCAGGAGGAATGAGACACATGACAAAACATCAACTACCGTCAGTCGAAACTCGTCTTTATATCAATGGAGAATGGGTCGAAGGCTCAAAAGAAAAGATCCCTGTAACAAATCCAGCAACTGGCGACGTTTTAACTGAAATTCATCAAGGGGCTGAAGCTGAAACAGAAGCAGCTATTGCTGCAGCGAAAAAAGCTTTTCCAACTTGGTCGGAATTACCAGTTACTGAAAGAGCCGCTTATATGAATAAATTGGCTGACTTGATTGAAGAAGATACAAATCGTTTGGCAACTATCATGACTTTAGAACAAGGAAAACCACTTACCCAAGCTGCTGGTGAAATTAAAAGTAATGTAGAAAATTTACGCTGGAATGCTGCTCAGGCACAACGGGTTTTCGGAGAAATTATTCCATCACCACCAACAAATCAATGGCAAGTGCGCAAGCAACCAGTTGGTGTAGTGGGCGCAATTACTCCGTGGAATTTTCCTTCCAACATGATTATTCGCAAGATTGCACCAGGTATTGCAGTAGGTTGTACAATTGTTTTAAAACCTGCTAAAGAAACCCCATTATCTGCCTTAGCTTTAATGGAGTTATTTGAAAAAGCAGAATTTCCTGCTGGTGTAGTAAATATCGTTTTAGGAGATGCGAAACCAATCGGAAAAGTATTGTCAGAGTCTGAAGATGTGGCGAAAATTACTTTTACTGGTTCAACAAATGTCGGTAAAATTTTAAACCAACAAGCTTCTGATTCACTGAAAAAAGTTTCTTTGGAATTGGGCGGACATGCGCCATATATTATTTTTCCAGATGCCGATTTGGAATTAGCCGTGGATACCTTAATTACGACAAAATTTAGAAATAATGGTCAAGTTTGTGTCTCGCCAAATCGTATTTTTGTTCATCAAGATGTGAAGGAAGAAGTTACACATTTATTAGTGGAAAAAATCCAAGAAGTTACGGTTGGTGATGGCATGGATGATCCAACTACGGGTCCTCTAATCAATCAAGCAGGTCTAGATAAAGTTGTCGCCCAATTAAAAGATGCCACAGAAAAAGGCGCAAAAGTTTTATTCGGTGGTCAGCAATTAACTGAGGGCGAATATCAAAACGGCTTTTTCTTCCAACCAACTGTTTTGGATGAAGTTACAACTGATATGGATATTTATTATGAAGAAACTTTTGGTCCAGTCATTCCTTTAATTACTTTTGAAGATGAGGACGAAGTAATTAAAGCAGCTAATGATACAGAATTTGGTTTGGCAAGCTATTTCTTTGCTAACAATATTCAAACCATTGACAAAGTCAGTCGTGGATTGGATTACGGCATGGTAGGAGTAAACGATACAGCTATCTCTAATTCTGCCACACCGTTTGGTGGCATGAAGCATTCTGGCTTTGGTCGAGAAAATGGAATATACGGTGTCGAAGAATATGTAGAAGTCAAATTTGTAAATATTCGCACAGCTAAATAGGAAAATCACCAGCACACGAATTCTTGAAAAAGGATTCGTGTTTTTTTGATTTTTACTTATTTTCAGAATATTTAATCATTAATTGTGCTAAAATAAAAGAAAATTCAAAAAAATGGAGGTTACTTATGGGAACAGTCGTGAAAACGGGTCTAAAGAAGAACTTTTTGACGATTATCTTGTTAGCATTAGCAGGATCAATCATCTATGGGCTGCCATATTTTCGAAGCTATTATTACGATGCTTATGTTACAGCCTACAATCTGACCAATACGCAAATGGGTATGCTGGGAAGTGCTTACGGATTTATCGGTTTGGTTTCTTATTTTATTGGAGGCGTTTTAGCTGACCGTTTTGCAGCTAAAAAGTTATTGGTTTTTTCACTGTTAGCAACTGGTTTAGGTGGATTCTTACATTTATTTGTATCAAGCTTTTGGCCACTGTTTTTTATTTATGGTCTATGGGGCATCACTTCTTTGCTGACTTTTTGGCCAGCTTTAATGAAAATTGTCCGAATGCAAGCCAATGATGATGAGCAAAGTCGCGCTTATGGATTATTTGAAGGAACTCGTGGGATTACGAATGTAATTCATTTAGCGATAGCCACTGCAATTTTTGGGTTCTTTCAAAGCCGTGCTACGGCTTTAGTCGGTTTGAACTGGATTATTATTTTTTATTCGGTGATTCCGATTGTCTGCGGATTGGCTTTTATTTTTATTTTAAAGGAACCAACTTCGGTCGAAGAAAATCAAGCCCAAGAAAAATTAACTTTCAAAGATGTAATTGATGTTTTAAAAATGCCGGCCCTTTGGCTGTCAATTGGGATTATGTTTACTAGCTATGTTTTTAATATGTCGATTTACTATTTCACGCCTTATGCTTCAAATGTTATTGGGACTTCAGCCGTTTTTGCTGCAGTGGTAGCGATGCTAGCCCAATATTGTCGTTTGGTAGCAGCACCCTTTGGCGGATTTTTAGCTGATAAAATTAGCAAATCAATGGTTATGTTTGCAGGTTTTGTATTTTTAGCTTTAGGAACTTTTCTATTAATTGTTAGTTCTGGTGTAAGTGGTCAACTGCAAGTGGTCGTGTTAGTTGTTGCGGCCAGTATGGTTTATATCGCCATGTACTCTAATTATGGTATCTTTTTCTCTTTCCTATCTGAGGGAGGTATTCCACTGAGACTTTCTGGGGTAGCAATAGGACTGGCTAGTACTTTAGGTTATTTACCTGAAGTGGTGGTTCCGCTGGCAGCTGGTAATATTTTGGATCGTTACCCAGGAAATACTGGTTATTTTATTTACTTTAGTATTATGATAGCAATGGCAGCGATTGGTGCAGTTTTATGTATTATTTGGAGTAAAACGTATGGCAAAAAATATCGTTTGAAAATGGCAGCCAAGGAGGCAAAATAAATGAAAAGAATTATCGAGAACTTTCCTTATGATGTAGAGGTAATTGAAAACAGTTGGTATACACTAAGTGACGGGACCGTTCTTTCGTATCGAGGTTGGTTTCCCAAATCAGATAAACCTTTACCAACAATTTTAGAATATTTACCTTATCGTAAAACAGATGGCACCCGTGGACGAGATAATCCCATGCATGGTTATTTTTCTGGCCACGGCTACAATGTGATTCGGATGGATATGCGAGGAACAGGTGAGTCAGAAGGGTTATTGAAAGATGAATATTTGAAACAAGAACAAGATGATGCCTTGGAGATCATTGACTGGATTGCCAAACAAGATTGGTGTGATGGCAATGTCGGTATGATGGGGAAATCTTGGGGTGGTTTCAATTCCTTACAAATTGCGGCACGTCAACCAGAAGCATTGAAAGCTGTTATGGTCGTAGGCTTTACTGATGATCGCTACAATAACGATATTCACTATAAAGGCGGCTTGATTTTAAATGATAATTTCTGGTGGGGCGCCATTATGTTGGGTTATCAATCTCGTGCAATCGATCCCCATGTTGTCGGCGACCGTTGGCGGGAAATGTGGCTAGAGCGTTTGAAAAATATGCCTTTATGGATGGCGAATTGGTTAGAACATCAAACCCGTGATGATTATTGGAAACATGGATCAGTGTGTGAAAACTATGATGCGATTAAAGTACCGGTTTTTGCCGTTGATGGATATGCAGATTCTTATACAAATACTGTGTTGAGTTTATTAGAAGGTTTGAGTGTACCGAAAAAAGGTATTTTAGGTCCATGGGCCCATGTCTATGCTCATGATGGTGTGCCAGGTCCAGCAATAAATTATTTAGGTGAAGGAGTTAAATGGTGGGATCATTGGTTGAAGGGTGAAAAAACGGATACTTTAGATGGTCCAATGATTCAAGCTTGGATTGAAGACAGTATGCCGCCACAGACCAATAAACCTGAAAGTAAAGGTCGTTGGGTAGCTGTCGAAAACTGGCCTTCCAAGGTTGTCAACGATAAGAATTTTGGCTTAAGCTATCACGAATTAGTAGCAGAAAATGCAAATACTAGTGAGAAAGTTGCCTTGAAAACACCTTTAAATCATACCCTCTTAGCAAATGAATGGATGGGTGCAGGCGTGCCAGGTGAATCTCCAGGGGATCAACGTTTAGACAATGGTTTGGCATTGAATTTTGATTCTGAAGTATTAACCGAAGATTTAGAAATTTTTGGCTATCCAAAAGTTACTCTTAAACTAAGTAGTGATAAACCAAATGCGATGTTATATGCTTCATTATGTGATGTTGCTCCAGATGGGTCATCTGAGCGGGTGAGCTATGGTGTCATGAATCTAACGCATCTAGCTGGTCATGACAAAGTAGTCTACTTGGAACCGGGCAAAGAAGTTGAAGCCACCGTTCAATTAGATACTTGTGGGCATTCATTTAAGGCGGGTCATCGGTTACGTTTGTCTTTAGCAAATTCAGCTTGGCCAATGTTTTGGACGATGCCAGAAGATAATACTCTGACCTTAGAATTAGCCGATGCGCAGTTTAGTTTGCCAATTTTTACTGGAGAAGATACAGTGGGACCAGACTTGGATGCACAATCTGCTCCATTGACACCAACAACTATCTTGTCGGAAGGAAGAGTTGAACGAGAAATATCTTATGATTTAGTGACTGATACCTGGACTTGCATGACGAATGGTATTGGTGGCGTTTTTGGAGAAGGAATTTATCGGTTTGATGAAATTGATGTAACGGTTGAACATAACCTAAAACGACTATTAACCTTATCAAATCAAGATCCTTTGTCTGCAAACTACACGATTACTCAAAATATGCGAATTGGTCGTGAGGGCTGGTGGACCAATGCAGAAATTACCACTACGCAAACTTCTGATAAAGAATACTTCTACATTACAGGTGAGATGAATGTCACCGAAAATGAAGAACCAATTTATGCTACAACTTGGGATAAAAAGATTAAACGAAACGGTATGTAAACAATTGAAAGAGCTGGATTTTAAAATCCGGTTCTTTTTTCTAGTATTTTAATAAAATAAAAAAATGGGGCGAATTTTTTTGGATAAAAAATATTTTTTCTTTGATATTGATGGGACACTGACAGATCGGAAAACAGGAGAAATTGTGCCAAGCGCACAAGAAGCTCTGAATAAATTACAAGCAGCCGGACATTTTGTAGCAATTGCGACTGGACGGGCCCATTATAAATCGATTGATTTTATGAATTCGGTGGGATTAAAAAACATGGTTTGTGCAGGTGGCGGTGGTTTAGTCTTGAATAATCAATTGGTTCAAAATCAACCGCTGAATTTAGCGGATGCGAAAGCATTGTTGTCACAAACAGAAGCTTTGGGACTGGGAACTTTATTAATGTTAGACGATTCGATTAAAGTTTATGCTAAAAATGATCTGTTTAGAGAACAAGTCGGTGAGAGACGTGAGCCAACAGAATATATCATCGACGAAACATTAGACTATGAAAAATTGACAGAAATCTACAAAATATATGTGGTCATTTCCGAAGCAGATGAGGCGCAATTAACGACTAAAGATCCTTTGGGCTATGTTCGTTTTATGCCAGATTATTTGACGATTCAATACGATGATAAATATAGTGGAATCGTTGCGACTATCAATCACTTAAAAGGAGATTTATCAAAAGTTGTTGTTTTTGGCGATGATACCAATGATTTGGTGATGTTTTCACCGGAATGGACCAGTATTGCCATGGGTAATGCGCATCCGGAATTGAAAAAAAAGGCTGACTTTGTCACAGCAAACAATGTGGATGATGGGATTTATTTGGCTTGTCAGAAATTTGGCTGGATTTAAAATTTTGGAGAATCTATGAAAATTGTGGGCGAGAAGTTTTATGGATTTCTATTTCAAAGGTTAACTGACTTTGTCGATTTTTTAGCTACTCTGCTTAATTTAGCGCAGTTAGAAGTGTTGTCAAAAATAGTTAAAGGAATGATCTATTTTTCGATTGTAGGTTTTTATTTAGTCTTGCGAAATTTCTATGCTCTAATTGGCTGATTACTTTCGCTTTAATTGGAATTTATAATTTTCCTATTATTTTTGCTAATATGTGTTGTGCTTTGTGAAAAAAAATGGATTACGAGGAAAAGAAAATTTACCTCCTAAAAAAGTAGTTTTTGGATTGATTTTTTTAGAAATATCATCGGCAAACTGATGTGAAAAAATCTCAAAAAAGCTGATGAATGCTGCAATTATAGGCTTTATTATCATTTTTATTCTTTTTGGCTGTTTTCAAGAAATATCGTAATTATTTTACTTATTCTTCCCATGAGCCTTGAATTTGTGGCTAATTGTTTATCTGATTTAGTTGAGCTTCAAATTTGAGAAGTTGTAAAAGATGAAAAATGTCACCAAGCAAAAGTAGCTAAACGAAAGCCCAGGGCTATTAAAAGAATTAGTAATAATGAAGTGCCACCAAAAAGCAGATTCTTGATCTAATTTTGGATAGGAACTTCAAAATTACTAGGTTCTGGCATTGTTAATCATTTAAAAGAATTTGATATGAGTAAAATTTATTATTTGTAAAAGGAGAAAAATATGTTAGATAAAAGTATTCTCTATGCTGATTTTTGGATGGTACTGCCAGCTGAAAAAACAATCTTAGACTTTCCTTTGAAGACAGACTTCTCATTGGAATTTTATCAAAAAGGGGATGAAAAAGACTGGTGTGAGATCGAAACTTCCGTTTTAGAATTTGATCAACCAGAAGCGGCACTGACTTATTTTGAGAAAACTTTTTTGCCTTATCCAGATGAACTAAATCGTCGTATGTTATTTGTAGAAAACGCTAAGGGTGAAAAAATTGCAACTTGCACTGGCTGGATGAAAACATTGAATGATGGTAGAACTGTTCCGCAATTTCATTGGTTGGCGGTTAAGCCAGAATATAGTGGTCAAGGATTAGCTAAAACGTTAGTGAGTCAGATTTGCCAAGAGTTACGGAAGATCTATCCAGACCAATCAATTTATTTACACAGCCAGACTTGGAGTAAGCCAGCGGTATTTTTATATCGTAAATTTGGTTTTGAAATAATGCCAACTGATCTTAATGGCAATCAGAATGAGGACTATGAAAAAGCTTTAAAAATCCTAGATCTATAATAATAGTGAATCATTTTAAGCGTTAGAAATATGTTAAAATGATTTTAAATAATAGGGAGGTTTTTTTGTGAAAAAGTGTCGGATGTTTTTGATAATTTTAGCCGCATTGTTTTTCTTGACGGGGTGTGGGAAAAAAGCAAGTGATGATTTCAAAGAAACTCTGGAGCAACAAAATGAAATGAACAGCAGTGATTTTACTCTGAAAATGAAAACGATTGAATTTGGCGATACAGAAAATGTTTCTTCAATCATTGCTGGGGCGATGGGGGATCGTCTAAAGTTAGCAGTCATTACTGGGGAAAATATTATCGATTCGGAGAACGAAACCGCTGATACCAATTTTTCAATGGATCTTTCAGACTATCAATTACCGATGCATTTTATTACGGATTTAAAAAAGGGCAATATGTATTTAGAGGCTACTTATTTAATTGAAATTCTAAAAATAGCCGCTTCTTTAAATGACATGAATGCCGAAGACTTTTATGATTTTTCAAATATTGAAGGGAAATATATTGAAGCTACTGCCGAAGAAGAAGCTGATGAACTGTCGATGGAATCGCCAGAAGAAACGACTGAATCAGGTTATGATTTTGCTGAAATGCGGAGTATTTTTTCAAAAGAGTATTTTTATGGCTATTTAGGAACCCGAGGAAATGATGCTTTCAAAGTGACCAAAGAGACCATGAGCTATACTTTTAATAGCAAAAGTTTTAAGGAATTTTTGAGTTATGTCAGTGATGAAGGTGACGAAAGACAAAAAATTATTGCCACCGAAATGTTAAAAGAACTTGCTACAAATGAAGGCTTAATTGATATGAATATAAAAATGACTTTAAACAAAGCTAAAAACAGTGCTAAAATTGATTTTAAATTTTCAACTGATGAAACAGATACCGCAATTAGAAAAATCGCTGGGACGCTGAATTTAAAATACAAAGACAGCAAAAAAACAGTTAAACTTCCAAAAGATGATGAAATTATAACTGGCCAAGAAGTTGAAAGTGACTTAGAAGAACAACAAGGTGGCGATCAGTATATGAGTGAGGAAGATTTCCAAGAGATTTATGATTATGTTAGTCAATATCAAGCTGCTATAACACCAGAAATTGCGCAACAAATTCTGGAAGAATATGCGCCATATTTAACTGAAGAACAGTTGGCACGTTTAGAAAGCTTACTTCAAGGACAAATAGCCGCTTAAATAATCTGATAACAATTATCACCACTCGTGAAAACGAGTGGTTTTTTATTGTGGAAAAAATCTTGTGAGAAAACTTAGTAACCTTAAAGAATTGGGTATACATTAGTCTCAAATCAAAATTAAAATAATTAATTATAAAAAATATATTCGTAAATGATATTTGAAATACAGACTATTTTTGCTATTATTATTTTATAAATAAAAATAAAATATCTGAATATTGTTATAAATAATCTTTACGAAAGGGTAAGCCATGGAAAATAAACAAATAAGTTTAACTGAAGCTATAGATTTAGTTAAAGAAGGAGACATTGTTGCGGTGGGTGGCTTTATGACAAATGGTACACCGGAATTATTGGTGGATGCTTTAGTAGAAAAAGGCATCAAACATTTGACTTTAGTCAGTAATGATACCGGTCTCATTGATAAAGGTGTCGGGAAATTAATCATGAACCATCAGTTTGATAAAATCATTACTTCTCACTTAGGACTAAATCGCGAGGCTGGTCGTCAATTAAATGAAAATGAAACTAAATTTGAGATTATGCCTTTAGGAACCTTGGTGGAAAGAATTCGTTGTGGCGCATTTGGTTTGGGTGGTGTTTTGACGCCAACGGGTATCGGAACGCTCATTGAAGAAGGTAAGCAAAAGATTACAGTTGCGGGTCGAGAATATTTATTAGAGACACCAATTAAAGCGGATGTTGCCTTGGTCTTAGCTGATCAAGCTGATCAAACGGGCAATTTACAATATGCCGGATCTGAAAATAATTTTAATCATATTATGGCAGCAAATGCAAAGACAACCATTGTTCAAGCGAGAAAAGTTGTCGCAACGGGCACAATTAATCCGAGTTTTGTTCATACACCGAGTATTTTTGTTGATTGTGTGGTGGAAGGGGACGTATTATGCTAACGAAAGAGCAAAGACACGAGCAAATAGCGAAACGAGTTGCTCAAGAACTTTCTGATAGTTCTTTAGTAAATTTAGGGATTGGCTTACCGACAAAAGTTCAAAATTATATTCCAGCTAATTTATCGGTTATTATTCAGTCAGAGAATGGATTTGTTGGTTTAGGTCCGACACCTGATCCGATTGATCCAACAATCGTTAATGCCAGCGGGCAACCAGCTTCAATTAAACAAGGGGGCGCTTATTTTGATATTACAACTTCTTTTGGTATTATTCGAGGGGGTCACGTAGATATCAGTGTGTTGGGTGGTTTACAGGTTGATGAAACAGGAAATTTAGCAAACTATTTGATTCCGGGCGTGTTTGTTCCCGGCATCGGCGGTGCAATGGACTTATTAGCAGGAGTAAAAAAAGTTATTGTAGCGATGGAGCATACTAATTATGGAAAGCCTAAAATTTTAAAGCAGTGTACTTTACCGCTAACTGCGCGAGGACGCGTCAATCAAATTATCACTGAAATGGGTGTTTTTGAAATTACTCAGCAAGGAATTGAGATTACTGAAATTGCATCAGGCTATACTTTTGACGAAATTCAAGCAGTTACTGCAGCACAATTAATCAATCATTTAACGTGATTAACCCTTAGCAAATCCCTTTGAAGTAGAGATTTTATTAGTTTTTCAAGAATTTAAACCAGTCAAACCTAACCAAATAAAGAAATACAAAACCAGAATGACTAGAGCAACAAAACTACTAATCAAAATGAAAAAAAGTATATTTTGCAGACGATTTTTCTTTTTGAAAGCTAGTAATAGACTACCAATAATAATAAAACCAAAAAAAGTTAACAGCGGAGTTTTTAGATTAAATAGGTGAATTAATTTAATCAACATAGTAAACCTCCGCTGTTCTTTTATAGTTAATTGTTATTCCTCAATTACCAACATATTATTTTCATCAAACTGCCAGATTTTCCCGTAAGCAACTTCCCAATAATAACCGTTTGGATCAGTAAAATAGCCGGAATAACCGTCCCAATCAGGATTTTTAGTCGGCTGCTTGATGATTTTTCCACCGGCGGAGTGGACGTCTTTGAAAAAAGCATCAACTTCTTCAGGTGTTTTCATATTAATAGCTAAGGTGATACCAGGAAAAATGCCAGTTTGAAATTTTGGTGGACTGTCTGGATTAATATCTTTTGTTAATTGCTCCAGTGGATAAAGTTCTAATTTAGTGCCTTGATTATCGAAAAAAACAATCGGCGGATTGTCAGATTTTTCGTAAGTTTTAAAGCCGATATTCTTGTAAAAGCTTAACGATTCCTTCATATCATTTACCCCTAAACAAATCAAATTCAGTCTATTCATAGTAGCCTCCCAATATTTTTTTGTGTTAAAAGCTAGTTGATTGATGATTGTTCTTTGATTTTTTTTTCGTAAAGGTACGTAATGACATCAGATCGAGGATCTTTTTTTTCACCGACCTTATGGTAGCCAAGCGACTCATAAAAGCGATGTAACTGGAAGTTTTCGCTAACTGTTTCAAGGGTCCATTTTTTTACATGGGGATGGGCAGCTTCAAGAGCTGAAAGGATTTCTTTTCCGTATCCTTGGTGTTGATATTTTGGATCAATAAAGATAGTTGCTAATTCAGCTTTTTTACCTAAAACAATCACAAATACGCCACCAATTTCGTTACCATCAGCTAAAATAACTTTTCCAAAAAGTAAAGGTGGTTGGAAATTTTTCTTTTTCAAATGTAACAATGGTGGATAGATACCATATTTTTCAAAGTCTGATTGAAATGCCCGTAAAGCCATTTCGTAAAGTTTGGGTACATCGGTTTTTTTCATTTTTCTGAAGGTTATCATAAGAAGAGCCCCTTTTTAATCGGTTGTTGAAACTATCGTAGCAGACAGTAAATTTTTTTCAACACTGATTTAGTCATCTAACGATAGTGTAAGTTTATTTTTCAGAAAAGATACCAGCAGCACCTAATGAAATACCAATTGCTAAACCAATAGCCAAATGATCAAATAAATATCCAAAGACTAATCCAAAGATGATCCCTAAAGTTAACGAGTAATTTTCTTTCTTTTTCATCTGTTTTCTTCACCCTTTTGTTGGGCCGTTTTTATTTGCTTTTGTCGTAATTTTAATACTTCAGTCTGATTGTCTGGAAAAAGTAGATTGAAAACTTTCACGCTATAGTCAGCGGATACGAGGGCATGGCCACGCATATGGGCGGTGGCAATTGCCTGTGCGAAAACTCTAGCAGCATATTTTTCAATCGGTGTTTTTGATTCTTTTGCAATCTGATTTGCTAGAAACCCAGCTTGCCGAAACTCGTAAGCTGAGATTTCTCCAGCTATTTTTTGCTGAAAGGCATCAATTGCCTGCTGAATTCGCGGATCACTGATTCGTGGCGCATTCAAATAAACTAAAAAAGGTTGTGCGTTTACTAAAGCCCACTCAGCAAGTTCCTTGTGGGAAAGTAATTCCAGTTGCCTTTCCAAATCTGCTCTTAATTCTGAATGGTCAAAGATTTTTATTTTTGGCTGACTAGGAAATTTTGCTTGTCCCATTAAGCTTTGTTCATGAAGGTTCCAAGAATAAATTTCAGGTTTCATTAAACAATCTCTTTAGAAAAATCTCTTACCAAGTTATACCAAACTTCATTTGCATGGGTGGATTCAGAAACACCTTCTACTTGATAGTGATTTTTTTGATAAAAAGGAATCAAATTCGCTAAACAAGTTAAGGTGATACCAGCGCGTTTTTTTTCTTGTGAAATTTGCGCAAGACCTGTTAGCAAGCGACTCGCAATCCCAAAATTATAATACTCAGGGGCAACAGCTAAGCTAAGAATAGTTTGGAAGCCGCCTATTTCTGGATTGGGGATCGTTTTTTCAAATAGTTCATCAGTTAAATATCTTTCTGAAACAACTGGACCAACGACATAGCCCAAAATTGCCTGTTCTGGGTTAATAGCCACTAGAAAACTGTCAGGAATTTGCTGAATTCTTTCTAGCATAGCTTTTTCTGAAGCCGCTTCAGCTGGAGAAAAACCACTTCTTTCAATGGTCATAATCCGATCTAAATCTTTTTCAGTTGGTTGTCTAAAATCAATTTGCATCTGCTCACCTAGTTTTCAATCTTTTTTATAATTTTGGCTGGATTACCAGCAACCACTACATTTTCTGGTACGTCTTTAATTACCACTGAACCAGCTGCTACGATGGAATTATCGCCAATTGTTACACCACCTAAAATGGTTACACTTCCGCCAATCCATACGCGATTACCAATTTTGATTGGTTCGGCATAACCAGATAAGTTGCGGTCTACCGGATTGAGTTGATGGCCAGTTGCATAAAGTCCAACATTTGGTCCAATCATACAATCATCACCGATAATGACTTGCGCCATATCTAAAATAGTAAAATTAAATCCCGCATAAAAACGTTCTCCAACGGAAATATTACTTCCTAAATCACAATTAAAATTGGTTTCAATCACCGGTAACTCACCGCAAGAATGAAACAACTCTTTCAAAATCTCTCGCTTTTTTATTATTTCGCGGTTGGTCAACTGATTAAAGGTTTTTAGTTTTTCCTGTAAATCGATACTGTCAGTTGAAAAATTGTGCAGGTCACGTTGGTAAAATGAACGGGTCATTTTTTTCCTCCTGAAGATTTCTGGTTATTTATTTTCACTTGGTTTCAATAATGGGGTTAAAGCAACGCTAGATCCACTAGCGGTAATGACGGTTGTTTGTAGATATTGCTGTCCAGTTGTTAAATCTGTAATGACGGCTAGTTCTTGTTTTCCCTTTGCGTAAACTTGTTCGATAGTAAAATTTTTTGAATCAGTCATATTTTTTCCTCCTAATATAAATTAATTTAATTTGTGATTCACATAAAAAAATTGAAAAATTAATAGTAATGTTAAACTTAATAAGATCAACCATAAGACTAGAACATTATTGAAATGAAGTAAAAAGAGTAAGACCAGTGTTAAAATCAATTGCAATAACCCTAAGACCAACGAAGATGGTTTCACTGCTAATTGTGCTTGTTGCCAATTTTTTGAATTTTTGACGGATTTTGTAGAACGAAATCCCTGAAGCGATTGAATACGATAGTGATCATTTTTAGCTAAATAACTAGATTGAATGGGTAAGATAATTAAAAAAATAATTGTTGGAAAAAAGGTAAAGAAGGTTAACAACATGCTTGATTCTCCTTAAGTGAAGACATTAAAAGCAATTAAACCAGCTAAAAGAAGCAAAACTACGACTATTAAAAGATAAAAACTACCATTTTTACTATTTTTTTCAACCGCAAAAGCCTTTATTGAAGCATAAATAAAGCTGATTAAAGCAATTAAATAAGCTAAATGAAGAAAAATAAAAATATAGATACTTCTAAAAATTAAATGGTATGCCACCATGAATTACACCTCTTGTAAAAAAATATGGGTTCTCTTCTTAGTATAGCATTTATTTTTATTATTTTTACCAATAAAAAAACTGCTCTTCTGCTAAAAGCAGAGGAGCTGTATTGGTTATAAATCAAAACTAATACTTTTTTTAGGTGCATCGTCAATAATTTGGCGAAAATCTAGTAGGCCCTCAGCTAATCCACGAATCAAAATCTCAGCAGTGCCTAAATTTGTTGCCAATGGAACATTGTAAACATCACTTAATCGAATTAATGCATTAACATCCGGTTCATGAGGTTGAGAAGAGAGTGGATCTCTCAGGAAAATTACCAAATCTAACTCATCTTCGGAAATTAAAGCGCCAATTTGCTGATCACCGCCAAGAGGGCCAGATTTGAAGCGGTGAACCTTTAGTCCAGTCGCTTCACTAATTCTTTGACCAGTCGTACCAGTAGCGAATAATTCATGATTTTTCAATAATGGTTGATAAGCGGTAACTAATTGAACCATCAAATCTTTTTTTCGATCATGAGCGATAAAAGCTATTTTCATTTGGCTCACTCCTTATTATAAAATGCTAATTCTTGATTTAACAAAAATGGACGATAATAAGCAACAGTATCACTCATCGGTAAAATTTCAGGTGCTAACTCAATATTCAACGACTCTGCCAAGTAATCACGGCGACGAGTAAAATCAGCCCAAACTTTCGGATAATCCCGCTTAATTTCTTCTCGCAAAGCTTCATCCGCTAAACAAATCCCATCTTCACAGCCAACGCCAGCATAACCAGCAACTTTAGGAATGAGATCAATTTGTAATAACTGCCCACTTTGTAAAACAGCGCTAGAATTTTTGGCAAATGGTGAAGACAACCATTCTTCATCGGCAATAAAATGACCAGGATTTAGTTCCCAGTGGTAATCTTTTTGTGGTAAAACTTTATCGATTTCAGTAAATAAAGTAGCGCCAGTTAAACCAAGCTTGACTGTTTTCAGCCAAGTAACTAAGGCCTGGTAATAGGGATAAGCCACTTTTTCTAGATAATCTTGTTGCTTTTCTGGTAAGTCATTAACATTATTTGCGACAAATGCTGCACGAGAAGACAAACCACCTTTGTAACTTGTGGTTAATGAAAAAGTATCTCCCAGCTTGGTTTGCTTATTGCGAGGATAAAGTGTCGCGTGACTGAAACGTTCACCAGTGGCGCAAATCGTTGTTACATTATGTTGTTGTCCAAAAGCCGATAAACTTGTTGCAATCGCCAGCTCGGTTTTATTTAATTCGATTTGATTTAAGGTATCTAATAAACAATTACCTGCTAAACTCGCACCAAAACTATAATGAGCGATTTCGTTGGCATTGTTCGTAACGCGCAGACCATCTATTGGTGATAATAATAAATCAGCCACATTTTCCACGGAGGTAATGCTTTGTAAAGCTTGCAAGATATAGTGGGGTAAATCAAATAATTGACGGTTGTCTTCAATAGAAGAAGTAAACATTTTCCAACCAATTACGCCGACTTTAGTTAAATTTTTTAAGCCTGCTTCTTCAAAATAGCTACTTAAGGGGGCGTCGCCTAACATCGGTTGATTTGGTAAAGAGAAGAATGGAACATGAATTACTTGATTTTCCAGTCGCGCGACTTTACCCATCTTAGTATTTTCATTACCTAATAGTAAAAATGCTTTTCCATCTTGATGAAGTACCAAACAGGCTTCTTCAAAACGAGGAATAAAACCAGTAAAGTATTCAAAGTTAGCACCATGTTCACGATCGGCATAAATTACGACTGCATCCAATTGTGCGGCTTTCATTTTAGTTAAAAAAATCTGTCTCCGTTGGTTTAATGTTTCATCGGTTAAGTCGATCGGTGCAAGGTCTTCACTTCGTTGAGGTGAAGTTATTTTTTTTGTTTGAATTGTCATAAGAACTCCTTTATAGCTTTTCTAAAATGATAGCATAAAAAGGATTTTGATGGGACATTGATTTATTGAAAAATCAGACTATTTATATTCCATCAAAAATATTATTTTTTTAGAAAAAAACGATAGAAAAAACACGAACGTTTAATTATGTAAGGAGAAAGCCTAAGTTAACAAGCTTTCTCTTTTTTTGAATCATTTTCAATCAGTGAATTATTTTGCTTGTGAAAAATGTATTAGTGAAAAATAGATCATTTTGGAAACGTAACACTTTCTTGTTAAAGAAACCATTTTTTCTTAGAAGAAGTCAATAATAGCTTGTTTTTCATCAAAAATATCTAGCTATTTTTTCAAATAAGCATACGAGATTTTCATTTATAAAAAGATAATTTCCATTAAAGATGAATGAATAATTACTTGTGAATATTAAATATTTTTAGTGAAAAAAATAAAAAACATTATTATATAGGCATTTAAACGTAATAATTTTTATAATTTTTGATTGCGATAAAAATCACAATGAAATTCATTATTTTTGTTTCTGAAAATCGCAAGAAAGAATGCTTGGCAGATTCTCATTTTCTGATTATATTAATTTCACTTTTAACGAGGAAATAGAGAGGAAGTATGGCATGGAAGAAACAATGAATTTAAGTCAGCTTTTTAAACAGTTTAGAAAAGGCATCGGCTGGTTTGTCGGACTGACTATTGGAGGAGCATTAATCGGTGGCATTATCGCTTACCTGATTTTAACCCCGCAATATACAAGTCAAAGTCAATTAATAGTAAAAATATCTGATACAAATAATAGCGGAAAAATAAGCGCAGGTTTAGCAATGATTAATACTTATAAGGATTTTGTTACTAGCGATGTAGTAGTGAAAGAAGTTAAACAGGAATTATCCGAAAATGAAAATCTTCAGCTCTCCAAAAAAGCAATAAAAAATAGTCTTGAGGTTAATCAAAGTCCCAGCTCACAAATGTTTACGATTGAAGCGACTGCGACTGATAAAAAAGAAGCGGCAAAAATTGCTAACACAACAGTTGCTGTTTTTAAAACGAAAATTCGTGATGTTTTAGAAGTAAAAGATATTAAAACAGTCTCAAAAGCAACGCCCGCAAATCAAGCATCGTTTCCTAATCACTTGTTAATTGTTGGAATGGCTACATTGTTGGGCTTATTACTAGGATTTATAGTTGCTGCATTTAAGGGTAAGAAAGATTAATCAGAGGTGATTTGATATGGAAAAATCAATTAAATTAGTGGTTGAAAATCATCAATTACTGAATCGATTGCTTTACAAAAACCGACCTATTTATGGTTTCTTTAAAAGATCAATGGATATTGTTGGAGCCAGTATCGGCTTAGTCTTATTGTCGCCATTATTCATTATTATTGCATTGCTGATTACCCATGAAGATGCAAAGGGATCCATTTTCTTTGTTCAAAAAAGAGTTGGTAAGGATGGCAAAGTTTTTTGGATGTATAAGTTTCGCTCTATGTGTGTAGATGCTGAAAGTCAGTTGACTGCTTTGTTAGATCAAAATGAAATTGCTGGCAAAATGTTCAAAATGAAAAAAGATCCCAGAATCACAAAAATTGGTCGTTTTATTCGTAAAACCAGTATCGATGAATTACCTCAGCTTTTTAATGTATTAAAAGGTGAGATGAGTTTGATTGGTCCACGACCACCTTTAGAAAATGAAGTGGACGATTATTCCAGTCAAGATGCCAAACGTTTGTTAGTTAAACCAGGCTGCTCAGGCTTATGGCAAGTTAGCGGTCGAAATCAATTAAGTTTTGAAGAAATGGTTGCATTAGATGTTCGCTATATCCAAACCCGGAATCTAATATTTGATATTTTAATAATCGTCAAAACGATTTGGGTAATGATTAAACCAAACGGCGCATATTAAGAAGGAAAAACAATGAAAGAAAAACATATATATATCATCGGTTCGAAAGGGATTCCTGCAAAATATGGTGGATTTGAAACTTTCGTAGAAAAATTAACAGCCAATCGTTTAAATAATCAATTAACCTATCACGTAGCTTGTACGAAAGAAAACTCTTTAAAATCGGGTATTCAAGAAAAGACTTTTGTTTATCAATCAGCCCAATGTTTTACGATTGATGTCCCTGATATTGGACCAGCTAAAGCAATCTATTACGATATTGCAGCTTTAAATTATGCAATTCAAGAAGCCGAAAAAGAAAATTATCAACAACCAATCTTTTACGTATTGGCTTGCCGGATTGGTCCATTTATTCAAGGATTTAAAAAGAAAATTGAAAAAATCGGAGGACAATTATTTTTGAATCCCGATGGTCATGAATGGTTACGGGCAAAGTGGTCTTATCCTGTTCGCCGTTACTGGAAACTTTCAGAACGGTTAATGGTGAAACATGCAGATTTAATTATTTGCGATAGTCAAACGATTGAGCAATATATTCAAAAAAGTTACGCCAAATATCAACCTAAAACCACTTATATTGCCTACGGTAGTGACATTCCCCAACACTACTTAACTGCAACTGAGCCGAAAGTTCGTAAGTGGTTTTCTGACAATCATATTCGCGAAAAAGAATATTATTTGATTGTCGGTCGTTTTGTACCAGAAAACAATTACCGCGCAATGATTGAGCAATTCATGAAATCCACTAGCCAAAAGGATTTAGTGATTATCACTAATGTCGAACACAATAAATTGTATCAGCAATTATTAAAACAAACTGATTTTACTAAAGATGCGCGGATTAAATTTGTTGGGACGGTCTATGATCAAGAATTATTAAATTATATTCGGGTAGCAGCATATGCGTATCTCCATGGACACGAGGTTGGCGGTACCAATCCTTCATTGTTAGAGGCACTTGCTACCACACAATTAAACCTGTTATTGGATGTCGGCTTTAATTACGAAGTTGGTGAACAAGCAGGTGTTTATTGGCAAAAAAATAATTTAGCAGAAGTAATTACCACGGTTGAGAAATATTCCCCCCAAAAGATTTCTCAATTGAAGGAGCAAGCTGTCAGACGAATTAGTCAGGATTTTAGCTGGCAGAAGATCAATCAACAATACGAAAGCTGTTTTAATGAAGGTGTTTAAATGAAAATCTTACATTATACATTAGGCTTTGAACCTGCTAGGAGTGGCGGATTAATAAATTATGCAACTGATTTGATGCAAGAGCAGCATCATTCTGGACATCAAGTCTTTGCATTATATCCTGGAAAAAAATTGCTAACTAGTCAAAAAATAAAATTTTCCTTTCTTCAAAAAGAAGGAATCACGCGGATTGCGCTGAGAAATAGTTTGCCATTGGCTTTGTTTGGCGGCATTAAAAGCCCCACGGATTTCATGACTCCAGTGGAAGTGGTCAATTATTTGGCACTTTTGAAAAAAATCCAACCAGATGTGGTTCATTTACATACTTTAATGGGACTGCATCTGGAATTTCTGGAGGCCTGTCGTCAACTGAATATTCCTACAATTTTTACCAGTCATGATTATTTTGGCTTGGCACCAGAGCCCAATTTTTTTGATGGCAAAACCAGTTATCACCAAGATAATACAGCTTTAAATTGGCAAAAGGCCTCTGAGGATGCTTGGTCCACTGGGAAATTACGTTTATTTCAAAGTCGCTTCTATCCATTGATACGAACGATGGGGCGCCGTTTACCTCAATCAAAATTAATTCAGCAAGATCCTTTTTTTGCAAAAAAAACTGAGTATCAAGCCTTAAAAAGCTATTATCTGAAAATGTTTCGCTTGATTACCAAGTTTCACTTTAATAGTCAGGTAGCAGAAAGTGTGTATAGAAAAAACTTGCCTTTTAGAATAAACGGACAGGTTTCAAGCATCACTACTAACAGTATTTATCCGCGAATGATGGCTCAAAAAGAGCTGGCAGAAAAAATAAATGTCGCTTATATCGGACCAGCCAAAAAATTTAAAGGCTTTGCTGATTTTCTACAATTAGCCAAAGTATTACCGACGGAGAAATATCGTTTTCATACATTTGGTTATGCAGTCAAGAAAAGTTATTTTAATATTCACCAACATGGCCGTTTTGAAAAAGCTGATTTGGCGGCAGTCTATCATCAGATTGATTTACTGATTGTCCCCAGTCAATGGCAGGAAACCTTTGGCTTGATTGTGTTGGAAGCTTTAAGTTTTCAAATACCTGTTTTAGTCAGTGAAAAAGTCGGTGCCAAAGATATTTTACCGAAACATTGGCAGTACAAGAACTTGTCAGATTTAATTGAGAAGGTAAAAAAATTTGACTTTACTTTTAGTCCGGTTCATTTGAAGGACATATCGCAACATAGTGAAGAAATATTGACCCTTTATAGGAGGTGAGACGATGGAATTAGCATTAACTTTTAAAAAATCAACTATTGGATTGTTACTATTTGGGTTCTTGGTAACAGCTCAAAGTTTATTTCCCCGAACGATTTTTTTTATTAGTGCAATTGTCGTTTTGGGTATACTTTTTGGACTGGCAGATTATCATTTTCCCTTGAAAATCGTCTCATATCAAACACTGTTAATTGGGTTGTTTTTCTTAGGATTATTTGGAACTTTATTTCCTTTGGGTAATTATCAAACGACTGATCTGATTAGAGATATGGTTTATTTTCTTTCCCCGGTTCTTTTTATTCTAATTGGTCGATACTTATCTATTTTACAGGTTTCATTTGAAAAAATTATTCAATGGGTCATTATTCTTTCAGCAATACTTAGCCTTTATTTCATAGGACATCTCATTTGGGTTTTACTGCAGCTGAATGTCACAAATATTTATAATTTGCGAAATCAAATCGGTCATGGCTATACGATTGTTCCTTTTGGTCTAACTTTACTTATTTTTACTTCAGTTATAAAAAATAAATTTTGGCGCGTAGTTTTGAGTTTATTGATGCTAAGTCACTTAATTCTGTCTTTTTCTCGTTCGCTAATGATCATTACCATGATTCTAGTCTTGGTTTTGGCGATGGAGAAAAAAGCCAGTCGGAAGCTTATTTCAGTGAGCTTAATTATTCTATTGGCGGCTGTAATTTTTAAAATTTTCGAAGAACAAACCTTTATTGCAAATTTTCTAACAAAAATCATGCGAACAATCACTGAATTAAGTGGCAGCCAAGATTGGAGTAGTAGCCAGATGATTACTAGCAATTGGCGGGGTTATGAAACCCATCAAGCTATGACCGAATTTAATAGTTGGAATATTTTCCATCAGTTATTTGGGGGAGGCTTTGGTAATAATATTTATGTTGGAGACTATGCTTATTTAGTTGGTGTGAAAGGCAATAGTATTCCTTTTTTACATAATGGTTATTTCACTATTTTGATAAAACAGGGCGTTCTTGGTGTTATTATTTATTTGGCCTTTTTAGGATTGAATAGTTTAACGGCTTTCGGCGCAATTTTACGTAAAAATAGTTTTGAAAATCGTTTACTGTTAGCAGTTTTCTTAATTATTTTAGTCACAACTTATACGACTACTGGCATTTTTACTTTGGAAAATGGTGGATTCTTATGTGTATTTATCGGTTATTTAGCTAAGAAAGAACAGGTGTCCATTTGGAAAACTTCGTTAACTTAATTGTTTTAAATTACAATAACTACCAAGAAACTAGTAATTTTGTGAAAATTATGGAGGAACGCCGCCAGATTGATCAAATTATAGTGGTAGATAATGCTTCAACTGATCGTTCTTACGAATATTTGTGGCGTTTGCGAAACAAAAAAGTTCATGTGATCCAAGCAACAAAAAATGGGGGCTATAGCGCCGGTAATAATTTCGGAATTTTTTATGGATTGAAGCATTTTAAGCCCCAATTTTTTTTAATTGCTAATCCTGATATTGCAATAAGTGAGGAAGACTTGGATCAGTTTATCAAAAATTTAGCTGATTTGCCTAAAAAAACTGGGATTGTCGCACCCATCATGCTGACAAAAGAAAAATCGCAAGCTTACAATTCCGGCTGGCAGTTACCTAGTTATGGCTCAGATTTACTGGCAACTAGTTTAATCTTGAATAAATTTTTTAAAAAAAGAAATAGTTACGGCAGCTTACCAGACGAAAAAAAATTAATCCCTGTAGATGTATTGCCAGGCTCATTTTTTGCTATTTCAGCTGAAGCGCTAGAAGAGATTGGCTATTTGGATGAAACGACGTTTTTGTACTGTGAAGAACGAATTTTAAGTTATAAATTACGAGCGCATAGTTATAGGAATTTTTTAGACAGTCGATTTGTCTATTTTCATGACCACGGAACGACTACCAAAAAACAAATCAGCAAATTAAAACAACAAGAAATTTATTTCTCTAGTATACGTTATTACTTAAACCATTATTTACAAGTATCAACTTGGCAGAAAAATGTTTTTTCCTTTTTTGCTTATGCAGGATTATTAGAACGAAAATTGATTTATTCGTGGCAAGATTGGTTATTAGAAAAGAGGCAAAAAAATGGAGAAAATTGATTTTGTTGTGACCTGGGTCGATGGTAATGACCCAATTTGGCAAACTAAAAAAGCCCATTATCAAACAAAAAATCCGTTATTAAACAGTGAAGCCCGTTATCGAAATTGGCAATTTTTACATTATTGGTTTCGTAGTGTGGAAAAAAATGCCCCTTGGGTCAATCGAATCTTTTTGATCACAGAAGGACATTTACCCAGTTGGTTAAACACTGCGCATCCCAAGCTGGTTCATGTTCGTCATGAGGATTATATTCCTGCAGAATACCTACCTACGTATAATTCTAATGTGATTGAACTTCATATTCATCGAATTAAAGAATTGAGTTCGCAGTTTGTTTTATTTAATGATGATATGTTTTTAAATCGACAAATGCGTCCTACGGATTTCTTTTCAGCTGGTAAACCGCGAGACTTTGGAATTTTTAGTCCTTTAGTGCCACAAGCTAATTCATTAGACACCGTCATTCTAAAAATGAATCAATTGATTAATCAACATTTTTCAAAGCAAAGCATTCTAAAAGGACATTTTTCTCAATACTTTAATCTGAAATATGGCCGCCAATTGTTGAAAAATTTTTGTGTTCTTCCTTGGCAAGGTGTATTGGGTTTTTACGATCCCCACTTGCCGGTCGCTTATTTAAAAAGTACTTTTGAAGATGTTTGGCAAATTGAGCAAGCTGAATTGGAGAGGATTTCTCAGCATCGTTTTCGTGAAAGTGACGATATAAGTCATTGGTTAATGCGGTATTGGCAATTAGCCAGCGGTAATTTTGAGCCACAACCTATTTCTGTCGGAAAAAATTATCTGATTGGTGAGTTACCGATTGATATTGAAAGAGAAATTAATCAAGGAAAACATTCCTTGGTTTGTCTAAATGATAATGATTTTTTGAAAAATTTTAATAGAGCCAAAGAAATGATTTTGACCGCTTTTGACAATCGCTATCCTGAAAAATCTGCATTTGAAAAATAAAAGGAGCTTGAATGAATACAAAAACCAAAAATTTACTCAAGAATCTACGCTATACCTTATCTGCTAATTTTTTAGTGTTAGGTATTTCACTGATCTTAAATATTGTGGTGCCAAAATTTATTTCTACTGAAGCGTATAGTTATTGGCAATTGTATGTTTTTTATGGCACTTATGTAGGCTTCTTTCATTTTGGCTGGCTTGATGGAATTTATTTAAAAACCGGCGGGAAGTATTACCAAGAATTGGACAAAAAATCCCTCGGTAGTCAATTTTGGTATTTAATGATTTTTGAGACCTTCTTAACCTTGATTGTTGGTGGGTACGGAATAATATTGAATAATAATAAAGGGATTGTTTTGTTGTTTACCGCGATTCTTTTAGTAGTAACCAATAGCCGGACGTTTATTTTATATATTTTGGAATCCACCAATCGTTTTAAAGAATATGCCCAACTTTCCCGCAGTGATCGCTATTTATATCTTTTATTTTTAGTTGGTTATTTACTTGCTGGTGGGCGGGATTTTATTTGGTTGCTGGCTTTTGATGTGTTAGCAAAAGGGCTAGTCACTTTATGGGGGATGTATTTGATTCGGGATTTGCTGAAGGGAAAAGTCTTGAAATTAAAATTTCTCCAATTTGAGATTGGGGATAATTTAAAAATTGGCAGTAATTTGTTAATTAGCAATCTGGCTTCGATGTTTATTTTAGGGATTACTAGAATTTTTGTGGAGCGCAGTTGGAGCATCAATACGTTTGGTAAGCTTTCATTTACTTTGAGTATGTCCAATCTATTTATGACTTTTATTAATGCAGTTGGTGTGGTGATGTTTCCTTTATTAAGAAGAACCAATCAAGAACAATTGCCACAATTGTATCAAACCATCCGTAACGTTTTTGTACCAATCACTTTTGCTATTTTATTAACCTACCAGCCGATTTCTTATTTATTAAACTTGTGGCTGCCTCAGTATCAAGCCAGCTTAATTTATATGGGTGTTCTTTTTCCCACCGTCATTTATGAAGGCAGAATGGCTTTGTTAGTCAATACTTATTTAAAAACCATGCGTCAAGAACGGACGATTCTTATGGTTAATCTAACAACTTTATTTTTATCGACTGCTTTAAGTGCACTAACTGTTTTTATTTTTCACAATATCCTTCTAACAGTCGGAGTTATTTTATTGAGCTTAGTATTTAGGTGTATCTTCGCGGAAAAAATGCTGACAGGACAATTGGAAATAAAGGTGGGTAAACAAAATATTCAAGAACTTATTTTGGTGACAGCTTTTGTGTTTGGAAATCTATTGCTGACACCTCTTGTGAGTTTTATAGTTTATTTCGCTTTGTATGGTGCTTATCTATTGATTAATCTGTGGCGCACGCGAGATAGTCTGAGTTATTTTTTAGTTTTAATAAAAAAAACAAGTACGGCTCTATAGTTTGAGCCGTACTTATTTAGTATGCCCGAGCAATCCAAACAGTATATTTTGCTGGCTTTCCACTGACTAAGTCAAATTCTTTTTCCACCGGTGCTTGAAAAGGAATAATGCGGGTTGTAAATCCTGTTTCAGCTTTTATGATTGCTTCTGTTTCTGTTGAACCATCCCATCCGATTAAAACAAATCCAGGTGTTTTTTTGGTTTCACGACAGTTTTTAATATGATCTTTTAACTCTTGGAGAGTCTGAATATTTGTGTATTCATTGCTTGTAGCACGTTGCCGGGCTTTTTCTAATAATCGTTGTTGCATGTCATTCATATACTTCTCAATGGTAGGTACTAATTGTTCTAAAGAAACGGTCTCTTTTTCTGTTAAGTCTCGCATTTTTAAAGTGATACTATTTTTAACCAGGTCTCGAGGCCCCAACTCCAATTGAACGACAGCACCTTTTTGTTCCCATTTATTAAATTTGAAACCGGCAGTATTATCAGAGTCATCTAAGCGAACACGAATTCCCACAGTCTTTAATTGCTCTTTAAGTTCATTTAATTTGGTTAAAATTTTTGGTTCTTTTTTATATGGACCGACTGGAATTAAAATTACTTGGGTTGGAGCAATCTTTGGTGGTAAAACCAAACCTTGCTCATCACCATGAACCATGATTAGTGAACCAATTAAACGAGTAGAAACTGCCCATGAGGTTGTATGGACCAACGTATGTTGATTTTTTTGATTTAAGAAACGAATATCAAATGCTTCTGCAAATTTCGTACCTAGGTAATGGGAGGTACCTGCTTGAACTGCTTTCCCATCTTGCATCATGGCCTCGACAGAATACGTGTCTACCGCTCCAGCAAAACGTTCTGAAGGTGTTTTTTTCCCTACGTAAACCGGGATGGCTAAAAATTTTTCTAGTAGCTCAACATAAAAGTTCAATACATGTAATGTTCTTTTCCTTGCATCTGCTTCGTTAGCATGGGCTGTATGTCCCTCATGCCACAAAAATTCTGATGTCCGTAAAAAGGGCAGTGTTTTCTTTTCCCAGCGAAAAACATTCGCCCATTGATTAATCTCATATGGTAAATCGCGATAAGATTTAATCCATTCATGAAAAGATTGCCCAATCATAGTTTCAGAAGTGGGGCGTAATGCGTACGGTTCTTCCAACTTTTCATTTCCAACTTCTGTTACCCATGGTAATTCTGGAGCAAAACCTTCAACGTGCTCTGCTTCTTTCATAAAATAGCTTTTAGGAATTAACATAGGAAAATAAACGTTTCGAATGTCTTCAGATTGTAAATAGCGATTAACTTCTTGCTGGATTCTCTCCCATAATTCAAAACCATCTGGACGAAAAACGATACAGCCTCGCACCTCCGAATAACTCATTAATTCTGCTTGTTGAATCGTTTGTAAATACCATTTTGAAAAATCCTCTGTTTGTAAATTGGTCATGTTTTTTCCTCCTTTGATAAAAAAAGCAAACTCGTCCTATAAAAAAAGGACGAATTTGCTTCGCGGTACCACCTTGATTGGTTGCCTGCAACCCAACTCAAATCTTTTAACGCAAGAATACGGACTAGTTTGCTAGCCAAAAATTTAGTAGGTTCAATTTGATTGATTATCGAATTCGCAGCAACATCGACTCTCTGAAAATCAATTCATATTTACTAAGCTAAATTAAATTGTTGAAGCTAGCTTATCAAGATTATACGTAAAAAAGTCAGATTATTTTCTCCAAAAATATAAAAATCTGCTCAAATTAAGTTATACTTGTTAAAAATTGGAGGTGCCTAAATTGGATAATCGTTTACATGAAGAAAATAAATATAAATATTCAACTTTTCCTTTCGAAATCTATCGCGTAAACCAATTTTCTATGACCCCTAAAGGTCGGGGATTTGATGATCTTCACTGGCACGAAGAGTTACAATTTACAATTGCTGAAAAGGGGCCTTTACGGATGCAAGTAAACGGTGAGCTAGTTTTTTTAGCAGAAGGTGAGGGATTATTTATTTCACCAGAAGTTCTACATACAACTAAAACGATGCAGACCGACGGCAGTTATTATAGCTTAAATGTCCAAACTAAAATTTTATCATTCTTTCTAGGAAGCTTAATGGAGCAAAAATATGTTTTACCTTACCTTAAGCAACAAAGATGGTTACATTTGAATCAAGGCGATCTTAGTCAGGAAAAAATTTTGTCTCAAATCAAACAGATTAATCAAATTTATTTAAATCAAAGCGATTTTGCTTGGGAATATCAAATTGCTGTTTTGTTAGTAAGCTGCTGGCAAGAAATTATTCAAGCTCAAGAACAGTTATCATTACCTGCGGATAAAAAACAGTTACAGCATCAGAAACGAATGCAATCGTTATTAAATTTTGTTCAAGAAAATTATATGCGAGAACTTCGGCTTTCTGAAATGGCTCAAGCAGCACACATTTCTATTTCTGAGTGTACGCGTTCTTTTAAAAAATTTACCGATTATTCGCCTTATGAATATTTGTTGCAGTATAGAATAAAAAAAGCCGCTGAAAAATTATTACAAACTGAGCTAACAGTTGAACAAATAGCTATTCAAACGGGTTTTAAAGATGCGTCTAGTTTTATTCAAGCATTTAAAAGGAGAGTAGGTTTAACGCCTTTAAAATATCGGAAAAATTACCAAAATTAACGATGTAAAAGCTTTTTTACGTACTTGGTAAAAGATTTTATCGTCATTAGCAAAGAAATTTGATTTAATAGAAGTGACAAATAATAGAAAATGAGGGTATCAGATGGAAGTTGGGATGCGCATTAAGCAACGACGAAACGAACTTCATTTAACGCAAGATGAAGTAGCGGAAGCGTTAGGAATTACTCGTCAAACCATTTCAAATTGGGAAAACGGACGCAGTTATCCTGACATTGAGCGAGTGATTCGTTTGTCGGAAATTTATCAGTTGTCATTAGACGAATTATTGAAAGGAGATGTTAAAATGGTCCATCATTTACAAGATAATACCAATGTGAATCGTTATTTAAAGCTATTTATTTTATTACTTGGCATCAATATTTTGTTGATGCTGTCGCTTTCATTTTTGGGTCCAATAAATGAAATTCTTTTATTTGGTATTTTTGCCTTGATTGGGATTAATTCTTTTTCCATCTTCTATCTGATTATTAAAAAAATTTAGGAGTGAGAAGTTTATGATTGAAGCAGTTTTCATAGTGTGTATCGGTGTGATTTTAGTCACTAGCGTCTTTCTATATTATTATTTGTACCAGTTAGTTTTATTAGATGCCAAAAGCCGCGACATTGCCCATCCGAAATTATGGTCATTATTTGCTACAAGTGGACAAAACAGCAGTGGTTTATTCTTATATTTATTTAAGCGACGAAAAACGACTAGCTTTTTGACAGCGGAGCAAAATTTAAAATTTCTAGGAATCAAACGTAAAATTTATTGCTTAATGGGATTGGAATTGGCAGTTTTTTTAATGATGTTAGCTAATTTGATTCGAGGAATAAGATAAATAGTTGTCACATTAGCTTTTTTTACAGATGAGTTATCCAAGCAAGGGTGTACTTACTTTCGTGGTTTAGTAATTTTTTGAAGGTAAGAATGAAGCTTTAGCTATATAACTTCTGGACAATTTGAAGCTGTTATAACTTTTGTCCCATTTTTTTCAATCAAAAAAGCACTTCGAAAAGTGCTTAAAAATTATAGTTTATCGAGAACTTTAGCTTTGGCGATCGCAAATTCTTCTTCCGTCAATAAGCCAGCTTCTTTTAGTTCAATTAGCTCTAAAATTTCTTTACTTAAATCTTTTACAGCTGGGGCTTTCGGAGTGGATTCTTCCACCGGATAAATTTTTTCAAAGACATTATTCGGTGAGGTCCCTTTTTTATACTCAGACAAGGCTAAAGCTGCACCGACAATTTTTAACACATTCATCGCTAAAATGGCACTGACTAGATAAAAAATATTCCAACCTTGTGACATCGGCACTTTTTTTAAACCTATATAAGCAACTACTTGAAAGGCCACAAATCCAACAACCACTAGAAACATCAAGACTGAGGTAAACATCATGGCACCTTGTGCATAATAATCGTAATAGTAATAACTATCCAGCATCATTCCCGATACAATAATTAGTCCGAATAAAAATGCCAAGATCCCGCAACCTGTACCAATCCACCAACTAATCGTCAAAATTGTTCGAGCGGTAGACTTAGGCAACTCTTCTTTTAAATCTTCTTTCATTTTTTCTCCTTCCAAACATCCTTTTGAAAACTTCATCTAAATATACCAGACTTAAGCTTAAATAGCTCATAAAAAAATCATCCGGACTTAAAATTATCCGTCTATTTGACATTATTTGATTAACTGGTACCATTCAGCTAAAGAAAAAAAGAGGAGCTATGATTTATGGATAAAATATTTGCTAGCCCATCTCGTTACGTACAAGGTGAGAATGCTTTAAAAAGAAGTCCAGCTTATTTAAAAGAATTGGGTCAGAAAGTTTTAATTATCACTGATGAGATGGTTTGGAAGATTGTCGGAGCAACGCTGGCAGAAGATTTAACTAACCAGCAGTTTGACGTGGCAAAGGAAATTTTTCAAGGTGAAAGTTCTTTAAAAGAAATTGAACGGATGACTATGACTGCTAAAGATGCATCGGTTGAAGTAGTCATTGGCTTAGGTGGAGGAAAAGCCATCGACGGTGCTAAAGCAGTAAGTAATCAACTGAATACTAAGCTAGCAATTTTTCCAACGAGCGCTTCGACTGACGCGCCTACATCGGCTATTTCAGTCATTTATTCTGAAGAGGGACATTTTGAAAAATACCTCCATTATCAGAAAAATCCTGATTTAGTTTTATTAGATACAGCTGTTATTAGTCAAGCTCCTGTTCGTTTGTTAAAATCTGGTATTGCAGATGGGATGGCAACTTGGATAGAAGCAGAAGCCGTCTTACAAAAAAATGGTGAGAATTTGTTAGGCGGTCGGCAATCGCTGGCGGCTTTAGCCATTGCAGAAAAATGCCAACAGGTTTTATTTGATAGTGGTTTTGCAGCTGTTGCAGCTAACGAAGCAAAAGTTGTTACAGAAGCTTTAGATGCGGTGATTGAAGCCAATACTTTATTAAGTGGAATTGGTTTTGAGAGCGGTGGTTTAGGTGCAGCACACGCGATTCATAATGGTTTTTCTGCGATTGCTGGCAACATTCATCAACTGACTCATGGAGAAAAAGTTGCCTATGGGACTTTGGTACAATTATTTTTAGAAAACCGACCTACAAATGAAATCGACAAATATATTGCTTTCTATCAGAAACTAGGTTTACCAACTACGTTAGAAGAAATGTATCTAGCAAAAGCGACAGAGGAAGAACTTTTAAAAATTGGAGAACTAGCAACCTCATTAAGTGATACGATTCAGCAAATGCCTTTTGAAATTACAGCAAAAGAAATTGCTGCAGCATTAAAAGCTGTTGATTTATATGTAAAAAAATTTGCCAATCAATAAAAAGAAAGCTGCGTAGAATTTTCTACGCAGCTTTCTTGAATTAAGCTACTTCAGCATTTTCAGCGCGAAGAGCTTTTTGTTTTTCGATATAAGCGTTATAAACTTTATCTAGAAAAGCAATTTCAGTTACTGTAGCATATGGTGTTACGTAAAAACTCATCCAGTTAACTCCCAGTGAGAAGAAAGCTGTAAAACCGGAAATAATATACCAAACTGAGAATGAAGCTAGTAAAATCCAATATTCTAATTTGTAACCGTCCATAATTTCACGACTTAAAGTAATCGCATCAGAGGCATCCAAGGTTGGGTGTTTCTCCAATAAATAATTTGTCATCGCATAAGAGGCCGTTTTGACTAAACCAGGAATGACGAATAATAATGACCATAAGAAAGTGAAGATTGCTACCATGACATTGGCTTTTAGTACTCGATTTTTTGAATGTTTGAACAAATAACTAAAGATTTTCACGCCATCGGCTTTTTGATCTCTTAAGGTATAGATGGCACACCATTGGAAAGTTGCGCGAATCAAAGCTTGCGCTAAGAACAATAGTAACCACATTACGATAAAGAAAATAAACCAAAAGAAAACAGAGGCGCCACTATAATAAGGAGAATAATAATTGCCGTAGTTACCATAATAATTGCTACCCAATGAATTGTACATGCCACCGTAGATAGCACCTTCTACAATATTGAACAAGCCAGACATCATCCGATTAATTGGCATCATCATTAGAAAAGTAATAACTGTGATAATAATGACTGACCAAAAAATACTCCAGAACCATTCACCAAAACGACCAGAAAGTTTTGTTTGAGCATATTTTTTTAATTCAGCTCGGGTAATATTTAAACCTTCGCTTTGCTCAATTTCCAACGCAACAGGTTCTTCCGGTTCCCCATTAATAAATTCTTCTTGCATTTTTTCTGAAACACTTTGTTTTGGAGTAGGTTGAATCAAAGGCTCATTATTATTTTCTTCAGCCGCTGGTTCACTTTCAACGCCCTCCAAATCAAAACCACAGTTTGGGCAAAATTTTGCAACATCACTTACTTCTGCCCCACAATTTGGACAAAACTTCATGAACAGCACCACCTTTATTTTTTTTATTACCTCAATAGTATAACAAAAAATATTTTAATAATCTGTTTTTACTAAATCAAATTATAAAAAATACCAAAAACGATAATTTTTTTTATTAAATTAGTTCAGTAAAGTATTGTCGTAGAAATAATGAAAACGAAATCACAAAAACCTAAAAATAATTAAGAAAATCGACATTCCAAATAAGGAAGTTGAATAAATATTAAAAAAAACTATTGAAAAACTCATCAAAAAAAATGATTGTTCTTTAAAAGTTGTCAAGACACAAGGCTGATGTTAAATGAAAAGCAAGGATTCACCGTTTACTAGATAGCTCATTTATAAATATTAGAAATTTCTTGTATTTTTAGTCAAAAAAATACTTAAAATCACAAAAAAATAATTACGATAAACAACAAATTTGGGGTAAAATGAAAAAGAAATAAAATTTATGAGAGTACAAGGAGGAAAAAGAATGAGAAACAAGCCGATCTTTTATGGCTGGTGGATTGTCGCAGGCTGCGTAGTTATTACCGCAACAATTGTTCCATTAATCATGTCATTATCAGGAACTTACGCCTTGGCAGTCACCGAAGAATTGGGCATAAGTCGCAGTCAATTCATGATTGCAACGATGGTGGTCCAGATCACTGGAATTATTTTATCGCCACGGATTTCAAAATTAGTTGCTAGCGGTCAAATGAAACGGATGCAAGTGATTGGTGTTATTGGTTTTGCTTTGAGTTACTGTACTTATTCTTTCGCGCAGAGTGCTTGGCATTTGTATCTATCTTCCATTTTTGTAGGAATATTTTATTGGATGTCAGCGATGATTCCAGTCAGTTACATGATTACTATGTGGTTTCAAGAAAAAAGAGGTTTAGCACTAAGTATCGCTATGGCTGGTATCGGTTTAGGCGGGACTATTTTATCTCAAGTGGTTAGCTTGCTGTTAAACAATTTTGGCTGGCGCTCGACTTATCAAATCATGGGAATGATTGCTTTAGTTTGTTCATTGCCGATTGTTTTATTTGTCTTCAAAAGCACACCGGCTGAAAAAGGGCTGGAACCTTATGGGGCTAATTTGGCAAAAAATCAACAATCTGAAGGAGCCAGAGAAGAAAATAATGATTCTCAGCTAACCGTCAAAGAGACTTACAGTAAAGCTTTCTTTTGGCTAGTCATGATGGGAATGTTCTTAAATGGATTGATAAATACCGGAGCATTATCGAATTTTCCAGCAGCGATTCAAGGAATGCACGATCCGGTAACAGCTGCCAATGTTATTTCGATTTATTCTTTCATGGGAATTTTCGGTAAAATTATTCTAGGTTGGGTTAATGATAAATTTGGTGTAGTTGTTAGTAGTTTCTTTGGTTGTGGGGCCTTTTTCTTGGCATTTATCTTAATGATTTTTGGTGATCAAAACATGGTGATTTACATGATGGGCTTTGTTTTTGGTTTAGGTACACCGATTGGCACTGTTTCACCGCCATTAGTTACCACAGCAGTTTTCGGAATCAAAAATTATCCAGAGGCTTATGGTTTGATTAATAGTACCGTTACGATCGGAATGGCAGTTGGCTCAGTCTTTGTGGCAAGTATTTTGGATTTGACAGGTTCATATCAAATTGCTTGGATTTTAATGGCTGTCTTTAGTGCTTTGACATTGTTTGGTTGGGTATCAGCATACTTAGGGTCACGGAAATATTTTAAAAATACAAATTTTGAAACTGTAGAATAGGAGGCTTTTAAGATGGATTTGAAACAAGAATTATTTGAAAAATTGCGGGCAAAAGAGGACCGCATGATCGAGATACGGCGTTATTTACATCAGCATCCGGAACTTTCTTTTAAAGAAGCTAAAACCGCCAAGTATATTGCTGATTTTTATCAAAATAAAGGTTTAGATGTGACGGTAGAAACTGATATTAATGGTGAACATGGTGTGATTGTTGAAATTGATTCTGGAAAACCCGGAAAAACTTTAGCGATTCGGGCTGATTTTGATGCATTGCCAATTCATGAAGAAACAGAATTGCCTTTTGCTTCAGAAAATCCTGGCGTTATGCATGCTTGTGGTCATGACGGACACACTGCTTATATGTTGGTATTGGCTGAAACTTTAGCTGAAATGAAAGATCAATTAGCTGGGAAAATTCGGGTCTTGCACCAACCAGCTGAAGAAACTCCTCCAGGCGGTGCTTTGGGAATGATTAAAGCTGGTTGTTTAGAGGGCGTTGACAATGTTGTGGGTATTCACGTTATGAGCAATTTTCCTTTTGGCAAAATATTTTATAAAGAAGGAGAAGTTCAAACGGGTCGTTCATTTTTCAAATTAACGATTAAAGGAACTGGTGGGCATGGTTCTTCACCCCATGAGGCTAATGATGCAATTGTTGCCGGTAGTTATTTTGTGACGATGGCTCAAACGATTATTTCTCGCCGAATCAATCCATTTGATATGGGTGTGGTAACAATCGGATCTTTTGATGGTAAGGGTTCTTTTAATGTCATCAAAGATCAAGTTGTTTTAGATGGAGATGTACGTGCAATGACTGAACGGGCGCGAAACACAATTGGGGAAGAAATTCATAAATTAGTCAAGGGCTTAGAAGTAGCGTATAGTGTAAAATGTGATTTAGAATACACGACTGATTATCCAGTTTTGTATAACGACCCGGCCTTTACTAGACAAGCCGCTAATATTTTACAAAATACTAAAATTGATCGCGTGACTGACGTGGTTGAGACTGCAGCAATCCCGCCTTCAGAAGATTTTGCTTATTACGCGGAAAAAGTTCCTAGTAGTTTTATCTATGTAGGAGCAGAAGTAGAGGATAAGGCGGTCTATCCTCATCATCATCCAAAATTTGATATCAATGAAAAATCATTATTGATTTGTGCAGAAGCAATGGGCGCCATTGTGGTGGATTATCTAACGGAAGCATAACAAAATGAACCGAGGAAATTCGTTATTAAGAATTTTCTCGGTTTTTCATCAATAATTTTTTTGATTCAATTTATTTAAGCGAATAATTCCTAAAATTAGTAGTACTAAAGAGAGAATTAATAGGCCTAATAGCAAGGGTTGATTTAATAGGTAGGTCGCTAAAATAGTAAAAGCCGCAGTAACGATTGAGCTATTTAATATAAGTAAAGAAGATGTATCCGTAATCATGGTATTTAATAAGCCATAATTAATTATCCAGCAAAGCTGTTGCGCCACATAAAAAGCAACAATCGCGAAAAAGGCATTCATTTCTCCGATCCCAGCTAAAAAAAGCATTAGTATAACCGTTGGCGCAACACTTCCCATCAAAACGTAATGGGCTCCAGTTCGTTGATTTCCCACTTGTCTTTCATCTTGTTTCATTTTTCTTCCTCCTCTTCAAAAATAAAAATTTCCTCAATTGTTTTACCGAAAATTTGTGCCAAATGATGGGCTAGATGAATCGAAGGATTATAGCGATCAGTTTCCAAAAAATAAATCGTTTGCCGGGAAACACCGACAAGACTTGCTAATTCTTCCCGACTCATTTTACGTTTTTCTCGTTCTGCTTGGACAATATTTTTCATAGGTTACTCCTTCGTTAAGTTAGCTTAACAACTTGCGTTAAGTATACTTAACGAGATAGTTACTGTCAAATTTTTTTATAGTATAATAAAGAAGAAAATGGAAAATAAAAGTTTACTTTAATTTATTAAAGTTTACTTAAAAAGGAGAGAGCCAAATGAAACTAGGAATTATTTTAGAAACGAAAGAAGCGGAAAAAGCTTGGAATGCTTTTAGATTTGCAGTTACAGCTTTGAAAAAGGAGCATACGGTGAAATTATTTTTAATGGGTGAAGCAGTTGAAGTGGAAACCATCGCGACTGAACCCTACAATGTGGCGGATCAATTGGCACAATTTTTAGCAAATGATGGTGAAATTTTGGCTTGTGGCACCTGTTTACGTTCGAGAAATTTAGAGGATCAAACGGCTTGTCCAATTTCAACTATGGTGGATTGTGTCGAATTAGTAGAATGGGCAGATAAAACAGTCACCTTTTAGAATAGGAGAAATATATGGATTTTTTGATAGATGCAAAAGATTTAACCGACGAAATCTTGATAGACGCAAGAAGTTTGCCAGCTTTTGAAACCATTAAAGGAAGCATTGCTTTGAACTTTGAGACGGTAGCAGACAAGTCTCCAGCAGAATTATCGTCGATCTTCAGTGAAACTGGCCTAAATCTAAAAGATAAAATTGCCGTTTTCAATGACTTAACTACGGGTTTAGGTGATGATGCTCGGTTAGTTGAGATTATGAGGGCTTGCGACTTTGGACAGGTAAAAATCGTTGATGGTGGTTGGAATGCTTTATTAGCTGCAGGCTTTGAAACTGCTGAGGAAAATTCTTCACTACCAGCTAGCAAAATAATAATTGGCAGAGTTGAAAAAAGTCATTTTATCTCTAAAGAAGTCTTACTTGAAAATTATGGTCAATATAAAATTATCGATGTTCGTTCTCAAGCAGAATATGATGGGGCCATTTTATATGGGGAAGCTCAAGGAGGACACTTGCCGCAAGCCTGTTTAATTCTTTTTGAAAGCTTATTTCTACCAAATCAAAAGCTCCTTTCCAAAGAAAGCTTGCAAAAAATATTCACTGCTGGAGGTTTAAAGCCGCAAGATGAGATTGTTGTCTATTGTACAATTGGTGTACGGGCAGCCTATATGAGCTTAGTTTTACAAATGTTAGGCTTTGAAAGAGTAAAAAATTATCAGCAGGGCTTTTTAGAATGGAGTAAGCAAGAACAGGTTGAAAAATAATAAGTAATTTTAGCTAGTTAATTGATTAAGCCAATCAGTTAGCTAGTTTTTTTAATTAATACAAAGATTTTTTAAGCAGTAGAAAAATGATTGTATTAATTATTTCTAATAAACCCCTTACACTGAGTTCAGCAAAGAAATGTAAGGAGTGATTTGATTGGAAAATTGGTTAGCAATTGAGAACAAAATTATTATTGTCACCGGTGGTTCTTCAGGAATTGGTGAAGTAATTGTTGAGGAATTACTAGACGTTGGGGCAAAAGTAGCGAATTTTGATTTAAATGATAATCAGAAGAAACATGATAATTTATTATTTCTTCAAACGGATGTCTCTTCAAAAGAAAATGTTGAACAAGCTGTTGCAAAAGTAGTTGAAAGATTTGGCACGGTGGATGGTTTAGTCAATAATGCAGGCATTAATATCCCTAGGTTATTGGTGGATTCAAAAGAGCCTAACAGCATGTTTGAATTGACAGAGGAAAACTTTGATAAGATGGTGAGCATTAATCAAAAAAGTCTTTTTTTAGTTTCCCAAGCAGTGGGACGGATTTTAGTTGCTAAAAAAGATGGCGTAATAATCAATATGTCTTCAGAAAGTGGCTTAGAAGGTTCAGAAGGTCAAAGTATTTATGCAGCCACCAAAGCGGCGGCTAATAGTTTAACCCGTTCATGGGCCAAAGAGTTAGGCAAATCAAATATTCGTGTTGTAGGAATTGCACCTGGAATTATGGAAGCAACAGGCTTGCGAACGATCGCTTATGAAGAAGCTTTAGCTTATACAAGAGGAATCACAGTAGAGGATTTAAGGGCTGGTTATAGTAAGACAACTACGATTCCATTAGGACGTAGTGGAAAATTAAAAGAAGTAGCAGATTTAGTATGTTTTTACCTTTCGAATCGGGCCAGCTATATTACCGGAGTGACAACGAATATTGCCGGAGGTAAGACGAGAGGGTAAGTAAGGAGTGAAAATATCTTGCCTTTAATTGATCGTTGGTATCAAATATTACAATTTTTTATGGTTCATCCACAACTAACGATAGACGATTTGAAGAAAGCAACTGGTACAAGCAGTCAGACAATCAAAAACTCGATTCAGATGTTGAATGAACAAATTGCTGACGTGGCAGAAATTATCCAAACGGGGAATCAGTTCGAGTTAAATATCATAGATTTTGATGGTTTTGACTCAATTTTGACGGGAAGCTTGAAGGAAGAGACGGATTTCAATTCGCCATCTAAAAGAACAGCTTACATTATAGATCAACTGATTTTTTCTGAAAAGCACTTGTTGATTGATGATCTGTCAGAAAGTCTGGGTGTCAGTCGTGGCACAGTTAACAATGATTTAAAAAGTTTAAAAAAATTATTATTAAATTTTGAACTGAGATTGGAAGGTACACCCAATCGTGGTGTGAAATTGGTTGGTGATGAATTAAATATTCGGTTGCTTTATTCAAGTCAAGCATATGATTATTTTAGCCATGTTCCTTTGAAAAATGGTGTGGTAGAGCTGGCGAAAAAGCTAACTCTTTATTGGCAAATGGAAAGCAAGCATTTTTATTTTTGGCAAAAGGTGATTGATATTACCATCCAAAGAGTCAAAAATAAGCAGAGTCTGACGGAGCCCATCTCCCATTACATTAATACAGTTGAACGTAATCAATTGGTAGAAGAATTTATTGCTCAAATTGAAATTGATTATGGCATTTTATTAGGTCAATCTGATTTAGCTTTTTTGTTTTTTCCCATTAACCTGCATCATTTCGGGAAGAATGTTAGTCAGTTAAATGAATTAGAAGATATTTTTCAAGAAATGATGCACAAAATTCAACAAGTGATGATTGTTGATTTAGACCTTAAGCAAATGTATGAAAATGTCAAACAGCATTTATTATTTTTAATCAATCGCTTGGTTTTTCATATACAGCCAACTGATATTTTTCAAGATGAAATTGAAAAAAATTATCCTTTTGCTTATCAGCTGGCGTCAATCGGTATAGGTGTCTTGGAAAAACAAATCAATCGTACAGCTGGGAAGGCTGAAATCAGTTATTTAGCCATTTATTTTGAATTGATTTTAAGAAATGTCTCGCAAAATGATCAAAAAGAGGTAGCGATCGTCTGTACGACAGGTCGGGGAACGGCAGCTTTGATTAGGCGCCAAATTGAGAATGTTTTAGGGCCAGAGGTCAAGATTCAGCAATTTTTAGAGAACGAATATGAAAAAGTTGATTTAAATAAATTTTTTGCGGTGTTTACAACTATTCCTTTAAAACAAATTAATCCTAATGTACCAGTGATTCGCATCAGTAATCTTTTTAATGATGATTGGATACGTAGCGAATGGGAACGGGTGAATCATGAACAGTTAAGTAAGTTTGAACATGTTTTGTTTTATTTTAATCAAGTGAGTCAAAAGCAAAACTATCAAGAAATTTTAGTCCAACTGCTTAATCAATTTGAAGCTGAAGCAGTCGTTGATTTGGGCTTTGCTGAAAGGATATTTGAGCGGGAAGCCAAACACACTACGATTTTTAGTCAAGGAGTTGCTTTTCCTCATGCTATTTTAAAAAATAGTCAGAAAATTTTGTATTCAGTCACAATTTTACAAGAGCCGTTAATCACTGACGAAGGTGAAGTATCCGTCATTTTTTTAGTTGGCATACCGGAAGAAACGACTGAAGAAAACGAAAGCGAGTTACTAGTTTTATACGATCTTATTTTTGCCATTGCGGCTCGTCCAAATTACAAAAATGAATTATTGGGTTTGTCAAATGGTCTTGAGTTTAAAGCTTATTTAAAAAGGGAGGGATTAATCTCATGAGTTTTATGATGATTTTTGGGATATTTGCATTATCAGCCTATGGTTTACAAATTGTGTTTTCATTAAAACAAATCAAACATTTTAATCAAATTTATCGTCAATTGAGGCGAAAGGGGAAAGTCGCCATTGGTCGTCGCTCCGGTAAAGTAAAAGCAGGTACGATTATTATGTTTGCAGTAGACAATCAGGGGTTGGTGATTGATTGCTGGAAAATGCAAGGGATTTCAGTGGTTGCTAAATTTAAACAACTACCGGAATTTATCGGTGAAGATATTCATTATTTAGATAAATTTAATCCGATAGTTTATCAACAAAATAAATTGTTGATTCAAGCAATCGAGGACGCAAGAGAAATATATCTGCGGGTAGAAGCGGGCAATTATGTTGAAGAAAAACCCATGTCGCCACTTTCTGGATTAGTTTTACAAGCAAAAATATCAAAAATGAATCTTCAAAATAAATTAAGAGGAAGTGTTAAGTAATGGAATATGTAGTTAAATTTGCAGAAGGATTTATGAATTTGTTCCAAACAGGGGCGGAAACTTTTATTAGTTGGATGACTAGTATCGTTCCAGTAGTATTAATTTTGATGGTATTGATGAATACGATTATCGCCTTTTTAGGGGAAGAAAGAATGACTAAGATTGCCAAAGCATCTTCTAAAAATCCCTTGACACGTTATTTGATCTTACCCTTCTTAGCCGCTTTTATGCTAGGGAATCCGATGTCCTTTACTTTAGGACGCTTCATGCCAGAATTTTATAAGCCTAGCTATTATGCTTCATTAGCACAATTTTGTCATACTAGTAATGGGATTTTCCCTCATATTAATCCCGGTGAATTATTTGTTTGGTTAGGGATTGCACAAGGAATTACTACATTAGGATTAAACACAACAGAGCTTGCGATTCGTTACTTATTAGTTGGTTTAGTGATGAATGCATTAGGCGGCTGGGTAACAGATTTAACCACTGCTTATGTATGTAAGCAACAAGGAATTGAGTTAAGCAAGTCAGTTGAATTAACTGAAGGCAAAAAAGCTGCAGCATAAAAAATAAGGAGTGAAAATCATGGAATATAAAAGCATAAAAGTAACTAAAGGTTCAGGCGGATATGGTGGCCCATTAACGATTACACCGACAGCAGAAAAACATAAAGTTGTTTATATTACTGGTGGAGGAGAAAAACCGGCGATTGTAGATAAAATTGAAGAATTAACGGGAATGGAATCAGTTAATGGTTTTAAAACATCGATTCCAGATGAAGAAATCGCCTTAGCAATTGTCGATTGTGGAGGCACATTACGTTGTGGAATTTACCCTAAAAAAGGAATTCCGACAATCAATGTTTTGCCCACTGGAAAAAGCGGACCATTGGCACAATATATTAATGAAGATATTTATGTTTCTGCAGTTGGTCCTAATCAAATTCAAGCAACTGATGAAACGGCAGTAGTTGTTGAAGCCGTAGCAGATGAAAAAGAAAGCAATACCAGCACAGGAACTTATGATACGAGTAAAAAAATTACCCAACAAAAAGCTGAACAAGGAAGCTTTATTGCTAAAATCGGAATGGGTGCAGGTAAAGTCGTAGCGACATTTAACCAATCTGCCCGCGAAGGTGTTCAAACCATGATCAACACGGTTATTCCTTTTATGGCCTTCGTATCATTACTAATCGGAATTATTCAAGGATCAGGAATTGGCGATCTTTTTGCAAAAGTAATGTCACCTTTGGCAGGAAACGGTATTGGATTAGTTATTATTGGTTTCATATGTTCGCTACCATTTTTATCTCCACTTTTAGGACCTGGTGCGGTTATAGGACAAGTAATTGGCACTTTAATTGGTGTGGAAATTGGTCAAGGAAATATTCCGCCACATTTAGCATTGCCAGCACTATTTGCCATTAATACTCAAAATGCTTGTGATTTTATTCCAGTTGGTTTGGGATTAGAAGAAGCGAGTGCTGAAACAGTTGAAGTAGGTGTACCATCGGTTTTATATTCCCGCTTTTTAAATGGTGTGCCACGAGTAGCAGTTGCATGGTTAGCAAGCTTTGGATTGTATAGTTAGGAGAGAAATGTATGTCAGTATTTGAAACTGAAGTCACAAAGATTGGCCCAGAAGCCGAAATGTTTAGAGCAGAAAAAATGTTGATTTTATTTGGGGATAATGCCCCCGAGGGTTTAGCGGAGTATTGCTATAATATTGTAATGGCTAAAAGCGCTAGTGATATTACGACAGAAATGGTTTTAAATTTTGATGATAAATCTTATAAAATTACCGCAGTTGGTAATGTCGTTGACAAAAATTTAAATGAACTAGGACATATTACTGTAAAATTTACTGGTGAAATGGAGGCAGAAATGGCAGGAACCTTGTATGTTGAAGCCACCGAGATGCCTCAGCTAGCAATCGGTACAAAAATTTCTATTACAAAATAATTTTAGGAGCTGAAATGATGGAACTATTATTAGATACAGTTAATCTTGAACAGATTGAAAAATTAGTGGCGAGTATGCCAATCGCTGGTGTAACGTCTAACCCTTCGATTATTAAACAAGAAGGAAAAATCGATTTCTTTAATCATATGAAAAAAATTCGCGAAATCATTGGCTTTGAAAAAACGTTACATGTTCAAGTGGTAGCCACCAATTATGAAGGAATTTTGGCGGATGCCAAGGCCATTAAAGAAAAGATAGATCCTGAAGTCTATATTAAAATACCTATCAACGATGAAGGCTTACATGCAATAAAAACTTTAAAGGCTGAGGGCTATAACATTACAGGAACTGCTATGTATACTAAAATTCAAGGCTTATTGGCAATTAGTGCTGGTGCAGATTTTATCGCTCCATATTTTAATCGCATGGAAAACCAAAATATTGATTCATTTGATGTCTTAGCGGCTATGAGCCAAGAAATTGAACGAACTCAAGCGAAAACTAAAATTTTAGCAGCTAGCTTTAAAAATATTCGGCAAGTAACTGAAGCTTTTGAAGCTGGTGCGCAAGCAGCAACTGTCGGAACAGACATTGTTAAAACGGCATTTGCCATGCCATCCATCAATCAGGCTGTTGTAGATTTTAATGCCGACTGGGCTAGTATTTATGGTGACGTCACGATTGCAGAAATGTAGAAAGCTGTTGAAAAACTTCTCAGGTTTAGGAGTTTTTCAACAGTTTTTTTTCAGTCTTGACACAAAGTCATTAATTTTTTTACAGTATTGCTATTTCGAATCGTTACTTGATTGTTTACTTTTGAACTGGCTATTTTTGACCAACGGGCTTTGTTAAAAGTTTTTCGCGGAGCACTCCAATAAATGATGTTTTCACCAAAGTCGATTTGTTCATATTCAGGATTTATTTCACCAACCGCCGCTGAAACTTCATCAGTGGTAATTGGCGGAATTAAAAAAATAGCATAATGAATCGTTTCATCAGCCTGATCCCACCAATCTGGTGCATTTTTGAGGGTATCATTTATTTCAGTGTCGGTAACGATTGTGACAGGAATATTCAATTGAAATTCGTCTTGGATCAGTGTTTCAATTTGTTGAATCAAAGCTTTTTTATCGGTCATTGGACTACTAAAAATAATATTACCACTATTAATGTAAGTTTTGACTGATGAAAAGTTGGCATCCTCAAAAATCTTTTTTAATACAGGCATAGGGATTTTATTTTTGCCACCTACATTAATCCCTCTCAATAAAGCGATATATTTTTCCATTTTCCACCTCGGAATGCATTTATTTTTACCTTATTATAGCCTATTTTTGTGAGAAAGATTCTGATTGCTTTTTTTTAGTAAAAATTATAATATGATTGAGTGATTTAAAGAATTTAAGGAGGATTTTATGGGTAAATACTTAGTTTTACAAACAGATTTTGGATTAGGTGATGGAGCCGTTAGTGCAATGTACGGGGTCGCTCATATGGTGAGTGATGAAATTACCATCAATGATTTAACGCACGACATTCCTCCTTATGATATATGGACAGCTTCTTATCGTTTATATCAAACAGTTAAATACTGGCCGGCTGGGACTGTTTTTGTTTCAGTGGTGGATCCTGGCGTAGGGAGTCATCGCCGTAGTGTAGTAGCAAAAACAGCATATGGCCATTATATTATTACACCGGATAATGGTTCTTTGACACATATTCGGAATTACCAAGGAATTACCGAAGTCCGTAATTTAGACGAAGTGAAAAGTCGTCTGCCTCACTCAGAAGAGAGTCATACTTTCCATGGACGAGATATTTATGCCTATAATGGTGCTCGTTTAGCTAGTGGTGAAGTGACTTTTGAAGAACTAGGTGGCATTGTGCCGACGGATAGTATTGTTGAAGTTCCGTTAGTTGAAGCAAAATACGACGGTAAAATTTTCAGTGGTAGTATTGATGTCTTGGATGTTCGTTTTGGTTCATTGTGGACCAATATTCCGTTAGACTATTTCAAAGAAGCTAAAATTGATAGTGGTGATCGTCTGCAAGTGACGATTTATCATGACGGTAAAAAAGTTTATCAAAACATCATGCAATTTGTCCGTTCTTTTGCAGAAGTAGAAATTGGCGAGCCGTTAGTTTATGTTAATTCATTAATAAATATCGGAATTGCGGTTAATCAGGATTCTTTCTCTGATTTATACAATATCGGTACTGGGACTAGCTGGCAAATTGAGTTGCGTAAAGCAGCCAAAGTTATTTTCGAAGAAGATTAATCCTTTAAAGGATTGCTTGTGTTGGTGCGAACGTTTATTATATGAATGAAGCAGTTTAGGAAAAGGTCCGGGGTGGGTACATGCACTTCTCCTGACCTTTTTTCTGATTGAAGGAGAAATAGATGACAAAACCAATGATTGATTTTAAAAATTTTACTTTCCAATATCATAGTCAAGCTGAGCCAACCTTAAAAAATATAGATTTATCGATTCAAAAAGGTGAAAAAGTGCTGATTGTCGGGCCTTCCGGCAGTGGGAAATCGACTTTTGCCAACTGTATTAATGGTTTAATTCCCAATCAATATGAAGGGAAAATCGAAGGATCGGTAGAAATTGATGGTCAAAATATTGCCGACCGTTCACTTTTTGATTTATCTTTTAGCACTGCAACTGTTTTGCAAGATACCGATGGGCAATTTATTGGCTTAACGGTAGCAGAAGATATTGCCTTTGTTTTAGAAAATGATTTGGTTTCCCAAGCTGAAATGAAAAAACAGGTAGCTCATTGGGCTGAAGTTGTTGATATTGACCAGCATTTGGAAAAACGCCCACAGGATTTATCTGGCGGACAAAAGCAGCGGGTGTCGATGGCCGGCGTCTTAGTCAATGAAGCACCGATTTTATTATTTGATGAACCATTAGCAAACCTGGATCCGAAAGCTGGTAAAGAAGCAATTGCATTAATTGATCAACTACATAAGGAAACCGGCGCAACTATTTTGATCATTGAGCATCGTTTAGAAGATGTTTTAGACAAGCCAGTAGACCGGGTAATTGTTTTTAGCGAAGGGGAAGTGGTGGTTGATACCACGCCAGATGCATTACTGAAATCGACTACTTTGGCAACCCATGGTATACGTGAGCCTCTCTATGTAACGGCTTTGAAATATGCGGGTGTTGATTTAAATCAATTGACACAAATTGACCAATTGGAAAAAATCGATGGGCCAGTTGTCAAAGAAAAGATGGAAGTTTGGCAATCTGCCCACTTTGATTTGCCAAAATTAACTGAAAAAGCCCCATTATTGGAATTAAAAGATTTGATTTATCGCTACGGTCAAAATGAACCGCTGGTAATTGATCATTTAACTACCACTATTAACAAAGGTGAACGAATTGCAATTGTTGGGAAAAATGGTGCTGGAAAATCAACTTTATTTAAAGCAATCTGTGGCTTCATTAAACCTCAAGGCAGTCTAAAATGGGAAGGTCAAGAAATCGCCAAAGAGTCCATTAAAGAACGGGCTGATAAAATTGGTTACGTGATGCAAAATCCGAATCAAATGATTTCAAAAAAATTGATTTTTGATGAAGTTGCCTTAGGCTTAACTTTACGAGGGGTTAATGAAATTGAAATCAAAGAACGGGTGGAAAAAGCTTTAAAGGTTTGCGGCTTATATCCATTCCGGAAATGGCCGATTTCAGCTTTGAGTTATGGACAAAAAAAACGGGTAACGATTGCAGCGATTTTAGTATTAGAGCCGGAAATGATTATTTTAGATGAACCAACTGCCGGTCAGGATTTTCGCAATTATACTGAAATGATGCGCTTTATTGAAGAGTTAAATCATTTAGGTAAAACGGTAGTCATGATTACACATGATATGCATTTGATGTTGGAATATTCAGATCGGGCCCTCGTGGTTAATCAAGGGAAAATCTTAGCTGACACTACACCGATTGATGTTTTAACTTCACGGGATTTGGTTGAACAAGCATCGCTAAAAGAAACTAGCTTGTTTACTTTTGCGGAAAAAATCGGTTTAGCCGATCCAGTCGAATTTACCCGGAAATTTATTCATTATGATCGTGAGGTGAGACGTTAATGGAAAATAATCAGACCTTAGGTTATCATCCCGGTGAGACAATATTGCATCATTTAAATGCGACAGCCAAATTGATTTTTCTATTATTAGTCTCGATTGCCTGCATGACTACTTATGATACCCGCTTTTTGATTGTCATTAGTATTTTATCTTTGGCAATGTTTAAAGTGGCTAATGTGAAATGGTATCAAGTGTCATTTGTGATCAAATTTATTGTCTTCTTCTCGATTTTAAATTTATTAGCAGTCTATATTTTTCAGCCAGAATATGGGGTGCAGTTGTATGGTACTCGCCATGTGATTTTCGCTGGTTGGGGACGTTTTACTTTGACGCAAGAACAATTATTCTATTTGTTTAATCTAGTATTAAAATACTTTTGTACGATTCCAGTGACATTGATTTTCTTATTTACTACCAATCCTAGTTCTTTTGCTTCTAGTTTAAATAAGATTGGGGTCAGCTATAAAGTCAGTTATGCAGTGGCTTTAGCTTTACGCTATATTCCTGATATTCAAGAGGATTTTCAAAATATCTCGCAAGCGCAACAAGCTCGTGGTTTTGAAATGTCTAAAAAGGGTAAGTTGATGCAGCGGGCAAAAGGAACAGCTCAAATTGTTTTGCCATTGATTTTTTCTAGTTTAGATCGAATCGAAATCATCAGTACGGCAATGGAGCTACGGCGTTTTGGTCAAAAGAAAAAGCGCACTTGGTATGTAGATCAACCGTTTCAAATGAAAGATTATCTCTTGATTGCACTTAGTATTATACTCGTTTTAATTACGATAGCTTTATTTCATGTCAATGGCGGACGTTTCTATAATCCATTTAAATAAATAATTTTTACAGACGGAGCCTTTCTGGTTTCGTCTTTTTTATTTTTCAAGAATAAAATTTAAAAAAGTGAAAAAATAATAGTGAATATAACAAGAATTTTTAATCAAAAATATTTCTATTAGTGCAATAATAAAAGGAGAGAACGCGCGGTTTTACACTAGAAAAAAGCGGGAAAATTTAAAATGCACGAATGATCGAAGTAAAATCAAGGTTTGTTGCACTAACTAAAGTGCAAACATTTCATATTGTCGTAAAAACAGAAAGCGCTTATATTTAAGCCATAAGGAGCGAGAAAAATGCAACAATTAAGTAAGAGAGAACTTAGAATCCTGCTTTACTTATTAGAAAATTCCGAACCAGTGACGACGCAAAAGTTAGCTGATGAAGAAGCAGTCAGTGTTCGAACGGTGAAATACGCTCTAGATAATATTCGACTATGGCTAAAAGAACGGCGCTTGCAATTAGGCAGCAAACGCAGTCAAGGAATCTGGATTGAAGTCAATGGTTCAGAACGGATGAAACTAAAAAGTGAGCTGATGGCAGTTGATCGCTTGGAGTTATTTCCTGATCAAGGCTTGCGGTTAGATCGTTTGATTATTCAATTATCATTGAGTAAGTCAGCCACTACTGCGCAAGAATTAGCTGATCGTTTGAAAGTTAGTAAAGATACGATCATGAATGACTTTGTTGTTTTAGAAGAGAAGCTAGCACGAAGAGAGATGGAATTATCACGTCAAACGGGAAAAGGTTTTTCAATCACGGGGACTGAAAGAGAAATTCGCTTATTGATCGAAGAAGTCTTGCAACAAGGTTTCACCGATTACGACATCTATCGCATCATGGAATTATTGTTGCAGGGAGAAGAATGCGATCGTTACGAGATTTATTCAGCTTCCCAAACCTTATTGCAAGAAGTTTTTAATCAAGCCATTGTCAGTTTAAGAGAATTATTGGCTGTCGAAAATTTAGATGAATTAAATTATTCTGAGCTATTAAATATGCTGATTCGCGTTTCTGTTGCCGCTACGCGAATCCAGTCAGAAAACACGATTGGTGGCTATCAATTATTGCAAACAGATCAAATTAATCGCGAAGAATTGGCATATCAATTAATGTCGGTTATCTCAGCTAAGTATCATTTACCTCTTTTTGAAGACGAATATCGTTATATTTACAGTGATACTTTTGATAGCGGACCGCAACAAGATGTGATGACCTTGACGAAAGAAATTATTTCACAGGTTAGCGAAAATCAAAATTATCCATATAGTCAAGATCCAGTACTATTAACCAATTTATATGCCCATCTGTCTTTGCGTTTTACCCGCAAACAAAAATATGTCAATGAATATAATCCTTTCAAAGATGAAATCAAAGCCAATTATCCCAGCTTATTTGCCGCAATTGAGATGGCCGTAAAAAAAGAGATGATTGATGAAAGTCTCTTGGTGAACGATTCATTTATTGCTTATATCGCTTTACATTTCTTGGTTTCCTTTGAAAAAGAAACAGATTCACGACGTGTCAGAGCAGTCTATGTTTGTTCCACTGGTCTAGGCGTCACTAGTTTAATCAAACAAAAAATTTCAGAAGAGCTATCTAATCTTGAAGTGGCTGCCTTTGCTTCGGTCTTAAATGCTCAAGAAATAGTCAAAAAGAAAAACCCTGATTTAATCATTAGTATTTTTCCGATTGAAGGCGTTGATCGACCTTTTGTGAAGGTACATCCTTTGCCAACGAAGGAAGATTTGAGAAAAATCCAAGTTGAAATTAAGCGAATTCTTGGTCAAGACAATCAAAAAACACCAAATAGACTTGGCTTAGCCAGGGGTCCAATCAATCATGATTCGGCTGAATCTTGCAGTAAAGATTTGATTTTAAAAGGGTATACAGTTTATGAGCGTCTATTGGTGTTATTGAAAGATCACTTAATTATTGAATATCGAGAGGGCTTTTTACTCCATGTCTTGTTATTAGTGCATCGGATTACCTTCGAGCAACAATATATCTTAGAAGGCGGTCACGAAGATCAACGAATCATGCAACAAAAAAATTTAGTTGAGCAAATTGAAGCTTTGTTCGCTGAAAATAATTTAGCCATTAATAAATCAGAAATTCATGCGTTATTTGCGTATCTGAGAGAGGAGTAAATCATTGGAATTGTCAGTCGATGCCAAAAAAATTATCGCTGAAAGTCAGCAAAGAAAAGCTCTAGAGGAACTGATTGATTTTGTCGAAGAGCAGTTAAAAACGCCAGCGATTGAATTATCAGAATTACAGTGGACGGTCTTAATTAATCACTTGAATGAAATGTTAAAACGCTCGGAAAATCATGAGGCAATTCAAGAAGTTGATGCCAGTATGTTTAATGAAGTATCAGAAGAATCATTAATGATCGCCAAAAAAGTTGTCGATTTTATCGGTCAGCTACCAATTGATGAAATGTATGTCTTATCGATTCATTTTGAAGCAGCAAAAAACAATTAAAAATTAGGGGGAAACAAAAATGATTACAGTAGTTATCGCAGATCGCATGGGTAAAGGACAAAATGTCGCAAAAGGAGTAGAAGCAGCAGGTGGAAAAGCAGTAGTTGTTCCAGGTATGGGTGCCGATATGCGGCTAGGTGATGTGATGCAACAAGAAAATGCAGATATGGGAATTTCATTTTGTGGCAGTGGTGGCGCAGGTGCTTTAACCGCCGCAACAAAATATGGTTATCCTGAACGTCACGGCATGCGTTCAGTTGAAGAAGGCTTGACTGCCATCAATGATGGAAAAACGGTTTTAGGCTTTGGTTTTATGGACCAAGAAGAATTAGGCAAACGTTTGACGGAAGCTTTTGTTAAAAAACACGGCTTATAGGAAGTGATGAAATGACTGCACAAAAAACAACTCAAAAAAAAGTCATTGTTAACGGCAAAGGTGATTCAAAGCAACATGCCTTTGCGGCAGCATTAGGTGAAATTCAGCAAAAATTAATGCAAGAATCAGAGGTTCTGTTACGAGTTGAACCGCTTGAAGTCGAAGTTTTGGCAGCAACCGAACAAACTTTTACCGAACGATTTTTATTTTTCTTTTTTCCGCGAAAACGGACCAACTATCAAGTTCAGTTGGCAGTAACGGTGGAAGTCAGTGAAATAGATTTGACACTGGTTCCTTTCATGCAAGAAAAGATTGCTGATCCGGAAGGGATTAACCTGCCTTTTGTATCCAAAAAAATAAAAACTAACTAAAGAGAGGAAGTTATTTCGTGGATTTTGCAATTATATTAATTAAATCAATCATCATTGGCGGATTGTTAGGTTTTTCTGCATCAGTCGGTGCAGCTCGAATGTTTCATGCTCCTAGCACTCAAGGTTTAGGTGCTTTTCGGACATTGGGAGAAATGAATGCCTGCATGGGCGATCCTGCTTCGCATTTTTCTTTCGGTTTAGGGTTCTTCTTTAATGCTTGGGCATCAACTGTTGGTGCCGGTGCCTTCACGCAAGATGTGACCCACCGGATCGTTCCCAACTGGGCAGCCGCAGCTTTATTATTCAAAAATAAAAATGTTGGCGAAACCGTCCATAATCCTAAGAAAATGGGGATTGTCGGCGCCGTGATCGGGGCTGTCGTAGTAGCCTTTTTAAATTCAACTGCCGCAGCTATTCCAGAATCTTTACAAGTCACAGCAGTCGCAGTCTTAGTTCCGGCAGCAACAATTTTAATTAATACCGTAATGCCGGTTATTTTCTGGCTAGCAGCTTTAGACGCAGGCAAACGAACTGGTTTCTGGGGAACTTTATTTGGCGGACTTGCACAATTAATCATGGGTAACGCGGTACCAGGTGTGGTATTAGGGATTTTAATCGGTAAAGGTGTTGACGAAATCGGTTGGAACAAAGTTACTAAGAGTATGATGGCAGCAATTATCTTACTGTTCGTGTTAAGTGGCTTCTTCCGTGGTTTCGATTTACAAATGTTGGAAAGCTTCAAACTTTCAGCACCAAATTGGTTAGATAATCTGCATGGTATTTTTAATATCGAATAAACAAAAGAAATTTCTGAAGAGAAGCTTTATGCATAAAAATTAGGAGGAGAATCATGGAGAATACGGAACAGTGGGAAAAAGAACAAGAAGAGATATTGGCCGCACAAAAACAAAAAAGTTTCTGGTTTGCGGATTGGTCATTTCCGATTATTGTAGGCTTGATGTCGGCAGCTGTTTTTGCGGGAACCCATATGTATGTTACTTATGGCGTGGGCGCCTTTAATGAAGTATCGATTGTAGCAATGTTAAAAGCTGGTTTAGATGGCGGATCTTATGGTGCGGCAGCGGCTTTTGGCGCTAGTTTCTTATTTGCCCGAATTTTAGAAGGTTCATTAGTCGGTATTTTAGATTTAGGCGGTTCAATTTTAACAGGAATCGGGATTGGGATTCCAGCGATTTTTCTTAGTATGAAAATTACTGCGCCAATTGATAACTTTGCTTTGTCATTAGCGACAGGTTTAATTTTAGGTGCGTTAGTCGGTGGAGTGATAATTTTGATTCGTAAGTTTACGATTAATCAATCAAACTCGACTTTTGGCGCGGATGTGATGATGGGTGCCGGAAATTCGTCTGGTCGTTTCTTAGGACCATTGATTATTTTAAGTGCTTGTCTAGCATCCATTCCCATCGGCATCGGTGCAACTTTAGGCGCATTAGCTTTTTATGCATGGAAAAAACCAATTGCCGGTGGCGCAATTTTAGGTGCGATGATTTTAGGTGCACTTTTCCCTGTAGCGATTAAATAGAAGGAAGGCAGTTCATAAATGTTTGATAAATTAATCAAAAATGGGAAGCAAATCGACGGTAGTAAAATTGAGATTGCAATTTCAGCTGGAAAAATTGCCAAAGTCGACACAACGATTACTGATGAAGCAAAAGAAGTCATTGATTTAAAAGATGATTATTATATTTCAGCTGGCTGGATTGATGATCATGTTCATTGCTATCAAAAGATGAAATTGTATTACGATTTTCCTGATGAAATTGGCGTAAAAAAAGGGGTAACCACAGTGATTGATGCCGGAACCACCGGCGCTGAAAATATCAATGATTTTTATCAGTTAGCAGAGGCGGCAAAAACCAACGTTTATGCATTACTTAATATTTCAAAATGGGGCATTGTCGAGCAAGATGAATTAGCTGATCTTACCAAAGTGCAAGAAGATTTAGTTCATCAGGCTTTAATGGAGTTGCCTGAATTTATTGTAGGGATCAAAGCTCGCATGAGTAAAACAGTTGTGGGAGAAAATGGGTTTACACCACTAGAATTGGCTAAAAAAATCCAAGCGGACAATCATGATTTACCTCTGATGGTGCATATTGGATCAGCGCCGCCAGAATTACAAGAAGTATTGACAGTGATGTCAAAAGGTGATGTCTTAACCCATTGTTTTAACGGAAAACCCAATGGTATTCTTGATCAAACAACCCAAGAGATTAAAAGTTTTGTTTGGGATGCTTATCGTAAGGACATCATTTTTGATATTGGTCATGGAACAGATAGCTTTAATTTTAATGTTGCAGAAAAAGCATTTGCAGCAGGAATGAAAGCTCACTCAATTAGTACCGATATTTATGTTCGTAACCGTGAAAATGGCCCTGTTTTTGACTTAGCGACAACGCTAGAAAAATTACGAGTCGTTGGCTATTCTTGGGAAGAAATAATCGAAAAAATCACAGTTGCACCGGCTAAAAATTTCAATTTAAACAATAAAGGGAAAATAGCTGTCGACTATGATGCTGATTTAACCATTTTTGAAATTATCCCAGCAGACAAAGAATTAATTGATTCTAATGGTTTTACTAGAATGGCAATCGAACAGATTAAACCCCATCAAACAATCATTGGAGGCGTCCTTTATGACAATTAATTTTGAAAAATTAGGCTTGAAAGAAGTTATTAATGCCTCAGGTCGCATGACTATTTTAGGGGTTTCAAAAGTTTCTGAGAATGTTTTGACAGCCCAACGTTTTGGTGGTGAACACTTTTTTGAAATGAGTCAGTTAGCCATCCAGACTGGGGCCTATTTAGCTAAATTATTAAAAGTGGAAGACGCACAAATTGTTTCTTCCGCTTCAGCTGGAATTGCCCAATCAGTGGCGGCCTTGATTGGTGCTGGAGATTTATATCATGCTTACCATCCGTATACTGACAAAATCAATAAAAGAGAAATCATTTTACCGAAAGGTCATAACGTTGATTATGGGACACCAGTTGAAGTCATGGTGGAACAAGGTGGCGGACAAGTGATTGAGGCAGGTTATGCCAATATGTGCGGACCAGACCATTTAGAAATGATGATTACAGAAAAAACAGCGGCGATTTTATATATTAAAAGCCATCACACTGTTCAAAAAAGCATGCTGACGGTTGCTGAAACGGCAACTGTAGCGAAAGCACACAAGATTCCACTAATTGTCGATGCAGCAGCGGAAGAAGATTTATTTAAATATATTCAAGCGGGTGCAGATTTAGTGATTTATTCTGGTGCCAAAGCGATGGAAGGGCCAAGTGCTGGTTTAGTCATCGGTAAAAAAGAATATATTGAGTGGATTCGGCTGCAAGGCAAGGGAATCGGTCGCGCCATGAAGATTGGTAAAGACAATATTTTAGGTTTTACACAAGCGGTGGAAGATTACTTAGTCCATGGTAGTGAAGCCGGCAGTGAAATGAAGGCGAGAATGCTTCCTTTTATCGCAGATCTTAACGAAATTTCAGATTTATCCGCCGAAGTCGTTCAAGATGGTGCCGGTCGCGATATTTATAGAGCCAGCGTCAAAGTCAGCGGCGAAAAAAATGCCAAACAAGTGATTGAAGAACTGAAAGAAAAAGATCCTGCAGTTTATACGAGAGAATATCAAGCTAATAATGGCATCATCGAATTTGATGTACGCTCAGTGAATCAAAGTGAAATGACAAAAATTGTCAATCGATTAAAAGAAATTATGTAGGGAGTTTAATTATGTCATTAAGTCCAAAATATTATCAAGAACGGGTTTGCTTAAATGTTTTAGCAAATTCAGTTGAAAATGCAAAAGATTGTTATGAAGCTGCTGAAGGTTATGTAGTTTTAGGTGTATTGTCAAAAAATTATGCCAGCGACGAAGCGGCCATTGAAGACATGAAAAAATATCAAGCAGCGACAGAAAATGCTTTATCGGTGGGACTTGGTGCGGGTGATCCAAACCAAAGTCAAATGGTAACCCGCTTATCTGGAGTTTTACAACCGCAACATGTGAATCAAATATTTACTGGCGTTGGTGCTTCACGAGCATTATTAAATCAAAATGAAACAGTTATAAATGGTTTGGTTTCTCCAACCGGAAAAGTTGGTTTTGTAAATATTGCGACTGGCCCGTTAAGCTCAAAAGCGCCAGAAGCAATCGTGCCAATCGAAACAGCCATTAAATTATTACAAGATATGGGCGGTAGCTCGGTAAAATATTTTCCAATGAAAGGCTTAGCTCATAAAGATGAATTCAAGGCAGTGGCTGAAGCTTGTGGCAAGTATGATTTCTATTTAGAACCAACTGGCGGGATTGATCTAGAAAACTTTGAAGAAATCCTACAAATTGCTTTAGATGCTGGTGTGAAGAAAATCATTCCTCACGTATATAGCTCGATCATTGACGGAACAACTGGCGATACTCGACCAGAGGATGTAGCAACTTTACTTTCGATTATTAAAAAAATCGCATAAAAAAGCAGCAGCGACGTGAAATTTTCCGTCACTGCTGCTTTTTAAATTTTGGCTAAAATTAATTTACGGAAACTCTCAAAATCTTTGACTTCTTTGATTTCTTGATAGATACCCGCAGAATCAAAAACCGATATCAAGGCTTCGTAAATTTCGGTAAAATACCGTCGGTCAACTTCATTAATGGCTGCCAATAAAACCAATTGAACTTTTTTTGTTCCCCATTGAATCCCATCTTTGGCAATAAAAATCGAAATTGTCGTTTTTTCAGCTTCCATATAGACGGAATGGGGTATCGCCACTGCTTCAAAAGCTGTGGAAGAAGCCAATTCTCGTTCTAAAACATGGGTATAAAAATCTTCTGAAACAATTTCTGCACTTTCTAATTGCTGACAAATTTTCTTCAAGACGGTCATTTGATTGGTTTCATTTTTTTGACAGGTAAAGAATTGTGGATCAAAATAATCATCGAAATTCTTGGCTAAAATACGATGTTTTCTATGTAATCGTATTTGCCCAACTTTAGATAGAAGTAACAAGCGCTGCTCTTCAGTGAAAATAGGCGAAATTTGAATGGTTTGAAAACTTGAGCTGGCAGGTACCGGTAAGGTCGTAATCAATAACTCAATATCAGGTGTTTTTAATTGATTATAATCGGATATCACCGCTTCAATCTTTAAATCATTGCCAAATTGCTGGTGCAGTTGCTCATATAATTTTTCATCTAAGTTCATATATTGTGGGCATAGTAAAACCGTCGAAATTTTAAAGAGATCTTTTTTCTGTTGTTCTAATTCAGAACCCACATGGAGCGCAATATAAGCCGCTTCATCTTCAGCCACATCAATCGATAAATAATGATTTAGACGTAAAGCAATAAAGACTGCGATATCATAAACAATCGGAAAATCTTTTTTCATGGAAGGCAACATTGGGTTTTTTAAAGAGGTTGCTTGCTTTGCTCGGGAAAAAAGTCCGCTAATATGCAACGAAAAAGGCACTAAGAAAGATTCACTAGTTAAATTGACACCAAAAGTCTGGCAGGTGTCACTGACGATATTTTGCACCGCTGTCATAATATCAGCACCGACAATCTGCTCCAATTCATCCAGATTATTGGAAGGAATATAGTTGACATTGGCTTGGAAAATCATATGAATTTCTTCTTTTTCATGATGGTTCAAGACTAGATCAAAATCTTTTTCAATCGCATGAATCATTTGCGTCACTAGTTTGGCTTTGTCTTCTCTCAGCCAAGAACTAAACCAATTACGACTGATGAGAGAATGATCATTACGAACTGACTCCAGTAAAATCAGTAGATGCAACATCAAATTAATAAATGAAAAATCATTAAGGCGGTATTTAGTCGCTTGCAAAGTTTCAGTAATAATATTCGCCAGCTTGGTTACGTCATTTTGGTTAAAGTTCTCTGCTAAAATTTCTTGATTGATGAATTGATGGGGGACTTCCTCGAAAATAACGTAGGAAAGCAATTGACGTTTGTCTTTCTCCTCACCGATGATCTGTAAAGTGTCATTTTTAATCATGAATTTGACGTGGTATTTGGCAAAGGACTGGTTCATTTTAGCGACGTCAGTTTTCAAAGTAGCGTAGCTGACAAATAATTCCTCACTTAAGTCAAAAATATTCAATTGGCGATTTTCAATCAGACTTTTTTTAATCAAATAAAAAGAGCGCTCTTTAAAATTTTGTGGGAGGGCTTCTTTTTGCGGTGTCTGACTCAAGATTTTTTGTCCCGCTTGATGTTCGATTTGATAGCCTAATTGTGAGGATAAAATAACGGGATTTCCAGATGATTGATTGATTTCATAGATATAATTTTTAATTGTTCTGACGGACACACCAATTTTTTCAGCCAAAATACGGGCCGAAGTTGGGTGCTGTTGTTGTAAAAGATAATCAATTAATTGTGCTTGTTTGGCTTTCATAGGTGGCCTCCTTACAACACTTTATAAATATTATAACGTGGATTAAAACCAGATGATATATTTTTTTGCACGGGGGTGTGCAATTGTTTAGTTGAGGGTGTAAGTGCAAATCAGCCATAATACGAAGTGTAAAGAACAACGAGTTAAATAAAAAAGATACTGGAGGACAGCAAAATGAAAACGGTTAATATTATGTTATGTTGTGGCGCAGGAATGTCGAGTGGCTTTTTAGCTCAAAAAACTAGAAAGGCAGCGAAAAAACGTGGCATCGGTGGTTCTATTGAAGCCCGCAGTGAAAGCGAGATTAGTCAATATCTTGATAGCATCGATATTTTATTATTAGGTCCACATTACGCTTCTTTTAAAGAGGAAATGACGGAACAAGCAAAACCTTTTAATGTCACAGTCGATGTGATTCCGCAAGATATTTACGGCATGTTAGATGGCGATGGGTTATTAGATTTTGCTTTAGCTAAATTAGAAGCATAAGGAGGCACAAACATGAAAAAGTTTATGGATTGGCTAGCGAATTCCTTTGCACCTAAAGCCAAGATTCTAACTCAAAAACCTGCAGTAGCTGGATTGTCCAGTGCGATGCAAAAGTTAATTCCTTTTATCATGACTGGTTCGATTGTATTTTTCTATAATGTTTTTCGTTCGTATATTCCACAGTTACCAGACCTAGGAAATATTTCTAATTATTCTTTTGGAATGATCGGTTTGATCGCCTCTTTCATGGTAGCCAATCAATATATGGAAAAGTTAAAACATCCTAAGTATGCCATTACCGCAGGAATCGTTGCAATTTGTTCGTTAATGATGACGCTACATCCGGTGGGTGCTGAAGAAGGCTTTTATGATATGGGACGCGTTGGACCGACTGGGATTTTAATTGGTGTCATTGTCGGTGGTGTCGTCAGTATTATTTTCCATTTATATTCGAAACTGAATTTATTGAAAAACAGTGAAATGCCAGATTTTGTCATTGAGTGGATTCACAATATTATTCCAATCTTCTTGAGTTTGGCATTGTGGTCAACCTTAATCTTTAGTTTCAAATTAGATATCTTTGACATTATTTTAAATCTTTTTGAACCGATTCAAAGTTTCGGTCAATCATTACCAGGTTTAATCTTGTTAGTATTAATTCCCGCTTTCTTCTATTCAATGGGAATTTCGACTTGGTTGTGGTCAGCGATTCAAAATCCGATTTTTATTGCCGGAATTGCTGCCAACGCTTTAGCAGTGGATCAAGGCAATGCGGCTATGAATATTGTTACCAATGAAACTGTTTATAGCTTAGGTTTAATTATGATGGGCGGTACAGGTGCGACATTGGCCTTAAATTTATTAATGTGTTTCTCAAAATCAAAAAAATTAAAAACGTTAGGTCGAATTTGTATCGCCCCTTCGATTTTTAATATTAATGAACCAATTGTCTTTAGTACGCCGGTGGTGATGAACCCAATCTTAATGATGCCAATGTGGATTAATTCCATTACAGGTAGTTGCGTCGTTTGGTTTGCGATGCGTGGTGGTTTACTGAATATTCCAGAACAATTGATGCAAGTAGCTCAGATTCCGGCACCGATTTCTAGTGTCATGATTTTACAAGATTTCCGAGCAGTTCTTTGGTATATCTTATTGTTCGCGATGTATCTAATTACTTGGTATCCATTCTTTAAAGTGTATGAAAGAGAACTTTTAGCTGATGAAATTCAAACAGAAGAAGCGCCAGCAATGCCTGCTGCCTCTGTTAGTCCACAATAAATGAGGTGTAAATTATGATGGAAGAAAAAGAAATGACAGAAAACGAATTAATCCCAGTAGCGATGCAAATTATTTTACACGCTGGTAATGGTCGAACGAAAGCCCAGGAAGCCATCAAATTGGCGAAAGAAAATGATTTTGTGGCAGCAAAAGAAGCTTTAAAAGCTGCCAAAGACAATATTGTTTTGGCTCACAAATCCCAAACTGCAGTCATTCAAAATGAAGCAGCCGGTAAAAGCTATGAGCCCTGTTTATTGTTTACTCATGCGCAGGATCATTTAATGACAATTTCAAGTGAAGTAAGTTTAACAAAAGATTTGGTCGAGTTTTTCGAGTTGATAACCAATAAGCTTGAAGCAAACTAACTGATACGAGGTGAGAATCCTCCGTTTCTCACCTCATAAATATTTAAAAATTTTTCAGATACAAATTAGAAGGAGTTTTGACTGTGAAAAAATTTAGACTGGCTTTATTAGCTATCGTAGCAGTTAGTTTTAGCTTTTTTGGTGGAGTAAATAATGCTGAAGCCAAAGGAAATACCGATAATCAAGAAAAACCAATCACGATTTATTTAGTCCGCCATGGAAAAACTTGGTTTAACACAACCGGCCAAGTGCAAGGTTTTGCTGACACCCCATTGACAGATGTAGGGATTGATCAAGCAAAATTGGTAGGTGGATCTTTGGCTGATGTTAAATTTTCCGGTGCTTATTCTAGCGATTTAGGACGACAAAGGAGCACTGCGCAATTAATTTTAGCTGAAAACAATAAAAAAACACCAACATTAACTGAAAACAATGGCTTCCGCGAAAAAAACTTTGGTGGCTTTGAAGGTCAAACCAATGAAGTTATGTGGAATACAATCATGGCACCTCATGGACTTGCCTATAAGGATGATTGGTCAGATTATTCAGCATTGGTAGAAGCGTTAGGTGGAGAGGCAGGCGTTGTCGATGCGATTGCCGCAGCAGATGAAACTGGTACGGCAGAAAACTTTGCCACTGTCCAAAAACGTGGACTGGCAGGTATGAAAAAAGTTATTAAGCAAACAGAGAAAAAAGATGGCGGCAACGTATTAATCGTTTCTTCCGGTGGCATGATTCCAATATTGTTAGAAGAAATCGTCCCAGGACAATATCAAGGTGAAGATATCGGCAATTGTAGTATTACCACTTTGAAGTATCAAGCTGGAAAATATACATTAGAAAAGTTAGCTGATACGAGTCATTTAGATGAGTAGTTTTTTAATCAAGGTAAATTGATGTAGTCCGTTATTGACTCATCCTTAATTTAAATAAAAAGATGAGGAGCGAAACAACATGCAAAAAGAATTTCCAAAAGATTTCCTATGGGGGGCTTCAACTAGCGCCTATCAAGTAGAAGGGGCCGCTGCTATCGATGGCAAAGGCGTTTCACAACAAGATGTGATCAACCAAGAGCGACACGAAAAATTTGGTTTTGCTGATGCCAGTGTAGCCAGCGATCATTACCACAAATATAAGGAAGATATCGCCTTGTTTAAAGAAATGGGCTTCACTAGTTACCGTTTTTCGATTGCTTGGTCACGAATTTTTCCAAATGGAGATGGTGAAGTCAATCAAGAGGGGGTTCAATTTTATCGAGATTTAATCAATGAATTGAAAGCCAACGATATCGAACCAATCCCAACTTTGTATCATTATGATTTGCCTTGGCCTTTGGTAGAAAAATATGGCGGCTGGTTATCTCGGGAAGTGGTAGATGATTTTGCGGTCTTTGCAAAATATATTATTAATGAATTTAAAGATGATGTGAAATATTGGATTACCATTAATGAGCAAAGTATTATCGTGCAATATTGGACGCAAAAATGTTATATTCTGCCAGAATATCAAGACAATAATCAGTTGCGCTATCAAATCAATCATCATATGAACTTGGCGCAAGCTATTGCTGTGAAGTATGTTCATGAAGTAGGTGGTTTAGCAGGTCCGGCTTTAGGTTATTCACCGATTTATGCCAGAACTTGTAAACCAGAAGATCAAATTGCGGCTTTAAATGCCAATGATTTAAGAAACAGCTACTACTTGGATGTTTATTTCAAGGGTTACTATAATGTCGCAGCTTTAACTTATTTGAAACAAAATGACTTGGCACCAGAAATGGCTGCTGACGATGAAAAATTATTCGCTGAAAACTTGTCAGATTTCTTCGCTATTAATTATTATGACAGCAATTGTGCTCATGCTTGTCCAGAAGGGGCTGAGCGACGCTGGTCCGGATATAATTTAACTGGTAAAAAAGGTGATATGTCTGGTTTTGAAACCCATCCTGGATTTTATCAAATGTGTTCAAACCCTGAATTAAAAACAACAGACTGGGATTGGGCAATCGATCCGATTGGTTTGGAATATGTTTATCGTGATTTGTATACTCGCTATAAGATTCCATTTATGATTACTGAAAATGGCTTAGGTGCTTACGATGAATTAACGCCTGATGGCAAAATTCACGATGATTATCGAATTGATTATTTACGGGAGCATATTAAAGCCACCAAGCGAGCGATGGATCTTGGTGTTGAAGTGATCGGCTACATGCCTTGGTCAGCTTTAGATTTACTGTCTACAAGTAACGGCTACAAAAAACGCTATGGCTTGATTTATGTCGATCGCACAGATGACGACGAAAAGGAATGTGCCCGTATCAAAAAAGATTCTTTCTACTGGTATAAAAATGTGATTGCTAGTCAAGGAACTGAATTATAAAAAGTAGCAGACGGATTTTCCGTCTGTTTTTTGGTCTAGCTAGTAAACAGCGAGTCCAAATAACCCACGTTGACACTGGGAAAGAGAGTATAATATAGTTATCGAGAAGAATTTAAGAGTGAAGCAAAGTTTATTTGATGAACGGGGTTGTATTTTTGAGCGTAACAATGTCTATCTAGATGAATTTAATAGCCGATAAGCAATTGTTTATTTGGCGTGTCTATAGATATTCTTACATTCTCAATCATCATTCATATGAACTTGCTTATAACGAGTGTCAGTTGAATCATACTATTGAGGGCTAGGAGAAATCCTAGCTTTTTGTGTGCTTTTATTTGACGACGTTCAGTAGACATCCATAAATAAACCATTGCCTGAAGGCGAATCCGATTTTAAATTTCAGGAGGTTTTACTTTGAAACAAAGTAATGCAAAACGCCAGTGGCACGTCAATGTTCAATTATTTTTAATGAGTCAATTTTTAACAGGAATCACCAGTATGACTGTTCAGTATGCCATCATCTGGTATCTGACTGAACAAACGAAATCCGCAACGATGCTGAGTTTTGCGACATTATTAGGGATGCTGCCGATGGTTGTATTAAGCCCATTCGTCGGTCCGTATGTGGATCGCTTGAACAAAAAAGGACTGTTGGTTGTGCCAGATTTGATTGCGGCTTTATTTGCGATTATTCTATCTGTCACCGGAATAGTTACCGGAACTTTCCCATTTTGGCTGATTTATGTCTCTTTATTTGTTCGCGCGGTGACGCAAACATTCCAGACACCGACGATCCTATCGATTTTGCCAACGATTGCGCCAAGAGAAGAATTAACTAAAGTCAATGGACAACTAGGCATGGTGCAATCCGCCAATAAAATCATTGCTCCAGGAATTGGCGCGTTTCTTTTTGCCCTTATGCCGTTGCATTTATTGTTGCTTTTAGACGTTTTAGGAGCATTCTTAGGTCTAGTGTTGTTACTTTTTGTAAAAATACCGAAAACTGCAACGCATTCCGGCAATACACTGGCACTTGAAGATACAAAACAAGGGATCAGAGACCTGCGCAGTAAAAAAGGTTTGTGGATTACCGTGCTGATTGGCGCCATATCCTCCATCTTTATTATGCCAGCCGCCAGTATGTATCCTTTAATGACGATTGGTTATTTTGAAGGAACTGTCAGCAACGCAGGATTTGTCCAAATTATTTACTCGATCGGAATGTTGGTAGGTGGATCAATTATTGGTGTCTTTGGAAACTGAAAAGACCGTATGAAGCCTTTAATCATTGCTTATCTAGTCATCGGAATCACGTTAGCAGCAAGTGGTCTTTTACCTGCAAATAATACTGGATTAATCTGGTTTATCATTTTTAGCGCCTTTACCGGGATAGCTGCACCATTTTTTGACACCATATTAATGGCAATGATCCAGCAAACTTTTCCAATCCAGCAGCTAGGAAGAATCATGGGTGTAGTCATGGCATTATTAAGTTTACTAGCATCAGTCGGTCTAATTTTCGCCTGTCCAGTAGCCGATCGCATCGGTGTAGAAAAATTATTTATCATTGCCGGATGGGGGATTATCTTATGTGCCATTATTAATTGGCTGATTGCTCCAGCAAAAAATTACGATAAACAGTTACAAGAAAAAGGTGTAATGGAACGTTATAAATAAATCGATTTTTCATGAATAATTTTCTATTTTAATTGATTTAGTAGGAAAAAATAAAAATCTAAAGTTAGAAGCCATTTATCAAGGCTTCTAGCTTTTATTGTCTGAAATTAGTTTAGTCGTTACTGATTCGGTGGAGATTACAGGCGAGCAATGGAGTGGGGAGACCTGTCCACCGTCTTTACAACCAAAAGTTCGACGAACATTTCTACATGCTAGATGCTAGTAAATATGAAAATATCGCAAACGCTGGCTGTGAAAAAGAATGGATGGCATTCTACGCTTGAGAAGACATAGAAATTCCAATCTAGCGCGTGTTTAATCCGAATCCCAAGATGTGGGATCGGATCATTATACGTTGAGCATCGATGGAAAATCTTGGTTGATTACAGAAGGTTGGAAAGCAGAAGGCACCGCTTCTTAAGGAAAATAAGTGTATATAAAAAAAGTCAGACTGTCTGATCTTTTTTCGTTTTTATCATAACCAACAGGCATAACAGTGTGTTCTTTATAAGTATTAGCTAATCGAATGGCGGGCTTCTATACTAAATGTAACCAGCAGGAAAATATTTTTCTTGACTTAAAGTCAAGGTGAAGCTTTAGACTGCATTTATCAAAGAAAAGAGGTCATCATCATGGAAGAAAAATTAAATTTAACAATAGAATGGGATAAAGTTTTCCCGCAAAGTCAACTGGTGAATCATCGTAAAGTCACCTTTCACACTCGTTATGGCATTACTTTAGCAGCGGATTTGTTTGAGCCAAAAAATATTTCTGGCAAGCTTCCGGCGATTGCAGTTAGTGGACCATTTGGCGCAGTCAAGGAACAATCTTCTGGTTTATATGCCCAAAAAATGGCAGAAAATGGCTATTTGACTATCGCTTTTGATCCGTCTTTTACTGGTGAAAGTGGCGGGACACCGAGATATGTGGCGTCACCCGATATTAATACGGAAGATTTTCAAGCGGCGGTGGATTTTTTATCGGTTCAAGACAATGTTGATCCAGAAAAAATTGGGATTATCGGAATTTGTGGTTGGGGCGGTATGGCGTTGAATGCGGCGGGGATCGATACAAGAATCAAGGCGACAGTAGCGGTCACTATGTATGATATGTCACGGGTTAATGCCAATGGTTATTTTGATGCGATGGACCAAGAAGCCCGTTATCAAGCCCGTCAAAATTTAAACGCCCAAAGAATTGAAGATTACAAAAAGGGTGAGTATGCTTTGGCTGGTGGTGTAGTGGATCCATTACCGGAAGATGCGCCTTATTTTGTGAAGGATTATTTTGACTATTATAAAACCGACCGCGGCTATCATCAGCGTTCGTTAAATTCAAATAACGGTTGGAATGTCACTTCGGCTTTATCATTTATGAATATGCCTTTATTACAGTATATTCATGAGATTCGCAATGCTGTTTTACTGGTTCACGGGGAAAAAGCCCATTCGCTATATTTTAGTGAAGATGCTTATAAAAGTCTTACTGGCGACAACAAAGAATTAATGGTGATTCCAGGCGCGAGTCATACCGATCTGTATGATCAACTAGAGATAATTCCTTTTGAAAAAATCACCCAGTTTTTTGATCAAAATATTAAATAGTAACATAGAGGGGAAGATTAAGATGATCAAACCTCACATTACTGTGCATATTTTTAGTTGTTGTTCGAGAAATGATATCTTTAACTATCCACCAAGAATGACCCGTGGTAGAGACTATAGTTCTTTGATAATTACCTTTAAAATGCATCTGTAAAATCTTAATATAGTTTATCAACTGCTACTTCTAGCCCATTCTTACATCATAAACCGAACTAAACTAGTGAAGTGTTGGATGCCATACTCAGCTTATACCAAAATATCAGAACAGAAACTTGTAAATACTAAAAATGACGCTCAGTTTTGTGAACGTCATTTTAGTATTCAATTGTGAATTTACTTCTTTTCTTCAGTAAAAGTTAAAACGTAGCCAGAATTATCTAGTATTGCAAACTCTTTGGTTCCATAGAATGTCGTGTGCATTTCAGTGTTAATCGTATGAACTGCTTTTAAATTATCGTACAAGGAATCCAAATCGTCAGTTTGGATATAAAGACTAATGGACGGTTTAACTTTGTCCGTTTCCAACGCCGGATACTCACTAATGAAATTATTCTTTTCTTGAACCATTAGGGTTAGATCATCCTTTACAAGAATACCAAATTGCAAGCCGCCTTGCTCACTTGGAACAGAAGCAACCATAATAAAACCTAATTTTTCTTCATAAAAGCTGATAGTTTCTTCAACGCTTTCTACCATTAAATTGGGTGACATGCTTTTCATCATCATATACTCCTCCTCTATTTAAGGATAGTTTATCAAGAAAATAATTTGCCGTATTGGAAAAAATAGTCAAAAATTCCACTTTATTGGTAACGAGAAATAAGCTCAAGTGGTGTTAACCCAATGTTTCGTTTAAAATCATTGATAAAATGCGATTGATCATAATATCTAACAAACTCTAAAACGTCACTTGGTCTTGATTTTGTAGAAGTTAAAATAGTAATGGCTTTTTGAAATCTTAAAATTGAAAGAACAACTTTGGGGGTCAAGCCATAATGTTTAATGAAGTTCCTTTGACATTGGCTTTGACTAAGATTCAAAATCTGACAAACTTCACTTACTGAAGAAGGTGGGTCCTGACTAAACTTACTGAATAACTTTGAATAAGTATCAGGTACAAAACCATCCATTTTATTCGAAATGAATCCTATTAAGTATTCTCTGGCTTCTTCAAAGGACAAACTAAAAAATAAGTCACAATCAAAATCAGTATATATTTCAGCTATAGACAAAAGTTTATCTAAAGCATCTTGTGGTTTTCGACCAGTAAGTTGGTGGAAAGCATTGGGCATTAGACGTAACCCCATAAACTTAGCTGGTAGATGGATGGGGAAATGAAAGTCCGTGCTAGTCATACCGGAGAACCCAATTACTTTTGCTTCAAAATCTACAACTAAATCAATACATCCGTCTAAAATGATGATATTTTCTAAATAAAGTGCTTCATCAGTAAGGGAAATCATATCCCAATAACAAATAATAAAATCGGATAATTCATCAATGACAGTTTCACTGTATTTAATATGCTTTTGAAAAGATAAATCAAGGATATAGGGAATTTGGATTGGATAATACATAGCAGAGTCTCCTTTGTGATAACCTATATACCCATTATATTATAAAAAATTAAGTGGCTTAATGTCTTTCATTAAGGTATGGAGTAGGAGAAGGATAATAATCCGACAAATTTACCTGTCGGCTTTCAATTAAAATCAGCCGAAGTTCTCTCGGGAGATACTTTGTGGTTGAAGTATTTGCCTAAAAAAGACTAAAAGAAACACGGTGATCAACTAGCGATCACCGTGTTTTTCTATGCATTCAAACGTCGAACTTCCCGACGAACATTTAATAAATAGGTAATACCTAAGCAAATCACCATACCAACTAAAAGTGAAATACTCATTGGCAATAGATGGAAACGACTATTTTGCAAGCCTATAGTAAGTTTCATAAATGTTGCTACCCAAGGACTAAGGGTCGTGCCAGTAGCAATCGGAAACAAAGTTAACAAACCAGTAGGAATCATAATCAATAATAAAATAATGACAATTTTTTTCATTCCTTGGACCCGATCATTAAAGGTACCAGCTAATAAAGCAATACATGTACCAAAGAACAGGATCCAAGTGAAAATAAACAAAGTTTTTAATAAATTTCCATCAGAATAAAAATCCAAGAAGAAGGTACTTAAAGTAAAATTCTCAAACATTGGTAGTGAATCAACCACTTTTTTAAGTAGTAAACAGATTGCTGCTAATCCAAAAGATTGTAGTAAATTAGAAATAATATTGGTGATAAAAATTGTACGACGAGAGACACCATTTTGAATAAATAATTTGAAATCAGAATTTACCCCAATAAAAGCCATAATGAAACCATAAATTAACGGACTGAATAGAAGATCCGAGTAGACTTGTTCGTGACTACCACCTATCGCTATAACTCCCAGTAGTGGAAAAATAATGGCAAAAGCCACGAAAAATCCAAAGTAAATCCCACCGGAAATGGCTATATATTTTAATCTATATCCTAAGGCTGTTGTCAGTTTCATTTTGCTTCCCCATTTCTTTTTGTTAATTGCACAAAGTAGCTTTGTAAATTCATCGGTCCTAAGCGAATTTCTCCGGGTAATTGGGCAGGTAAATCACCAGTCACAAAAGCTGTTGCTTGGTTACCTAATAAATCAATATTTAAAACATGTAAATTTTCAGTCGCAGCTAAAACCAAATCCTTCGGTCCAGTTAAAGTTTTTCCCTCACCTAAAATATCCTCGACCGTTGCTTGTTTGATCAATTTTCCATGATCAATAAAGATCACTTCTTCTAACAAATTAGCGATTTCTTCGATTAAGTGAGTAGATAATACAAAAGTTCGTGGACGTTCTTCGTAAGTTTCTAATAAAAACTGATAAAACAATTCTCGGTGATTGGCATCTAAACCTAAAACAGGCTCGTCCAGAAAAATATAATCACAAGGAACTGATAAAGCTGTAATCAATTTTGCGATGCTACGGTAACCAGTTGATAGTTTGCGCATTTTTAATTTCGGGTCTAAATCGAAAGCTTTGATCATATGATTGGCTAAATCCCAGTCGAAGTTGCCATAAAATCCTTCACTTAATTTAAAGACATCTTTGACTTTCAAAGGTGAAGGGAAGAGATTGTCTTCACTCATTAAATAAATGTTGTCTAGGGCATGTTCGTTATCAGTCACTTTTTCACCATCTAGATTGACCGATCCCCGACTAGGAAAAGCGCGATTGCTGATAATATTTAGTAAAGTACTTTTACCAGCACCATTTCGTCCTAATAGACCATAAATTTTTTCTTTTTCAAAAGTTAATTGAATATCATCTAAAGCATTTTTTTCTTTATAAATTTTAGTTACCCCATTAATCACTAAACTCATTTTTGATACCCTCTTTCAATTAAGGCTTGCAGCTGTTCTTGGCTGATGCCGATTTTTTTTGCTTCTTCGACTAAGTTAGCAACTTCTTTCGATAAAAATTCTTCTCTGCGATTGGCGCGGATTTTTTCTTGTGCCCCAGCTAGTACAAACATGCCAATACCTCTTTTCTTTTCGATTAAATTTGTTTCAACCAGTAAATTCATGCCTTTTAAAACTGTGGCAGGGTTGATTTGATAACTCTTAGAAATTTCTGTGGTGGAAGGTATTTGTTCCCCTTCAATAAAATCACCATTTAAAATCCCTTCAGAGATCTGATCGGCTACTTGCTGAAACAAAGGTTTTGCATCGGTGTAATTAAATTCCAAAATGTTCACCTCAGTTGTTTGGTTAGTTACTTGTGTAATTAACTATAAAACTATATAACGTCTCTGTCAAATAAAATTTTAAATAAATCAAAATTTTTTCCTAAAATCGCTTTTTTTGGCTTAAAAGATTGACTTAAACTCCACTCGAAGGTCTAAACTAAGGTCTATCAAACAGCGAGGAGCATTCTATGAATAATCAAGAAAAGATTTGGCGTTTGATGAAAAAGTTAAATACGGTTATTTTGGGGAAAGAAAATTTAATTATGTCAGTTGTGGCGGCATTTTTAGCCGATGGACATATTTTGTTGGAAGATATACCGGGGGTAGGAAAGACGACTTTGGCGACGGCCTTGTCGAAAGTTTTTGCGTTGAAGAATAATCGCGTGCAGTTTACACCAGATGTTTTACCATCGGATTTAACAGGTTTTTCGATTTATCAAAAAGATCAGGATCGTTTTGTTTTTCAAGAGGGAGCTGTTTTCTGCGATTTATTATTAGCCGATGAAATCAATCGAACATCACCGAAGACCCAATCAGCTTTATTAGAAGTAATGGAAGAAAAACAAGTGACAGTTGACGGAGAGACTAGAAAGTTACCGCAGCCATTTTTTGTAATTGCGACTCAAAATCCGCAAGGGACTGTCGGAACGCAATTATTGCCGCCGGCTCAAATGGATCGTTTTTTAGTTTCATTATCAATGGGTTATCCCAGTGAGGCCGATGAAATTATTTTAGCGAAGCAAGTTGCCAATGGTCGCCGTACAGATAGTTTAAGGAACCTTGTCACCAAAGATGAATTATTAGAAATACAAGCCGAAGTCAATCAAATTTATATTCATGATGCCATTTATCAATATTTAGTCAAATTAGTTCGTGAAACACGCCAAAGTAATGAGATTGAAATAGGCGCTAGCCCGCGAGGAGTCTTAGCATTAGTCAAATATGCCCGAGCAATGGCATGGTTAAAAGGGAATCAATTTGTTCAGCCCGCTGATGTGGCGGATTATTTTGAAGCGGCGATCGCCCATCGAATCGTCTTAAGTCCCAAAGCACAAGCTGATGGTCTAACAAAAAAAGCAGTGTTGCAAAAAATCGTTGCTCAAGTCGATAAACCGGTATTGAGGAGGATTTAATGCGAAAAATATTTTATTTGTTAGTGACAATTGCCAGCTTCTATTTCGCCGGACGTTACTATTCAAACTTATTGATGATTTTTTCTTTAGTATTATTGCTATTTTTTCTTTTTTCTTTTCTACAAGTTTGGTGGATTGGCAATCGGTTAGATATAAAAATTGAAAATCAGACGCAAAAAGTATTTCAAGGAACTGCTGGTGAGACAGCTTTTATTGTAAAGAATCATCAGTTTTGGCCGGTGCCAAATTTTAAAATCTTGGTGACAGCTGGAAATACCAAAGATCCAGAAAAAAAAGTGACCCAATCTGAGCTGTCTGGTTACGTCGATGGACGATCCGAGACGATTTTAAGTTTGCGTCTAACTTCTGAATACAGCGGTGAAATTGCTGTGGCTGTCGAAGGAATTGTTTTTTATGATTATTTAAAATTATTCAGTCATCGCCGTAGTGTACAAATCGGCAGTGTACAAAAAGTTTTCCCGCGCCCTTTAGAGATGACAATTGTTTATCAAAGTGCAACAAATACAACTTCAGATAACCAACCACTTGCTGAAATTCGTGGAAATGACGGTCCAGATATTTTTTCCGTTGATGTTTATCAGGTGGGAGACCATCCGAAAAATATTCATTGGAAGCTTTCGGCACGTACCGGAGAATTAATGACTAAAGTTTATTCTTTAGAAGAAAATCGGCAGGTTGTTTTGTGGCTGGATTTATTATTAGAAGACCAACAAAAACTAGCAGATGTTGATCGCTTTTTAACTTTGACGGCTAGTTTAGTGAATCAGTTGATGGTTCAAGGAATTTCTCAGGAAGTTCATTTAATTAATGGACTGTTGCCGATTTCACCAATCACTGTCAATAATCCTCAATCTTATCAGCGTTTGATGACCGAAATCATTAATCAATTGTCGATTGAAAAAAAGGTCGAGCAAACAACTACGCCACATGCTTATGGTAGTAATAATCTTTCATTGAACTTGAAGGGGGAGTTGTATGTGAATCAAAAATTATTGACCACATTCAGCGAAGATTATCAGCAAAAACTTCCACAGCAGGTGATTTACCTATGAGGTTATTTAAAGCAAAAGAATCGGAAAATGGCATTGCCTTTCAGCAACAATATACGATTAGTGGAAAGCCAAAAAAGAATCTTAGCTTTTTAGTGATTTTCTGGTTAAATTTTTTTGCGGGCAGTTTATTTGGTTTTGAAATTTTAAAAAGTTTGTTATTGAAACAAGTTACCAATTATCAGAACTGGTTAGTCATAACCATCGGTGTCATTTTTAGTCTGCTTTTGTTGTTACGCTTTTTCAGTCAAAAAAAAGGTTATGATTTGGCTGTTATAGCTTTTTTTGCGACTTATGGCATCCTTTTTTTACCCATTTATCGTCAATTTAGCGGGCTCATTACTGGAACGAGCTTAAATAGTCCGACGACCTTATCGGTAAGTTTGTTATTTGTATTCGTTGTAAGCTTGATTTATTTAATGGTGGTCGTTTTGCGACAACGCTTTATTTTTACCATTTTAGCAGCCGTGGTCTTATTTGTATCTCCTTATATTGGTATCGAGACTACAGGTTTTTGGTATGGATTGTTGTTTTTTATTATCGTCACTAATTATGTATTAACCGGCAGTAATTTAGCAGGAAATAAAAATAATATCAAAGCATTTCAACGAAAAACCAATATTATCGGCAAGACAACGATTATTATTAGCCTGTTATTTAGTAGTGTGTTTTTGGCTTTTTATCTGCTACTTCAACCGCAAATGAGTCGTTTACTGGAGATTCCGATCCAATTGGAAACGCGAGTTAGAGATCTTTCATTGCAGTTATTAAATATTAATCAGGAATCAATCAATGGTCGGATCAATCGCGGCAATAATTATCCTTCTGATCAAGAAGAATTCAGAGTGACGGTCAGTCAATTACCGACCGAGGATCTATATTTAAAGGATCAAGCTTGGAGCGATTATCAAGGTGATCAATGGTCGGAATTAAATGAGCAGCCTTTTTTTGATGAATTAACCACCGCTTATGAACGCAATGGCTGGGGGACAAATTATTACGCGAACGGGAATTATTTTGATGGCCGCTATACCTATTTATTGGATTATGGGAATGACTGGGATTACTCAGCCAATCAAGCAGCTAGAAATAGCAGTTATGATCTACAATTAGAAAAGTTGAATCAAAATTTACAATCTTATTATCAACCTTATTATTCCTTAAATAATTATGGTACAGCAGACAATGCCAGGTATCGATTACTCAGCCAAACAGATTATCTGACGGCTTTGAATCAAGCTGATCCAAATCAGATTGATTGGTTTGATCGAGTTGAGAATCTTTATAGCCGCTATGTCCAATCGGAATATACGAAAATCTCTACTGAAGAAGTGCCGCGAATAGCAGAACTTGTTGCTAGCCAAAACTTAACTGAAAGAAGCGAAATCACTGCTTTTATTATTGATCAGCTCCATTCTCGAGCGAGTTATTCTCTTACACCTGGTGTAATGCCTTTTGGAGAAGATATTGCAGAGGGGTTTTTATTTGATACGAGGCAAGGCTATTGCCAACATTTTGCGACAGCAGCGGTAATTATGTACCGATTATTTGATCAGCCGGCCCGTTATACGACGGGTTACAAAGTACCCGTTTCAAGTTTTGAAGAACAAGAAAATGGTCAATACGTGGCAACTGTCAAGGATGGTGATGCTCATGCGTGGGTGGAATTGTATCAGGAAAATTCTGGCTGGTTACCGGTGGAAGTAACACCTGATGCCACTAATCAAGCGAGTCTAACGAATCAAGAAAATACGACCAATGTAACCAATACTTCTACTAGACAAACTACTTTTCTTAGTCGTTTCGGTGTTGTATTGGTAACAATCTTTTTAGCAATCAGTTTGGTAATAGTATCGTTTTGGTTGCGCCATAGATACAATAAAAAAAATGCTGAAAAAAATCAACAGAGAGCAGATCAGGCTTTCCAAAATATGTTGTCAGCTGTTAGATATGCTAAAAAAATACCCCTCACTGGGAATGAAGCAGATTTTTCTAAACAAATGCACGAGCTTTTTCCAATGATTTCTGAGGGGAAATTCACCGAAATATTAAGACTTGTCATTCAGACCAGCTTTAGTCCGACTGAATTATCAGCCTCTGAAGTAGGTCTGGTAAATGAAACAGTCCAGCAAGCCATGAAAAAAAATCATCAAGAAATGACGACAGTGAAGAAAATTATAGCCAAGTATTGGTATGTCTATTAAGAGTGAAAATCGTCAAAAATATCAATCAAAAAAATATAATCATTATTCATTTAAGCGAAAACAATCAAGGCGATAGTGAAGTCCTGACTGGGGCAACTTATTTATCTCCCACAGCTTCTTTGGAAAATATCCGCGAGACACTCTGCCTCGAAGAAGAGATCCCAAAAGAAGCGTTCCGTCAAGAATCTTTATTAGAAAAATTGGTTCTGACAAAAAGGGAATTTCGTGTACTCCAAGAATTAATCAAGGCAGATGGTCGACCGCTTTCACAAGAAGAATTATGTCGACTTGTCTGGGACAAAGAAGTGCTGACCACTTCAATTAAATGCCAAATATCTACTTTAATCCGAAAACTACGAGATAAGATGGATCATGCTGGTTTTGCCAGCGACAAACTAAAAACCGTTCACGGTAAAGGTTATCAATTAATAAAAGAATAGGTGAATTCATTGAAATAGATAATTTATTAGTCGAGGAAACTCGGCTTTTTTAGTAGCTTTGGTTAAAGGGGTTAACTGAAATAGTCGGTGAAGAGATTTTATATAATCTGAAAGTAGTTGAGCTTGCAAGAAGATCATTCCAGATTCACTTTCAAGAAGAGCCAGTATTGATGAGAGCACATTACTGGCTATTATTGATCTAGAAGGATTGTCTAACACAGAAAAAGATGTAGACATTCTAGTGATATTTATGAAAGGTGATCAAAAAAACAAAAATAAGAAAAAGAAAGCGTTGACAAATATCAGGGTTTGATGCTATTCTTTTTTTGTAAGTAAGAAAAAAAGCTAGGAATGACAAAGTAGTCATTTTTAGAGTGATGTGACTGGTAATGCAGGCAGAACTCAGATTATGCACTAAATACACCGAAAAATTTCGGTTTGTTTAGTCTGTAATCTGAGTTTTTTTTCTGGAAAGGGGTAAATGATGAAAGTAGTAAAAATCTTAAATAATAACATAGCAATTATCGAAAAAGGCGGACATGAGTCCATTGTTTATTCTCCAGGAGTTTCATTTAAAAAAAAAGTTGGCCAACGAATTAATGATTCTGAAATAGAGAAGACTTATGTTTTAGACTCCAAAGATCGCTTAGAGCACTTTAGCTATTTGCTCACCCATTCTGATGAAAAAATGATTTATCTTTTAAACGATATCGTGGCGTATGGAGAATCAGTCAATCAACAAAAAGCGAATGATTATTTATATTTGGCGCTATTAGATCATCTTACTTTTGCATTGAGACGTGGAAAGAAAGGTCAATTCATTTTGAGTCCGTTAACTTGGGAGGTTCAGAAATTTTATCCGAAGTTTTATGAGATTGGTACTTATGCTGTTGCATTAATGAGAAAAACTTTTCAAATTGATTTTCCAGATGAGGAAGCCGTTTCGATCGCCTTACATTTTGTAAACATTAATGAAAGTCAGTCATTACTAGCTGAAACTGTCGAAAGTATGGAAATTTTGCGAGACATTTTAAATATCATAAAATATCATTTTCAGATTTCATTAGATGAGTCGTCAATGAATTATATGCGCTTGGTTACCCATCTGCAATATTTTATCGAACGATTAAGAAAACAAGAAGTCTATGATCAAGAAAGTTCTTCTTTGTATGAACAAGTAAGAATGCTTTATCCTGAGGCTTATCTAGCAACTGAAAAAATTGATATTTACGTAAAGGGCAGGTTCAATCAGTATCTGACACCAGATGAATACACTTATTTAATGATTCATATTAATCGTGTAACTGAGAGGAAGTAAAAAGATGAAATATCAAAATTTTAATCAAGAGATTATCGAATTAGTCGGTGGAAAAGAAAATATTCAAGCGGTAGTTCACTGTATGACAAGGCTACGGTTTACCTTGAAAGATCGTTCTAAAGCGGATACAGAGGGACTAAAAGCTTTAGACGGAGTAATTGATGTAGTCAGTAATCAAGTAGCCTATCAAATAATTGTTGGTACGCATGTTAGTGAAGTCCATAAAGAATTAACGACCATGCTAGGGATCAATGACGATGCGCCAACCCAGCAACCAAAGGCCAAGAAAAATGTTGTTAAAGCGGCTTTAGATGTTGTATCAGAATCAATGACACCGATTTTAGAGCCAATAATTTGTGCGGGTCTTTTAGCGGCAGTTCTATCCATTTTATCGTTAACGGGATTGATTTCGCCTGAGAGCTCAACTTATATCATTTTAGATACATTAAGAAGTGCGGTCTTTTATTTCTTGCCAATTTTTATGGCTATGAGTTGTGCTAAACGGTTAGGTGCAAATCCTTATTTAGCCGTTGCTTTAGCAGTTACCATTTTATCAGATTCAATCAATGGCGTTTCTGGTTTAACAATGTTCGGCATTCCTTTACCAGAGATTACTTATTCAAATAGTTTTGTACCGATTTTGCTGGCTGTTTGGGTGATGGGATACGTCACAAAATTTATCAAAAGAATTGTGCCAAATTCTTTACAATTGTTTTTAACACCGTTATTAGTGATGTTAATCATGTTACCAGCGACTTTGCTGGTTTTTGGACCAATTGGTTTTTATTTAGGTGAAGGCATTATTGGTATTTTTACTTGGCTATTGGATACGGTAGGTGCGTGGTTTGTAATGATGCTTTATGCGGCCTTACAACCTTTCTTAATTATGTTGGGTGCTGGTAATTTCATCATGCCGGTGGTGGCTTCGTTAATTGCTGCCAATGGTTTTGACCCAGCTTTTATTACCGCATGTACAATATCAGATATTGCAGTAGGTGGTGCGATGCTGGGCTATTTCTTAAGAACACGAAATAATAAGCAAAAACAATTATTCGGGACGGTTACATTATCAGCAATTTTAGGAATCACTGAACCAGCTATTTACGGAGTTTTTGTAAAATACCGTCGACCATTTATAGCAGTTATTATTGGTGGGGGATTAGGCGGTTTATTTGCAGGAATTACCGGTGTGAAAGCTTATTCTGTTGCTTGGGGACTATTTGGTCTTCCTTCTTATATTGGTGAAGGTGATTTTAGCAATTTATGGTTCATGGTCGCTTCAGTAATAATCAGTTTTGTAGGTGCAGCAGTGGCAGCTTTTCTATTAGGTGTTCCTGCTGAAGAAGATGATTCCCAAGAAGAAAATGCTAAAAGCAATCAAGAATCAGAGGGTAAAATTAACTTACGTACAATTTCTTTGAAAAGTGTAGTGAAAGGTCAATTGGTACAACTTTCTGAAGTAAGTGATCAGGCTTTTTCATCAGGTGCATTAGGTAAAGGTGTGGGCATAATTCCTGAAGCTGATGACATTTTTTCTCCAGTCGATGGAGAGGTTACTGTTGTTTTTCCGACAAAACATGCTGTGGGTATTAAAGGGAAAAATAATGAAGAAGTATTGATTCATATTGGAATTGATACTGTTGAATTGGACGGCATGGGTTTTGTTATTGATGTCAAAGCTGGTGATCAAGTAAAAGTCGGTCAAAAAATAGGTACTGTTGATTTTAAAAGTATAAAAGAAGCAGGGTATGACACTACGACAATTGTGGTAGTGACGAATACTAATGATTATTTAGACGTTATTCCAGAAACCAATCGAACGGTTTGTGACAGTGATTTATCAATGAATATTATTTTTGAATAGAAGTCGAGGAAAGTAGATGAAATTAGATAGTAATTTTTTATGGGGCGGTAGTATTGCCGCTCATCAATGTGAAGGTGCTTTTCAAGCAGATGGAAAAGGAACGGGAATCATGGATTTAGTGACAATTGGTTCTTATCAGCAGCCAAGAGAAATTGATTCTGAAATAAATCCTAATAAACGGTATCCATCTCATCAAGGAATTGATTTTTACCATCGATATCGAGAAGATATTGCTTTGTTTGCAGAAATGGGTTTTAAGGCTTTGAGAATCTCAATTGATTGGTCCAGAATCTATCCCAAGGGGGATGAAGAGCAACCAAATCAAGCGGGTCTAAAATATTACCAAGATGTTGTGGATGAATTATTAAAACACAATATAGAACCGATTGTTACTTTGTATCACTTTGAAATGCCGGTTCACTTAGTTAAACAATATGGTTCTTGGGCGAATCGAAAAGTAGTTGATTTTTATTTGAAATTTTGTGAAACAGTTTATCAAGCACTAAATCATAAAGTGAAATATTGGGTGACCTTTAATGAAATGAACCATATTGATCCCCAAACTGAGGCCAGTGACATATTTACTTATATCATTGCCGGACTAAAATACTCTGAAATAGAAAATAAAAAACAAACGTTAGCAACGATTGGTTACAATATGACTTTAGCCAGTTGTCTAGCTGTAAAAATGGGCCATGAAATAAATCCTGATAATCAAATTGGCTGCGTGTTTGGTATTGAGCCAGTTTATCCAGTTGATTGCAATCCAGAAAATGTTCTAAATGCTTTTCAACAGATGGATCGAGATTTTTATCAGATTGATGCCATGTGTAATGGAGAGTTTCCTAAATATAAACTAAATGAATACCAAGATTTAGGTATCGAATTGCCAATTAATCCTGAAGATTCTCAAGCATTTGAACACGGTCGTCTAGATTTTATTGGCATGAACTATTATGCATCTTCGGTGGCAGAGTATGAAGGTTCTGACGCAAATTCGAGTGCATTATTTGGAGGCTTACAGAATCCATTCTTAAAAACTAGTAAGTGGGGGTGGACCATTGACCCAATAGGTATTCGTTATCTATTAAATTATACTTATCGTAAATATGGGTTACCAATCATTATTACTGAGAATGGTTTAGGTGCAGTGGATGAAGTAAATCAAGCAGGAGAGATTGTCGATGATTATCGAATTGCTTATTTATCGGATCATATTTCTGAGATAAAAAAAGCGGTTGAACTTGATCAAGTAGCGTGTTTTGGCTATTTGATGTGGGGACCAATTGATCTGGTAAGTGCAACAACAGGACAAATGAGCAAACGTTATGGCTTTATTCATGTTGATTTGGATGACGAAGGTCGGGGAAGTTTGGCTCGTACCCGAAAAAAATCTTTTGATTGGTATCAACAGGTGATTACTGAAAATGCAGAAAATTTGAAATAAACAAAAGGAGAAATGCCGTTCATATAATGGATGGTGTTTCTTTTTTGTTCATCATAAGGTTATTTTGAGTGATCGAAGGGAAGTAAGGGGGAAATAATATACTTCTTTAATCATTTCAGCTTGAAAAAGTGAAGTTTAACAGATTAGATAAATGGTCATGACACGCTATTAGCTTTTATTATTGCTTTTTTAGTACCAAAAAAAGAGGGATGAATTATTAAAATCATCCCTCTTCTTGTTAGTTAATTAGTTTCACTGAAAATATAAATTATTCTGATGTGACAAAAGATTTCGACAAAAATATTCATCAATCATTATCAATGATCTCCAATTAGTTCGATTGATCGCGATTACTTTTATAAAAGTAATTTTTTTTGAGAGAAATGGTGACAGATTAAGAAGTTTTTGTCACTTACATTTTATACAAAATCACTTTTGAGTAGCCAGTGTTTGAGTAGATATTGCTAATCCGATTAACAGGGTAGACTTGGTGGAAAGCTACATTTTCATGAGGTGTATTGCCCCAGAAAAAGCCGATGTGACAATCGAAGTTGACTTCACCAAAGTTAGGTTCGAAATAGAAGATATCTCCTTTTTCAGCCAATCCACTGTTTAATAAGGCGGCAACGTTTGGAAATTCGTGACGCGTGGTTCCTTGATTCAAGGCATTACGCCAGTTATAACCATTAGCCCAGCTACCCCAGTTGTTTGAAATAGCAGAAATTCGGTTTAAATCGCCACCAGCATTTCTGATAGCTGCAGCGACAAAACCGGCACAATTCATACCAGAACCTGGTTGCATATAAAGCTCCGGATTATTAGAAGCAACGCCTCTAAATGGTGTGCCTAGGTAGCGACCGCCATTAACGTTAAGTTCATCAATAATTGCTTGTCGTGTAATTCCGAAAAAGTTTCTCTGTGGTGCGGGATTATTAATCGGATCACCTTTAGCGACCACATAATAAGCAATGCCTTCATTTTTCCAGCCAGCTTTAACTAATCCATCTCGTTCACCAGCATCCGTGGTGTAATGATGACTGCCAGCATTTCTAGCATTTTGATTGAAGAGCCGATACATGGGGATCCCTGTATCTGGTGTACTCCAAGCATTACCTTCATATACCCAACCATTTCTTCTTAAAGAATCAATTTCACCTTGATTAGCAGTCCAAAAGTGTTCACCAGAGTTAGGATTATAGACCCTAAATAAAGCATTGCCGGTCATGTTAACTTTCATACTAGTGCCTTCATAATACCAGCCGATGCTGACTAAATAATCTTTTTCACTGGCACTTTGTGTATGCAGATGCTCGCCATTATTAGGGTTATAGATCCGATGAATTACGATTAAGGCTTCATTTGCTGCCATCGCACTTCTAACTTGTGGATCAGCAACAGCTGTATTTGATCCCGGATTTTCAGCAAATGTTTCCGGTGCCATTTCTTCAGCTTTTCCTTGACGGTCTAGATAAACTTCTGGAACGTTACTGGTAATTGGATATTCCTCGCTAGAATTTTCAATGATTTGTGTTTCTTCTGATTGAATATCTTCGGCAGAAGCTTCATTCACAGATGCTAAACTAATACCCAAAATAGTTATTGTAGATAACAAAAGTAGACTGCCATAACGAAATTTCCCCGACTTTTTCATTATTTTCTCCCCCTTAATTAGAATCATTTTCATTTCCTAATTTTATTATAACTGATTTTTCCAATAGTTCAAAAGCAAATCAAAAGGATGTAATAATTCTATTATTTTAGATAATTAATAAGAGGTTTTTGATAACTATCCCATTTTTTCTCGTGATTATTTAAAAAATTTGCTAATAAATTTGCAATCATTGGTCCAGTAGTTAAACCAGAAGAGCCTAAACCACTGGCGACAATTATGCCATCTGGAAGTTCACCAAAAAAAGGCGCAAAGTCACTGGTGTATGCCCGTGTACCAACTCGTTGGCTATGAGGAAATTGAAATAATTTTTCTGGTTGGATTAAAAAGCTAGCTGCACCTTCAGTTAATTGATGAAAGGCGGCATTCGTTGGTTCCAAATCCCAATTAGCATCATTCTCGTGGGTGGCGCCTAATAAAATTTTTCCATTATTAAAAGGAATCAAATCACTTTCTCCTGCTAACATTGCTACTGGCCAATCGTCACTAGTAAAATTTGTTTCAAAAACAATTAATTGACCCTTTTGCGGACGAATATCCACCTGATAATTTAGTGGAGCTAATAATTCTTTTAAATGAGGCCCCACTGCTAAAACAATTCGATCGTATTGTTCCGGGCCGTGATTCGTCAGCAAAGTTTCAGGATTTTTTATCTGTATCTTTTCATTGCGAAATTGAATATTGGTGGCAATTTTTTTTAAATGATTCAAATAACCTAAACCATCTAATCGTGCGCCTCCGGTAATAAATAAACTTTTTTGCGGTTTTAATAAAGGGAGCATTTCAGCTGTTTCTTGGTTAGACAAAAGATGAATTTCACCAATTTCTGGCGCATCAATTTTTCGGGTCTCAGCTAATTCTGTTAAAGCTGCTAAATTTTCCTCAGGTTGTAAAATTAAGCTACCTACTTGTCGATAGATAGCTTCATCTAATTGGAAATCTTGCGCTAATTTAGGTAATAAAGCAGCGCCTGCTTTTGCTAATTGATACCATTGTTTATTCCGCCTTTTGGAAAGCCAAGGGGAGATGATACCGGCACTGGCTTTGGTTGCTTGACCAGTGGGCTCATCAAATAAAGTAATCTCAAATTTTTCAGACGGCAGGATATTGGCTAAAGTTAATCCGATGATTCCACCGCCGACAATTGCTATTTTTTCCATCGTCATCCTACTTTCTCTATTCATTTTCCCACAGAAAAAAATTTTTTCAAAACATCTTGAATTTTACTTTACCTGTCGTAGTAATTAAGCTATACTAATTACAACGACAGATGAAGTAATTTTAGGAGGGAACAAAATGATCTCTAGCGACGGGATTCGCGGCTATAATGACGTAATCATTTTGTCCATTCTAAACGAAGGGGATTCTTATGGCTACGCCGTTTCAAAAAAAATTCGAGAGATAACCGAAGAGCTTTATGCAATTAAAGAGACCACCTTGTATTCAGCCTTTAATCGATTAGAGAAAAATGGATTGATTGAATCTTATCCTGGCGAAGTTACCCACGGGAAGAAGCGTACGTATTATCAAATTACCGCAGCTGGACAAAATTTTTTGGAAGAAAAAAAACGCGAATGGCAGCAAACAAAAAAAGTTGTGAATCGTTTTATGAAAGAGTGAGGGTGCTATGGATACGATAAAAAATTATTTAGAGACATTATTTTTAGAATTGCCGAAAACAGAAGCCGTCGAAAAAGCTAAAGCTGACTTGTTGGCAAATATGGAAGATCATTATTTTAGTCTAATCGATGAGGGGAAAAGCGAACACGAAGCAATTGGCGCAGTAATTAGTGAATTTGGTTCAGTGGATGAATTACGCCAGACTTTAGAAATTGAAGAGGAACCTGAAGCTGATTTTTTCGAGGATGAAGATGAATTAACCTTGCCAATCGATGAAGAAGAGATGCTGACCTTTTTAGCTGGACGAAAACAGATTGCATTAGGCCTAAGTTTAGGTATTATGTTTACCATCTTAGCTGTAGCTGCCATGATTCTATTTTCCGAAGTAGGGGAAGCTTTAGGAATGTCGATATTCTTCATTTTTGTGAGTATTGGTGTCGGATTAATTATTTATTATGGTATGCAGTTTCAAAAGATTGATGGTCCTTTACATGACCGAATGATTTCACGAAACCTTGTAAAAAAAGCACAAGCCCTCAAAGGTGAGTACACCAAAAGCTTTACTATTGGCTTAATTTTAGGAATTTGCAGCTGTATTTTATCAGTTGTCCCAATATTTGTTTTTAGCTATGCTGAAAATTTTGGTGCCGCATTATTAATGGCAATGATTTCTATCGGTGTCTTTTTAATTTGTTATAGCAGCATATATTATACTGGTTTCGATAAGTTTGTTGAAAGTCGTTTTTTCGTAGGTGATGAAGACAAGTTAGGTCCCAATGCTAGAAAAGAAAAATATGGAAACAATGCTGAAAAAAAGTACGTAATTGAAAAAATGTATTGGCCAGTTATTGTTGTGACTTATTTTATTTGGTCATTTGTTTTTGATGCTTGGCATATTAGCTGGGTCCTTTTAGTGGCTGGTGGGATTTTATGGAGTGGGATTGAAGCTGTAATAAAGAAAGTATAATAATTAAAGCACGATTCCGACTTGATTGCCGGAACCGTGCTTTTTTTAGTAAATTATTATTTAATTGGATAACTAGCGTCTGAATCGCGATTTTTTAGTTAGCCAGCTTTACAGTTTAGACTATAAAAAGAATCTGCTAGAGGATATTACTGATATTTCTAGGTTTATCCTAACTTAACGATACCTGCGCTGACATTTTTTAAAAACCGTTCATCATGTTCTACAATCAGCATAGTCGGATTGATCCGTACCAACAATTCTTCTAACTGTTTCTGGTTAAAGACGTCCAAATAATTTAGTGGTTCATCCCAAATATATAACTCTGCAGGTTGAGCTAGTGATTTTGCTAGCTCGACTTTTTTTCGTTGTCCCATGCTCATTTGTTCGATTTTATTATGGAAGACATTTCGTTCCATTCCTAGTTTCCGTAAATTATTTAGAAAGGAAGAATAATCTAATCTTTCTTTTTCAGCAAAAGCTTTTAAGGTACCTTGGTTATCTTCATAATTTTGCCGAACATAACTAATTGCTAGTTTTTGTGGACGTAAAACTTCACCATCTGAAATGCCAGTAAAATTCTCCAGCAAATATTGAATCACACTGGATTTTCCCGAACCATTAGCGCCGGTTAATGCGACAATTTCGCCTTGATTTATTTCAAAGGAGAGGGAAGAAAAGAGGGATTCCATCCCGTAAGATAAACGCAAATTTTCAACTTTTATTAATTGTTTGTGATATGTTGGCTGATAATTCAGACTTAGCTGATCGACGGTCTCAATATTTTTTAATAATCCTTCTTTAAATTCAATCTGACTCTGCATGCGACCTTCCATTTGCTTCGAACGCTTCATCACACGGGCGGCACGAGCACCAATAAAACCAGTATCACCAATCGCACCACTACCTTTTTCAGAAGGCTTACCATATTTATCCTTTTCTCGAGACTGTGACCAAGCTGCTTTTTCAGCAGCGGTTTGTTTAAGGCGACCAATTTCTTTTTTTAGTTTACTATTTTCAGCTTGTTCGTAGGAATCTTGTGTTTCTTTTTGTGTTTCGTACGTCGAAAAATTCCCTTGATAAAGAACGATTTGATTTTTTTCGATAGCTAAGGTGTGGTTGCTTACCTCATCTAAAAAGTTGCGGTCATGACTAATAACGATATAACCAGCTTTTTGTTGCAGGTATTTCGCGACTTGTTGGCGGCCTGCTGCATCTAGATGATTGGTGGGTTCGTCAATTAATGGAAAGAAATTTTCTTCAGTAAATAAACAAGCCAGCAATACTTTTGTCTGTTCGCCACCAGATAATGTACTGTAAGGTTGCCATAATAAATCTGGCGATAAGTTTAAATGATTCATCTCTCGCTCTAACTGCCATAGTTCAAAAGAACTGACTTCAATTAACGCATCATAAGTTAGTAAATTTTCATTTTGAATGTTCAACGGAAAATAAACCGTCGATAAGGGGATAACGATATCTCCTTGATAAGTTAAGTGTCCCTGCAGTAAACTCAGTAAAGTTGTTTTTCCTCGACCGTTTCGTCCGACTAAACCTAGTTTCCAACTAGAGTCCATCACTAAGTTGACATCATCAAATAATAAATCCCCTTGACCGTCATAGCCAAAAGTTAAGTGTTTTAATTCAATTGTACTCATCTATTCACCCCATTATAAAAAGCCCAAAAACTATTTTCAGAATTTGGGCTTAAGCAGGCGAGTACACAAAAATAGACCTGTCGTTAAATCCCTAAGCCAATCCTGAAAATCTGCCGATAAATCCCTTGGTATTAACCAAAAATTTATATTACTGACAGCTTTCAACATTCACTTAGATTTTCAACGGCAGATCCCTCGTTTCTTTTAATTTCATCACTATTTAAACAAATTTGGGAAGGATTGTCAAAAAAAAGATGGACGTAGCCGCTTCCCCAAACAAACTACGCCCTGGAGTGACCCCCGATAAACGAGGTGAAGAAAAATTCTTCTTCACTTATTATAGTAGCATATTTCAAGGAAAAAAGAGGTTTTAAAGCTTCCTAAATGAGAAAAAAATATCATTTTTTTTGAATAAGTCATAAATCTTTTATAAGTATTGAAAAATTAAAGAACAAAAGTTATCTATAAACTTTTATGAATATTGAATTAATCGATTTTCCAAGGGATAAAAGAGATATATATGTGACGTAATAAAATTATTAAACATCTTATTGACTTTATATAATCATCGTATTAAACTGATGTCAGATCAAATAAACAAATAAAGGAGAATTTTATGAAACGCTGGGTTTATTTATTTTCAGAAGGATCAAAGGAACAAAGAGATTTACTAGGAGGCAAAGGCGCCAATCTAGCTGAAATGACTAAATTAGGCTTGCCGGTACCGACTGGCTTTACCGTAACAACGGAAGCATGCTTACATTATTTAAACAATGGTAACGTGTTAACGGATGATATGAAAGATCAAGTAATGGCATCAGTGATGCAGCTAGAAGAAAAAACAGGAAAATCTTTTGGCGATTTCAAGAATCCATTATTGGTTTCAGTACGTAGCGGCTCAAAATTCTCTATGCCTGGGATGATGGACACCGTTTTAAATCTTGGTTTGAATGACGAAACAGTTGAAAGTTTGGCTCGTAATTCCGAAAATGAACGTTTTGCTTATGATTGTTACCGCCGCTTATTACAAATGTTTGGTGATGTGGTAATGGGCATCGATAATAGTAAATTTGAATCACGGATTACTCAGTTGAAACAATCAGAAGGTTTGAATTTTGATAATGAATTAACTGCTAATCATTGGAAACGAATTGTAAGCGAGTACAAACAACTGTATCGGGAAAATTTAGATCGTGATTTCCCGCAAGATCCTGTTGAACAACTTTATTTAGCTATTGAAGCTGTCTTCGGCAGTTGGAATAATAATCGGGCAAAAACATATCGCCGCTTGCATGACATTTCAGATGATTTAGGTACGGCAGTAAATATTCAAGAAATGGTCTTTGGTAACTTTGGTGAAACTTCCGGCACTGGTGTAGTATTTTCTCGCAATCCATCAAATGGTGAGCCGGGATTATTCGGGGAGTATTTAATCAATGCCCAAGGCGAAGATGTGGTGGCAGGTGTGCGCACGCCAAAACCAATCCAAGTTTTAGCTGAAGATATGCCAGAACAATTTGAACAACTAGATACAATTTGTAAAAATCTCGAAAAACATTATAAAGATATGCAGGATGTCGAGTTTACGATTGAGCGGGGTAAATTATTTATTTTACAAACCCGCAGTGGAAAGCGAACTTCTAAAGCACAATTGACGATTATTCTAGACTTATTTAATGAAGGAATAATCGATGAAGAAACCTTGGTACAACGAATTGAAGCTAAAGATCTAGAAGCAGCTTTGCATCCTAGCTTTGATGTAAAAGCATTAAAAAATCGGGTTCATTTCTTATCTGGTTTGGCAGCAAGTCCTGGTGCAGCAGTCGGCGCGGCTTACTTTACAGCTGAAGCAGCTACTGAAGCTAAGGACCGCGGTGAAAGAGTTATTTTGGTGCGAGAAGAAACTTCACCAGAAGACATTGAAGGAATTGCAGTCGCTGAAGCGGTTGTTACTAGTCGTGGTGGAATGACTTCTCACGCCGCAGTTGTTGCTCGTGGTATGGGGATTTGCTCAGTAGTTGGTTGTGAAGCATTAACAGTTGTTGATGGTGAAAATCGCGGAACTGTTGGTGAAGAAACGATTGAAGAAGGGACCATTCTATCCGTGGATGGGACAGCTGGAAAAATTTATTTCGGTGAAATTCCGATGGAAGAAGTAGCAAATACGGTTGCTTTAGATGATTTACATGAAATTTGGGATCGTCATGCAACCATTAAAGTTCGTGCCAATGCAGAAACACCAAATGATATTGAAACAGCCATGGCCTTAGGCGCGGTGGGCATTGGCTTAGCTAGAACGGAGCACATGTTCTTTGAGAAAACTCGTTTATTGCAGTTCCGTCGCTTGATTTTAGCGGATACTTTGCAAGAACGCCAAGAAGTTTTAAAAGAATTAAAAGAAGTCCAAAAACAAGATTTCAAATTTATGTATCAAGCGGGAGCTGGTAAATCAGAAAATGTTCGTTTACTGGATCCACCATTGCATGAATTTTTACCGAAAACAACTGAAGAATGTCGTGAAGTGGCCAAAGCTTTAGGTAAAACTTTAAATGAAGTGAAACGTAAATCGGATAACTTATCTGAAACAAATCCAATGTTAGGTTTCCGTGGATTACGTCTTGGAGTGGCTTACCCAGAAATTTATCAAATGCAAGGAGAAGCAATTATCGAAGCTGCTTATGAAGTCATGGCAGAGCAAGGATTTGAAATAAAACCAGAAATCATGATTCCATTTACAATTGATGCGACAGAATTTGCGACTGTCCGTCATTCAATTGAAGAAGCAGTACAAAAAGTCATGGCAGAAAAACAATTGCCGTTAGATTATCAAATCGGTACGATGATTGAAATCCCGCGGGCTTGCTTTGTGGCTGATGAAATTGCTAAACATGCTGATTTCTTCAGCTTTGGTACCAATGACTTAACTCAAATGGTTCTAGGTTTGTCCCGTGATGATTCACCAAGAATTGTAACGCAGTACCTAGATGCTGGCATCTTCCAAGATGATCCTTTCCAAGTTATCGACGAAGCAGGTGTGGGTGCGATGATTAAGATTGCGATTGAAAATGGTCGTAAAACCAATCCTAATTTAAAAATTGGTATATGTGGTGAAGCAGCTGCACATCCGAAGTCAATCGAATTTTTAAGTACGCTACCAATTGATTATATTTCTTGCTCGCCATTTAGAATTCCGCAAGCAAAAATGAAATTGGCTCAAGTTCGCGTAGAAGAAACTATCAAATAACAATTGTCAGACAATTCAAATAGCTTGTATAAAAATTGAAAAGTTATTCAAAAAGAGATGGAAGAAATTTTCATCTCTTTTTCTTCGTCTTCTTACGATTATTTAATTATTAGAAGAATTTCACTTTTTAAATGAAAAAATTAGATTTTTTCTCACCAAATCCAGTAAAAAGTAATTTGTAAACGGTGCCAATATCCGATATAATTATAGTTAGGGCGATAACGATGCTAATGAGCAAAAATAGCTCTTTAGTATGCTAGCTTTGGTAACTGAATAGGTTTAATTATCATAAAAATGGGAAATTAAAATTTTTTTATGAGAAATTTGTTATTTTCAGAATGACACAGAAAACGATTTAGCGTATAATGTTTTGCGGAGGAGGTGAACTTTTCTGCGACTTTGGTTAGGAGAAATAACAACGTTTGTTGTATTATAGTCAGTTGCTCATGATTTTTTCATGACTGAGGTGACTAAACAAAATTAATCTTTATTCAGTCAGACTAGCGGTTTGACCCAAGTTTTTTTCTTATGATCTAACAAGTAGCTTAACTTGTTAAATAAATATGGAAGCAGGGATAGACAATGACAATCGATTGGCAAAAAGAAGTAGAAGCACGCAAAGATGATTTACTTCGTGATTTAGGCGACTTAATCAGAATTAATAGTGTGCGAGACGTGGAACATGGAACTAAAGAAGAACCTTTAGGACCTGGACCATCTAAAGCGTTATATGAAATGTTGGATATCGCTAAACGTGATGGTTTTGAAACGAAAAATGTTGCCAATGTAGCAGGACACATTGATTACGGTGAAGGCGATGACATGGTAGGTTTATTAGGTCACGTGGACGTAGTACCAGTTGACGACAATTGGGATACAGATCCTTTCGAACCAGTAATCAAAGATGGTAAATTATACGCTCGTGGTTCTAGCGATGATAAAGGTCCATTAATGGCTTCTTATTATGCTATGAAAATTATTAGAGACTTAAAATTACCAATCTCTAAAAAAATCCGCATCATCATCGGTACAGATGAAGAAAGTGAATGGTATGGTATCCATCGTTATATGGAAACTGAAGAAATGCCTAAATTTGGATTCTCACCAGACGCTAACTTCCCAATTATCAATGGTGAAAAAGGAATTTTATCTTATGTCGTAACATTTGCTGACAAAGCAGCTGACCACGGTGACTTTGATTTAGTAAGCATGAAATCTGGCTTACGTACAAACATGGTACCAGGGGATGCTACTGCTGTTCTTAAAGTGAACGAAGGTAACGTTGCTGACATGAAAGCAGCTTTTGAAAAATTCATTGCTGACAACAGTCTAAAAGGTGAATTTAAAGAAGAAGGCGGAAATGTAACAATCACTGTAATTGGTAAAGGTGCACACGCACAAGAACCTAAATTCGGTGTGAACTCAGCTACTTTCTTAGCAGACTTCTTAAAAGGCTACAAATTAGATTCAAATGGTCAAAACTACATCAACACAATCGCAAATTACATGCACTTAGATTACACAGGTAAAAAATTAGGTGCTTATCACAAACATGATGTAATGGGTGAATCTACTGCATCAGCGAACTTATTTGATTACACAAACGACGGTGTGAAAAACATTACTATTAATGTCCGCCATCCAGAAGGTATCACTAAAGATGAAATCATGGACAACATGGTAGGAATCTTAAAAGATGCTGATGTATCAATTGAAATCGTTGGCGATATTAAAACACCTCATTATGTACCAGGTGACGATCCATTAGTTCAAACACTATTAGCTGTTTACGAAGATCACACTGGTGAAAAAGGACATGAAATGACAATTGGTGGCGGTACTTACGGCCGAATCCTAGAACGTGGTGTTGCTTATGGCGCAATGTTCCCTGGTGAAGAAAACGTAATGCACCAACCAAATGAATATATGCCGATTGATAGTTTATTAAAAGCGACAGCGATCTATGCGGATGCTATTTATCGTTTAGCTAAATAAAAAGGGAGTTCTGTGTGGAGTCCTTTTTTCAGGGCTCCTCACTTTTTAAATGAAAAAAGGTAGGGTATGAAAGAAGGGATAGGTAAAATGAAAAAATTGTCAAAAGGTGCATATGGCGGTGTCGCTGGTAAGGATTATGTACCATACGTAGAAGAAAAGCCTAAAAAGGCTGGTTCTACCATCATCTTAATTTTAGGGATTTTATTAGCTGCTTTATTTGCCGCTTCAACTGCTTACTCAGGGATGAAAGCCGGTTTAACAGTAGCAGCAGGGATTCCAGGTGCAATTATTGGTTCAGGTCTAGTGGCCGTATTAGTAAAACCTAGAACAATCCTAGGAAAGAACTTATTACAATTAATGTCAAGTGGTGGTGAATCTGTAGCCTCTGGTATGATCTTCGTATTACCTGCCGTAGTTTTAGTCGGTGGTAAAATCAACTTTATCCAAGGTGTCGGTTTAGGTGTCGGCGCAGTATTACTTGGTGTTGGTGTGTTCTCATTAGTTCAAGAATACATGTTAGTTGAAGAACATGGTAAATTGGTCTATCCAGAAGCAATGGCGATTTCTGAAACGTTAGTTGCCTCAGATACTGGTGGCGATTCTCTTAAATATATGGGAATAGGTTTTGGTATCGGTGGGGTAATTACTGCTTTAACTGGTTCTGTATTTGGTATTATGAATAACGTTATTGGTTATACAAATGAACAATTCTACAAATGGAATTTCCAAATGGAAGTTAATCCACTGTTAGCTGGTATTGGTTTCATCGTAGGGATGGACGTATCTTTACTAATGTTTGCTGGTTCAATCTTAGCTAACTTTGCAATTGCGCCATTATTAGGTTATTTCATGGGTATGGCTGGTCCTGGTGCATTTACTTGGGACAACGCAAGTCAATTATTAAGTGCAGCTGACTTTTCAGTAATCTCTGGTTCTTATGTACGTTACATCGGAGCTGGTATGATGATTTCTGGTGGTTTAATTGGTGCAATTAAATTAATTCCGACTATTGTAACTTCAATTTCTGCAACTTTAAAAGGTCGCAAATCTGAAGGTGCTGAAGCAAATGAAGGCGGCGGCGGAATCTTACCATTATTAATTGGTGCAGTTGTTGCAATCGTAATGGGCTTCGTTATTACTGGAAGCATTTCAATGGCACTTATTGGTGGTATTTTATCAATTATCTTAAGTTTACTATTCGTTATCGTAGCCGGACGTTTAACTGGTACAATCGGTACATCTAACTTACCGGTATCAGGTATGACAATCGCGTCAATGGTTATCTTAACTTTAGTATTCGTAGTAATGGGCTGGACTTCAGCTGAAAATACGCAACAATTACTATTATTTGGTACCTTTATCGTGTTGGCAATCTCTGTTGGTGGTGGTTACTCACAATCACAAAAAGTTACTTTCGTTATGGGTGGTAACTTAAATGAAGGTCGTCGCTACTTCATGATCGCTGGTATCGTGGGTGTTGTTATCGTTACTGGTATGATGGTAATCTTAACACCTCAATTAGCTATTACAGGTGCGAACCCACCATTTGGTTTGCCACAAGCGAACTTAATGGCAACATTAACTTCAGGTATTATTTCAGGTAGCTTACCATGGCACATGGTTATCGCTGGTATCGCAATGGGTATCGTATTAACATTGATGAAAGTTCCAGTAATGACATTTGCGATTGGTTTTTACTTACCAATTTCTACGACTTCAATCATTTTAGTTGGGGCATTAATCCGTGTATTAATCGAACGATTAAACAAAAAAGAAGCTGTCGAAGTCGGCGAAGAAAGAATTACTTTGGGTGTCAGCTTATCATCTGGTTTAATCGCTGGTGGTTCAATCATCGGTTTAATCGGAATTATCTTACAAGTAACTGGTATTGTTACTCCAGGAACACCAACTGGTTTCTTAGGTGGTAATGGTGCAGGTGTCCTTATCTTGATCGTCTTAGTAATTGCGATTATCGTTCCATTATTAAGCGTAAAGAAAGTGAAAAGTAATGACTAATCAGCAACCTGCTGTGAATGAAGAAACAGCTCGTTTGCTGCAAAGAGTTTATCGTATCAAAGATCCAATTCATTATGAAGTTCGGGATGGCGTGGTTTTTATCATTAAAGAAAATAATGCCAAAATCCAAAAAGTCTTACGGAAAATTCGCTATAAGATTCCAAAAACATCTGAGATGGAATTGGATGAATATGGTAGTTTCATTTTTCAACAAATTGATGGCGTTAGAACAGTTGGTGAAATTGCTGAATTGCTAGGGGATGCAATCGAAGAAGCAAATAACCAATTGTATGATCGTCTGATCATTTATATGCATCATTTAGAGAAAAATGAGAAATATATTGAATTGGTAAAGAAATAAGAAAAAAAGGCCGTTCTAGCCAAAGCTAGAACGGCCTTTTTGCGGTTCAGTTAGAATGCTGCAATTAAAAAGTCGATTCCTGAAATCATAAAATAAAAACCAACTAAAAATGAAATCGTAAGTGCTGAAGCAGCGGCATTGAATAATAGCATGAAGCCTAAGACAACCCCTAAAATATTGATAATTATTTTAAACCAATAATAACCAGTACTCATTTCCTTAACCGCCCCAGCCATCAATAATTCTCCAAGAGAATCAATAATGAACCATGCAGCAAAGACATAAGGTAAAGCAATAATTCCAGCAGTTGTGTTAAACAGTAGGAAAATGCCCAAAATGACATCAATAATACCTAAAACTAATAACCAAGTCGCTTTTTGACCAGTAAATCTTGCCAAACGACGACGTAAGCCAATTTGAAAAATCCCTTCTAAAATGGCTGAAATAGCGAATAAGAAAACAATTGCTAAAAGACTACTCAAAGGGTTTTTAAAAACCATTAATGAAGTCAAAATAAACAAAATTCCTAACAGAAACTCTCCCCAATTAAATTTGCGTTGATTTGCTACCATAATAAATCATTCCTTTCCATTTCCATAAAATAAGTGTAGCCCTAAAAAAGAATTCTGGAAAATATAAACCATTGAAATGAAAATTAAATGAGAGATAAACTAAAAAAACAGTGTCTAAACAAGATTTAATAAATCTAAAAAAATTACTGATAAATGAATAATTATTAAGGAGAAAAAGTATATTTAGCTAGCTAATAAAATCCTATTATTTATAACTATTTAAAAAATATTTCGTAATGTTTCATATGTGAGAAACAAAAAGTCTTAAAACTAAATATTCATGGTATTTTCGGATATCCATCTCTTTATGTACTAAAAGAGTTCTTATTTAAAATGTGGATAACTCTATTCACTAGAGTGTCTTTTAAGGAAGATAATTGAGATAAAGTAATTACTATTTTATTTTCAGGAGTTTTAGGATTTGCAGCAGGTGCCTCAGCGGTCGAAACTCCTGATAATCCAAGCGCGGGTTCAAAAACCGTAATTGACCAATCAGATACAACGGTTGAAGTTGAAGGAACTTTAGGAATGGATAATACTGATCCTACAGCTCCAATCCCAGAAGATGATATAAAATGGGTGAATGTGACTGTTCCAATGAAAACAATTTTCTACAGTGTGGGTAGTTCAACTAGTGTCTCATCTCCAACTTATACAATTAAAAATAATTCTGGTCGACCTGTAACAGTTACAGTAAATAGTTTCGCAACACAATCATCAGGAGATATTACTGCTGTAACAAGTCTAGATGTTGCTCTAAATGTAACAAATGGTCCGACAGTGAACGTTATCACTGATGGTGGAGCTAGTATTGTAACACCGACTGATCTAGGTGAATTAGCAAATAGCGAAGGCAAATTAAATGAAGCTGATGCTGAAGATTCGGAATCACAAGAATTAACTTTTGGATATTCAGGTAGTTTTACTGCAGGTGACGTAACAAGTACAATTACTGAAACTTACGATCTTGGATTGAAATTTGCACCAACTGCATGGTAATTAGCATTTTTTAAGAGGGGGCAACAAGATGGATAGCCAAATTGAAGTTCATGGCACATTGGGCGTTGCACCAACTGAAGAAAAGTTACCTGTGACGAATGTGAGTAAACCAACGCGTACATTCCAAGAGGTAAAAGTTTATCAAGGTTCGCTACCAAAAACCAATCAATTACCAGAAAGCAGTTTATTGTTTTTAGGCGTAATTTTGTGTTTGATAGCGATTGTGCTAGGAAAACTTAAAAAAATTCAGCAGAAACCAATTTGCTGAAAGATTGAAAAAGATCGTTCACAAAATTTTGTGAACGATCTTTTTTAGTTAAGTGATTGATTTGCTGAAGAGTGTAATTGACGATAGTATTTAATAGTTCTTCCAAAGAAATCATTATGGAACTCGTCAAATGATTTGAAAGAAGTAGGATATTGATTACGCTGGTCACGCCACATTTTTAAGGCATCCGTTTTTAACTTATTGTGTAATTCTTTTTCGGAAATGATTTTGCTGCTGTTATTGTTTATAAATAATTTCATTAATAATAACCCCTTTGACATTTTTTCTAACTTTTATTATACATTTTCATACTGGAAAATAAAAGTTATATAACATGTCATATCTTAAGTTTTTTGATTATTATTATATCAATAAAAGAATTTGTCGATGATATTATTAATTTATAAAAATAATTCAACTACATTTTTATTTGAATTACACTCGTTATTATATAGAATCGTTTTGATAATTAAAATTGGTAGTATCATATTTGAAGTTATATTTATTGCCTAAAATATATTTTGCAACATGCAGGCTACGATCACTGGATCTTTCTAAGTTGGAGCTGATATCAATCAATAATACCCCATCGGCTGCACGACCTTGGCCGGTATTCATTAGCTTGACATATTTTTCGCGTAATAAGTCAACAATCTGATTAATTTCTTGCTCTCGTTGTAACATTTTTTGTGCCAATTCAGTGTCATCATTTCGTAAAACAGCTAAAGCATCGCGAATATTTTTCGCTACTTTTTCAAATAATTGAGTCAAATCTTCATCTAATAAAAGATAGGTTTCACGATTATTGTTGCTAGTTTTTTTCGCACGTTTTTCTTTTTGCCGCTGTTGAGTTTCTAATTCGATCGATTCAGCTAAGTCTTGAATAATATTTTTACAGTGATCGCCCATTCGCTCAAAATCTTTGGAAAATTCTAGTAGCATCGCTTGTTTTTGACTTTCTAGTGGAGAAAGGGAAGCCGTTGAAATTTTGGCTAAATAATCGGTTAAGGCGACATCGTAATGGTTAATGGCATCCTCGTACTGCATCACGTCTTCGTAGTATTCATCTTTATTTAAACGATAGTATTTGTGAGCGCCTTCCAAAGCTTGGAGGACATAGCTGCCCATTTGTAAAATTTCTGCGGTAGCTTGTTCAATCGCCATAGCTGGAGCAGTTTGAATCAGTTGCTCGTTTAAAGTAACTGTTCGAATATTTAAATTTTTCTCGGTACCTGGGACTATTTTTTTCACTAATTTTTCAATCTGTGGAATAAATTTAAACTGTAGTAATAAGTTGGAGATATTAAATAAACCGTGAGCAAAGGCAATTTGCATCGCTGGGTTTAGATTTAATTGACTGGTTATCGCCATCACCACTTGAGTAAAAGGTGCCAATAATAAGGTGAATATAATGGCGCCAACTAAATTAAAAAAGACATGTGAGGCAGCTGTACGCTTAGCAGCGACACTAGCACCTAACGCAGCAATTACTGCGGTAATCGTTGTTCCAATATTATCACCAAATAAAATCGGTAAAGCGGCAGCTAAATTTAAACTACCTTGCATATAAAGCTGCTGCAAGATCCCGATGGTAGCACTGGAACTTTGCAAAACCATGGTTAAAAGGGTTCCAATTAAGACACCTAAAACAGGATAGTCAGCGACATTTAGCATTAATTGATGGAATTGTGGTAAGTCTTTTAAAGGAGCCATACTATTTCCCATTAATTCTAAACCGAAAAATAATGCCCCAAAGCCAAATAATACTTGACCAATATTTTGAAAATTTTTCCCTCGAGTAAAAAATAAAAGTAAGGCTCCAACACCGATAATTGGTAAAGAATAGGCACCTAAATCAAAACCAATAATAAAGGCGGTGACGGTTGTACCGACATTGGCGCCCATAATGACGCCAATCGCTTGTTTTAAGCTCATAAAGCCGGCGCTGACTAATCCAACTGCTAAAACGGTTGTACCAGAACTACTTTGAATTAACCCGGTTACGATGATTCCTGCTAACACAGCTCGTAGTGGAGTAGAAGTAAAGCGGTTCAAAATTTCTCTCAGACGATTACCAGCAGCTTTTTGTAAACCATCCCCTAAATATTTAATCCCGAATAAGAAAATTCCTAATCCCCCGAGAAAAGTAAAAAACATCTCTTGATATGACATGATTACCTCCATTTAAAAACGTTCTATCTATAAAATAATAAAAATCGGAGCAAAATGAAAGCCTTTTATTAAAAATAATTTTGTGAATTTTTTGTTGTTTTGACTTGAGAATTATTTATTAAAGAATGTTTTGAAATCTTGCTGGTTTTCTTATATCATTAAAGTAAGAAATGAGATAACGTAAATTGATCGGAGGAGATTTTAATGAAAGTCGTTTTTCATGTTGATGAGTTAGAGAAATTGAGACAGGCCCGCCACAGTATCGAAAGTTTACTATTAGATGAACCAAAATGCCAAGTTATTTTAGTGATTAATGGAGAAGCTATTCAAGGCTATTTGTTGCCAAAAATGACAAAATTTATTAAAGAGTATCCGAATGTAGAATTTCATGCATGTCACAAATCAATGCGCGGTTTCCAAGTTCGAACCAAACAATTATCTGAAAAAATTAAAGTTGTACCAGCTGGCATTACTGATTTGGTTCGTTTGCAGGCTGAAGGTGCCCACTATATCAAATGTTAAGTAGTCCAAGATTAAGTTATCGCGAATTTACTGATAATGATTTCGATAAGCTAAAAGAAATTTTGCAAAATCCAGTGTTAATGCTACTAGGTTGGCAAAAAACTTTTGATGATGCGGGCGTTATCATCTGGTTAAAAAAGATTCAAGCGCAATATCGAGATTTTGGTTCCAGCTATTTTTTAATTGAGGAAAAAGAATCTGGAGAGTTTGTAGGAATGATTGGTGTGCTACCAATAGATTTATTCGAACAGCAGCAAATCGAAATGGCGTATCTCATTAAGCCGGAATTTCAAGGTCGAGGTTATGCATTTGAAGCAGCTCAAGCGGCGGAATCATTTATTTTTCAAAAACTGCAGGCTGAGGAATATATTGCACAGTTTGTGGCAGAAAATATTTCTTCAAAAAGAATCGCTGAAAAGTTAGGAATGCATTTTTGGCGAAGCTATGATCGGACAGATCAAGCGGAAACTCGTAAACATCTAATTTATCGTAAAACTGTAGGGCAAAAATAAATCATCTGTTGATTATTTTTGCCCTATTAATTTTTTATAAGTAAGGAGAATATATGGTACACAATAAGATTTTGATTGTAGAAGATGATCAAAAAATCAGCCAAATTATTCAATCAGAGTTGAAAAAGTGGAATTATCAAGTGCAAGGAATTACTGATTTCCAAAATGTTTTACAAGAATTTGCAGCTTTCCAACCTGATCTGGTGTTATTAGATATCTCGTTACCGTATTTCAATGGCTATCACTGGTGTCAGGAAATCCGTAAAACATCTACAGTACCAGTTATCTTCCTGTCTTCAGCAAATGATAAAATGAATATGCTGATGGCGATGAATATGGGCGGCGATGATTTTATCGGAAAACCAGTTGATTTAGAATTATTGACAGCAAAAATTCAAGCAACTTTTCGACGGGCTTATCAGTTTAACGAAACACCACAAGAAATGGTTTATAAAGCAGTAAAACTGAATGTACTAACAGGTGAACTTTTTTACAAGGAGCAAATGGTTCGTTTAACGCCGAATGAAACAAAAATCGTGGCTATCTTGTTTCAGCATCCTGAACAAGCCGTTTCAAAAGAAACCATCATGGAGAAACTATGGGAAAGTGAAGAATTTATCAGTAAGAATACGTTGACTGTCAATCTGACCCGCTTAAGAAAGAAATTAAGCGCCAGTGGATTACCGGTATTGATTCATACGATAAAAGGGGTCGGTTATATGCTAATGATGTCTGATGATTAGAAAAAATATGTATTTTATGAAGCAGCTTCTGAAAGAAAATGCTGGTGTTATTTGGCTCTATATTTTAGTGGTTGTTTTATTTGCGAGCACTTTTTTTCTTTATGACATTCCGACAAATGTTTATCAAGATGCCATAATTTTTACTTTTCCATTGCTAATCATATTTCTGATAATTCGAGGAATCAAATTAACTAGGAAACATCAAAAATTGCAGCATTTGTTGCAAGAACCGATTTTAAATGATTGGCACAAACAAGAGGAAGAATTTTTAACTATTCTTGAAAGTGACTATCAAGAAATTATTACAAAAGTGACCCGGCAAACCCGAGACATGCAGGAGCAACAAGAAAAACAAGAAAAAGAGTTGATGGATTATTACAGTCTTTGGACCCATCAAATAAAAACACCACTGGCAGCCTTGGATCTAATGATTCAAACCTTTGATCAGCCGCAAAAAAACGCTATGCAAGAAGAAACATTCAAAATTCAGCAATATTTAGAGATGATGCTACAGTATTTGAGAATGCAGTCGATTCAACAAGATTTTCGTTTCGAAGTTATCTCGATTGAAAAAGTAGTTAAAAATGTCGTGAAAAAATATGCTCGCTTTTTCATTCATAAAGATTTAGAAGTAGATCTGACCCAGTTGACTGGTGAAATTATTACTGATGAAAAATGGTTTAGTTTTATCTTGGAGCAAATCATTTTTAATGCGATTAAGTATACTCAAATTGGAAAAATCACGATTTATACACCGGTTGATCGTCTTCAAGAAATCGTCATTAAAGATACCGGACAAGGGATTTTAGCGGAAGATATTCCCCGTGTATTTCAAAGAGGTTTTACCGGATATACCGGTCGACAGAATCAAAAAGCTAGTGGACTTGGTTTATTTATGAGTCAAGAGATTGCCCAAGAACTGGGATTAAACCTGCGTTTAACCTCAAAAGTCGGTGTTGGTACAGAAGTAACTATTGACAGTTCGAAGCTGCAGACCTTTTCTTTAGAGTAAGCTTACAAAAATGTAGGATTGGAGCAATTGATTGTCACTGTTTTTTACCTTTGATCGCCCTTAAACTAAAAGTATCAAGAAAAAGAGAAGGGGCAAACAAATGACATTATTAGAAGTAGAACATTTAAAAAAAGTTTACCAACCTAGACTTAGTAATTTACAAGTAGCAGCCTTGAAAGATATTACATTTACGGTCGACAATGGAGAATACATCGCCATCATGGGAGAATCAGGCTCAGGAAAAAGTACCTTGTTAAATATTTTGGCGACTTTGGACCAAGCTTCTAGTGGTCGCGTACTACTGCAAAAAAAAGATCTAAGTCGGATTCCAGAAGGAGAGCTAGCAAAGTTTAGACGAGAACATTTAGGTTTTGTTTTTCAAGATTTTAATTTACTCGATACCTTTAATGTGAAAGATAATATTTTTCTCCCCTTAGTGTTATCGCGAGTAGCCGTCAAAGAAATGAAAAAGCGGATTGAACCATTAGTGAAAGCCTTACAAATTGAAGAACTATTAAATAAATTTCCTTATGAAATCTCTGGTGGACAAAAACAACGTGTAGCGGTGGCAAGAGCTTTAATTACAAAGCCAGACTTAGTGTTGGCTGATGAACCAACAGGTGCTCTAGATTCCCGCTCGGCAGATGCTTTACTGCAATTATTTGATCAAATCAACCGTCAAGGTCAGACAATTTTGATGGTGACTCATAGTGCCATTGCAGCAAGCCATGCACAACGTGTCTTATTTATTAAAGATGGCCAAATTTTTCATCAGCTTTATCGCGGTGATAATAGTCAAGAGGAATTTGTCACTCGAATTACTGAAACGACGACCGTCCTGTTAACAAAGGAGGTCTAGCGATGTTTTATTTTAAATTAGCTTGGGGAAACTTACGAAAAAACAATACAGTCTACTTGCCATTTTTAGCTTCAATGACTTATTTAGTAATTATGAATTTATTGATGCAAGTGATGGTGAATAATCCTGGAATGCGCTCGATGCCAAGTGCTATGACAGTTCATTCGATGTTTAGTTTTGGTAATGTTGTGATTATTATTTTTTCAATTATCTTCTCCTTTTATACCAATAGTTTTCTGATAAAACGGCGCCAAAAAGAGCTAGGATTATATAACATTTTAGGGATGGACAAAAAATCGTTAAGCTTCATGCTAGCGATTGAGAGCTTGTTGAGCTTGATAGCTGTTCTGCTTGTTGGATTGATTTCAGGAAGTATTATTGCAAAATTTTTATTTTTAGTATTGAAGAAAATGACTGGCTTTGGTGAAGATTTCGTTTTTCATCTTTCGCTATCAATGTTTGTAGTAGTGACGGTATTTTTTGTGGTTTTATTTTTATTATTGCTGGTAACAAATATTCTTCAATTGATGAAAACAAACCCTATTGAATTAATGAAAAAGGGAGAAGCAGGTGAAAAAGAGCCGAAAAGTCATTGGTTCCTCACTTTAATCGGCTTAATTTCTTTAGGCAGTGGTTATTATATTTCTTTAACATTAGAATCACCCATTGCAGCACTTAGCGTCTTTTTTGTAGCAATCATTTTGGTAATCATTGGAACATATTTATTAATGATTACAGCTAGTGTGACAATCTTGAAATTTTTAAGAAATAAGGAAACGCTATATTATCGTCCCAAACCATTTATCAATATTTCTGGAATGATTTATCGAATGAAACAAAATGGCGCTGGCTTGGCAAGTATTTGTATATTATCAACTATGGTATTGGTGACCGTAGCTTCCACAGCTGGCTTATATTATGGTAAAGAAGATATCGTCAAACAGCGTAATCCTAGCGATGTGAGTTTTACTACCCAATTGGTCAATGATCAGGTCCAATCGCAATTAAATCAACTTGCTAAAGAACATCAGCTGAAGGTTGATGATAGTTTGAAAGTGGATACGCCTAATATTAACTTAGTCCAACAAAAGGGAACCCGATTTCAAGTTTTTAATGGTAACGATCAAACGCAAAATGGGTTGGTGGCTTTGAAGATCTGGACTGAAGATGATTATTATCAGATGACTGGAAAAAAAGCAAATTTAACAGAGAATCAGATATTGTTTTATCCAGTTACGGGAGAATATTCAGGAAAAACAATCAGCTTTGGCGATGAAACCTATTCGATAAAAAAACAAATTGAAATTTTAAAGCTACAACCTAAAATAAATGATATTTACAATTCCTATATTTTGTTTGTAAAAAATGCTGAATCTGTCGAAAAGATATACTCGGCTTTGGAAACAATAGGAGCACAGGAACCATTAGCCTATTCAACCGAGGTGATGATGAACGTGTCTGGTAGCCAAAAAAATCAAAAGGAATTCACTGACGGAGTATTTAGTTATCAAGAACAGTTAAATCAAGAACTCTCACAACAAGAATTACCAAGTCCTTCTATGCCATATGCTAGAGCCTCCGAGATAGAAAGAGACCGACAAGAAGCTAATCAATTTACGGGCGGATTTTTATTTATTGGCGTTGTTTTCGGGATTAGTTTTACTGTCGCCGCTGCCTTAATCATCTATTATAAGCAGGTATCTGAAGGTTATAGTGATGCCAACCGTTTTGAAATTATGCAAAAAGTTGGTTTGAGTCACCGAGAAGTCAAACAGACGATTAAAAGCCAAATTTTAATGGTCTTTATTTTGCCAATTCTATTAGCCGTCATTCATTTAACTATCGCCTTGCCGATCATTCGGAAATTATTAATTCTCTTTGGTTTAACCAATAATCAATTGATTACGATTGTAACGGTGATTGTGGTGGCAATATTTACACTATGTTATCTATTCTTTTATTGGCAGACATCAAAAGTTTATTATCGTATCGTGAAAAGAAATTAGTCGCACATTTACCGAAGTGAAAACCGCTTCGGTTTTTTTGCGGATCAAATTGACAAGTGGAAATAATACTTTTATAATATAATTGAATGAATGGTTCAATTAATTTAAGAAAAGAGTTGATCTGAATGAAAAAATTTTTTGTACTGTATCTGACGGGTTTCATGTTGTTTATTTTAACCAGTTGTGGAAAAAAGGCTGAACCAGAATTAGTGAATACTGTTGAGATCAAGCAAGTTGTCAATCAGATCAAAGTGGATTATGACGCAGATGATTTGAAGGTAAAATATCATAATCAACCTTCGATTATTCTAAAAGAATATATGAATGAAGATAATCAAAAGTATTATGCAGAAATTGATTCGAGTCAAAAAAGCGTGAAGATTACTGAAGGTAAACGACCGAAACGGACAAGCTTTAAAGCTTTTATCGAACTAATCTTACCTGAGGAATTTGATCAAGACCTGACGTTGCACACTACTAGCGGAGATATTGATCTGCTAGAAACTAAAAAAGAATTTGATAGCATTTCTTTAGATACAACTAGTGGCGAGATTCAACTGAGAAATAGCCAGGCTAAATCAATCAAGCTAACGACGACTAGTGGGAAACTAATGGCAGAAAAACTGGCTGCAACAGATGAAATGATTGTTGAAAGCACAAGCGGGTCGGTCGAATTTAAAGATATCGCTGCTGAAAACTATCAGATAAAAACGACAAGTGGAGAAACAAGTTTAGAAAATGTAACGGGTAATGTGCATTACACAACCACTAGTGGAAAGTTAAATAGTTCAGACTTAGTCGGTGGCGGCAAATTTGAAGCAACAGGTGGTGGAGATATCCAGTTAGTGTATAAAAAAGTAGAACAAGATATTTCTATGGATGCTAAAAACGGTCAAGTTACTTTAGATTTACCAACAAAAACCAATTATCAGATTAAGATCAATACAAAAAATGGAACAATTGAGAGTGATTCAGAATTTAATTTGAAAGGAAATCAACAAGAAAAAATTGGTGGGACAAAGGACCCAGAATATGTAGTAAAATTGGCTACAAAAAATGGTAACATAGATCTTAAAGGTCACTAAAAGGAGTGAATCAGATGAAAAATCGTTTGGATTTATTTTATGGAGCAGGCAGCCATTTATTTATCAACAAAGGCTATGCCCGCACGCAAATGAAAGACATTGCTCAACAAATCGGTTTGTCAACTGGCATGATTTATCAGTATTTTAAAGGTAAGAATGATTTATTGGATTTTATTATCAAGTGTACGATTGAGCCTAGTTATCTGCACCAAGATTTTGACTATCCGATTCAAGGTCAGTTGTTTGAACATCTAGATCAGGAAATAGATGCTGCTTTTGAAAAAAATGCTGCCGACTTTAATAAAGGCATGGAAAATCCCAATTATACCTTGGTAGAAATGTTTTCTGATGCCTTTGATGTGATTGCAAAATATGGAGTGGGTTGTTTAATTATTGAACATAATTTAGATGATTTACCTAAGTTGGCTGAGTCTTACCGTGATTTTAGAAAGATTTATTTTAAACAAGTTTATCAATATGTTGAACGATTTATTAATGAAGGTCAGATGCGAGAAGTTGAGGATAAACATTACACTACTCGGACAATTATTGAACTATTGGCTTTTTGGGGAATGCATATTATGAACGATGCTTTTGAGCGAGACGAAGCTTTGACCCATGAAAAAGCCAAAAAAATCTGTTTGGACAATCTTATACCTGCTTATAGTAAGAAATAATCTGGATGATTAACTATCCAGATTGTTTTAGCACAATTTTATGAATGAATGGTTCAATTAATTCGTGGAGGTGATAAAATGATGAATAAAAAAATGAAGATACGACAGTTTTTTTGGCTTTTTGTAATTGGTTCGGTAATTGGTTTTTTAATAGAAAACTGTTATAGCTGGATTCTTTTAGGAGACTTGAGTTTTAGAAGAGGCTTAGTTTTAGGACCATTTACGCCAATCTATGGTTTTGGAGCGGTCATATTTACTTTATTTTTAAAACCGTTTCGGCGAGAAAATCCAGTGATTATTTTCTTTTTCTCTAGTTTACTTGGAGGAATTATAGAATTTACAGGTAGTCTAATCGAAGAACTAATTTTAGGAATAAAAATGTGGGATTTCAGTCAACAGCCATTTAATTTAGCTGGTAGAACTAGCTTGATATACATGTTCTTTTGGGGTGTGATTGGAGTATTTTATTTGAAATTTCTGTATCCATTTTTAATCAGACTCATTAATCATTATTTAATCCAACAACGAATGATTTATTTTATATTTGTTGGTTTCTTTATCATGAATTTCACCTTATCAGGATTAGCTATCAACCGTTGGACGGAAAGACAATCTTATCAAAAAAGTGACAATCAAATCGATAAAAAATTGGATCATCGATTCCACGATGATTATTTGACTGAAATTTTTCCCAATTTAGAATTAGCTGAACAGGAGGAGTAGAACATGAAACAACTTTATTGTGATTCGGAAAGTATCACTAGTGGCTTAATTCATTTGTGGGGAACCATGTTGGCGATTGGTGGCACAGTTTTATTAATTTTAAATGCCAAAAGTTCTGAGGCAATCGTAGCTACCTGTATTTACGGGGCTAGTTTAATTGGATTGTTTCTTGCATCGACAATTTTCCACATTTTTTATGTATCAACAAAGATTCATCGCATTTTACAAAAAATCGACCATTCATTCGTATTTTGTTTAATCGCTGGAACGTATACGCCTATATGTTTATTGGTTTTAAATAAAACCATCGGACTAGTATTGTTAGTCAGCATTTGGTCATTGGCACTGGTAGGTATTTTAGGAAAAATCATTTGGTTTCAGCAAAGTAAATGGTTTTCGACGATTATTTATTTGCTAATGGGATGGGGGATTGTTGCATTTAGTGGGCCTTTGATGGATAAACTTCCGAGAGAAGCGATCTTGTTTTTACTTACTGGTGGAATATTTTATACTATTGGTGCAATTATTTATGCGACAAAACCTTTACAGTTTCATTTTAAAGCCTTTGGAAGTCATGAATTATTTCATCTTTTTGTGTTAGCTGGAGCTATTTGTCATTATTATTTGATGTATCAATTCATTATCTAATCTTAGAAAATGAGAGAAGAATCTCTATGTGAGGTTCTTTTTTTGTGTTTAAGACAACAAAAAATATAGTGATCCGTTATTTTAAATACACTTATTTGTAACGAAAAAGGAATCTTACTTAAATCATCTGGTTGTCTCTTTTAAAATATCACATGAAGGGTATGAATAATCTGATAATTATTATATATTCAAATTTTTATTTCTAAAAAACAAAGTATGTTTATAGTAGATAGAATGAATAATTAGTTATTTTCTGCGAAGAACCAATTATCTAACATTAATAAAGAATTTTTTGCCGTACCAATCTAGCAAGCCTTCATCTCAATAAATAGGTAATATAAAAAATGTTATCTATATTTATTCAATAATTATTAATATTAAGCAATTGATTTTAAATTAAACGATTGATATTTTTGTGAAAATGAGCTAAAATCAATCTAATTTATAAGAAGGTAGGGAACAGCTTGGACGGAAATATTTTAAGTTTAATTGGGGTGCTGATTGTTATTGTTGGATTCGCCCTGAGATTAGATTCAATTTTAATTGTAGTTGTGGCTATGATTGTGACGGCACTAGTAAGCGGTTTAGGGATTGAAACGATGCTAGAAACTTTGGGTAGTAGTTTTGTCGCAAACCGAGGGATGGCAATTTTTATTATTATTATGTTGGCAACTGGAACTTTGGAACGTAATGGTTTGAAAGAATCCGCTGCACGAATGATCAAAAAATTCAAACGGGTGAATACAAGTGCTATTTTAATGATTTACGGTGTATTCAGAACTGTTTTTGCGGCCTTTAATGTCAGCTTTGGCGGTGTAGCTGGTTTTGTGCGCCCAATTGTATATCCAATGATGGAAGGTGCAGTTGAATCAAAAGGCTTGCCAGATAATGAAGAATATTTTGAAGACTTAAAAGGGATGTCTTCCGCGATGGAAAATATCACTTGGTTCTTCGGACAAAACTTATTTATTGGTGGTGCCGGAGCGTTGCTGGTACAATCTACTTTGAAAAGCTTAGGCTATGATGTTTCATTGGTTAGATTAATGGTAGTAGAAATCCCAGTTGCATTGGTAGCATTAGTCGTAGCATGTATTTATTTCCATTTTAAAGACAAACGATTAATGAAAAAATACTACGGCGACAAGGGGGTTAAGTAGATGTCATTTTTCTTAGGCTCAGAAGCTTTACTTAGTGAAAAATTATTAGAAATTATTTATATCGTAATGGGACTCATTGCAATTGGGACAGGTATCTATAATTTAATGGACAAAACCAACAAAAATCGCTATGGCTCAGGACTTTTCTGGCTGGCGATGGGGATAGTTATCGGTTTTGGTCGTTTTATTCCTAGTTTATGGACAGGTATTATCATTATTATTATGACAATTCCAGCCATCCTACAAAAAGTAACAAAAGGTAAAAGCAATGCTGCAAGTCGTGAATATATGGAAAAAATGTCTGATAAAATTGGCATGCGAATTTTCATTCCAGCTTTAACCATTGGTTTCGTGGCGATTATTGTGGCATTATTTACCGATTTAGGAGCTTTAGTCGGTGTGGGAATTGGTGTCTTACTATCAATTATTATTTTGATGCTATTTTCTAGAGACAACAAACCATCTGTTTTCTTTAAAGATGCGGTAGATATGTTGGGAACAGTTGGTCCATTATCAATGTTACCAATGCTTCTAGCTTCTCTTGGGGCAATCTTTACAAGCGCTGGAGTTGGTGAAGTGATCTCAAGTGGTGTAAGTAGTGTCGTTCCAGCTGGGAATTTACCGCTAGGAATTACGATTTATGCGATTGGCATGGTGATCTTTACGATGATTATGGGTAATGCTTTTGCGGCGATCACTGTAATGACTGTTGGAATTGGCGCACCTTTTGTTTTAGCTTATGGTGCTGATCCAGCATTAATCGGAATGATTGCTTTATCATGTGGCTTCTGTGGTACTTTAATGACACCAATGGCAGCCAACTTTAATGTCGTACCTGTCGCGATTTTAGAAATGAAAGACAAATATGGCGTTATCAAAAATCAAATTTTCGTTGCGTTATTTATGCTAGTTTTCCAAATTTTTTATATGATTCTATTTAGTTAAGAAGGGAATTGATCTTTAATGAAAGTTTTAGTTACCGGATTCGACCCATTTGGCGGAGAAAAAGTAAATCCTGCCTTTGAAGCAGTAAAATTATTACCGTCAGAAATCGCTGGCGCAGAAATTATCAAATTAGAAGTACCAACAGTTTTTGATGAAAGTGGTGAAAAAGTTGCAGCAGCCATTAAATCAGAACAACCTGATCTCGTAATCTGTGTTGGACAAGCTGGCGGACGAGCTTCTGTTTCATTTGAACGGGTAGCAATTAACTTAAATGAAGCCCGGATTGCAGACAATAAAGGCAATCAACCATTAGGTCAAGCGATTCAAGCAGATGGAAAAAATGCATACTTCACCTCATTACCAATTAAAGCGATGGTTCAAAATGCCAATGATCATGGCTTACCAGCGTACATTTCTTATACTGCCGGCACATTCGTCTGCAACGAAATCATGTACAATTTATTGTATACGATCGAAAAAGAAGGCTTAGGTATCAAAGGCGGATTCATTCACGTACCTTTTGAACCAAGCCAAACAATCGGTAAAGCAGTCGACGTACCATCAATGCCAATTGAAACAATTTCTAAAACAATTGAGTATGGTATTGCAGCAGCGGTTACCAATAAAGATGATATTGAAATCAATCTTGGCACCACACATTAGAAAGTAGTTGCTTATGGAGTTCTTTTTAAATTCAGAAATACCTATGAATGATAAATTATTAGAGCTCATGTTTATTGTGATGGGCCTCTTATGTATTTATCTTGCTTTAAAACATTTAAGAAGCTGGCAAGGATTCGCCAGCTTTGAAGCTTTTTTATTCTGGTTCTTATTGGGTGTGGTTTTGGCAGCGGGACGTTGGTTGCCTAGTTATATAACTGGTATTTTAATTTTGATCATGACCCTACCAGCGATTCAACGGAAAAGTCAGCCTTTTACTGGAGTAGCGAAGAAAATTAAGTTTGATCCCCAACTATTTCAAGGAAATAAGATTTTTATTCCCGCTTTATCCATCGGTACAGTCGCTATTTTGTGTTCTTTTTTCACAGATATTAGTTCGCTGGTCGGCATTGGGATTGGCGTCGTTTTAGCGATGTTCATTTTATTCATTTTTTCGCGGAAAAATACTCCACGGGTCTTCTTACGAGATGGCGCTAATATGTTAGAAACAATTGGCCCGTTGTCGATGTTACCGATGTTGCTAGCCTCGTTGGGAGCCATTTATACCGAAGCTGGTGTTGGCGTAACGATTGCAGAAATCATGCAAAACATGGTGCCAAAAGGAAATGTCTATGCAGGGATGATTTTACTTTCTGTCGGCATGGTAATTTTCACGATGATCATGGGAAATTCTTTTGCTTCGATTACAGTGATGTTAGTAGGAATTGGTTATCCTTTTGTTTTGAGCTATGGCGTAGATCCGGTGATTGGCATGATTGCTTTAAGTATCGGCTCCTGCGGAACGTTAATGACACCAATGGCGGCAAATTTTAACATTGTCCCGGTAAATATCCTAGAGATGAAAGACAAGTATGGCGTGATAAAAAACCAGATTGTGGTGTCATTAGCAATGTTTGTTTGTCAGTTGTTGTATTTGTTTATGTTTATATAGTGAGAAGTCAATTCAATTTAGCTTGAATTGGCTTTTTTGTTGTCTAGTTTAAGAAAATTTGAGATGTTATCCTTAATTAAGATGAAAAAATGACTTTATTATTTTTTTCGAATATTTAAAGAGAGAGTTTATAAATGATTAAATTGTTTTCGATCAAGTATCAAGGTCATTATTATGAATTGCTGCAAATACTTGACGAAATCTAGTAGGATAAAACAAAAGCATCTCTAATGATGCGACAATATGAAGTCAAGAGATCAAAAAGAATAAAAAGCCAAAAGATGATTAGTTCGTCAATGCTGTATTTTCATGCCTTTTAAGCATGTTTGAAAATTTAATAAGTATTGGCATCAAACGAATCTCTCCGTTAAAGTTGAATAAACATTAAAAGGAGAATCTGCGATGGAATATACAAAATTAGGTAATACAGGATTAGATGTCTCACGAATTTGTTTAGGAGCGATGAGTTTTGGTGATCCGGTGAATTGGGTGCATAAATGGGCTTTAGAGGAAGATGAAAGCCGGCCGATAATTAAGAAAGCCTTGGATTTAGGAATTAATTTTTTTGACACAGCCAATGTTTATTCGATTGGTCGCAGTGAAGAAATCTTGGGCGCAGCCTTAAAGGATTACGGTAAACGCGATGAGATTGTTTTAGCGACTAAAGTGCATCAAAAAATGTTTGATGGACCAAACGGTGCAGGACTTTCGCGGAAACATATTATGTCGCAAATTGATCAGAGTTTGGCGCGCTTGCAGACGGATTACGTGGATTTATATATTATTCACCGTTGGGACTATGGCACGCCGATCGAAGAAACGATGGAGGCTTTACATGATTTGGTAAAAGCTGGAAAAGTCCGCCATATTGGTGCTTCAGCGATGCATGCTTTTCAGTTTGAGCAGGCGAATCATGTGGCAGAAAAAAATGGTTGGACTAAGTTTGTCTCGATGCAAAACCATTTGAACTTGATTTATCGTGAAGAAGAACGGGAAATGATTCCTTATTGTGAATCTGAAAATATTGCCTTAACGCCGTATAGTCCGTTAGCTTCTGGTCGTTTAGCACGTAGTCCGCAAGAAACTTCGAAACGTTTAATTACTGACGATGTTGCCCGATCGAAATATGATGAGACGGCAGATAAAGATCAGTTAATTATTGATCGTGTTGGTGAATTGGCTGAAAAATATCAGGTTAGTCGTGTGGAAGTATCTTTGGCGTGGTTATTTAGTAAGCCGACTTTAGCAGCGCCAGTAATTGGAGCGACAAAATTATCCCATGTTGAGACAGCCGTAAAAGCAGTTGATTTAAAATTATCTATTGAAGATATACAATATCTTGAAGAACCTTACGTGCCGCATAAAATTGTTGGCTTTTCTTAAAAAAGTAATCTGTGCATAAATTTTATGCGCAGATTATTTTTTTACATTAAATCAATAATTTTTTTTCCGGCAGTTTCTTCCAAAATAATTGAAGTTGATACTTTGCCGTAATGCATCAGTGCAGCTAGTAATTTTTCTATTTCTACAATCGTTTGAGCGCGTCCCTGTATAATATAGTTTTCTTCGCCAGTCACTGAGTCAAAAGATAGAGTGGGGTTAATTTGTTGTGCCTTTTTTATAAAATCGGTGAAAGAGATGGTTAAATTACTTATTTTTACATAAAAAGGGATACTGTAACCCAATTTGCTATAGTCTATATCAATCGTAAAAGCTCTTAAAATTTTAGCATCTACCATTTTTTCAATTCGGCGTTTGACACTTGGCTCTGACAATTTAACGGCTGTTGAAAGATCTTTGATGCGCATGCGGCTATCAGTCGATAGTAATTTCAAAATTTTTAAATCAGTTTCATCAATCGTCTCCATAAGTTGGCTCCTTCAAGATAAAAATTGTGTTTTTTTTCGAATAATGTCATTTTCTCTAAAAAATGATGGGTCATTTGTATTTTAAACGAAAAATTAGTCGAAAGAAACTTTTTTAAGGCATATTCAAACAAATCAATCATTCGATATAATAAGTCCATAGTTTGAAAGCGCTTTTAAATTAATTAAAAGAAGGAGGAAGTCAGTGAATAAATGGATGAAATTTTTCTTACTTTATTTGGGTGGTACCTTAATCGGAATGTCTCAATTAAAAATTGCGCCAGTTATTAATCCATTGTCGCAATATCTCCACACCTCTTTAACCCAGATGTCACTACTAACATCAGTATTTACTATTTCAGGAATTTTTATTGCGATTCCTGGCGGCGCATTAGTTACTAAAATTGGTGCGAAGAAGTTGCTTTTGGGGATTATCGCTTTGTTGGCAATTGGTAATTTCTTAGGAACTGTTGCAGGCTCGTTTTCAATGTTACTAGTCACCCGTGTGATTGAAGGGATTTCTTTTTCGACAATTGTTATGACGGCAGTCGTTTTAATTAGCTACTGGTTTAGAGATAGTCAGTATTCTGGCACGGCGATTGGTATTTTCACAACCTTTCCGGCTTTGGCTTCATTGATCTCAATGAATTTGTTTTTACCTTTGTCAGAAAAATATGGGCATTTTGCTAGTTGGTATTTAATTGGTGGGCTTTCTGTTATTCTATGGATTTTATATTTCTTTTTCTTAGATGCACCGAAGGCAGAAGATCAGTCAGTAGAAGAAAAAATTGATGCACCTTTTCGTACGGTTTTAAAAAATAAATCAGTTTGGATTTTGGGAGTTTTACAAGGTTGTATGGCGTTTGTATTATATGCTTACATCGCTTTGTATCCAGTATTGTTTAGTGATTATTATCATCTATCGCAAGGTACGGCCAATTTTTACTCGGGCTTGTTTGGTTTATTTGGGATTCCTTTTGGTGTTGTGGCAGGATTTTTATTGGATCGAGTGAAAAAATCTGGTTTAGTGATTTTGGTGGCTTTTTCTACGATGGCATTGGCGTGTTTAGCAGCACCTTTTTTAGGTGGAGTTAGTGGTTTGATTATTGCTCAAGTCTTTTTTTTATCAGCAGCAGCCATGTTGGCTTCCTCTTCCATCACCATTTTAGTACCAAGAGCGGCAGGAAAAGAACAGTTGATTGGTTATTCAATGAGCTTTGTCAATTTATTTTATTATACGATGATCGTGATTGGTGCCCCTTTAATTTCTAAAATAGTTGAACAATTTTCTTGGTTGACAGGATTATCAGTTTTAACTGGGGTGGCTTGTATCGGCGTGATTGGATCAATTATTTATTTAGTAACAAATCAGACAATTAAAAATTAGGAGGAATTATTGTGAACACAAATTTTGAAACAGGTTTAAATTATGCCAAAGATTTAGATACTAAGGATGAGTTACATCAATATCGTGAAGGTTTCTTTATTCAACCGGGTGAAATTTATATGGATGGCAACTCTTTAGGAATGGCTTCTAAAGCTGCTGTAGAAAATATCGATAAAATGATTGAACGTTGGAAAAAAGAAGGCGTCAGAGCCTGGAATGATTTATATATTTATGGCGAAAAAATTGCGGCTTTAATGGCGCCAATCGTGAATGCTTCGCCTCAAGAGATTACTGTGACAGGCAGTACGACTTCAGATATCCATTCGGCTTTAGCAACATTTTATCATCCGACAAAAGATCGTTATAAAATTTTAGTTGATGACTTGAATTTCCCAACCGATCGTTATGCTGTCGATAGTATTGTAGAATTAAAAGGATACTCTATTGAGGATGCAGTGAAAGTTGTCAAAAGTCCAGATGGTGAATTTATTGATGAAACAGCTGTGATTGAAGCGATGACAGATGATGTAGCAGTGATTTTATTACCAACTGTTTTATATCGAAGCGCTCAAATTATTGATATGAAACGTTTGACTGAAGAAGCCCACAAACGCGGAATTATTATTGGCTTTGATTTATGCCATGCGATTGGCGCGATTGAGATTGACTTTAACGATGTGCAACCTGATTTTGCTGTTTGGTGCACGTATAAATATTTGAATGGCGGTTTAGGTTCGACGGCTGGCTTATACATTAATCAAAAACATTTTGATAAAAAACCTGGTTTGGCTGGTTGGTTTGGCAATCGCAATGATACCCAATTCCAATTAAAACATCAATTCGAACCACAACCTGATGCCAGCGGTTGGCAAATTGGTTCCCCAGCAATTTTTTCAATGGCTGGCTTAGAAGGCTCGTTACAAATTTTCAATCAATTAGGGATGAAAAAAATCCGCGAAAATTCATTAAACAAAACAGCCTATCTTATGTATTTAATCGATCAAGAATTAGCAGAATATGGCTATTCTTACGGAAACAGCACCGATGATCAAGTTCGCGGCGGCCACGTTTGCTTACAACACGAAGAAGCGTATCGGATTGCTGCAGCTTTAAGAGATAATGGTGTGGTACCGGATTTCCGTGAACCGAATGTGATTCGCTTAGCACCAATTGCTTTATATACTTCCTATGAAGAAATCTATCAAGTTGTTCAAACCTTGAAAAAAATTGTTACAGAGAAAATTTACGAAGATTATAGTAATGTGCGGTCTTCGGTGGTTTAAAATAGAGCAAGAAAATAGGAATTGAGAGGGTAAAGTCTTCTCAATTCCTATTTAAATTTCGCAATTTTTATTTTTCTGCTTTTTCATTCCATTTATTAGGACTCCAAATATTTCCTTCTAACGCAATTTGTAAAGACTCGTTATCATCTTCTAATTGCTCGATATATTTGATGGCTTCTGTGATAGCTAAGTTATTTTCGCTATTTTGTAATTTCGTTAATTCTTCAGCTAACCATGTATTTCGCATTTCCTTCACCTCAAAAAGAGTGTATCATGGATATTGGGAGTCCAATAAAATAATGCTTGTTAGGAGAAATACAATGAGGCTTAATGAAAACGTTATCAAAGAAGTTCAAGCTGAGATTGAAAGTGTCAAAGAGGAACTGGCTTATATAGAAAGCAGTAATTTTTCTGGTGAGTTAAAGGATCAGCGGATTTTAGCATTGACGAAAGCATTAAAAGAAGCAGAAGATTTTTTGGCTGCACAAGCAGAATCTTAGTCTAAAAAAACCTACGATGGTATACTCAAATGGTAGTAAAATTATTAAAAATTTGAGAAGTGGGGGACAGAATTATGACAAACAAAGATGAACTAAAAGGCAAAGTAAATGAAGCCAAAGGTAAAGTGACTGATGATGAGTCCACTGAATTAAAAGGGAAAGTACAACAAAAATTTGGTGAAGCTAAGGATGCTGCGAAAGATAAAATGAACAAAGCTGCTGGCAAAATCAATGAAAAACTAGATAAAGAATAATATTTTACCTGTCTCCTTTAAAGAGGCAGGTTTTTTTCGTATAATATTGCTTAAGACAAAAATTAAGGAGATAGCATGGTAGACTTTAAATATTGTAAAGATTCATTCGCAATTCAAACTCATCGGATTTTCCCATTAGATTTAAATACATACGGTTTCTTATTTGGTGGAAAATTAATGACATTAATTGATGATACAGCGTCTATTTCAATTTCTAGACATTGCCGCCGAGCTGCAGTAACAGGTTCATTGGAGGAATTAAATTTTTTAAATCCACTTCATAGCAATCATTCCGTCTGTGTGGAAAGCTATGTTTCAGGTGCGCATCGTAAATCAATGGAAGTTTTTGTTAAAGTGATTGGCGAAAATTTAATGACAGGAGATCGCTATCTAGCGGCCACTTGTTTTATTAACTTTGTAGCAATTGCTGATTCAGAACATCCAGATAAAGATTTTGTCGTGCCTCAAGTTCAACCACAATCAGAGGAAGAAAAATTGATTTGTGATGGTTATCCAGCAAGACGGGCTGAGCGCTTAGCGAAAAGAACCGATTATAAAGAGTTTATTGAAAAGCTTTCAATTGCTTTACCATGGGAAGCTGAAGCTTAATTTGACAAACAAGTAAAACTTTTCAATAATACTTGAGAATACAAATCCAAATGATTGAAGGAATTTTTGATGCAAAAAGTTGAAATATTAAAGCGATTAGAAAAAACTGGTGTCATTGCTGTTGTTCGTGGTAGCAGTAAAGCTGAAGCGTTACAAGCAGTAGATGCAATTGTTTCTGGTGGGATGAATGGTATTGAATTGACTTTTACTGTTCCCCAAGCAGATCGAGTAATCGCCGAATTAGTCTCAAAATATCATGATCAGCCGGAAGTGGTCATTGGTGCGGGGACAGTTTTAGATGCTGTAACAGCTCGCTTAGCAATTATGGCAGGTGCGCAATATATTGTCAGCCCGAGTTTTGATAAAGAAACCGCTAAAATTTGTAATTTATACCAAATTCCTTATTTACCAGGTTGCATGACAATCACCGAAATGAAAGAGGCTTTAACTTACGGTTCAGATATTATCAAACTATTTCCTGGTAGCGCCTTTGGGCCAAGTGTGATTAAAGCATTTAAAGCCCCACTGCCTCACTTGAATATTATGCCAACAGGCGGTGTCAGTTTAGATAATATGCAAGAATGGTTTGATGCTGGCGTGATTGCTGTTGGTGTTGGTGGAAACTTAATGGCACCAGCTGCCCATGGCAACTTTTTAGAGGTCACCAATATGGCGGAAAAATATATGGCTAAATTTAACGAAATTAAAAAATAATTTTTTGAGCTGAAGATGAAAATCTCAGCTTTTTTTGTATCCAATAAAGAAATCATTTACAATAAAAGTAATATTAATTTAGGAGGATATAATGAAAAAATATTTGTGGGGATCAATTATTTTTTTTGCCTGTTTATTTTTAGGGGGAACTGTCTCGGCTAATGCAGAGGCACAAATGTATCGTTTATACAATTCTAACTCGGGAGAACATTTTTATACAAAAGATCCAGGGGAACGGAATTATTTGATTACTTCTGGTTGGGATTCAGAGGGGATTGGTTGGATTGCGCCAGACAATGGGGAACCAGTTTATCGTGTTTATAATGCAAATGCTGGCGATCATCATTACACCATGAATCTGAGTGAAAGGGATTATTTAATTTCGGTGGGCTGGAAAAATGAAGGAACTGGCTGGTTTTCTGATGAGGATAAGCGAACACCTATTTATCGAGCCTATAATCCAAATGCGAAAGCCGGTAGCCATAACTATTCGGCACATTCTAGTGAACAACAAGGCTTGATTTCTGCTGGTTGGCAAGATGAACAAATTGGTTGGTATGCTGTTGCGGCTGGTGGAAATTACAGTGCTGCTGAAAAAATAGCACAAATAAATGCATTGTCTCAACGCTATAGCAATCGAAATGTTAATATTTATTATGAAGGTTTAGTCGATAACAATGCTGGTACAGCTGGAATCAATCCTGACCGACAAATTTTTGCTGCCTCAGTAGCTAAATTACCGATTGCTGCTTATGTACAAGATCGAATAAATCGTCAGTTGTTGGCGCCATCGGCTGAACTTTTATATTTAAATTCAGCCAATTATGTAAATGAGGCCACTTCAACTGGTGGGACTGGTTCAATCCAATTTGAAACAAATTTTTGGAACAAACACTATACTGTCGATGATTTAATGCGGCGTTTATTTGTGAATTCAGATAATTTAGCTAGTAATCAACTACTCGCGCAAATTTGTTACAATAATATGGAAGACTTTCAGCGTTATATCAATAACGTTTATGGAGTTAGTCAATATTCAAGAATGATGACGGCTAGAGAAGCAGGTAAATTAATGGCTGCTATTCATCGACAAAATGGGATTGCTAATCAGGTCATGTCAGAAACAGATTGGAAAAATGATAAAATTGGCGCTTTACCAGTAAAAGTCGATCATAAAGTTGGTATGGCAAATCGTTACAATCATGACGCTGCAGTTGTTTATGGCAGTCAGCCGTTTATCTTGGTAGTACTAGGAACAGATATTAGTAATCAAGAAATTACCAAAATAGCTCAAGGAATATATCAAATTGTTCAAAGTTAAAAAAGACCTCAAAAGCTAGACTAGCTTTTGAGGTCTTTTATTTGGGAAAAAGTCTTTTTTCATTTGGATTAAACCATAAAGTAAAAAACTGACTGCGAGTAAGACAATAGTTACCAATAAAATAATGCCACCAGATAACAATACAGGAGACTGTAAAACAGTGAGTAATGGATTGATTAAAAAAGTTGAGCCACCTTGCTCTTTCAAATTTTCTAAAGCTCGAATCACATCATTTGTTTGAAAATGATTAGGCATTGACTGACTTAAGCTGGCTAATGGACGATTGGCGATGGCTAAATAGCCAGCAGCGAAATTTCCCAATGCCAACAGACCTAAACCAAAATTCCCCATGCTTAATATGCCAATCGAAAAGTTACCAAAGCCAGCTAATCCAGCTGTAAAATTGCCAAAAGCCAGTAAGCCGATAGAAATGGCACCGATGGAAATCAATCCAAAAGAGAAAACACCAAGACTGAAAATTCCTTGAGAAACGATGCCAAAGGAAACAATTCCCCGTGAAAATAAGGCTAAACTAAAAATGCCAGTGGCTTTTGGGAGTTCTCTTAGCTGATGAAACAATTCTTTTTTAGTAAAGCTTTGCCGATATAACCAATTAAAGTTAGGAATGACTATATGAATTAATGGAAGCATACCAATCATAAATGAACTGCAAAATTCAAAATAAGTGGGTGGCGCTTCTTGATCTAACAATTCGTCAAGCGATATATTTAATAAATTCGAAATTTGTTTCAAAGTTGCAATATCCGGCAGACCTGCTTGACGTTCCCATTTTGAAATTGTTTTATCTGAAACATGTAAAAGGGCAGCCAACTCTTTTTGTGTCAGATGATGATTTGCGCGATAATTTTTTAATTGTTGACTTAAATTATTTTCCATATGCTGCCTCCTCTTTTTTGAAAGTTTAGCAAAATAAACTCGAAAAATGAATAGTTTTTAAGGAATTCATGACTCTACTCTTAGTAGAATACCGATGTAACAGCAAAAAACGACAGATCAACTGCCGTTAGAAATCTATTTCATCTTGATGTTCAGCAACATAAGCTTTGGCTTCTTTGTTGATTGTTTTCAAATCAACACCTTGTTGTTTTGCCGCAAAAACACAACCACAATAACATTGACGATAGACGTCATATTCTTTGCACATTTCTACCGAACGTTTATAGCCTGAATTTTTCTTAAAGTCGCTTGGCAAATAATTAGTATCGTAAATTTTTTGGATATCCATTCCAATTTGATTAATCAATTGACTGTTTTTCTTTGGAGAAATTGTTAAAGCTGAACCAAAGTAATCATAACCCCGCTCAACAGCTTCCTTAGCAGCTAAATCTAGACGCATATTAAAGCACGCAGAGCAACGGGCTCCACCTTCACGTTCTTCAGTCAAATTATTTTCAATCACCATTTTAACAAATTCATTTGGCTTATAATCGTCGACGATTAAATCAACTGTATTACCAGTATTTTCATTAAAATCATCAATAAATTTCTTTTGAACTAAAACGCGCCGTTGATATTCACTTTCTGGATGAATATTTGAATTGGCAAAAAAAATTGTTACATCGGCATATTCAGTTAAAAATTCCAAAGTATAAGTGCTGCAAGGTGCACAGCAAGAATGAATCAAAATTTTGGGACGTGCTGCTTGTTTTTCCCAATCTTGAATCATTTTATGTAACACACGGTCGTAATTGACCTTTTGATTTTTCATTTTATCTACAATCGTTGTTGCATCTATCATTCTCATCACCTGTTGGTATTATAACAAAAATAAGAAAATTTGAAAGTAGCATCCTCAGCCCCGTACTTTCTTAAAAAAAAGAAAGTGTTTTCATCAAACTTTAAGGCGAGTACCTGCGGTTCTTTGATATAATTGACTTGTTAAAATTAAAGGAGGACATTTCATGAAAATCAATCAGTTTGGTTTGAAAAAAACTTCGTTAGCTGATGCTAAGCAGGAATTGCAAGAGCTACAGTTTCTAACTGGAAGTGCAACAGACGGTACAGCATTATGGTTTGAATTTTTACAAAAAAGTTTATTAAAGGTCAAAGATGAGAGTGGTTTTATCGCAAAACTTGGTAATTTCTTGGCGACTGAAACTTCTGATTTAGCAAATTTTTATCAAGAAAAACAAGTATTAACTAAAAAAGTTTTCTATACTGTAGCTTTACAACAGTTGGAATTCTTTAATGAAATTGATTTCAATGTAGAGACTTTAGAAGAAGATCTAGTTAAAATTAATATCCCAGTTGTAGAAGGCGATTTTACTGATCCAGATGTATTAATCGAAGCTTGGTATTTATTATTAAATTCGCATACTAAAAATGGTTTGGCTTTCATTGATAAATTAGCAAATCAAGGTTTTTATGCTGACAAAGAATTACCTAAACCTTACTTTTTCAATGGAAAGGCCCAAGCTGTATTTGCGACAGATAAATTAATCCGTGAGGTCGTCTATGTAGAAGCACCATTAGACACTGATTTAGATGGAAATCGTGATTTATTAAAGCTAGAAATTTTACGGCCATCAGAAACCGAAACTGGTTTAAAAGTACCTACATTATTTACCGCTAGTCCTTACGCACAAGGGGTAAATGGTCCTGCCGGAGAAGCTTTAACTTATGATGTAAATGTTCCATTAGAAAGAAAAAAACCAAAGGATACTCCTTATGAGCAAATTCGCTTTAAAGGAAAAGATGAAACGATTCCTACTGAAAGAGAAGTCAATGGTGAAAGTAAATATGCAACTGAAACTTTCACACGAGAAGGCAGCTATACACTAAATGATTATTTCTTAGCTCGTGGTTTTGCAGTTGTTTATGGTGCTGCAATCGGGACACAAGATTCAGATGGTATTCAAACTTGTGGCTCAGTAGAACAGACTACAGCAATGGTTGCTTATATTGAATGGTTAGCAGGAAATCGCCGGGCTTTTACCAATCGAATAGATAATATCGAAATTAAAGCTTGGTGGTCAAATGGAAAAGTTGCCATGACTGGAAAATCATATTTGGGCACTTTAGCGACTGCTTGTGCGACTCGACAAGTAGAAGGCTTGGAAACAATTATTTCTGAAGCAGCGATTTCTGATTGGTACCAATATTATCGCGACAATGGGTTAGTAATTGCACCAGGTGGATTTCCAGGAGAAGATGCCGATGTATTAGCGGTTGAAACTTTCTCTAAAATGCATAACGCAGGAGATTATTTACACACCAAAGATTTCTTCAATAGCTACTTGAAAGAAATGGCTGTATTGCAAGATCGCACCAGTGGAAATTACAATACTTTCTGGGATGAAAGAAATTACTTGCCATTTATTAAAGATATTAAATGTGATGTAGTCATGGTACATGGCTTAAATGATTGGAATGTGAAACCACGTCAAGTTGGTGATTTGTGGGATGCGCTAAAAGATGTACCAGTATCGAAAAAATTAATTTTACACCAAGGGCAACATATTTATATTAACAATATGCCATCGCTTGATTTTCACGATATGATGAATTTGTGGTTGTCCCATAAGCTTTATGGTGTCGAAAATAATGCTAAAGAAATTTTACCAGATTTATTGGTTCAAAATAATACTAAAGAAGATACCTGGGAAACGTTCAACGATTGGAAAGGCATGGAAGAAAAAGTCTATTATTTCGATAAAAATGAATTATCGGAAAGCGAAACCAATGGTGAAACAACTTTCTCTGATAAATTACCAATCGCACAATACGAACGGTATAGTAAAAATAACCCGCTATGGGAAACAGAAATGCTGACAGACGATGCAATGGAAGGCCATCGATATTTGGCAAAAACATCAGAATTAAGTGAAGAATTGCTGATTAACGGTCGAGTAAAAGTTAAGGTCCGTGTGGCTTCTTCAGTTGATTTTGGCATGTTGAATTTTGAGTTAATTGATTTTGGTACAGCGAAACGATTAAAACCTGTGCCAGACACTTTGGCATTAAAAGGACTACAATTAGGACAAAATTGGCGAGAAGACAACTTAGTTGAAATGAAACTAGGGGCACCAACTGAGTATAAAGTTATTACCCGTGGTCATATCAATTTACAAAATCGTGAAAATCCATGGAAAGTCAATGATTTAATCGCCGGAGAATTTGTTGAAGTAGAAATTGATTTACATCCAACGATTTATCGACTAGTCAAAGGACATAAGTTAGGCTTAGCCATTTATGGAACAGATTTTGCGTATACTGTCCGCGGCAATCAAGACATTGATTACACGATTGATTTTAATGAATCACGTTTAACTTTACCATTGGATTAATTGAGGTGAAAAAATGACAGATTTTGAGGATTTTCAAAAAAAAATGTCACGTGATTTTGCTAAACGGCTTCAAAAACGTCAATCTGATCGAACATTGTGTCGAAAGTATCGCCGTTACGCTTTTAAAGGTGTGGGCTATGAGGACAACAATCAAATTATCTATCGTTTTCCTAACCATTATGGTGCGTCTGTCATTGATGGCTTTGGTAGTCAAGGTTTGGAGTTGATGCCGGTTCATTTCTTTGGTAACGACTATCATCATTATGAGAACATGGCTGATTTTCCTTTGACGTACTTGTCTGATGAAAATTTGCAATTGGTTTTGACTGAAATTTTCGAAACAGGTTACACAACGAAAACAATTTAAAATAAAACCGATACAATTTATTAAATGAATTGTATCGGTTTTTTAATTTATTACATAAATGTTAAATACGTTACTATTATTTTAGAATTTTGAATAAATATCAATGAATAAGGATTTAATTTATAATTTATATATGTTATATTTATTTGTAATTAAGAAAGCTAAAGTGAGGGATTTGTTGTGAGTACTAAAAGAGAGATGATTTTTAATACAGCGCTTTCGATGTTTAAAAGTGAAAAATATGGGAAGGTTACGTTAGATAAAATTGCTGAAGCGTCAGATACGAGCGTATTTGCCATTAAACACAACTTTCATGATAAAAAAGAATTATTTAGGTTGATTATCTTATTAATGATCGAGCCGATAGAAGAGGAATTAAGTGACATTTATGCTACAACAATGGAGTATTCTCAAAAGTTGGTTAAAGCTATTGAATTAATAAATAATCAACTATCAGTAATTATTGAACGTAATTTTGAAGATCACATCTTATCAGACCTTGCTTCAGTCAATCAGATTCAAGAAGAAGTTGAAAAATGGGTAGACTCAGTTTATTTAAGATTTATCAATTTAGGATACAATACTCATGATATTGACAAAAAAATTCAACGAGAAACCATTTTATCTTATATTCAAGCTGCTGTGAATATTCAGAAGAATAAAAAATTTAAAGCAGAAAGCTTCCATTTCAATCATCAATTACTACACTTATTTTTATATGGTTTAGTAGGTATTCCTGAAATTGATTATCAAAATGTTGACTCGCTCCAACTATTAGAAATACTAACGGAAAAAGCCAGAAGAGAACAACCGTCCTCAAATTAATTTTTGAGGGCTTTTTATATGATGTTATTCATGTTAGAATATTCAAAAAATAAGAGGTGAAAAATGATAAAAATTCGAACTGCCACAATAAAAGATGCCACTCAATTATTAGAAATATACCGACCTTACGTCCTTAATACCAATATTACTTTTGAATACACAGTACCAACCATTGCCGATTTTACCCAAAGAATCAGTGGAACTTTACAGCAGTTTCCTTATTTAGTAGCTGTTGAAGAAGAAAAAATTGTTGGCTATGCTTATGCTCACTCCTACAAAGAAAGAGCGGCCTATGATTGGGCCGTGGAAGTGACTGTCTATGTGTCAGTAAAAGATCAGGCAAAAGGAACCGGAAAAATGTTGTATGATGCTTTAGAAAATGAATTGAAGAAACAAAACATTTTAGTTTTGACGGCTTGTATAACGGGTGGAAATGATAATAGTGTCACCTTTCACGAAAAATTTGGCTATCAAAAGGTTGCTGAATTTAAGAAAATCGGCTACAAATTTAATCAATGGCATGATGTCATTTGGATGCAAAAATTTTTAAAAGAACCAACAAACCAAGTCGAGGCAGTGATTCCTCATTCTGAACTGTAATAAATGATAAAGTTGCCACTGTATTCTCATGTAAAACATGTTGAATTGCCCTTTATTATTTTTCTGAAAGAGTGGTATCCTTACATCGTCAAGTAAATTGAGGAGGGCAAAAACAGACCATGAAGAAGAATGCGTTAAAATCGCAATCACCGGTCAAGACTAGCGACATTTTAATTGAAATGTTAGGTTTAGTTATATTGATCTCTTTAGCAGTCTATGCCGTTTCTACCGGGAAAATATTCTAAAGGAAGTTGGGGCTTTGGCCGTCAGCTTATTTTTGTTTTTTCCGAGAAAAAGCTTCAGTTAGGTCAAACTTACCTAGTTGAAGCTTTTTAATTTGATCCATGTTATAGTCAAGTAAAACGCTTGCACGTTTTTCACAGAGTAAAAATGAATTCTAAAATTTTTATCATAATTCTCCACTTTTTTTCCACATGCTAAAAAATTTTTTGTTATAAAAAGGAGTTTATATGTCACGAAAAGAAGATAGTTTGCAAACAAGAGAACGTTTGTTAATAGCTGCATTTAATAATTTTTATGAATTTGGTTTTCAAAGTCCTTCTTTGGAAAAGATTTCACGGTCAGCTTCAGTCAGTCGTGGAGCAGCTTATTGGCACTTTGAGAATAAAAGTCAAATATTTAAAGAAGTGATCAAAGAGGTATTAAGTAAAATTCAATTGGAAAAAGAAAAAATCATTCAAAATGACCAATGGGATTTTCAAGAAAAGACAGCTCGTTTGATTCATGTACCAACTAAACATCTCAAAAATTTTAAATTCCTGCAACAATCCATGCAAACCTTGGAAACAGAGGCTGAGTTTTCTGAAGTGTATCAAGAGATTCAAGCTTCTAAACTACGATTGTATCAATTTTTTGAAACAGGTTTATTGACAATTGGATGCGAAGCTTCTCAGGCCAGTGAGTTAGCCAGTCTTTTTTATACTTACTTTGAAGGAATGTATGTCTCTGGCATCCCTAAAGAAGTAAAACCGACCTATAAATTATCAGTCATTAATAATAATTTAGAAATTATTTTTTCTCAGTTGAAAAAAATTTTGTAGCTTGTTGAAGTTAAATTCGACAAGTTTTTTTTTTTCACTTTATTGACAACGCTTTCAATTGCTTGTTAAACTAGGTTTGTAAACATACAACGATGTATGTCAAAAATGAAAGGAGCTTTTAAAATGACAATTGAAGAGATGGTTGCAAAAGCCCGAACAGCAATGGAGGAAATTGCTAAGTATGATCAAAAACAGGTGGATGATATGCTTTATACGATGTCAAAAGCAATTTTCGAACAAGCAGAACCTTTAGCAAAACTTGCAGTGGAAGAAACAAGGCTTGGTCGTTTCGATCACAAAATTGGAAAAAATCAAAATATGGCAACCAATATTTTTAGCTCATTAAAAAACAAACCATCAGTAGGTATCATCAGAGAAATACCAGAAGAAGGTCTGATTGAAATTGCACATCCAAGAGGGGTCATTGGCTCGGTAACTCCAACAACAAATCCAACTATCACACCGCTTGGTAATGGCTTAATGGCATTGAAAGGAAAAAATGCCATGATTGTTTCGCCACATCCTCGCTCAAAAAAGACAACGAAAAAAACAATCGACATTATGCGCGATGCATTAGAGAGCATAGGTGCACCAAGAGATTTGTTGCAAGTAATTGAAGAACCAAGTATTGAGTTGTCTCAAGAATTAATGAAAAATGTTGATTTAATTGTGGCAACTGGTGGGCCAGGTCTTGTTCGTTCTGCTTATTCCAGTGGCCATCCAGCCTATGGTGTTGGGCCTGGGAATGTTCAAGCAATTTTGGATGAGGATTTTGATGTGGCAGCAGCAGCAGAGTTAAGTGTTATTGGACGCTCATTTGATAATGGGATTGTCTGTGCTTGTCAGCAAAGTTTGATTTATCCAGCAGAAAAAGAAGCCGAAGTTTTTGCAGAATTAGGTAAAAATCAAGCAGCAGTCATTTCCGATCCAGCTGAGGTTGATCGTTTGAGAAAAGTTGTCTTTCCAGAAGGGGTAGCTAATCCAGAAATGATCGGTCAGGATCCTGATATTATTGCTAAAGCAGCTGATGTTTCATTACCTGAAGGTAGTCAAATTATTGCTGTGAAGGTCGAAGAAAATGGCAAAGCAGAATTGTTCTGTAAAGAAAAAATGGTTCCAGTTCTAGCATTGAAGAGCTATCAAAACTTTGAAGAAGCAGTTGGTTTTGCAAAAGAAAATCTAGAATTAGAGGGCGCCGGTCACTCAGCTGGTTTGTTTAGTCACAATAAAGAACATATGATTTATGTTGGTGAGGCATTGCCAGTGAGCCGATTAGTTATTAACCAACCAACAATTGATGCCGGCGGCTCACCTGCAAACGGCTTAAATCCAACTGTTTCATTAGGTTGTGGTTCATGGGGAAATAACATTATTTCAGAAAATTTATATTACAAACATTTAATTAATATTTCACGAATCGCAATGCCAATTGAAGCCAAAGATACAGGATCACCTTGGGATTAGGTGAGAAAATGGATAAATTTGAAAGTCTCTTAAAAAAATTTGACGTAAAACAAAAGGTCCGGATTGGCGTAGTTTGTCCCCATGATAAAGTCAGTATTCAAGCAGTTTTTAATCCTTTAGTAGTTGATTATGTCCAGCCAGTTTTAATCGGTAATAGTCAAATTATCACTGATTTATTAGCTACATTTGATTATCATGCAGAAGTTGTTCCTTCAGAAAGTGAGGAGACTAGTGCAGCTCTTGCAGTTCAATTAGTTAAAGAAGGAAAGTTAGACTGTTTAATGAAAGGACATTTAGCGACTCGCACTTTCTTAAAGGCGATTGTCAATAAAGAACTTGGAATTGCTGAACAACTACTGACTCATGTGGCAGTTAATGATATTCCCAATTACCATAAATTATTATTAACAACAGATGGTGGCATGGTCTTACAACCAACTAAAACCGAAAAAAGAACCTTGATTGCTCATGGTGTGAAAGTTATGCAAAAACTGGGCGTCAAAAAGCCGAAAGTTGGTTTATTGGCAGCTGCTGAAATTGTCAATCCGAAAATTACCTCCAGCGTTGAAGCACAAGAATTAGCAGCCGAATTTGCTGAAACAGCCGATTTTGAAATAGCTGGTCCGATTTCTTTTGATTTAGCAACCAATCGCGAAATTGCTGAAATTAAACACTACGAAAATCCAGTTGCGGGTGAAGCAGACGTGTTAGTTGGACCAGATATTACCACCATGAATGTTTTAGGAAAAAGTTTAACTGGCTTTTCGAAAGCTACCATGGCTGGAATTGTTATGGGGGCCAAAGTACCAATTGTCATGGTATCTCGTGGATCAAATGAAAAAGAGAAGGCTTATTCAATCTTAGTCGCTATGTACTGTAGTAAGGAGTGATCCTGTGAAAATTTTAGCTTTAAATCCAGGCTCTACCTCTACAAAGATTGCCTATTATGTTGATGGTGAAATTATTGAAGAGATGAGCATTGACCATCCGGTGGAAGAATTACAAGATTTTAAATATGTCAGTGATCAGCTTGATTATCGACGAAATCATATTTTGTCATTCTTAGCTGAGAAAAAAATTGATTTAACTCAATTAGATACAATTGTTGGACGCGGCGGTATTTTACCGCCAGTGACTGCTGGAGCTTATGAAGTTAATCAACCGATGTTAGATTACTTAACTAAGAAAACAAAAATTGATCATCCATCAAATTTAGGCGCCTTGCTGGCTTATGAATTAAAAGAGCAAGCCAACAAAAGAACAATTGCGATGATTTATGATCCTGTTTCAGTTGATGAATTTGATGACGTAGCACGTGTTTCTGGATTAAAAGGTGTACCGCGTAAAAGTATCGGTCATGCATTAAATATGCGGGCAGTTGCTATGAAGGTCGCACGAGAAGCTGGAATTGATTATCAAAATGGCAATTTTATTGTCGCCCATTTAGGCGGTGGGAATTCAGTCAGCATACACAGCCAAGGACGGATGATTGATTCAATTTCTGACGATGAAGGACCTTTTTCAACTGAAAGAACCGGTGGATTACCTTTAAAATATGTCTTTGATTTGTGTGAAACCCATAGTAAAAGTGAAATGCTCCGGTTATACAAAAGAGAAGGTGGTTTAAAATCATACGCTGGAACTAGCGATGCCAGAGAAATTGAAGCAGAAATTTCAGCCGGAAATCAAGAATTAGCGATTGTTTATGAGGCTTTTATTTATCAGATAGCCAAAGCGATAGGTAGTCTAGCAACAGTAACTGATGGGAAAATTGATCGAATTGCTTTAACAGGTGGTGTGTCCTACTCACAAAAAGTAGCGAGTGGTGTCAGTAAAAGAGTCCAGTTTATTGCTCCAGTAGTCATTGAAGCAGGAGAACATGAAATGATTGCTTTATCAAAAGGTGGGGAACGTGTCGTCTTAGGGGAAGAAGAATTACAACTATTTAATTATTGAAAGGAGCTTGTTCATGAAAGTCAAAGCAGCGGTCGTTAAAGAAAAAGGTGCCCCTTATGAAATTAGCGAGATTGAATTAGCTGAAGTGGGACAAACAGATGTGTTAGTCAAAATTGTAGCTAGTGGATTGTGTCGTTCTGACTATGGAGAAAGAAACGGCAATAGTATCGAATTTCCCAATGTTTTAGGTCATGAGGGTTCAGGCATTGTTGAGAGAGTCGGCGAAGCAGTTACTTCAGTTGAACCAGGTGATCATGTAATTTTATCTTATGCTTATTGTGGTGAATGCCGTCATTGTACAGACGGTCATCCTTCCAGTTGTGAAAAATGGTTCACAGTTAATAATATCGGAAAGAACCCTCGTGGAGAATATGTTTTACACACTGACGAGGGAGAAGCAGTTAATAATTTCTTTAATCAATCTTCCTTTGCTACTTATAGCTTAACGGATGAATCGAATATAGTAAAAGTATCAAAAGAAATTGATTTACGTTTATTAGGTCCTCTTGGATGCGGGCTAGGTACTGGTAGTGGTGCAGTTTTAAGAGTTTTGAATCCTTCTGTAGGTGAAGGAATTGCGATCTTTGGAACAGGTGCAGTTGGTTTTGCGGCAGTTATGGCGGCAAAAATCGCTGGTTGTTATCCGATTGTGGCAATTGATATCAATGATCAGCGTTTGGAAAAAGCCCAAGAATTGGGAGCAAGCCATATTTTAAACAGTAGTCAAGCAAATCCGCAAGACTTTATTATGGAATTGACTGAGGGTAAGGGCCTAGATTATGTGATTGATTCAACTGGTGTGCCACCAGTAATGACTCAAGCTTTACATTCGCTAGCAAACTCGGGTACCTTTGTACCTTTAGCGGTGACTAAAAAAGAATTTGAAGTGAATACTTTCTTTGATTTAGTTTTCGGAAATAAAAAAGTGCGAGGCGTTTTAATTGGCGATACGATTGCTAAGTATCATTTGCCAAACCTAATTGATTTTTATCAACGAGGAGAATTTCCTTTTGACCAATTTGTAAAATATTATGACTTTGAAGACATCAATCAAGCTGAAGCTGATTCATTAAGCGGTGAAGTGATTAAAGCAGTAGTTGTCATGGACAAAGCTTATCAACCACCTAGTTAGGAGGCTCGCTAATGAAAAAAGGAGATGTTATTTGGCTAGCAATCATGGCTAGTTTAATCTTATTATTTGTCATTCCCGCTACCCGAGCGGCGATTATGGCGCAAAGTGGTGCTCATCCTTACCTTGGTGGATTTATCCAATTTGGCATTTTAGCAACCATGGGTGATTTATTAGGCAAACGAATTGTGACAGGGAATTACCAACTTTCTAAAGAAGTTTTTTCCCGAGCGGTAGTCTGGGGTGTGATTGGTTTAATGGTCACTTTGGTTTTCCCAATCTTCATGGGAGGAGCCGGTTTAGCTCAAATGGAAGGCTTATTACCATTCTTCGAAGTACCATTAGCTCAAGCATTGTTTGGTTCATCAATCATGAATCTGACTTTCGCACCAGCAATGAATACTTTTCATCGTGTCTTGGATGTATTGATTGATAATCGAAGCCAAAACAAAACCAGCACTTTAAAAGGGATTGTTAAACAAATTGATTGGCCAAGCTTTGTGACTTTTAATTGGTTGAAAGTAGGAATTTGTTTTTGGATTCCAGTTCATACGGTTGTCTTTCTATTACCTGAAAATGTTCGCGTAGTGGTAGCTGCCTTCAGCTCGATAGCTTTAGGGATTATTTTATCTTTTGCAGCTAAGAAAAGTAGTCAAATGAGTGATGATGACGGTGCAATTGCATAAATATTTAAGCAAGAATTTTCGGATTCTTGCTTTTTTTATTATTTAGCTTTAGTTCACACCACCTTGTTAATTAGTAGCCCAGCAAGAATTGATGGAAATACGGCAGAAATATTCAGAAAATTTATAAAATTCTCTTTACATTCAAAGGTAAATATGAGAATATCATGAACATATCATGTAAAAAGGGAGTGAATTTTATGAACGGAGTCGTATTATTGGTGTTTGCAATTATTTGTTTTCTAGCAGCTTATTTTGGGTATTCTCGTTGGTTAGAAAAGAAATGGGGCGTTGATCCGAAAGCTCAGACACCTGCTTATGCATTAGAAGACGGCGAAGACTATACGCCAGAACCAGCGTTTGTGGTATTTAGTCATCAGTTTTCTTCCATAACGGGGGCAGGTCCGGTGACTGGTCCGATTATCGCCGCGATGTTTGGTTGGGTACCAGCATTTTTATGGATTTTATTTGGCGGAATTTTCTTTGGCGCCGTTCATGATTTTGGTGCGATGTATGCATCAGTTAAAAATGAAGGTAAATCGATTGGACTAATTATTGAAAAGTATATTGGTAAAGTTGGTAAGCAATTATTCTTATTATTTTGTTGGCTTTTCTCTTTATTAGTTATTGCCGCCTTTGGGGATATCGTAGCAACAACATTTAACGGTTTAACACCGGATGTCGCACAATCAGTTAACAATGCGAATGCTTCAGCAGCTTCAATTTCAATGTTGTTTATTGTTGCGGCAGTAATCGTTGGCTTGATCATGAAACGGGTTCATCTTAGTGGTTGGAAAATGCATGTTTTTGGTATTGTGGTATTGTTAATTACTTTAGCAATCGGTATGAGTTTCCCAATCTTTGCAGATAAAAGCACATGGTTGTTGATTGTTTTTGCTTATTTATTTTTAGCTTCAGTCATGCCAATGTGGTTGTTAATGGCACCTCGTGATTTCCTAAGCACATATATGCTGTTAGGAATGATCATTGCTGCTGTATTAGGTTTGGTTATGCAAAATCCAACGATTGAATTGAATGCATTTAACGGATTTGCAATTTCCGATGCTAATGGCAATATGAACTACTTATTCCCGATTCTTTTTATTACTGTCGCTTGTGGAGCGGTATCTGGTTTCCATAGTTTGGTTTCTTCAGGAACGTCATCTAAACAAGTAAAAAATGAAAAAGATATGCGACCAATTAGTTATGGTTCTATGATGTGTGAATGTGTTTTAGCTGTCGTAGCATTAGTCGTAGCTGGTGCAGTAGCCAAAAATGGTCAATTACCTGAAGGTACACCATTTCAAATTTTCTCTGGTTCAGTTGCTGGCTTCTTAGCAAACTTTGGTTTACCAATCACAGTTGCTCAAGCGTTTATGACGATGTGTGTATCTGCCTTGGCATTGACTTCATTAGATTCAGTAGCAAGAATTGGTCGTATGAGTTTACAAGAATTCTTTATGAATACTGAAGGTGAAACCACTGGTATTGCTAAATTATTAACTAATAAATATGTGGCGACAATCGTAACTTTAGCAGCTGGTTTTGTGCTAGCTTTGGGTGGTTACAACAGCGTTTGGCCATTATTTGGTTCAGCCAATCAATTATTAGCCGCAATGGTAATGATCGCCGTAGCTGTTTATATGAAAACAGCTAAAAAATCTGGCGTGATGTTTTATATTCCGATGGCTATTATGTTAGCAGTGACTTTCACAGCATTAGGAATTTCGTTGTATCGTTTAGTTGCTAAAATGATGTCAGCGACACAATTCTTAATTACGATTCCTGCAGAAGCACAAGCGGGCCAATTTGTTTTATTATCTGATGGTTTGCAACTAGTGTTTGCATTATTACTATTAGGATTAGGTATCATGGTAGCGGTCAAATGTCTAAAAGCATTATTTGCAGTTGATACTAAAGAAAAAGTAAAAGATGTTGCACCAGAAGTAAAATAATTTTTCACTAGCTATCTCGATTGTATTCAGGTAGCTAGTTTTTTTGTGTTAAAATATTCTAAAATGGAATAGGAGAAAATAGATGGATTTCCAGAAGCTTCAATTATTTGTAGATTTGGCTGAAACGTTAAATTATAGTGACACTGCAGCCGAAAATTTCACTACTCAAAGCAATGTTTCAAAAAAAATTACTGCTTTGGAAAAAGAATTAGATAGTCAATTATTTGAGCGTAAGCATCATGTTCATTTGACTGAAGCTGGTGAACTCATTTTGCCCTTTGCCCAACAAATATTAAGAGATTATCAAGGCCTGCAACAGCAGTTAATTACTTTTAAGCAACAACAAGATTTATCCTTAATTATCCATGCTATTCCTACTATGCCCAACTATCAAGCATTTGCTAGCTTGACAACATTCTTAGTGAAAAATCCACAAATTCAGCTGCAATTACATGAAGCTGAAGCCGATGATCTGGCCTTACCCGCTGCCAATAATAGTCTGAGTTTCCTGCGTTCACTGACATTAATTGAAGGAAATGAGTATTTATTGACAGAACAAGATCGATTAGTAGTGGTATTACCGGCAAAACATCCATTGGCTCAAGAAAAATCAATTCAACTAGGACAGTTAAAAAATGAGAATTTTTTATTTTTAGGAAACCATAAGGAAATTTATTATTCTGTGATTGAACTTTGCCAGCAAAATGGCTTTACACCTAAAATTGGTTATCAAGGAACCCGGATCGAATTAATCTTAAGTATGGTAAATCAAGGGATTGGTGTTGCTTTAGTGATGGAGAAAACGACTCAAACGAAACAATCTAATGAAATAAAAACTATCCCTATTGCACCAGAACAAAACAGTTATCTTTATTTCGAGAAGGGTCCAGAAGGAAATGAAGCAGTCCAAAAATTTTGGCAGTTTTTGAAAAAAGAATATTCCAATTTGGAATAGAAGATAAATAAGTCGAATTGAACTTTCTTCACTTGCCTCTTAAACTATAAACATAGAGAGCAAGAAAGAAGGTTTTTTGATGAGTGAATTATACGATCTACGAAAAGTATTAGCCGAATTAAAAGAAATGCCAGGACAATATCATGAAACGGATGAGCAAGTTGATCCTCATGCTGAATTAGCTGGTGTTTATCGCTATATTGGTGCAGGTGGAACGATTATGCGACCAACTCAAGAAGGCCCTGCCATGATGTTTAATAATGTTAAAGGATTTCCTGATACTCGAGTTTTGACAGGTATTTTAGCTAGTCGCAGACGGGTTGGAAAAATTTTTCATCATGATTATCAAACATTAGGTCGACTTTTAAAGGATTCTGTCCAAAATCCAGTCAAACCAGTAAAAGTTTCTCAGAAAGAAGCACCCGCTCAAGAAGTAATCCACTTAGCAACGGATGAGGATTTTGATATTCGCAAAATTTTAGCGGCACCAACTAATACGGAATATGATGCTGGGCCTTATATCACAATGGGGGTTGTTTACGGATCTGATCCCGATAAAACTATGAGTGATGTGACGATTCACCGGATGGTATTAGAAGATAAAGATACAATCGGTATGTACATTATGCCAGGAGGTCGGCATATTGGTCATTTCCAAAAACAATATGAAGCATTAAATAAACCAATGCCTGTAACGATTAATATTGGTTTGGATCCTGCTATTTCGATTGGGACAACTTTTGAGCCACCAACTACCCCACTTGGCTACAATGAATTATGGATTGCTGGAGCTTTACGAAACCAACCAGTTCAATTAGTTGATGGTGTCGCAGTGGATGAAGTCGGTTTGGCACGAGCGGAATTTGTGATTGAGGCAGAAATTTTACCCCACGAAACGATTCGTGAAGATATCAATACCAATACAGGTAAAGCGATGCCGGAATTTCCTGGTTATAATGGTGATGCGAATCCTGCCGTAAATGTGTTAAAAGTCAAAGCGATTACACATCGAAAAGACCGTCCAATCATGCAAACAACAATTGGTCCCAGTGAAGAACATGTATCGATGGCTGGGATTCCAACTGAAGCTAGCATTTTAGACTTGGTGGACAAAGCAATTCCGGGAAAAGTGGTCAATGTTTATAATCCACCAGCTGGTGGCGGTAAATTTATGACAATTCTACAAATTCATAAAGAAACTGATGCGGATGAAGGAATTCAAAGACAAGCAGCAATTTTAGCGTTATCTGCCTTTAAAGAACTGAAAACAGTAATTTTAGTTGATGATGATGTGGATATTTTTGATATGAATGATGTAATGTGGACTCTAAATACTCGGTTCCAAGGAGATCAAGACATTATCGTTTTACCCGGTATGAGAAATCATCCGTTAGACCCGTCTGAACGACCAGAGTATGATCCAAAATCGATTCGGGTAAGAGGAATGAGCTGTAAAACAATTTTAGATGGTACGGTACCTTTTGATTTGAAAGATCAATTTGAACGGGCACAATTTAAAGAAGTACCAGATTGGGAAAAATATTTGAAATAGGTGAGTAGGATGAAAAAAATTGTCGTGGGAATTACTGGTGCGTCAGGCACAGTTTATGCGGTAGATTTGTTAAGAAAACTGCAAGTTGACCCTGAAATTGAAACCCATGTGATCATCAGTAATTGGGCAAAAGAAAACTTAAAGTTAGAAACTGATTTGAAAATGTCAGATTTACGTGCCTTAGCTGATGTTGTCTATGACAACAATAATTTAGGGGCTGCAGTTGCCAGTGGTTCTTTTTTAACTGATGGGATGATCATCGTACCAGCTAGTATGAAAACTGTTGCTGGAATTTCAATTGGTTTTGGTGATAGCTTAATCGCTCGAGCCGCCGATGTAATTTTAAAAGAACAAAGAAAGCTTATTTTAGTGCCGCGAGAAACGCCATTAAATGCGATTCATTTAGAAAATCTGACTAAATTGGCGCAGCTAGGGGTGCAAATCATTCCACCAATTCCAGCTTTTTATAATCATCCAGAAACAATCGCTGACATCATTAATCATCAAACCATGAAGCTACTTGATGCATTAGGGATTGAAAATACCGGTAGAAGGTGGCAAGGATGAGAAAAAAATTTTCAGTCACACAGGCTGGTTATCAAATCAAGCTGACTGCAGAATTTATAGGCAATGATTTGTTATTGGTAATCACTGGCGGAGATACACCACATTTGGGAACGGTTTCGATTTTTAATGCAGAAGAGCAAGACGTTTTACGGTTTCCCAGTCATGATGGGCGATTTCATAAAGACGATTTGTTGGCAGAAAAGCTGATCGAAAATCTGACCGAACAACCAATTGGAAATATTGTGGTCACTAGCGGTGTGCATGTCAATCAAATTACAAAAGAGCAAATTATCGCCAGTTTTCAAATGATTGAAAAGCTAGCTGACCAATTGTCTGGCTGGCTTAAAAATAACCAACCCAATTTACCAGAAGCAGAATATTATCAATAGTAACAACCCACAACATCGTTCTCATTGTTGTGGGTTGTTTTTGGCCAGTTGAGTATACTTTTGAATAAAATCTGTTTTGGCATTTGTATAACCATCACGGTCATGTTCAAATTTTTGCCAAAGGGTTAGTTTCAATTTTTCATATTGTTTCGCAACAGTTGGATGAGTGTTTAGATAATCTTTAAAATAAAGTTCGTCATGATCACCTAAATAACGCAAATGAAGGTGAAAAACTTTTTCAGCAAAACCATTCTCGGTATAGCCTTTATTAAAAGACAATCTACTATCAGACTCAGACATTAGAAGATAGTTCGCTGAGAAGAGGGTCTCTTTTACGCTGATAATATTAGTTTTAGCAGGAATTTCAACTAATATATCAATAATTGGTTTGGCCCAAATCGTATCTATCGCGGTACTGCCGATGTGATTGATTTGAAGGTCGGAGATATTTTTTAAGGAATTTTTCAATAAATTTTTTTCAATTTGATACCAATCGTTCCATTGAGACTGGTGCTCTTGTAACTGAATAGGAAATAATTGCCATAATTCTGCTAAAGACATTTCTGCTAATGGTTTCGTCAAAAGATCCCTCTTTTCTATTGATATTCTTGGTAATAAAAAATTGCTAACTGAGTACGATCACGAACAGCAAGTTTGTCCAATAGCTGACTAATATAATTTCTAACGGTGCCTTCACTTAAAAAGAGTGCTTTAGCAATTTCCTTGTTATTTTTCCCGCGCGCAACTTCCAATAAGATTGCTTCTTCCCGTTCAGATAGTTGAAAGGTCGCTGCTTTTTTTTGAGGTTGTTGCTGTAGGACTTCAGATAATTTTCCTGCAATTTCTGAACCAAAAACGGATTGACCATTGTAAACAGCTTTAATTGCAGGTACGATGGCAGCCAAATTTTGTTTAATTAAATAACCTTTCACACCTAATGATAAAGCTTCGCGGATGTATTCATCATCTGAAAAAGTGGTTAATAATAAGATAATTGCGGCTGTGTCTTGTTGCAATATTTCTTTGGCAGCAGTAATACCAGTGCTATCGCCCATCCGAATATCGCTAAGCAGAACATCTGGTTTTTCTTTTAAGTATAAGGTCACTGCTTCTGAGGCGGATTGGCCAGTTGCAACTACTTTTATTTCACCGCTGGCTTCTAAAATAGTTTTTAGTGATTCGGTTACTAAGCGATCATCGTCAACTACCACTACACGTATCATAAATAAGGCTCCTTTTTCTTACTAAGTTTTTTTAAGAGTGCGGGAATCAGAATGTTTAGGTAAAATAATATTAATTTGAAAGCCTCTATCGGAGGCTTTAATGTGCAGCTGACCATTGATTCGTTCAATTCGTTGTCGCATGCTAGTTAAGCCAATTCCATCATTTAAAGCTAAATTGGGTCGACCGATTTTTCCATTATCAAGGATTTTCAAACGATAAAATGCTGGCAACTCATCAAAGACTAGCTGAACTTGTGTTGCTTGACTGTGTTTCATGACATTAGATAAGGCCTCTTTAATGACAGTTAAAATAACTTTTTCTTCGGTCTGTTCTAAGGAGCTAGGCACCTTGCCGATAATGTCTACCGTGCAAAAGTTAAAGTCTGCAAGCAGTAAATCTACGGATTTTTCCAAATTGAGTGAATCAGCGTGTAAGTCGTGAACACTTTTTCTGACGCTGTTCATTCCGGTATGAATTGTTTCTTCCAGCTTATTTAACAATTCTGTGATGACTTGATTGTTATTAATTGCTTTAATAGCTCCTAGTTGAATAATGGCACTCGAAAGTAAATGTCCGACATTATCATGAATATCTCTAGCAATCCGATTTCGTTCTTCTGCTATTTCTAAATCAAGAAAAGTTTCTCGACTGTCAATTAATTCCTCGTTTTTCTGTCTTAATAATTCTTGCTTTTCCCAGCTATCATCTTTTAATTGCAGTAATTCTCGGCTTAATTGCAAAAAATTTCTTTCACGCAAAGATAAGTATAATGTCAGAACAATTAAGCAAAATAATAATCCGCGCGTCTCCCAAGGCATCGGGACAACCAAGATCAATATGCCTGAACATAACGGCATCAGCCAATCGTATTTTTTCCTTTCGCACCAAACAATTCTTAAAGTGGCCGGTAGAAAAAAACTAAACTTCCAACTCATAATAACTGCAATAAAAATAAATACAAAAGAGTACCAATTGCTGATCTTATTGGTCATTAAGCGAGCTGGTGCCACCAATAAAATAGCTATTAATAAATACCAGATATTTTCAGGTTGAAATTGATCAGCAAATAGTAGAATTGAACCAATGATAAAAAGCCAAAGATATTCCAACCAATAAGTGTATTTTGTCATAAAAACTCCTTGAATGTGACAATTGTCATGTCGTCTTTAGCAGATTTTCACTTTTTTCACTGCTTTATTTCCATTATAGTCATGGTATTAAGAAAAAGAAAAGGAGTTTTCAAGATGAAAATGATTGAGATAGATAATTTAGTTAAGCGGTATGTCGATTTTTTAGCCATTAATCATTTAAATATGAACGTTGAAAAAGGGGATATTTTAGGATTATTAGGTCCTAACGGCAGTGGTAAATCGACCACGATCAATTGCATTTTATCGTTATTGTCTTATGACCGTGGTGAAATTAAAATATTTGGGGAAAAAATGGGACCAGAAAAATATGGTATTAAACAAAAAATTGGTGTCGTGCCGCAAGAGATTGCTGTTTTTGATGAATTAAATGTTCGTGACAATATTGATTATTATTGTGGCTTATACATTAATGATAAAACGATTCGTCGTCAGCATGTGGATGAAGTGATTGAGTTAGTTGGTTTAGAAGATTTTTGTAAATTCCTGCCGAAACAATTAAGTGGCGGTCTAAAACGAAGATTGAACATCGCTTGCGGAATTGTTCATAAACCAGAATTAATTTTCTTAGATGAACCAACTGTGGCTGTAGATCCACAAAGTCGGAATAAAATTTTAGAAAGCATCAAAGAATTGAATCGCCAAGGAGCAACAATTGTTTATACCACTCATTATATGGAAGAAGTCGAAATTTTGTGTAACCGAATTGTGATTATCGATCAAGGCCAAGTAATTGCTGAAGGTAGTAAAGAAGAGTTAAAAAATATGGTTCGTTCAAGTGAAAAAGTTGTGGTAGAGGTTCCTGAAATTCAACAACACCAACTGACTGAGCTGAGCAAATTACCTGGTATATTGGAGATTAGTTATGATGAATTACATCTGGTTGTTTATACCGAAGAGTTGAGAATTAGCATGTTACCTTTATTAAGTTATTTTGAAGCTCAGAATATTCCTTATGCTAATTTAATAACTGAAGAAGCGACATTAAACGATGTTTTCTTAGAAATAACTGGCAAAGAATTGCGGGATTAGGGAGGAAAAAAAGATGTTTTTACGTTTAATTATTTATCGGATTAAAGTTTTATTGAAAAATCGAGTATTGCTTTTTTGGACCTTTGCTTTTCCAGTTGTTTTAGGTTTGCTATTTAATTTCGCTTTTAGTGGTCTAGATGATCAAGGGCAATTGGAAACGACGAAGATCGGAATTGTTTCATCTGATGCAGAAAAAACTGAAAATTTCGAAACAGTTTTATATAGCTTGGAAAATGATGGAAAGCCGGTTTATCAAGGTAAACAGATGAGCAAAAAACAAGCAGTCACACAGCTTTCTGATGAAAAAATTGCTGGTTATTATGAAATAACACCAACGGATATTTCTTTAGCAGTCAGCCAAAGCGGCATTCCACAAACCATCATGGAAGAATTTTTAAATCAATATCTTCAACAAACGACTGAGATTGAAAATTTAATTGCTAGTGGTTCCGTCAATCCACAAGCTATTTCAGAAGATTTATTTGCTTCAACAAATTATGTCGCTGAAGGCCATCAAGCCAGTAGTTATAGCGTGAAATCGTTTTACTTTTTCACCTTGGTAGCGATGGCGATTATGTATAGTTTCATGTGGGGGTTGAAAAATGCCAACGACCAGCAAGCCAATCAATCAGCAAATGGCATGCGGCTATCGTTACTGCCGAAGAATAAACTAACGGTTGCGATAGCGAATTTATTAGCCAGCTTCGTTTTATTTTACAGTCAAAGCATGATTATCTTAGCGATTTTCCACTTTGTCTACCAAGTTGATTTTGGCAATCGTTGGGGCTGGATTTTACTGATTTACGGCGTCGCATCTTTAGCGACACTTTCCTTAGGGACTTTAATAGGAAATGCGTTGCCGAAATTAGGTTTACAGCAAAAAATATCGATTGGTGTAGGGCTCAGTATGGCTATGAGTTTCTTTGCAGGTATGATGGGTTCTCAATCGTTAAAATATTGGATCGATGTCAATTTACCGTTATTAGGCAAATTAAATCTCGTCAACTTGATTAGTGATAGTTTATATCAATTATTTTACTATCAATCACTTAATACTTTTTATATCAATCTGGCTTGGTTAGTCGGTTTTACTATTGTCTTTATGCTATTAAATTATTTCTTTGAAAGAAGGGTGCAATATGACCATCTATAATGCGATTATTCAAATTATTAAAAAAAACAAAGGGGTGCTTTTATTAGGATTGCTAATCACAGTGGTCATTACTTTCTTCTATGCCGGACAATTAAAAGAAGAGCAATCTGATTTAACTGGAGCTAAGATTGTGATTTTAAATCAAGATAACTCTGAAATTAGTCAAAGTTTAGTCACACAGCTGACCCAGCGCAATCAGCAAATTCAGCTGAAAGACACTAGCCAAAAAGGTTTGGATGATGCTTTGTATTTTGAGAGAGTCGACTATATTTTGACGATTCCTAAAAATTTCGGGTCAGATTTATGGGCAGGAAAAAAAGTAACCGTCGATAGCCAAACAAAACCTGGTACCTTTTCTAAAACTTTGGTGGATTCGAATATCAACAGTTTTCTAAATACATTTGAAACTTACCGCTCACAAATGGCTGGAAGTGATCAGGCCGACATTCTAGCTTTAACTAATGACACTTTGGTTCAAAAAGGAACAGTGAAATTTGATCAGACTTATCAGCAGAAAAAACGCCAAGGCTTAGTGGGAAATATTTTCAATTTATTGGCTTACGGTTTATTTAGTACTATATTTAGTGGCTATGCAGTGATTAATTTAGCCTTTAATCGTAAAGAAATTCGTGATCGAAATAGCTGTTCACCAATATCTCGTAGAAAACTAAGTCGTCGAATCTCAACTGCTAGCTTGGTATATTCAATGGTTTGTTTTCTGATTTTCATGGTGTATATGGTGATTGTGACGGAAAGTGGATGGGATGTAATCACCGGATACTTTATTTTAAACAGTTTAATATTCCTATCTGTTATGGTGAGCTTTTCTATTTTAGTCACTAGTATCATGAAAAATAGTGAATCGATTGCCGGAATTAACAATGTATTTATTATGGGAAGCTGCTTTATTGGAGGGATTTTTGTTCCAAGCGAAATTCTACCTGATTTTGTCTCAAAAATTGCTGCTTTTACTCCGACTTATTGGTTTGCTCAGAATAATCTCTTGTTAGGAAAAACAGTCGTCTTTAATCAAGCATTTAAAGAACAATTTCTTCAGCAATCTCTCATTTTATGTGCTTTCACAGCTGTCTTTTTAGTCATTCATCTTATTAGTATGAAAGAAAAAGGTGGATTAAAAATATTCGGGAAAAAATCAACCGTCTCTTTAGAATCATAAACCCAGCCTCCTCACAAAAGAGGAGGTTTTTGTGAATTTAGAAAAAAAGTCTAGTCGAAAAAAATAGTCTCTTGAAAATTCAAAATCAACAACTTAAGAGAATAAATTTTGATCATCAAACAAAAAAATACCAAATATAGCAGTTTTTTTACTTGTTTTAGGCTAAAATAAAAGCTAACTTAGGAGGTTATAAAATGATTGAACTAAAAAATGTCACCAAGAAATATGAAAATAAAACTGCATTAGACCATTTAAACTTAGAAATACCAGCGGGGAAAATTTACGGTTTTCTCGGTCATAATGGTGCAGGGAAAAGTACAACAATTAAAAGTTTGGTTTCAATTATTGAGCCAACAAGCGGAGAAATATATTTTGATGGCAAGCTTTTACCAGAAAACCGTTTAGATATCAAACGAAAAATTGCTTATGTACCAGATTCACCAGATTTATTTTTACAATTAACTGCTAATGAATATTGGGATTTAATAGCGGCTGCTTATGAAATTACCGATACTTCATCTTTGACAGAATTAATGGCTTTGTTTGATATGACGGGTCATCAAAATGAAACCATCGAGAGCTTCTCTCACGGAATGCGCCAAAAAACAGTCATTATTGGTGCTCTTTTAGCGGATCCAGCGATTTGGATTTTAGATGAACCAATGCAAGGTTTAGATCCTCAAGCGGCTTTTGATTTAAAAGGGATGATCAAGAAACATGCGGAAAAGGGCAATACCGTCATTTTTTCTACTCATAATTTAGATACGGCGCAACAATTGTGTGATGAATTGGCGATTTTAAAAAAAGGTGAGCTGATTTATAACGGAACCGTAAAAAATTTATTAGATCAGCATCCTAATGAAAGCTTGGAAACAATTTATTTAGGAATGGCTGGACGGGAGGCGACGGATGAATAGACGTTTAATCCAAAAATTAGTCGGCATCAATATTCTGTACACCAATCCTAAAGCCACCAAACAAGCTCGAGACAAGGGAAAAAAAGGTGCACAAGTTGTTAAAAGCCTGATGTGGGGATACATCATGTCTGGTGGGATTTTTTTAGTTGTTTATGGTCTGATGATGATTTTTATCGATTTTGCCAAAATGCCGGGAAATTTCACTTACTACATGGCTTTATTTGCATTAATCGGGTTTACACAAGGTTTATCGGCAATTTTTAATGTCTTCTTTGACAGCCGAGATTTAATGGACTATTTACCTCTGCCGATTTCCCAAGGAGCCATTTTCATTGCTAAATTTTTAGCCGTTGGTTTAACGATCGTGCCTTTTATTTTACCGTTACTGATTTTATTTTTCTTAGGTAGTCTAAATTCGTTACCGATTGTTTTAGCAGTTGTTTGGTCAATTCTTCTCTTTGTAATTTTCTTTTGCTTACTTTTTGGCATTTGTACTAGTTTAATCTTTGCATTTGCTAGAACAAAATTTTTCCAACAGCATAAAAAAACTTTGACCAGTTTAATGTTAGGTTTTTCGATGATTATTTCAGTGGCAGGGATCATCATGATTAATGCCACGAATTCTAGCAGCTCAATGACTGTAGCCGATCGTCCAGCATTGGCAATATTTATGCCCTTTTATTATGTAGCAGCAACACCGTTTTCTATGAATGGTTTATTATCAATTGCCGGAACCATAGTTGTTTTATTGCTTTTGTTTATCTTACTTAAGAAAATGGTTGTCCCAAGTTTGTATCAACAGATGAGCCAATCTGCAAATGACACACCTAGAAGTAGCCGTAAACATAAAAAACAAGGGAATCTAGTTCAAATTATTCGTAGCTATAATCTACAATTACTTAAAAATCCAAATTTGGTAATGCAAGTAATGAGTGCGACTTTGATTATGCCAGTGGTCTTTATTATTTCTTTTTCCTTGAATGGCGGTATCGCTTTTGACCAATTACCTAATTACTTCTTTGGTGTATTTTTTCTAGTAGGTTTATTTTTAGCAGCCATGATGACCACTCAAAGTTCTTTTGTAGCCAATATGATTTCATTGGATCGAGAGAATTTTTTATTTATCGCTTCATTACCAATTTCATTAAAAGGATATTTAAAAGAAAAATTTCGCTTAGGATTGTTTTTACAGTGTTTAATGGTAGGATTAGTGACGATTTTAAGTGGTGTTGTTTTTAAATTAACTTTTGTATTAATTGTATCAACACTGGTTGGCGGTCTTTTAGGGAGTTATTTACTCTCATTAAGTGCCTTTGCCGGTGATTATCGACATTTAAATTTAAGTTGGAACAATATCAGCCAATTATTTAGTCGTGGTGGTGGTAGTTTTCGCTTGATGTTCCGGTTATTTGGAACTATGTTCGCTGCGATTATTGTCGTTGCTCTTTATACCATGATTATGATTTTTACCAATGGCTTAATGATAGTCAACCTGCTTTTATTTTTAGTGGTGGCAGCTATCTCTGCTTTTTGGATTTGGCGGAATCAAAAAAACTTTTGGCAACGATTGTCAAATTAATTATATTAGCTAGCCTTTTGCTTGAGGCTAGCTTTATTTTTTCGTTGATTTTCAATCACTTCTTTGGCATAATTACGTAGTTTTTCTTCAATTACTGTTTCGCATTTTCCAGGCAAAACAGCAATGTTTCTAATCTTGCTAGTGGAAAATAAGCCTCTTTGAATTGATGCGCTGCCAATTACTTGATCATGATAAGTGGCGATAATCGTCAAGTATTTTTGTTCTTTAAAATAGTCTATTTTATCCTCTAAAACATTCTTCCGTAAATGAATGCCTTCAAAGTATTCTTTACTCATAGGTGTCGTTAAATGTAATTGAATCATCGAACCCCTCCTTATTAATGAAATAAATGTACACCTTAAAGTCCACTTTAAGTCAACTATAAAGTTTAATTAGCACTTATTTTCGTGATAATTATATGGCGAATTTATTAAATAACGATGGTGGATTGATAATTTTTTTTGTCCAATAAAAACATGACTACAGAATTGTTCTTTGCAAGATCAATTATTTTTAATTACTTATGTGAAAAAATATTGTACTTTTTTAAGATTTACTTGAGATATTTTGGTGAAATCGCCATCAATTTTCTGCAAAAAATAGAAAATTCTGACAAAAGAACTCAGGAAATAACAGCGATAGAAAAACTAGATACAACTATATTAAATTTTAATTAATTTATGGTGTCAAAACGAAATGATTTTAATTCATTTTTTTTTGTTATTATAAATGTCTCGATTTAGGATTTTTGACTTTAATATTCCTTGATTTGAAAACAAAAACGACTATAAATTCTACTTTTTTGGTTTTCAAAAAGTATTGCATTTTGTCTTTTTTAGGTGTAAATTTAACGTTGGGGGAATTTTACATAGTCATTTTTATATTTATTTGATTAATAACGAATAATTTTTTCCCAAATAAAATTAAGGAGTGATTTCATTGGATAAAGAAAAAGGCATGAAGCTGGGCGCCTTAGTCATGATGATTTTCACATCAGTTTTCGGGTTCGCTAATGGACCGGTAGCTTACTACTTGATGGGTTATGGATCGATCGTGTTCTACGTAGCTGCAGCAATTCTGTTCTTTATTCCATTCGCTTTAATGATGGCTGAATTTGGTTCATCAATTAAAGGCGAGAACACTGGGATGTACAAATGGTTAGAAGTGAGTGTTGGACCACGTTTCGCATTTATCGGAACATTTATGTGGTTTGCTTCTTATGTTGTATGGATGGTATCAACTTCATCAAAAGTATGGATTCCATTTACAACAACATTTGCCGGTAGTGACCAAACACAAAAATTAGCTATCTTTGGCTTAAACTCAACTCAAGTAGTGGGATTATTAGCTTGTTTATGGATGGTTATTGTAACTTTAGTCTCTATTAAAGGGGTTAAAGGTATCGTTAAGGTAACTAGTTTAGGTGGTTTAGCGGTAACAAGTTTGAATGTTGTGTTAATCGTAATTTCAGGTATTATTTTAGTTGCTAATAAAGGGCAATTGGCACAACCTTTCACAAACATCATGCATTCACATATTCCTAGTTACCAAGGTGGTACAGGGATGTTAAGTTTCGCGGTGTTCGCAATTTTCGCCTTTGGTGGGATTGAAGCAGTTGGGGGTATGGTTGATAAAACGCGTAACCCTGAGAAAACTTTTCCTAAAGCGGTTGTATTTTCTGCCTTAGTTATTTCAATTGGTTACGCTCTTGCAATCTTCTTATGGGGTGTAAGTGCAAACTGGAATGATGCCTTATCAGGTGATACAACAAACTTAGGAAATATCACTTATGTCATGATGAACAACTTAGGTTACACATTTGGTGATGCAATTGGCATGAGCCATAGTGCTGCTATGAGTATTGGTAACTGGTTTGCTCGTTATGCTGGTTTAGGGATGTTCTTATCATACAGTGGAGCCTTCTTTACTTTGACGTATTCACCATTAAAAACTTTAATCATGGGTACACCAAAAGAAATGTGGCCTAAAAAATTTACTGTATTAAATGACAATGGTATGCCATCTGTTGCAATGTGGACACAATGTGCGTTAGTTGTTGGCATTATCTTAATCGCATCATTTGCGACGCCAGATCCATCAGCTTTCTATAACATTTTGACTTTAATGGCTAACGTTTCAATGACCTTACCATATCTATTCTTGATTTATGCATTCCCTAAATTCAAGAAAAAAGATGGTTTGGATCGTCCATTCGAAGTTTATAAAAATCAAAGTATGACTGTTTTAATAGCCGTAGTAATCTTTGTTTTAGTATTGGGTGCGAATATCTTTACAATCTTCCAACCAATCATCGAAGGTGCTGGTGTGCGTGATACATTATGGATGATCGCTGGTCCTGTAGGATTCTCAGCCTTAGCAATTATCTTGTATCAAATTTACGCTAACAAAACAAATAAAGCTTAGTCATTTTCCTAGAAAACAGTAGTCAACACGACTGCTGTTTTCTTTTTTTGGTTCATCAGTTATCATTAAATGGGGTGAAAAAATGACCATAAGCGAAATTTTATACCAAAAGGAAAGTTTTACTGAAACTGAAAAGCGGATAGCCGATTATATTTTGACTCATTTAAGTGAGACCTCAAGATTAAGTGTGCAAGAATTGGCACAAAAAGCTTATGCTTCCCATTCAGCAGTTGTTCGATTGACACAAAAAATTGGTTATAGTGGTTTTCGAGCTTTTCAGACGGCTCTAATCGAAGAAGTTTCAGCTAATCGCTACCTGGGGCAACCTGTTGATCCAAATTTTCCTTTTAATCCTTATGACAATGCTGAAAAGATTGCTCAAAAAATGTTGGATTTAAGTGTTCACTCATTACAAAGAAGTGCGGCGAGCTTACAGTCTGATAGTTTAGAAGAAGTGGCTAAGAAAATGTTGTCAGCTAAACGGATATTTTTATTTGCCACCGGAGATTCTCAAATTCGGGCCCGTAGCTTTCAAAATAAGTTTAATAAAATTAATCGCTACTTGATTATTGCCGATGAATATGGGGAAAATGATTGGGCGGCATTGAATTTAACTAAGGATGATTATGCGATTTTCATTAGCTACAGTGGAGAATCAACAGACTATGAGAAATTTTTAGGATTAATGGTGCAACGAAATATTCAGCATTTATTATTGACTAGTCGTAAAGATTCATCTTTAGCCAAAATAGCCCAACAAATGATAGAAGTTCCTAGCGGAGAAGAAAAAAATGTTAAAGTTGCCACTTTTACTTCTCAGATTGCTTTTGAATACATCTTAAATACGCTATATAGTATCTGTTATGCTAGAAATTACACAACCCATTTAGTAGATTTAAAAGATAAAGAAGAGACGATGGATAGCTGGTACAATTAAATACAGAAAAAAGATGGCGCATGAAGGCCATCTTTTTTTTAATCTTTTTTATCGTACCAAATAATCATATTTATTACGGTTAGTTCTTGGGAAGGGTTCTTGTAAGAATGCTTTTGATCCGCTTTAAACTGGAGACTTTCCTTTTCCGAAATAGTTAATTCATGGGTATTAAAGGTAACTTGAAGACTACCAGAAAAAACAGTAATAAATTCTTCTGTTCCAATTGGATGAGGATCAGCTGCTAAAAAAGCACCAGGCTCAAGTTCAATAGTATAAACTTCAAAGTTTCGGCTATCGGCAAAAAGAAAGATGGGAAAGTTACGGTATTTTCCATCATCTTCCAATAATGGCTGGATGTCATTTTGTCGCACAATTTTATATTCTTCCTCAGGTGCGGCCATTAATTCGGTAAAAGAGATTTTCAATCCGTTGGCAATTTTCCAGACAGTATTTATCGTAGGATTGGCAGTTCCTTTTTCAATTTGGGCTAAGACACTTTTACTAACGCCCGTCAAAGCACTAACATTATCTAGGCTTAAATTTCTTTTTTCACGAAAAAGTTTTAGATTCTGAGCAAATGTTTGATTTATTTCAGACAAAATTTCTCCTCCTTGTTGACATTATAAAGAACGAAATGTACTATAAAAGAAACAAATTGTTATATAGAACATTTTGTTCATTATATCATATTTGAATAAGGAGGAGAAGATTCATGTTTTCAATTGCATTTTTTTCGTATATTTTCTTAACTGCTTTTACTCCCGGGCCGAATAATTTCATGGCGTTAGCGAATGCTGCTAAATATAGCTTAAAAAGAGGTCTGATTTTTTGTCTAGGTATTTTCTTTGGATTTTTAATCGATATGACATTATGTGCGGTGCTTACTTCGGTGATGTATAACTCCATTCCAATCATTGAACCTTATATGAAAATATTAGGGGCTTTATACATGTTCTTTTTGGCATTTACGGTTTTCGTGATAAACCTAAAGTAGAAAAGAAGAATCGTCAATTTTTGAATCCTAGTAGTTTGTTTACTGGAATGGTTATGCAGTTGGTCAATGTGAAAGTAATTATTTATGGTATCACAGCTATGACATCTTTTGTCCTTCCAAATGCATATTCAGTATTTGATATTATTGTAGGAATTTTATTACTGGCGATAGTAGGTTTTTTGGGGACTTGTACTTGGGCAATTTTTGGTTCAGCCTTTCAAAATTTGTTTATTAGATACCATAAACAAACCAATATTATCATGGCTTTATTATTAGTGTATTGCGGGGCAATGGTTTTGAAATAGGGATTAAATAAGGAAGCCAACTAGCTAAATTGTTTGGCTTCCTTATTTGTTTAAATGAAAGATCATTAAATATTCTTCATCATTTTCGTCAATAATTTGAAAGCCAAGGCTTTGGTACATTTTTAAAGCATAATTATCTTTTTGAACTGCTAGTGAAGTATTTTTATAGTCTTTTTCTTTCAGTAATTGCAACATCTCTGCCATCAATTTACGGCCAAGCCCAAGTCCTCGATAGTCTTTGAGTACAGATATAGCAAATTCAGGGGTATCTTTATTAATTTGATCAAACCCAGAAATGATTCTTACCCATACTGCGGCAACAATTTTCCCATTGTGTTCTGCGCATAAGCAATAGTCATCTTTTAAGCTGCCAAAATCTTTAATGTAGATAAATAATTCAGGTTGATAGATTATATTTTTGGGTAGCAAATCTTCTTGGTTACGCTGGAAGATAGCTTCGTATAAAAATTCTTCCAATAAATAATATTCTTCTGTTCTCATTTCGCGAATCAGCATATTTTTCCTCTTTTTAAACAAGTATACTATTTTATTGAACAAGATGTTCAGAGTTAAAAATATTCACAAGAAAATCCTGCACATTTTGACCCAAATATTTAAAAAAAGTCCGATGGGTCCCTTTTCTAGTTATAATCAAAGAAAATAAAGGAGGGCATCACATGCTAAAAATCGCTTATATTGGAAACGGGAAAAGTACCAATCGTTATCACCTACCATTTGCCTTGAAAAATCCCCACGTGGAAGTTAAGACTATTTATTCGCGTAATAATAACAGTTCTTGGGAAAAAATCGAAGGTGTTCATTATACCAATGAGATAGAAGATATTTTTAATGATCCGGAAATTAATCTAGTGGTGGTAGCGACGCCTAGTGAGCAACATTATCCTTGGGCGAAGAAAGTCTTATTAGCAGGTAAAAACGCATTGGTAGAAAAACCTTTTGCTGAAACCTCTGAACAAGCCAAAGAATTATTTGCAATAGCAGAAGAAAAGAATCTATTTTTACAATGTTATCAAAATCGACGTTTCGATTCTGATTTTTTAACAGTCCAAAAGGTCATTAAAAGTGGTGTTTTAGGTGATTTAGTAGAAGTTGAAATGCATTATGATTATTTCCGTCCTGAAGTACCAGAAAATACAATGGCATTTAGTCAGATTAATAGTTATCTATATGGTCATGGCTGTCATACAATTGATCAGGTATTGTCATTTTTCGGTGAGCCGGATGATATTACGTATGATGTTCGTCAATTATTGGGACCAAATCGGATGAATGATTATTTTGACTTAGATTTATTTTATGGCAAGATGAAGGTTTCTGTGAAATCCAGTTATTTTAGATTGAAGGAGCGCCCAAGTTTTGTTGTATATGGCAAAAAAGGTGTCTTTGAAAAAGTCACAAAAGATCGTCAGGAAGAAGATTTGAAACATTTTTATATGCCGACTAATGATGATTTCGGCTTAGATTTTCCTGAACATTATGGTACCCTTACTTATATGGATGAACAAGGGCAATACCACGAAGAAAAAGTTGTCTCTGAGGTGGGGGATTACAGCCGTATTTATGAAGGCGTCTATCAGTCTATTGTTAATGGCGCTGATAAAATTGTGAAAGACCATGAAACGATTAGCCAACTTGAAATTTTGGAAACTGGAATTGAAAAGATGTTAGCTAAAAATAAACAGGAGGTTGAATAGCATGAAATTAGCAATTGTTGGATCAGGGATGATTGTGCATACCTTTTTGGAAATGGCACAAGAATTACCAAATACTGAATTAGTAGCTCTAGTTGGACGAGCAGCCAGCCTTGAAAAGTTGGAAAAAATTAAAGCTGACAACAATATTCAAAAAATTTATACGGATTATGGCGAGAGTTTGAAGGATCCTGAGATTGATACAGTTTACGTAGCTTTACCTAATAATATGCACTTTCAAACGGCAAAAGAGGCTCTGATTGCTGGGAAAAATGTCATTTGTGAAAAACCATTTACTTTGACTTTGGCAGAGTTTTTAGAGTTGAAAGATCTTGCTGCAGAAAAAGACTTGGTGTTAGTTGAAGCAATTACCAATCAATATTTGGAAAATTATCAAGCTATTAAAGACAGTATCAAAGATTTAGGTGATCTGAAAATCATCGAATCTAACTATTCTCAGTATTCTTCTCGTTATGATCGGTTTAAACAAGGTGAAATTTTACCAGCCTTTGATCCCAATATGGGTGGTGGTGCTTTGATGGACTTAAATATTTACAACATTCATTTTGTAGCCGGTATTTTAGGTCGTCCAGAAAAGGTGGAATATTTAGCCAATGTCGAGCGAGACATCGATACTTCTGGTATTTTGCTGCTGGATTATGGTGAAACCAAAGCAGTTTGTATTGGCGCCAAAGATTCTAGTGGGAAAATTTCTTCGATGGTTCAAGGAACGAAGGGTTATGTACGAGTGGAAGGTGCGACTAATACCGTACCTGAAGTTGAAATTGCTGGTGAAATTCAAAATTTTAATACACATCAGCATCGGATGTATAACGAATTTGTGGCTTTTGAAAAAATGATTCGTGAACATGACATGGCAGAAGTTAATAAACAATTAGCCCATTCAGAAATCGTTATGGAAATTCTACAAGCGGCTAAAGATTCAATTTAATAAGACTTATCTTCCAGTGAGATTCTTTCACTGGAATTTTTTTGTTCAAAAGTATCGTGTTGGTTGACTAATTCAAGCAATAGTTAACAATTACTCGATTGTTTTACTGAAAAACTCTTCGTATACTTATAGTGAGGAGTGATTCAGATGGATAATCAAATCGGGCGACAAATATTTGAGCTGCGAAAAGAGCAACAAATTACTCAGCAACAATTAGCGGAATTTTTGAATGTAACCAAAGCCAGTGTTTCAAAATGGGAAAACGGACAAAGTTATCCTGATATTACCTTGTTACCGTTGATTGCTTCGTATTTCAACCAATCAATTGATAATTTACTAGGCTATTCTCAGTTAAGTAAAAAAGAGATCGAAAATATTTACCGACGTTTAAAAAAAGAGCTATCAAAAAAACCTAAGGAAACTTTACAACGAATTCGTCAAATGATAAAACGTTATTGGTCTTGTTACGATTTTGTCTTTTCGATGGCGTCATTGTTGATGAATCATTTAAGTGTATTAGATGAAGATTCAGCAGAAATTGAAGGGGAATGTCTGAGCTATTTGTTACATGTTTTTAAAAATACGGATGAGTTGAGCATCAAAAATCAGGCAAAAATGTTGTTAGGTAGCATCTGGATAGAAAGAGGGGAAACCAGTAAAGTTTTTGAATTATTTGGTGGCAAAGCTCCTACCATTAATGCCGATGAGATGATAATTGCGGCTGCATTGCAAAGGGAAAGTCGTTTTGCTGAAGCCGAAAGTGTTTTACAAATTACCTTGTACCAATATTTGATTATTCAATTAAATATTTTTGGTAGTTATTTGTCTTTGCCTAACTTGTCTAAAGAGAGAATCAATCAGACGATTGGCTTTGCTGAAGGATTAATAGAGACTTTTAAGATTGAAACCTTTCATCCCATGATTGTATTGATGTTGAGATTGTCTTTGGCTCAAATGTTCGTAGCTGAACAACCAGAAAAAGCTTTAAATCAGCTAGAAAAATTTGCGGAACTGTTTGAACAAACGAATTTTCCTATTCATTTAAAAGGGAATGGATACTTTAATAAAGTGGATGTTTGGTTTGATGATTTACTGCTGGGAGATCAGACGCCACGCGATACGATGCTAGTAAAAGAAGATTTGATTCAAGGAGTTATTGCTAATTCAAGTTTTGAATCCTTAGCGGAGCAACCCCGATTTAAAGCTGTCATAGAAATTTTGTTAAGAGGTGAAAAAAATGACAAATCTAAATGAGTATTTACTTTTTTTAATTCCACTGCTCATTTTGCAGTTATTACTTGCTTTAATTGCCTTGATTAAAGTAGTTAAGCAACCAAGTTTTCGTTATGGTAACCGATTATTATGGGGATCGTTGTTTTATTTATTTCGATCTTCGGTCCGATTATATACTTTATGATTGGAAAAGAGGAGAAAAATGAATAGCTTGGTAATCCGTGATTTGAGCAAGCAATTTCACGGCAAGAAAGTCTTAGATCATATGGATTTGACGATACCTCAAGGAACTGTTTTTGGTTTTGTCGGGGAAAATGGTGCTGGTAAAACGACAACCATGAAAATTATTTTAGGTTTAATGAAAAATGACGGTGGTAAGATTGAGATCTTTGGCAAGAAAGTTCATTTTGGGCAAAACCAAAGCAATCAAGAAATTGGTTATTTACCAGATGTTCCCGAGTTTTATGATTATTTAACGGCTCCAGAGTATTTAAAACTTTGTGGGAAAATCACGGGTATTAAAAGTAGAGAATTAAAACGACGAATCGCTCAGACCTTAGCCTTGGTGGATTTAGTAGATAATCACCCAATAAGTGGCTTTTCTCGTGGTATGAAACAACGTTTAGGACTAGCCCAAGCATTACTGAATCGGCCTAAAATTTTGATTTGTGATGAACCGACTTCAGCATTAGATCCGTTAGGACGAAAAAAAATATTAGAAATTCTAGGTAATTTACAAGATACAACTGTTATTTTTTCAACTCATATATTAAGTGATGTGGAAAAAATTTGTCAGCAAGTAGCCATTTTAGATAAAGGCAAAATAGTCCTAACTGGTGATATTCAAAAGCTCAAACAACAATTTTCGAGTACTAATTATCAGTTAGTATTTGCTACTGAACATGAAGCAAATACAATTGCAGAAAAACTTCAGTTGAATCAAATAATATTTCAACAAGCAAAAAAATCATTAACCATTCCATTAATCTCTGAAAAAACGAAAGAACAATTGTTAAGCAGTTTGTCTAACAACGGGATTTTACCGCAAAAGATGGATTTAATGGCACCTACCTTAGAAGATGTATTTTTGGAGGTGGTTAAAAATGATTAGACAAACATTTATTTGGCTAAAAAAAGAGAGTATTGAAGCCTATCGTACGAAAAAGCTAATCATTATTTTATTGGTGTTTGCGATATTAGGGATCATGAATCCTTTATTGGCAAAATTGATGCCAGAAATTATGAAAACTGCCATGCCCGCCAATATGCAAATTAATTTACCAGAACCAACAGCACTTGATGCTTGGACTCAATTTTTTAAAAATCTGACGCAAATGGGTTTAATCGTCTTTATTTTAAGTTTTGGTGATGTGATGTCTAAAGAAATTGGTAGTAGTAAATTGATTCCGTTAGTAACCAAAGGGTTGAAAAGAGGAAGTGTCTTAATCGGAAAATACCTGTTTCTGATTATTTTATGGACAGTTGCAATCACTCTGAATTTTTTAATTTCATGGGGATATACGGTATATTATTTTTCCACTGAATTAGTTAAAAATTTATTTCCCAGTGTTCTAGCAATTTGGTTATTTGGCATTTTATTGATTAGTATTTTGTTGTTAGGCTCGACCATGTTCAGCAAATGGAATAGTTTGTTTGTTTTATTACTGAGTTTGGGTGTGATGTTGATCTTAAATTTTTGGCCCGCATTCAAATCAGGCAATCCCTTAAGTTTAGCTAGCCATAATATGGCCATATTAACCGGAAAAGTTGAGTTGAGTGATTTTTATTGGAGTATTGTTTGGTGTCTGATGATTAGTTTAATCTCAGTTATATTAGCTGGATGGACTTTTCGAAAGAAAAATTTAGGAAGAAATTAAGCTTGGTGATGGACCAGGCTTTTTTTTGTAAAGAAAAATTAAATTTAAATTAGTCTTTTATCATTTAAGTACTTCTGTTATAATTCTAATCACATTAAAGAAGGAGTGAAAGAGATTATGACAATTTATAATTTTTCTGCTGGCCCAGCTGTTTTACCAAAACCCGTACTGGAAACTGCCCAATCCGAAATGTTGGATTTCAAAGGTAGTGGTATGTCGGTGATGGAGTTGAGTCATCGGTCCTCCTGGTTTCAAGCTATTATCGATGATGCTGAAAATTTGTTGCGAGATTTAATGAAAATTCCAGAAAATTACCAAGTTTTATTTTTACAAGGGGGAGCAAGCTTACAATTTACGAAAATCCCTTTGAATTTCGCTCAAAATAAAAAAGCTCTTTATGTAAATACAGGTTCTTGGTCTAAAAAAGCGATTCAAGCTGCTGAAGCATTAGACAATGTTACAGTTGAAGTAATTGCTTCATCAGAAGATCAAAACTTTACTTATATTCCCGAAATACCTGCAAATGTAGATCAGGATGCAGCTTATGTGCACATTACCACCAATAATACAATTGAAGGTACAGCTTACCAAAGTATTCCTAATTTTGGCAAAGTACCAGTTGTAGCTGATATGTCATCAAATATATTGGCTAATGATTACAATGTAGAAGATTTTGGCGTGATTTATGCTGGTGCGCAAAAAAATATTGGGCCTGCAGGATTAACGGTGGTCATTATCCGTGATGATTTATTAGGTGAAAGTGATATCTCAGCGCCGATGTTAGATTATACTTTATTAGCTAAAAATGATTCATTATATAATACACCTCCGACGTACGCTATTTATGTTGCCAAATTGGTTTTTGAATGGTTACAAGAACAAGGTGGCGTTGCTGGTATCACTGCCCAAGATCAAGCCAAATCAAAACTTTTATATGATGCGATTGAAGCATCAGAATTATTTAAGAGTCCAGTTCGCGCTGACAGCCGCTCATTAACCAATATTCCTTTTGTGACTGGTAATGATGAATTGGATAAAAAATTCAATCAAGAAGCCTTAGCTTATGGCTTTGAAAATCTAAAAGGTCATCGCTCAGTCGGTGGTATGCGGGCAAGCTTATACAATGCTTTTCCGGTAGAAGGTGTCAATGAACTTGTGACATTTATGGAAAAATTCGAAGCTGAAAACGGAGGGAAATAGATGTATCATATTCAAACATTTAATGCGATTGCTTCAGAAGGTCTGGAGCGTTTTGAAAAAGAAAATTATGGAATCAACGATTGTGAAAAACCAGAGGGGATTATTTTAAGAAGTAAAAAGTTACACGATTATGATTTTCCCGATTCAGTTGTGGCGATTGCTCGCGCTGGAGCTGGTACTAATAACATTCCCGTTAAAGAATGTACCGAAAAAGGAATCGTAGTTTTTAACACACCGGGTGCCAATGCCAATGCCGTCAAAGAATTAGTGATTGCGTCTCTATTACTTTCAGTTCGTCCAATGGTAAAAGGGATTGAATGGATTCAAACACTAAGTGGATCTGATGTTGAAGAACAAGCCGAAGCAAATAAAAAACAATTTGCTGGTCACGAATTAGAAGGAAAAAAATTAGGCGTAATTGGTTTAGGAGCAATCGGGGCAATGGTGGCTAATGATGCTTATCGCTTAGGAATGGAAGTTACCGGTTATGATCCTTATGTGTCAGTTGATACAGCTTGGAGCATTTCAAGAAGAGTGAAACGGGCACAAAGTATTAAAGAAGTGTTGGCAAATTGTGATTTTATCACTGTCCACGTGCCTTTAAACGAAAACACTCGCCATATGATCGGCGCTCAAGAAATTGCTCAAATGAAAGAAACAGCACATTTATATAACTTTGCTCGTGGCGAAATTATTGATACTGATGCGATTTTAGATGCAGTTAACGAAGACCGGATTGCTGGATTTACGACTGATTTTGCAGAAGAAAAATTATTACATCATGAAAAAATTACCGTGCTGCCCCATTTAGGTGCATCAACTGAAGAAGCTGAAATCAACTGTGCCAAGATGGCAGCGCGAACGTTGAAACGCTTCTTAGAAACAGGTATTATCAAACGTTCAGTCAATTTTCCTAATGTTGAAATGGCTTTTGAATCACCTTACCGGATTACTGTAGTCAATAAAAACGTACCTAATATGTTAGGCTTAATTGCTTCTGACATTGCTGATTTGGATGTTAACATTGATAATATGGTGAATCGCGGGAAAGATGATTTTGCTTATACTTTAGTGGATGTCGATGAACAGGACGAAGCGAAAATCGAAGCGATTGAGAAAAAATTAAAAGAACATCCTGGTATCGTCCACGTACGGACAATCAAGCAAGAAGGAGTGGTTTTATAATGGTCAGAGTCGAACCTTTTAAAGCCATTCGTCCAGCTGAAAAGTTAGCGGATCAGGTAGCGTGTTTACCTTATGACGTCTTAAATTCTAATGAAGCTAGAGAATTGGCTAAAGATAATCCTTATAGTTATTTTCATATTGATAAAGCTGAAATTGATTTGCCTGAAAATTTGTCGCCCTATGATGAAAAAGTTTATCAAAAGGCCGCTGACAATTTAGCTGATTTTTTAACCAAAGAGTGGTTGAAAAAAGACCAGCAAGATTATTTTTATTTGTATCAGCTGACTATGAATGGTCGTAGTCAAACTGGGATTGTTGCTGCTACAGCTATCGATGATTATACTTCTGGTAAAATAAAAAAACATGAATTTACCCGTCATGAAAAAGAAATTGATCGCATGAACCATATCCGTGCCACCGATGCGAATACTAGCCCGATTTTCTTAAGTTATCGTCAAAAAGCTGACATTCAAGACTTATTAAAAGATTGGCAAGCTAATCACACACCGATTTATGATTTTACCAGTTTCCATGATGTGAATCATAAGGTTTGGCAAATTGACGATCCTGCCACGATTGAAAAACTAAAAAATGATTTTAAAGAAGTTGAGGCATTATATATCGCAGATGGGCATCATCGGACCGAATCAGCTGTAAAAATTGGTTTGGAAAAAAGAGCTCAGGGAAAAAATTCACCTGAAAGTGAACGCTTCTTATCAATTATCTTTCCAGATGATGAATTAGCTATTTTAGAATACAATCGTGTTTTAAAGGTTGCTCCACCAGAAAATTTCTGGTCAACGATTGAGCAATATTTTACAGTCACTAAAAACGGCGTAAAAAAACCAGTACAAGCTGGCGATATTTCCTACTATGATGGACAAGATTGGTATACTTTGACCATCAAAACAGAATTAGTTGCAGACGATCCAGTGGAAGGCTTAGATGTTGCGTATTTACAAGCCCATGTGTTTCAAGAAATTTTTGACATTCAAGACATTCGGACTGATAAACGAATTGATTTTGTTGGTGGGATTCGTGGAACGGATGAGCTAGAAAAACTAGTTGATGCTGGTGAGTTTCAGTTGGCTTTTTCAATGTATCCGACAGCTATGTCTGATTTACTAGCAGTGGCAGACGCTGGAAAAATCATGCCTCCAAAATCAACATGGTTTGAGCCAAAATTATTAAGTGGTCTATTTTTACATGATTTAGAAACGAAATAACAGTAAAGCGATGAGATTTCTCGTCGCTTTTTTGTATGTAAAGCTATTTTTACATCAGAGAAAGCCCGATGTAAGGGGATTTAGCTAGTAATCTACAAAATCGAATGCTATGGTTTTGTCAATCGAAGGGAGCGATCAGATGGAAATTGGAACCAGATTAAAACAAGCGCGTGTGGAAGCAAAGTTCACCCAAGAAAAATTAGCTGAAAAAATACAAGTTACGCGACAAACGATTTCAAGTTGGGAAAATCAGCGGAGTTATCCAGACATTAGTAGTATTGTGCAGTTAAGTGAAATCTATAACATTTCTTTGGATATTTTATTAATTACAGTAGAGTGGCAAATCATGTTGGCACGGGGAATGATTATTGTCGTTCTGATGATTCCAGCGATTTTGATTTTCAAGAAGTTGGGGTAAATTCTCACCGCATTTTCTTTATCTTATCATCTCAAATTGACTAAAAAACAAGGCTATCATATATTCTAATTGAGAGAATAATATAGAGGAATGGAGTTTTGAAAATGATGCGTTACATGAAGCAGCGACAGCAGTTGGTCGATTTTGGTAAAAAAATGATGACTGAAGGATTGACCACTGGTACTGGCGGTAATCTGTCAATTGTTGTGCCAGACGAAGCAGCGATGTTAATTACCCCTAGTGGGATTGCCTATAATGAGACAAAAATAGAGGATATCGTATTGATGGATCTTTTTGGCAATGTTTTAGAAGGAGACTGTAAGCCATCTAGTGAGTATCATATGCATGCTATTTTTTATCAAAATAATCCTGAAATAAAAAGTGTCGTTCATACCCATTCAGATTATGCGACGGCGGTTGCTTGTTTGCAACAGGATATTGAACCGTTCCATTATATTATTGCTTCTGTAGGAGATCGCGTGCGATGTAGTGGCTACCAAACGTTTGGCACACAAGCTTTAGCTGAAGAAGCTTATCGGGTGATGGGAAATAATAAAGGCATTTTACTAGGAAATCATGGCGTTTTAGCAGTGGGAAACAGTTGCAGTGAAGCTTTTTCTGTCGCAAAAGATATTGAATTTTTGGCAAAATTAAAAATCCGTGCCCAATCAATTGGTCGGCCTGTATTATTAAGCCCAGAAGATATTGCGATTACACAAGAAAAATTTGCCAACTATGGTCAACCAAAAAAAGAATTTTCAAAACTATAAGCATAAGAGATGAAGCGAAAAACTTCATCTCTATTTTTTTGCAAAAACTACTTTACAAATATATTATCTATGTTACAATTATATTACAAAAACATTACAAGAGGTGATCACGATGAAAAAAATTTTTTTAGTTTGTGTATTGAGTTTGGCATTTCCCGTAGCTGCAATGGCTGATACTACAGAATCTGTTACTAATTCTAGCATTCAACAGGAGCAAAAAGGATATGGTGCAATTGTTACAGACAAAGATGAAATAAATAGTGAAACTAGCAGTAGCAATAGTCTTGAAAAAGAAAAAACAGCAACGACTGATTCAACTGCGACTGATGCAGTAAAAGAGCAGATCGAAGAAACGACTCAATCTGCGCAATCGGAAAAATCTGAATCATCTACCACTTCTAGTGAAGAAAATGCTAAAAAAGATGATGTTAAAGATGTGGAAGATTATACACCAGCTTACATTCGAGAATTATTAACCGATTCAGCTTATCCGATTGATGCTAAAGAATTAGCTGGTTATTCTGATGAACAGTTGGCAAATGCTATGAAATTATTTGAACGTTACAATCAAGATGTTACTGGAATGGATATGGGCGGCTATGTCAGAGTATTACGAATGGTTTATAAAGACCATGTGATTTCTTGGGAGGCGGCCGAAAAAGCTTTAACTTTCAATCCTAATCAATATCAAACAATCAATGAATTATTGGCAAATGTCGATCAGTTATACGATTATGTTCAAGTACTTTATCCAGAAAACACCTTTTTCTCTCTGAAAAATCTATCGAAAACTGAATGGATCCATATTTTAAATTATTTGGCAGATTCAGGAATAGACATGAAACAATTTGGTGGTGGTTCTAGTGTCTTTTCTGGTGTAGCTTGGTGGATTCAAGATTCTTCTGAAGGTAATGCACCTTATGATAACGGTCCAAAGAAAACTGAAGAAGTGAAAAATCTTGCAACAACAGCTAAACCAGCGACTACTCAGGCTGAATTACCAAAAACTGGCACAAGAAACAACGTTTTCTTAACGGTTGCTGGCGTATTCATTTTGGGGCTAGCGGTCTTTGGTATTAGAAAAGTCCGTCATTAAAATAGTAAAAGCCAGCTGGTTAGCAGCTGGCTTTTTTTGCATAAATTGACTAAAGTTGTCTGGGAGCGTATATTTTTAAAAAGAACTTTTTTTGGAGGCTGAAAATGACAAATTATCAAGCACATTTTTTGATGGATGATGAAGCCATTAAAGATTTCGTTGTCAGTGAATTGCAACTTTTTCCTGATAAAAAAACTTTAGAGGTTGCTGAAATTGGCGATGGCAATATTAACTATGTTCATCAAGTAATAGATCAAGCAACTAAAAAAACAGTTGTGGTGAAGCAGGCCGATAAGTTTTTAAGAGCATCAGGTCGCCCATTAGATTTAGCTCGCAATCGAATTGAAGCTGATATTTTAAAAATTCAAGGAGAGTTGGCGCCACAATTTGTACCAGCAGTTTTCAACTATCACGAAAAAATGGCAGCTTTGACGATGGAAGATATCTCAGATTATCAAAATATGCGTTATCAAATGATTGAAAAAAACATATTTCCTAAATTTAGCCAAGAGATCAGTCAGTTTTTAGCTGAAGTTTTGTTGCCGACCACCGATTTGGTCTTAGCACGAGATGAGAAAAAACAGCGGGTGAAAGCTTTTACCAATATCGAAATGAGTGATATCTCTGAAGATTTGGTCTTAACTGAACCTTATTGGGATTATAAAAAGCGGAATATTATCACAGCAGGTAACGAAGATTTTGTGATGGAAAACTTGTATCAAAACGATGCATTGCAGGTTGAAGTTGCATACTTACGAAATCAATTTATGAATAATAGCCAGGCACTGATTCATGGTGATTTGCATACGGGTTCGATTTTTATTAATCATACAGGTATTAAAGTAATTGATCCTGAGTTTGCTTTTTATGGACCGATGGGCTATGACATTGGTAATGTATTGGCACATTTAGTCTTTCCGCTGATTTTAAATCAGATGGATGGTCATTTTGATCAAGATTTTGATCATTGGTTGACGCAATCAATTGAAAAAGTCTTTGATTTGACCTTTGAAAAAATAGCAAATACTTACGATGATCAGGTAAAACTACCGATGTATCTTTTACCAGGTTTCAAGGAACAATATTTGGCTGAAGTGATGGCAGACAGTTTAGGTTACGCCGGTACCGAAATCATTCGTCGCGTCGTGGGTGATACTAAGGTAAAAGAATTGAGTTTATTACCAGAAAAGGCTAGAATTCCAGCAGAAAGAATTTTAATTCAGTTTGCTACTGATTTAATTATGAACCGTGATAAAATTACTCATGGACAAGAAATCAGTGCAATCTTTACAAAGAGGGAAAAAGATGAAACGACAAGATAACGGTATGCCGACTTTATTACAATATGAAAATGTTGCGTGGTATGAGAATGGTGTAGTTAAAATTTTAGATAGGCGAGTATATCCACGAGAAATTAATTTTGTTACTTGTCAAACTTATCAAGATATCGCACAAGCCATCACTGACATGGTGACACAAAGTGCTGGACCTTACACTGCGGCTGGAATGGGAATGGCTCTAGCAAGTTTTCAAAGTCAAGAACTGACAGATGAAGAAAGAATCGCTTTTTTGAAAAAGGCCAGCGAAACAATTGCCAACGCCAGACCAACAACTGCGAATCGCATGCGGATTATTACCGAAAAAGCATTAGAGTTAGCCAAACAAACTTTAGCTGAAGGTCAAGATCCGACTGAAGCAATTTTCCAGCAAACGATTGACTCACTAAATCGTCGCTATTTCACGATGAACAAAGTGGCAGAGCATTTAATTAAAAAAATTCCCAATAACGGAACTGTTTTAACCCAATGTTACGGTGAAACGATTGTCGGTATGTTGTTAAGAGCCGCTAAAAATACAGGAAAAAACTTGAAATTCTACTGTGCAGAAACACGCCCCTATTTACAAGGTGCTCGTTTAACGGCTTCTTGTTGCGCCGAGCTAGGCTTCGATACCACAGTTATTTCTGATAATATGATTGCTTACCTAATGACTCACGAGAAAATCGATTTGTTTACATCAGCTGCTGATACGATTGCCTTAGATGGGCATATTGCTAATAAAGTTGGTACTTATCAGATTGCTATTTTAGCTAATCGGTTTGGTATTCCTTACTTTGTAACGGGGATTCCAGATGAAGATAAAAAAGATCATCATGATATCAAAATTGAAATGCGGGATCCGCAACAAGTGCTAGAATTAAATGGTATTAAACATACTTTAGCTGGTGTAAAAGCGATTTACCCATCTTTTGACGTAACGCCACCAGAACTAATTGGCGCTGTGGTAACAGATCTAGGATTCTTTTCGCCCTATGATTTGGCCAGCTATTATGAAGAAAAACCAGAGAATGATTTTTATTAATCCAATTATTTTTGACTTGATGAACTTTTGCTATTCATCAAGTCTTTTTTTAGTTATGATAATGGCGGAGGGATGAATGTGGGGAAAGTACTGGGATTTATTAAGCAAAATTGTTTGTTTAGTGGGGCATTTTTATTAGCAATAATCGCCAGTTTCATCGGTCGTTTCAGTCTGAACTTTGTTGATTGGAAAGTTATTTTGACCTTGTTTGGCTTAATGTTGGTGATTCAAGGCTTTGAAGTGTTAGGTGTTTTACGTTTTTTTGCTGAAAAATTGTTAGATTATTCAAATAGTAATCGTCAACTAATTCAATTATTAGTTTTATTGTCATTAGTTGGCTCAATGTTTTTAACTAATGATGTTGCCGTTTTGACTTTGCTACCGATTTATTTGAAATTATATATTGAACTGAAGCACTTTAAAGGCGGTATTTTTGGCGCTGTTTTGATTGTTGTTGCGGCGAACTTGGGTAGTAGTTTTTTCCCATTTGGTAATCCGCAGAATTTGTATTTATATCATTATTACCATGTGCCATTAGGGCAGTTTTTATTATGGATGGCTGGATTATTAGCGCTTAGTTGTCTTTTTTTATTTTTACTAACTTTGCGAATCCCCAAAGAAACATTGCCTAAAATTGTTGCTGAAAATGATACGATTGATAAAAAGGGTGTTTTACTGTTTAGTCTTTTGATGGGTGCCATGATTTTGGTCGTTTTAGGTCTGTTACCGGATCTGTGGACGGTTATTGGATTGATTTTAGTGGTATTTTGCTATCAAAAAGACTTATTAAAGCGGGTCGATTATTTGCTATTACTCACTTTTGTCTGTTTTTTTATAATTGTAGGAAACATCGCTGAAGCAGCAGTTGTGAGGGATATTTTAGCCCAACTTTTATCATCAGCAAAACGAGTTTACTTAATCGCTATCGCTCTGAGTCAAGTGATTTCAAATGTGCCGGCAGCCTTCTTAATGGCGCCATTTACCCAGTACCATCAAGCTTTAATCCTCGGTGTAAACGTTGGCGGTTTAGGCACGTTGATTGCTTCCTTAGCCAATTTAATTGGTTTAAACATCATTAAATTGTACACTCCAGAACAACAAAAAAGTTTCATTAAAATTTTTACTTTAGTGAATTTTTCTTTACTAATTGCAATCGGCTGCATTATTTTATTTTTTATCCATTAAAAAGTGGCGAAATAAACTGAAAAATAAATAAAATTCTCATGAAGACTCCTCCACAATTCAGATAAAACGTTTACAAAGGTGTTACAATCCATCTGAGGGGGAATAATCATGAAAGACAATACAAAATACATCCACGGCTACCCAGTATTCGATGAAACTACGGGAGCATCTTCAATACCGATTTACCAATGTTCAACATTTAAACAAGAATCTATTAGAGATAGTCAACCTTATACTTATTCACGCTTTGGCAACCCAACTCGACACGCTTTAGAAGAAGGGATTGCGGCGATTGAAGATGGACGTTTTGCGACAGCATATGCATCTGGTATGGCGGCCATTTCAGCTGTCTTACTAAGTTTCAGTCAAGGTGATCACATTGTGATGTGCAAAAGTATCTACGGTGGGACGTTCCAATTAGTCAACGAAGTGATGAATCGTTTCGGCATTGAAGTTACCTTTGTCGATGAAACAGACTTAGCTGAATGGGAACATGCCATTCGACCAAACACGCGGGCCCTTTATTTAGAAACCCCATCAAATCCATTATTAAGTGTGACTGATATTCATGGTGTTGTAGCCATCGCGAAAGATCATCACTTAATGACGATTATTGACAATACTTTTATGACGCCACAATTCCAAAAACCATTGGCTTTAGGTGTCGATGTCGTGATTCACTCTGCAACTAAATTTATTAACGGTCATTCTGATGTTGTCGCTGGGTTAGTCATCACAAACGATGAAGAATTTGCGAACCAAATTGTCCTACAACAAAAGGTTTTAGGTGGTATTTTAAGTGTTGAAGACTGTTGGTTAATTATGCGAGGTATGAAAACTTTAGGAATTCGCATGAATCAAAGTGTATCCAGCGCAGAAAAAATTGCCGAAGTATTAGAAAATCATCCGGCTGTTAAAAAAGTTCATTATCCAGGCTTAAAGAGTCATCCAGGCTATGAAATTCAAAAACACCAAGCAACGAGTGGCGGAGCAGTAATGTCCTTTGAATTAGAAAATCAAGAAGCCGTTTATACTTTTGCGGATCATTTAAAAATTCCGATCGCTGCTGTAAGTCTTGGCGGTGTAGAATCGATTCTATCTTATCCTGTCACCATGAGTCATGCTTGTGTACCGAAGGAAGAACGAGAAAAACAAGGCGTTACCGATGGTCTATTACGTCTATCTGTCGGGATTGAAGATACGGAAGATTTAGTTGAGGATTTGATGCAAGCATTAAGCTATGTGAAAATTTCAGAAAAAGTTTAATATTTTAAGCAGTAATTGACAGATTTATCTGTTAAATTGCTGCTTTTTTGCTACAATAGAAAGAAAAAAAGGAAGTGTTGGTATGGGGAAAGAACAAGAAGTCTACGATTTGTTGGATTCAAACGGAATAACTTACGATGTGATTGAACACCAAGCAGTATTTACGGTGGATGAGATTGATTTTGATATTCCTGATGGGACCGAAGTAAAAAACTTACTGCTAAAAGCGAAGAAAAAAGAAAACTATTATTTTGTCATTTGTCCAGGAGAAAAACGAGTAAATCTTAAAGCGTTAACGAAAAAGTTAGACGAAAAAAATCTTTCTTTTGCTTCAGCAGACAGACTATTAGAATTATTGGATTTGACGCCAGGATCTGTCTCGCCATTGGCACTATATAAAGATAAAGAACATAAAATTAAATTAGTGATTGATGAAAGTATCGATCGTAACAAAAATATAGGTTTTCATCCCAACGTAAATACGGCTACGATTGTAATTAATTTCCAAGAATTTTTGAAATATTTAAAAGTAATCGGTGTGGAACCTCACTATGTGGAAGTGCCATCACCAGAATAAAAATAGCGAAATGACCGCCAAGATTAGATGAAATTCTAATTCTTGACGGTCTTTTTTTATAAATGAATCCTAATTGTCACGGTTGATATTTTTTTATTAGTTTTTATGTCACGTAAATGATTGGTACATTTAAAAAAATTCTCGACTCAATACTACTCAATAGATTTTTAAATCCACGACATTTTGAAAAGTTATTATTTAAAAAGGGAAGCATGTAGAATTTACCGATGTCGTGGATTTTTTAATCTGTTGCGTATGGCTGGCAGAGAAGGGAAAAATAGGAGTCAAAAGTAGTAAAAAGCATCCTTTAACTGCTGCTAAAAGCTCGATTTGCCATTAAGTGAGGCGCACCCGGATGAAATGGACTTCTTGACTTTGTATCGTCTGTACAATCCAAATCAATTTGCCTTCAATCATCATTACAGTCAGAATGGGACTGAGCGTGATTGGGTTGTGGGACTTGGCTGGAAATATGAGCTTGTAGCATTTTATGGGAAATAATTTTTATAGATAATCAAAAAAATAGACAGAGACAAAAATCAAATGATTTTCGTTTCTGTCCATTTTTTATTTCATTCCTAGCCGACGTCTAATTCCTGCCACACGGCTACCTAATAATTGATCGGCTGTCCGTGTTTTTAAAGCCAATAAGATATAAACCAAGGCACCTACTGCTGCGGTAATCAAAATAATAATCATCGATTGAACTTTGGAATCTGAACTTAAAACTAAGCTTAAACCAAAACGAACGACAAATGCTACAACCGCCATGATTAAAGCCATTCCGAAAGTTTTTATCACACCTTTGGCAGTCGCTTTAAAATCAAATTGACTGCGGACATGGATTTGGTCGATAATAAACATATTTCCCACCAATAAACCAACAAAAGTTGCAATTAACGGACCGTAGGATTTAAATAAGAAGATTAACGGTACTTGCGTGATTAGTTTAACTAAGACGGCAATTCCTAATAAACGCATGGTTACTTTGTTGCCATCCATTCCTTGAAGCATCGTTGAAGTAACGATGAAAAGCCCCATTAAAATTCCCGAGATACAAGAAGCAATTAATAAATTTGAACCTAGCTGATCCGGCCAATAAAATAGTGTATTTAGTGGATACGATAAGACAATCATCCCTAAGGTTGCCGGCGCCATAACAAAGAAAAATAACTGTAGATTATTCGAAACTAAATGAGACAGTCCCGCTTTATCTTTTTGGGTAAATTTTTCTGTAATTAAAGGTAGACCAGCTGTAGCTAATGCTGTACCCAAAGCAATTACTACCATCGATAATTTATCTGGATTGGCAGATACTAATGCAAATAAACTAGTTAGTTCTCGTGGAGAATAATTGGTAAACAGAGCCATTGTATTTTCAAAAGTGTATTGGTCAATGATTTTAAAGATACTCGTTCCACTACCGATAACAATAAAAGGAACCGCTTGTAAAACCATTTGCCAAACCAATTGACGACCGGAAAAAGAAATTTTATTGTCACTCTCTAAAATTTCTTGACGATAAGCCCGACGATTTTTAAATAAACTATAAAGTAAAACAGCAAAAGCGCAAATAACCCCGATAAAAGCAGCGAAGGTTGATTGGACAACAGCTGAACGATAGTCACCACTACCGATTTTCATGATTAGGTATGTTGCAGCTAACAGATAGACTACCCGAGCAATTTGTTCAACAATTTGTGATAACGCATAGGGTTTCATGTTGCTATTGCCTTGGAAAAATCCTCGTAAAACACTCATTGAAGGAAAAATCAGTAAGACAACACTCAAAGAGCGCATCACTGGAATCAAATCTTGATTTCCTTCAGCTAATATCGGTGCTCCAAAATACATCAGTAAGGTACAGATAACACCCGCGACCATCATTAAGCGCAAAGTGTAAAAAAGTAAATCACGACTTAATTTATATTCATTCATGGAATTATAACGAGCGGTTTGTTTAGCTACCGCAGCAGGAATTCCGGCAGTTGATATCATTAAGAATAAAGCATAAATATTATAGCCTTTAGAAAATAGCGCGTTGGCGACATCTGCGTCAGACCCTAGCCAAATGATCCAAGGAATCATATAAACTGCACCAAGTAAGCGCGATGTAATATTTCCAAACGTCAACCAAGCAGTACTTTGGACCATTTGTCCTTGGGCTGAAGTTGGTTTTTGTGTTTTTTTTGAATTGGTGGGGGCTTTTTCCTCTTTTTGTCGACGAGCAGCACGAGAATTTGTTTTTTCACTTTGCTGAGCTTTTTCTAATTGTTCTTGAAAGGCTTGCGGATCATAAATTTTCGTCTCATCGAAATTATTTTCTTCAGTCATATAAACCAGCTTTCTAAAAAGATTCCTATCTATTTTAACTTTTTCTGACAGTACTTACAATAGAGGATCAAATGAACAAAGAAAATATTTAAGAGTTTGTTCTCTTTACAAAACGAACGTATGTTTGTATTCTGTTATTGAGGTGATGAATATGAATTTTAAATATGAGCTGGAGCCTCGGGGAGATTATGCTTTTATCGATATGAAATCTTTTTACGCCAGCTGTGAGGCAGTGGCTCGCGGAGAAGATCCATTGAAGGCTTTGTTAGTTGTTATGAGTCACACAGACAATACGTCCGGTTTAATTTTAGCTAGTAGTCCGATGGCAAAAAAAGAATTTGGGATTACTAATGTTACAAGAGCTTGGGAGCTGCCATCGGTTGAGGAAAATCCTAAAGTTGCTAAATTAATTAAGGCTCCGCCACGCATGCGGTATTATATTGAGCAAAATCTGATTATTCAAGACACCGTTAGAAAATATGCGGCGGAAGAAGATATTTTATGGTATTCGATTGATGAAGGCGTCGTAGATTTAACTGCTTCATTGAATTATTTTCAGCCAGATGAAAAAACTCGGGCCGAAAAACTCAATAAATTATCCAGAAAAATTCAACGTGATATTTATCATAAAACTGGAATTTATTCAACTATTGGTATGTCCAATAGCAACCCACTATTAGCAAAGTTAGCCTTAGACAATGAAGCCAAAGAAGCAGAAAATATGCGTGCTTTATGGAATTATGAAGATGTCACTGAGAAAGTCTGGAATATCCCCGAAATGACTGATTTTTGGGGGATTGGTCGACGAATGAAAAAGAACTTGCATTTAATGGGGATCACTAATATTCGAGAACTAGCTAATGCGGATCCTGGCTCATTATCTAGCCGCCATGGCGTTATTGGTTTACAGCTGTATCATCATGCTAACGGAATTGACCGTACAAAATTACAAGATCGGTATATTCCTAAAGGTGAAAATATTGGTAATAGCCAAATTTTACCGAGGGATTATCAAGGATCTGAGATGCCGCTAGTCATTCGAGAAATGGCTGAACAAGTAGGGATCCGCTTAAGACGAAGAAAAGCCAAAACACAAACTGTGCATTTATTTATTGGCTATAGTCGCGATGAAGCTGCTTCTGGTTTTAGCCGGCAAACGAAAATTACTCCAACTAACAACACTAAAGAATTAGCTGATGCACTGCTATTTTTATTTAATAAGTTTTATCAAAAAGGTGTTTTCGTACGTCAAATTGGTGTCACTTTTGGTCATTTGGTTTATCAAAATGGCAGTCAGTTAAATTTATTTGAAGAGCCAGAAATTCAGATAAAGCAAGAAAAGATCGATCAAGTTACTGATCGGATTCGCGAAAAATATGGATTTGTGAGCATTGTAAGAGCCAGTAGTAAACTAGAAAATGCGAGAAGTATCAAACGGGCTGGTTTAGTTGGTGGACATAATGGAGGAGCTGGCGGACTGGATGGATTGTAAATGACAAAGTATTTCATTTTTGGTTGATTTTGAATAGCTAAAGTTGTGATGCTTTTTTATGACTGCTATAATAATTAAATCTTTTCAAGTTAAAATTTTTAATAAAAATGACTTGTATATGCTATTTTTAATAGGTCATTAAGGAGTGAAAAATAATCAATAAAAAAATCAAAACTTTAGCCATTATTTCCGCTGCTGCAACGATGGTCAGTTGTCTGGTTCAGTTACTGATTGCCTTGGGTTTTCCGTTGGGAGAATTTGTTTTAGGAGGGGAATATATTGTTGCACCGAGTTCGAAAATAATGATTCATCTAATCTTTTCAGTTGTTTGGGGTATCGTTGTCGCAAGCTATTTATCCTACGGTGGTATATTGCCACTAAAAACAAAAAAACTGACGCAGTTGATTATTTGGTTGAATACCTTATTTGTAAGCTATGCAATTATTTGGAATTTCTTTTTGACAACAAGTATAAAAGAAACACTCCTGATGGGTCCACTAACATTAATAACTGCCGTATACAGTTGGGCCTTGATCTTTTTAAAAAGCGAAAGATCCTTGTGTTTTAAGAAATCCTATTAGAAAGGGGAATTTTCGTGTCTGAGAGGCCACTATTAGAGCAATCATTGTCACCAGAAGAATTTCAGGATTATTATTTTTTAAAAGAAGAATTAGTTGCTTTTCTACGTAACCATCAATTACCAACCTCTGGCAGCAAAGAATTGTTAAATCAGCGAATTGTTGCTTTCTTAACTGATGGAACGATCTTGAAAACAGCATCGAAAAATAAAAATCAGCAACAAATAACTGAAATTTCACTAGAATCATTGATTGAAGAAAACATTATTTGTTCTGAAGTCCATCGGAAATTTTTCAAAGAAACTATTGGACCGAATTTTACCTTCAAAGTGGCTTTTCAAAATTGGTTGAAAGCAAATGCCGGTAAGACTTATGCTAGCGCAATTGAAGCCTATCAGGAAATAATCCATCAAAAACCAATTCGTAAAAAGATTGATGGTCAATTTGAATACAATACGTATATTCGTGATTTTTTTGAAAATCAAAAAGATAAAACACTAACTGAGGCTATAATATGTTGGAAATATAAAAAAAGTTTACCAGGACACAATCGTTATGAAACGTCAGATTTAAATAGTTTAATTTAGAGACTTTATGGAATAACATAAAGTCTTTTTTTATTGATTAAAATATTCTAATAATATATACTAATCGTATTAGTTTAGAGAGAAGTGATGAAATGAAGCAATCAATTTTTAAAAATCTGCGCCAAATTACTTTTATGGCGATAATTTTTCCCGTCAATTGTTATGTTTATGAAACGAAAAATTCATTAATTGTAATCGACATGGGAATGAAAGGTTTCGTGAAGGAAATTGAAGAAATCAAAAGGGCAACCAACAAACCGGTTGAAATGTTATTACTGACCCATGCCCATGGCGACCATATCAATGGTATTCCACAGTTTAAAAAAAGTTTTCCTGAAGTTCCTATTGGAATTTCAAAAAGAGATTATCGTTTATTAAAGGGAGATTTTTCGTTAGATACTGATGAGATGCCTGGCAAAATTAAAGGCGGTTATCCTAAAGTTGAAATGCCAATCGATTTTACATTTGATGATGGAGAACAACTTGCAGATATTCTTGTAATAGTGACACCAGGACATACGCCTGGATCAGTTACTTTCTTGACACCAGAAGGATTTGCGATTGCCGGGGATGCTTTTCAATCAAGGGGACGACTCGCCGTTTCAGGGGATCGGGTGAACTCTTTTCCTTTTCCAGCTTTCGCAACTTGGAGTAAAGAAACTGCTTTAAATAGTGCTAAGAAATTTCAACATTTAGATCTACAACTTTTAGCGGTTGGTCATGGGGATATGTTAGAAAATCCTGATAAAGCTATTGAGCAGGCGGTCAAAGAATTTGAGGTGAAAATAAATGGAAAGAAAAATTGATCGAACAGATATTGTCAGAGAAGGTATGCAACTTTTAAATCAAGCAGAACTTGACGGTGTCACGTTGAAAGCTTTGGCAGAACGGTTGGGGATTAAGTCTCCGTCACTTTATAACCATTTTAAAAATCGGGAAGAATTGTTAGGTATTCTGGCTGAAGCTAGTTTAGCAAATTTCTATCAGGCATTATTCAGTGCAAAGAATACTGAAGAACCAATAAAGAATATTCGCTTGATGGCAGACGCTTATTTAACTTTTGCGTTGGATTATCCTAGTCAATATATCTTGGTGCAAAATCCTAATTATTGGCGTAGTAAAGAAGCAGTCGAAATTTCAAATCAGATTGTTTCTTTAGTCCAAGACGAGTTACAGAATTTCTCCTTATCACCAGAAAAAGAAATTCATTTTGTCCGTTTGTTGCGGGCCTATCTAGATGGTTTTTCCAGTTTTTCCAATCGAGAAGCCTTTAAACTTCCAGTTAGTATTGAGAAAAGTTTTATCTTCGGTTTGGATTTAATTATATCTGGCCTAGTTGAGGAGCGTGAGAAATAATAAATATAATTGAAATTTTGATTGTTACTGTTCGTTTCTTATTAGAAATTTTTACTGTTGGAGGTTTAATTTTCGGAAGTTTTCGTGCGGATAAATTAAGTGGGAAAATTATCTATTTGAGTTTGGCAGTATTCATTGTAGCGGTTTGGATGCTTTTTGGTGCGCCCAAGTCAACTTACCATCTAGCGGGAATCAATAAAATTTTATTAGAGAGTGGTATTTTTTTCATTGGTGGTGTGGCTTATTCGTGGATTTTTAATAAAGAAATTGGCTATGTTTATTTTACTGTAGTTGTAATTGATACAGTATTGCTGCATTTTCTTAAGCTATAAAACAGACTTCAGAAAAAAATAGTTTGACAGACGATATTTGATTCGGTATAGTTCATTTTAGATACCAATGGTATGTAAGAGGTGATTATTTGCCAAGAGGACGAAATCCAGAAGAAACAAAACGAAAAATTTTGGCAGTTGCAGAAGGTCTTTTTTTAGAAAAAGGGTATGACAATACTTCTATTCAAGATATTGTTGATGGTTTAGGTGGCATGACAAAAGGAGTGATTTACCATCATTTCAAGTCAAAATTTGATATTTTACAACAAATCGTCGAAGTAAATGCGCCTGATCCTGCCGAGCACATTTGGATAGGAGAAAATGGATTAGAGAAATTGCAAAATGCATTTAAAGAAGCTTTTACAAATTTCCGCAGACAAGAATTAGCCTATTCGGGGGCGATTGTTGTCAGAAGTCCAAGATTATTGGGAGAACAATATTTAGACATGTTTAAATATTCTGTACCGCGTTTGCAAGAAATGGTGGACGAAGGTGTCGCCGATGGTTCTATTGTGACGGATTTTCCCAAAGAATTAGCTGAGTTAATTGTGCTAACTTTAAATGTTTGGGTTGGTTTTCAAATGTTTACCTTATCTAAAGAAGAATTAAAGCGTAAATTGGCTTTCATTAAGCTTACTTTTGATGGCTTAGGTGTACCAATTATCTCAGATGATTTGTTAACAACAACCTATGATTTATTCGATTATTTAAAAAAAGATGACTGAGGATTCAGTTATTTTTTTAACACTATACATACCGGTGGTATCTATAGTGTTTATATTTTAAAATAATACATACCAATAGTATGTAAAATGAAGGATGATAAAATGAACGGCTTGGTAGAGGTAAAAGACGTAAGAAAGAATTACAACGGAAACGAAGTACTAAAAGGAATTGATTTAGTTGCATTTCCAGGAGAGGTTCTTGTGGTTCTTGGAAAAAATGGTGCTGGAAAATCAACATTGTTTAAACTAATTGGCGGTTTAGCCGAACAAACCAGTGGCGAGATTCAACTCAATCAAAATAATACTGGTTTTAGCATTAATGAACCTGTGTTTTATGAGCATTTAAGTGGCTGGGAGAATTTGGCAATTCATTGTCAATACTATAATGTTTCCGAAGAGAAAATCGGCTATTGGCTGAAAAAAGTTGGACTATCGGTAGAAAATCAGCAACCAGTCAAAAATTATTCATTAGGGATGCGACAAAGACTGGTCATTGCTCGATGTTTAATTCATAATCCGGATATTCTGTTAATTGATGAACCCTTAAATGGATTGGATCCTAAAGGAATTAAAGATTTTCGTGAACTATTGCAAGAATTAAAAGAGCAAAATAAAACGATTATTATCTCTAGCCATATTTTGTCTGAAGTCCAATCAATCGCAAATCGGATTGTCGTTTTGTATGAAGGGAAAATGGTTTTACAAACACTTGCAAAAGATTTTTCGACAGAAAGTCCAACAGTCTTTGAGAATAAAATGATTAATTGGATGGAGGGAATTTAAATGTTTAAATTGATGAAATTAGAAATGAAGAAGAATGATTTTAAACCATATATTTTAGCAGCTGGCATCATTTTGGTTGTCACTCTCATGTTTGCGTATTTTTTTGCAGCTATTCCACTAATTGATCCGTCAGTAAGAGAAGGCTCTCCTGAAGTTACAACCTTAAGTTTTAAGTTAATGATGGTTTTTATTTTAAATACGGCTGCGTTTACTTGTTTGAGCACCACCATGTTGGGAAAAATTGTGATGGCAGCTTATCAAGAAAAAAATGGTTATTTAACCTTGAGTTATCCAATCCAACGAAAGAAAATTTTGGTTAGTAAAATTTGGTTAGTTATATTATTAAATACCCTTTGGACAATTGTGAGTATTACAGTGGTGGATATTATCTTTTTAGGAACCCAAAGCTGGTTGCCATTTTCAAATGAGCCTGTGACTGTTGGGTTACTTGTAGATCAGATTCCACTAATTTTTACAGCTGTTTTTTTAGTTACTTCAATCAGTTTACTGGCATTAGCGATCGGCTGGTGGCGGAATTCATTACCGGCAGCATTATTTTCAGGCTTGTTATTAGTTTGTGTCCCGAGTAATTTGTCTTCCCTCCAGAATATTTTTTTAATTATAGTTGTGGCAGCGATCTACACACTTGCTGCAGTGATCGCTTATCATTTAATGGTAAACAAAGTTAAAAGGATGGAGGTCTAATAATGCGACAGAAAAATTTGATTTTTTTGGTTCTGAGCCAAGTGTTCTCGGTGTTGGGAACGATGATTGTTCAATTCACATTGTCCTTATATGTTTTAGATTTAACAAAATCAGCTTTAACTTTTAGTGTTATTACAGCTTTGTCTATGATTGGTCGATTGGTTAGCCTGCCTTTTTGTGGTATTTTGGCTGATCGCTTACCTAAAAAAAGATTGATGATTTTAATGGATAGTTGTTATTTGGTTTTAACGTTAGGTTTACTAGTAGTGATATTTTATCAGCAATCTTTGGTTTTGATCGGCGGTTTAACAGTCTTGATTGGGATTGTTTCTGCTTTTGAAACACCAGTGGTTCAATCAACTATTCCCTTAGTTGCTGACGAAGCAGCTATTCCAAAAGTTAATAGTGTGATCAGTTCAGTGGGGATGTTAGGAAATTTACTGGCGCCGGTTTTAGCAGGTATGATTTATCGTTTTGATCGTGTAAATCTGATTTATTTTTTATGTATCTTGTTATTTTGTTTAGCTCTAATTTGTGAATTCAGTTTAACCATACCTTATTTAAAAAGACCTATGACAACCTCTGTTTTTAAAATGGTAAAAGACGATTCAAAAGAAGTAATCAATTATTTGAAACAATACCGAGTGATTTGGCATATTTGCTTGATTGCTTTTGCTTTAAATTTCTTTTTGTCTTCCTTTATTCAAGTGGTAATTCCTTATTTTAGTCGAATTCATTTGCAAATTAGCAACCAAGAATACGGCATCATGAACGGCATTTTTGCCTTAGGTAGTTTGATTGGTACGATTATTTTTGGGTTATTGGCAAACAAAATAAATATCCAGTTTATATCGAATTTCTTATTTCAAGCAGGAATATTAATTTTATTATTAATTGGTCCTTTTAAATTTATTTCAAACCCTGCAATCGCCTTTTGGACGATGGTTATCTTAATGGCTCTTATGTTGGCCTTAGTTTCTTTAGTCTCCATGCAAATGCTGGTCTACGTTCAAACCCGCGTAAGACAAGAATTATTGGGAAGAATGATGTCTTTAGTTTTAATTGTAAGTACTTTAGCGATGCCTCTAGGACAGTTATTGTATGGTTGGTTGAGCCAAGTGATGGCAGTAGAGAATTTGTTTTATATTGTTATAATTATTAGTCTTTTAACCTGCTTAATGGCATTTTTAGCTGGAAGAGCTTTTCGAGTTAAACAAAAAGTAATTCATGTAGAATAAGTTTTAAAATGAGGCCGGTAAATCCTGCCTTTTTTTATTCAACGCCACTATGGTAAAAAGTCGTAATAATTTTGGCCATTTCTTCTGGTGATTCAGGCTTTGCTTGTTCTAACCATTGGGATACAGCGTTTAAAAATCCACCTGCTTTAAAAGCTAATTGATAGGGCTGTTTATTTATTGGAAAGTCACTTGATTGAAAAACAGACTCAAAAAGATGGTTATAGCTACTAAAACTAGTTAGCAGGAAATCAAATAAATCATTTTTTTTAAGTATTTGTAGTAGTTGCCACTGATCTTTTAGAAAATAAAAATGTTGGCAAATGATTTTTTCTTCGTCTGTAATACCAAGGTTCTTTATCTCTTGAAAATGAACGAGCAAAAGTTGAGTAAGATGGTCATGGATGATGTCTTTTTTAGAGCGATAATGTCGATAAAAAGTGCGCCGATCTAATTGCGCTTTTTCAGCAATCTGTTTAATCGTAATTGATTCATAAGTTTGTTCTTCCATCAAATTATATAATGCTTGCCAAAGCCACATTTTTGATTGGCTAATCTGTTTATTTTTTTTCATTGGATTCCTGCCTCATATTGAATAATTTGTAGCACTTTTTAAAAAGAATTGAATTCCTTATTTTCATCAGTATATAATCATTCCATAAATGTCACAAGTGTGACAAAAGGAGACTTATATGGAATTACGAAGATTTGGTGGAACGGAATTAAAATTGTCACCATTAGGTTTAGGAACTTGGCAGTTTTCTAATAATGTAGGAATCGGTGCGCGATTTTGGAAAGATCTTTCCTACGAAAAAATGAAAGAAATTGTACAATTTAGTTTGGATCAGGGAATTAATTGGTTAGATACTGCCGAAGCTTATGGGAATGGTACATCAGAAAAAAATATTGGGAAAATATTATCAGAACTAGAGCAAAAGCCTTACTTAGCCGATAAATGGTGGCCCTTCATGCGATCAGCTAAATCAATTGGTCAAACAATTGACCAAAGATTAGAACTGCTTCAAATAAATCAGATTAGTCTTCATCAAATTCATCATCCTACTTCTTTTTCATCAATTGAAAGACAAATGGATCAAATGTGTCAATTGATCCAAAAAAATAAGATTCAATATGTAGGCGTTAGTAATTTTTCAGCCAATCAGATGAAAAAAGCCGAAAAATATTTACGGAATGCAGGAGCAAAATTAGTGTCCAACCAAGTGCGCTATAATTTAATTGATCGCAGAATTGAAGATAATGGTGTCTTGGCTTTGGCAAAAGAACTTAATGTCGCGATTATTGCCTACTCTCCATTACACCAAGGATTATTAACTGGAAAATATCATGATAATCCCCAGCAGCTAAAACAATTATTTTGGTTAAAAAAATTCCAATATGGTTTAACTGAAAAAAATCTCAAGAAAACCCAGCTATTAGTTGATCATTTAGTAGAACTAGGCCAAAAACATCAGAAAACTCCTGCTCAAATTGCATTGAATTGGCTTATTAATGTTCAGGGAGAGACAGTTTTTGCGATTCCAGGAGCTAGCAGTTTAGGACAGGTTAAACAAAATGTCGCAGCTGCGAATTTCAGATTGTCTCAGTCAGAAATTTCTTCCCTCAGCGGCTTCAAATAATTCTCTATTCAAAAAAAAACTCCCTTAGATAACTAATGATCTAAGGGAGTTATGTTAATCGTTTAGTGGAACTAATACATCAATTTCCACTTTGAAATCGGGATGAACCAACCCTGCGACGATAACTAAAGTCATCGTGGGTTTATTTTCTCCATAAAAAGCAGTTAATTTTTCTCTAACGGCGTTTAAGTATTGACTATGGGTTAAATAGACATTCATCTTGCCGATATTTTTGCGGGATGCTTGATTTTCAGAGATAATTAGTGCAATTTTTTCTAACACAATGTCTAGCTGTTCTTCGATTGAATCAGGAATAAAATTGTCCTTTTGAGGTGTCTGGCCTGAGATTATTAATAACGGTTCCCTAATGATTTTACTATCAGTATAAATTGCCATAAAAATCCTCCTTTTTTTGAAATTATAGCACAAATGAAGCGGTTTATTTATGGTAGACTGATATCAAGACATTCCACGAGGAGGAGCTACATGAAAAGAAATTCAACAATCAAATGGAAAATCCCAGCAAATGTTGAAAGAGTTTGGGGGATTGTTACGAATAATCAAGATGTTCGTTGGCGTAGTGACGTAGAACATTTAGAAATTATTTCTGAAAATGTTTTTATTGAGCATTTTAAAGGTGGCGGTCAGACGAAGTTCACTATCGTCGCAAAAGAAGCCAATCAAATTTATGCGTTTCAAATGGGAAATAAATTTTTTCAAGGGGAATGGGTCGGTCGTTTTGAAGAAGTTTCTTCTGAAGAGACCGTTTTGAATTTTAGTGAGCAGCTTGACATAAAAAATCCAATTATCTATGTTTTATCGTTTTTCATGATGAATTTAAAGAAAATGCAGCGAACCTATATGGAGGATTTACAAAGGCGGGTTGCTGATGAAAATTGATGAGATCGTCATTCATTTACAAGAACAAGCTTCGGAAAAATATAAAAATAATGTAATTAAATTGGGTATTCCCGCTGAAAACACAATCGGTGTTGCTACGACTGATTTAAGGAAAATAGCACGTAAACTACCAAAAGAGACTGAATTTTTATTAGAGTTATGGGATACAGGTTACCACGAGTGCAAAATATTGTCTGTCTTGGCGCTGAGACCGAAAGACGTGACTGAAGAGATGGTTGAGCAGCTTATGACAGAGATTGTCTCTTGGGACTTGTGTGATTTATTTTGTAAAAATATTTTAATTAAAAAAGATTTTGACCAATATATCCAACGCTGGGTTAGTGAGGAAAGTTTGTATTATAAAAGGGCAGCCTTTACTTTAATCGCTAGTACATCTGTTCATGCCACTTTATCGGAAGAAGAAATCCAAAAATATTTACAATTGATTCAAGTGCAATCAAACGATGAGCGTATACTAGTGAAAAAATCGGTCTCTTGGGCGTTAAGAGAGTTAGGCAAAACAAACGAAACAGCAAAAGAACTAAGTATTTTGACTGCTGAAGAATTGCTTGCTTCTGAAAACAAAGCGCAACAATGGATTGGCAAAGATGCCCTAAAAGAATTGGTAACATTGGTCAAAGTCAGTGGACGACAGCGATTAATTTCTGACAAATCCAAGATGGGACGAGTAGCAAAATAGCTTGATTTTTAATTAAAAGTCTCAATATTGCCGTACAAAAGGTGGCGTATATGAGGCGATAAATTCTTCTATCTCAGTTAAGGAATCAGAGAAAAGAATTTTTTTACGGTCTTCAGCGAAAAGAAAATTTTTATCTACCATATTGTCGTAAGTTTTAGCAAGAAAATCATAAAACCCGTCAACATTAAATAAGATACAAGGGTGAGGATTTTGACCAATCCGACCCCATGAAATCATTTCAGTGATTTCCTCTAATGTGCCAGGACCACCAGGTAAGGCGATGAACACTTCAGCTAACTGAAACATTTGCTCTTTGCGGGCAATCATATCAGGAACTTCGTACATTTTAGTCAAATTAGGATGAGCCAGTTCTCGTTCTTTCAAAAATGTTGGAATTATGCCAATGGCTTTTCCGCCAGATTGAAGGACAGTATCAGCTACAATACCCATTAGACCGGCTTTCCCACCGCCAAAAATTAAAGTATGCCCGTTTTCAGCAATCCATTTACCTAAACGCACTGCTGATTCTTGAAAAATTTCTTGATTTCCTTTATTTGCACCACAATAGACTGTAATATTCATTATTTAAACTCCTTTTTGATAGGTTCAAGTAAATTATACCAAAATCTAAGTCAAGAACAAAAGAATTATTCAAAAGTACTAATTATCTATTACTACTTATTTTCAAAAAAGATAAAAGTATCTCACTAAAAAGCAATTATTAATTTAAATTGAAGGAGTAGATTCAACTATGAAGATATCAGAAATGAAAAATCTAGGTCCTGTAGCTGAAGAAAAATTAATGGCTGTAGGGATTAACGATAGTCAAGCACTAAAAGAAGTAGGTACCGAAACAGCATTTTTAAAAGTGCGTCATCTTGTAGATGAAGGAGCTTGTTTACATTTTCTTTATGGTTTAGATGCAGCTATTCTAGATATTCCCAAAAAAGAATTAACCCACCAACGGAAAGAAAGTTTGAAAGAATTCTTTAATGAATTAAAGTGATGGAGATAATTATTCAATTTTTGATCAGAATAAAATGTAAAAAAGATTTTACATTTTATTTTGATTCAGCTATACTAATTTTTGTAAAACATGTTTTACATTTGAGGTGAAATAATGCAAAATTCGATTCGTCAAAGGCGAAAACAGTTGAAGATCTCGCAAGAAGAATTAGCGAAATTAACTGAGGTAACTAGACAAACGATTTTAGCAGTCGAAAATGATAAGTATGACCCGTCATTAAGATTGGCATTCTTATTAGCGGATGAATTAAACACGACGGTGGATGATTTATTCGAATTTAATCGGGAAATGGGGAAGAAAGATGACTTCTGAAAGCTATTTAAAATTTTTAGCAGTAACAAATTGCGTAAATTATGGGATGTATTGTATCTCAGCCTTTATTCTCTTAAATTATAATGACCGTAGTTTAAGGTTGGGCACGTTGATTGCACTGGTGATTGTTTTCACGGTAACTTCTTTTATTCAAATTCGTTATCCTGCGAGTAAAGGAATATCCACTACTAGAACAGGAAATAAAGATCCTATGAAACAAAGTATTTTATATTGGGCCAAAGATGAACGTGAATTAATGAGTGCTTTGAAAACTACTGCTCATGGTTATGTTTATTCAGCCAATTTTCTGATGATTGTACCTTTTCTTATTTTATTCTTTGCTTTAACGAAATTGCCACTGGTTCAGCTGTTAAATCTTATTTTACTTATATTTTTCTTGTTTTGGGCTTTCTTAAATGTCAAATATGTTACAGATTTTAAGAATTATAGTCAAGAAGGGTAGATAGTTGTTACTTTTGTATTCCATCTGCTAAGATAAATGAAAAGGCGTACTTTAATTAAATAGTAAGAACGATTTTCATGAATACGGAGAAAATATGAAAAAAAATATATTAGTGATTGGTGCTTCCGGCAGTCTTGGTTTTGAAATTTGTCGTAGTCTTCACAAAGTCTTTGACGAAAAAGTCACAGTTTTAGTTGGCGACTATCGAAAAGAACGAGGACCCAAGACTGTTGAACGCTTAGAAAAATTAGAAATCGCAGCCAAATTTATTTACACAGATTTTTCTGAATACAAAAGCTTAGATGATGCAATTAACCAACCACTAGACTGTGTGATAGTGGCCGTAAAACAAAATAAACCAGTCTTGCAGGAATTGTGTTCCATTTACAGTATTCCTTGTATCGATTTGACAGCTTATGGAAGTTTTACTAACTTTGTTGAGAATGTCTTACCGAATAATGGTGCGCCCTCAATCATGATGGCAGGTTTTTTTCCGGGATTATCTGGGGTGCTAGTCCATTCAGCTGTTAGCGATTTTAGTGAGATTCAACAAGTAAAAGTTAATTTGGTCCAAAATAAAAATGCCCAAGTTGGTCTGTCTGGAATTGAAGACATGTTGAAGATTATTCACCAACCTGTGGGGGATGCCGCTCATGGCTTTCGAGAAGTAGAGACGATTAATATTAAACAACGGACATTTAAAATAAGAAAAATTGCCCATGATGAAGGAGCAGTTTTGGATGAGAAATTGGGAATCGGACTACCAACTTATCAAACAGGCTGGAATCAAAATGGTTTTAATCATTTGGTTAGTTTTCTGTTGGAGTATGGCTTAGCTGAGCCTTTGTTAAAGATTGCCAAAAAATTAAAGTTAAAATTTAATGCACGACATAATGATGAGCGGGTTTATTTAGAAGTAGAGGCTTCCGGTATCAAATTTCAAGAACAGACTACAGAAAAAATTCAAATTGAAGCCACTTCAGATTATGGAATAACCGCCGATTTTTGCGCGCTGGTAACCAAAAAAATATTAAATAATCGTGCGATCAAAGGAGTAAAGTATCCTTTTCAATTTATGGGTCTTGAAGTTTTAGATCAATTAGCTCAATTAGGACAGCTGAAAAAAATTATTCCCGCTTAAATAAAAGGGGGAAATGAGCATTCGAATCATTATCGGAATTGTTATATCGTTAGCAGTGTTAATCATTTTGTACCGACAATTATTACAACAATCAAAAATGCCAACTGGTTTTTTAGGAAAGATTATGATGAAGCTCTGGAATCGTGTCTACCTACCAATGGTTTATTGGAGTACTAATGAAATAAAGGATAAAAAGGTCACAGATATTTTAGATGTAGGTATTGGCAATGGTGCGTCGACCGAATATTTAAATCGATTATTTACACCAACTAAAACGATTGGGATTGATATTTCTGAAACTGCAATCGCCCTTGCTCAAGAAAAATATACGCATCCAACATTATCTTTTTCGGTAGATGATGTATTAGCAACCGACTTTGTAGCTGAAAGCTTTGATTTAATTTGTGCCTTTCAAAATCATTTTCACTGGAATGATCTTTTTGCAGGTTTATCAGAACTGAAACGAGTCTTAAAAAAGGACGGCTTAATTTTAATTGCTTGTGAGCAAACTAAAATTAAGTATTATTTGCCGGAATTAACCGATGATAAATTTCAAGCTGAGTTAAATCAAATTGGTTTAGTTTTAAAAAGCAACCAACATAAAAATGGTTGGACAGCTTATCATATTTGTAATAAAACGTAGAAATTCACGACAGAAATGTTGTGTTTTTTTGTTATACTTAGAAAATGGAGGTGGATAATGTCTGAACAATTATTTATTATTATTTTGTTGATAGCGGTAGCAATTATTATTATAACGATTACTATTCTAAGTCGTTTACGTCTACGTAAGATGGTGAAAAATAGTTGGGGGAAAATTCCAAGAGTGACTAATTTTGATCAAGAAAATAGTCTAAAACAAGCATTTCTAGAAGCGAAAAAATATCATCAAACAGATAGTGAAATCGATGATATTACTTGGTATGACTTAGATATGATTCGACTTTTTGAAGAATTGAACCACACCTATTCAAGTATTGGGGCAGAAGCCTTATATCAACGCTTGCGGGGATTCGATTTTAACCAAGAAGATCAGCTGGAATTGGAAGAATTAATCGCACTTTATGAAAAAGATCCCCAACTAAGAGAAGATATTGAATATGCTTTTGCCACTTTAGGGAAAAGAGACAATAATTTTGTCGTCAATTATTTGTCACAAAATTATAGCCAACGTCTAGGAAGATTGTGGCAGTTTATTGGGTTAGGGTTATTGCCGATTGTTGGTATTCTATTAGTGATAGGAGGCATGAAGTTCGGGATATTTATTACGATTGGTGTACTTTGTTTTAACTTACTTTATTATCTTGCTAAGAAACAAGAGGTGGAAACTGAATTAAACAGTATGGCATATTTGGTTCAGTCAATTGCAGTGGCTAAAAAAATTGCTAAACTAAAGACTCCGCGAAAAGAAGAGTTGACCACAGCGCTAAAGCCGTTAGCGTCGATTTTAAAATTTGGTTTTTCTTTTCGAATTAAAAGCAATACTGAAGCTGAAATGCTATTTGAATATGTGAATATCATTTTTATGTTGCCGTTTATTTCTTATCATTTTATATTTGAAAAGGTGATGAAAAATAGTGATGCCGCAATTACTTTGTGGAAAATTTTAGGGGAATTCGAGGTTGCCGCAGCTGTTTTAAATTATCGAAGCTTGCTGCCAGTTAGTTGTCAGCCGACTTTTAAAAAGGGCGGTATCAAGGGCGAGACAGTTTATCATCCATTGATTTCTGAACCGGTCGCAAACCTTGTTGACTGGGAAAAGAATACATTGGTTACTGGATCAAACGCCTCTGGTAAATCTACTTATGTCAAATCAATTGCGATCAATACTATTTTGGCCCAGACGATTTATACGTGTTGCGCCGAAGAATTTACTTTACAAAGGGGACATGTACTAACGTCAATGGCGGTGGAAGATGATTTATTTGCTGGTGACAGTTATTTTGTGGCAGAAATTAAATCAGTTAAACGGGTGTTAGCAAAAGTACAAACAAGGGAACATTGCTATTGCTTTATTGATGAAATTTTAAAAGGAACTAATACGATCGAACGAATTTCTGCTTCTTCTAGTATTGTTAAATGGCTAAGCCAATATTCTTCACTAGTTTACGTGGCTACCCACGATATTGAATTGACGGAAATTTTGCGAAATTATTGTCAAAATGTTCATTTTGAGGAACAAGTGACTGAGGAAGATGGTGTGACTTTTGATTACACTTTAAGAGCTGGACCGGCAAAAACAAGAAATGCGATTCGGTTACTAAAAGTCTTAAACTACCCAACTGAAATAGTCGAGAAAGCACAAAAAGAAGCCGTCGAATTTGATCTGAATCGTCAGTGGACAATCTTTGAATGAAACGATTTTTAATGAAATTATTTAACTTAAATTAATAATAAACTGTAAGATTGTTTTTTCATAAATAGTATGGTAAAGTCTTTCAGGTAAGGTATTTTGATATGTGATTAACAGGTTATATATTTGGCTTCTTGTTACACGTCATTTTTCATTACAAATAAATGCACTTGATGTGTAATTTGGAGGTATTCGTTATGAACAACGGTACAGTAAAATGGTTTAACTCAGAAAAAGGCTATGGTTTCGTGACTGATGAAAATGGACAAGATTATTTCGCACATTTCTCAGCTATCCAAGGCGACGGTTTCAAAACTTTGGAAGAAGGCCAAGCAGTAACTTTTGATGTTGAAGAAGGTCAACGTGGCCCTCAAGCAACTAACATTGTTAAAGCTTAAATAAAAAATATAACTAGGGGATTGAGTAATCAATCTCCTAGTTTTTTTATGCCATACTTTTCTCTTTTAAAATAGCTGCTTCTTTAATAAAATATCCTTCATCTTTTTTTTCTAATAAGCCCTCATCAATAAAATGATTAAGTATTCGAAATAAATGTCGATAACTTAATCCAACCGATCCTGCCACATCTCTTAAATTATCCTGGAAATAATTTTTATAGGCATTTTCTAAAATATAATAAGCCAAACGTGCTTCTCCTGAGTAGACTGCTGACGCAAAATAATTATGGGAATTTTCATTTAATTTTTTTGCCAATTCTTCTGCCAGCGCATTAATAAACTGTAAATTGTTCCTAAGAATCTGATCATTCTCTTTGATTGGAATGGCGACACAGATGCACTCAGAAATAGAAACAATTGTAGAGGTCGCTGTTTTTTGATGAGTCATTAGTTCTACGTCACCTATTAATCCAGCCGAAATATAATAGCCTAAGATGAGATTTTTTCCATTGCTGGCAAAATTACAAACTTTTGCCCGACCAGAAACCATCAAGAGAAAGTAGTTTATTTCTTCATCTTCAGTGACAATCCGTTCCCTCGGATTAAAGATAAAAATCTGACAATCTTTCAGCTCTTGAGACTTTAGTTGCCATTTTTGTAAGATTGGTAAGTATTCTTCGGTTAACTCACTTCGATTCATCCGATCACCTCCTAAAAAGTATGACATATGTCCTACCTCAAGTAAAACATTTTCTCTTATATTATTTGTAGGGAAGGTGATAAAAATGAATCAAATAATCATACTAATAATTATTTTAGCTGCCTTAATGATGATCGAAAAAGGCTTAAATGAAAGAAAAATCCGTCAGATTCAAAAACAAGTACAAGCAAATCAACTAAATGAATCCAAAAGACAAAAATATTTAGCTCGAAAGTATTTTACTAGTAAAGCTTAAAATTTCTACAGTTGTAATTCTCGAAAAAAAGTTTGCGTAAAGCTTGGAATCACTCGCCAGTAGAGCAAGTCATCCACTGTCATTTTTTCTTCTTTTTGTGTTATATTTATTATGTAGAGGACAAAGAGGAGGTAAGCGTATGGCTAATTTACGACTATTTGAAACACCGATCCAAGCGACTGCAAAGCTAAATCGTGTTTTTCCAGTTTTGGATCAAATTTTAAAAGAGTATTGCAAGTCAGTCTCTTTTTGGAAAGTTTATACTGTGAACCACACCACCGTTATTTTGGTGGAAAATAATGTAGAGCGGGTCGTTGTTTTAGCAAATCAAAAGACCCCAATTTCAAAGGAAGAAATTGCTTTTATTCAAGGGAAATTAATGGATGAAACAAAAGACACTTCAATCATCTATATTCCTGAAGATATAAAAGCTCAGTATGAAGAGGCTTATAAAACCAATTACAAGTCGATTATTATTTTGAAACAGTATATTATATAAGTTGCGGTGTCTTGCAATACTTATTAGATAAAAAAATTGATGAACTCATATTTTTTGAGTCCATCAATTTTTTTATTTTGCAATAATACGACGCATTTGAGGCAGTTTAATCATCCAAGCAATTAGTAGACAAGAAAGAATTTTATCAATAAAGTTCCCGGCGACAGCTCCCCAGTAAACAGAAGAAATCATTTCTTTTCCTGAAGCACGTAAAGCCATAATTACCACATCCGTACCTGAGCCGGTGAATCCACCAAATAAAGCTAAACGGATCGGTGCGCCAATCATTGGGGCAATAAAGGACAAAAGAATTCCTGCTAACAAAGCCTTTTTATAAGTAAAACCATTTTTTGCACATAAGGCAACGACAATTGCTACGGCAATATTTACTAATGCAAAAGGAATTGACAAAGGACCACTAATTAAGCCCATTAATAAATTAGTTGTAACACCGGTGATTATTCCATAACTCATTCCATAAGTGGCTGCAATGAAAATTGTACCAACTGTATCTAAAAAAAGTAGAGGAATACTCATCATTGAGACTGCCTCACCTAAAACAACATTGATAGTGACTGCTAATGCACAAAAAATTATAATTTTCGTTTTATTCATAATTTAATCCTCCAAAAATTTTGCCAGATTTTCATGAAAATCTACTTGATGATTTTCTTCATACCATGTAGGAACTTCAAAACTTTTTAGGGAGATATTTTCTTGCTGACAAAGCGAGAAAAATTCTTCCATCAAGACACCTCTTTGTCCGCTAATTGAACAATTTGGACTTTCATGAATTCCGATTACACCAAGACATTGATAATCTTCAGCTAAATATAGCTTAACTTGTTCGATAATGGGTAAAAGTAATTCACGGCATTTTTCACGAAACCCCAATAATTTTACATATTCTTCATAAGTCATAGGAGGTCTATTTCCACCTAGAAAAATAAATTCAGGGCAAGGAAGTTGAATAACTGCAATTCCTTGATCTAAAATTTCTAAAATAAACGGAAAGGCTCCCCGAGCGCGTTCCCAGCCATGAATCACGGCATTTTGATTTAAAATACAGTGGGAAGCAATAACAAATTGTTTTTGTGGTTTAATAAATAACTCCCCCAATCTAAAATATTCTTTATTCAGTTAAAAATTTAATTTAACCTGGAGTAAGAGGTTCTTTTCTTAGAAAACTCTAAGCATACGAAAGGATTTCAACTTGTATTTAAGAATTTCATCTAAAAACCTCCTAAAAAATAGAATAAACTGACACATCAAGTATATCCTGTTTTATTTTTTTGACAATAAGAAAAAAATAATTTGCTCATTTTTTCACTAATTGTGAGGAAAGCCAGTATTAAAAGCATAAAAATAGGAATAAAGGCTATTAAAAAAACACTGAAAGTATAACATTTCAGTGTTTTTCTTTAGAAATATTGTCTGGAATTAACTTGGAAAATAATCATGTTTATTGGAGACTTTGGGGAATTGATGGCGCTGTTCTTTTTGCACCATTAAGAAATAGAGCAAAGAAGCAATAATTGTGGAACTAAGAATAATTTTTTTCATAAAAAAGCCTCCTTCATAACGTGGAAGGTAGGAATTGAACCTACATCTGTTAGATCTGAGACCTGCAGTGCTACCAAGTCATCCACTCATTTATCTTAGCTGAAATACTTTAAAGAAATCAAAAGGAAACAAGTAAAATTTGTGAAGAGTGGTAAAGATTTACTTAAACTAAGGACGAAAATTTTCTTTAAAATCATCCGTTGTCATCAGTGATGAAATTTCTATTGGCTTTTATTGGTAAAAAAGTTATCATAGCAAAAGGAAGGAAAGAAACCGATGTATTTGATGATTTTATCTGTATTGATACTAGTGAGTATTGGTGCACTTATTTATTATTTTAAAACTAAAAATAAACCGGAAAAGATTATTCCAGTAAGAAGGCCTAGTTTTGTAGTAACTCTTCCTAAAGATAATCCTACTAAAAATTTTTATGTGAGTTTTGAATTATCTCGTAACATGTTAAAAACTTATCGAAAGCATCTTCAACAAAGAGATTTCAATTATTTTCAAGAGCAGACACCACAAATGCTTCATGCTTTGAGGCGAGTAAAAAAATACTTAAAGGCCCCTGAAAATCTTAAAACAACGCCAGAAGAAGAGCAATTGTATGAGCTAGGCGACTATCTTTTCGAAAATAAAGTGCAATTATTAGAGGAATTATATCACCAATTATCAAAAGCCTATCAAACTGGGGAAATTAGTCACCAGCAAGCGGTCATTAAGATGCTAAACTTGGTTAATAAGATTGTGATGCAGTGGAATAAAGTTTTAGTAGAGCCAGTTGAATTTTTTCAAAAAAAGCCTTGACCTTCTCGTTGCGTCAAGGCTTATTCTTTATTTATCAGGAGGAATGAGTCATGTATACAATTAAAGAAATTGCTGATTTAAGCGGTGTTAGTCCACGAACGTTACGCTTTTATCAAGAGCAAGAAATACTAATGCCAGCAGCTTTTTCCGAAAGTGGCTATCGTTTATATGGTGAAGAAGAAGTTGATCGTCTAGCTTTGATTTTATTGTATCGCTCCTTTGACTTATCCATAAAAACAATTCGGCAAATGCTCAATCAACCTGACGATAAAAACAAAAGAGTGCTGATGGATCAAAAAGAACAGTTGTTGGCAAAACGGGCCCAGTTGGATCAACTTGTTGCTTTAATTGATGCCAATCTCAATCAGCCAAAAGGAGGAAATAAAGTGGCTAATAAAAATGATTTTGAAACGCTAAGAGAACAAGCGATTAAAGAAAATGAAGCGCAATACGGTAATGAAATTCGTGAAAAATATGGTGAAACAATCATCAACGAAACCAATCAAAAATTTAGAAAAATGTCACAAGAGGAAGTTGACAATATCCAAGAAACTGAAGGAAGATTGTTAAAGAATCTTAGTGAATACTTAACAAAGCCAACAAAAGAACTAGCGGAGCTAATCTTTGCTGATCATAAAAAATGGCTAGGTAGTTATTTACCTCATTATGAGTTGAAAATTCATCAAGGAATTGCTGCTATGTATTTAATCGATGAACGATTCACCGCATATTACGATCAAAAAAGCGGTACTGGTGCAACAGAGGCTTTAGTAAAAATTATTGAAGCACAGTAAATAAAGATAACACTTTCTAAGAAATTAGAAGGTGTTTTTCTCCTTTAAAGGAAGATTAAAATAAATTTAAAATATTTGTGTTTTTTTTCACAAAATCTATTGAAATCAGAAAATAGGTATGCTATTCTTTGTTCAAGGAGATGATGACAAATGAGAACAGTTACAAATGCAGTCGAATTAAGAGATGCACTAAGATGCGAACGTGGGAGCATTGCTGTTAATAACAGTTTTGCAAAAGTATTGCGTCCGTTTGCAGAATTTCAAAAAAACAATGTAAGTAACAAGGTTTCTGGCGATGAAATCTCTGAAAAATTAGATTTACCAGTCTTTATGAAATTAACTTTAGACCCAGAATTATTGGAAACACTTTTTAATCGTTACGCTTTTATTTTAAACGAAGACGATACGGTGGAAATTTTATCAGAAAGTGCAGCAGTTTAATTTTTTTAAATTTATTTGTGAAAAAAGTATCAAAGAATTAGTTATCAAGTTTAACTGCTATAATAAATTAAAATATCATATCATATAAGATTGTTGATCTTTTTCTTTCTTTTTACTATACAAAACGCCTATGTTTTGTATAAAATAAAGGAAAGAATAGGAGGGATCAACATGAGAGAAGTTTATCAAAAGATTTTGGTAGCCGTTGATGGATCCGAGCAGGCCCATAATGCTTTTTTGGAAGCGTTATCAGTAACCCGCAGAAATAGTGGAAAATTATTTCTTTTATCTGTAGCAGATACAAGTCATTTAGCTGGCGAGCCGTATGCTGTGAATTATGCGATGGATGCTGCAAAGAAAGCAGCTGATGGAGTAGTGGAAAATCTAAAAGAAAAAATTCCTGAGGATGTTGATTACACGATAATAGAAGCAGAAGGTAATCCGAAATTGAAGATCATTGAAGCTGCTGAAGAATTGAAAATTGATTTAATTATGATGGGAACCACAGGAACCGGTACTTTTTCAAGGTTGTTAGTTGGGTCTACAACTTCCTATGTTGTCAACAATGCACCATGTAATGTGATGGTGGTGCGATAAAAAAAGTAAGCCAATTGACTTACTTTATACACCAGAATAACTTAAATTTTTAAAATCTTGCATCAACTGAGTCTGTCCGATGACACCATATTTTCGGACGATTCGTTGATGCTTTTTGTTAGTGGTAAAGGCAACGGCAATGTGACTATCGATACTAACATCTGCTAGAAAGTTTAAAGAATGATGAGCAATCAAAAAGTCTTGTTGGTCGATTCGGAAATAAACCAAAGGTTGGCTATCGAAACGGATAATTTTTATTTTGGTAACAATTCCTTGATAAGTTTTCATTCTTAAACCTCCTAACCATGAGTGCCTGTAAAAATCAATTCGCCATCTCTTCTTTCAAACTGAAAATAAATGATCTGTTGATCTACATGAACTGTGAAATAATCGCGCTTTTCTTGATCCATTTTGGCAGTAATATCACTTAAAATTAGGGGAAGCGCCGCATTTGTACCAACTAGAGAGTCATAGGTTTGATAAAATTTGTTAACTGAATCATTACTAAGCATAGACATTTTTCTCACCTCATAAATATTATACGAACATTTGTTCTCTTTGTAAAGTGAAATCATTCAAAAAAAATGGTAGAATAAAATAAAAAAAAGGAGGACTCGCGATGACTGATGAATATCGTAATATTTTAGTAGCAGTTGATGCTTCACCTCAGGCTAAACAGGCTTTTGCTGAAGCCATTAATATCGCCAAACGTAATCATGGACGAATGACACTAATGACAGTGATAGATACAAGTAGTTTTCGAGGGACAACCGGAGCAAATTCAGTTGCATTACTTGATGAAGTGAGGCAACAAGCTCAAGAATTGATTCGTCAATTAGAAGCTGAGGTCAGTATAAAAGAAAGCCAAGTACCAATTTCTTCAAAAGTAATTGCTGGATCTCCCAAAAGAGAAATTGTTAGTTTGGCAAGTCAGATTAATGCAGATTTAATCGTGATGGGAGCAACCGGATTAGGAGCTATCTCACAAGTATTAGTAGGGTCAACGACAGCCTATGTGGTTAATCAAGCAAGTTGTAATGTCATGGTTATAAAATAAAATTTCAACGCTTTTCATAGTGAAAAGCGTTTTTTATATGTTAAAAATTGCTATAATAGTAAAAAATTGCTGAGAGGATCATAAAAATAATGACACAAACGAAAATTGCAGTAGTTGAAGATGAAAAAGATATACGTGAATTATTATTTGAAGAGTTAACTAAGCAAGGCTATCAAGTTTTAACGGCAGAAGATGGCTGGCAAGCGGAAGAATTATTTAAAAATGAAAAAGAGTTGAGCTTAGTAATTTTAGATTTGATGATGCCTGGAAAAGATGGCATTAGCCTAATGCAAGAATTACGAAAGAATAACACGGTACCGATCTTAATTTTATCAGCCAAAAATACAGAATTTGATAAAGTTGTTGGTTTAGAACATGGGGCAGATGATTATTTAACTAAACCTTTCTCGGTCTTTGAATTACTGGCCCGTGTGAAGTCAATGCTTCGGCGCAATGATCAATATAACCATGTGGCAAATAGAGCAACTGATTCGAACGATTTAGGTTTTGAATTATTACCAGAAGCTTTCTCAATTCGAAAAAATCAACAGGAGATTCAATTAACAAAAAAGGAATTCGATTTATTACAGCTTTTTGTTGATCATCCAAAGAAAATATTTACCAAATATCAATTGTATCAAGAGGTTTGGGATGACGAATTTCTGAATGATGACAATGTTTTAAATGTGACGATTCGACGCTTAAGAAAAAAAATCGAAGACGATCCTTCAAATCCTAAATATGTTGTCACAGTGTGGGGGATCGGTTATAAGTTAGGAGATAGTCAATGATTTTCTTACTACTCAGCGGAATTATTCTGCTAAGCTTAACTATTTATTTCTATTATAAATTCCGGCAATCACAAAAAGATCTAAAAGCAGTAGTTTTTGAGGTGAAAAATAGCCATGAGCATCCCAATCGCACGCTTACCTATGGGACTTCGGATAAAAATATTCAAGAACTTTTAAATAGTTTTAATACTTTTGTTGAAGATCATCGCCAATTCCAAAAAGAGTTTAATCAATTAGATAGCGCTATGAAAAATACGACAACCAATCTTTCTCATGACTTAAAGACTCCTTTAACAGTTATTTCAGGCTATACGGAAGTGCTAAAATCTAATTTAGCAGAATTAGATCAAGGAGAAATTAGCCAAAAGCTTGATAAAATCGGTCGTCAAGCCGACAAACTGACTAAGACCATTAACGGTTATTTTGATTTAAATAAGTTACAAGCTGGAGAAATGAAGCTTACAAATGAAAAACTCGATTTGGTGGAGCTTTTACGTGAAGAAATTTTAAGCTATTATGAAAAAATTGATTCTTTACAGTTGGAACTAGTGCTTGAACTTCCTGAGGAAACGATTTTTGTCTTAGGAGATAAATTGGCTTTTCATCGTATTTTTGGCAACTTAATTAGTAATGCCATAAAGTATGGGGAGGCGGGTCATTACTTGTCGATAAAAGTGTGGCAAACAACTGAACAGGTACTAGTAGAAGTCATGGATAAAGGCAAGGGAATTATGGAAGAGAATCAAGAAAAAATTTTTGAACGAATGATTACTTTAGAAGATGCAACTGATAAGAATTACAGTGGTAGTGGCTTAGGGCTAGCAATTACAAAGAAATTAGTTGAAAGCATGCAGGGGAAAATTACTGTGTATAGTCAACCTTATGTAAGAACCTCTTTTACTGTGAAATTTCCAAAAACACGATGAAAGGAACGTTTCAGAATAAAGTAAGAAATATGTCATAAGTTTCAAGCTTTATTTCGCTAAGATAGATTCAAGCAAGAGATGAGGGGGAAACAAAATGAAACAAGCATTTCAAATTACTGAGCTTTCTTATACGATGAAACAACAAAAAATTTTAGATAATATTAGTCTAACTGTCGATCAAGGCACAATTTATGGATTTTTAGGTCCCAATGGCGCAGGAAAAACGACTTTAATGAAAATGTTACTAAATCTTTTACATCCAGATACTGGTAGCATTGAGGTATTAAATCAAGCAGTAAACGAAAAATCTTATGAATATCTACGTTACATCGGTAGTATTATTGAAATCCCGGTATTTTATGACAAATTAACGGTAGTTGAAAATCTAATGTTGCAGGCTGAATATTTAGGTATCTATGACCAAAAGAAAATTGAGGAAAAACTAAAACTAGTCGATTTATATGCCGTTAAAGACAAAAGAGCGAAAGAACTTTCTTTAGGAATGAAACAGCGTTTAGCTATCGCTAGAGCGTTAATTAATGAACCAGAGCTCTTAATTTTAGACGAACCAATCAACGGATTAGACCCTTTTGGAATTAAAGAAATTCGGGAGCTACTCTTACAAATCAATCGTGAATTTGGCACAACAATCTTTATTTCTAGTCATATTATTTCAGAAATTGAATCGCTGTGTGACGTAATCGGATTTATTGATCACGGTCGACTAGTAAAACAAATGAGTTTACAGGAAATTGCAGAAGAATCAAAAAAATATATTGAAATTCAGGTAGATCAGCTGGAAAAAACAGCCTCATTATTAGATGAAGAATTGGCCATTACTAATTTTAAAGTGATTGATGAGCAAACCATTCGAGTATACGATAGTCACATTACGCAGCAGCACATCATGGAAACCTTAATTCATCACCAAGTTCAGCTTTTTAGTATTAAAGAACAAACAGGCGATTTGGAAGATTATTTTTTAAGATTAATGAATCAAGGGGAGAAAAAATGATGCGATTAATGAGATTAGAATTAAAAAGAGTACCGCTAATGAAATATATTGTGGGGATTGCCATTACAACAATCGCTAGTTTTATCTTTATTGTCTCACCATTATTTTTCTTAGAGCCAAGTGAAATAAGTTTATTGTATCCAAATGGGGATTCATACCTAGAAATGAGTGGTATTTTCATTCGTTTGATCTGTACGATTTTTGTAGGAATTTTAGTGGCGAATATTATTACAAAAGAATATGAACGAGGAACAATTGCAAATTTATTTTTATATCCGATTGCTAAAAAGAAGATTTTAATGAGTAAATTAAGCTTAGTTATTCTGCTAGCATTTATTCTTGATTTTGCTAGCCAAATTATTTTGACTTTTGCTATGACCATCTTCGTCAATCAAACACAATTTATAGATGGCACTGTAAGTAATCAAAAAATATTAGACTTTTTGATAGTTTCTGCTATTTTAATGGTTGCCACGATAGCGACAAGTATGACTTGTTTATGGGTGGGCTTGAAGACCAAATCAAGTACAGCAACAATTGTCACAGCAGTTGTGATCGGCCTAGTGGTAAATGGTAATTTGGGATCGACTGGCAATCGTCTATCTTCTAATGTCTTAGCGATGGTCATTTTTTCGCTGATTGGTTGTGGCATTGTTCTACTTAGTATTAAAAATGTTAATCGTGAAGCCGTCTAAAAAACGTTGATAAGGAATGCAGCCTCCATAAAAGAATTATCTTTTGGAGGCTGTATAACGTATCAACGTTTTTTTAGGTTGTTTTTCCTTGAATTAATTTTACTGGTAAGGAATAATTTTGTTCTAATTCTTTTTCAGGATTTTCAATTCGTTGTAGCATTAAATCTACTAATAAATCTGCAAAATCACTCATTGGTTGTGCGATCGTAGAAAGAACTGGGAAATAATTTTGAATAAATTTTGTTCCATCATAGCCGATAATTCTCATTTCCTCTGGAATTTTAATGGCTAATTCTTGGCAGATATTATGGACTAAAATGGCAGTCAAATCGTCGGTACAAAAAATGCTATCAATTTCCTCTTGAGAAAGAATTTTTTTTATCTCAATATTTTTTAAGGCGCTAGATCGTGCTTTGGTATGAAATTGAAAAATTTGCGGTGCTAGATTTTTCTCTTCAATAAATTTTAAATAACCTTGTAAACGATCATTGGTAGGGGAATCTGATTCTTGTGAACCTGTTAAAATCGCAATGTTTCGTCCACCGTGCAAGTAAAGATTTTCCGTTGCTAAGTAGCCACCTTGAAAATTATCACTACTAACAATTGGAATCCCAGCCGCTAAAAAGCGATCGAAAGAAACAATCGGCAATTCGATATTTTCATATTCTTGAATACCTAAATTATGCGCTCCAGCAATAATTCCGTCGACTTTATTTGCAGCCAACATGTTTAAATAATTACGCTCTTTTTCTTTATTATTTGCACTATCACATAAGATTGTCCTGTAGCCTAGCTCAAATAATTTTGATTCGATTTTTTCAACCAATTCGCCATAAAATGGATTTGCAACAGTTGGGAAAATGACGCCGATGAGTTGCGTATTTTTTCCTTGTAGAGAGCGGGCTAAAGAATTCGGCTGATAATTTAGCTCCTTCATGGCAACATTTACTTTATCAATTGTTTTTTTGCTGAGTGAGCCATAATTATTAATCACGCGAGAAACTGTTGTCGGCGAAACACCGGCTTTTTTTGCTACGTCTGTTAATTTAATTGCCATAATGACTCCTTATTTCATTGAACGGAGTGTCCAAAAATTTCCGGAAAAAGTTCCTTGTTTTGCTGATAATAACAAATCAGTTGTTGTTTGTGTTGGAAAAACACGAGCTGTCGCCACTTGTTTGCCACCATTTACAAAAATTTCAATCAAACTTGTATCAACGAATATCTGTAACTCCAACGGACCTTTATCAATTGTAAAGCGCCGTTCTTGACCATATTCTTCCGCAAAAGGAATACCAACTTTTTCACGATTTATGGTCATTGTACCATTTTGAGTGTCAAAAAGGAGGGTAAATCCATGTCCTGTTTCATCTGCAAATAAAGTTAATTCCCCTTGAGTCTGTTCGTTAATGACTAAATTCAGTTCATATTGTGATAAAACATTTTTCTTTAAAAAAACTGCTTTGGAAGATAACGATCCAGCTAGAGGAGTATTTTCTAATCTTAACTCTTTCATTTCGGCAACAGGTTTTTGTACAAGTTGCTGGTTTTCCACTGAGATTTCTTTAATCATACTTAAAACATGCGCCCAACCATCTTGATCAGAAGGATAGGAAATCTCAGGTAATCCAACCCAGCTAACTGACAAAGCACGTCCATCAGGTGCATTATAGGCTTGTGTTGCATAGACATCAAAACCTTCATCCAGGTTTTTCAAGTCACTCGTATTGGTTAATTGATTATTTTCACTATCAAATGCGTCAGCAATCACATAGGTATTTGGATAAATATTTTGATAATTTAGTTGCTCGTGATCAATTCCTTGTGGACAAAATAGCAATACTGCATGATCATCAGTAAAAATTAAGTTGGGACACTCAATCATAAAACCCATTTCTTTATCAGTAAAATTCAGCTCACCAAGTAGCTGCCAATTCATTAAATCATCAGAACGATAGGTTAGGATTTTACCATTTAAATCGGCATCTTGGGCCCCTAGCAAAATATAATAGCTTTCTTCATTTAGAAAAATTTGCGGATCACGAAAATGATCATTATACCCAGGTTCTTGTAAAATCAAAGGCTGCTCAATTTTCTTGATTTGATTTTCTTGATTAAGCCAAGCGCCCATTTGATAGCTTGAGCGTTGCCATTGATTATCACGAACATTACCGGTGTAGACTAAAAATAATTGATCATCGATCGCTATTCCAGAACCAGAATAAACCCCATGACTATCATATGGATTGTCAGGAACTAATGCTAAGTCTTCATTCTGCCAATCAACTAAATTATCAGATGTTACATGATACCATGATTTCAAACCATGAACTGGTCCCATCGGATAAGCTTGATAAAATAAATGCCATTTCCCATTAAAATAAGAGAAGCCGTTGGGATCATTTAATAAACCAGTGATTGGTTGGATATGATAATTTAAACGCCATTTTGATTGATGCACAGTCGTGGTTAATGTTTCTAAATAAGAATCTGACCATTGTTGATAAGGTAAGTAACGTAAATCAGTGGTCCATTTTTTTATTAAATCCATGATTTTTCTCCTTTTAAGTAAGCGTCTTCTTAATAGGTATCTTAATTGTAAACTGTAAAAATGTCAAACGTTAATCAATTTTAAATTCGTCTTCTAATCCTTTTAAACAAAGAAGCTATAATTATTTTAATATTTTCATAAAATATTTTTGATAAACGTTTGACAATTATCTGAAAAAATGTAATACTCTGGTTAAGAAAAACGGTTTCATTTTAAGGAGGATAATAAATGAATCACAAAAAGGTTGCAGAAGAGATTATTCAAGCTTTAGGAAAAGACAATGTCCAAGCCGCGGCGCATTGCGCAACACGCTTGCGTTTAGTTTTAAAAGATACCACTGCGATTGATCAAGAGGCATTAGATAATAATGATGATATTAAGGGGACATTTTTAGCGAATGGTCAGTATCAGATTATTATTGGCCCTGGGGATGTTGATTTTGTCTATAAAAATTTTGTCAAAATTGCCAATGTTGGCGAAGCTTCGACTGAAGATTTAAAAGCGGTTGCGGCTGATGGCAAAAAAATGAATCCTATTATGGCAGGAATAAAAGTATTATCAGATATTTTTGTGCCGATAGTACCAGCGTTAGTAGCTGGTGGTTTGTTAATGGCCATCAATAATGTATTAACGTCAGCTGGATTATTTGGTCCACAATCAGTTGTAGAAATGTTTCCAGCAGTAACTGATTTTGCTAGTATTATTAATTTAATGGCTTCCGCTCCTTTTGCCTTTTTACCAATTTTGGTTGGCTTCTCGGCAACTCGACGCTTCGGTGGTAATCCTTATCTAGGTGCTGCGATGGGAATGGTTATGGTTATGCCAGACTTAATTAATGGTTATGGGGTAGCAAATGCGATTGCCGACGGGACAATGAATTATTGGCATTTGCTTGGCTTAGATGTGGCACAAGCGGGTTATCAAGGTTCAGTCCTACCAGTCTTGGTAGTTGCTTGGATTTTAGCCACTTTAGAAAAATTCTTCCATAAGAAAATTCCTAATGCTTTTGATTTTACTTTTACTCCAATGCTGGCTCTTATTATCACAGGATTTTTAACTTTTATCATTGTTGGCCCAGTAATGCGTGGAGTTTCTGACGGTTTAACGAATGGCTTGGTTTGGTTATATGATACAACAGGTGCAGCTGGGTTAGGTATATTTGGTTTATTCTATTCACCGATTGTAATCACGGGTCTGCATCAAAGTTTTCCTGCGATTGAGACTACGTTATTGGCTGATGTCGCTAGAACAGGTGGGTCATTCATTTTCCCAGTCGCTTCAATGGCAAATGTGGCACAAGGTGGCGCAGCCTTAGCAATTTTCTTTTTGACTAAAAATCAAAAACAAAAATCATTGGCTTCTTCAGCAAGTATCTCTGCTTTATTAGGAATTACTGAACCAGCAATTTTCGGCGTGAACTTAAAATTAAAATTTCCATTTATTTGTGGCATGATTGCATCAGGAATCGCTTGTGCAGTTATTGGATTTTTCCATGTTTTATCAGTTGCGATGGGACCAGCTAGTGTCATCGGCTTTATTTCAATCGCACCAAAATCAATTCCGTTCTTTATGCTAGGAATTTTGATTAGTTTAAGTTGTGGTTTTGCTTTAACTTTCTTTTATGGTCGTAACAAAATGAACGATTTGGTAACCGATGAAGTAACGGATACAGCAGCGGTTGAAATCAATGAAAGTCCAGAAAAGAATGACTTACCAAAAGATGAAACCATTGCGGCAGTTGTTAGTGGTCAAGTTGTTGCATTAAAAGATGTAAATGATCCAGTCTTTTCGACTGAGATGATGGGACAAGGTGTGGCGATTAAACCTGATGATAATACGATTTATGCTCCAGTAGATGGTCAATTGACAGTGGCTTATGATTCACGTCATGCTTATGGTATGACTAGTGAAAAAGGGGCAGAAATCTTAATTCACATTGGTTTAGATACTGTTAATTTAAATGGAAAATATTTTACTAGCTCCCGTAAACAAGGCGAATTAGTTAAAAAAGGTGATATTTTAGGAACTTTTGATCGCGAAAAAATCCTTAACGAAGGTTATGACGATACTGTCATGCTTATTATTACAAATACGATGGCTTATGGAGAAGTTGCAGTAATAGATCATCAAACGGTAACTGCAGGAACAGACATCTTAGCAGTGAGTGAAGCTTATGAAGACTAATTGGTGGAAAAAAGCCGTCATTTATCAAATATATCCTCGCAGTTTTCAAGATAGCAATGGAGACGGCATCGGTGATTTAGCAGGTATCATCAGCCGATTAGATTACTTAAAGAAACTGGGGATTGATGCAATATGGCTTAGTCCAGTTTATCAGTCACCCAATGACGATAATGGATATGATATTAGTGATTATCAGAAAATTGGTTCGGAATATGGCACGATGGAAACGATGGATCTGTTAATCTCTGAAGCGAATAAGCGCAATATAAAAATTATAATGGATTTAGTGGTGAATCATACTTCGGATGAGCATCCATGGTTTCAATCAGCATTAAAAGGTCCTGAGAGTCCATACTATGATTTTTATGTCTGGCGCAACCAACCAAATCAAATAGTTTCAAATTTCGGTGGTTCGGCTTGGGAGTATGTACCACAATTGGATCAATATTATTTACATTTGCATTCAATTAAACAACCAGATCTAAATTGGGAAAATAAAAATATGCGTCAAGCAATTTGGGATATGATGAATTTTTGGTTAAATAAAGGGATTGGCGGCTTTCGTTTAGATGTGATTGATTTGATTGGAAAAGAACCAGATCAAGAAATTACCAAAAATGGTCCCCGTCTACATGAATTACTGCAAGAAATGAACCAAAAAACTTTTGGACACTATGATGTGGTGACTGTCGGAGAAACATGGGGTGCTACTCCTGAGATTGCTCAATTATACTCCGGTGAAGAACGCCAAGAGTTGTCAATGGTTTTTCAGTTTGAACAAATAGGTTTAGATAAACAAGCTGGAAAGCGTAAATGGGATTTAAAAAAATTAGATCCGCAAGAATTACATCAGGTTTTGTCGAAATGGCAAATCGAATTAGCTGGTAAAGGCTGGAATTCTTTATTTTGGAATAATCATGATTTGCCAAGAATCATTTCTCGTTGGGGTGATGATCAGAATTTTCGTATTCTAAGCGGGAAGATGCTGGCTATCTATTTACATTTCATGCAAGGAACGCCGTATATCTATCAAGGCGAAGAAATTGGCATGATTAATCATCCCGTCACTGATATTAGTGAAGTAGACGATATTGAAAGCCGGCGAATGTATCAAGAAAGATTGGCTGCAGGATACACTAATGCTGAACTACTAGACTCAATTAATGCTAAAGGCCGAGATAATGCGCGTCATCCAATGCAATGGGATAGTAGCTCTAATGCAGGATTCACGACGGGAACGCCATGGTTACCGGTTGGAGATGCAACAGAAATTAATGTCGCTGATAGTTTAGCAGATCCTGAATCATTATTTTATACTTATCAGAAATTGATTCAACTACGCAAAAGTGAAGAGACAATTATCTCAGGGAGCTATCAAGTTGTTGAAACTGGAAACCTCCAAGTTTTAGCCTATCTGAGGGAACTGAATAACGATAAAATTTTAGTTGTTGTTAATTTTTCTGCTGAAAAACAATCGTACAAATTAAATTTTAAACCTGAAGTACGCGAATGGTTGATCACTAATTATCAAGAGCAAATCAGTGAAGACTTGAAACCTTATGAAGCTTTTGCTGTTCGTATCAAGTAAATAAAAGACTATGCCTTTATTCGGCATAGTCTTTTGTTTAATCAACTTTCTTAAAATGATACATAACCGTCGCAAAGTCTTCTTTGATGCGGGGAATTAACATACCCGCATGATTTAATTCACTGCCACTAAATTGTTCACCTGATGCTAATTCCTGATAATTGGCATGATTGTCTAGATAAATCATTTTTAAATAGTGAATCGGAACAGCAGGTTGTGCTAAACCATTAGAGTAGATTACTAATACTTCTGTTTGGTTCTTAAATAACCAAGCACTGGCAAAATTTTTATCAGGCGCTTGTAAACGATAAAACTCGCCGAATTGTAATAATTTTCGATGTTCTTTATAAAATGCAACTTGCTGACTTATTTCTATTAAATCAGTTTCTGTTTGTTTAGCTAAATCTAATTCATAACCAAAGTTACCGCTCATAGCAATCAATCCCCGGGTATTTAATGGTGTTATCCGTCCAACTTGATGATTTGGCACATCAGAAACATGGGCGCCTAACATGATTGGAGGATAAAGATAGCTATAACCATATTGAATAATTGACCGGCAAAGAGCGTCTGAGTTATCACTAGTCCAAGTTTGCGGCATATATGCCATCATGCCAGGATCGAAACGACCACCACCGCTGGAGCAATTTTCAAATAAAACCGATGGAAACTTTTGAGTTAATTTTGCTAAAATACGATAAAGTCCTAACACATAGCGATGGGAAAGCTCTTTTTGTTGTTCAGGAGGCAAGATAACATTTCCAATCTCAGTTAAATGACGGTTCATATCCCATTTTACATAATCAATTTTTGCTTCTTCTAAATGCTGACTAAGGACGTGGACCAGATAATCTTGAATCTCTTCACGACTTAAATCTAAAACCAATTGTCGCCGACCTTCAGTCATGGGATAATTCTGAACTTGCAAGGCCCAATCAGGATGAGCACGAAATAAATCACTGTTTTTTGAAATCATTTCTGGTTCAAACCATAGACCAAACTGCATCCCTAATGCATGAATTTTTTCAGATAAATCCTTCAATCCATGAGGTAACTTATTTAAATCAGTCTGCCAATCACCTAAAGAGCTGGAAGAATCATCTCGCTTACCAAACCAACCGTCATCTAAGACAAATAATTCGATTCCCAAATCTTTAGCTTTTTGTGCTTGTTCTAATAAAGCCGTTTCAGCAAATTCAAAATAATTGGCCTCCCAAGTATTTAATAAAATTGGACGTTCTTTGTTAATAAAACCGGTTGGAATTAACTCCTTTTGATAAATTTGATGGAAGGTTTGAGACATCTGGTTAAATCCTCGTTGACTATAATTCATAACAACTTCAGGCGTCTGGAATATAGCCTTTGGTTGTAGTTGCCATTCGAAATTATCTGGGTTGATTCCCATCTGTAAACGACTAGAGCCGTATTGCTCCACTTCTACTTGAGCCACAAAGTTACCGCTATAAACGAAGTGGAAAGCAAAAACTGGACCAGAAGTTTCAGTAGTTTCTGGATTTACTAAAGCCAAAAACGGCTGATGTTGTGGACTACTTGTTCCCCGACTACTTTCGATTTTTTGAATACCAGGATGTAATTTTTGCCGTGCAATATTGGCTTCACAAGTGTGAGAACCATTCAAGGTTACGAGTTCATAATCGGTACTGGGAAAATCAATTAAAAGGGAACCGGCATTTTCTAAATAAACAGTTTCGTATCCTTGATTCTCAAAATGAACATTTCGGGTAATAACTGGATAATTTTCATATAAATTATAAGTTAAAGTCATTAACAAATTTTGGTTGTGGTCCTTTAAGGTAATCGCTAGTGTAGTTACATTGTTACCACGAAGACTGGGTAAACTAGGTAGTATTTTTTTTCCTTCAGTAATTTCATGAGTGTAATAGATAAAATTAGTGACGTTTTGCCCGAAGTGATTACGAATTTGATAATTGCTGATACGGTGGTCGCCATTTCCTTGAGAGCTTGTTTCTAATGGTAAAGCATTTAAAGAAAAAGTGCGTTCTTGGCTATCAGGGTTAGTAGCAAAACCACGGTCAATCATTTGTAATTGATTACTACCAGCATAGGAAGATAAGACTGGTCCGTAGTAACGATGGGTAATATATTTGTTTTTTTCTAAACCGATAATGTAACTAATCTCTGAGTTTTTCAAGTGGAAAAATCCTTTTTCTTGATCAAATATTATTGGCATATTAAGGCTCCTTTATTTATTATATACTAAGAGTAAAAGATAATCTGAGTGAAAACAAGAATAAGAAATTGAAGAGAGGGTAATAAATTGCAAAATTTCCAACGACGATTCAACTATTTAAATCACGAAAATTTACCATTGATAATAGGATTAGGTGTGGGTCAAGGGAGTCCCGATTATTTTTGGGATAGCAATCAACGGAAAGATCATCTGATTGTTTTTCAATTTACTCTATCTGGTTCAGGTAATTTTAAAAGTGGAGGACAAGTTTTTGCTCAACAGACTGGGGATTTTTTCTTGACTGAGATTCCCAGTAAAAGTAGTTATACTGGTGAAAATTGGCAATTTATCTATTTGGAATTAACACCAATTATGCGGCAATGGGTAGAACAATCTAGTGTAGTTGTAAAAACTGCCAGTATAGAATTCCAGAATAAATTATTTAGCATGGTCGATTACTTGAAAAATGAAGAAATAGATTTGTATCAAAATGCCCGAATAGCCTTTGAATTTCTTTTGATGATTAAAGCTGAGGTAGCAAAACAAATGCAGAGCGCCAATCCTCAAGCTGAGAAATTGAGACAGTATTTAGATCAGCATTATCAAACGGATTTAAGTTTAGATCATTTAGAAATTATTTTTGAGGAATCAAAATACCGATTAATCAAGACCTTTGAAGCGGCTTATCAAGATACACCCATGGCTTATTTACGCAAAGTACGAATTTTAAAAAGTCTAGAATTATTATGGGGAAAGCAAACGATTTATCAAATTGCTGAAGCAGTTGGCTTTTCCAGCAGTAATTATTTTTCTAAGGTATTTAAGAAAGAAATGGGCCTTAGTCCGACAGAATATATTGCCAGTAAGCAAATAAAAAAAGCAGATTAATCTGCTTTAGTCGAGTTTTAGCACCATCTCGTTACCCATATCATGAATATAAACTCTACTTGGAAAGTTTATATTGGCAAATTCTGGGATATAAGGTGCTGTTACATTATCAGAAAAAGCCGGCTCAGCTTGAGAATGAACCACACTTAAAGTTTGATGTACTGGGTCTTTAAAAAAATTAAAACGTTGCGGTGAGACCAAGGTCATGCCTTTTTGCTGGCGTCTAAAAATCATATTCCATAATTCAAGTTGGATTTGTTTTGGGATAATGTCTTCAGATATTTCACTGCGGATTGGTTTATTTTGTTCGAACATTGCAGCTACCTCCTTATTGTTATTCTTATGATACCAGTTTTTTTAATAGATGCTAAGTAATTATTTTGAGTATCAAAAAAAATATAAAATGAGAAAAAAATGATTGCCAAAAACGAGCTGTTTCTTTGAGGTTAGCCTATAAATTTTGTTAATCTTAGGTTGTCAAAACGAGAAGGAGTCCCCATTATGAATAACGAAATTGAAGAATTATTACAAAAGGCTGATGCATTTACTTTAGCTACAACAGACGATGGTCAATTTCCCCATTTGATCGCTGTCTCGAGTCCAATTGAACGAAGAGATCATTATTATTTCAAATTCTATATTAACGGAGATGGTCAAACGGCAAAGAATATTTCTCGAGATCATGCCGGTACATTATTTGTGGTTGATTCGGATAATCACGAAAGTATAGCGCTAAAAGGATTTTTTATTATTGAAGAAATGACTGCTTATGAAGAGTTAGCTGCTGAAAAACTAAATGATTTTCAAAAAGGGTTAAAATATCCTAATCCGGTAATTGCTACTTTTGAAACTCTGGCGGTCAAACATTATAAAAACCGTCAAGCCCATTTCATGGATATGACGAGATAGTTAAGGCTAAACCTGACAACTTTGTCGGGTTTTTTTGATTTCGTCTTGCTATTTATTAATGAATGTCATAAATTTAAAGATGTAAATATATTTATGATAATTAAAGATAAATATTACGAATAAGGGAGGCTGTCATGAAAAAAGTAACAATCAAGCAAGTAGCAGAGCTGGCAGATGTTTCAAAAACAACAATCTCTCGTTTTTTAAATGGCCATTATGGCAATATGAGTCAAGAAACCAAACATCGAATTGAAAAAGTCATAAAAGATTTAGATTATCGTCCAAGTCGACAAGCCCAAGCTTTAAAATCAAAACATAGTTTCTTGATTGGTGTAGTGGTGGCTGATATTTCTAATATGTATGCCTCTTTACTGTTAAAAGGTGTAGGAGACGTATTAGCGAAAAATAATTATCAAATGGTGATTGTTGATTCAGCTAATTCGATTGAAAGAGAACACGAATTGATTCAAAAATTATTGGATCAAGGGGTAGAAGGGATTATTTTACAACCTTGTAGTCGCTATGCCAAACAATATCAATTTCTGTTAGACCGTCGTTTACCTTTACTTCTGGTTGACCGGCGAATCGAACCAGATCTATGTCCAGCAGTTGTAACGAATAATCATGCTTCGGTAGTAAATGTCCTTACTGAAGTTTTTAAGAAAGACTATCAACAAATTGTCGTAGTTACAGAACCTATCGCTGAAGTTACTACTAGAGAAGTTCGTTATAATACAGTCAAAGAAATGACCGAATCTGCAGGGAAAACAGTCCAATTAGTGGAGGTTACTGAAAGCTTAGATTTACGATCGATAGTCTTAAAAATGGTGAAGAATAGTAAAAAAACGTTATTATTTGCTTCTAATGGACGGGTCTTGATGGAACTTTTAACTATTTTAGCAGAAGAAAAAATTATTATTCCTGACGATTTAGGAATCACTGGTTTTGATGATTGGAAGATTACTGCTTTAGTAGGACCAGGAGTAACTAGCATTGAACAACAGTCACAAAAAATTGGTGAAGTGGCTGCTCAAAAGATGATTGATTACTTAAAAAATGGAGAAACAATTAAAGAAGAAACCATTGTACCTGCCAAATTGCGCTGGCGAAATTCAATCTAAATGATTATTCATCGAAAAAATATTTTAAATCAGAAACGAAAAACGATAAAATATCAACGTTATTTAAAAAATAATTTTACTGCGAGGGGAACCGGTTTCCAAAGCTCGCAGTTTTTTTCTGGCCAAATTTTTTGTTTTTTAAAATGAAAGCGTTTGACAAATTTAGGGAACCGGTTTACTATGAATCCATAAAGTTTATGAGAAAAGAAAGGGATGGAAGAATATGAGAGATTTAGTCTTAAATTTTTTAGTCTATGCTGATAAAGTTGCAAACGGTACCAAGCAAAGTGAATTAATAAAGGAAGCTGTTGATCTAGGTTTTAACAAAGTAGAAGTTCGTCGCGAATATTTTAATGATTTAGCTATTGAATTACCTGAAGTGAAAAAGGTAGCTGCAGAAAATAATGTTGAATTATTTTATAGTGTACCAGATGAAGTTTTTGTTGATGGAAAAATAAATCCCAAATTATCAGGGTATTTAAAAGAAGCAGAAGATACTGGCATCAAACATATTAAATGGAATATTGGTGATTTTACAGAAGAATCATCTTTAGAAGAACTTCATATGTTAACCGGTTCACCAGTAGCAATTAATATTGAAAACGACCAAACTTTAACCAGTGGAACAATTGAAGCGATTGAGACATTTATGAAAGCTATTTGTAAAGCCGATATTAATGTTGGTTACGTGTATGATTTAGGTAATTGGCGTTTTGTTGGCGAAGGTTTAGATGAAAAAGAAGCAGCAGAAAAATTAAAAGATTATGTTCGCTATATTCATGTAAAAGATGTCTCTTATCTTGATGATAAACCACAAGCTGAATTTTTAGATCACGGCGTTTTAAACTGGCGGGAAATTTTAGCAATTTTACCTCAAGATGTTCCGGTTGCCATTGAATATCCAACTACTGCAAATGATCAAATTCTTGAAGCGAAGAATCTTTTAGAGGAGGAGTAATCATGCAAGATCAACAAACTAAAATTGATCCAGAAAAATTTGCTTATCATTTTATGGATAGTTTAACGATCGATTTTTCAACTAAAAAAACCGAAGCAGCAGCAAAAGAAGCATTGGCGGGTTATCTTTCAGCATATTATTTAGCTCAAAGATTTAATAATCTAGAAAATGATTTCTTTAATGAAGAAACCGGTAAACCAATGTCGACTTATCAAAAAATTTTAAGTGAACTAAACCAATATTAGGAGGTGGCAGCGTTGGGTAGTATTATTACTGGATTATTATTAGCATTAACATTTATTATCTTTGTCGTCTACGCTATGAAAGGCGGAAACTTAACAGTTGGTTTCTTCGTAATGGCGGTTTTGTGGACCATCATTGGTTTAGTACCATTTAATGTAGCAGTCAAAGAAATTTTTACAGAGCCTGTTTTAAATTACGGGAAAACGGCCTCCTATATTATTTTTGGTTCTTGGTTTGGTCGAGTTTTAGTTGATACCGGAATTGCTGGAAGTATTTCTCGCCGAACAGAAAAAGTTGGTAAAAAGAGTCCGGTTTTAGCAACGGTTTTAATCGCTTTAGTAATTGCTTTGATTTTTACTAGTTCATACGGTGTGGGCTCTGCAATTGCTGTTGGGGTAATTTTATTTCCGATTATGTTTTCAATTGGTGTACCTAAAAATATTGCCGTTTCTGTTTTTACTTTATCAATCGGGGCAGCAATGTATGTAAACAATGTCTTGTTCGTTCAATTCCAAGTTTTCTTCCCAAAAGTTGCTTGGGGCGCTCATTACCAACGTTTTGGTTTTGTTGCAATGGCGGTTCAAATGGTAATCGTGATTTTATTTATACTATTTAATGCCAAAAAAATTCGCAACGGTAAACCATTTATTGTTGAAAGTGAGACAGTTGAAGAAGTACGTGAAGTTGCAGTTTGGACTTATATTTTACCAGTCTTACCAGTTGCATTAAGTATTTTTGCAAAATGGGATGCGGTTCCTGCCTTGTTGATTTCAATTATTATTGCTTTCCTTGCCACAGGAAATATGAAAACTTACAAAGGTTTTGTCAATATGATGAATGAAACAGCCAAACATGCGATTTCAGATATTGCTGGTTTATTAATCATGTTGTTTGTTTTAACTATGTTCCAATCAGCGGCTGTTCATGCAATGTCAGGCTTCACCTCAGTCTTCCAAAGTATCATTCCTGACAGCAAACTAGTTTTAGTCATTATTATTTTGATTATTGCACCACTAGCTTACTTCCGTGGACCATTGATGCTTTATGGTGCTGGTGCGGCAACTGCAGCAATTTTAGTTGGTACCGGGATGTTCAATCAATATTTCTTGTATGGTTTACTTGTAGTTCCTTCAATGATGGGTGTTTCAGCCGATATTACCCAATCTTGGAACTTGTGGGCGGTTCAATATTCAGAATTAGATACTAAGACATTTTTACTAACCGGATTGCCTTGGGCTTGGGTAGCTACGGCATTTAACTTAGTTGCAGCATATATTCTTTTATAAAAAATTTGAAAAGAGGTATTATTATGAGTGAGTTTTTAACGATTGGTGAACCAATTGCATTGTTTGGATCGACAGAGGTTGATAAAAGTTTGAAAGATGCCAGTAATTTCCAAAAATATTTGGCTGGCGCAGAAGTAAATGTGACTGTTGGTGTTTCCCGACTTGGTCATAGTACACAATACATTACTCGGCTTGGAAAAGATCCTTTTGGTGATTTTATTGTCGATCAGTTAGCAGAAAATAATATTGGCACAGATTATATTGATGAAACTGATGAATATTGGACGGCTTTCCAATTAAAAGACCGCGTCAGTGATGGCGATCCAAGTATTTTCTATTTTCGTAAAGGATCAGCGGCAGCGCATTTTGATAAAGCCGTTTTAGATACAATTGATTTTTCCGATGTGAAAATGGCCCATTTGTCCGGTATTTTTCCAGCAATTTCAGAAGAAGCCTTAGATGCTTTCCGCCATTTAATTACGCTATTAGAAAAAAATCATGTTCGGACTACCTTTGATCCAAATTTGCGTCCACAGCTTTGGTCAAGTCAAGAGCATATGGTGGAAACAATCAACGATTTAGCTAGTCATGCTGAAATTGTTTTACCTGGTATTAATGAAGGTGAAATTTTAGTTGGTTCAAGAGATCCTGAGACGATTGCTGATTTTTATTTGGCAAATGGTGAAGCGACTCAAACGGTGATTGTTAAATTAGGAACTGATGGCGCATATATCAAACAAAAGGATGGGACTAGTTTTACTGTGCCAGGTTTTAAAGTAGATCATGTGGTAGATACTGTGGGTGCCGGTGATGGTTTTGCGGCAGGATTAATTACGGCTTTAATTGAAGGAGAATCCTTGAAAGATGCTGTAATTCGTGCCAATGCTGTTGGTGCAATGGCTGTTCAAGCTCCTGGAGATAATGACGGTTATCCAACACCAGAAGAATTAGCAGATTTTTTAGCAAAAAATAAATAAGGTCGTGTAAGTATGAAATTACAAGCAGCAATCGATCGTGTCTCTTTAGAGGATGCGGTAGCTTTAGCGCTACAACTTGATGGAAAAACAGATATTGTGGAGATGGGTACTTCTTTAGTGAAAGATTACGGTATTGAAGCGATGACCCAATTGAGGGAAGCTTTACCTAATACAGAACTATTAGTGGATTTAAAAACCATTGATGAAGGTGCTTATGAGTTTCGTCAAGGTTTTAAATATGGTGGTGATATTTTAACAGTGATGGGTGCGGCGTCTTTAGATACTTTACGAGCAACTTATCAAGTCGCTGAAGAAACCGGTAAAACTATGATGATTGATTTATTAGAAGTCAGCGAGGAAAAAATTGCTGAAATTCTTGAATTTGAACATGCTATTTATGCGTTACATCATTCGGTAGATCGTGTGGATAAACAAGATGCAGTAGGAAATGTTGCTCATTTTCATGAGAAATTTCCAGAAATCAAACGCTTGGCAATTGCTGGGGGCATTGATTTGGCGCAAACAAAGGCTCTAGCGACACAAGGATTAATCGAAATTGTCATCGTTGGTTCTAAAATTAGTAAAGCCAGCGATCCTGCTGCAGCGGTTAAAGAATTTATGGAGGGGCTAAAAGCATGAGTACAATAAAAACAATTATGGATGAAATCAATGAAGTGATGGCGCTAGTTGATGAAAGCCAAATCGATGATGCATTAACATTATTTCAAAAAGACAAACGAATTTTTGTGATTGGTGCTGGTCGCAGTGGTTTCCAAGGAAAAGGTTTTGCGATGCGCTTGATGCACATTGGTTATACCGATTATGTAATGGGGGAAACAATTACACCTTCGATTCAAAAAGGGGATACTTGGGTGGCTATTTCTGGATCGGGTACGACGAAAAGTATCGTTGCCGATACAGAAGCTGCGAAAAAACTAGGCTTGGACATAGTTGTACTAACGTCTGAACCAGCCTCACCTTTGGCAAAATTAGCGGACAAAGTAATTATTGTTCCTGGAGCGACGAAAACTGGTTCCGGAGTGAAATCAGTCCAATTGTTGTCTTCATTATTCGATCAAACTGTCCATATTACGTTAGATGCGTTAACTTTGAAATTGGCTAAACGAGACGATACATCAAATGCTGATGCCTTGCATGAACATGTAAATGTAGAATAATTTTTTGATCACTACGGGATTCTTCGTAGTGATTTTTTTACATTTTTAAAACATTTGTTATACTTAAAGGAAAGAGAAAGAAGGTCCTAGTATGTTTTATTTAGCAGAAGAAGAAAATGAAGAAACAAAAACAGATATTTCCGAAATTTATAAAAAGAAAATGTTGGAACAACGAACAATCTTAATTTATGGAGAAATTACGCAAGACTTAGCCAAAGAAGTGACATCTCAATTACTTTTACTAAGTGCTTTAAGTGATGATCCAATTACGATTTATATTAATAGTCAAGGTGGTCATGTGGAATCTGGCGATACTATTCATGATATGATTAAATTTATCAAACCAGAAGTTAGAATGGTTGGTACTGGTTGGGTAGCCAGCGCAGGAATTACAATTTATTTAGGTGCTGAAAAGAAAAATCGTTTTAGTTTACCAAACACGCGTTACATGATTCATCAACCGATGGGCGGCGTACAAGGTCAACAGACTGAAATTGAAATTGAAGCCCGAGAAATCATCAGAACCCGTGAAAGAATCAATCATTTGATTGCTGAAGCAACTGGTCAAACTTATGAAAAAGTTGCCGAAGATACAGATCGTAATTTTTGGTTATCTGTAGATGAAGCAAAGAAATATGGGATTGTCAAAAAAGTGATTAAATCATCTGACCAAGTTAAATAAACCATCAAGTCGCGAAACTTTATTGTTTTGTGACTTTTTTTATCTTTGAATGTGATAAAATAATAAAAAAATGGAGGTTCTAATAAATACATATGACAAAGACAATTCATCCTGGGAAAATGGTTACCGTCAATCAACATCAAATGCATATCTTCACTGCAGGAGATGGAGACAAGACCTTTGTTTTTATGGCTGGTTCTGGCACGGCCGCGCCAACTATTGACTTTAAACCGCTGTGGCAAATACTAGCCAAAAAATATCGCATTGTCGTGATTGAAAAAGCTGGCTATGGTTGGAGTGAAGCGACAACTGTTTCGCGAGATTTAGCTACAATGTTAGAAGAAAGCCGCGAAGCTTTACATTTGGCAAATATTCAAGCACCATTTATTTTAGTGCCTCACTCGATGTCTGGATTGGAAGCATTGTATTGGGGACAGAAGTATCCAACGGAAGTACAAGCAATCATTGGTTTAGATCCAGCTGTTCCTGCTGCGTATGAGAAATTAAAAATTCCTTCTAAGACGAATTTAAAGATTTCAAAGACTTTAATCAATTTAGGTGTTCATCGACCTTTTATGAAATTAGTTGCGAAAAATGTCTGGAAAAAACGTGGTACTAGTTTATCGTCAGAAGATTTTCAGCGCTATGTAGATTGTTATAAGGAATCATTGTTCTCGTCAGATGTAATAAATGAAGTCTTGACAGTGAGAGAAAATGTGGCAATCTGTCAAAAAGGTGAGGTGCCAAAAGATATTCCAGTCTATTATTTTATTTCTGATGGTAAGGAGATAGGATTAAAAGAAGATTGGAGACCCACTTTAATCGCCTATTTGGCTCAGTTTGAAACAAGTAAATACTTACTGCTAGATTGTGGTCATTATGTGCATGGAGAACGGCCAGAGGAAATTGCAGAAGAAATTGAATCATTTATTACTGAGATAAGCTAAAGCTTACCTCAGTTTTTTTATTTTAAGTTAGCTGGTCTAAGCGAGAAAAATCAACAAAATCTAATGAACTTTTATAGACATCTCGTAATAGTTTAACTTCATCAGATACTTCACTTTTATTTTTACTGGTGGCATGAATTCCTTTGATAAAGGTTTTGTGTAGAAAACTTAACTGATCATAGGTTAAAGCTCCCGGTAGATGACCTAAAAAGACCAGCCGTTTACCGTTAGCATTTTGTTGAGCCAAGTTAAAAATTTCTTGGATTTTTTCTTGATTCTCTGGGTCAGTTAGTCCAACGGTTAAAATTTGAACTTCTTGTTGCGGATCGCTTACTTTTAATAAATCTTTTAAATGCATTAAACTACCAGCATATACAGCACTGATAAAAATAACTGTATGACCTTTTAATTGTGCCTCAGTAATTTCTTCAATAGAGAATAGTGGTAGATTAAGTCTTTCAGCTAAATAGTTTGCGTATTTTTTTGCAGTACCATATCTAGTTGCGTAAATAATGATTTTTTCCATTATTTTCCTCCTTTATTTCGGTAGATAAGGGGCAATTTCTTGTGAAAATGCAGGATAGTCTATCTGTCCAAGGGCAAATTTTTTACTGGCAAGGTAAATGGCTTCAGTGGCTGTTCGATCTTTTTGATAAAGAAGTGAAACTTTTTGGTCTTCATTTTCTAAAGGGATCAACTGGTCTTGTTGGTTAGCGAAAGCTTCATAATAACGCAAACCAAATTTTCTTTGAGACAAGGCATCAAGATGGATACCATCAGGATTTGCTGATAGTCCTTTGGCGGTAACAAAATAAAAATGCTCGTCCGTATAAGCGATTTTTCGCAAAATTTGATTGATTTCATGATATTCAATAGCCTGTTGGCCGAAGCCAGTTTTACCTAAAAAATTCGGTAATTCGCCGATAATTATTGGAACATCAGGTAAATCTAACACTTCACGGAAAGCAGCAAAAACCTCCCGTAGTTTTCCCTCATAACTTTTATAAAGCTGATTTAAGCTATCATTTTCCCCTTGATGCCATAAAATACCAATAATCTCACTGGTTTCTTGCGCAAATTTTGCTTCCTTGACAGCGTGACGAAACAAAACCCCTTCTGGTGACCATTCAGCTATACTACTACCACCTTCAGCGCAAGGGATTAAGCCGATAGTTTCATCGGGATGCGCAAAACTATAAGCTTGCGCAAAACTAGCCGCCAATCCAATCCCAGCTACTTCACGATCAGAATGAATCGGTTCTGCCATCATTTGAAAGCGTCCATTCCTTAGCATTTGAATTTTTTCATTATAGATAGGCGGTACGGTGTGAATAAATCCGCGTCCAGCCATATTTGATTGTCCAACTAATAAAAATGATTTCATCCTATTCTCCTTCATTCATTATCTTTTTTATTTTAGAAGACTTAATGATAAGCGTCAAACAATCGAAGATCTCACTAAGAAATTGAGAATAAATATTTTTATCATAGAGAAAGTAAAACAGTATTTTTACATCGGCTTCAAATTTTTTATTAAACGTTCAGTCATCCATTTTAAGCGACTGTCGCGTCCTTTATCGGTTTTGGCATCGAAATAAGCGCGAGTGTAAGTTTTTTGCACTGAGGGAGACATAGTTTGAAAGTTTTGATAGGCTAGGGCATTTTCTTTTAATAAATCAGCGACTGTTTCTATTTGTTCAGGAGTGATAGCAGAGGGTTTGACAGCTTGATCCCATTGTCCATTTGCTTTGGCTTCACTGATTTTTTGTAGCCCAAATTCAGTGACTAAATCTTGATCTATTAATTTTTGAACAATTTTTTTGTTCTTTTCCGACCAACGACTATTTTTGCGACGTGGAGCGAAATATTTCATATAGGAATGTTCGTCAATTTTTTTCATGACACCATCAATCCAGCCGTGACACAAGGCTTCCTCTAAAGCTTCACTAGCTTTTAAAGTTGTGAAGGTCGCATCTTTTGAAAAAAGTAGCCAAATGCCTGAATTAGTTTGGTGATTTTCTGTAAGCCATTGATGAAAATCACTTTTAGCTTCAAAGTGTACTGGTTGTGTCATAAAAATCTTCCTTTCTTAATGAGTTTTTTCAAATTGCTCTCGATTACTTATAATTGCCTCTTGATTTTGGCGTAGCCAGATTTTTACAGTTCTCAAAATAACTAAGCTACTTTCTCCTAAAGGTGTTAATTGATAGGTGACAGGAAAACCAGTAGCAGTTTCTCCGATTTTGCTGATTAGTCCAGAGGCTTGTAAATTGTTTAAATTTTCAGTCAAAACTTTGCGAGAAACACCGGTCATTGTTCGATGTAATTCAGAAAAATTATGGGCTCTCTGGGCCAATGACAATAAAATAAAGGGAACCCATTTTCCAATAAGTGGTAGGGCCAATTCTCTTAGAAGCATTTCGTCAGCTAAATTTTGGTTATCATTTTGCACCTTCAGGTAACCTCTTTCTAAAAAAAAATAGTTTTCTTATAATAGCTTAAAGTATAGCATAAAGTGAGGAAGCCAATGAAAAACCATTTTTTTAAAAATTTTGCCTTTGAATTTGAGACCACTCGATTGATGTGGTATATCCCAAATGGTGGTGCCGATTACGGCGAAGTAGCAACTGTAGCGGAAAAAATCAATCCTAGAAATAATGAATCTTGGTATCAGGAATGGTCTAATTTTGCAGAAAAATTACAGCAAAGAGGACAGCAATTTCATTCCACAGAAAGCTGCGGAAATGCGTATTTACGAGCGAGTCGCTATTACCAAGCGGCTGAATTTTTCTTGTCACCACAAGATCCTAGGAAATTGACAGCCTATCAACAATCGGTTTCTTTATTTTATCAAGCTTTGGATTTAAAAAAAATCTCTTATCAAAGATATCAAGTCGGAAAATTTAGAACAGTTTTTTTCCAAACAACGAAAGAATCACGTGGTACCTTTTATATTTGTGGTGGATTTGATGCCTTACTAGAAGAATTGTATTTCACAAATGTAGTTTCAACTTTGGCACAGGGGTTCGATGTGGTTCTTTATGAAGGGCCTGGTCAATCAAATGTCATTCGCGAGCATCAGCTGGTTTTTGATGAAAATTGGGATCAAGTAGCTGAAGTAGTCATAAATTTTTACGAAAAAGAGATAGGCTTGAAGGGATTGCGTATTGGTGTTGGAATTTCTTTAGGGGGACTCCTCTTGGCAAGAGCAGCCAGTTCAAATCAGAATTTATTTGATAAAGTTATTTTATATAATTATTTTCCTTCAATGTTAGCCAGCTTTCAGAAATCATTACCTAAATTTTTGCATAAGTATTTAGATACAGGCTTCCCACTGTTTTTAGAAAAAATTTGTAGCCAGTATATTGCTAGTAATAGCTTTTTAAATTGGCAGGTAACGCATGCTAAGTGGGTTTTTGGCGCAGACTCACTAAATGAATTATTAAAGGTGACTAGTCGGTTTAATGAAGAAATCGCTTATAAAAGATTAACAACGGATTGTCTTATTTTTCTAGCTAAAAACGAAAATTATTATGATTATCAATTAGGGAGGAATTTCTATCAGAAAATTCCCGCAAAAAATAAGCGCTTGATCTTGTTTGATAAACAGGATTTTTCGGCAGATTTGCATTGTCAAAATGGCGCTGCTTATGATAGCAATGATCAATTATTTCAATGGTTAGATGAAGAAACCCTAAAAAGCTAAACTTTTTAGGGTCGTTTTTATTATGAATTACTAGAAAATCCCGCCATTTGGGTCGCAAAGGCTTGAACATTTCGTGTCTGAATATAAATTGTGCCATTGCCGTGAAATTCGTTCACGATTCCTTCACCAGTTTTAAAACCAAACATACCTGAGGCCACTCGAATATTATAATCTAAAGAACTAGTCCAGGCGATAACATGCTGATTGTCAACAATCACTGGTGCGTCTGGAGTGACTTGAATTTTTTCTAGATCACCAAAAGCTGAAACTAAGATAACACCACTTCCAGCAGTTTCCATGACAAACAATCCACCCGTTCCTCCTAAAAGAGCGCCAGATAATTTTTGACGTTTCATATTGTAACTAACCGATTGTTCACTAGCTAAAAATGCACCAGTATTTAAACGCCAATGTTCTTGTCCAACATCTAAAGGAATAATTTTACCGGGCGTTCCAGGAGCGATTGCAATCGTAGAAGTTGCTGATATTCCCGTCGCAGTACTAATAAAGAAACTCTCACCACTAGATACAGAACGGCCAATTGCAGATAGAGCGCCACCTAACCCTTTTTTTCCATTGGCATTCATGGAGCCTTCCAATTCAATCTCACCAAGTTCGTAAACCATCGCCCCTGGTTCAATTCGAATTTGTTCATTTTGTGCTAATTCAATTTTTGCAATCGGGGCAAAAGCACTCTCGGAAATCTCATACTTCATAACAACACTCCTTTTTTCATTTATTGCTGTATTATACCATGATTTGGTGCGAATAAATAAGTTAAAAATATCGCAAAAGAGATAAATAATAAGAAATTCCCAGTCAACAACCGGGAATCTATTATTATTTCAAATCAGTTTCCGAAATATTTTCCAAATAAGTACTAACCGTTTCAATTACTTGATTTATAGCAACTTCATCAAACGGCGAATTTAAATGCCCAGTTTGAAGGATTTCTGTAAATGTCTGAGTACCACCAACATGACAGATAGATAGATAATCTTCCCATGTTTTTGGATCTTTTTCGATTATTTTTCTTTGCCAAAATTGAAAAGCACAGACTTGAGCTAAAGTATAATCAATATAATAAAAAGGGACTTCAAAAATATGGCCTTGCCGATACCAATAAATACCACGATCTAAGCCCTCTGAAAAGTGATAATTTTTCTCTGGACAATATTGTTTTTCTAGCTTTCTCCAGCAAACTTTGCGCTCTTCAGCAGTCCAAATAGGGTGTTCGTATACTTCTTCTTGAAAATGATCTACTAATGCTCCGTATGGTAAAAATTGCAATGCACTACTCAAATGAGCAAAACGATATTTTAATTGGTCTTCTTTAAAAAATTTCTCCATAAAGGGCCAAGTTAAAAACTCCATACTCATTGAATGAATCTCCGCGGCCTCAGAAGTAGGAAAAACTAATTCCGGCTCTTCAATCCAAGCTGAATGATAGCTTTGAAAGGCGTGTCCAGTTTCATGAGTTAATACGTCAACGTCATCAGAAGTGCCATTAAAATTGGCGAAGATAAAAGGCATTTCTATAGCATCAATAAATTCACAATAACCGCCACTTTGCTTACCAGAACGACTGGCTAAATCTAATAAGTCTTGTTGTTTCATCTTTTGGAAAAATGCACCCGTTTCTGGTGACAACCCTTGGTACATTTCGGTCGCTTTTTTAATTAATTCTGATTGATTTCCTTGAGGTTTTGGATTCCCTTCAGGAAAAATTAATGGTAAATCATAATGATAAAGGGTATCAACACCTAATCTTGTTTGTTGTCGTTGATATAATTGAGTGGTTAAGGGAACCACTTTTTCTAAAATAAACTGACGAAATTTTTTTAAGTCCTCTCGTGTATATCCCCAACGATTCATGGCAATATCACCATAAGTAACATAGGAGTCAAACCCTAATTTCATCGCAATTTGATGCCTTAGATTGACTAACTCAGAAAAAATCTGATCAAATTTTTCTTCATTTTCAGTGAAAAATTGCCAATAAGCCGTCTGTGCGCTTTCACGAATCGCAGTATCTGGATCAGAAAAATAAGCTGATATATCGGATAAATTACAAATTTTTCCGTTAAAATCGATTTCTGCTGAGGCAATTAATTGCGTATAGTCACTGATTCGTTCATTCTCCTGCTGTTTTAGATTGACTATTTTACTGCCAGTTAGCCGTTTTTGATCTTCTGCCAGTAAGAACAAGGTTTCAGGGAACTCTTTTTTTAAATCGCTAAGGAAAGGGGAGGTAAGTAAAGCAGAAAAAAAATCTCCATGAAGCTGATCAACGTGAGGCTGCTGTTGATCCCAATAAGTATTTTCTTCTAAATAAAAAACATCTTTTGTATCAATTGAATGACGGATATAAGCAACTTTTGCCATTGTAGTCACGTTTTTGCGTAAATGATTTAATTGTTTCAGCGCATTTTTTGCTGCAATGTATTCTGATGCATGCTTAAATTTATCTAGCTGTTTAGAAAATGAAGCTTGATAAGCTGTAAAATCTGGCCGTTGGTAAGTAAATGTAAATGACATGAGATCCCTCCGATATTCCAAGTATAACTGAAAACAATAAAAAAAGTCTGCCGAAAAATCGACAGACTAAGAAAGTATTTTACATTGCTGTTTCAGTTGTTAATGCTTCTTCAACTGGTGTGTAAGGTAAGTCTAAATCATTAGCAACTGGTTCAATTGTTAATTTACCGTCATAAGTATTTAGACCACGACGAAGTGCCAAGTTGTCATTTAATAAACTTACTAAATCATTATTAGCTAATAAATTAGCATAAGCCATTGTTGAGTTTGATAAAGCATAAGTTGCTGTTTGTGGTACAGCCCCAGGCATATTTGCTACGGCATAATGAACTACATCTTCTTTAATATAAGTTGGATCATCATGAGTCGTTACTTTGTCAGTTGTTGCAAAAATACCACCTTGGTCAATTGCCACATCGACAATTACTGAATGGAATGGCATGCCGGCAACCATTTCTTTAGTGACTAAAGTTGGTGCTTTGTGACCAGGAATTAATACCGCTCCAATAACTAAGTCAGCAGATTTAAGTGCTTCTTGAATATTGTAACGATTTGACATTAAAGTTTGTACGTTACCTTCAAAAATTTCATCCAATTGTTTCAAACGAGGAACGCTTACATCCATAATTGTTACATTGGCGCCAAGACCAGCAGCGATTTTTGCTGCGTTCATTCCTACAACACCACCACCGATAACAACTACGTTTCCGCGCATAACACCTGGTACACCTGAAAGTAAAATACCACGACCACCATTTACACGTTCTAAGAAGTTTGCACCGATTTGAGCAGCCATACGTCCAGCGATTTCACTCATTGGAGCAAGAAGTGGAAGAGAATTGTCAGCTGGTTGAACATTTTCATAAGCGATAGAATTTACACCTGATTTAATTAATGCTTCAGTTAATGGTTTGTTTGCAGCTAAATGCAGGTAAGTGAATAATAATAATCCTTTACGGAAATATTGATATTCTTCAGTTAGTGGTTCCTTTACTTTCATTACCATTTCTGTTGACCAAGCGCTCATTGCATCAGGGACGATAGTTGCCCCAGCTTCTCTATATTCATCGTCAGTAATTGCTGAACCTAATCCAGCTTCGGTTTCTACCAAAACTTTATGTCCGCGACTGGTTAAATCGAACACACCAGATGGTGGCAAAGCCACTCGATTTTCATTGTTTTTGATCTCTTTTGGAATACCAATAATCATTAGAAACACTCCTTTTGAAAATTTAGTTGTAAGCGATTACACATAGAATTTTACAAGATAAAATGCGCCTTTCCATTAAAACTTGTTAATAAAGTGCGAAAGTTTTCCTTATCAAAAAACGATTGTGATGTTTTTAACAAGAGGTTTTTTTTATATTTTCTATGAAATAATCCGTTCTTTTTTAATTTTTTTGAAAGAATTTTTAAAGAGTTTAACTTTTTATTTATACTAGAATAAAAACAATTGCCAAAAGAAAACAAACTAGCGATAATGAATGAAAGGGGGCAGTGTAGATGCCTAAGAAAAATCGAATTGATACTTTAAAAGAACAAATAAGTTTCATTGAAGCACGGATCACCCGTTATCAAGAATTAGGTAATGGAGGCATCTTCAAAAGAATTTTATTTGGTGGTGGAAAGCAAGCTAAGCTTGATTTTATTGGTCTTTTAGTTGGCTTTCTTTTATTAATATATAGCTTGATAAAAAGTCTGAACAATTGGCATTTTATTGTGATGATGGTGTTATCTATTGTTGTTTTGTTTTATGCTGGTATCCAACTCAATGTAATCCGAAAAAAAAATCCTGCCATAAAATATCAAAAAATGGTAGCTAGCTTAATAAAAGAAGAAGAATCTATGAATCAGGAGTTGGGTAGGTTACTATCAGAAGCGGCTGATGACAAAAAGTTAAAAAGCGTTAAGAAGCAAGCAAAATGATTGCTTCTTGTGATAATTTCACATGAAAATAATTAAGGAGAAAAAGATAAAGTTGACTATTTGAATCAATTTTATTTTTAATCCTTTTGATTTTTCTACACTTTCAATTAATTATTGTGTTTTATTTAAGAAAGGTCTGATCCAAATAAATGTATTTATGGAAATGAATTTAATTCTTCTTATTGTAATGTTTGGAATAGCTTTTCACTGATGATGGACTAGATTCTCTTAGGACAAAAAGTGGATGAATATATAAAACGCTATATAATAGTTTTTTCTTTTATTTAACAGGTTTATTGGAAATTTTCAACATACTGTCAATAATAATCTGAGATAATAAAAATATGAAATTTTATTTTTTTTAATAAAAAAAGATAAAAAAAGGTAGAATGAGAAAAATAAATAGTTGCCTTTAATCTAAAGAACCCATAGAATAGAGTTTGAAATACAACAAATAATTGATAGTGGGGGAAACACACATGATTAACAAGCAAAGTTTAGTAGAACAAGTTGCAGAAAAAACAGGGTTAACTAAGAAAGATGCGTTGTCTGCTGTAGATGCATTATTTGATGGCATTCAGTCTTCTTTAAAAGCAGGCGAAAAAGTTCAAGTTATCGGGTTTGGTAATTTTGAAGTAAGAGAACGTGCTTCACGCAAGGGACGTAACCCACAAACTGGAGAAGAAATCACAATTCCAGCAAGTAAATCTCCTGCATTTAAAGCTGGTAAACAATTAAAAGATGCAGTAAAATAAGTTTCAATATCTCTAACTCTCGCTTAGGCGAGAGTTTTTTTGTTTTTTAAGGAGAGATTAATTTTTTTAAATATATTTTGTACTTCTTCTTTTTTTGGCTTATAGTTATTTTCGCGAGAAAGGAAGCGAGTTATGTTTAATTTTTTACCTCACTCAGTCCTACAGTTAAGCACAATTTTCTTATCTATTGTCATTGAAGCCATTCCATTTGTGCTGTTAGGCTGTGTTATATCTGGAATTTTACAAGTCTATTTGACACCGGAAAGAGTCAAAAGATTATTGCCTAAAAATAAATTTCTTTCTATCATAGTTGGTTCGTTGATTGGCTTTTTCTTTCCATCATGTGAATGTGGGATAGTTCCGATTATTAATCAGTTTTTGAAAAAAGGTGTGCCCGACTATACTGCCTTTGCCTTTATGGTCACCGCACCAATTATTAATCCTATTGTTTTATTTTCTACTTTTATAGCTTTTGGCAACAATTTTCATTTCGCTTTTTTACGAGCTTTAGGCAGTCTGATTGTGGCGATTATTGTTGGAAGTTGGCTGGCTTATGTTCATAAAGGTCCAGTGCTGACAGCTGATGAACAGGCCACAGTATCAGACCATGTTCATCATCACGAAGATAACCTATCTTTTTTTGGAAAAATATGGCAGGTTTTAGTTCATGCAATTGATGAATTTTTTGATACGGGTCGCTATTTGATTATTGGTGGATTATTGGCTTCGGCGATGCAAGTTTATTTACCAACCCAATTGATGATGACTTTGACTAGTAATAAATTCATCTCCATTTTAGTAATGTTGGTGTTAGCTTTTACCATGTCTCTTTGTTCAGAAGCCGATGCATTTGTCGGTTCTTCTCTATTAAGTTTATTTGGCACCAATGCTGTGGTAGCTTTTTTAGTTTTTGGTCCAATGGTGGATATCAAAAATTTGATGATGATGAAACGGCATTTCGAAACAAAATTTATTTTGCAATTGATAGCTTTGATCAGCATCATCGTGACAATCTATGCTTATGTGGTGTAAAGGAGGATAGCCAATGATTCGTTTTTTAATATTGTCAGGTTATTTTGAATTAATGATGTATTTGCAAGTTTCAGGCAATTTAGACAAGTATATTAATGTTCACTATCGTTATTTGGCTTTCATTACGATGGGGTTGTCTTTACTATTAGCCTTAGTCCAATTGAAAATTTGGGTTTCAGGAAACAAAGAACAAGCAGATCATGGGCATCACGATCATGGATTGACTAAACCTTATCAAAAAGCAATTGCTTATTTTTTATTGTCCGTACCACTGATTATCGGCTTTTTATTCCCAACAATTAGTTTGGATGCTTCAATTGTTGAAAATAAAGGCTTTAGTTTTCCTATTAGTAAAGAATCTACAGGTGATCCTCAAATGAGTACTCAATATCTAAAACCAGATACAAGTATTTATTATAATTCAGCTGACTATGATCAGCAGATGGATCAGTTAATGAAAAAATATCAAGATTTAGATGAGTTAAAAATTACCGATGAAAACTATTTAGAAATGATGGAATTAATCTATAATTATCCTAGTACATTTGCAGGCAAGCCGATTTCTTTTGAAGGATTTGCTTATGAGACAACCAAGGAAAACCAAACTTATGATTTCTTGTTTCGTTTTGGTGTGATTCACTGTATTGCCGATTCGGGAGTTTTTGGTTTGCTAGCTGATTTACCAGAAGGATCAAGTCTAGAAAATAATCAATGGTATCATTTAGAAGGTACAATAACGATTGATTATTTTGAACCCTATCAACGACAGTTGCCAGCAATTACTGTAACAAATGTAGTCCAAATATCTCCACCAAAAGATCAGTACGTTTATCGTGCATTCGAATAAAAAAGGTAAACCTCAAAAAAATGAGGTTTACCTTTTTTCTATAGTAGATAGGTTCGATCAAAAGTGATATTTAGCGTAGCTGGTTCATAGCGAGAAATATAAATTTGGCTGATGTATTCTGATAATTCTAGGTCAGACAACTTGATATTTTCAGGAACAACTAAATCAAAATGAAACGTTTCTGGCGTTGTCGTAGTATCAATTCTTAAATCATGCATCCGCAAATTTGAATCAATATCTCTTAAAACTTTTCGCATTTTAGGGGCAACCCGTTTGAAATCAGGATCATCAATCGGGTAAGGATCCAAGTGACAAACCAAATCAACATTCATACGTTCTTTGACCGTCTGTTCGATATCATCAATTACCTCGTGAGCATGTGGCAAACTCCAATCTTCATTTACTTCAATATGAACAGAAGCAAAAACACTGCTAGGTCCATAGCTATGAATCAATAAATCATGATAACCAATAATATTAGGATATTCATCTAATAGTTTTTTGATCTGACTAATCTCTTCTTGCGGGGCGCGGACGCCCATCAGTTCATCAATAAATTCTTTGATCATCTTTATACCTGTATAAATAATATACAGAGCAATCAAAAATCCAATATACCCATCTATTTGCCAGCCAGTTAACCATTCGATTAAAGCTGAAAGTAAGACTGCAATCGTTGTATAAACATCGTTAATACTATCTTGAGCAGTTGCTTTTAAAGTATTGGAATCGATTTTTTTTGCTAAGCGACGATACATTAAATTCTGCCAAAACTTCATTAAAATCGATAAAATCAATACAACAAAAATAATAGGTGATAATTTGACTGAACTAGGATCCAAAATCTTATCAAAAGAGCTATCTAAAAAACGAACACCAACATAGGTAACTAAAAAAGAAACAACAAACCCACTAATGTATTCAAAGCGTTCGTGACCATAAGGATGCTCTTCATCTGCTGGTTTTCCAGCAACTTTAAAGCCGGCAAGTGTAATGATGGAAGAAGCCGTATCTGACAAATTATTCATTGCATCTGCCATAATCGAGACACTTCCAGAAATTTGACCAATCAATAGTTTTGCTACAAAGAGTATTAAATTAGAAAACAAGCCGAGAACACCGGCTAAGATACCTACAGCTTCACGTGTGTTTCCTTTTAATTTTTTTGTAAATTGCTTGATTAAGAAAGTTAACATGCGGGACCTTCCTTTTTTAAAATAATATTCCTAGTATACTAAAATCACTCTCTGAATAAAAGAATTTTATGCTAAAAAAAATCATGAACAACAAATGAGAGATTTATTGCTTGGTATCACTGGCTTTTTAATGAACTTTTCTGCCCTTCACATTTTAATAAAGCTAAATTCTCGTATAATAATTATTGACAATAATTATTCATAGGAGGCCCACCATGGAAAATACAGTAGATATTAAATTATGGAATATTGATACCGGAGTCGTCGTCAACGCGCTAGAAGATTTCATTGAAGACTGGAAAATTTCACGCAATTCTGATTTACAAGAATACTTAAAGAGTTATTCACCTTACTTCCAAAGTGATGATGATACAAGAGAAGCAATGGAATTAATTTTAGGATATGCCAAGGAATTAATGGATGGGCAAAGAGATGAAGTTGATTTCTATGAAAATAAAATATGGGAAACACGTGATGGCGAAAGTGTCAGGACAACTCATTTTCACGAAAGAAAAATATCAAATATGTTAAACAAAATATTAATATTAAAATAATTAACCAATTAAACAGTTAAAATAAAAAGTATCTCAAAATTTCTTTTAGACAAGAAAAAAGAAACATGCTAGAATTATTCTTGAATACTATGTTTAGGAATGAGGGACTTTGGTTGAAACAAAATAAGTTAAAAACTTTATTAACGATTGGGGTATTGGTTAGCCCAATGGTATTATCTAGTTATCAAGCGTTGGCTGCTGAAACAGCAACAACTTCAGAAAGTGCGACACAGTCTTCAGCAACTGCTACCAGTCAGACAGAAACCGCTGAAACACAGCCACAATCAGAAGCAGAACCTGCGGTGGATACAGAAACAAGTACTACACAAACAACGACGCCGGAAGCAACACCTGAACCGGTTAAAACTTATAATATTTTTCTCAATGGTGTCGCTTTATCTAAAGAAGAAAATGCCAATGCTTTTTCTCACACTGATGCCGCAGGAAATACTATTCGATTTACTTATAACAATGAAGAAGGTTTAACTGCTGGTACAGAAGTGACTTATGCAATCACATTAAAAGAAAAGCAAAAGTTAGATAATATTTTAATCTATCAAACAATTGCTAGTGTTAATTTAATTAATAATGCTGAGTTGACTGGAAAATTTGTGATGCCATCAATTGATGTTGCTTTTAGCATGAAAACTTCCGAAGTAACTGAGCAACCTAGTCAACCTGAAGAAAATAATAATAATTCAAATTCTAATAATAATACTAGCAATAATAATGAAGGTCAGCCAACGAATAATCCAGATCAATCGACAAATGAAACTGGAGCAACTACCACCGATGAAGGGCGCCAACCAAATCAAAATGGTGCAGAGGATGTTTATTCACCATCTAATGTAAATATTCCAACCTATAGTAATGCTGTACAAAACGCAATTGTCCAAGCGGCATATGCGCAATTAGGAAAGCCTTACGTATGGGGTGCTAAAGGACCAAATGCATTTGACTGTTCTGGTTTAGCTTATTATGTTTATCAACAAGCAACTGGTCATTTTATTGGTTCTTGGACAGGTGATCAACAGTATTCCGGGACACAGATTCCAGTCAGCGATGCACAACCAGGAGATTTATTATTTTGGGGTGCCCCAACTAGTGTAACAAGTCACGTTGCTATTTATATTGGAAATGGTCAATATATTCAAGCACCACAACCTGGAGATGTTGTGAGGGTTACTAATTTGGCAGACTATATGCCAACCTTTGCTGTTCGAGTTAATTTAGCTGGGTTGCCAGCTGCTAATTCATCCTTACAAAATGCATTTGGATCAGCTTATATCTTTGATCGAAATCAAACGACAGATGGATTTATTGAAAAAATCGGTGAGATTTCACGGACAATCGGCCAAGAACATGATATTTACGCCTCAGTCATGATTGCTCAAGCAATTTTGGAAAGCGGCTCAGGAAATAGTTCTTTGGCTGCGGAACCAAACTTTAATTTATTTGGAATTAAAGGATCTTATGAAGGTCAAGGTGTTTCTTTCAGTACACTAGAACAAGATACTGCCGGAAGTAGTTTTTCAATCACTGCCCAGTTTAGAAAATATCCTTCTTATAAGGAATCCTTAGAAGATTACGCTGATTTAATTAAAAATGGAATCGCTGGAAATTCAGATTTTTACAAATCAACTTGGAAGTCAGAAACGAGCTCATTTAAAGATGCTACAAATTATCTACAAGGTCGTTATGCAACAGATAAGCAATATGCTCAAAAATTAGAAGCAATTATTGATGCATATGATTTAACTAGCTTTGATGAAGCTAGTAATGAAGTAATTGGTCCGAAGATGTCTGATTTATCTACCAAATTTTCATTAAGTAAAAGAAATATATTGATGACTAATGTTGCTTATGGTCCGCAATTACCAGAATTCTTTACTAAAGATTATTTTGTAGATTTATTTAGAGGCGACAGTATCATTGCTTTAGCTGCTAGTGCTGTTAAATCAAAAGAAGAAATCGCAACTACTACTAATACCACTTCAACTGTTTATTTAGCTTTAAGCAGAGGATTGATCGCTGTTTTACCACCAGTTAAATAGTATTTTTCTAACCGGCTCTGATAAAGAGTCGGTTTTTTAGATTGACCTGAAGAGAAATAAAACTTACTATTTAGAAGAACGAAAATCTAGGAGGTTTTTATGAGTATTAAATTAGTAGCAATCGATATTGATGGAACATTGTTAAATCCCCAAAGAGAAATTACACCAGGTGTAGAAGCAGCCTTGAAAAAAGCTCGAGCAGCAGGTGTTTATATTGTTTTAGCAAGTGGACGCCCATTAGTTGGTGTCCAAAATCAACTTGAAACATTAGGTTTGTTGACCGAAGAGGATTATGCAATTACTTATAATGGTGGATTGGTAGTCAATAATCACACAGGAGCGGTAGTTTCTGAATATGGCTTGACTAGAGATCAGTTTTTAGAGATTGATACTTTGGCTCGAAAATTAAATGTCCATTTGCATACAGAAGATAAAGAAGCGATTTATACTTCTAATCGTGATATTAGTCCTTATACAGTTCATGAATCTTTCTTAGTGGATATGCAAATTCGTTTTAGAATGCCTGACGAAATTGCAAATCAAGTTGTGCCTACAAAAATGATGATGATTGATGAGCCGGAGATCTTAACTGAGGCAATTCAAAAAATCCCTGCCGATTTTTATGACCGCTATACCCTTGTACAAAGTACGCCATTCTTTTTAGAAGTCTTGAATAAAGAAGTTAGTAAAGGATTGGCTCTGGAAAAGTTAACAGAGCATCTAGGTTTACAACAATCCGAAGTAATGGCGATTGGCGATCAAGAAAATGACTTAGCAATGATCCAATACGCTGGAACAGGAATTGCCATGGGAAATGGTACAGCTTCAGCAAAGGAATTGGCTGATTTTGTGGTAGCCAGTAATGCAGAAGATGGCGTTAAAGAAGCGATTGACCGTTTTGTTTTCTTGGAGAAAAAATAATGAAAATGACCGAACCTATTACTTTTAGAAGAGGACTAACTTTAAAAAATAGAATTGTAATGGCACCAATGACTGTCAAAATGAGTTTTTATGATGGGATCGTAACTGATGATGAGATTGCGTATTATCAAATGCGGGCTGGAGCAATTGGTGCAATTATTACAGGTGCCGCTAATGTTCAGCCCAATGGCAAAGGTTGGGAAGGAGAGCTTGGTGTCGATGACGATAAACAAATTCCACGCTTAGCCAAATTAGCTTCTGCGATTCAAACAAATGGGACTAAAGCTATTTTACAAATATTTCATGCCGGACGTATGACTGATTCTTCTGTTTTAAGAGGTAAAACACCAGTATCTGCCAGTGCAGTACCGACTCATAAGGAATGGGGGGAAGTGCCCCGAGAAATGAGTCATGAAGAAATTTTGGCAGTCATTGACAATTATGCCAAAGCGACAAGGCGAGCGATTCAAGCGGGCTTTGATGGTGTCGAATTACATGGAGCAAATTTATATTTGATTCAACAATTTTTCTCTCCTCATTCTAATATCCGTGAAGATATGTGGGGCGGCAGTTTGGAAAAACGCTACACTTTTATCGACCAAGTGGTCTCTGCCGTGACGAAAGTAGTAGACGATTCTGAAGTAGAAAATTTTATTGTCGGTTTCCGTTTTTCTCCTGAAGAATTTACTGAACCAGGTATTCGTTTTACTGATGCATTGTATTTAGTTGATCAGTTAGCTGACACAAGTTTGGATTATTTACATGTTTCTTTGAGGGATTATCAAAAGAAACCAGAGCTTCCAGCCTATCAAGAAAAAACGATTGTCGAATATTTAGCTGAAAAAATTGCTGGTCGAATCCCTTTAATCGGAGTAGGAGAAGTGACTACTCAAGAAGATGCTGAAAAATTATTAACGACAGCTGATATTGCGGCTTTAGGAAAAATTTTACTCAGTGAACCTAATTGGTATAATAAAGTGATTCATCAACAAGAAGATTTAATTCGTCATAAAATTTCTAGCTATGATCGAGAAGAACTGCATATTAGCAATGGTGCTTGGGGCTTCCTAATCGATCGAATGGCCGATCGCATTGACTAAATGAAAATAAAATGAAAATTTGTTTAAAAAATAGCTTGACGAATCTTATTTAGAGGATTATGATAGTTTTCAATATAACAGTTAAACAAAAGAGAAGTAGCCTAAGATAATTTTTTCAGAGAGCTGATGGGACTGCGAATCAGTAAAATTACTTTTGTGAATGGCCTTTTGGACCGAAGATTTGAACACTTGTTTAGTAGGATTTTCCGGGTACTCCCGTTACAGAGAAAAGTTATTGATAGATAACTGATAGAGGTCTTTTTAGACATTTTTGAGGTGGCACCGTGGATTATCCGCCCTCGAACTAACATACGTTGGTTCGGGGGCTTTTTTATATTTCAAAATAGATAACAAGAGAAGTAATCAAGAATTGAAAGATTTACAGCAAGCTTTAGTTGATGAGAAGAAAGCAATCTTTCCTTGATGAATGGACTTGGGTAAGCATCCTTGAATAAAAGTAGGGGATGACGGGCTCGCCCGTTATAGCGAAAGTTGTTGTTAGACAACTGTTTAAGCTGCTATTATTTAGCAGAATTATTGAGGTGGTACCGTGCGATTGCGCCCTCAAGTCAGAATACTGGCTTGAGGGCTTTTTTTATATTAAAAGGAGGAAAAACAGATGCGAAAAATAAAAGTAATTAATGGTGATTGTTTCACACCCATCAGTTTATATTATCGGTTGAAAAGTCAACAAAAGGCTTTACTGGAAAGTATTCCTCGAGAGCAGGAAGCCAGCCGCTATTCGGTGATTGCTTTTGATCCAGTTCATCATTTGAGTTATTTAGAAGGGCAATTCAAAATTGATGGACAAGCTTATCCTGTTTGTGATCCTTTGAAAGAATTAGAAAGATATGTATTGAAAAATGAAGTCTTGCATGAAAATTTACCTTTTCAAGGAGGAGCTATTGGCTACGTGGGTTATGATATTGCCGCTTGCTATGAAGATATCGGTCCAATTCCGATAGATCAACTAAAAATCCCTGATATGCAATTTTATCTATATGAAAACTTCTTAATCTATGATCATAAAGAACAGACGGTGACAATCGTAATTGGTAATACTTACTCTCAGGTTAGTGAAGAAAAACTAGATCAAAAATTATCACAAGTAGAAAAACAGTTGGCTATTTTAAATATACAAGAAAATCAATTGCCTCCAGCAGTGAAATTATCTTTTACTAGTAATTTTCCGCAAGCAGTTTATGAGGCAACCGTCAAAAAAGTGAAAGCCAAAATTAAAGCCGGCGATTTATTTCAAGTGGTTCCTTCACAACGTTTAGTCGCAGATTTTAAAATGGATGGCTTTGATTATTATCGCCATTTGAGAAATACCAACCCTTCTGCTTATTTGTATTATTTGCCCTTTCCAGATTGTCAGGTAATTGGCTCTTCACCAGAAAGTTTAGTCAGGGTCAAAGGTAAGGAAGTGACAACTAATCCGATAGCTGGGACCCGAAAACGGGGTCTAACAATTAAAGAGGATAATCAATTGGCAGAAGATTTGGCAACCGATGAGAAAGAATTAGCTGAGCATAAAATGTTGGTGGATTTAGGTAGAAATGATTTAGGAAAAATTGCTGAGATTGGTTCAGTAAGAGTCCCAATTTATTTAACTGTTGAACGTTATCGTTTTGTGATGCATCTTGTTTCAGTCGTTTCAGCTCAGTTAAAACCAGAATATCAGGCAATGGATGCATTAAAAGCAACTTTACCAGCAGGAACTGTCAGCGGCGCTCCAAAAATTCGTGCTATGACAAGAATTTATCAATGGGAGCCCGTAAAACGGTCGGTTTATGCAGGAGCGGTCGGCTATTTATCTCAAGACAATCAAGCTGATTTTGCGATTGCTATTCGTACCATGGTAGTGAAAGATCAGAAAGCCTATGTTCAAGCTGGGGCTGGAGTAGTTTATGATTCTGATCCAACCTCAGAATATTTTGAAACGTTGCAAAAAGCCAAAGCTTTATTGGAGGTAGGCAGATGATTTTATTAGTCGATAATTACGATTCCTTTACTTATAACTTGCTTCAATTATTTCCTAAGGAGATTGAGATTCAAGTCGTCCGTAACGATGCTCCTGAATTAATTGAAATAGCTGAAAAGGCCCAAGGAATTGTTCTCTCGCCTGGACCTGGGCGTCCCAATGAAGCTGGATTGATGGAAATTTTGATCAAAAAATTTTATCAACGAAAACCAATCTTAGGGATTTGTTTAGGTCATCAAGGCATTGCAGAAGTTTTTGGAGGGAGAATTGTTGCATCACCGCAAGTCGTTCATGGCAAACAAAGTTCTTTAAAAAATACCAAGCAAAAAGTAATGCGGTATCACTCGCTAATCGTTGAAAAGGTTAGTCTACCAAAAGAATTAATTGTGACTGAGGAAGCAGATGATTTAGTTATGGCCTTGCGTCATCGAGATTATCCTATTTACGGCTTACAATTTCATCCCGAATCAATCGGCACCGAGAATGGTCAACAATATTTACAAGAATTTTTACAGGAAGTGAGGAATTCCGATGCAAGCATTATTTGAAAAAGTTTATCAACAGAAAAATCTTAGCAATCAAGAAATGACACTGCTAGCTACAGCCATTTTTAAGCAACAATTAAATGATAATCAAATCAGCGCCCTATTGATTGCTTTAAAATTAAAAGGAGTGACCGCTGATGAATTGACAGGCTTAGCTCATGTGATGCAAAGTCGTGCCATCGCCGTTCATCAAGCACCGCAAGGAGTTATGGATAATTGTGGTACAGGTGGAGATCACTCCAATAGTTTTAATATTTCGACGACGGCTGCTTTTGTCTTAGCGGCTGGTGGGATTCCTATGGCCAAACACGGCAATCGTAGTGTTTCCAGTCGTTCTGGCTCTGCTGATGTATTAGAAAGTTTAGGTGTAGATCTATCTGCCTCAGCTGAAAAAATCGATTTTTTATTAAAAGAAGCCGGGATTGCTTTCTTATTCGCACCAGCAATGCATCCAGCGATGAAAAAAGTCATGCAAATTAGAAAAGATTTGGCGACACCGACTATTTTTAACTTAATTGGCCCAATTATTAATCCCTATCCTTTAGAGTATCAGCTATTAGGAACCTTTGCAGGAGATTCATTAGTAGAAACAGCAACAACTTTAGGTGCGTTAGGTAGAAAACAAGCAATTGTTCTACAGGGAGCCTCTGGAATGGATGAAGCGAATTTAGCTGGTGTTACTCGTTATGCTTTTTATCAAAATAATCAAGTGGTAGAAAAAGAATTATTTCCTGAAGCATTTGGTTTACAAGCAGCACCTTTGTCGGCAATTGTTGGCGGAGATGCTTTGAAAAATAAGGAAATCTTGCTATCTGTCTTACAAGGAGAAGCAAGTCCTTATCTTGATACTGTGATTTTAAATGCTGGGATAGGCTTTTTAGCTGGCGCGAAAGTTAACGATGTTGCTAGTGGTATCCAATTGGCGCAAGACATTATTAAGTCTGGGGCAGCATTTGATTGTTTACAGTATTTTATTACTTTACAGGAGGTAGCTTAATGGACTTTCTAGAAACAATCTTGACTGCAAAAAAAGCTGAAATTGAAAATTTGGCTCCTGTTCATCAGACGATTAATAAAAAAAGACCATCTTTTTATCAATACGTTAAAGGCCATCCTGAAAAAATTCAGATCATTGCTGAAATTAAGCGTGCTTCGCCATCAAAAGGAGCGATTAATTTGGCTGTTGATCCCTTAGAACAAGCAAAAAATTATGAGAATGCTGGCGTAGCTGCGATCTCTGTTTTGACGGATCCAGTTTTTTTTAAAGGAACCATTCAAGATTTAGCTGACGTCGCTGCTGTAGTTGATTTACCGCTTTTATGTAAAGATTTTATTATCAGTAAACAACAAATTGATCGCGCGAAAATAGCTGGTGCGAGTCTCATTTTGTTAATTGTCGCAGCGTTGGAACCAGCAAAACTAAAAGAGCTCCATGAGTATGCTGAAAGTTTGAATCTAGAAATTTTAGTAGAAACTCATAATGCTGAAGAATTAGCACTAGCTAAAAGCCTCCCTGCAAAAGTTATTGGCGTAAATAACCGCGATTTAAAAACATTTGAAGTGACATTAGAAACTAGTTTGAATTTAGCACAAACGGATGACGAAACGATTTATATTAGCGAATCAGGTTTTAAAACAACTGAAGATGTTGCACAAGTAAAAGAAAATTATCAAGCAGTCTTAGTTGGAGAAACATTAATGAAAGCTGGCAACATTCTTGAAAAAATTCAAGCATTGCAGGTGATTCGCCAATGACCAAAGTGAAAATTTGTGGATTAACTACTAAGGCCGCTGTGGATACCGCTGTAAAATACGGTGCAGATTATTTAGGCTTTGTTTTTGCAAGAAGCCATCGTCAGATTTTACCGGCAAAAGTTAAACGTCTAACTGACCAGCTACCTAAAAAGATAAAAAAAGTCGGTGTCTTTGTTTCTCCAAGTCTGCAAGAACTTGAAGCAGTGATTAAAATTGCTGATTTAGATTTAGTTCAAATTCATGGAACACCACTGCAGGAAAAAGCAAGTGTCCCGATGATTCAAGCATTACCAGGAAAAAGCAATCAGCATTACCAGGTAACCGCACCCTATCAATATTTGCTTTTAGATGCACCGCCAAAAAAATACATGGGTGGAAGTGGCGAAACATTTGATTGGCACGCAGTCAAAAAGGCTGATTTGCCAAAGGATAATTTATGGATTGCCGGAGGTTTAGACATTCAAAATGTCAGAGCTGCGATTGACTATTTTTCACCAGAAACAGTCGATGTCTCTAGTGGCGTCGAAACGCAACAAAAAAAAGATTTAGATAAAATCATGCATTTCATTCAAATTGTAAAGGGGAAATAATATGTATAAACAACCAAACACAGCCGGATTTTACGGTGAATACGGCGGACAATTCGTCCCAGAAACTTTAATGTACGCAGTCAAGGAACTTACCGAAACTTATGAAGCATCAAAAACTGATGAAGCTTTTCAAAAGGAATTTGACTATTATTTAAAACAATACGTTGGTAGAGAAAATCCGTTGTACTTTGCCGAACAGATGACCAAAGATTTAGGCGGTGCCAAAATTTATCTAAAACGGGAAGATTTAAATCATACCGGTGCCCACAAAATTAATAATGCATTAGGCCAAGTTTTATTAGCCAAAAAAATGGGGAAAAACAAAATTGTCGCAGAAACTGGAGCAGGTCAACATGGTGTAGCAACTGCTACCGCTGCCGCATTATTTGGCATGGAGTGCGTCGTTTTCATGGGAGAAATCGATGTGAAACGTCAAGCTTTAAATGTTTTTCGAATGGAATTATTAGGAACAAAGGTGGTCAGTGTGACTTCTGGCTCAAAAACGTTGAAGGATGCTGTGAATGAGGCATTACGCTACTGGGTAGAACACGTAGAAGACACGCACTATGTGATGGGTTCAGTTTTAGGTCCCCATCCATTTCCGGAAATTGTTCGAGACTATCAAAGCGTGATTGGAACTGAAGCCCGACGTCAAATATTAGACCAAGAAGATCGTTTGCCTGATATTGCGATTGCTTGTGTCGGTGGTGGTAGTAACTCAATGGGTTTATTCTATCCATTTGTAGAAGATTCCGAAGTGCAATTAATTGGCGTGGAAGCTTCTGGCCACGGAGTAGATACCACTGAACACGCAGCAACTATTACAAAAGGTGAGATTGGTATTTTGCACGGTGCAAAGATGCATTTGTTACAAGATGAAGATGGTCAAGTTTTGGAAGCTTATTCGATTTCTGCTGGCTTGGATTATCCTGGAGTTGGGCCAGAACACTCTTATTTATATAGTAGTAAACGAGCAACTTATGCCACAATTACTGACGATGAGGCTGTTGAAGCCTTTCATTACTTATCGCGCAAAGAAGGGATCATTCCAGCACTGGAAAGTTCTCATGCCTTAGCCCATGTTATGAAAATTGCACCAGAAATGACAGCGGATCAAATTATTCTTGTTTGTCTTTCTGGTCGGGGAGATAAAGATGTGGAACAAGTCAAAGCTTTAATGGAGGAAAATAAATGAAAAAATTGACGAATTATTTATTACAGAAAAAAGAAGTAGGAAAATTATTTGTTCCTTACATCATGGCGGGAGCCAATGGGTTAGACAACTTAACTAAGGAAATCGAGATGCTGGCGGAAAACGGGGCAACTGCAATTGAATTAGGTGTGCCTTTCTCAGATCCAGTTGCTGATGGACCGATCATCCAAGCAGCCGGATTAGACGCGCTAGCAAATAAAGTAACTTTAAAAAAAATTGTTCAGGTTTTACAAAATTTTCAATCACCAGTACCACTGATTTTAATGGGCTACTATAATTCTTTTTTCCATTATGGATTAGCGGAATTAATTACTGATTTAGCCAGCACAGATGTGGCCGGTTTTATCATTCCTGACTTACCTTATGAACATCAAAATTTAGTCTTACCATTACTGAATGACAGTGAAATCGCACTACTACAGCTAGTTACTTTAACCAGTCATGAAGACCGAATCAAAGAATTAGTTCAAAATGCTGAAGGATTTGTTTATGCGGTAACGATTAATGGCACAACAGGAACTGGAAAAAATTATCGTGATGATTTAGACCAACATTTGGAAAAAATTGTTGAATTGGCAGATATTCCAGTTCTAGCTGGTTTTGGTGTTTCTAATCCTGAACAAGTTGCACGATTTTCAGAAGTTTGTGACGGTGTGGTTGTCGGATCAAAAATCGTGCAAAGTTTAAAAAATGATGGATTAACAAAAACTGGTCAATTAGTTTATGCATTCACTCATTAAAAAATAAAAAAAACACGTTTTATCTTCTCATATTTTCAGAATTCAAGCGTATACTGAAAGTGTAAAAAAAGGAGCGTGTTCATATTGAAAAGAATCAAAGGTTCATGTACAACTGTATTGGTAGGTAAGAAAGCGTCAATTGATGGTTCTACAATGATTTCTAGAAATGATGACGGCCACGAAGCTTTAGATCCCCAACGATTTGTTGTTGTATCACCAGAAGAGCAACCCTGCCACTACAAAGCAGTGATTAGTGGTGTAGAAATTGATTTGCCAGATAATCCAATGTCTTACACATCAATCCCAAATGCCCTTTTAGATAATGGTATTTGGCCTGCAGCCGGAATTAATAGTGAAAATATTGCTATGTCTGCTACTGAAACGATTACGACGAATCCTAGAATTCAAGGCTTAGATCCTTATGTTGAAGGCGGTATTGGTGAAGAAGATTTAGTAACTTTAGTTTTACCTTATATCCATTCTGCTAAAGAAGGGGTCGAACGTCTTGGAAAATTATTGGAAGAATTTGGTACCTATGAACCAAACGGTATTGGTTTTTCTGATGAAAATGATGTTTGGTGGTTGGAAACAATTGGTGGTCATCATTGGGCGGCTGTCAGAATTCCAGATGATGCTTATGTAGTTGCGCCAAACCGGATGAATATTGATACATTTAATTTTGACTCACCAGATACTATGTGTTCAGCTGATTTGAAAGCTTTGATTGATGATAATCATTTGAATCCTGATTTTGAAGGCTACAATTTACGCCATATTTTTGGTTCTAGTTCAATCAAAGACACAGTTTACAACAATCCAAGAGCTTGGTATGGTCAACTTTATTTAACACCAGATATGGATCAAGATCCAATGGAACAAGATTTACCATTTATTTGTAAGGCAAACCGAAAAATCACGATTGAAGATGTCAAATTTATTCAAAGCTCACACTTTGAAAACACCATTTTTGATCCATATGGTGACGGCGATGAAAGTGATAAGACTTTGTTCCGTCCAATCGGAATTAATCGTAACCACAATGTGCATATTTTACAAATTAGAAATGGCGTTCCAAAAGAAATTGCCGGTGTTCATTGGTTAGCTTATGGTGCCAATACGTTTAATACTGTCGTACCATTCTACTCAAATGTGAAAGATACTCCAGCTAGCTACAAAAATGCTGACGGAACATTTGATTTAAATAATATGTACTGGTTAAGTTGCACGACCGCTTTATTAGGTGATACTGATTATGATTTTTATGTAGATATGCGTAACAGTTTCGAACTTGCAGCCATGAGCAGTTATCACTTTATTCAAAATGAAACTGATGCAGGTCTAAAAGAGGCAACTGATGTACAAGCTTACCTTGAAACTGCTAACGAAAAATTAGCTCAAGATTCATTGAAACGCCAAACAGAGTTGTTAGGAGAAATGGTTACTTCTGGATCAAATCGGATGAAACTACGCTACAATTTGAACGATTAAAATTTTAGAATCAGTCCATTAAAATTTGATGGGCTGATTTTTTGTTTTCTTATAAAGTGACAAAACGTAACTACATTAAGCTTTTTTGTAAATTTAGTTAATAATATAGTTATTTAATGTTATTTAAGCCTGGAATTTTTATTTTTCTTAACCGGATTGGTTGGCTTTTCAGTTAATAAAGATTACAATTAAGATGTGAAATTACGCGTAACGTGTTGTTATTCACGCAATAAAGGAGGAGAAAAAAATGGATATAGTTACCTTGGCGCGGTTTCAGTTTGCAATGACAACTGTCTTTCACTTTTTCTTTGTACCGTTTTCTATCGGAACTGCTTTTGCAGTAGCCATTATGGAAACCAAATATGTACGGACAAAAAATGTGAAATACCGCCAAATGGCTAAATTCTGGGGAAATATTTTCCTATTAAGTTTTGCAGTAGGGGTCGTAACAGGTATTATTCAAGAGTTTCAGTTCGGTATGAACTGGTCAGATTATTCCCGTTTTGTGGGAGATATTTTTGGAGCCCCACTTGCTGTTGAAGCTTTATTGGCATTCTTTTTAGAATCAACTTTCCTAGGATTATGGATGTTTACTTGGGACAAAGTTAGCCCAAAACTCCATGTAGTCTTTATTTGGCTTGTGACTATCGCTTCAATTTTGTCAGCATTCTGGATTTTAACTGCCAATAGCTTCATGCAACATCCAGTTGGCTACACTTTAAACAATGGTCGTGCAGAAATGACTGACTTTGGTGCTTTACTTGCCAATCCACAAGTTTGGTATGAATTCACCCACGTAGTATTTGGTGCCATTACCTTAGGTGGAATGGTTGTAGCTGGTATTTCTGGGTTCCAACTATTGAAGAAAAAATTCAAAGGCAACGAAATTTTCAAGAAATCGATGCGTATCGGTTTAGTGATCACATTAGTCGGCTCAATTTTGACTTTGGGTGCTGGTGATGCACAAATGAAAGCTTTATTAGATGATCAACCAATGAAGTTTTCAGCAATGGAAGGAAATTACGAGGATACAAGTGATCCTGCAGGCTGGACTTTAGTCGGCTGGGCCAATGAAGCCGAACATAAACAAGTTTTCGGTATTGAAATTCCTTATGTTTTAAGTATTTTAGCTTACAACAAACCTTCTGGCTCAATCGAAGGAATGAACAATATTAACAAAGCTTTGGAACATCAATATGGGGACGATAAAAATTATTATCCACCAGTGAACACGTTGTTCTATAGTTTCCGAGTGATGGCTGCTTTTGCTATGTTAATGTTGTTAGTATCAATTGTGGGTCTATTCTTTACACGTAAGAAAAAACCAATCTTATATGAAAAGCGCTGGATGCTTTGGATAGTAGGATTATCAACCTTTGTGCCATTCTTGGCCAATACAGCGGGCTGGTTAATTGCTGAATTAGGGCGTTATCCTTGGACCGTTTATGGTTTATTTACAATTGAAGATAGTGTGTCACCAAATGTTAGTGTGACTTCGCTATTAATTTCAAATACGATTTACTTCTTATTGTTTGCTAGTTTAGCAGTGACGATGATCTATCTTGTTCGTCGTGAAATGAAAAAAGGGCCTGAAGTAGAAGAAATCGAAAATGATGATTCTTCAAATGATCCTTTTGATAAGGAGGCGTTTATCCATGAGTAGTTTACAATTATTATGGTTCGTTTTAATTGGCGTATTATTTGCGGGTTTCTTCTTTTTAGAAGGTTTTGACTTTGGGGTAGGGATGTCTGTTCAAACATTAACTCACAACGAAGCTGAAAAAGATCAAATTGTAGAAACCATTGGACCTGTTTGGGACGGTAACGAGGTTTGGTTAATTACTGCCGGTGGCGCGATGTTTGCTTCTTATCCTTACTGGTATGCTTCATTATTTAGTGGATATTATCTGATTTTATTTATTATCTTAATTGGCTTAATCATTCGCGGAGTTTCTTTTGAATTTAGACATCGGATGCCATTAGAAAAGAAAAATTTATGGAACTGGACTTTAAGTATTGGTAGTTTCTTAGTGCCATTCTTCTTTGGTGTTTTATTCATCAGTATGATTCAAGGTATGCCATTAGATGCAAATGGCGACATGGTTGCTCATTTCACTGATTATATCAATATCTTTTCAATTGTCGGTGGCGTAGCCGTTACTTTACTTTCTTACTTACATGGCTTAAATTATATTGCCTTAAAAACAGATGGACCAATTAGAGAACGAGCAAAAAATTACGCGAAATTCTTATACTGGGTTCTTTATGTAGGTGAAGTTGCTTTTGCTGTTTTACTATTTTTCTTCACAGACTTTTTTGAATTACATTTAACAACAACGTTAATTTTCTTAGTCTTAATCGTAGCCTTAACAGTATTTGCTAATATTTCTGTCATTAAAGACAAAGAGTTGCCAGCTTTCTTAGCTAGTGGTTTAACTTTTGTCGCTCTAGTGGCCCTTTTATTTACCGGATTATTCCCACGGGTAATGATCAGTTCTATTACACCAGCAAATGATTTATTGATTGTGAATGCTTCATCTTCACCTTACACTCTAAAAATTATGAGCATTGTTGCGGTAACGATTTTGCCATTTGTATTAGCTTATACAGCATGGAGTTATTACATTTTTAGAAAACGAATTAAACATACCGACCACATCAATCATCAAACCGAATCATTGGAGGCTTAAAATGATCGACAAGAAATTGTTAGGTCTTCCAGGTATGAAAAAAATCCTTGGCATGCTTGCGGGGTCTAGTATCCTGCAAGCTATCTTTATTGTTGGACAAGCTTTTGGCTTATCAAGGACAATAACGAATTTATGGCAAGGAGAAAAATTATCCCATCAGCTTTCGTGGATGGGAGTTTTTTTTATCAGTTATTTTGGAAGACATCTTATGACTTATCTACGAGAGAAAAAATTGGAAGACTATGCTTATCAACAAGCAAGCGTTTTACGCTCTAATTTATTAGCGAAAATTTTCCGGTTAGGCCCCACAGTAGTTCAGGCAAAAGGGACTGGTAGTACAGTTACAACTACTTTAGATGGGATAAATCAAGTAGAAGAATATCTTCATTTGATTTTACCGAAAATTTTAAATATGAGTATTATTCCTTGGATTATTTTGCTGGCAGTCTTTTTCTTAGACTGGGAATCAGGGATTGTTTTATTAATTGTTTTTCCATTGATTATTATTTTTATGATTATTTTAGGCTATGCTGCTCAAGGAAAAGCCGACAAACAATATAAAACTTTTCAAATCCTCTCTAATCATTTTATTGATTCCTTAAGAGGCATTGATACCTTGAAATTTTTTGGCATCAGTAAAGCTTATAGCCGTAGTATTTTCCAAACTTCTGAACGGTTTCGTAAAGCAACTATGAGCACCTTAAAAGTGGCTATTCTATCGACTTTTGCATTAGATTTTTTTACAACTTTATCTGTAGCTGTAGTAGCTGTTTTACTTGGATTACGTTTAATAAACGAAACGATTTTTCTATTTCCAGCTCTAACTACTTTGATTTTAGCACCGGAATATTTCTTACCAATCCGTGATTTTGCCAGTGACTATCATGCAACTTTAGATGGAAAGAATGCCATGGATGATGTGCAACAAATCCTTGATATTCCAGAAATTACTGTCCCACAAGTAGATTTATCTGCATGGCGCGAAGATTCAGAACTTACTGTATCTCAGTTGAATTTTCAATATAATCAACAAGCTACATTAACTGAATTGTCTTTTTCGGTTAAAGGCTATAAGAAGATTGGAATCATCGGACGCAGCGGTTCTGGTAAATCGACTTTGATTAATCTATTAAGTGGTTTTTTGACACCACAGTCGAGTAATATAGCTATTAATCAGCAAATCATAACAAGCTTCGCTCAAAAAAATTGGCAAGATCAAATTAGTTATATCCCCCAGATACCTTACATATTTCAAAAAAGTGTCCGCGAAAATGTCGCTTTTTATTATCCTGAAGCAAATGACGAAGAAATTTGGACAGCTTTAAAGGTGACTGGTTTAGCTGGTGTAATTGCTGAAATGCCTGAAGGAATCGATACTGTGTTAGGAGAAGGGGCAAGAACTTTAAGTGGGGGACAAGCACAACGAATTGCTTTAGCTCGTAGTTTTCTGGATAAAAGCCGAAGAATTATGCTGTTTGATGAACCAACAGCCCATTTAGATATTGAAACAGAAGTTGACTTGAAAAAAGAAATGCTGCCGCTAATGATGGATCATCTAGTATTTTTTGCAACGCATCGACTACATTGGATGCAAGAGATGGACTACATCTTAGTCATGGATCAAGGAAAAATTGTGGAACAAGGTACTTTATCTGAATTAGAAGCTAAAAATGGTGCTTATGTTGCCTTACGTCAAGCCATGAGAGGGGACGACTATGAATAAAATTGGCTTATTCCAAGCGTTAAAAAACGATCAATGGGTCAAACCTTTCTTTAAGCAATATAAAAAATCGTTATTGTTAGCTATTTTGTTAGGCTTTATTACGTTTTTCTGTGCCGGTGCATTGATGTTTAACTCAGGCTACTTGATTAGTCGAGCAGCTTCATTGCCAGAAAATATTTTAATGATCTATATTCCGATCGTATTAACTAGAGCATTTGGGATCGGCCGACCAGTTTTTCGTTATGTAGAAAGGTTGGTCAGCCATAATTGGGTGTTGAAAATGACTTCAAACTTACGAGTTAAGTTGTATGACACTCTGGAAAAGGATGCTGTCTTTTTTAAACAACAGTATAAAACCGGCGATATCTTAGGATTATTATCTGAGGATATCAATCATATTCAAAATTTATATTTGAGAACCATTTTCCCAACAATTATTGCTTGGTTATTATATGCCTTTATCATCATTGGTTTAGGGTTCTTTTCACTGTTCTTTGCTTTAGCAATGTTATTAATGCTAGCGGTAGTTGTCTTCTTATTACCGTTAATTTCTGTGTTGGTCAATGGCAAACGACAAGAACAGCAAAAACAAATGAAAAATAGCTTATATAATGATTTAACTGATAATATTTTAGGGGTATCAGATTGGATCTTTGCCCAACGTAATGATGAATACGTTGCAAGTCACGAGACCTCAGAGAAGGCCTTAAGAGAAGTTAATCAAGCGCTACAAGATCATCAGCGCAAGCGTAACTTTTTATTGCAAATGTTTTTTGCTGTCATCACTATTGTATTATTGGTGTGGACTAGCCGCCATTTCCCTGGACACTTTGGCGGGGCAGCTAACTGGATTGCTGCTTTTGTTTTATCTGTTTTCCCTTTAATTGATGCCTTTGCACCGCTACCAGCAGCAGCGCAAGAAACCAATATTTATCAGGATTCAATTGTAAACTTAAATGCTTTACCACAATCAGAAACAACACCAGATTATACGGCTGAACTAAATGGCCCATTTCAATTGGACATTAACCATGTTTCCTTTAAATATCCTGATGGTCATCAACAGGTTTTAGCTGATATCAATTTCCAGTTACAACCAAAGGAAAAAATAGCCATTTTAGGACGAAGTGGTTCTGGAAAAAGCACTTTGGCCAGTTTAATTAGAGGTGATCTAACTCCTGAAAATGGTGAAATCACATTAAATCAGGTTCAAACTTCTCAATTAGGTGATCAAATTAGCCGCTATATCGGAGTTATTCATCAAAACCCATACTTGTTTCATACTACAATTATTAACAATATCCGAATCGGTCGCGAATCAGCAACAGAAGCAGAGGTTTGGCAAGTCATTGAGAAGGTTGGCTTATTGGAGCTAGTAAAAAATCTACCAGATGGTTTAGATACTTTAGTTGATGAAGCTGGCCTACGTTTTTCTGGTGGCGAACGACAACGTTTCGCATTAGCCCGAATATTATTACACGAAGTTCCGATTATTTTGTTAGATGAGCCAACAGTGGGGCTGGATCCCATTACTGAACAATCTCTACTAAACACTTTTTTCGAAGTATTGTCTGACAAAACAATCATTTGGATTACTCATCACTTGCAAGGTATTGATCTAATGGATCAAGTCATTTTTATAGAAGATGGGAAATTAACCATGCAAGGTAGTCCCGAAAATTTAGCGCAAAACAATCAGCACTATCAAGAGTTACAAAGAATAGATCGCGGCTTATAAAATAAATTAGACCCTCCGGTTAGATCTTATTTAGATGAGATTTAACCGGATTTTTTTATCAAGTCAGAATATTACCTAAAAAATAATCATTGTACTACTATATTTTATGTATCTAGTGTTTTTATATGAGATATAAGATAAAAAAATTCTCTATCAAAAAGTTCTATTTTATGGAAATTTTTGATAGAGGTTTTTTTCTAATAAATGGCATAGCAATAGTTTTGCTCAATCACTTTTTTACATTGATAGGTAATTTATGAAAAAGATTTTCAATCCTATAACAGTAGCCTTAATATCATTTCGATGTTATGTATACTGTTATTTTAAAAGAAAATAAATATCAAAAACTAGTTTCTAGTTGTAATTTAATTATAGAAACAGAGATAAATTAGCTTTTTAAAGGAAATGAGGTCTTTATAATGATTAAAAAAACAGGATTTAAAAAATTACTAATTGGTTTAACAATGATTAGCGCAACAGCCGTGGCAGTTCCCGTGGTTTTTCCTGATGTTGCCGCAAAAACGCTTGATACAGTAACAAGTACATTTAATTCTTCTGATGAAACAGAAAATACATCTCAAGAAAAAGCAGATAAAAAGCAAACATCCGCGTCTTCAAAAGAAAATAAACAAGTAAAAGAAAGTTCTGAAGCTGCTACATCAGCTACTAGTGAAACAAATCAAAGTCAAGAAGCAACAGTTGCTCCAGAAGAAGCCGATACAGTAGCTGCTGTTGAAACACCAGTTGTTGAAGAAACCATACCGCAGGAGGTGGAGCCCACTCCGATAGCAACACAACCAACTTTACAAGCCAATCAATTAAATATCAATGGCACCTTTATCAGTTATGCTAATGCAGGCCAGGGTAGTGGACAAGCAGTTATTGATGGAAATTCAAATATGGCAGCAACTTGGGGTGGAGCAGCCGTTCAATCTGGCTCCGATGGTTTAAACACTCACTTTATCGGTCATAATCCAGGTATCTTTAATGTGTTATTCAGTTTAACTGGTGGTTCAGTTATCCAAGTATCAGATAGCAATAACCAGGTAACAAATTACACAGTCACTGGCATTACACAAGTAGACGATTACGCAGTAAGTGCTGATGGTACAGATTACTACGATCAAATGATTGGTACCGGGGGTGGTGAAAGAATTACATTACAAACTTGTATAAATGATAGTACAAACTTAATTGTTTTTGCCCAAGCATAACAAACCTTGAAGCAGTCAAATAAATGATTGCTTCAAGGCTTTTTTTATTTAGTTGTAAAAACGAAACGAGGTGAGAGGCTAGAAAAAAGGTGGATAATTTCCTTATTTAGATCCATTTTTTTAATAGTTTCAATTGCATGACGATTTTGCATTTTTAAAATACCAGCAAAAATATTGTAACGATCATTTGTGGATATGAAGTTATCAACAATTATGAGGTTTCCATTTTGATAGTCTGACAGTGGATTGTTACTAATTACGAGGTCATAATTTTGAAAGGATGAGACGTCTATTCGCTCACTAAAAATAACTGAACCTTTAAAAATGGTAGATTGCACCTGGTTACCGTATTCAAGTTGTAATAGACTTTCTAACATCTCTGCATGCTTCGTTCCTAGGTCACTTACGATTAAAATAGATATTTTTGTCCGCAAATGATTCAAAATAACCGGTAATCGCGACCATTCTTTCATCAGTAAGCTAAAAATCCGATAATAATGAATCTTGGCCCAATCAGTAGTTTCTTTCTTATCAAATTCTTTCAAATAATTTGCGACTAAGCTGGCAAAAACCGGGTAAACCCGCTGACTTTCCCGTGAAAAACGTTTAAATTTATCAAATAAAATAATTCGGTCGAAAGGATAATATAAGTAGACAACATACCAATAAAGTAATTCTTGTAAAATTTTTTGATGATCTATTAAAGATATCTCTGCATCAATAAAGGTACTGATTGCTTGAAGAAAGTCTTCAAATTTTTCGGTTGTTTTGTTCATTTGTTCTAAATTATCCCAATGATAAAAAGCAGATAGTGCAGTATGGCTCACTTCTTTATACCAAGAAGATGTGATTTTAATTCCACTACCTTTAAAAATTTCTTTCAGTGGAATAAATTCATCATTTATAATACTTTCGTACAGATCATCATCAGACAAAAGTTCTTCATCCGAAATAGTAAAGTTTTGTTGAGCTCTTAATAAGCTAATCACAATTAAATAGGCATTATCTTGTTTTTCCATATCATTCAACCGAAACCCTAAAGAATTCGCAATCTTTGTGATAATTTTTGATAATGCGACTTGGTTTAGATCAAAAGGCCAGTGGAGATATCCATAAGCTTCGCTAAAATATTCCTGATAAAAGAACCGAACCCACTGCTCTTTTTTTGCTGTCACGTAAAATGGATTACGATGAAGTCGTAGCCCGTAATTCTTTAAAAAAATATCAATTTTGGCTACCATTCGATAGAAACTTGCTTCACTCAAGAAAAAGTATTTACACCAAAAACTAGCATCTTCATTTGGCTGATACAAGAGCTGTTCAATCATTTGAAATTCCTTGCTTTCAGCAAAAATTATGTTATAAATGTTTGCCATCTTATTCGTTGAAACATTACTCAACCTTAAACCTAGTGTTTTCGAGAAATCAATTTTGACATATGTACCCCAAAAATCATTGATATAGTCGATATCTGACATCAATGTTTTGGTAGAGCAACTAACAACAACTCTAGCTTCTTTAACAGATAGCCAATCATCTAGACGATCTAAAATTTCTACCAAGCGCATCCGACGATAATTTGAACTCCCAATTAACTCTCTTTTCATAAAAAATCCTCCTATTAAGAGAAACTTCCCCTTTTAATCATATAACGGAGGTTTATAAATGACCAAAATTGTTGCTCATTTTTTTGATATGTAATAAAAAAATTATTAATTGTAATTTTAAAAAAATATAACGGTAATATTTGAAGTGAAGGGTTATAAAAATAGGCGAAGACAAATACTATCAAGTCAACATTTAGATTAAACGCAGCGATCATGTAAAATCTATTACTTTTGATCGTAGCAGAGAATTCGTAAACGAGAGATTCATTAGTCGTTTACTAGGCTAAAGTTTATTTTTCACATGCATACGCACCACAAGAATGTGGTACAAATGAAAATACTAATAGATTCATTCGAGTTTATTTGCCTAAGAAACAGACTTTTGAGAAGCAAACTCAAGAAGATATGCTTTTTATTGCTGAGGAATTAAACACTAGACCTAAAAAAATTCATAGCTTTGCTTTAGAACTTGTAAAGAGTTATATGAACAAGAGAAATGTCTTTCTGGTTAAAATGTATGATTGTCCACGAAGGTGATTAAAATTTAGTTCAGTTGTTGCACTTTATAAAAAGATATTCGCTTTTTTACTACTTAGTTTACATAACATGTATTATACAAAGCTACATTAAATTGGCGAATGTTAGGAGTAAGTGCAACATCTGGTTGCTATTGCATAACTATCCTTCATAATTAGCTCTTAATATCTTTTTATTTTGAAAAGAAGTTTAAATAAAAAAATAATTTATCATCTACGCGCAGCTAGCGTATTATAATTTAGCATCTATTATTGAATTATGACTTAGAAAATCCACTAGTCTAAATATTTTTTTCATTAATCGTGATAAAGATATCTGACAATGATTTCCATCAAATATCTTTATACAAAAATCTAAGGCATCATTCTATGGCTCTAAAAGAATTTTACCGACACTTTTTCCTGATTCCAAAAATTCATGGGCTTCTTTACCATTAGATAAAGAAAAAATAGTTGGTTCACTAATATTTATCGTACCCTCTCTAAAATACTTGAAAAGTCTATCACTTCTTTCACTGCGTTCCTGATAGCTAGTCAAATAATCCCAAAGATCTCCGGTTAATATGCTTTTTGATTGAGAAAGTAATTCAACAAAATCAATTTTAGGAGGATTGCCTCCAGCCATTCCAAAGAAAACTACTTTTCCTCTATGTTTAACTAAGTCAATACTATCCAGTAGTGTAATCCCAACTCCATCATATACGGTATCAAAATACGATAAGTAATCTTCTTGCCAATCTGAATTTCTTAAAAAAACCCTTTTTGCACCTTGTCTTAAAGCCATCTGTTGTTTTTCTTTTGAAGAAGTAATCCCATATACATTAAGACCATCGGCTGTTAACATTTGAGCTAAAATTTGCCCCACCCCACCACTTATCCCATGCACAAAAACATTACTACTTTCAAGTCCATTCCCTAAATCATGAGCTAAAAAATCAGCAGTCAAGCCCTGTAAGCCAATACTTGCTACTAACTTTGAATCCATGTCACTAGGTAGTTTTATGGCATTTTCTTTTGGAACAGCTACTAATTCGGCGTTTGAAAAAGGAACATCCACAAAAAAGACTTTATCACCAATATTATACTCACTAACGGCAGAGCCAATATCAATGACTGTCCCAACACCTTCGTACCCATTTATATATGGGGAACGTTCCTCTATGTGATATTCTCCTTTTCTTCTATAAATGTCCGCATAATTCAAACCAATATATTCCATTCGTAATAGTAATTCACTCTTAGAAACAACCGGGTCTGGTAATTCATCATATGTTAAAACATCAGAATTACCGAAATGATCGAAATATAAAGCTTTCATAATTAGTTAATCTCCTGTCATTTATATAATAAGTACTGAGATACTATCTGATTAAATTCTAATACATAGCATGGATTGTCACAAACAGATGTATAGCATTTATCTCCTATTTAAGTACTTGAATCATATACATTTTATAATATAAAATTTAGAATGTTTAGGAACATTATTTCAAACAGAATCATATCATTTTTTAAAAGTTTTTTCCTCTTTTTTTTATTTTTCATTTTTAGATCACGTTTATGTTCATTATAAAAAAACATCTAAACTGATAAATCATTAAATCAAAGATATAATTTTAAAATTCATTCTCAAATAATTTCAAGGATAAGAAACTATCCAATTATTATTAATCCCTTTCTAAATTATTATGTAAACTAAAATTAGGAGTTAAAAAGCTTTAATGCAAGCTGCCATTAGACTAAAAGTCTTTTAGAAGTCTTTTAGTCTAATGGTTATTTCTCTTAATCATCTAACCATTCTGGCTAATCTTCTTGAAATATAAAAAAATAACTTTATCTGTACTGAGGTTTTTGAAAAATTAAATAACGCCTATTTAAAAGACTTTTAAATAGGCTCCAGGTAGACAAAAAAACTCTCAAAAGATGTATGCTTTCGAGAGTTTCACTTTATTTAATTTCTAATAAACTCGTACACCAAAATCAGGTGTATACCATTGTGTATCACCATATTTAACTTCTTGTCCTGGTTGTGGCGCATGGATATATCCTGTATCTCCCGTAGAAATAGCTACGTGTGTGGTAGCACCTGGTTGTCCCCAGAAAAGTAAATCGCCTGCTTGTGCATCTGAAACTGCAATTTGAGTCCCTGATGATTCTTGAGCGACAGTCCAACTACCAATATCTTCACCAGTAACTTGTTGGTAAACATATTGTGTTAATCCTGAGCAATCAAATCCTTGTTCAGGTGTTCTACCGCCCCAAACATAATCTGTTCCAAGATATTTTTCTGCTTCAGCAACAACCGCTTCACCTCGAGCATTATCCGTTGTAGCTTGACCATTATCCGTTGGAGTAGTGGCTTCTGGTGTTGTAGTGTTTACTTGTTCATCAGCTACCGTGTTGTTGTTTTCTACTGGTGTATTCTCCTCAACAGGAGCCGTTTCAACTGGTGCAGTAACTGTAGGTGATTCAACGACTGGCGTATCAACAACAGGTACCTCAACATTAGTATTATTGTCAACTACTGGTGTCGTTGGCGCTGGTGTCGTAACCTCAGGTGTAGCAACTGGTGTATTTGTTGTAGCAGAAGCTGCACTATCTTCACCATTTCCCACGACAACGGTTTGTCCTGTGTAGATATCATTATCTTGTAAATTATTCCAAGAAACAAAATCATTCGTACTAATGTTATGCTGATTAGTAATAGACCAAACAGAATCACCAGACTGAACAGTATAGGTTTCTGGTGCGACTACTGCTTCATTAGTTGGTGCCGGTGTTGTAATTTCTTTAGCTGGTGTATCATAGTTAGTTAAATTATTTTCTTCAATAATTTGAATTAATTCTTGCGCATAAGTGCTACTTTCACTGAAACGATCTTGTAAGGCTTGAGCTGCTGCTTGGTAATTATCAGCAAAGTGTTTCCAAGTACCGCTGAAGTATTGGTCGTCGCCATTTTCTTCAGTCGTCTTCATTACTTGAACATAATCAGCAACTGCATCTTCATAAGAATCGTAATCTTTCAATTCCTTTTGTTCTGTTAAGCCAGTTGCTAAGTTTGTTTTTGGTAGGATAGCAGAATTACCTTCATACTGTCCTTCCAAACCAAAGACGTTAAAATAAGGTCCTTTGGCGAACTCGTTTTGTCCCCAGTTGCTTTCTAAAATTGCTTGTGCTAGCATAACCGATGCATATAAATCATTTTTTTCAGCTTCTGGCTCGATCATTCCAGCCAAACTGCTGATATATGATTGTTTATCAACGCTAGAATTTGCTGTCGATGCATCACTATTAGTTTCCGCATCTGCTTGACTCGCATTCATTAATGGTGCAACAACAGAAGCAGCAACTAGTGCCGTTCCTAATAATGCAGTACTTTTTTTCAAATATAAATAATTATTGGTTTGACGACGTCTTTGTTGACGTAGTTGACTTCTACTTACCCTTGTATCCATATCCATATTTTCACTCCAATCTATTTTTACAAAAACTGACAATCCGCACTCACAAGAAATATTTTAACGATCTTTAAAAATAATAAAATTCGTTATATTAATTCTCGCAAATTTTTATTAGTATTGCAACCATTTCGGTACGTTAAAAATGACTAATTAGTTTTTTAAAAGTGCGATTGTGGCTTTAAAAGTAAAAATCAATATAAGGAGCATAGCATGACTAAATCATTGATATTAAAAGAAAAAGTTAGTCTTTTACCTGAGTCTCCAGGTGTATATTTCATGAAAGACAATGAAGGTCAAACAATCTACGTTGGAAAGGCTAAAAATCTGAAAAGACGAGTGGCTTCCTATTTCAGGAACAATAAACAGCATTCAAAAAAAGTTATTCGAATGGTTGGCCAAATTGATGATTTTGATTTTCAACTAGTTGATACTGAATTTGATGCCTTAATTCTAGAGTGTCAAAAAATCCATCAAATACGCCCTCATTTTAATCAAAGAATGAACCGCTACGAGAATTATGGTTTTTTTCAATTTTTAGATGAAGAGCCTTATCTGAAAGTATTAAATCATTGGTCAAATCAAGGACAAATAATTGGCCCTTTTTTCAAGCAAGCAAAAATGATCGAAATAAAAAAAATACTAATGAGTTTATATCGCCTGACAGGTCCACTTAGATTTGCCAAAGATATTGTGAACATTTCGTCTGAGCTAACACCTGAAGAAGAGTTTACTGGAAGGTTAACAGAAATTAGCGATGCTTTTAAAGGCCGCCCCGAAAAAGTTTTACAACGCATCGAAGATAAAATTCAGCGGGCTAACCACCGTCAAGATTTTGAAACTGCAGCTATTTGGTGGCAGAATTATTTAATAATTGAACGTTTTTTAAGACGAAATAAACAATTAATTTTAACTTTACAAGGTAGATTTTTTATTGGTTTACTAGCTGAAAACAACCAATATTATTGCTATCTCTATAGTAAAGGAATGATTTTAAATCGTATTGTTTATAAACGGCGCCCAACTTTTGAACAAATGCAAAAAAAATTGCTCCATTCAATTCCAAAAGAAAATCGCAAAAATTGGCTATCAAAAGAACATTTGGATAAGGAAGATGCCGATCTATTCCCTATTTTTTTTAATTATTTGAATGCCCATGGAACTGCTCAGGCTATTTTTGTCGAAGAGCAACCCTTTTAGTAGACAAACTTCTTTCGATTGCGTTTAATAAATAAGCAAGTATCTATGAAAGAAGGATGTTAATGGAAAATAAATTTACTTTCCGACAATTTTGGGAGTTATCAGAAATTTATACGGCCCCGTTGAATTTGTTTTTAATTTTAATGGGGGTTTCGATTGCGATGGATCAATTTGACTGGGGAATCAGTTTAGATTTATTCCTTTATGGATTAATTTTAATTATTTTCCATGTAACTGCGAATATTTTTAATCATTACATGGATTATAAAAATGCTTCTGACCAACATTATCGTGAAGTAACGAATGTCATTGGTCGAGAGAAATTGAGTTTAAAGTTTGTTAGAAATCTTTATCTTATTTGTTTGTTTATCGCCTTTTTACTTGGTGTTTGGTTAGTTTTGAGGACCAATATTATTGTTGGAATTTTGGGCTTAATTGGCTTTTATATTGGTCTTTTCTATTCTTACGGTAAGCACCCGTTGAACTCACTTCCGATTGCTGAAGTTTTAACTGGTACGACCAGTGGCTTTTTTATTCCAGTCATTGGTTTTTATTTAGCAATTGATGGCAAAATCGAAGTGACTCCTTTCATGATTTTTGAAGTTTTTATTTTGTGTTTGCCGCTTAGCATGATGATGTTTAATAATTTATTGGCTAATAATACGTCTGATTTAGAAGAAGATGTTAAAAATGGTCGTAAAACTCTGGTTTATTATCTAGGCAAAAAAACAGCAGTTTCAGTATTGCTGATCGTTTTTGCAATTAGTTATTTACTATTACCTATTTTTGTCTTTTTGGGAATTGCTCCCTGGCCCATTTTAATTTTGTTTTTATTCTTACCAAAAAGTATCCAAGGGTTAAAAATCTATCAGCAAAAACAGGACAAAGCTACCACCTTTCCAATTGTTTTAAAGACAATGTCCTTGGTAATGATTGGTTATCCATTGCTTTACTTTATTGGCAGTTTGATCCATCAATTATAAAAAAAGACCATTCTCATTTTGAGATTGGTCTTTTTTAAAATGTTTTTCCCCAAGTAACAAACTCTGCTTTTTCTCCATCTGTTTTCAGAATTGTGAGACTAGAATTTGGTACAATTGGACTTTTCCTAAGTTGGCTCAAAGGATCCTGTTTTAAATTGGAAAAAACAGTCATCAAAAACAAGCCATGTGTGACTACTAAGATTTGCTGGTTTTGATTTTTTTGATTAATCTCAGAAATAAGATCTTTTCCTCGATTTATCAATTGTTCATAGGATTCGGCATGTATTTTTTCTGAGTTAAATTTATCTGGTTGATGAAAATAATTGTAGGCTTCAGGATGATTTTTCACTTCATCGATCACTTTGCCATCCCAATCTCCTAGTTTTAATTCTCTTAATCGTTCATCAATCTGAATTGTTGGCGCAGCATGATTTTGACTTAAAATGATTTGTGCTGTAGTTTGCGCCCGCATTTGGGGTGAGCTATAAGCTTGATCAAAAGTAGTTGCTGCTAATTCTGTTGCCATTCGATTTGTTTCATCGATCCCTTCAGCCACTAATGGTGTATCAACCGTTCCACCGTTAAATCGTCTCTCAATATTGTTTTGAGTCAAGCCATGGCGAATAAAATAAAATGTTGTCATCAAACCTCTCCTTTTTTTCAGTGTACTGCAATAAAAATAAATTGAAAAGCTTTTGGAAAAACATTCTTTTTGTTTTTTTTTAGAATTAGCGCAATAATAACCAAGAATTTTAGGAGGCGGTATTTGTGGAGGAACTTGAAAAGATAAAAAAAGAAATACCGATTCATGAAACATTATTAGTTGGCTCACTTTTAGCTATGGCAGCAGGTAGTCTTGATGCGTATACTTATTTACTACATGGTGAAGTATTTGCAGGTTTACAAACTGGTAATTTAATTTTATTTGGTATTCACCTTATTCATCCAGATAATGTCGGTGTGAGTCGGTATTTGATTGCTATTTTGGCATTTATGTTAGGAACTATTTTAATTCGTCTATTTCAAGAAAAATTTGATCACAGTAGACGACCAGGTATTCGTCAATCGTTTGTGATTGGTTGGGAAATTATTTGTATGCTAATTGTTGCTCTTTTTGCGTCAGTTTTATCTGACCGAGCTGCCAGTGCTTTATTGTCAATTGCTGCAGCTGCTCAATTGCAAGAATTTAATCGTTTAAAAGGTGCTCCTTTTACTTCTTTAATGATGACAGGAAATATTCGGACATTTGCAGCAAGTATTTTGGAAGGATTAATGTTAAAAGATCATAAAGCGATTAATAAATGTCGTGATATCGCTACAATTATTGGCAGTTTTATTGTTGGAGCAGCGCTAGTTTCATTATTATCAGGTGTTCTCGGAGATCAGACTATCTTTGTGTCGATTGTTTTTTTGTTATTTGCTTTAATCTGTATATTAATCAAAACAAAAAAGAATTAAACTTTCTCATTAAAAAAGGTTCTAAGCTCAAATTGTTGAGCTTGGAACCTTTTTTTAAACAATCTCACCAAACCATTGATGCATTCCGCCGGTCATATTAAAAGTTTGATAGCCTTTTGCTTGTAATATTTCAGCAGCCTGCTCACTTTTATTACCAGTTCGGCAGACTAAATAAATTGGTTTGTCCTTTGATCCTTGATAATTAGCTATGTTAGCTAAAGGAAAATTAAGCGCTTCTTTAATGTGGCCTGATTGATATTGTTCAACGACTCGAACGTCTAATAACGTGATCGCGTCTTTTTTTAGGAGTTCTTCTAATTCATCTGGAGAAATCTCTTGGGCTTCATGAAGTGACATCTATTCAACCTCCTAGTTATGTTAAAATAACTATAGAGAGTTTTGTTTTTTCAGTCAAGGAGTGAAGCTTATGTTAGAAACGTTAGTTAATTTTTTAATTCAACAAGAAGATGAAAAAAATTTTTCTGCTGATACGTTAGTTTTAGCCGGAAATAGTTTACCGAATTTGATTAGCTATACTGCAAAATTTGTTAAAGAGAAAAAAATTAAAACAGTCATGTTTTGCGGCGGGATTGGACATGGTACACAATTCTTAATTGATAACTATAAAAAAATGATGCCTGAACTACACATGGAAAATTTTTCTCAATTACCTGAAGCAACTATTATGCTAGAAATATTTAAACAGGCTTATGGCGATATTTCTCAGTTAAACATTATAAAGGAGGAACAATCAACAAATACTGGTGAAAATGCTCGTTTTTCCTTAGCAGCTTTTGACAATCCCCCTGAAAAAATTTGGTTGGTTCAAGATCCACTGTTGAAAAAAAGGAGCTTATTAACTTTTCAGAAAAATTGGCCCATACCCACTAAAGATATTGCTTTAATGCCCTATCCTACTTTTGATGAAAATTGGTGGCCAAAAGAGTATTATTTGTCTTTAGTCATCGGAGAGATCCGACGTCTGCATGATGATGAGCAAGGCTACGGTCCCAAAGGTGCAAATTACATTCCCCATGTTGATATTCCTGACAATGTTTGGCAAGCCTATCTAGCTGTAAAAGATTTACTAATAAGAGATGTTCGAAAAAATTAAGGACCAGTGAGAAGTCAGGCTCATTGGTCTTATTTACAAAAAAATTTATTGTTTTCGACATTTTTTTTTGCTACGCTGACTGTAAGGGTTTTTATAGTGGTGATTGGGGGGAGCATAATGAATAAACGTCTTTGACTATGAGTAAAGAAGAATCTTAGAGTTTCTAAGCTAATCGTTATGTCTCTTCATCTATGGAGTCGTCTTTAAGATCAATCGAATATCATTTTTACTATATAAATAAACTCTTTTGCCTTCATAAGTGAATGATTGCACATGACGATGATTAATTCAAATTGGAGTGTGTAAAAATGTTAATTGCTATATCTTTTATTATTGTTGCCGCGATTATTTATGGCTTACTTTATTTAAAAAGCCGAAAAGTTGCCTTTTCTAAGCGAGTGGTCCTAGCCCTTGTTTTAGGGATTATTTTAGGACTTATCTTAAACCAATTCTTTTCTGCCTCTGAACGGATGCTTTTTTCTGATTGGGTAGGTATTTTAGGTGGTATTTATGTCAAACTATTGCAAATGATTGCAATGCCATTGGTTTTTGTCTGTGTCGTTTTAGCCTTTACAAAAGTTGAAATAAAAACCAACGTAGCCAAACTAGGTGCGACCATCATTGGAACTTTGATTGGGTTTGCAGGATTTGCAGGAATTATCGGGATAATTACCGGTTATTTTGCTAATATTGATGGTAGCGGCTTTACTATCTCTAAAACAGCCTTAAGTACTGCCAATGAATTAAGAGACAGTTATGTTGCTGGTGGCGAAAATGCTTTGAGTTTGCCTCAAAAAATTATTGCTATCTTCCCTTCAAATCCCTTTTATGATTTAACTGGTCAGAGACCTAGTGCAACCTTGGGTGTAGTTATTTTTGCCCTGTTTTTAGGAGTTGCCTTTTTAAAAATTAAAGATAGAAAACCAGAAGCTGCTGGATTTTTCAAACAAATGATGGATAGCATTTATGAAATCATTATGTCAGTTGTTCGTTTATTCTTATCATTTGCTCCTTACGCAGTCTTTACCATCATGACTACTACTGTAGTAAATAATGATTTTTCAGCTGTCTGGAAACTGGCAAAATTCTTTGTCGCTTGTTATGTTGCGATGGCAATTGTTTTTGCCATTCAAATTTTGATTATTGCTCTTTGTGGTATTTCACCAGCACGTTATATTAAACGGGCATTCTCAGTTCTTTCCTTTGCTTTTATTACAGCGTCAAGTGCCGGCTCAATGGCTATGAATCTTGAGATGCAAGAAGATTTAAATATTCCAAAAGGTATTTCCAGTTTGAGTGCTTCTTTTGCAACATCGATGGGTATGTGTGGCTGTGCTGGTCTTTATCCAGGAATTATTATCGCGATTGTTGCGCAAACACAAGGAATTAATCCATTATCACCTCAATTTTTACTTTATGCTGGATTTATTATTGCGATGACTTCATTTGGGATTGCTGGAACTGGCGGTGGTGGTTCTGTTGCTACGATTATTTCACTTTCTGCTTTAGGCTTACCTGTAGGTCTTGTAGGAGTATTTATTGCAATTGAACCACTTGTTGACATGGGTAGAACTGTAGTTAATTTAAACGGCGGAGTTGTTGCTAGCGCAGTGACTTGTAAAGTCAGCGGAATCGATTTAAGTGAAAAAAATTCTGAATCAATCGCAACTGAAAATAACTAATTAAAAAGTCTATGAATGAGTAAATTAATTACTCATTCATAGACTTATTTTAATTTATAATTGTGTGAAATAAATTGCTAATCATACCCCATAAACTTGTAAAGAACTGCGAAATAGTTCCTAATAAGCCACCAAAGTCAGGATTTGCTACAAAGGATTCCATTTGAGCAAATGCTTGATCTTTGTATGCATAAATCAAGAATATAATGAGTAAAACCCCTAGTACCCGCCAAATTACTGAACTCAAGCGAACCACCAAATAAATAATAAAAGCTAAAACAACTAATGCAAGAATTTGTTCCACGGTTCTCCCTCCTCTTTACCTTATTATGCCTCAAAAATCTTTCTATGACATCAGACTTGCGCCGGATGACAAAATAAAAATTGGCCCACCCAATTAAAAGCCAATTGGCTGTTTTTAATTCCTAAAAGAAGACTATACTAAATTTTTGTAAGGAGGTTTTTATGAAAAAAGTAGTGACTATAGCCGGTTCTGATGCAACTGGTGGCGGCGGGATTGAAGCGGATTTAAAAACTTTTCAAGAATATGGAGTTTTTGGTTTTGCGGCAATTACTAGTATTGTCACCATGTTCCCTGAAAGTGGCAAACACCAATTAACGTCTTTAGACTTAAATTTAATCGACAAACAAATAGATTCGGCTTTGGCAGGTCCAATCGATGCTATTAAGACTGGTCTGCTACCCTCCCGTAAAATTATCGAATTGACGAGTCAAAAATTATTTGATTTTTCTGGACCAATCGTTGTGGATCCGGTAATTGCAGGAAAAGGAACCACTGATTTTTTAAATGCAGACAATGTAACTGCCATGCGAGAAGTTTTATTACCTATGGCGTATATAACAACGCCTAATTTAAGGGAAGCGGGCATTCTTTCTGGTTTAGGCGAATTAAAAGAAAAATCACAAATCGAAAAGGCGGCAAAAATTATTTATTCCTTTGGTGCAAAAAATGTTGTCATTAAAGGTGGCGGCGCTGGGTTGCCCTTTGATTTGTACTATAATGGCGAAATATTTCATTATTTCCCACACCCAATTATAGAAACAACCTTTAATCATGGTGCTGGCTGTACTTTTGCGGCTAGCATAACCGCTGCTTTAGCAAAAGATTACGAACTATTTTCAGCTATTAAAACAAGTATTAATTTTGTTCAAGCAGCTATTAAAGCTGGAATAGCAATTAATCCCTATGTCGGCCACGTTTGGCACGGAGCATACAATCAGGCTGAGAAGAGGATGGAGGAAAATCATGACTAATCACAAAAAAATCCAAACAATTGTTTTCGTAGCATTATTTGCGGCGCTAACCTTTTGCGGTACTATGATTAAAATTCCTTTACCAACTGGAATGTTTATTCATTTTGGCAATACAGTGGTTTTATTAGCGGTGCTATTACTAGGTTATTGGCGTGGCGCTTTGGCTGGAGGCATTGGTTTTGCACTCTTTGATATTTTAAATGGCTATGCCAGTGAGGCACCAATTTATTTTGTTGAATGTTTTGTTGTGGGGGCTGCTGCCTACTTTGGCTTTTGGCTGTTTAAAAAGGATCCGACAAAAATTTATCAAATTATCACGATTGCCTTCTTTGCAGGGATTGCCAAATTTATCGCCTCAGTCATAGAGGCAACAATGATGTCAATGATTGCTGGAGCAGACTTAAAGCCTGCTTTTATGGCTGCTATCATCAGTATGCCTGCGACTGTCATCAACATTGTTTCGACCATTATTATCACAAGCTTACTTTACTTCCCTTTAAAGTCTGCTATGAAAGGCATATTACACAAACAAACTATTTAATATGCTATAATAAAATTCCTTGGCAGGGGCACAGCTGATGCATGTTATATTTCTTAACATGTATCAGCTTTTTTCTTGTTTTTATAAACGACCCATGCTATAATTTTATTCAAAGATAAGTGTTTTCATGAATTTTTCAAGAAAGGATGTGAAGTATAATGACATTCTCTACTCAAGATTTGACTTATCGGGTAACTTTAGACACTGAAAACAATTTATTCATTGTTTATATCCCAAATAGCGATCATCGCGCAAGTGGCGTCACGATTGAAGAAGCAATTTCAAAACTTAAAAAAACTGCATAAGGAGCGTCACAAGAAATGGACGATTGTCTAAATTAAAAAGCATCTGCTGGCTATGAGCGGATGCTTTTTTTGTGTCTTACAATTCTGTTCGTTGAATGATAGACAAATCTATTTTTATATTGTGTAACTTCTTCTATCATAATAGAAAAAATAGAGGTGAATAGTTATGATTCAATTTTTTGATGGAATTTTTCAGATAGTCTTCAATTTCCTTGCAGTATCTCTAGATGTCATTCATAATTTGATAAATTTTTTGTTCTCGGCGATTATTTAATTGTAAATTTTTCATTTGATTGACCTTCTAACCATTCGAATTCAATTTCAAACTGGTGTTTATCGCCTTTTTTTTCATATTTCAATTCAACTTCTAAAAGTTCGTCAGGTGCAATGATCGTTGTTTTCTTTCCCTCAACTAAACTGAATTGTCCGTTTTCCTTTAGTCTCGTAGCAATCATCAGGAAAAAATCACTAAACTCTGCTAAAATTTTGTTTTTCCCTCAATCAACAAGGACCTCTGTTAATGGCTTATTTACAGTCATTTCTCTCACACCCTTTCCTTTATTATTGCAGTTTTCAAAGTTTTCTTTCAAATTTCAACTTAGTGACTTGACGAACGCTGTAATTTCTAAGATGATAAAGGGATGGATTTTTAAGAAAGTTGGTATATCAGTGAGTTTATTAGAGTTAAAAGAAATTAGTCAGCAATTTGGTGACAAGATTTTATATGAAGATTTGTCTCTACAAGTTAATCGTGGGGAACATTTAGGATTAATCGGTCAAAATGGAGCCGGTAAAAGTACCTTAATCAAAATTATAACGGGCGAAATTTTACCAGATGATGGCACAGTTTCATGGCAAAAAAACATTCATTACGGTTATCTAGATCAGTATGTTGAAGTTGATCCTGAATTGACCATTCGTGATTTTTTAAAGACGGCCTTTATGGCGGAATTTGAGAAAGAAGCCAAAATTGGGAAACTGTATGAAGAATACAGTGAAAATTATGATGATAAATTGTTAGAACAAGCCGGAAAGCTGCAAACTGAGTTGGATCAAGGCGATTTTTATCAAATTGATACCTTAGTTGATGAAATGAGCAGTGGCCTTGGCTTAGCTATTTTAGGTATGGAGTCTCAGTTAAAAAATCTCAGTGGCGGGCAGCGTTCCAAATTAATTTTAGCAAAATTACTACTGGAAAAACCTGATGTTTTGATTTTAGATGAGCCGACTAACCATTTAGATGACGAACATGTCGCTTGGTTGAGTCAATTTTTAAAGGATTTTGCGGGAACCTTTGTAGTTATTTCCCATGACCAAAGTTTTCTAAATCAAATTACTACTCATATTGCTGACATTGAGTTTGGTAAGTTAACTAAATATACAGGGAATTTAGAAAAAGCCTTAAAACAAAAAGAACAATTTCAAGAAACCTATTTGCGTCAGTATGCCGCTCAGAAAAAACAAATTGAAAAAACGGAAGCCTATATTCGTAAATATAAAGCCGGTAGTCGTTCAACTATGGCAAAATCTCGACAAAAACAATTGGATAAGGTGGAAAGATTAACCCCGCCTAATTCCAATGCGAAAGCCCACTATGATTTTCCTTATCACCCGATTGTCACAACCTTGGCTTTGGAGACAACTGATTTAACAATTGGTTACCAAAAACCTTTGTTACCGCCAATCAATCTAACAGTACGTTATGGTGAAAAAATTGCTATCCGCGGCTTTAATGGTATTGGTAAATCAACTCTTTTGAAAACTTTAATCGGTGAAATTCGTAAAATTGACGGAGATTTTCATTTTCCTGCTAATACAAAAATTAATTATTTTGAACAGGATTTGCATTGGGAAAATGGTTATCAAACCCCTTTGCAATATTTAAGCGATATTTATCCAAAGGAAACAGTCAAAGAATTACGTAAACACCTTTCTCGAGCAGGACTTCCTAGTGAATTAGCCCAAGAACCACTTAGAACCCTAAGCGGTGGTGAACAAACCAAAGTAAAATTAGCCCAAATGACAATGGAAAAAGGCAATTTGTTAATTTTAGATGAGCCCACCAATCATATCGACCAAAGTACTAAAATAAGTTTACAAGAAAGTTTACAAAATTTTGCTGGTACCGTTATTGTCGTATCCCATGAAGAAGATTTTTATAGTGCGTGGGTGGACCGTGTCGTTGATATTCAACAATAGGAGCTGAAAAAAATGTATCCCTTAGTCCCCACCAATATTTTAGAAGTCGCGCAAGTAATGGCTTGGCGAAAACAGCAAGGTGAAACGGCTGACGAAGATCAAATTATTATTGAAGCCATCAAAGAAAATGCCCAAAACTTAATTGATGAAGCACTAGAAGGTCCTTATTGGACAATTAAATGGGAAAATGAAGACCATTTATTAGCAGTCTTTGATGTGATGGGAGAAAAAATCGGCGAACTTTCCCCTGCTGATTCTTCTTTCTCTGCTGAATTTCGTAAAAATGGGCATGAATTACTTTTACATTTAGGAAAACAATTAAGGCCAATTATCGGTAGCCACTAGTCAGAGAAAATTCTCTGGCTTTTTTTTATTTTAAAGAAATTTTAGGTTTGCCGAAAATAATTATTTGCTTTGTCTACATTTAGGTGTATGATGTGTTTGTAAAAGATAAACGGGGTGAAGAAATGCGTGAAAAAAATAAACAACATTTGATAACTCATGCCAACGGTGCATCTTTAGCCGAAATTAATGGAACTGTCAAAGTTCCTGAAGGCAAAAGTTTTTTTAGAACATTATTAGCTTATTCTGGTCCGGGTGCATTAGTCGCAGTTGGTTATATGGATCCCGGCAATTGGTCCACTTCGATTACTGGCGGACAAAATTTTCAATATTTATTAATGTCAGTCATTTTAATGTCTAGTTTAATCGCTATGTTATTACAATACATGGCAGCAAAATTAGGTATTGTTACTCAGATGGATTTAGCCCAAGCCATTCGTGCGCGAACATCTAAAGCTTTGGGAATTGTTTTATGGATTTTGACTGAGTTAGCCATTATGGCTACCGATATTGCTGAGGTCATTGGTGCGGCGATTGCACTCTATTTACTTTTTAGTATTCCATTAGGTTTAGCTGTTGTGATTACTGTTTTTGACGTTTTATTATTATTACTACTAACAAAAGTCGGTTTTAGAAAAATTGAAGCGATTGTCGTTTGTCTAATTTTTGTCATATTATTTGTTTTTGTTTATCAAGTTGCCTTATCAAATCCTGATTGGTCAGCACTAGTGAAAGGTTTCGTTCCTTCCAGTCAAACATTTGCCGAAAGTCCCAAAATTGGTGGTCAAACACCTTTAACTGGTGCTTTAGGAATTATCGGAGCCACTGTCATGCCCCATAATTTATATCTTCATTCTGCAATTTCGCAAACAAGAGCGATAGATCATAGTGATGAAAAACAAGTAGCTAAAGCTGTTCGTTTTACAACTTGGGACTCCAACATTCAATTAACCTTAGCGATGTTAGTTAATGCTTTATTATTAATTATGGGCGTAGCAGTTTTTAAATCAGGTGCGGTTAAAGATCCATCTTTCTTTGGCCTTTATGAAGCTCTGTCTAATCCCGCAACCTTAAGCAATGGTTTGTTAGCAAATGTTGCCCGATCAGGTGTCTTATCGACATTATTTGCGGTAGCATTATTAGCATCCGGCCAAAATTCTACCATTACTGGAACTTTAACTGGACAGGTTATCATGGAAGGCTTCATTGAAATGCGAATGCCAATCTGGTTGCGACGATTAGTTACACGATTATTGTCCGTTGTGCCCGTTTTAATTTGTGTATTGCTTACTCGTGGTCAAAGTACCGTTGCAGAACATGAAGCTTTAAATGATTTAATGAATAACTCGCAAGTTTTTCTGGCTTTTGCCTTACCTTTTTCAATTATTCCCTTGTTAATGATGACTGATAGCGCTGCTGAAATGGGGCACCGTTTCAAAAATAATTTAGTAGTAAAAGTTTTAGGTTGGATTTCAGTCGTCGCGTTAACTTATTTAAATCTACGAGGATTACCTAATCAAATTGAAAGTTTTTTTGGAAGCAATTTATCTGCTGATCAGCTTTTTCTAGCACATGCAATTGCTGACAGTTTGATCGTGATCGTTCTAGTATTATTGGCTTGGACCATTTTTGAATTGTATCGAGGCGATAAAAAACAAGCCCTTCTCATGGAAGAAGAATCCGCAAATTAGCGGATTCTTTTTTTAGGTCTAAAGTCCGATTGTTCAAAATCATAAAAAAAGATATGCTAAATGTATCAAATAAAACCGATTAGAAAGCGGGTTGAAAAATATGCGTCAAGAATATTTATCTCAATTAACGGAATTGTTGAGCTATCGAGTTTCTCCTAGTGTAGTTCAAAGCACCGTTGAATATTACGATCAAACAATTATTGAATTAATGGAATCCGGCTATTCAGAAGCCGATGCTGTGGCTGAATTACCTAATCCCAAAGCAGTTTTGGCTAGTTTAGTCGACGAACCATTTCCATCAACAAAAAGAAAGCTCCCCTTGTTCGTCATTATTTTATTAGTTATCAGTTCACCTTTATGGGGAAGTTTGGCAATTGCTGCTGCAGCGATTCTTTTTAGCATATATATTGTCGCTTGGTGCATACCTTTTACTGGCTTTTCAATTGCTGGAGGATTTATTTTTGGTGGTGTCGTGGCGATGGTTACTAGTCCATGGGCCTTCTTTGATGCTATGTTTATGGGGGTTTCACAATTTGGTGTTGGCTTAACTATTTTAGGCTTAGGTATTATTGCTTTATGGTTGACCAGTCATCTGACAAAAGCTTATTTAAAAGTACATCAAATTCTCTGGAACAAGATTAGTCGCTCTTGGCAAAATAAAAAGGTGGTATACGCATGAAAAGAGTCAATCAATTAGCAAAATGGTCTTTAGGATTAGTTATTACTGGCGCAATCATCACATTTTTAGGTTTTGCATTATCAGGTTTTTCATTCGAACGGTATGCTGAAAATAGTGATCATTGGTACAATACAGTTCACCTTTATAAATAAAAAAACTGTAGATATCGCCCAAAATTTGGACTTTATATACAGTCTCCAACAAGGCTTAGGCCTTGTTTTTTTTGATATATTGTTTTAAAAATGCCAATGATGATGTCCAGGCTGCCTCAAGATATCCTTCCGCATGTCTAGTTCCTTCAATCAGTTTAACTTCATTCGGCACATTATTATCAGCTAAAGCTTTTTGCAATTGATAAATTCCAGAAAGTGGTACAAACTCTCTCAATGAATTAGCTAAATAAAGCGGACCACTCTTAGTTGAAACTCTTTGGAGTGGTGTTGCATCTGCCAATTTTTGATCATCTGGTGCGTAGTTAGTAATAAACCATTTATAAAATGGATCATTAGCACCGTCTTGATCAATTAAAGCTGAGGCCTGCTGGTCAAAATTAGGTTTTTGCGTATTTTCAGCCACCACATCGGCATGTTGATGTACCCACTTGGCAATATCAATAATTCCCGACCAAGAAACTGCTGGAATTCCTCGCTGTAAAGCCAACTCAATCGATAAATTTCCGCCTGCAGAAGAGCCAAAAGCCCCCCAGTTGCCTTTTAATTCGGGATATTGTTCGTATGCCCAATCAAAACTAGCTAAAGTATCCTCTAAAGCCGCTGGAAATAAGTTTTCTGGAGCTAAACGATAATCTGGCACTACTACTAAAAAACCTGCTTCAGCAAATTTTTCAGCAATCGCCCCCTCTTTTTCTTTACTACCTCGAAACCATCCACCACCGTGAAGATCAATCAATCCTCTTTCAAATGTTTCTGGTTGATAAATATCAGCCTTTAAATTTAAATCTTTATGATAAACGACATTTTTCATAACTTTCATAATATCCCTCTTTTCAAAAATAAATATAAGCCTATCTTCAAAAAAAGAAAAAGATTTTGAATTGTTATTTTACCACCATTACATTACACGGTGCATTATTAACAACAAAGGCAGTCGTTGAGCCGATCAAGGCTCGCTCGATACGCCCTTTACCAGTGGCACCTATCATAATTAAATCAATATCATTGTCTTCAGCATACTTAACAATCGCTGTTTTAGGATTATCTTCCAATTTTACGGTTTCGTAGTCAAATCCTTCTGGTAATTCTAATTCTGCTTGTAAAATAATACTGTTTAAATAATTTTTCGAGGTTTCAGCGATATAGTTCGAGGCATGGGCATCCGCCAGCATCGGAGCAGTATCTACCGTAGTTAAAATAACCAAATGTCCATCATTTCTTTTGGTGGTCTCTACAGCCTCTTTTAAGGCATTTTCCGCTTGTTCAGAACCATCTACAGCAACCAATATATTTTTATAGACTTTGCGCAAAGTAAACTCCTCCTTTATTTAACAACTAGGGTAACAAATCATCCTTCTTACTATCTATTATAAAAAAGAAAGCATAAAAAAACAAACGCTTTCTTGAAAGTAACAATTCTGAATTATTTTTTGTTTTTATTAAGGATTTTACTTTTTAAAATGATACAATATTGTTAAAAAGGGGGGATTTCATGGCTGAACTTGAAAATTTAGATTACCGCTATCGTCAATTAAGCCAAACAAATTTTTCTCATTTAAGTTTTGAAAAGGTTGATTTTACTGGGGCTAATTTAACCGGTACAACTTTTGAAAATAGTTTGTTGCGGCAATGTGATTTTACAGATGCAAATTTGACCGATGTCAATTTTATAGGAACGGATTTACGAACTTGTCGTTTATCTGGTGCGGATATTTCTGGTGCTAATTTTTATTTCGCAATTTTAGAAGATGTGGCCTTAGATCATGTCATTTGGGATGAGACCACACAATATTTCCGACTACATCCACCCAAAACAGGAGCTTTTTTAGGTTATAAAAAATGCTTTGGTTATCGGATCGTACAGCTTTTAATTCCTGAAAACGCCCAAAGAACCTCCGCTACTGGCAACTCTTGTCGTTGCGATTTGGCAAAGGTTCTAACGATTAAAGATATGTACACCAATCAAGATTATGATGAAGCTGTCTCATACGTCGATCCAGACTTTATTTATCATCGTGGTGCTTGGGTTTATGCAAAAAATTTTAATCCAGACCGATGGGCTGATTCCACCGGTGGTATCCATTTCTGGTTAACTCGTAAGGAAGCTGAAGGTTATATGTAATCTTTAGCTTTCTTTTTTCAATAAGTCTTTGATTTTAAGGATAATGCCAATGCCTGATAAAATTAAAATGATTAAATTAATTTTTTGATTCATGCCACCTTTTTTCATTCCTACACCTCCAAATTTTTTAACAATGATATGCAAAAACCGTCCGTTGATTCAATGGTTGTAATTGCCGGCGATTTTTTCCATGTAATTCACAAAATGCTTCTATCTGACTAGTTGAGACTGTCAAATTTTCTTGTAAAACAAACCACTTCACATTTTCTGTTAAAGGTGGTGTGGTTAATGAGCCGGTATAATGATAATAGCTTTTATTTTCCGGCAACAACAATTCTGGTGAAATCATTAAGGCATTCTCAGAATCAAATTCAGCTAAAACTTGTTGAAATTCCTGATTTTCTTCACCTTCAGCAAATAACACCGCTACAACAGCTAATTCTCCACTACCGTTTTGATAAACAAAATGCCCTTCTAAAGGAAAACTTTGCCCGTCAATCGTGTGCTCAGCTTCAGAATGGAAATGAACTTGCATTAAAACATGCCTCTCTCCATTTAAGATTGCTTCTCCTAAAGCTAATAATTGAAGGTTCTGTCCATTATTATTGAAATTACAAACTTCCTTTTCAAATGAAAAGTACAAACCCGCATTTTCATCTGTTTGAATTATCGTATCCTGGGTAACAATAGCAATCGGCGACTGTGCCTCCCCGCCATCTGGCTGCCATTTTTCTTGTTGTAAATAATCAATTAAAAATGATTTCAAAAGAATCACCTCTTCAAAGTAATTTTTTAAAATATAGCATTTTAAATTGAAAAAGACACACCATGAATCTGCAAAAATCCATTGAATAAAGCTAAAAAAGCTTGATTCAGTCGCAAGTCTGAGGGTTTCAATCAAAAAAAGTGTTAAAATGAAAAAAATGAAGGAGGTGCTTTGGATGTCTTGTTTAGGAAATATTATCTGGCTGATTTTTGGTGGATTTATTGGCGGAATCGGTTGGTTATTTGCTGGTATTTTATGGTGTATTACGATTATTGGAATTCCGATTGGCTTGCAGTGTTTTAAGATGGCTAGCTTGAGTTTTATGCCTTTTGGCAAAGATGTCATTTATCACACAACACCGGTAAATCTTGTGGTCAATATTATTTGGTTAATTGTATCAGGGATTCCGTTGGCGCTAGCCCATTTAACCAGCGCCTTGTTATTATGTCTCACAATTATTGGAATTCCCTTTGCTGCACAATCTGTAAAATTAGCCAAACTCGCTTTAATGCCCTTTGGTGCAGAAATTGTTTACTATTAGCCCCAAATTAAATAGATTAAACCAAGAATCACTAAAATAATGTTCAGACCAATTTGCAAACGGACATAACCTAGTGGTACTGGTTTTTTTTTACGACGTGCGATGTTTATGACAATGTTATATATACCTACAATGATAATGTAGGCCAACAAAAAATTTCGATACACACAAAAACCTCCTTATCTATTCAGTTTACCTAGCTAGTAGTGCTTTTTCAAGGATGCATTATTTTTCCCATAAAAAAACTCGTAGGAAATCAAAAAGAAAGTCGATTTCCTGCGAGTTTTAGTTTTTGGTGGTACTTAATATTTTTGCATTTAAACGATCATACGAAATTGTGAAACTTTCAACATCTGTCTGAGATGTTGGTACCCGATAAGTATAAGTCGTTAAACCATCTGTGGGGCTATTCGAATTGAAGAAACTTTCTAAATATGCTTTACGTAAATCTCCTCGTGTGGCTACAAATAAATCATAAAAACCATTTTTATCAGTAATATCCACTTCTTTTTCTAAGGCTTGAAATTCCGTCTGATCAGGATTTAGACCATCTTTATTCATTTCTTGGAACAGCTGTACATCTGAATTGTTGCTAACTATATCTGACCAAGCTGTTTCAAAATCAGCTGTCTTATCTAAATAAGTATCATCAGCGGTAATAATATTCGTGTTGTCACTAGGATTCGCTGTTGTGGTTAAACTTAATAAGGTATCATCACTATAAATCAGATCTAATTGAAAATCGTGGCGATTACCAGCTGTATCAGCAAAGGTCCATAACTGTCTTTCTACAGTGGTCATTTTATCTTCTTGCAAAGTTTTTCCAAAGCCTAAAAGATTGGCCTCCACAAATCCAGTATTATCAGAGTAAATAGCCGAATAAAGCTCTCGATATAAATTAAAAACCAATTGATCATTTTGCATTTGGCCATATATATTGCTCATGGCTTCTGTTAAAGCTGAAGAACTGGCTAAATTATTACGGTCATCTAAAAGTGCATTGACTTCACTGACTTTATCTAAAGATTGTGTCAAAATTTCTGGATCACTAATATCTTTTAAATTAAGTTGGGCTAATTTGGGTAGTTCCTGTTGTTCTTCTTTTTCTTCCCCGCTAGCAAACCAGCCGAAAGGAATCGTGAACTGAGGAAAATTTCCGGTTAGAATAATTCCTGCCCCACCGATTATTAACCCTAAGAAGACGGCCCAAAATATTAACCATTTTTTCTTTGTGTTCATTTTTCACCTCGTTATTTGATTACTTATTTATTGTGGCGACAAAATGTGATTCCGTCAAGCATTTATCAGAAAAAACGCTTTTTTAAATTAAATTTCTAAATATTTCCTACAAAAATTGTCGATTTGATAGTCAAATGTGGGAATTTCCATTAAACTAAGACTAAATGATTATTTTGAAGGGTAAGGACAATGACGCAAACGACACGCAGAGAACAGCGTAAAAAAAATAAAAACACTATTAAACCACCAAAAATTGCTCGAAACAAAGACAATCGCAATAAAGATAAAAAACATAAACTAACCAAAACTACCAAGCTTTCGATCTCAGCAATAGCTGTAATTTTTATTGGCCTTTTAGCAGGCGGAATCTTCTTTTATAACAATTACTTTAATACTGTGCAAACTGCGATTGATGCTGGTCAATCACAAGCCAAAAAGATTCAGGAAAGCGACTTTAAACAACATTATCCAACAACTATTTTAGATAGCTCTGGTAATACAATCCAAGAATTAAAAACTCAGGAACGAGACTACATGACTTATGAAGAAATGGATCCACTCGTTTCCGAAGCTTTGATCTCAATCGAAGACCGACGATTTTATGAACATCATGGCGTCGATACACAAGGTCTTTTAACTGTCGGGATTAATGCTGCTATTGGACGCGGAGTGCGGGGGGCTTCTACGATTACCCAACAGTTGGTAAAGAATATTTATTTAACGCCTGAAGTATCAATTTCCCGTAAAGTCGAAGAAATGGTTATCGCCCAACAGTTAGAAAAGAAATTCTCTAAGCAGAAAATTTTAGAATATTATTTAAACAATGTTTATTTCGGCCATGGTGCTTATGGAATTAACGCCGCTGCCAAAGTTTACTTTGATAAAAATATCAATGACACAACTCTTTTAGAAAAAGCCACTTTGATCGGTGTAACCAACAACCCATCAATTTATGATCCGGCGGAAGAACCAAAAGAATCATTGAAAAGAGCTCGTTTAGTCTTAAAGCAAATGTATCGTGAAGGTTATATCACTCAAGACGAATATGACCAAGCTCGAAAAGATAAACTAGAAGCTAGCGTCCACACCGAAGCTTTAAACAATGAAGTAAAAGATAATGAAATTGCTTTGGCGCTAGATTCTGCTACCAAAACCTTGATGGAACAGCAAGATTTTCGCTTTCAATATCAATTTGATAGCGCTGAAGAAGAAGCTCAGTATAAAGAAGAGTATCAAACTGCTTACAACAAAGTTTATCAACGAATTATCTCAGGTGGCTACGAAATTAAAACAAAAATCAATCAAGATTTACACAATCAATTGCAAGGGATTGTTTCTGATGTTTTAGCTGCTTGGCCAGAAATGGATGAAGAGACCAATCTTTATACTAAACAAGCCGCTATGACTGTGATTGATAATACCACAGGTGAAGTAGTTGCTAGTATTGGTGGTCGTGGCGAAGAAGGAAATTCTTATAATCGAGCGTTTCTATCTGATCGTCAGCCTGGTTCTGCCATTAAACCATTAGTTTCTTATGGTCCTGCTTATGAACGAGGTTTACTTGAAACAACGACGGTTTCAGATGATCGACCAAATAATACTTATCCCAATAACGTTTATCAACGTTCATTAGGAGATTTAACTTTACGTAATGCCATGGCGATTTCATCTAACGTGGTAGCTTACAAGTTAGCGATTCAAAATCAAGAAGAAACCAACGAACCTGTTTATCAACAGCTAGCTCAGATGGAATTTGGTGGTTTAGATGTGGCTGATAATAATCCGATTATCGCAGTTGGTGGGATGACCTATGGTGCAACTACTCAAGAAATGGCTGGCGGAATTGCGACCTTAGTCAATCAAGGAAATTATCGGACACCGACAAATATTGAAACCATTAATCGGAAAGACAATGAACAAGAAATTTATAATAGCGCTAATATTGCTCAGCGTAAAGTTTACAGCGATGATGCTGCTTACTTAACGATTGATTCGATGAAAGGTGTTCATCAAGAAGCCGATGGTACTGCGGCAGATACCACTCTAGCTTACAACAGTAATTGGGCAATCAAAACTGGGACAACTGATGACGCCAAAGATTTATGGACTGTCGGCGCTACACCTTACTATACAGTTGCGGTTTGGATTGGTGATGACACACCTGCCGCACAAAATAACGCAGTTGTCGGAAAAGCAACTAGAACTATTTTCCAACAAACGATGGATTTATTGAACAACGGCAAAGATGATATTGATTTCACAATGCCTTCTTCAGTTACGTTACAAAATGGACAATTGGTCACCCGTTCTAGTCAAACAAAACAAGTATTAGCTGCTCGAAAAAGTGCTTTACAAGCTTCAACTGCCGCAATCGATACTGCCGCAAAAAAAGTCAGTAACCAAATCATTGCTGACAAATTAGATGCTGATTCAGTTAGTGAAGCCAATACATTTTCTAACACACTACTTTCTGAACAACTTGAAGCATTAAGCGATTATCAAATTTTAGTCACTGATACTGAAGACAATTGGTCGACTTTTGACCGTTATGCGCAACAAATTTGGAAATCAATTCAACAGATTGAACCACGCGGTGGATCGTTATCTACCCTCTACACCAATATTTATAAGAGTAAAGAAGCCGAGTATCAGCAAGCAAAAAGTACTTTAAACGACAGTTTATCGGATATTGATGATGAAATTAAACAAGCTGAAGAAGATGATAAGACCTTAGATTCACAAATCAAGGATATTCAAGATGCCATCGACGAAGCTCGTGGAATTAGGCGTTCAACTAACTCATCCAGCAGTTCAGAAGAAAATTAAAAAACTGATGTCAGAGAAAATCCTCTGACATCAGTTTTTTTGATTTTTTTTACTCGTTCTCTTCTACGCTAGTGCTGGAAGAGCTGCTTGAACTAGAGGTTGAGTCACTGCCAGCTTTGCTGACGGAGATAGACTGCGACACACTCTGATAGGAAGAATATATTTTTTCTTTCGAGGATAAGCTTTCTTTTACCTTAGATAATTCTTCATTTCGCTCAGCAATTTTAGCCGCTTGTTCTTGCTGATAAGCTGCGGCTTCTGCCGCAATAGCTGTCTCACCTGCACTAATTTTTTGAGTTAGTTGTTGGTTGGCTTCACTTAAGCTATTTTTAACTGGCTCTAAATCTTTGATTAATTCATTTTTATATTGACCTTCTGGCAACAAGGCAATTGCTCTAACCGTATCAAGATAATCCGACAAATCCACTGTGTCTTGTTTAGACAGTTTTTTTATTTGATTAATTGCTGTTTGATAATTCTTAGATTGCTCTTTAGCAATCGACAAAATCATCAGCATATCCTTGCCCCATCCTGTTTCAGTGTTACTTCCATTGTTCACTTTTTGTTCCAATCGAACAATTTTACGATTGTTTTCAGGTTCTGATAAGACTGGTTCGGCAGATAAATCCATCCCTCTTAACACTTCAGTTTCAAAAAGTTGGTTGATCTCCCCTTGGGTATTAAAATTTTTCTTGGCTTGTTCAACCTGTTGAATGCTTTGCTTATTATTGTTTTGTGATTGGATATAAGTAATCACATCGTCAAAATCATTTTCTTCAGTACTGGCCTTAAAATAGCCTTCTTTTTCATCAATATATAAACTACCTAACTGTTTAGAAATAGCCTGATTGACTTCTTTGGCCTTTTCTTCAGTATGATCTCGGTAAATCATTAAACCCGCAAAAATTAACGCCCCAACGACTAACACACCTAAAAGGGACCATCCAATTAATTTCTTAGACAAATCTGGCACTCCTCTCTTTCCCAAAATAGTATACCATTTTTTGATTTAGGAAACAGCCTTCTTTCTTGTTATTTATTTAAAATTAGAAAATCAATTGGTCTAGATATTTATCAAACTTTTTTTCTGTGTAAAATAGTTTTTTCTGGTAGAATTCTTGTTGTTATATCAGAATGGGAGTTGTCAAA
>NZ_JBTHIG010000003.1:0-132290 GCF_054819945.1 Enterococcus sp. JNUCC 77
ATGGGTAGAACAGGGATTGTCGAATACAAGGCTTTTCTTAAGGTAGCTAAGATGTTTGTCTTTACGTTGTATAGTGCCAAAACTCAACGATTAGATCGACGTCTTATTTTGTCATGTGATTTGATGATTTTAGAACGGTTTTTCGCGGAGTTTTTGTGCGGAGAACCGTTTTTTTTATTTAACATATTCATTTTTATTTTTGATAACCTAGAGAGGAAGGGATGCTATGGATTTTTAATTATGTTGTTTATGAGTGTACTGGCAGGTGGATTGATTGGAATTGAACGTCAATGACGAAAAAACTAGCTGGAGTACGTACGATGGTTTTAGTTTCACTTGGGGCAACAATTTTTGTTTCTTTGTCTTCGACATTTACGATAGATACTAGCCCAACAAGAATAACAGCACAAGTAGTTAGTGGTATAGGTTTTTTGGCAGGGGGGATCATTTTACGGGATGGTTTTAGCGTTACAGGTTTAAATACTGCTGCGACACTTTGGTGTACAGCTGCAGTAGGAGTAATGATTGGTGCGGGATCGATTAAAGAAGGTTTCTGGGCAGCAATTGTGATCACTTTTGTTAACATTATGATACGTTTTATTTCTCATCGATTTGATCAAATTGCGGAAGTATATCGACCTGATACTATAGATAACGTGCAAAATTCCTTTTCGATCATTATAGGTAAAAATTCGTCCGAAGTTTCGCTGAGAACAGAAACTATCGCTCAATTAGATCGGTATTATTTATCATTCTGTCATTTTGTATGTCAAGACCTTGTCGGAGATATGGTTCAACTACAAGTTGAGCTTGAATCCGCTTCAAATATGGATCTGGCAATGAAGGAAATCATTGCTCATTTATCGAGAAACAAAGAGGTACTTGAAGTTTATCAACTAATAAAGGAGGAAGAAACGCGGTAAAACAGTGTTTACTATAGTTAGATGGGATAGTCGAACTTATCGGGAAGCGATTATTCTGCGAAACGAGTTATTGAGAGCTAGCGTGGGGCAACCCTATTTGACAGCCTCGCCTATTAGTGAGATAAACGACATTCACTTGGTAATCAAGCGGGATGGCGTGACAGTAGGTACTTTACTAATGCATCCTTGTTTTTCAAACTGCATTCAAATAAAGCAAGTGGCTATTCATCTAGATTATCAAGGAAGAAGTCTGGGGAAAAGATTGATTGTGTATGCTGAGCAGGTAGCTAGAAATTTTAGCTTTTCCATCATTTTTTTAACTGGAAGAAAGCAAGCTTGGGGATTTTATGAAAAAATGGGGTATTGTGATTTAATGGATGCTTATTATGAAAATGGGTTGACATTAAAGGTATTTAAAAAAGAATTAGTATACTTTTCGAAAAAAAAGGAGATGAAAACAAATGGATGACAGTAGTTCGAGGCAGTTGGGTTTGCAGAAAAAGATTGAACTAAAAACAAATCAATTATTATTGTCTATTTGTTTTTAGTTCCTGAACTCTCCAAACCCTAGCAAGGAGGAAGTTTTATGAAGATGCTAGGAAATATCATTCTATACCTAATGATTGGGATAGGATTATGGCGAATTTTTTTGGAGAGAAGGAAAGAAGAGTGGAAACTAGAAAAAATGGAAATCATGACGTAAATTATGGTTTAATAGCACGAAAAACAATTGAAAATCTTTTTGATACATTTCAAACATCAAAAAAAGGACTGTCTGAGGGGCAAGCAATCAGAGCAAGAAATGAATATGGGGATAATAAGATTTCATATGGAAAGAAAACACCCTTTTTCATTGAAATAATAAAAGCCTATATCACTCCCTTTACGTTAGTTCTGATTGGATTGGGGATTACTTCTTTTATTACAGATGTTGTTATTGTAGCACCGGAAGATCGGGATTTTTTTGGTAGTAGTATTATTTTCGCAATGGTTTTGATTAGCGGAACAATGACTTTAATTCAATCTGTACGATCAAATCAAGCGGCGGAAAAACTAAAATCGCTTGTAAAAGTAACTGCAACCGTAAAACGGAAGAATAAGTATGATGAAATTCCTATGGAAGAAATTGTCTGTGGAGATATTGTAAAATTATCGGCTGGGGATATGATTCCGGCTGATATCCGACTCATTACGACTAAGGACTTGTTTATTTCACAATCCGCACTAACAGGAGAAAGTTACCCAGTAGAAAAAAGATCAGATATCATTGTTACACAACATAATTCAGAAACTAGTTACGAGAATATGGTGTATATGGGTAGTAATGTTATTAGCGGAAGTGCCGAAGGTGTGGTAATTGGAACTGGTAATCGTACTCTATTTGGAAATGTTGCGGGATCATTATCAAGTAAGCCGATTCAAACAAGTTTCGAAACGGGCATTCGAAAAACTTCTTTTCTCTTTATCAAGTTTATGGCTTTGATGGCTCCAACAGTTATAGTCATCAACGGATTTACTAAAGGGGATTGGATGGAAGCTTTTCTATTTGGTTTATCTGTAGCGGTTGGTTTAACGCCGGAAATGTTGCCTATGATTGTAACAACCAATTTGGTTAAAGGGGCGACAGCTATGGCGAAGAAAGGAACGGTTATAAAAAATCTCAATTCGATTCAAAATTTCGGTGCTATTGATGTGTTGTGTACCGACAAGACAGGAACACTGACACAAGATAAGATCATTTTGGAGTATCATTTGGACTTATCTGGCGAAGAAGACAACCGTGTATTACGCCATGCTTATTTAAACAGTTTTTATCAAACAGGATTAAAAAACTTATTGGACGTTGCTATTATTGATGCGGCAAAAGAGGAACTGGATACGAAAGAAATACATTACAAAAAGGTTGATGAGATTCCTTTTGATTTTGAACGTAGACGTATGAGTGTGGTAGTAGATGACACTAGTGGAAAAACCCAAATGATCACTAAGGGTGCAATTGAAGAAATGTTGAGTATCTCAAGTTTTGTAGATTTTAGAGGGACCGTTACAGAATTGACTGATGAGGTTAGACAAGAAATATTGAAAAAGGTAAGTGAATTAAATGAAGATGGCTTACGAGTGATTGGTGTTGCACACAAGACAAATCCTAGCGTTGTAGGAGAGTTTTCAGTAGCAGACGAATCTGAGATGGTTTTAATTGGCTATTTAGCCTTTTTAGACCCTCCAAAAGAAACAACTAAACAAGCATTAGAGACTTTAAAAACGCATGGAGTTGGTGTGAAAGTGTTGACTGGGGATAATGCCTTGGTAACACAATCAGTTTGTAAACAAGTTGGCTTGGGGGCAGAAAAGTTAATTAGTGGTGAGGATATTGCAAACATTTCAGATCAAGAACTCAGCTATTTAGTAGAAAAATACAACGTATTTGTAAAACTAAATCCACACCAAAAACAACAAATTACGCGGATTTTACGCGAAAATGGTCATACTGTAGGATTTCTTGGTGACGGAATCAATGATGCACCAGCTATGAAAGCAGCAGATGTTGGTATCTCAGTGGATACCGCAGTTGACATTGCCAAAGAATCTGCTGATGTTATTTTATTGGAAAAAGACTTGATGATTTTGGAACGAGGGATTATTTCTGGACGAGAAACATTTGGAAACATCATGAAATATATCAAAGCCACAGCAAGTTCAAATTTCGGAAACATGTTTTCAGTTTTAGTTGCCAGTACATTCTTACCATTTTTACCGATGTTACCTTTACAAATTCTCTTTTTAAATCTTATCTATGATATTTCCTGTGTATCGATTCCTTGGGATCACATGGATAGAGAATATCTAGATGAACCGAAACGTTGGGAAGCTTCTAGTATTGGGAAATTTATGATTTGGTTAGGACCAACAAGTTCCGTGTTTGATATTACGACCTATTTACTCATGTATTTTGTCATTTGTCCGGCTGTTATTGGCGGAGAATTTCATACTCTGACACCAGCTCAACAAGTCGCGTTTATTGCTGTATTCCATGCTGGTTGGTTTGTGGAATCCTTATGGTCCCAGACTTTAGTACTACATGCATTACGGACGCCGAAGATTCCGTTTATTCAAAGCAGGGGTTCATTTATCATGACAGCTATTACTTCACTAGGTATTGCTGTAGGGACAGTCTTGCCATTTACAAACTTCGGACAAAGTTTAGGGTTAGCAGCTTTGCCGACCGATTATTGGTTATGGTTAGCAGCTACTATTGTGGCGTACTTGGCTTTAGTGACCATCGTGAAACGATTCTATATCCATCGTTATAAAGAGTTGTTATAAAATGGATTATCTTACAGTATACAGTCAAGTAGGCAATTTTTCAGATTACCCGTCATCAAAAAAATAGTGTGTTTTTTTTACGAAGGGAACAACGAAAGAAGTGAGAAGAGTGAGATTGTTAGTGGTTTTTATACTTTTCTTGTTGTATATGTGTGTGTCTGTACTGGTCGTTTGTGATTCAAAGCAACAGAAATATTATGAAGACTCCATTTCACAATTTATTTATAATTAATGATTTTAATGGAGACTTGTCAATAATATTCTGGTGAAGAGATCATTAATCTCGAGGGAGGGAAAAAAATGATTCGAGGAAAAAGATAAGGCTATATCCCACGAATGAACAATTAATGAAGCTATGGCAATCCGCGGGAACTGCTCGTTGGGTCTATAATTATACAATAAGTATGCAACGTATGAATTATCGATTTAATAATGGGGGACTTCTTTCCGACCAGATGATTCGAAAACATATTACAAAAATGAAAAAACGACCTAAGTACTATTGGTTAACCCTAGTGTCGAATAATATTGCAAAGCAAGCTGTTAAAGATGCTTGTGATGCTTACAAAAAATGGTTTCATGCAATAGATGGTTCAAGTAATTTATATGTTGAAATTCCGAAATATAAAACTAAGAAGAAAACAACTCCCTCATTTTATAATGATTCAACACGTATAAAGTTTAAGGATAAGTCTGTATTGTTGGAAAAAATAGGTTGGGTAAAAACGAATGTAAATTTGCCGGTGAATAAGAAAGTATATAATCCTAGAATCTCTTTTGACGGAAAGTATTGGTATTTAGCTGTGGGATTAGAAGTTGATCAAATAACTTATCCAATAAGTGGTACTTTGGGAATTTGCTTGGATGGAACTTATCCAGTTGTGTTGTCTACAGGAGAAAAATTTACTTCAATAAACCAAACTAACACAATGAAAAAACTTGAGAAAAAACTAGCTAGGCTAAAACAACAACATCGTCGAAAGATAAGAATGAACGAAGATAAATTATTTGTTGAAAAAAAGAATCTTCACAAGTTAGAGATAAGAATTCAATTGATCTACAGGAAAATTTCAAATATTCGTGAAAACTATTGGCACTATGTTACCACAACCATTCTCAAGAAGCGCCCTGATAAAATAGTGATATCTTATTTACCCCTTCATGAATTAATGAAAAAACAAGAACATCAGAAAAGGTTATCAAAGGAGTGCTATTATGAATTAAAAAGGCAACTCCACTACAAATGTGAAGAACTAAATATTGATTTTACCGAAGTGGCCCCAACTTATCCTTGTAGTAAAATATGTTATAGATGTAAAAGTATGAACTTTAATCTTTTAGAATCTGGAGTTGTATACCAGTGTCTAGAATGCAACAACACAATTTTAAAGGATAGAAACACTAGTTTAAATTTAATCGACTATAGTATTAATTAGATAATGTAGGACGCGTTGCATCCGAATATACGCCTGTGGAGTGTTATGTTTCTATTCGTTTTTATAATTAATAGTTTGGCTTCAACACGATGAATCAGGAAATAAACAGTATTTATATTGAGTTTGATAGATATTGGCAACGACTCCTAGAATGCACGTTAGGGGGCATAATATTATTGTTTATGTATTTATATCAATGATTTTTAGTCAATATTTTTTGGAAAGTATGTAAAAATCATATTTCTATGGTGGGAAAAGATATTTTTATATCTTGTGCAATGAAATATTTTAAAATAATTTCTATTTTAAAACTCAACAAATTATTGCAGTGAAAAAAAGCTTTACTAATAAAAATATGTAGTGAATGGTCAGAAACTTAATGTTTTTGACCTTTCTAATTTACTCCAAATGTATTAGTCTACTCTAGTATCTAAAATTTATGTCCATAAAATAAATTGGTCTTCTTGTAATTATAATGCGGAATTATTAAATAGAAAAAACTCATATGCACCTAAATCTGTATTAGATTAAGAACTATAAACAATGAATTTAAAAGTGTTAGTGAGCTTGCTGTATAGCGTTATTCAGAATTATTTTAATGTAACTTATGTATGAATATTATTTAAAATGGAAACAGTCTATTAGAGTTACGCATATAATGGCTTTTTTAATGAGCTTTTTTCTTTGAAATAAAAGCTTTTCACACTATAGTTACCACATATGGAGAATATAAAAAAATTCGGGGGTATAGTTATGCCAAGTAATTTATTAAACAAGGATGTTGATAGGAGATTGCGCTTGTTAACGATTCTAAGTCAGAATAGGTGGGTTCAAGTTGACTCGTTAGTTTCAGAAATAAAAGCTTCAAAGCAGACAATCATAAAAGATATAACATATTTGAATGATACTTATGCAGATACCTTTAAAATAAGTACTGACAAAAAAATGGGCGTGAAATTTCAAGAATTAAGAAATCAGAATATTCAATCTATTTATATTTCTGCTTATAAAAATTCTAGGAAAACTAGTTTATTAATAGAGTTGCTTTTACAGCCTGTACAAGATTCTGTGAAATGGGAAGAAAAATTATATATCAGTCATTCTACTCTTTATAGAGATTTAGTAGACATAAAGTCTTTTCTATCTAGTCGACAAATTAATATAAACATGGATCCTATTGAGATTATTAGTCAAGATGAACGGCAATTAAGATTTTTCTTCACACACTATTTACTTAATACCACTTCTGAATGGCCTTTTGAGTTAAATGAATCTCAAATTTCAAAATTATCTATAACATTAAGCACACAGTTCAAATTAAATCTTTCAAAATTTGAATTGACAGAATTAAACTATTTGATTGCTTTAACACTGACAAGACAAATGCATGGATATTATATTGATGCTGTTGATATAGAACGTGTTGAGGCTTTTCACCATCGGTATATTTTTAGCGATAAACTAGATGTCTTAATCTTAGATATGATCAATGAATTAAATATTTCTAGAAGCGATTTTAATCTTACTAATTTTTACTACACTGTATTTTGGTGGTATTTTGGATGGGAAAGTGAATTAGAATATAGTAAGTTAGACAGTCAAGCAAATGAATTTATCTGTAGTTTACAAAAAAGATTTGATTGTGAGATGCATGATGGTATAGATACTAATATAAAAAACTACTTCCTTTCTATTTATCTGAAACATAAAATTTATCCCACGGATCATTTAAATTTTTATGATCGACGAATTATGTTTTCTCACTCATTAGAAATAACCTTTAAATCCTATCATGAAGAGATTCTAGAATTGCTACTAACAATGGAAAAAAAATATCATTTTCCTTGGTACACCATGTATAGAAATCAAATGATGGCGTTCATATTTATACATTGGAGACATCTCTTTCTTTATTTAGATAAAGAAAAAACCATCTTGAAGGTTGTTGCTGCGAGTGATCTCGGTGAAGGACACACTCAAATGATTTGTTACTTTTTAGAGAAGCACTTTGGACGAGAAATTCAAGTGACTACCTCTTCTCCAGATGAAATAAAAAGAGTATTGACTGCAGATAATTTTGATGTTTTGGTAACGAATATCAGAGATATCTTTGATATAGATATTAATCTGTATATTATTGATGATGTGCCTACTTTACGTAATCTAGAAAATCTTAGGGATTTATTTACTCAAGTAACATATGAAAAGGCTACTAATCGTTCTTTTTTAGTAGGATAAATACTAGCACGACATATTTAAAATAAAATATTTCTAATAGTGGATGGTGTTTTTATGGCAAATATTAAGAAAAGTGGATTAGTTATTGCAACTGTTATTTTCTTAGGAACTTTATTAATTTTAACTATTGCAAGGAATATTGCAGGAAGTAATCCATATATATATTTCTTATTTCCTACAATATGGTTTCTACTACTATTTATAAGAGATGTACAGACAAAAAGAGATATCTTACTGAAGGATTGGAGGGCGTTTAAATCAAAGAAGTGGGTCAATAGTTTTCTTGTATTAATTATTGTACTATTGCTTTTCTTAATCATACAATTATCTCGTCCTTTTTTTAATCAATTTATTCCTGAAAAAAATATAGAAGCTTATAACTTTTCAGTAGATACAATAGCAGGGTTATTTTTTACTTTCTTAGCTGGAATGCTCAACCTTTTAGTAGCTTTCATTGAAGAAATTACTTATAGATATGAGGGATTATATACTTATAGATCTGACAAGAAGAAAGCAGTATTGATGTTAATTATTTCTAGTATTTTATTTGGTTTTTCTCATTACTATAATTTTAATGCAAGTTTTTTAGCCAGTGGACCTTATGTTCTTGCAGGGTTAGTGCTGGGAATAACATATTTAGTAACTAAAAATATTTGGGTACCGATTTTAGCACATATGTTGTTTAATAGTACGGATGTTATTTCCTCTATTTTTCTGATTGTTTTTAAAATCTTTAATACTATCCGTCATACTTTATAAATTTGTGTTTGTTGTATTTAATTACAATTAAATAATATATAAATTTAAACTGTCCGTTATAGGTGTGCTTATAATGGACTTTTTAAATTGTTGATGGTTGGTGTTGCTTCAGCTTTCACTGTTTATTATAGCTATCTATTAAATATATCATCTTAAGAAATACGAATCACTTAATAGACCAGAATGTAAAATTAAAGTAGTCCCTTATTAGATTGATTCATTCCCTGTTAAAGATTATCGTTATCATTTAAGGTATAAATCACTAGTAATTAAGTATATTGTGCTATCTTATGCATATATAAGAAATTAGGTGATTATATGTCAAACTTAAAAAAATTAATTATTATTTTATTCGTAGGTATTTGTGCATTATTTAGTCAATTTGTATTCCATTCACCAAAGATAGCATATTATATCATTGCCATAGTTGGTGGTATAATGGCCATCATCATGTTTATTTCAATGATTAAGACGATTAAGTCTGGAACGTATGGTGTTGATATTCTTGCGATTACTGCAATTATATCTACTTTAGTGGTTGGTGAATATTGGGCCAGTTTAGTTGTACTAATAATGTTAGCTGGGGGGGATAGTTTAGAGGATTACGCCAGTAAACAAGCCAGCAAAGAACTAACTTCTTTGCTAAATAATTCTCCAGAAATAGCCCATAAAATAGAAAATAATTTTATCGAAGATGTTTCAGTAAATAATATTAAAATTGGAGATAAAATTTTAGTTAAATCAGGTGAGATTGTTCCAGTTGATGGTTATCTTTTAACCGAGAACTTATCTTTAGATGAATCTTCCTTGACTGGTGAATCTAAACCCGTAGAAAAAAAGACTGGAGATACATTGATGTCGGGATCGTTAAATGGTGAGGGTTCATTTACTTATGAGGCGACGAAAACGGCAAAAGACAGCCAATATCAATCACTAGTTCGGTTAGTCCAAGAATCGAAAGAAAAGCCCGCTAAATTTGTTCGTTTGGCTGATCAATATGCAGTACCTTTTACCATTATTGCCTATGTCATAGGTGGAATCTCTTGGTTTATATCGAAAGAGCCTATTAGATTTGCAGAGGTAATGGTTGTTGCTTCCCCATGCCCATTGATTTTAGCGGCTCCCATTGCCTTAGTTGCAGGGATGAGCAAATCCAGCCGTAATGGTATAGTAGTAAAAAATGGGACTGTATTGGAAAGAATGGCTCAGGCAAAAACTGTTGCTTTTGATAAGACTGGGACTTTAACAGAAGGAATTTTAACTGTACAGAACATTCAAACTTATCAGGACTTAATAGAGCCCGAAAAATTATTGCAATTAGCTGCCAGCGCTGAACAAAACTCTTCTCATATTTTAGCAAGGTCACTTGTTGAATATGCAAAAAAACAAAATATTGATCTTTTATCTTGCGATGATTTTGAAGAAACAACGGGGCAAGGTGTTTCTGGTAAAATAAACAAACAAATTATTCGGGTGGGAAAAGCTAGATTTGCATATTTGAATGAAGAACAAGGTGTTAATCAAACAACAATTTATATTGCTATTGCAAATAAATACGTTGGTAAAATAGTGTTTGCTGATACAGTTCGACCGGAAACTAAAGATACCGTTGCAAAGTTAAAACTATTGGGTATAAAAAAAATAATTATGCTAACGGGTGATAACCAGCTAATAGCAGATTCAATAGCAAAAGAAGTAGGAATAAATGAAGTTTATGCTGATTGCCTACCAGAAGATAAAATAAAAATTTTAAATAATATTCCCCCTAATATGCGCCCAGAAATTATGGTAGGTGATGGTGTAAATGATGCTCCAGCATTATCTACAGCAGATATTGGGATCGCTATGGGGGCTCGAGGCTCCTCAGCAGCTAGTGAAAGTGCCGATATTGTCATACTAAAAGATGATCTATCCCGCGTGGCTACTGGTTTAAAAATTTCAAAAAGAACAATGAAGATAGCAAAACAGTCTGTTTTAATTGGTATTCTTATTTGTACTATTTTAATGTTAATTGCTAGTACAGGAGTATTACCAGCATTGCTAGGAGCTGCATTGCAAGAGTTAGTAGATGTTACGTCAATCTTATCGGCTCTAAGAGCAAGAAAATAAAATTAACCATAAAAAAATAAAGCACCGCATAATATTTTACGCGGTGCTTTAACACTATTGTTAATTATTTAGCACTGTAAAAGGCAATACCTTCATCTGTCCAACCTTTATTATACTACCTGCTAGCTTTATTTAGTTCATTATTAGTGGTAGTTATCTTAGCAACTTTTAACAGAATCATTCACTTTCAAGGTTCTATTGCAAAATATTATCTAACCGTTTATCTAGTGTAAAATGGATAGAAATAGAGTATGAGGAGAATAATAATGTCCCATTTTAAAGGCAAATGATCTAAAAATGATATCATAATGAGGCTACTATTGAGTTATCGTGATATTTCAGAAATCCTTAATGATCATGGAATCAACGTTTGCCACGCGACTGTTTATCGATGGGTACAAGAATATATTCAGATTATCAATTGCTTTTGGAAGAAAAGAAATAAATCTGTTGGCGATTCCTGGAGAATGGATGAAACTTATATTAAGGTAAAAGAAAAGTGACATTATTCGTATCGAGCTATTGATTTTTCGGGTATAACATTAGATATTTAGTTACGAAAAAATCCTTGCAAACAAGCAGCCTATGACTTCTCCAAACGTTTAATCGACTTCAATCTCAATCTGAAGGATTGTTTTCTGAGACTGAACATCGAATGAGTAAGTACCTGAGTAACATCATTGAACAGGATCATCGTTTCATTAAGAAAAAATACAAAGTATATCAGTCCATAAGGATTGCCTCCTTGACAATTAAAGGAATTAAAATCATACATACTCTTTATATAAAAAAAGCCAAAGAGAAAGAAATTTCTTTGGCTTTTCAGTAATTAATGAAATGAATACTTTAATAGGCATCTAAGCATAAAATCAATAAAAACTTGAAATCTTTTTTTTAAAACCTTTGCAACAGAACTTTTTTTCTTAATTACCCCAAAATATTTCTATTTTTTTTCTATTATTACAATCACATTTATATCAAATCCTAGTGAGTTAAAAAAAGGGTAAGGAATTATTGGATTCTTTAATTTTCCTAATGTATCTGTTGTGCATTTTTTAATTCCCGCATATTTTTTCGGTAAGTAAGTAATCCTAAAATAAAATAACTAATGAAACCTATAGAAATGAGAATCATTACAATCGTAGTTGGAATAGGTCCAAACTTATCAAAAAACCATTCTAAAATCTTAGGAACAGAATAGTACTGATAACCAAAATAACTTGTTTTATTCATTTCAATTAAATTATCGATACTATAACCTAAAATCATGATACCAATTAACAAAAAATAAGACCGGTTAAATAAATGTTTCCTGAATATTCTTTTCTTCCTGATGACTTCTTCATTAGATATTTCCATTCTTAATTTCCTTTTCATTTAATAGTATTACCAGTAGTATAGTAAATAAATACATTGTAATTAACTGTGCTATTTTACACACTTTGTGCGGCCATGTGTACCTAGCGACAACGTAACTCATTGTGAGATATTATACGGTAGCGTATATGAATTTTTTCATTTCGGATAGTCTGCTTATTGATTTTCATAATATATTATAATTTCTTAGTTCATTTGTTTTTTCTCTGTAATGAGATTTACTCCATTATTGTCATTTATCATTAGATTAAAATACAATTAGTACCGGATAGTTATACTGTTTTATGCTACTATTCATACTAATAAAATAATCTAAGGTAATATAAGTTCCATTCCTACATCGTTATTTCCTCATTAAGTAACTCTACTATAATTTGTTTAAGTTTGTCTTTATCATCTATGCTGGATGGAAGAATATGAATAATATTATCACCTAATCTAATACTACTTTCAATAATTGTCACTGGATAATTATTCGGTATGTCTGTCCTTTTAGTATTATCTGGTTTTTCCATTAAGTCCTTTGAATACACATTGCATTCTGTAATAACCATTCCATAGGGACCTGCTAATGTTGAATCTGTTACTGCAAATTGAATACGTTCACTATCCGGTATAATAAATTTTTTATGAATTTTCTTGAAATGTTTTTTATATTTGTCATAATCACCAATTTTAATACAAGAATCATTCATCAATCCTAAATCAATAAGCCTACCTTTTAGATTATTGGATTTTTTGACTTCTAGGTGCTCTATATTTAGATCCTTTTTTAAGGTTAAAATATCGGTTACTGATTCTAAAATAAGCTGTTTTAATTCTTCCTTACCATTGATTGGTAAAATAGGCTGTAAATAATCCCAATCAAAAGAATTGATTGCTTTATTTATCGCTTTAGTAGCTTCCTCTATTGAGAAATCATAAGGGATTTTTTTAGGAAGAGTGTCTGAAAACATACTAGCTTCAAGAACATAAATTGTATGGTCTGTCACAAAAAAACCTACAGGTTGATTTTTTCTAGTAATTTTATTTTGAGATCTTCCTCCCAAGAATATTAACGGTATCTCATCGTCTAAAAATGAGATTGAGGTAACAGTTTCCTCATAAACTTTAGGTGCGTCTTCCCAAATATCAGGAGAAAAAAAAGCACTGAATATAAATTGGCGTATGTCTGAAGAGTATTCTTCATAATGCATGGCTATTTTTCTACAGTACATTTGTTGTAATTTAATATTTTCTTCACTAAAATCAAGAATTGTTTTTGAATTAACCATTTTTTTACAAACTCCTTTATAGATTTTTGTCATGTTCCTAAATTAATTTATAGAAGTATCAAAAATTCATATCGCAACATGGCTTTTTTCTATATTATTTTTTTCGTTCGAATATATCTGGTGATTACTACATTTAGTTACTAAAAAAAAATAATAGCATACATATAAATGGACAAATTGTTAATAGAATGAGTTGTACCATCCTATGGTTATGCTAGAAATAATAAGTGAAAGAAATCGGATGTTTTTTATAACACATAAAAAATCTCCCGTTTTAAACGAGAGTGAGTGAAGATGTTCTTATTTAACAGAATCCTTTAGTTGTTTTCCTGCTTTAAAAGCAGGAACCTTGCTTTCAGGAATAGTCAGTTCTTCTCCAGTTTGAGGATTCCGTCCTTTGCGAGAAGCCCGTGTTCTTACTTCAAAATTACCAAACCCAATGACTTGAACTTTTTCCCCGTTGGATAGCGCTGTTTCAATAGCTTTAAACAATTCATTGACAACAGCCAATGATTCTTTTTTAGTTAAGTCTGTTTTATCTGCTACATTTGACGCTAAATAATCTTTGTTCATTAATTTTAATTCTCCTTTATAAAAATATTTACGGTTCCTCTATTTTATGAATTATTTTGAGAAAAAGCAATCACAAATTATTTAAAAAAAATTTCAGATGTTCCATCTCTATTTTACTAAATATGTCCATCATAATTATTTAGTAAAGAACTGGCTGCGTTTTAATCAACGATCCTTATTTTATAAGACTAACGATTATATAAGAAAAAAGCCTACTTTAATCAATAAAGTAGGCTTTTGTGTAGGCGCATACGTCCTCATGTCGTTTGTCGGTGGGCGATTCAGACCCTATATATTAGTTATCATATAATGGTTGAGGGAAGTTGTCAAATACTCTTCAGTGCTTGATAAACTTGTCCATAAGTGCCTGGTCAATTTTATCCAATACGTTGGCAGGTGCTTTAATTTGACCCACAGGATCAAATTTATTTAATCGTCGAATTCTATTTTTACTAATCGATTGGATATTCAAAGGCATAATATAGGATTCTTTTGTATATTTCTTGTAAGTGTCAAATACCTTTCTAGACTGATGGATCTCTTTTAACAGCTCATTGGTTTTTTGTTTGAGCTCTTGTGGTGTATAACTAACTAGATTGAGTTTTTGGGCCTTTTTTAGAACGTCTTCTTTATTTAGCGGTGCCCCTTTATCAGCAATATCAATCAAAATAGGTGATAGTTTATTTGGATTTAATAGCCCAGTAGAAAGGGCTGCCAAGATAAGAATACGTAATTTTTCTTGTTGTTTGTCAGAATAGTTAATGACATGGCGGATACTTTGAGTCCCTAGAATGACCCCAACGGGGACATAATTCTTTTTCTCTTTAGAAGAAATAGGAAGCACAGTTAATAAGCCATTTTTAGCATTGTCATAATTATTTAAAATAATCGCAAAATGGTTCCCAGATAATTCATGACCGACATTAATGCCAAAATCTATGTAAACAATGGTGCCTCTTTTATACACTTTGTAATTTTTTTTAGGTTTTATTCTATCATTTGTGAGATATTGACTGAAATTAGTCAGCCATTGGGGGAGATACTTGTATTTAGGGTAGCCAGAAAGAGATTCAGAAATAAATCGTTTATTGGCTTCATTACAAGTATCTTCAACACTTTTTTGATGCATATAAACCTCCATAAAAGATGAATATTATTTAATGCAATGTTATTTTTTTCTGTTAGTAACATAAATTGGATAGTATGAATGATGCAAGATTAGTTTAATAGATTTTTAAAGTAATGTAAAATTACTTAAAATAGTTCATTTTTATCAGAGGGAAACTTTCATATTTTTAGTTATTTAATTAAACTAAATAGATAAATAAAAAAACCTGTTATACAGTCTTCGAGAAATAGAGAAGACGATATAACAAGTTTTTTTTAGTTATCTTATCTTGGTATTACGTATACCAAGTAAACCTAGCGATACCACTACCGATTTTTCTAAAAAATTTTTCTAACACTGTATATATTAAACAATATTCCTTTTTTTTACAAGTTTTTTTCTAAAAACGTTATATTTTTAACGTGAATTCAAAAAAGAAGCAATAAAAATTGAAATATATCGTTGTTTTATGAACCGTCAGATGAGCCGTCAAATAAAGGAGCTGATTCTCATGGCAAAACGAGGCGAAAATATTTATAAACGAAAAGATACACGATGGGAGGGACGTTATAAAAAGGGGTATAAAAGTAATGGATCTATTCATTATGGTTATATCTATGGGAAAAGTTATCGAGAAGTCAAAGAAAAGCTTTACTATTACAAATTAAAGTACCAACAAATTACACAACAAAATGGTCTTTGTGTCCAGTCCTATGAGGACTGGGTCTGTCATTGGTTAAGAAGTAGGCAAATGATGATAAAAGAGAGTACTTATGCCACTTATTTCTATAAATTAAAGCATTATGTCTTTCCTATCATTGGTGACTATCCGCTGAACCAACTAACGACTGAGAGCATTCAAAAATTAATTAATCAATTGAACGAACAACAATTAAAATCTTCAACGATTCATGTCATTTATCAAATCGTAAAAAAAAGTCTGCAAGATGCGTTAGATACTGACAAAATTTTACAACAACCTTGTCAAGGTGTTCAGTTGCCTAAGAAACAAAAAAGTCAGATCTCTTCCCTAACAGAAAAAGAAGAGAAACAAATTGAAGATACAGCTAAAAAAGCCCCCTTAACAGAAGGATTACCAATTATTTTAGCATTACATACAGGTTTACGTATTGGTGAAATAGCCGCTTTAAAATGGAGTGATATTGATTTAAAAAATAGATTGATCCACATTACCCATTCTTACCAAAGAATCCCCCTAAAACAAGGGACAAGACAAACTACGTTAATCTTTACTTCTGCAAAAAGTAAAGAATCTGTTCGTAGAATACCTATTGGTAGAAATCTTTATAAATGGTTGAAGAGAGGGTATAGAAAAGCACGTAGCCCTTACGTTTGTTCCACGCAAACACAGCCTAGAGAGCCACGATTAATCACCTATTATTTTCATCAAATACTCGCCAAAAGTGGATTAGACTCCATCCACTTTCATCAATTACGTCATACTTTTGCCACAAGATGTATCGAAGCCAATGCAAGTATTACGGCTGTAAGTGCATTGCTAGGGCACGCCTCTACTCAAATGACTTTAGATGTGTATACAGATGCTAATTTAGCTAGTCGAAAAATGGCTATTTTAAAGCGAGAACAAATGGCTTAATGTTAATATTCAAATAAATTAAATAAAAAAATGACCAATGGATAAAATGGGTTCCTTTTTTTTCTTTTTTTTGATCAATCAATAGTCCTATACATGTTGTAGAGGGCTATTTTTTTACCTATTTTTCATTTTAATCTCCTTCTATTTATCATTTATAGCCGTCATAAATCGTCAGGTTACTCTCAATAAAGGCTGTAACAGCAGCTTTTTTCAGTGATGCTTGGTATACGTAATACCAAGTAAAAAAGAACGGCATTAGTTTATCATATTTCGTCTATTACATAAATAAAAAGGAAATGAGATTTAGTGGAGAAATGGGGGAAAGTGTATGGTTCGTGTATTGGTTTTAACGAAAAATATTGAGAATGAATTGGACTTGTATCGACAATTACGCAACCTAGGTTATGAAGTTTTTTTATCTAGTGGGTTACTGACTGATTGGACAGAAACTAAGATGTTGCCTTCTTGGACAAAAGGATTTTCTATTGTCATTTTCAGCGAAACATTAATCAAAAATGAAGTTACACAAGTGACTGCTTACTGTAAAAGGCAACAACAACTTTGTTTTTTAAAATTAGATACGCAATGGTCTGAAGAAAAAGCAGATTTTTGGCAGGAACAAGGCATTGAGACATGTTTTTCTAAAGGAATTACCACTTCTGAATTGGGAGAGTTATTGAATAATGTAGAAATTTCCTGTTCTAACGGCACTTTTTCTGAAGTAGTTTCTGTAGACAAATTTCAACTGCAGTTATCTAAAGTAAATAAGCGCTTATTTTCAATCTTACTTGATGAAAAAGGGAACAATATTTCTAGAGAAACTCTTTCGAGAACCTTATGGGGGAAGTCAGATCCTTCCACCCATAGTCAATTATCTTATCGGGTAGGGAAAATTAATCAACAGATATTCACTTCTTTAAACATTCAACCGGGAATAGTGACAGATTGGGGAAAAGGTTATCGCCTAAATGAGGCTTTTTATGAGCTTTGGATGGCTATATAAATAAGTCACCATTGAAAGGATGTGAGGATATGAAAATTAGGAGAAGTCGTTCTGTTGTAGATTGGTTTAAGTTTGAGAAAATAAACCCCTTAAAACAAGAACCTGTAGAAACGACTTTGAAAACAGATGTTGTGCTATTAAATAATGATGTTCGTGACCAACAGACAGTCAACACCATAGGTGTACAGTTAACCTTTTCGCTAGTATTAAAACGTTTTGTGATTACAGGGAAAGTCAGTCAAATCAGTTACATTGTAGAAAAAGAAATCAATAGTGAGGCTGATTTTTCAGAAAAAGAAATGCATGAGTTATTGGCCCCATTATTTGATATGATTCACCGCATGACTTATGAAATTACAGAAATTGCTTTAGATGAACCTGGCACTAGTTTAGATTTTTCACCTATCAAAAAGGAAATAGGAAAGAGGGAAAAAAGTGAGACATAAGCAGGTATATCAATTATCAGAAACAATCAGTGACCCCATTTTATTTAGAACAACCACTAAGAGAAAGAAGAATAGTCTTCATAAAGGGGTTGTTGGGGCAACAGCTATTTTTGGCTCTATGTCTATGATATTAAGTGTGGCTCCTATCCAAACCTTTGCGGCGGTAGCCACTCATCATGAGACAAGTGAAGTTGCCCCAGATGAGGTGAAGGACAAAAAAGAACGCGAGAATGCTTCTAAGGATGAGGCAGGGACAGTTGAAACGACGAATGAATCACCAACAGAAAATACGTCTTCTACCACAGATACCATAAATACAATAGAAAATCCTACGACACCACCTACTGGTGAAAGTACGGATACCGAGAACCCAGGAAATGGGGAAACAGATACACCAAAATTACCAGAAACACCGACAGAAGTACCAAAGGAAGAAGAAACAACGACTGTTCCTCCTACGATTGAAGAAGAGGTACCAGAAACACCAGAAACAGGTGGGGTGGAGACGCCTGTACCAGATACGCCGCCAGCTGTTACTGATCCAGCACCACAGCCTTTGGAGAAAGCTGATTTTAATACTTATTGGGAAAGTAGTCAGACCCCTACAGGGGGCTATACAACGACTGGTTCTATTCAATATGCTAAAAATCAAACGACTGAAGCTTTTATTGAAGAGATTGGTGAAAGTGCAAGAAAAATTGGCCAAGAACAAGATTTATATGCCTCAGTTATGATGGCACAGGCTATTTTAGAGTCTGGCTCTGGTAGCAGTTCTTTATCTCAAGCTCCCCATTACAACCTTTTTGGTATTAAAGGGGCACATGAAGGGGCCTCTGTTTCTTATAGTACGCAAGAAGATGATGGTAGTGGCAATTTAAGTACGATTCAAGCAAGTTTCCGTTCGTATGAAGATTATGAAGATTCCTTCAATGATTATGCCGAATTAATTAAAAATGGTATTTCAGGAAATAGCGAATTTTATTCTGGGGTATGGAAATCCAGTACGACTTCTTACGAAGATGCCACCGCCTTTTTAACAGGAAAGTATGCGACAGATACCCAATACAATCAAAAGTTAAATGGACTGATAGAGACTTACAATTTAACTCAATATGACCGTGAATCAGGGGATGTTACTGTAGGAAACAATACGATTTCTGGTTCAGGTTATATGGTTCCAGTGGGGAACTACACACTCTCTAGTGGGTTTGGTTCACGAGGAGGAGAATTCCATCGGGGATTAGACTTAGCCGCTGCCAGTGGAGAAGCGGTCTCCGCTGCTAAAGGAGGGAAAGTCATTATTGCAGAAGCCCATCCATCATGGGGGAATTATGTCGTGATTCTCCATGAAGATGGATCCACCACATTATATGCTCATTTAAGTGCTTTTCAAACCAGTGTGAATCAGGAAGTGTCCCAGGGACAAGTGATTGGTTTAGTAGGGAGCACAGGAAATAGTACAGGCCCTCATTTACATTTTGAAATTTGTTCAGATGCTTCCTTATTACAAAGTAAGTTAATTGACCCTGCACCGATTTTATTTGGATAGGAGAGAGACCATGGATTTAGATTCAGAGAAAGTCAAACGTGTGACCTTCCCTTCCGCTTCTGTGGGGGGATATAAAAAGCAAGATGTCGATGATTTTTTAAAATTAATCGCTCGAGATTATCACAACTTTGAAAAAAAAGTAGATGAATTACAAGAACAGTGGCAACAGGCGACAGAAAAAGCCGATCGATTAAGAGAAATATATATGAATCGGGAGCAACAATATCTAGATGAGCTGAAAAATAGTCAAAAAGAACTGAAAATATTAAAAGAAGAACGACGTTCTTCAATGACTACACCGAAACCTACGCCACAGGAAACTTCGTTTCAAAAGGCGATCATGATCGCCCAGGATACTGCATTTGAAATTGAAAAAGCAGCTGAGAAAGAAAAAGAACAGATTCTAGAAAAAGCGGCCTTTGATCGGGGTCGGATGATTAAAAAAGCCCGTACAGAAAGTGCAGAAATTCTAGAAAAGGCAAAGCAACAGGAGCAACGAATTTTACAAGAAGCCAACATAGTGAAACAAAATGCCGAAAATCATGCGAGATCTGTAGAAAAGCATTATCAAGAAACGTTACAGGAATTAAGTATGAAGAAACAAAAACAAGAGGAACAAGCCAAAAGTGAACTCTCTAAGTTGTCTTATGAAAAACGTCAGTTGGAACAGGATTTGGTAGCTAGTCGTCAAGAAGAAATGACCTTTTTGGAAAGTCAAATCTATGAGCATCAAATGTCTTTGAGTCGTTTAGACAAACAAAAATGGCAACAATTAGCGAAAGAGCTGACAGATCGATTAGAAAAAATTTAAATGATTCTAGAGAAAGGAGGATCCTATGAACTTTAAAGCGATAGATATTCGTAAATTGACTTTTAAGACGACTGTCGGTGGGGGGTTTAGAAAAAAAGATGTGGAAGATTTTTTATCTAAGGCTGCTTCAGATTATGAAGTCTATGATGAGCGTTTGAGAAAGTCGGCTTTAGAAAAAGATGATTTAGCAAAAGAATATGAAGAACAGTTCCAATGGCAAACAGAGCGGATTACCCGACTAGAAGCTATTAATTCTGATGTGACTGAAGCGAATCAAGAATTAAATGAGGAGAATCAAACCCTTCAAAAGCAACTTTTAGAACTAAAGGAAGTTCAAGAGTTAAATCTTAGTTTTGGCGAAGTGAAAAAATTAAGAAAAATAGCAGAAAATAGCTTATCTGCAGCAGAAAATGCCGCAAACCGTTTGATTGATGAAGCAGAAAATCAAAAGATGGAAATGAAGGAAGAAGCAGAAGACGAAAAGAACCAATACTTATTAAATGCGCAATTGGAAATCAACGAATTAGTGAAACAGCAAGAAGCGAAGGAACAGCAGTTGCGAGACCGAGAATTGGCTTTAGAACAACGTCAGGAGATATTGAATCGTGCAAAAGCTGATTTTCGAACAGAGGTATTGGAAATGACCGAAATGATGTATGGGGTTCAAAAAGAACTAACGGAGGAGTATAGCCAAGAAATCCAGTTGTTGCAAGAGAAAAAAAAGCACTTCAGCAAGACCTCGGTGAGTAATAAAGTGACCTTTCTGACAACGAAGGAAACAGGTTAAACTCCCTAAAGGATAGGGTTTATATAGATAGTTAGGAATGAATAAGGAGGACGTAGCAAATGAGTTCAAAAAATCGGCCATTGATTTATAGAAAAGAGCCAGTGAAGCGTTACAAGATGCATAAAGTGAAGAAACATTGGGTAGTGAAAAGTGGCGTAGCCAGCATGATGACAGTGGCTTCTGTGGGATTGCCAGGAGTGATGAGTACAGCTATGGCTGCAGAGAACGATGTAGACACAGAAATAGTGGATGACACATCCAATGAGAAGAAAACAAAGAGTGCAACAACAGAAGGTCTTTCTACAATATCTGATTCAAATGAGTTAACTGACGCAACACTAGAAACTAGTGATAATACTGAAAAATTAGAAGAAAATAATGGAAATACAGAAGAGAAAACAACGACATCGACTGCTGTAGATGAGACTAGCGATGTGACTTATAAATACACCGCAGGAATTGATGATTCGGTTAATGTTTCAAACTTATCTAGAATTGATACTTCTGGAAACACAGCTCCGAGTGCTTATTCCGGATTATTTTTTGATAATGGACTTAAAATGAATTTAAGTCTAAATACTGATAAAGGTACGTTTAATACGGGAGATCACATAGCTTTAAAAATATATTTTAGGGATCGCCCCTCTGTATTTAGATCTTCAAAAACGAATATTCCAGATATAGGAAATCTAAGTTATGATTTGGAAAATCAATGCTTTGACTTAGAATTGACTAATAATGTTACAGAGAATAAAAATATTTCTATATCTCTAGGAAGTGTAGGGATTGATGGCGGAGACACAGGTAGCTTTTCTATGATTTTTGACAAAACAACAAATAAGCTTACAGGGCAACCTGCAATCATGTGCCTTAATGATATCGACGTTGAAACTGTAAAAACAACTTATGTAAGAAATGTCGATTACAGCAATGGTTATTTTGCGGGTATACTTCAATCAGCAACTGCATCAAAAGCCACTGTTGTTGAGAATTATTATACGTATAATCCCGTTGTATATCCTTCTAATCCATATACAGATGCGGGTAGTTTTGTTCAAATAACGAGATCAAAAATTACAACTGCTAATAGTAATTTGATAGATTACACAGGGAAAAACAAAGAAGATGTTCCTCTTAGTACACAATATTATACTCCTTCTCCTGATGGGAAGGGCATAATAAATTTTGAATCATATTCACAGACCACTTTGTCATTAAAATATGTTGATGTACCTACTGATTCAACGGATCAAGAAATAAGAACTGCTTTGGAAACTGCGGGGGACAATACTTATACTGTAATAAAAAATACAGATGGCACATATTCGACTGCTAGAAATATTGCAACTGTCGGAGAAAACTCAGTATTGTTAAAAAATACTACTGAGTATATTAAATTAGAAGCTACCTCGCCAGTAGATTTTTTTGAAAAGAAATTTGGATTAACATATGAAGAAGATGTTAAAGAAAAAATTAATCAAACATATGAAAAATATGGCATCAGAAGCGCAATGAATAATAACTTTACTTTTTCTGATGACAGTATAGTTAATACGGTTACTCATAGTACTATTAGCTATCCTCATGGATCAAATGGAATAAGCCAGACTCAAAACAATAATATATCTACAAAACCTAATAATGTAACAGTTGAAGGACAATCATATCTGACAGGAGGCTTTAAAAACAAGACCACAGGTGGAACAATTTCTACAGTTGAGCGCTATTATAATTTCCCTACCCAAACAAATGTGATTACACCAAAAGAAATACCTGGATATAAATTTGTAGGGGTTGAAAATGCACCTGAAGGATTCGTAGACAATGGTGATGGTACGTATACCTATACGCAAACAGATGTAAGTACCAACACTGTTGATTTCATGTATGAACCATTATCTTATGAGGTGCCAGTAAATTATGTTCAGAAAAATAGTGATGGTACCACTACGGCATTAGGAAGTGCCACTACTAATTTAAATGGAGTAACAGGGGCAACTTCATTAGTACGGGCAAAAGATTATAGTACATCTAATCATCTAGTATTAGTTGGAAACAATCTGAACAGTTCAGCTACGGCAAATCTCCAATATGCCTTTGGCCCAGATGCACCAAATCCACTAGAATTCTATTATCAAGAAGCCGGTGCGTACACGTATGACACAAGCGCCTATACAGGAACAACCAGTCTACAAGATACGCCATATACGATTAATTCAAATATGACAACAGTAGCTGATTTAACAGTAGCTGACGTACCTGCAGGTTATCACTTAGAAGATGCAAATGGTACTTCTTATAAAAATGGAGATACCGTTAAAGCAACAAGTGCAACTGCAAATACAACGTTAACGCTAGTCGCAAATGATGCAACGATTACCTATAACTTTGTTGACGAAACAGGAACTGCTTTAACAGATGTTGTACCTATTACAGATCAAACAAAAGTAGGCGCAGCAATTCCAGACAAAGCAAGTGTCATTAATGGTTATGTATTAAGAAAAGATCAAACAATCACTACTGGAGCAACCACTGAAAATACAGTAGGAACAGATGGTGCAGTAGTAGTTACTTACACATATGTCCCTACTGGTAAGTATGAAATTTCTAGTACGGATCCTAACTTTACGAATCCAGGGAATATTAATTATACAAACAATACAGAAGATCCAACAAAAGTAACTGATTCTGATGGTACAACAATTATTCCTTATGTGGAAGGCTACACACCATACTACAATGGGGAAAAATTAGAACTAGTTGATCCTTCTGATGAAACTAAGGGCTACAAAGCACCTCAGGTGGATATCGGAGAAGAAGATCAAGATATTAAAATTGACTATGTAAACGATGACGATTCGGATAGTGACGCTGATTCAGATAGTGATTCAGACTCAGACAGTGACTCCGATTCAGATAGTGATTCAGACTCAGACAGTGACTCAGATTCCGATAGCGATTCGGATTCAGACAGTGACTCAGACTCAGATAGCGATTCAGATAGTGATTCAGATTCCGATAGTGATTCAGATTCAGACAGTGATTCAGATTCAGATAGTGATTCAGATTCAGACAGTGATTCAGATTCAGATAGTGATTCAGATTCAGACAGTGACTCAGATTCAGACAGTGACTCAGATTCCGATAGCGATTCAGACTCAGACAGTGACTCAGACTCCGATAGTGATTCGGATTCAGACAGTGACTCAGACTCAGATAGCGATTCGGATTCAGACAGTGACTCAGACTCAGATAGTGATTCGGATTCAGACAGTGACTCAGACTCAGATAGCGATTCAGATTCAGACAGTGACTCAGATTCCGATAGCGATTCAGACTCAGATAGTGATTCGGATTCAGACAGTGACTCAGACTCAGATAGCGATTCGGATTCAGACAGTGACTCAGACTCAGATAGTGATTCGGATTCAGACAGTGACTCAGACTCAGATAGCGATTCAGATTCCGATAGTGATTCCGACTCAGATAGCGATTCGGATTCAGATAGTGACTCAGACTCAGATAGCGATTCGGATTCCGACAGTGACTCGGATTCAGACAGTGACTCCGATTCAGATAGCGATTCGGATTCAGATAGTGATTCCGACTCAGATAGCGATTCGGATTCAGACAGTGACTCAGACTCAGATAGTGATTCCGATTCAGATAGTGACTCAGACTCAGATAGCGATTCCGACTCAGACAGTGACTCAGACTCAGATAGCGATTCGGATTCAGATAGTGACTCGGATTCAGACAGTGACTCAGACTCAGATAGCGACTCGGATTCAGACAGTGACTCAGACTCAGATAGCGATTCGGATTCAGACAGTGACTCAGACTCAGATAGCGATTCCGACTCAGACAGTGACTCAGACTCAGATAGCGATTCCGACTCGGACAGTGACTCAGACTCAGATAGCGATTCAGATTCCGATAGTGATTCCGACTCAGACAGTGACTCCGATTCCGATAGCGATTCGGACTCAGACAGTGACTCAGACTCAGATAGCGATTCAGATTCAGACAGTGATTCCGATTCAGATAGTGACTCAGACTCAGATAGCGATTCCGACTCAGATAGCGATTCAGATTCAGACAGTGACTCAGATTCCGATAGTGATTCAGACTCAGACAGTGACTCAGACTCAGATAGCGATTCGGACTCAGACAGTGACTCAGACTCAGATAGCGATTCAGATTCCGATAGCGATTCAGATTCCGATAGTGACTCAGATTCGGATAGCGATTCAGATTCAGACAGTGACTCAGACTCAGATAGCGATTCAGACAGTGATTCAGATTCCGATAGTGATTCAGATTCCGATAGCGATTCAGATTCAGACAGCGACTCAGATTCAGATAGTGATTCAGACTCAGACAGTGACTCAGATTCGGATAGCGATTCAGACTCGGACAGTGACTCAGATTCCGATAGCGATTCGGACTCAGATAGTGACTCAGATTCGGATAGTGATTCGGACTCGGACAGTGACTCGGACTCGGACAGTGACTCGGACAGTGACTCGGACTCAGACAGTGACTCGGACTCAGACAGTGACTCGGACTCAGATAGCGATTCAGATTCCGATAGTGACTCAGATTCGGATAGCGATTCAGATTCAGACAGTGACTCAGACTCCGATAGCGATTCAGATTCAGACAGTGATTCAGATTCCGATAGTGACTCAGACTCCGATAGCGATTCAGATTCAGACAGTGACTCAGACTCAGATAGCGATTCAGATTCAGACAGTGATTCAGATTCCGATAGTGACTCAGACTCGGACAGTGACTCAGACTCAGATAGCGATTCAGACTCGGACAGTGATTCAGATTCAGACAGTGACTCAGATTCCGATAGCGATTCAGACTCAGACAGTGACTCAGATTCCGATAGTGACTCAGACTCAGATAGCGATTCAGATTCAGACAGTGACTCAGACTCAGATAGCGATTCAGATTCAGACAGTGATTCAGATTCCGATAGTGACTCAGACTCGGACAGTGACTCAGACTCAGATAGCGATTCAGACTCGGACAGTGATTCAGATTCAGACAGTGACTCAGATTCCGATAGCGATTCAGACTCAGACAGTGACTCAGATTCCGATAGCGATTCAGACTCAGACAGTGACTCAGACTCAGATAGCGATTCAGATTCAGACAGTGACTCAGATTCGGATAGTGATTCAGATTCAGACAGTGACTCAGACTCAGATAGCGATTCAGATTCAGACAGTGACTCAGACTCAGATAGCGATTCAGACAGTGATTCAGATTCCGATAGTGATTCAGACTCAGACAGTGACTCAGATTCGGATAGCGATTCAGACTCAGACAGTGACTCAGATTCGGATAGCGATTCAGACTCAGACAGTGACTCAGATTCGGATAGCGATTCAGACTCAGACAGTGACTCAGATTCGGATAGCGATTCAGACTCAGACAGTGACTCAGATTCGGATAGCGATTCAGATTCAGACAGTGACTCAGACTCAGATAGCGATTCAGACTCGGACAGTGACTCAGATTCGGATAGCGATTCAGACTCAGACAGTGACTCAGATTCGGATAGCGATTCAGACTCAGACAGTGACTCAGATTCAGACAGTGATTCAGATTCGGATAGCGATTCAGACAGTGATAAGAAAAAAGTATTACCAAAAACGAATACCAATGACGATACAATGATGTATGCCATTTCTGGTTTAGGTATGGTAGGACTGGGATTGACTTTCTATGATGCTTCTAGAAAGAAACGTAAAAAAGGACACAGTAGTAAATAGGCGTTAAATAAATGAAGTAAAGGCTACACAACTAGATATAACTAGACTGTGTAGCCTTTTTTAATGAAAAAATGAAAAGAGTGAAGACATCATTGAGAAATAAAAAATTAGAATACATCATAGAGGATCCTCAAAAAATCATTTATCGTACTTCGGGGAAACGTTTGATGAAGACGACGAGTCCTTTTTTAGTATTATTTGTTAGTACCATGGGCTTTTCAACGGGACAAGCGGCAACTGTGACAGATGTCACGACAGAAGAGGATAACAATCTTTTCACCTTCCAACAAGTCAGTAATATGACAGACATTGCTCAAATGCAAGCACGATTAGGTATGAGTACCCTATGGCCTATGCCAGAAGGACTATCACCTAATGAACAAAATGTATGGTTGAAAACAGTTGATCCTGCTTTAAGTGATGCGGAACCTTATGACAATGAATCTGCCGTACACACACAAGTAGAAAATTTATTAGCTGCACAAAAAGCAGCTACTTTAGATTTAGATGGTTCAGTGACAGCTGCCAAAAATAGTTTGAATGCTGCTGTTGCACAAGCAAAAACTGCCAGAAATGCCGTAATTTCAAAAGCAGACAATATTCTTATGACAAAGGACAATCGAGATCCTTTTAAGAATGGGTCTGTCACCTATCATGGATTGATGGATGAAGCTTATACGGCTTTAGTAGCGGGGATTTCGGGAGCCACTACGTTACCTACAGCAACAACTACCACGGCTGAATTAGATGCTTTAGCAGATCATTTTGCCGCATTAGGGGATCAAGCATTAGATGATGTCATGAGCAATGATTTCGGTCCAGGCCCTTTATCAGATCAATGGGTAACAGAGGCAACTGTAACGTATAGCTATGTAGATAGTGCCGGTAATAAAATTAGTGAGGATACAATAGCTGAAGCTAAAGTAGGAGAAGCGATTCCTGAAAAGCAACAAGCCATTCATGGCTATACCTTTAAAGAAAAAGCCAGTACTTCAGATACAACAGTTAAAAAAGATGGGACGTCTAAAGTGACCTATATTTATGAAGGGAATGCCGCGACTGTTAGCTATCGTTATGTTAGTGATACTGGAAAAGTACTATTTGAAGATGTGGTAGATGGTTATAAAGTAGGGGAATCTATTATGGATATTCCTAAAACCTTTGACCATTATAACTTTGTGAAGACAGAAACTTCTACAGGTGGAATGATTGTCCAACCGGATAATTCTTCCATCATTACGTATGTATATCAAGGAGAAGCTTCAAAAGTCACCTATAAATTTATCAATCAACATGGACAAGAAATAGCAAATTCTGTAGAAGATACACAGATTTTTGATAGTGAAATTGCAGATAAACAAATAGTAGTTAACGGGTACACGTTTAATAAGGTTGAATCTAATGCAGCAAGCAATACGGTCCTTGCGAATGACACTACAGAAGTGACTTATATATATGAAGGAAATCCTGTCAGTGTAACATATAACTATAAAGATGAAGCAGGAAATACTTTAAAAACAACTGAAACTACATTAAAAGTAGGGGATATGCTACCTGAAAAAATTGAAGTGATATCTGGTTATCTTTATAAAGGAAAACAAGAAAGTTTCTTAGAAGATACAATCACATCTGAGAGTCCAGTGGTGGTGACCTATTTGTACAATACTTTAGGCAAATATCAAATCACCAGTAATGATCCGGAATTTGTGTCACCAGGAGATATTACCTATGGGAACGATGCGACAGATGCCAGCAAAATATCAGATACAACCATTATTCCTTATGTTGAGGGGTATACACCATACTACAACGGAGAGAAACTAGAATTAATTGATCCATCAGATGAAACAAAAGGATATAAAGGACCACAAGTGACTGTTGGAGAAGAAGATCAAGACCTGAAAATTGATTACGTACGGGATAATGAATCCGATAGTGACGCAGATTCGGATAGTGATGCCGATTCGGATAGCGATTCGGACTCAGATTCGGATAGTGATTCAGACTCGGACAGTGACGCAGATTCGGATAGCGATTCAGACTCAGATAGTGATGCCGATTCGGATAGCGATTCAGATTCAGACAGTGACACCGACTCAGATAGCGATTCGGACTCAGATAGCGATTCGGACTCAGATAGTGATTCAGATTCAGACAGTGACTCAGATTCAGATAGCGATTCGGACTCAGATAGTGATTCAGACACAGACAGTGACTCAGATTCAGATAGCGATTCGGACTCAGACAGTGACTCAGATTCAGATAGCGATTCAGACACAGACAGTGACGCAGATTCGGATAGCGATTCAGACACAGACAGTGACGCAGATTCGGATAGCGACTCAGACACAGACAGTGACTCAGATTCAGATAGCGATTCAGACACAGATAGTGACTCAGATTCAGATAGCGATTCGGATTCAGATAGTGACTCAGATTCGGATAGCGATTCAGACACAGACAGTGACGCAGATTCAGATAGCGATTCAGATTCAGACAGTGACTCAGACTCAGATAGCGATTCGGATTCAGATAGTGACTCAGATTCGGATAGTGACTCAGATTCAGATAGCGATTCGGATTCAGATAGTGATTCAGATTCAGACAGTGACTCAGATTCAGATAGCGATTCGGACTCAGATAGTGATTCAGACACAGACAGTGACTCAGATTCAGATAGTGATTCAGACACAGACAGTGACTCAGATTCAGATAGTGATTCAGACACAGACAGTGACTCAGATTCAGATAGTGATTCAGACACAGACAGTGACTCAGATTCAGATAGCGATTCGGATTCAGACAGTGACTCAGATTCAGATAGCGATTCAGATTCAGACAGTGACTCAGATTCAGATAGCGATTCGGATTCAGACAGTGACTCAGACTCAGATAGCGATTCCGATTCCGACAGCGACTCAGACTCAGATAGCGATTCGGACTCAGATAGTGACTCAGATTCAGATAGCGATTCGGATTCAGACAGTGACGCAGATTCGGATAGCGATTCAGACACAGATAGTGACTCAGATTCAGATAGCGATTCGGATTCCGACAGTGACGCAGATTCGGATAGCGATTCAGACACAGACAGTGACTCAGACTCAGATAGCGATTCGGACACAGATAGTGATTCAGATTCAGACAGTGATTCAGATAGCGATTCGGATTCAGACAGTGACTCAGATTCAGATAGCGATTCGGACACAGACAGTGACTCAGATTCGGATAGCGATTCAGACACAGACAGTGACTCAGATTCAGATAGCGATTCGGATTCAGACAGTGACTCAGACTCAGATAGTGACTCAGATTCCGATAGCGATTCAGACTCGGACAGTGACTCAGATTCAGATAGCGATTCGGATTCCGACAGTGACTCAGATTCCGATAGCGATTCCGATTCAGATAGTGACTCAGACTCAGATAGCGATTCAGACTCAGATAGTGACTCAGACTCAGATAGTGATTCGGACTCGGACAGTGACTCAGATTCGGATAGCGATTCAGACTCGGACAGTGACTCAGATTCGGATAGCGATTCGGATTCCGACAGTGACTCAGACTCAGATAGCGATTCGGATTCCGACAGTGACTCAGATTCCGATAGCGATTCAGACACAGACAGTGACTCAGATTCCGATAGCGATTCAGACACAGACAGTGACTCAGATTCGGATTCCGACAGTGACTCAGATTCGGATAGCGATTCAGACACAGACAGTGACTCAGACTCAGATTCGGATAGTGATTCAGACACAGACAGTGACTCAGATTCCGATAGCGATTCAGACACAGACAGTGACTCAGACTCAGATTCGGATAGTGATTCAGACACAGACAGTGACTCAGATTCAGATAGCGATTCGGACTCAGATAGTGATTCAGACACAGACAGTGACTCAGATTCAGATAGCGATTCAGACACAGACAGTGACTCAGATTCCGATAGCGATTCGGACTCAGATAGTGACTCAGATTCAGATAGCGATTCCGATTCAGATAGCGATTCGGACTCGGACAGTGACTCAGATTCGGATAGCGATTCCGATTCAGACAGTGACGCAGATTCGGATAGCGATTCCGATTCAGACAGTGACTCAGACTCAGATAGCGATTCGGATTCCGACAGTGACTCAGACTCAGATAGCGATTCGGATTCCGACAGTGACTCAGATTCGGATAGCGATTCCGATTCGGACAGTGACTCAGACTCAGATAGCGATTCCGATTCGGACAGCGATTCAGACTCAGACAGCGATTCCGATTCGGACAGCGATTCAGATTCAGACAGTGACGCCGATTCGGACAGTGATTCAGACTCAGATCAGGGGACCACAACGCCAACAAACAAAACAAATGGATCAAAAGCTACTGGTGGTACTGGATCAAATAAGAATGGAAAATCTAAAAACGGCACATTGCCAAAAACAGGAGCAGAATCTGGTTTATTAGGAATGCTTGCTGGGGTGCAAATTGCAGGTGCGTCAGGATTAGGTTTAGTGAGAAACTTTTTCAGAAAAAAAGACCGTCATAAGAAAGATAAAAAATAAACATGAATAAAGTGAATGGATGGAGAAGGAATGACCATCCATTCACTACACTTACATAAGGGAGGGCCTACAATGAAAATAAAATTATTAAAAATTATAGGGGTGCTTATTATCCTTGTGGGGCTTCTTTTTTTAGCAAGCAAACCCCTGAAAAATTATTCAATTGAACATACTGGAAAAAAATATGGCATAGAAAAGGTCACAAAAAAGGAATTAGAAAAGAATGAAGCTACAGAGGTAAATTTTGACTTTGACCAAGTTCAGCCGTTAGATACAGCTTCTGTAGCAGCTGCTCAGGCAAGACAACTTAGTGGAGATGAGCTACCGGTCATTGCTAGTGTTGCTATTCCTAGTGTGGCGGTCCGTTTGCCCGTTTTTAAAGGCTTATCTAATGACAATCTCCTTTATGGGGCAGGAACAGTTTCTGCCAATCAAGAAATAGGCACAGGTAATTACGCATTAGCTTCTCATCGATCAGATCAAGCGGCGTTACTATTTACACCTATTGAAAACATGTCTACAGGAGAGCAAATATATCTGACAGATTTAGAAAAAGTCTATGTTTATACGGTGTACAGCGTGAAAAAAGTAGCGCCAACAAGTGTAGAAATATTAGATTACCAGCCAGGAAGTACACCAATGATTACCTTATTCACTTGTGGTGATTTGTATGCCCGTTCTCGTATTGTTGTGCAGGGATCTTTAACAACAGAAGTTCCTATGGCCGACATGACTGATGAAATGGCAAACGCATTTAAATTAGATAAAAATTCGTATTAACTACTTAAGGAGTCCATTTATGACATTAACGAAGATTGCATTACTGGAAAAAATCAAAACAGAGCTTTATCAGCAAGCCCCTCCTGGAGAGGCCCATATATTCGTTACCACTTGCGGGAGTAATAATAGAGGCGTGGTCTGGCAGACAACTGGAGAGACTATTCATAAAGCTTGGGTGAAAGTTGAGAGATATTTAAAGAAATTTTCTGTTTTTCCCAAATGGTTGAAAATAGAATGTATGGATGAAAAACGACTATTGTCTGCAGAAGAAGGAAAAGACCTATTTTTCCAAGTAGAGAGAAATAATTACTTTAGATATGGCATCCAGTTTAAGCAGAGTAAATCATATACTTTTTTACCAGAAGAGATTGTAGGAAATGCTTTATTAAGCCCTCACCCAGATCATGAAGTCAGACGACAGGACGCACGACTACGCTTAAATGAACCAAATATTAGAGGTTATTTAAAAAGAAGAAATAAAATCAATATCTCCAATCCTGTAGCATTTTTTGATAAGCAATGGGTCTTTTTTACAAAAAAAGGCATATTTGTAGAGGAGCAGCAAATCTATCCCTTAGAAACGGAAAAATATGGACAAGGTATGAGAGAAATTACTGCTACTAATCAAGTAGAGAGGTTAGAAGAAGGGATTGAGCGGGGAGCTAGATATTTGATTAATCAGTTAACAGATACTGGAAAATTTATTTATGGCTACTACCCTGCCTATGGAAAAACTTTAACTAGTTACAATAGCGTTCGACACTACTCTAGTTTGTATGCCCTATTAGAAGCGTATGAATATTTAGAAAAGGAAGGAAAAGCGTCGGAAGTATTTTTAGAAAAAATAGAAAAAGGGATTCAATGGGGATTGGAGAATCTCACTTTAGAAAAAGAAGAGAAATATTATGTAATAGAACATTTATCTGATGGTATAGAACTAAAATTAGGTGCCCAGGCAATGGTTATTTTAGCGCTTACTAAATACCAACAGGTAACAAATAATGAAGAAATTTTACCTATTACAGAAAAATTCTTACAGGGAATGACGTCGTTTGTAGCCCCTAATGGTGATACAACCCATGTATTAGATGAAAATCTAGAAGAAAGAGAAGCATTCCGAATTATCTATTACGATGGTGAAGCCTTGTTTGCGATTATGCGGGCGTATCCATTGATTCAGGATACCAAATGGTTGGATCTTGCGGAACTCTTAATGAATCGTTTTATAGAAAATCATTATGAAAAATACCATGATCATTGGTTAAGTTATTCTGTCAACGAATTAACAGCTTACGTACCAAAACCAAGCTATTTTGAGTTTGGTGTAAGAAACGCGCTAGATAATTTAAATTTTATAAAAAATAGAGATACGGCTTATCCAACGATGTTGGAGTTATTGACGGCAGCAGTAAAAATGTTCGATCGTATTGAAGAAATAGCTTTGCCAGAAGAGTTATTTACGAAAGAAGAGCAGAAACATTTGGAACAAACAATGACCCATCGAGCGCTACATGAATTAAGGACAGGCACCATGTGGTCAGAACTAGCCATATTTTTTGCAAAACCAGAGACGATTGAAGGCGGATTTTATTGTCGTCATGATCGTTGTCGTATGCGTATAGATGATGCAGAACATTTTTTATCAGGATTAATCAATTATAAAAATTTGATCGATAAATAAAGTTCATTGAGGAGGATTATCTGTGGATAAATTAAAATTCATTTACGATATTTTTCATGCTATCGGAGTCAGAAAAATTTTATTTATTTTCTTTATATTAATTGTAATTATTCAGTTCTTTAGGGAAAATAAAAAACGAGATTATAGGAATTTAAGTGATACGGAATTAGAAGAAATATATCAGAAAGATGATAATGGGCTATTTCCGTGGGAAGTAGATACAGATGACTCTCCAGATAGAATATCTAAGGATGCAAAAAGACATATATATAAAAAAGCAGGGCCTAGAAGAGGCCGCTGGTAAAAGTAAGGAGATTTATTTTGAAATCAATTGTTTTAGATGTTGATAATACGATTTGCGAAAAAAAAGAAATGAAAGAATATGCAGAATTAAAGCCCTATCCTGAAATGATAGACATGATAAAAGCATACAGAAAAAAAGGATATTATATCATTCTGAATACAGCTCGACAAATGAACACGTATCAACACAACTTAGGAAAAATTAATAAAAACACTTTACCTCAGCTAATTAATTGGTTGGACAAGTGGGAAATTCCTTATGATGAAATTTATGTAGGAAAACCATGGTGTGGAACAGAAGGTTTTTATGTAGATGATCGTGCGATACGACCTAGTGAGTTCTTAGAAATGAGTGAAGGTGAAATTCTAAAGAAAATAGAGGCGGAGCCATGGAGATAGTTCTTTTATTAAATACAAAAAAAATCCCACTAGATATGCAAAATAGGTTTGGAAATATTTATCCTTTAGATATTCCCTTTAAACAAAAAAAAATAAGAGATTATTTGTTTCATCAATACAAAGAGGCGGATAAAATATTTATTGTTAACGAGACTAATAGCAAAGAAGAGTCTCAATTAGTTAAAAAGGTTTCTGATCATCATGAGATATATGAGATTGGATTGCTCCCAAAAGAAAGTGTGACATTGTTAAATGTTGTTACAAATACTCTAAACAATGTTTTGAAATGGCTAGGAACAGATGTTGCAGTTACTATTAATTTTGGAGATACAATTATTCAAAATAGCCCTATAGAAGTGAAGAATGATTATCTGTTTGTAGGAAATAAAGTAAGGCAAACGCCATGGGATAGTGTTTCTCGAGAGAAAGGCAATCTCCTCTTCACCTATAGAAATACCCCTGTCTATAAAAGACAAGAGATGGAAGCAGTTGCAGGTGTTTTTCACTTTACAAGTGGGATTGATTTATTGGAATCTTGTGAAAATATTAGTAAAAAGGGTGATTCTTCATTAGAAGACGAAGATATTCACGATTTATATAGTGCTTTTAGTTTTTATGATCAAAAATATCATAAAATGCAGATAAAAAAAACAAGCGATTGGTTAGATTTTGGTCATACCGAAGAATACTTAGAAACAAAAAAAATTGTTCAAGCACGTTTTTTTAATGAGATTTCAATAGATGAAAAAAGAGGAATTCTTACGAAACAGAGTCAAAATAGTGAAAAATTTATAGGAGAAATCAAATGGTATTTAAATCTACCAAGTAAACTACAATATCTTACTCCTAGAATCTATGACTCTCAAATAGAGGATTCAGTCCCCTCTGTAAAAATGGAATATTATCCATATGAGACGCTTCATAATCTCTATATATATGGACAACTAGATCTTGGTTTTTGGGAACAAAGCATTGAAAAATTATTATTTGTTCAAGATGAGCTACGGGAACATTCTAGAACAAATATTGTCCTAAGCAATAAAGATCTATCAGACATCTATTTAGATAAAACAATTTCAAGATTAGTAGATTTAACGAAATCAAGTCAATTTAGTCATTTAGAACAACAAGCAACTATTATTAATGGAGTGAAATATTCAAGTATATCGGTTATGAAACAGTGGCTACCTCAAATTTTACAACAAAATGCTTTATTAGAGGAACGATCTGGAAAAATTATACATGGTGATTTTTGTATCAGTAATATTTTATATGATGCTGAAAGTAAAATAGTAAAATTAATAGATCCTAGAGGGAAATTTGGAAGTCAGGATATCTATGGAGATGAATTTTATGATATTGCTAAACTTTTGCATAGTTTTGAGGGGTCATATGATCATATAATAACTGATAATTTTTCATTAATTGAAGATTCTCCGGAATCTTTTCAATATGAAATAAAAAAAACACCATTACAAGAAAAAATCACGGAATTAGTGATATCTAAAATTACACGATTTTATGATATCAAAAAGGCTCGTTTGGTGGAGGGAATTCTTTTTTTAAGCATGATTCCTTTACACTCGGATTATCCAGATAGACAAAAAATAATGTATGGACAAGCGATGAAATTGCTACAGCCATACATAGGAGAACTATTATGAAAATAATTATCACAATGGCAGGAAATGGTTCGCGATTTAAAAAAGCTGGATATAAGGGACCAAAACATGAACTATTAGCAGGAAATAATAGCTTATTTTGGTGGTCAATCCAGTCTTTAAAAGCTTTTTTTGAAGATGAATTCTATTTTATCGTGAGAAAAAATAATTTTTCAAAGTATAAATTAGAAACGGAAATAAAAAATCTAGGGATAAAAAAGTTTAAAATTGTCGTTCTACAAGAAGAAACAGAAGGACAAGCATCTACCGTAATGTCAGTAGATGCAATGATGGATAATTCAGACGCTTTTTTAGTATTTAATATTGATACTTCAATAAAATCAAATTATATAAAAAAAGAAGAAATAATTCAGATGTCTGGCTCAATACCACTTTTTTTTACAGAAGGTATACACTGGTCCTTTGCAAAAATCGACGAAAAAACTGGCTTAATTTCTGAAGTAGCTGAAAAAAGACCTATTTCAAATTGGGGTTCAGTAGGCCTCTACTATTTTTCCAATTGGTATGATTACAAAACAGCTTATTATAAAAAGAAACATGAAATACAGGAGGCTTATGGAGAAGTATATATAGCACCCTTGTATAACGAATTAATTCAACAGGATAAACCAATAAAACCAATTATATTGCCTAAAGAAAGTTTTGCCGTTTTGGGAACACCAAGAGAGTTAGAGGAATTCAAGAGAAACCATCTTTCTGAATTCGAAAAAAATCAAAGTAAAGGTGGGTTTGAAGGTGCGTAAGGGAAAACAAGTATGGGCTGTAGTTTGTGGTGCAGTTAGAGACGAATTAGAATTACGGCTAACACTTAATGAATTACTTCAACTAAGAGAAGCGGGTGTCATAGAAGGGATTATCATAAGTACCTGGATAAATGAATTTAATCAATTGACAGATTTAAGAAATGAGATTGAAGAAAATAATATTGAAGTTATTGAACAGCCACCTTTAGAATCGAGGATGAATATCTCTAAAAGTAACTCAGTTAATTATTTCCGACAAGCTTTACAAATGCAGGTTGCGTTGGATAAATTGCCTGAAGACTGTTTCGTATTGAAGGCGAGAACAGATAGAAGCTTGAATCATCTAAAAATGATTCGCCCCTATCTAGATAAGCCTTTAAATAAAATAAAATATCCTACAAAACGAGAAATATTTGGACAGAAATTACCTAAAATATTTGATTATCCCATAGTTATTTTTAATGCCAAGACACAAAGAATTCTTCATTTTAGTGACTTTGTGTTTTTAGGGCATAAAAAAGATATAAGAACCCTTATAAATTTTGATCTTCCAGAATTGTATTTAGGAAGAGATCTTGTAGCAAATACGCAATGGTTCGTTTATCCTTTTTTAAAAAATTTTCCCGTTATAAGAGATTACTTTCGACTAATTAATTTTAGACCTTTGATAAAAGATATGAAGAAACAAATAGAAACCGATTTATTTCTAGATTTACTACCAACATTTTTTTATCGAGCTTATGGGACTTACCTGATGATTCTCAACTATTATTTTGAATTAGTTCCATTAGTAGATTGCCAATTTGATGTGATGAACTATAATTTCAATGATTTATTCACTGATTCTAGAGAAAAAGGAGTATCTTTTACCAATCTAGGAAGTGCTCTTCAGTCCAACCAAGTTGTTCAAAATTTTTTATCTGAAGAAAATTTTGAACATCAAAAATCAACAGGATATTTTTTTGATATTTTAAAAAATCAAGATATTACAAAAGCCTGCAGCAATGAAGAGTATTTAGAGTTAAATAATTTTAAAGAAACAGGATGGTTTAAAAATAAACATTGGCTAAGAGAAAAAAATTGGCAAGAAAAAGTTGAAAATCAAAAAAATATATATAAAAAAAATATGCGTGTGTATTCTTTTCAGGAATTAAATTTGGTAGAGACAGAACTACTATTGAAGGAATTAGAAACTTCTGAAAATAGTGATCGGACATTATATAATTATTGGCTTAATAATTCAAAATTAGGAGCACTTTCAGCAGAGCAAATGGTTTTACCTTTTGCAAGAACACAAAACCAAGATAGTGTGATGCTAGTTTCTAGACTATTACGAATGAATCTCATGAAAAATGAGCAAAATAAAAAAAATATGCAACATCTAATTGAAGTAGTTTCGAATGTTCAACTTCAAAGAGGGACAGCGAATATAAAGACTGTTCAAATGATGTTAAATCTATTATTGTTTCAAAAAAATGATTTTGAAAGTATATATGACGATGTAAAAGGTAAGATTGTACTGAGAAAGTATTTAACGGAAGAAGAGTTTAAAGTAGTTATAACAAATAAATACTCTCAAGAACAGTTAGTAAAATATTTATTGGATTTAGCAAACCACTACGAACATATTGGAAAAAAAGTGCTGGCGCTCCGCTTAAATGAGTTGGCTGCTGAGATAAAGCTATCAAAAAACTCTGTTGAAAAAATAGCTACGATTTATGAATATACAGATAATCATAGAAACTATTTACTAGCAAAAAAAACTATGACTTTTTTCGATAAGCATTAAGGAGATAGATTTATGAAAAGTGTAAGAGAACATAATATTAAGGCTAGGCCTTTAAAAAAAATAGATTTTAGTTGTTTCACCGGAAGGTTCTTAAATGAAGTATTAGCTGAAAAGATATGGATTACAGATTTTGAATACACTGCAGGTGGTGTTAAGCAAACAGAGGACCCTAACTTAGCATTTATTTCAATTTCTGCTGACAGACTTAATAAGACGCTTGGAGGGAACAGAGCCCCGCATGATAATAATGTGGTTGTACGGAACCAACCCAATCGATTTGAATTGCTGGTTACAGAAAAGCCTATAGATGAGCTAATCGATGAAGTTCCTCAGTTTATTGTTCCAAACACGTGGGAATTTATGTATGAAGTCGGCGAATATTTAAGATCCAGCACTAACATTCCAGTGATTGCTATTACTGGATCTGTTGGCAAAAGTTCTACAAGAATGATGATTGAGCATCTTCTAAGTGAAAATTATTCAGTACTATCAAATAAGGGGAATCACAATACACGTTTTGCAATGCCTCTTTATATGACTAGACTAGTGCAATCACCTGATTTATTAAACTTAGAGGTCTCACTAAATGCTTTAAATTATAAAGACAAAGGACCACAGACTACGTTTATAAAACCGACTATTTCTTTAGTCACATCTGTTGGATATGCCCATATGAGTGGTATGAAAGACTTAGACGTTTTAGCGGAATTCAAAGCCAATATATTTAAAGGGATGGAAGAAAATGGTGTTGCAATTATCAATAAAGATATCCCAGAAGCTCCCTTACAAATATTGATAAAGGAAGCTGAAAAACAAACCACTAACATTAGAACATATAGCATGAAAAAAGACTCTTTAGCCGACTTGTATTTAGTTTCTGTAAAAGAAATTAAATATGTTACTGAAGTCACGGTTTCTTTTGAAAATCAATTATATACGTATTATTTAAAAATGCCTAGTTTAGGAATGGTAGAAAACTCTTTAGCAGCACTACTCTCTATTGCTAGCCTAGGACTAGATTTTGAACAATTTTTACCAAAATTTTTAAACTATCAGTCATTACCAAAAGTACTCGAGTTAAAGCAAGGGTTCATTGAAGGTAATAAAGTAGATATATATGACGATACTCATAATGCAGCTATTCCTTCTATGATAAATGCAATTACTAGTTTTACTAATAAAGTACCTTATTATAGTGGCACAAAAATTCTTGTATTAGGCCAAGTAGCTGACTTAGGTAAACATTCGGAACCGCTTCATAAACAATTATTACCGTTCATTAATCACTCAGGTGCAGATGTTTTACTAGGTTATGGTGAACATATGGAAAAGGTTGTAAATGAAGTAGATATTCCTAGTTTTTGGTTTAATAATTTGGAAGAATATCTACAAGCCATTTTATCTAGAGTATCTGAAAATAGTTTAATCTTACTAAAAGGATCAATATCTGGAAGTGATTATAAAGATATTAGTCCTATGCTAGCAAAATTATTAAATAGAAAAAACTAAAATAGAGAAATCACTATATTTAAAAGGAGCCGTTGTTTTGAAAATTATTATCTTAGCGGGTGGGTTAAGCCCAGAACGGAATGTTTCGATCTCATCATCAGTTAAAATACAAGAAGCATTAAATGGAAATGGACATCAAACTATTTTATTAGATATTGCCGAAAATATAAAAGAGTATTCTTCCTTTGAAGAAGCTTATAGCATATATAGTAAAAGAATTTTTAATGTTTTAGTGTCGAAAGAAGAGCCCGATTTAACACAGCTTAAAAAAATTTATCCTAATGAAATTGGACAAAATATTTTATCACTTTGCAAAAAAGCTGATTTATGCTATTTGGGTTTACATGGAGGGATTGGCGAAGGTGGAAAACTCCAAGCCCTATTAGATATTCACCAAATAAAATATACTGGATCAGGTTCTCTAGGTAGTGGTATGGCCATGGATAAGAATATTGCAAAACAAATAATGGTAGCAAATGATATTTTAACACCTCAATGGTGTTTTGTTTCCAAAAATGATATCCCTTCTTATCAATCACCTTGTGTCATAAAACAGGTAGACAATGGGTCTAGCATTGGAGTTGAACTGGCGGAAAATAATCAGGACTATCTATTAGCTACTGAAAAAATAAGTCGCATGGCCAATCAATTGATGATTGAAGAAAAAATAAACGGGCGTGAATTTTCTGTAGGAATCCTTGGATCAACAAAGTTACCGGCAATTGAAATCATTCCGAAAAAAGGATTTTATGATTATTCTCATAAATATCAATCGGGAGCAACAACTGAAATTACACCTGCTAAAATATCAAATGAACTTGCTTCAAAAATGGGAAAGATAGCCTTAAAAACACACAAGATTTTAAAATTACAAGTATATTCACGGATTGATTTTATTGTAACCAATCAAGGAGAGATTTACTGCATTGAGGCAAATAGCTTGCCTGGTATGACACCAACCAGTTTACTTCCTCAGGAAGCCGCTGCTGATGGAATTAATTTCAATCAATTATGTGAAACAATAGTCGATTTATCATTGAATAAATACTGAAGATTACGTTCGGTAGAGTCTAGCCTCACTCTACCGAAAAAATAAAATACTTCATAGAAAACTATTCTTAATTGGAAATTCGATAAAATGCACCAAACATATTAACTGGATATCATCAATAATTACAGATACTGTGTAATTATTTTTTGATACTATAAATACTTTAAAGGAGAAGATTTCATGAAAAAAATTATTTTAGGAACGGGATTAGTTTTAGGAATTGGAACTGGACTAATGATTGGAACAAATGCTGAAGCAACGTCACAACCACCACAAACTGAAAAAGAATTATATCGTGTATATAATCCGAATTCAGGAGAACATTTTTTTACGGAAAACCTGGATGAATATTATTGGTTAACGGAACAAGGTTGGGAACCAGAAGATGTGGCTTGGAATACACCAACTGAAGGGGAGGAGGTTTATCGATTATATAACCCTAATGCTGGGGATCACTTCTATACTAAAAGCATTGTAGAGTATGATTGGCTAAATAAACAAGGCTGGACTCAAGAAGGTACGTCATTCCTTAGCTCTACAGACAAAACAGCTCCGGTATATCGGAGTTACAATAAGAATGCTGTAGCTGCAGGTGCGCATATGTTTACCCTTAGTAAGATTGAGCATGATGGCTTAGTCAATTCAGGCTGGACGAATGAAAATGTTCAATTCTATGCTGTATCTTATGGAAAACAGCTTGGAAATCTCATAACTTACGCTAATTCTTTAGTTGAAACAGATTATGACGCAGCCGAATATGCGCAATTTAAGGCAGTTGTAACAGAAAGTCAAACAGTATTAAATGATGTTGACGCGACACAAGATGAACTAAAAGCACAATTGACTAAGTTGAATACAGCTCTTGAAATCCTGGAAGGAAATGCTCCAGATGTAGATCCAGAAGATTTCTAGATGTGCGTTTATCCTTTTTAACTGGATGCAACATTCGCATAGTTGCTAAACAACAGAAAACAAAAGATATACAAAGTAAACTGTGGGGTCACTGGGTTTAGAGTGAGTGGCCTACACAGTTTATTCTACATGCCTATTGGAATGGAGATTATTACTATGAAAGAAATAGAGTTTAATAAGATATACAAACAAGTGTATACATACGGGGTCCAATCCTTTTGGTATTTTCCTACCGTTTCATTTGTCTGTTTTCTTACGGGGTTGTTTGGATTATGTTATGTAATCACTAGTTTTTTATTTACTTCAATTAGATATTTGAACGGTCAACAATTACTTATTCTATATGAAGTGTCTATTCTTCTTTTAGCCCCATTTCTATGTTATTTGGTCAGACGGTTTTTAATAAAAAAAAGAAGTAGTCGCTATGAAAATCAACTAAATCAGTTGCTTACAGATGAGCAGTTAGAGCATACAGAACTCAAAAAAATTAGTGACAAAATAAGCGCTCAGTTAAGTAAAGATGAAGATCAAATAAAGATGTCTGCGTTATTAATTAAATCAGGCTCTATACTTAGTATGGTTTGTTTATTCGTAGTATTCCCTTATATGATAAAATCTGTAGGTATTTCTGCTTTACTATTTATTTTTTTGGGTCTCATATTGACTTATTTTTTTGATGTTCAGCTAATCAAGGTATTTAAAAATATTTCTACACAAAAAATACATGTATTGTCATTCATTCAATCAGAGTTTTCTTATATAGATGCTGCTTTATTATCGCAGGTTCAACAGCAAAAACTATCAATCGATTCCAAAGGTGACTCTTTAGAATTAACTAGCCATGCAGCTAAGGCACCTCTTGCAAGAATTTGGGATTTTATAGGGAACGAGCCGGTAACAGACTCAGAAAAATCAGAGAACACAGATCACGCGATGATTGGAGAAGGATATATTGAAGAGATAGAAACCCAGAATAAGAATAATCCATCTGTAGAAGTAGATGCAGACGATTCAATGGCCGCTATTGATAATCAAATAAGTGTTTTGGATGAGCAAATTGACACAGATAATTCCTTGATTGATGAAACAACTGATTATTATGATCCTATTTCTCCAGAACAATTAGCTGAAATCCTTGAAAAAGTAAAATTAGAAAAGTAATTAATTTTATAGCAGAGCAGTTTATTTTCTAAATTTTAGTATGAATACGAAGACTTTGTCTATAAGGTAATGGCGTCCTTTTGGATGTTGTGGAGAAGAAGAAATGAAGGAGTGTTGCTTTTTCACGGAAAGAATAGGATATTAATATCGCATACGAAATTCTTCCAATTACAATAACAGCACTTAGAGATTACTTCCCTTTTAGTTTTGCATTACTCAAAACTTCATGAACTGATTAAAAAGTAATGATGCCTATCTGCTTTCCTTAATTAAATTTACAAAAAAAGCTAACCAAATCATTGATGAACTTGTTCCTTTGATTAATGCGATTTATGGTAACTATGAAAAGCTTGACTGTTGTATAGATTTGTAATACAATTTGCTTTGTATAACAAATGTACACAAGGAGGTTTTTTTATGAGTACCGTTACATTTAGAGTTACTGATGAGGAAAAAACATTCATTCAATCTATGGCTGATTTAAATGGGTTGAGTTTATCAGAACTAGCTAGAACTAAATTATTAGAAGGATTGGAAGATCAAATTGATATGGCTTTATATGAAAAAGCCATGAAGGCTCACGAATTAAATGATGAAAGTATTTCACACCAAGATATACTTCTAGAATTAGATTTATGATGGAAAAAAAATATACCGTTCGATATGAAAAAAATGCTCAGAAATCACTAAAAAAAATGGATAAACATCAAGCTAGACTTATTTTGTCTTGGATTTCTAAAAATTTAGAAGGAACTGATTCCCCTAGAAGTCATGGGAAGGGATTAATAGGAAATAAAAGTGGACAATGGCGATATAGAATAGGTGATTATCGTTTGTTGGCAAACATAGATGATGATACTATAATGATTCTAGTTTTAGAAATTGGTCATCGTAGAGACGTATATAAATAAAAGACCTCAAAATTTTGAGGTCTTTTTACTTCGTATAAGTTTGATTATCTTATCTGAGGTTTTGAATAACTTAGATCTAGAAATCTCAGATTATATTTTTCTTTATGAGGAGTAACTGAAAGTAGTTAAATTTGTCTATTCAGTATTCATAAATCGTTGAGGTAGTTAATGAAAGAAGGAATAGACCATCTATTTCATATTAATAAATCTTGGACATAATAGTCAGATATCTGAATATAGGAACTAGGAATGTATATAGTATTTGTAGAGAAAAGAGAAGTCTTAGAGGCCTGCCGCCCCACCAGTTGCTATTTAGCTCCAACACTGTAGTCGCAACAGTGAAAAGAAAGACCACCCTACGGACATAGGGTGGTCTTTTGGTGTTAAAGTTGTTTTAGTTACTTTCATTTCGCAACCACATTGTAACACGTAGAAAAAATTGAAGCAATTTTAGAATTTACACATCTTCTTTGTATAAGTTAGATTGTACAAGTTAAAAGATTAGATAAAAAATCGAACTATGAATTCGATTTCTACTATAGAGATGCCTTATTTTATTACTTTTAAGCCCTCTCTCCCCTTTTCTAATTGTATTACTCAAAACTTCATGAAGTGATTAAAAAATACAATTAATACTAATTATTGACTATCACTACAATATTTCCAAAGAACAAAAAATAGCCTGTGAAGGCTATTTCAATAAAATCTAAAATATATACCCAATAATCTGATCAATTTTGGCCATATCAGAAATGGATAATTTTTCTATATACTCTACTTTATTATTCCTTGTATCTAAAGACTCTAATTGTGGAATCAACACTTGTCCTTTCACTTCTCCAGAGTCTCTTAGGGTAAATCTTGTTGCACCTGGTTGAATGGTTGCAGTAATTGGACAAATCACCACCAATAATGTGGATTGATTAAATTGATTATTTGAGACGACTAATCCAGGTCGTCTTTTTTTATCTTCTTCCGTTGAACCTGCCTTCGGATTCATCCAGATAATGTCTCCTTTTTTTGGTGTATAAAATTCACTACTCTCCATTTACCTATTCCTCCTGTTTATATTGAGATTCGTCTAACTGACTCTCGTTATATAATTCTCCAATGTTAGATGACGCAAAAGGGTTTTCTACTTTTGGAATTAAAGTAATGGTACCATCTTCTTCATATATAACAATGTACTCTTTATTAGCATCTGGTCTCTTACCTTCTCCAACAGGAAGTGTAAGAACAACTGATTTTCCTTGTAACCTTGATTTCGCTAACAACATATTAAAATCACCTCTTTTATATAAAATATAATATATTTCAAAAATAATCAAGTCACGCATGATATTTCTACTTATCTCAACGAGATTATTTCGGGTTTTTCCAAATTATCCAACGTTACACAACCGTGTTGTGTAACGTTCGTCAAAATAGCTGTATCCTTTGCGGCTCTAAGGGAATCATGACATTTTTATCAGAGTTCTTTTTTATATCCGCTTTTAACGTTACATATTATATGATATAATGTATTTAAGTAACGTTAATAGGAGTTGATAAAAATGAAGACAGTTTCACCTATTCGAGATAAAAAAAAAATAGAAGATATGAAAAAAATTTTGCTTAGCACCCCATATGGAGAAAGAAACCTCTTAATATTTTCTATAGGCATAAATACTGCCTACAGGATTTCTGATTTACGTCAATTAAAATTATCTGATGTTTTAGAAGTTTCTCGTGGCCGAATTGTTGTTAAAGATCGATTGGATATGAAAGAACAAAAAACAAGCAAGCAAAACTCTGTATTTATTTCTAATAAATTAAAGAAATTAATTTTAGATTTTGTACAATCAGAATTCCCTAAGGAAATTTCCGATCGTGACTTCGATGTGTTCTTGTTTCAGAGTCGCAATGGACAGAATCAACCACTGAGTCGACAAAGTTTCTGGCGAATTATTCATACTGCAGCTGAAACAATCCACTTAAAAAATATTGGTCCTCACTCTATGAGAAAGACCTTCGGATATTTCTTATATAAACAAGGAACAAGAATTGAAATTATTCAATCTTTGTTAAATCATTCTTCCCAGAGGGAAACCTTACGATACATCGGCATTACCCAGGAAGACAAAGATATAGCAGTTAGAAGCTTAGAACTTTAAAGTGCCTTACTATGACATTGAATTTTTATTACTTGATAAGTTCGTCAAATACAACCTAGGAAGATTGTTCTTTGTTATAATTTTTTCAATTATTTTATAAAGTGGCTTCGTTTATTTCTTTAAACGTTGAAATTTGTTGAAAGAACTGGAATTAAAAAAGTACCATATAAAAAGAGATTGCTATTATTAGTGGCTTCTAGACTAATAATAGCAATCTCTTTTTTATTGTTTTTCATCTCTTCAAATCCAGGAAATCAAATAAACTCCTTTAGTCACTATCTTAGATACCAATAGGGTTATGATTGTTTTTTATATTCTTTAGAATAGTATTCATTATCCCTATCTATAAAAAAATTATTTCCCATATTGTTTTACTTTGCCTTGAAAAAAAAAGGTTGATTAAATCAAAAATAGAAAGCCAAAAAAAAGCTTACTGTCAAGCTACATTCTAGTAAACTCTGTTGTGTTTGCTTATCTACACCATTCTAATTCGATCATTTCATTTTGTATTTTTCTGGTCTTTGGTTTCAGTAGTTCGTGTCTATTCCTTTATACTAAAGAGTTGAAGACCAATATTATTTTGCACCATCTAAATAATCTATTAGCGATTATTGAAACAACAATATCTTAAGCAATAGGACAAATACATTTTACTATGTAAGCACTTTCTAAAAAATGGAAATTTTTTGTGCTTTTTATTTATCTTTACCTACTTCATAATATGTTTGCAGGGAGGTGAGTTATATGCTAAGTGAACGTAGTGATTTTATTCTAAATTTATTATTGGAAAATAGATTTGTTAGCCTTGATGAATTAACTTCGCTTTTAGGTGTCAGTACAAAAACTATTAAAAATAGTTTGAATGAAATAGATTCATTCCTCTTAAATCATGGATTTAGCAATTTAAATAAAAAGTCTATTGTACGATATTCAATTGACGATTCAGTAGAGGAGATAAAAAATCAATTGGATCGTGAAGATAGAGTGGAAAAAATTTTTTGGGAAGAACCAGATTTTAGACAAGCATTTCTTTTTCATACATTATTTTGGAAGGAAAATCGAATTACGGTAGAACTACTAGAAGAAAACCTATTCGTTAGTAGAAGTACTGTAAATAATGATATTAAGAATTTGAAGTCCAAACTTAAAAATTGGAACCTAAAAATTATTTTTGAAAAGAAAAATGGATTCTTTATTGTCGGTCCTGAAGCAGACCAAAGAGACGCTTACTTTTTCTTTATCAATGATCTAAATAATACTATAAATATTGAGTTCCCTGATGAAGACGAACAATTTTTGAATTATTGGTTAACAAGTTTAGAAAAAAAAATCGGAATTGTTTTAACCTACCAAAGTTTTAGGAATTGTTTATTCAAATTGAAGGTAATTATAAAACGTATAAAACAAAAATATACTATACCATCTGAATACTCAATAATTGCAAATAATCCAAACTCTTCAATAAGGTACTCTGCAGAGCGCAATTTATTAGCTGCTTTTTTTAATATTAGAATATCTTTAAATGAATTTGCATTTTTATTTAGGCAGATTCAATCTTCAACAATTTTAAAAAATGAAGTGGTCACTGATGGATATAAATTCGATTTGAATATATTCGTAAATAAACTCATTAAAGAAATCAGTGACAAATTAAACATAAATTTAATGGACAGTACCAAACTACATGAGCAATTGGCTTTACATTTTCAGGGAACCTTATCGTCAAGGTATGAAGAAGTTGTTGATTTGATTACTGAAGAAACATTATTACAGATAATAAATATGTATCCTAAAATTTATAACATTATTGAAGCTAGTATGATTAAAAATACTAGTCCTGAGCTCTCTATCTTAATTAATAAAAAAGAGTATTCCTTTATCACTTTGCATATTGTTTCGGCAATTGAAGAATTGAAAAATAAGATAGAGGAATCTTTGAAAGTCGTTGTAGTCTGTCATATGGGAATTGGAACTTCACAATTTTTAAAAAGTAGACTAGCACATCATTTCAAATTTTCTGCAAAAATAGAAGACAGAATTAACAAGGAGCTCCATAGTGAAGATAATGATTTGATTATCTCTACTATTTTTTTAGAAGATATGAAGGATAACTATGTAAAAGTTTCACCATATCTAAACGAGGTCGATTATCGAATAATAAAAGATACGATTAATAATATAGTAGAGAAAAAATTAAAATCATTGAAACAGAAAGGAATTTATGAACCTATGTTAGATGAATTACTCAACGCTGATACTATTGATATAAACGTAAGAGTAAATAGTTGGGAAGAAGCAGTTCAATATGGAGGTTGTCTGCTAGAGAAAAATCATTCTATAGATGTAAATTATACTAAACAGATGGTTGAAGCAGTAAAAAAATATGGTCCTTACATTGTTATTGCTCCAGGAATTGCTTTGGCTCATGCTAGTTCAAAGGATGGTGTAAAAAAAATAGGCATGAGCTTAATTACCTTGGATAAAGGAGTGAATTTTGGAAATCCTGAAAACGACCCTGTGAACATTGTAATTTGCCTAGCTGCAGTAGATCACAATACCCATTTAAAAGCTCTATCGGAACTGGTGTCTCTATTGGATGATAAAGACTTTGTAAATATGCTTTTGAGCTCTGACAAAGCAACCATTTTAAAGAAAATAAATAAAAATTAAGGAGAATGAATTATGAAAATATTAACAGTATGTGGAATGGGATCTGGTTCATCTTTAATCTTAAAGATGAACGTTGATACCATTATGGATTCATTAAGCATTGACGCTGACGTAGAAGCCTGTGATATTGGTTCAGTCGGAGGTCAAAATGCTGATTTAATTATTTCAACAAAGGAATTTGGGAACCCACTAGATGACTTTTCCGCTGATAAAATACTAGTCTCAAATGTCGTAAATAAATCAGAGTTAGAAAAGCAACTGAAACATTACTTTGACAAATAAAAAAAGGGGGATAACAAAAATATGATGAACTTTATATACAGTTTTTTCAACCAACCAGCTATCATAATAGGATTGATTGCTTTTATTGGATTAGTAGCATTAAAAAAACCTGCTGGCAAAATTTTAACAGGAACCTTCAAAACAATTATTGGATTTGTAATTCTGTCATCTGGAGGAGGAATAATATCAGGAGCCTTAGAAAAACTGTCACCTGCTTTTGAGAGTGCATTCAATGTTCATGGAGTAATACCCTCTAATGAAGCGGTAATAGGAGTTGCCGAAAACCTTTTTGGATCAGAGATGGCTCTAATTATGGCTTTTGGATTTTTATGTAACATTCTAATTGCTCGATTTTCAAAATTTAAATATATATTTCTTTCTGGCCATCATGTATTGTTTATGTCCGCATTGCTATCTGCTGTATTGAGTGCGATAGGTTTTAAAGGAACTGAGTTAGTTATAGTAGGAACTCTCTTAATTGGAAGTTTAATGACAATTTCTCCTGCTGTTGTTCAACCTTTTTATAGAAAAGTTACTGGTAATGATGAAATAGCTATGGGGCATTTTAACGGCTTAAGCTATGCAATTTCTTCTTCTTTAGGTCGTTTATTAGGAAATAAAGATAAATCTACTGAAGACATTAAAATACCAAGTCAATTAAGTTTTTTTAGAGATAATACCATCTCTACTGTAATTATCATGACTATACTTTATGTGGTCACTTTTTTAGTCGCAGATCATTCCGTTACGATTGAGTTATCAGGTGGGGATAATATTGTAATGTTCGCAATAATGCAAGCAGTTACATTTACTGCTGGCTTTGTAATTGTGTTACAAGGAGTACGCATGATGTTAGCAGAAATAGTACCTGCTTTTAAGGGGATTTCAGAAAAAATTGTTCCTAATGCTATCCCTGCTTTAGACGTGCCTGTTCTATTTCCTTACGCTCCAAACGCTGTACTAATTGGTTTTGTGTCTTCAGTTGTAGGTGGTTTTTTAACTTTTTTGATTTTGCCATTTACAAATCTTCCTATCATTATTCCTAATTTAGTTAATCTGTTCTTTATAGGTGCAGGCGTTGGTGTTTTATCTAATGCCGTAGGTGGTTTAAGAGGTACTATCATAGGTGGTCTCTTTAACGGAGGGCTTCTAACATTTCTACCTGCTTTTATGTTACCACTACTAGGACAATTAGGATTTGCCGATTCAACTTTTGGAGATACTGATTTTTCTGTTACTGGTATTGTTGTTGGAAGGACAGGAGAATACTTTGGGAAAAATGGTGTGTACGCTTTAATTGCTTTACTTTATTTAGGTCTAATTATAGGTAGTATTTGGAAAATTAAAAAATCAAAAGATGCACAAAGTGTATAAAAAGGAGTATTATAATGAATATTCATAATCACATAGAAACTCTTAATGAGAGACATCCATTACTCATAAGTTGTCAAGATGACATTATTAATGCTTATAATATTCTCAAAAGCACTATAGAAAAAAAAGGAACTATTTTTTGTTGTGGGAATGGCGGAAGCTATTCTGATAGTCAACATATTGTAGGTGAACTTCTAAAATCCTTCAAAATTAATCGTCCTATCTATAATTATGACAAAGAGCGGCTTATTAATCTTTTTGGTGAACAGGGATTATTTTTAGGGGATAATCTAGAGAGAGGAATCAAGGCTCTCTGTTTAGGTAGTCAATCAGCATTTTCTTTTGCTTTCAGTAATGATGTAGATGGCAGGTTAGTATTTGCACAAGAGCTACTGGCTTTAGGAAATTCAGGAGATACACTTGTTTGTTTATCTTCTTCAGGTAATTCAGAGAATGTTAAATATGCTGCTATGATTGCAAAATATACAGGTATTAAAGTGATATTATTAACGGGTACCAATAATGGATCTATCGATGAATTTAGTGACTGTATTATTAATGTACCTGAAAAAGAAACATATAAAATTCAAGAATTACATTTACCAATATATCATACTCTTTGTTTAGCATTGGAAGAGTGGTATATGAATCAATGAAATATACAATTTAATAGGTGCAAAAAAGACTAAATCAATTTAATTTAGTCTTTTTTATCTTTACAGATATCCTTAATATCATATTTTGGTTCTGTTGCAAAGTTTTCCAAGGAATCTATTTTAGGATAAAATTGAGGAAAAAGATAGACTGGGGGAACGAAGAGGGATCATTTTAAAGGCAAACAATTTCAAAGAGACGTGATTATTGTCGCCGTTGGCTATTATCTTAGCTATCGCTATCGAGAAGTCCAGGAAATATTGTATGACCGTGGCATATATGTGTGTCATACAACCATTTACCGTTGGGTATAAGAATATGGCAAAGTCCTATATCAAATTTGGAAAAAGAAAAATAGACAGTCCTTCTATTCATAGAAAATGGACGAAACATAGCTGATTTTTTTATCTCTCCTCGAAGAAATCGATTGTAGGAATTTTCTTTGAAATAATTATCTTTAACTGTTTCATATTTTTCAATAAGAAAATTTACTAAATCATTATACGATAAGTTTAACAGCTTACTGTAATATTGATAATCTTCCGTTTTATCTTTCATCAGTAGTTATCCTCAATACTTTTTTTATATCGTCTTGATTCATTTTCATTAATTTATTTTTTTCACGACGAGAGGTTGGATGCCTCGGGGAATCATCTGAGGTTTGTCCAAACCAGTAGAGTTTATCACTTTGTTTACTCAGTAACTGATACAATAAATTTTTATAATCTGATAGGCTTTCCCAAGGTACACCGCACCCCCATGCAAGCAATATATAATCCGCTTTTTCAATAGTGTCTTTGATAGTTTTATAATTGCTTATACTGATCAATTTTTTTAGATCATCGCATGAAGCTACTTTTAATAAATTTCTTAATTCTTTAGAATTTTCTGTCCTCTTAGAAAATAAATCCAATTGAATTAATTCACGTAAAAATTCATAACCAAACTCGTTAGAAAACTGATATATTGTATTTCTTCTGGTCGGCTCTAAATTTACTTCTTCGTAATCTTTATATAAATTATTTTTCACTTTATCGTTTAAACAACCTCTTGGATTCATACCTATCGACACAATTGTTTTTCCTGTGCTGTTCAAATAGATAATTGAATAAGCTTAGTCATCATTCTTTGTTTCTTCAACTCTCAAAACTCCAAATTTAGTTTTTCTTTTTTCAATATACATTTCATTTATCACATATAAGCCCTCCTAAAATTCAAATAAATTTGCTATTTATTCATTTAAAGACAGTACATCTTCGTTGGTTGCAATACAGTGTACTCCGCTCGTGTCTTCCCAGTATAATATGCTGGCTTCTTGTTTCTTTTTATGATCAATTTCTTGAAGTTTTTTCATTTCGTGTACGGCAGAACCGAAATCTTCGTTTATTTGATTTTCAATTTCTAGCATTGAAATATACTCTTCCTTGATAGTCTCTATCTTAGTATCATTTATTTTAAATTTAGCTAGTTTACCTATAGGGTTTTTATTATTTGAATTTTCTTCTGTATCATTTAATTTTTTTAATATAGCTTTACTACGATTACGGAAGCTTCCATAAACAAATAGTGTATGTTCTAATATTTTTTGGAAATTTTCTGTAGAATACTTAACGAATTCTGGATTTTCTTGAGTATCTAAGCATAATCTTAAATATCTAATACGTAAAAGCAATAAGCTAGAAAGAAGAGTAAAATAAGCATCACTATTTTTGTATGCAGAAGCTGTATTCTCATTAATGCTGTCAAGAATTTCATAACGAGTTTTTAATTTCCCAGCATCTCTTTCGACCAAAGCCAAACGAATAATCATATCTTGGGAAAAATAACCGATTACTGAGTACTGAGTATATAATTCATCTATTACATCAATAGCAGAAGATAAATCAGCTATACTTGATATCTCTTGACGTAATAAAATTTGATCAATTTCTTTTTGGATAATATCTAATTTTTTATTAACAACCTTGAATTGTTCCATGATAACTAGTGTGTTGATTGCCTGCATAGCAATGATTGGTCCTACTATGGGTAACGAATTTGCTACTGGGATAAAACCAGATTGACCAACAATGCGTCCTCCATCCATAACTGCAGAGCTTACTCCTCCACCAGAAAGTTTCATAAGTAAATCTGGATTTGATGTTGCCATAAATAATTTTGAAGAAAATTGTGTAGAGATAACGGTGAGTCCTACACCACTTGTTACAATTATGTTCGACATGACTGTTGGAGAAATACTTATTTGATTTTTCGTGTATTTTCCTGTCTTAAGATAATTTAGAGATAGTTTTTGAAGCAGCTGCTCTCTGCCCTCTTCAGTTATCTCTAGCAGTTGCATACCTTGATGTTCTAAATTTTTTTCACCCATATTATCCCCAACCCTCTTCAGTTATTGTATTAATCTTAATCTGACTTAATTATAATACATTTTGAAAATCTATAGCACTTACTTTCAGTTAATTACTTTACAGCAAAACCTTCTAAAATAATTAGTTATTTAACGACCTAGTCGACATAATTCAGCTTAACCTAAGCAACAAGCCCACCAAGCTTTTGGTGGGCTGCTTTTGTGAATTTGAATTGGTCTAGCTAGAATCACTTTAAAGAATATTGGTCCTCACTCTATGAGAAAGACCTTCGGATATAAACAAGGAACAAAAATTGAAATTATTCAATCTTTGTTAAATCATTCTTTCCAGAGGGAAACCTTACGATACATCGGTATTACACAGGAAGACAAGGATATAGCAGTTAGAAGCTTAGAACTTTGAAGTATTACGAACCGAAGAATATGTCTGTTCAAAGAGCCGATTTTACTTGATGAACATAACTTTGATATATTAGTATCGACTAATATATCCAGGATAAATACAAAGGAGTCAAAAATTTTTAAGTTTATGACTCCTTTGTATTTAAAGATGGATAAGATAATACACTAAATGTTACTTGATTATTCTTGCGTTTGATCATAAAATAACAGAAAGGCGCTATATACATGTTAATAACAAAATTAAGATTACAAGAAATAATAAATAACTTGTGAATATTTTTAAAGAAGTAAAACCTATGCTTCAAAAGAATGAATGTTCATATTAAGATATATTTGTTACTGAATTGTAAATAGAAGGGAAAAAAGTACGATGAATGACTTAACACAATTTATAATAGATTTAGAAGGTAATTTTTCAAATGAACGTCAATTTAACAAGTTGTCCGAGGAGCAGCGTAAAAAATTTCCTTATGCAGTTCATAGAAATCATATTCTTAATCAAAAAGTGAAAAATAAGCCTAAAAATTTTGAAGGAGTCTTTTTTCATGAAGAAAGCTATTACACTATGAACGATAGTGAACGTTTCAAATCTGATATTTTTCTTTTTGAATTAAATTCAGAAGAGAAAGTAGTTTTATATTCAATCAGTGTACCCAAAAAATACGAGAATAAAAAATATAGTGAAATAACAATGATTGATTTTGAAGACTTAAATGTATCTGAAAAATTTAATCCGATAATTTATGAAAAAAAGGATGGACTATTTATCGGCCAATCTGAGAGCATGTTTACAAGTAGCACAAAATTCATTTTAAAACAAAAAATTTCAAACGAAAAATTAGTTATTAAAGAGGAAATGAAAAAAGGAGATAAACGAATATTTGGTTTTGATGATCCAATTATTTACGAGAAAATATAATTTTTTATTTCAGGACAGAGTGATTTACGTAAACAAAAAAAGCAGACCCAGATGGGTCTGCTTTTTAATATTTGGGATTATGTCACTTAAAGAGATAAAAAACATCTTATCAGTTTTTGATAAGGTGTTCCAGCTAAAATTATATACCAAATAGAAATTGATAAAACAGCTCTGTTATATGATAACATTCTAAAAACATTACCTTAAAATAATGCGACTTATGTTGCTTAACGTACTTATGATATAATTTTGAACGGTAACTTGCCCCTAAAGCGGGGTGCAATAGTGCTTAAATAATTCCTCACGTTGATTATCGTAACAGATGAAAAGAAACCTCGCTCTATTCGCATTAGGTTTTTTTTGTAATAACACTATCCGAATTTCTCACGTTTTGCAGATACTTTGTAACATGTCAAAATAATTGATTCAATTATTTAACTTAACAATTGCTTTAAATAAGCGAGATTATAAAATAACTGACTTACTTTATTTCCACGGTATAACATTTTAAATGGTTGCAATTTTTTTCCCTGTATATTATTATGTGTTCAGACATGCATGATTAGACATGTAATAAAAGGAGATTAATTTTACTATGGAAAAATATACTTTAATTACTGGGGCTTCATCTGGAATTGGGAAATCCTTTGCAAAATATTTTGCAAAAGCAAGGAATAATCTTATCATTGTTGCTCGCTCTAAAGACAAATTAAATGAGTTAAAAAAAGACTTAGAAGGAAAATATCAAGTCAAAATTATAGTTTTAATTTATGATATGACAATTCCTGATATTTCAATAGATATATATAAGGAAATTAGAAATCGAAATATTTTTGTTGATAAGTTAATCAATTGTGCTGGATTTGGGTTAAGTGGAAACGTAGATAACTTAAGCTATGATAAGCAACATAATCAAATTATGATCAATGCTATTGCGCTATTTGATATGACAAAATTATTTCTTGATCCTATGCTGAATAATAATGAAGGTATCATTATTAACGTTGCATCGACTTCAGCATACCATCCAATCCCAACTATGGCAGTTTATGCTGCAAGCAAGGCTTTTGTTTTATCATTTACTGAAGCCCTTGCAATTGAATGTAATGAAAGTAATGTTAAAGTTTTAGCCATAAGTCCTGGGGCTACAGATACAAACTTTTTTTCAGAAGGAGGTGGGGTTTCTTATGGAAATTTGAGAACACCGGATCATGTAGTTTCTGTCAGTATGAAAGCAATTAAAAGAAAAAAGATCTCTAAAATTGATGGTTTAAATAATTATTTTACTAGTACTTTTCTTCCAAGAATACTATCTAGAAAAAAAATGGCTAATATGGTTTATAATATAATGAAAAAGCAAACGGAAAAGAGCTGATATTGTGAATCCCATAGAAGAATTAAGATATTTAGTTAAGGCAGTAGATAAAGAAGGAGAACTGTCTTACTCCAAATTATTAAAGCCATTCAATATTACCCCTAGTCAAAATGAAATACTGAAAATTTTAGCTATTAAAGACGGACTCTCCATTTCTCAAATAGGAGAGCTATTAATTTGTGGTTCTGAAAGTCCAAGCAGACTTGTGGACCGGCTTGTGAAGAAAAATTTAGTTGAAAAAAAGAAAAATATTGATGATACAAGAATAAATAATATATTTATATCTGATGAAGGTAGAATATTATTGAACAAAACATTGTTAATCGAAGAAGATTTTAACAGTCAAATAGAATCACATTTGAAGAATAAAATAAAAGTTGATGACCTAATAGATATATTAGAAGCTCAAGTAAAAGATACCAGGACATTAAAACAAATAAACTTGAAGAAAAACTTTTAGAGTAGTCTGTAAAAGTTTTATGAATATTAAACTTAGAATAATTGGATTTACGTAAATAAACAGAAAAGAGCAGACCCATCTGGGTCTGCTTTTAATATTCAAAGTTATGTTATCCACGTTATTAAATAACGAATACAGTATTACTTAGTAATTTCTAATGAGTTTATCTTATCTGAAATCTTTCACATATAGATAGACAGACTCAATTGCACCTACAATAAAAATAAATGACTGCATAAGTAAATAAATTTGTCGAAAATTTTGAATATTTTTATCTACTAAGCTAATGAACAACGCTGAGACAATCATAGCTGTACCAAACATTGTCCCTGTGATTTTTAGAAATATTCCATTTGTCCGTTCATCAGGCTTTCCGAATCGCTTCCAAACCAATATTAATGTAATTATGGAAACAATAGTTAAAATATTGAATCTTTCATATAATTTTGAAGCATTAAAATTGATAAGGGAAATGTATATGTAAAATTGAAAGTGTAGATCTCCACCAAATTATTGGTTCAAATAGAATATGAAATATAGTTGGTATTATTAGATAGAGCAAAAATACTGAAGCATCATAGATAAGATTAAATATCTTTATCATAGGAAAATAGCTGGTATTCTATAGTGATTACGAATACTATCGTTACTAAAGTCATACTATTGTTCTCATTTTTGATAATACTGTTAGCCAATCTAAATTACTAATGAACAATGTTTAATCTAGGGATAAAAATTATCTCGATGTCTATCCCACATCAAAAAGTCTCTTAAACTAAACACGCGATTAGGTAAAAGAACACCTAATCGCGTAAATTATTCTATTGATTTTCTTTAAGTATTACTAGTTAGTTGTTAATGAAACAAGCACAAGATGAACTTTTTTATCTGATTTTTTTTGGTCTCGAAATAAAAATATATATCCCTATGATTAGAATTATCCCACCAAGTAATGTGAATAATATAGTTTTTGACTCACCGGTTTGTGGAAGAAGTTTCATTGTTGATTTTGGATTAATAGGTATATTTTTTATTAAATTATTATCCGTGGGAGTTACTGAAGGAATCTGTTTATCTGTATAAACATAGGTAACCGTTTGTGGGTCAGCAGTAAATGTTCCTGAAGCAGCTCCTTTAACTTCTTTAAACGTATAACCATCAATAGTTAGTTTCTCTGATGTATAAGCCTCTCCAACATTACCAGATTTAACCACATTAGGGGCTATTGTATTACCTTCTGTATCCTGGTATTGAACAGTTACTCCAGATCCTTTAACAGGATCCTTCGTATAAACGTAGGTAACTGTTTGTGGTTCCGTTGTAAAGGTTCCTGAAGCAGCTCCTTTAACTTCTTTAAACGTATAACCATCAATAGTTAGTTTCTCTGATGTATAAGCCTCTCCAACATTACCAGATTTAACCACATTAGGGGCTATTGTATTACCTTCTGTATCCTGGTATTGAACAGTTACTTCGGCTCCTTTAACAGGATCCTTCGTATAAACGTAGGTAACTGTTTGTGGTTCCGTTGTAAAGGTTCCTGAAGCAGCTCCTTTAACTTCTTTAAACGTATAACCATCAATAGTTAGTTTCTCTGATGTATAAGCCTCTCCAACATTACCAGATTTAACCACATTAGGGGCTATTGTATTACCTTCTGTATCCTGGTATTGAACAGTTACTCCAGATCCTTTAACAGGATCCTTCGTATAAACGTAGGTAACTGTTTGTGGTTCAGTTGTAAAGGTTCCTGAAGCAGCTCCTTTAACTTCTTTAAACGTATAACCATCAATAGTTAGTTTCTCTGATGTATAAGCCTCTCCAACATTACCAGATTTAACCACATTAGGGGCTATTGTATTACCTTCTGTATCCTGGTATTGAACAGTTACTCCAGATCCTTTAACAGGATCCTTCGTATAAACGTAGGTAACTGTTTGTGGTTCAGTTGTAAAGGTTCCTGAAGCAGCTCCTTTAACTTCTTTAAACGTATAACCATCAATAGTTAGTTTCTCTGATGTATAAGCCTCTCCAACATTACCAGATTTAACCACATTAGGGGCTATTGTATTACCTTCTGTATCCTGGTATTGAACAGTTACTCCAGATCCTTTAACAGGATCCTTCGTATAAACGTAGGTAACTGTTTGTGGTTCAGTTGTAAAGGTTCCTGAAGCAGCTCCTTTAACTTCTTTAAACGTATAACCATCAATAGTTAGTTTCTCTGATGTATAAGCCTCTCCAACATTACCAGATTTAACCACATTAGGGGCTATTGTATTACCTTCTGTATCCTGGTATTGAACAGTTACTCCAGATCCTTTAACAGGATCCTTCGTATAAACGTAGGTAACTGTTTGTGGTTCAGTTGTAAAGGTTCCTGAAGCAGCTCCTTTAACTTCTTTAAACGTATAACCATCAATAGTTAGTTTCTCTGATGTATAAGCCTCTCCAACATTACCAGATTTAACCACATTAGGGGCTATTGTATTACCTTCTGTATCCTGGTATTGAACAGTTACTTCGGCTCCTTTAACAGGATCCTTCGTATAAACGTAGGTAACTGTTTGTGGTTCAGTTGTAAAGGTTCCTGAAGCAGCTCCTTTAACTTCTTTAAACGTATAACCATCAATAGTTAGTTTCTCTGATGTATAAGCCTCTCCAACATTACCAGATTTAACCTCGTTAGGTGCAAGGGTATTACCTTCTGTATCTTGATATTGAATAGTTACATTCTCTCCTATTTCTATAGGTTTTTTCAAATATATATCTGTGTTTAATTGTGTACTAAAACGATAATTACCTAATAAGCTTCTAGTAGGTATTAACATATGATATAACGATAAACTAGTACTTAAAGGTTCATCTAAATCAATATCTGATAAATTGATATCACCTTTCTTTAATTTAAAAACCAAATTATCATTTTCTAGATATATAGCATAAACTAACTTTATGTTTTCTTGAGAAACATATACATAATCCAAAAAATTTAACGGATTTTCTGCCTCTTCTGTTGTATCAAAATCATTGTCCCATACTGCTTCTAATGGATCTATGGACAAGATTGCACCACTATATGATTCCGAAAATGGTGTTCCTTTTTGATAAAAATTAGAAATAGGTAGGACTATATTTCTGTAGTCATCAATGGTTGTTTCTAAACGTAAATTAGTTGTTCGATTTATTGACTGACTGTCAGCTAAAGAAAAAGATGAATAAGCATTATCATCATTTAAATAATCCCAAAATAGAGAAAAATTTGTGAATTCCGAGTTATAATTTTCATTAAAAATCGTATGATTTCTTTTTGAATTATTTTTGATATCTAAAAAGTAGGATTGATCTATACTCATAAATGTATTAGTTGTATGATACAAGCTAATATCTACAGTTAACATTCCTGAAATATATTCTAAACCTTTCAAATTTTCTACATAGTAACGTCCGCTATCACTGGCTGTGTTAAGATCATCTGTTAGCATAAGGTCCACATAGGATTCTTGATTATTTTCTAATATTTCTTTTGTTAAATGATCAACATCAACATTATACTTCTCAGCCACTGCTTTTTGTAAATTTTTATCGGGCATCCAGGTATCAATTGTTTCACTATAACTTGTAGTTGTTTCAGCAGCAGCAGAAATCGGCAAAATTAATTGACCTAACAATATTATGATTATACATAATAAACTATATGATTTTTTCATTTTGTTCTCCTATAAATTATTTGGTTAAAACATTTTGAATATCACGTGATTGTGAGATTATATCGGTTAATGTCCAATTATTTTTTCTTTATTTTAAACTTACCATATATCATAAAAACACCAATGATTAGAATTCCCCCGCCAAGTATTGTTAACAGTATAGTCTTTGATTCACCAGTTTGAGGAAGAGTTCTTACTGCTGATTTTGAGTTAATAGGCATAATTTTTAATAAATTACTATCTGTGGGATTTACAGGATAAGTTTTCTTATTCGTATAAATGTAGGTAACTGTTTGTGGTTCAGCTGTAAAGGTTCCTGAAGCAGTACCTTTAATTTCTTTAAACGTATAACCTTCTATAGCTAATTCTTCTGATGTATAAGCTTCCCCAACATTACCAGCTTTAATCACATTAGGCGCTATACTATTACCTTCGGTATCCTGATATTGAACAGTTACTTCGGCTCCTTTAACAGGATTCTTCGTATAAACATAGGTAACTGTTTGTGGTTCAGTTGTAAAGGTTCCTGAAGCAGCTCCTTTAATTTCTTTAAACGTATAACCTTCTATAGTCAGTTTTTCTGATGTATAAGCCTCCCCAACATTACCAGCTTTAATCACATTAGGCGCTATACTATTACCTTCGGTATCCTGATATTGAACAGTTACTTCGGCTCCTTTAACAGGATCCTTCGTATAAACATAGGTAACTGTTTGTGGTTCAGCTGTAAAGGTTCCTGAAGCAGTACCTTTAATTTCTTTAAACGTATAACCTTCTATAGCTAATTCTTCTGATGTATAAGCTTCCCCAACATTACCAGCTTTAATCACATTAGGCACTATTGTATTACCTTCGGTATCCTGATATTGAACAGTTACTTCGGCTCCTTTAACAGGATCCTTCGTATAAACATAGGTAACTGTTTGTGGTTCAGCTGTAAAGGTTCCTGAAGCAGTACCTTTAATTTCTTTAAACGTATAACCTTCTATAGCTAATTCTTCTGATGTATAAGCTTCCCCAACATTACCAGCTTTAATCACATTAGGCGCTATTGTATTACCTTCGGTATCCTGATATTGAACAGTTACTTCGGCTCCTTTAACAGGATCCTTCGTATAAACATAGGTAACTGTTTGTGGTTCAGCTGTAAAGGTTCCTGAAGCAGTACCTTTAATTTCTTTAAACGTATAACCTTCTATAGTCAGTTTTTCTGATGTATAAGCCTCCCCAACATTACCAGCTTTAATCACATTAGGCGCTATACTATTACCTTCGGTATCCTGATATTGAACAGTTACTTCGGCTCCTTTAACAGGATCCTTCGTATAAACATAGGTAACTGTTTGTGGTTCAGCTGTAAAGGTTCCTGAAGCAGTACCTTTAATTTCTTTAAACGTATAACCTTCTATAGCTAATTCTTCTGATGTATAAGCTTCCCCAACATTACCAGCTTTAATCACATTAGGCGCTATACTATTACCTTCGGTATCCTGATATTGAACAGTTACTTCGGCTCCTTTAACAGGATCCTTCGTATAAACATAGGTAACTGTTTGTGGTTCAGCTGTAAAGGTTCCTGAAGCAGTACCTTTAATTTCTTTAAACGTATAACCTTCTATAGCTAATTCTTCTGATGTATAAGCTTCCCCAACATTACCAGCTTTAATCACATTAGGCGCTATACTATTACCTTCGGTATCCTGATATTGAACAGTTACTTCAGCTCCTTTAACAGGATCCTTCGTATAAACGTAGGTAACTGTTTGTGGTTCAGTTGTAAAGGTTCCTGAAGCAGCTCCTTTAATTTCTTTAAACGTATAACCATCAATAGTTAGTTTCTCTGATGTATAAGTTTCCCCAACATTACCAGCTTTAGCCACGTTAGGGGCTATACTATTGCCTTCGGTATCCTGGTATTGAACAGTTACAACAGATTTTGGCTGCCATACGTAGATATCTCCATCACCTTGATAATTATTCATGAGTTCAGAAGAACTCCATATGTTACCGCCATTAGGCTGATATATACTACCTGTAGATACATTTTGCCAGTTACTTGTATAGATTGAATTACTAGAATGTTCTGGCAAATTAGCTCCGGTCTTAAATTTAAAATTTTTACTTAAATGTAGAATTTTTAAACTTGTGGTATTTCCAAACATATCGCCCATAATAACGTTATTATTAATGGCCCATTTAGATATATTTAATTCTTCAAGCAAAGAACTATGAGTAAACATTTCCTTCATATCTGTGACTTTAGAAACATCCCAATTACTCAGATCTAGATTTTCTATTCCAGTACCTGCAAACAAATCAGACATATCTAGGACATTTTGAGTATTCCAAGAACTTACATCAAGAGAATTCAATTTATAGTTTGACATAAAAGTCCCGTGCATATCTGTAACACTGGAAACATTCCAATTACTTATACTAAGTGAGGTAAGATTACTCATATTATTAAAAGTATTATTCATATTAATTACAGATGAAGTATCCCATTGAGATAGATCTAAGGTTTCTATACTTGAACAGTACATAAATAAATTGCGCATACTGTTAACAGAAGAAGTATTCCATGAAGATAAATCTAATTGCTTTAATTTTGCATTCAACGAAAAAAAAGAATCAAGATTCGTTACCGATGAAACATCAATGAGATTAGCATTAGTAATAGTTTCAAGATTATTTAGTCCGGAAAAGAGCCCAGATACATCTCCGGAAAGTTTTAATGTGTCAGAAATGATTATTTTCTTAACTAGTGAAGAGTCAAGAGCTAAAACTTTTGATAATGTAGGTGAATTAACTTTTAGTTCACCTCCTGGAATTGTTAAAACCCCTTCTTGATTTAGAGTAAAGGAAAGATTACCCCAAGTATAATATTTATCTGAGGCAAGTGTATTATATTCAGATGCACGATTTATTTGAGGAGAAGTTAAATCCTCGGCAAAACTTGAAATGGGCATTAAAAATTGTGAAGATAATAATAAGGTAGTTATGAAGATGTTCTTTTTTTTCAAAGTAGTCCTCCTTTTTTTTATTCTTGACGAATAATATAACTGTCAATATAAAATCTATTAAATATAAGTATGTGTACTACAAGTATTCATTTTTGACTATAGTGCTATAGAATAAATCGTTAAAATAATAACCCTTCCTCCATAATGTTTGGATAGCACAGTCAATACCGTATTCGTTAGAAATCTTTTGATTAATTTTACCTATTCGTAATGAGAGTTGACTTAAAGTAGCATTTGTACATTTATGCCACAATACATTTGACAACTCTTTTCTACTAATAGGTCTATCGGTAGCTTTTAGTAATGCAGAAATAATTTGTTGATCTTTGGGAGCCAATTGCTCTTGGAAATTTTTAAAAGGTAATATTAACTGCTTTTTTTGAATATCTGTCTCTTTTTTTTCTTTTGTCGAACAATTAAATATTGTTTCTCTAAGTTCTGAAAAAGATCCTTGAGTTGAAATACAAGCATCAAAACCCTTATCATACAGAACTTCTTCTTCCTCAATAGTTAGTACATCATCGATTTTTAATAAACAAATAGTTCTCCAATTATTTATATATTCAAGAATTTCCAGAGCTTCCTTTTGTGAAATTGTTTCACTAATAAAAATCATTGGAAAATTACTGATCCAATGTGGGAATTTCCCACTCTGCAACCAATTTACATACAAATCACGAGTTATATATATCTCATGATTCAATCGATTTAATTGTTCATGAAGAGTCATCTCATTTTCTATATTATTTGTTATAATAAGGACTCTCATTTTTGCATCCCCTTCCAATTTTTTTCATTCTTAAAAAAAGATAATCAACATATTCGTTTATACTAATTTTGTACTTGGTATAGTGAATACCAAGTATAAATCAATATACACTATTTAAAAGCAAATATAACGCTAGCTTATATTGGTATGTTAACCAAAATTCATATTAATTTCAATCTTTTTTCAAATAAAAATAATTGTTAGTTGAAAATTAACAAATAAATTTGATTTTTTTTGTTTTTTTAATATTTTTAACAACCGTCAATTAAGCCGTCAAAAAAAAGGAGTGTTTTTAATGCCTAAACGAGGCGAAAATATCTACAAAAGAAAAGACTTACGGTGGGAAGGCCGATATAAAAAAGGAATCAAAGAAAATGGGAAAATCCATTATGGCTATATTTATGGCCGCAGCTATAAAGAAGTAAAGGAGAAGCTTTATTATTACAAATTGACTTATCAAAAGGTCTGTCAACAAAATGGGTTAAGTGCGCAATCCTATGAAGAATGGGTCTATCAGTGGCTAAAAGAACGAAGAAAGACGCTAAAGGAAAGTACCTATGCCACATATTTTTATAAGTTAAAGCGTTATGTCTTCTCTCATATAGGGAATATGCCTTTAAATCAGTTAACAAAAGAGAGTATTCAACAAGTTATTGATACCTTAAGTGACCAAAACCTTGGCGCTTCAACCATTCACGTTATCTATCAAATTGTTAAAAAGAGCTTACAAGATGCTCTTACAAAAGGAAAAATTAATCAACAACCTTGTCATCATATAGACTTACCAAAAAAACAAAAAAAGATGATTCGATCTCTGTCTACTGAGGAAGAAGAAAAGGTTGAAATTGCTGCCAAGCAACTACCCCTGTCTAAGGGATTACCTATTATTTTAGCGCTAAATACTGGGTTAAGGATTGGAGAAATATCAGCTTTGAAGTGGTCAGATATCGATTTTAAGGCAAAAACACTTCGTGTTACTCAATCTTACCAACGGGTTCCTTTACAACAGGAACAACAGAAAACAACTTTATTATTTACATCGGCAAAGAGTGAACAATCAATACGGGTTGTTCCTATCGGTCGAAATCTTTACAAATGGTTAAAAAAGGGTGCACGAAAAGCAACGGGACCTTACGTCTGTTCCTCTCGGGAACTACCTCAAGAGCCTAGGCAAATTACTTACTATTTCCACCAAATTTTAACGAAATGTGACTTGAAAAATATTCATTTTCACCAATTGCGTCATACTTTTGCTACGAGGTGTATTGAAGCTAATGCTAGTATCACAGCAGTAAGTGCAATTCTTGGTCATGCATCTACTCAAATGACCCTGGATGTCTATACTGATGCAAATTTAAAAAGTCGCCAACAAGCAATCTTAAAAAAAGAACAAATCGCCTAACGTCATTTTTCTTCAATATTCATTTAAAAAATGAAATGAGAAAACTGAGGGGGGCTTTTTTTGTTTTTTTTTAGATTCTTCCTCTTTTAAGACTGTGACATTTTCCGTTTATATTATCGCTAGCTTTCAAGATAAAAAGCACCTCGTTATTTCGTAATAGCCGTCAATGGTCGTCAATGAGCTTATTAAAAAGCTATTGATATCAAGGTTTATAGTCTTGTACTTAGAATTCACTATACCAAGTTAAAAAGCGGTGAAGAAAAATAAAAAACTTGTACAGGGACCTTCTCTTAGAAAGAGTAGATATCTGTGCAAGTTTTTTTTCGTAGCTATGGTACCTATAAACAGGCTAACTAAATAACCATTGTGATAAATCAACTTCAAAAATACTTATAAAAATCAAACGTAAATCTTACACTATTTTAAATAACAATTAAAAATAGTATAAGGTGACGAAAGGAGTAATAAAATCCATTTATATCAAAAAAAGATGCCTCAAATTTGAATACCAACATTACACACTTGCCTTGTATAGCTTTGGTTATGCCTTTTTTTTCAGAAATTTCTCGGTTATGGTTTGTTCTATCCGTTTTTAATATACGCATATTAAAAAATTTATTTATTTGAAAATTTACATTTAAAATATACGAAGCTGTCTTGATTTAATGAACATAAATTTTGGACACTAGAGTAGACTAATACATTTAGAGTAAAATAAAAAGGTCAAAAACTCTTAAGTTTCTGACCCTGAAATCAATATTTTTTCTTTTTATACAAAGCAACTAGTATCCATATCTTATTTGACTTAGGTCTGAGATATTTTTTAATGATTCTTCATCTTCTACCGATAATTTAATCGAGTATTTCGATAAGCAATTAGATATCTCGATATTAAATCTACTCAAAATGAAAGGAACAGATTCTTGTTTAGTTTCTAATTGAGCTAAATAGTCTCTTATTAATTCTTTTAGTTCTACTTCTGTGGTTTCATTTAATCGCTCACTTAATTTTTTTAGTTCACTTATCGCTTTTTTTCTTCGCTCGTCTCCACCAGCAAACCATTTCAACTTATCCATGATATTTAATTCTCCTCTCTTAAATACACTTATATAATACTCTTAACTCATATATAAATAAATTCTTTCTCTTAATTTAATGTGATATAAGTAAAGAAAGTAAATTTGGAATTTTATACTGGTATATGTGGCTTACCTTCTGAAAAATGTAAAGCCTTTTTTATTGGCATGTATAATAGACAAGATCATTTTGTGTGTCTGTAACAATTTAAAAAATCCATTATAAGTATACCTATAATGGACAGTTTGCTTTCTTAATTAGTATAAAAACATAAAAAATATTTTTCAAATGAGAAAGTGCCGCAAAGAGTCAAAAAAAAGACATGGAAACAAATTTTCCATGTCAACTTACCTGAATTAATACCTAAGCATTTTTATTTTACTCGTGACTCTGTTACATTATCTACAGTCTTTTTAGCTTTAGAAGCTTGATTATTTAATTTATCTCCAGTTTTACTAACCGCTTCTTTTGCATTCTCTGTTTGCTTAGAAACAAATTCTCCAGTAGTTTCTGCAGCATCTGATAATTTATCTTGTACAGTAGTCGCGTCTTTTTCATATTGTTCCTCTGATTTTACATCTACAACATTAACATTTACTTCAATTAAATCCAAACCAGTCATTTTTTTAACTTCACGAGATACTACTTTTTTGATTCTATCATATATATTTGTTATATCTCTACCGTATTCAGCTACAATATCTAAGTCAACTGCTACCTGTTGCTTGCCAACCTCTACATCTACACCAGAGGTTACGTCGTCTGTATTAACAATTTTTCCTGCCAAATTAGAGAAGAACCCTCCATCTACAGTTAAAAGACCATCAATTTCTTCCAAAGCGATACCCACAATTTTTTGTATAACTTTGTCATCAAACGTTAATGTTCCTTTGATTTCATTATCCGGTTCAGGAACTTTACTACCTTCATTGTTCTTCTTTGCTAAATCTTTATTGTCCATTTTTCTTCCCCCTTATATTTGTTTTAATGTACTATATTATCGATCAAAAAAACCTTTTGACCGTAAATAGAATCCTAAGGAAATACCTACACTAGTGAATATTAGAATTAATACTGTTTTTAGAAAACCTAAAGTCATGAAACAGATTGCGATAAGTAGGCCAAGAATACCAAAAATAATTGGAAGTTTATATGTTCTCCAAAGCTCTTGATTCATAATTTATCTCCTTAATTTACTCGTTTTGTCTGTTGATTTTTTTTTGATTTTTTATAATTTTTAAAAGTGACTACTGTTTGGATCCGTTCGTTTATGCCGAATAAATCTTTTATTTTTGTCTCTATTTCAGTTGAAAGATAATTCTTTTTTTCGATAATATTAGTATCGGATCCCCTGATATCACCTTTAATTTTTATTTTTATTTTTTTTGCTTTAAAGATAGTAGTTACAGATGGATTTGCCACAAATTTCTCATCTTTTAAGATACATAAAATGAAGTTATCAATTGCTTTTTTTTGTATTGTAAGAGCTCCTGATTCTGATTTAATTTTCATTTGTTTTCTATAGCTGGGAAAAAAAATAATTACTATTAAAGCAATCAGCAATACGACTAGCCACATTAGGCTTAGCCAAAATAAAATAATTATTAGATAATTATCAAAAAAAGGGTATTCTCTTACATCAATAAGATGGAATGGCAATTTTACAGCTTTTTGTGAAGAAACAAGTGTGAAAAACAAAGGAAAAACTGCCGATAGTGCGAGTAAAAATAAAAAAAATTTAGATTTCTTTTTCAAATTATCCAACCCCCCAATACTTTACTCTTATCATAGAACAAAAACGTTTATTTTTGAAATATAAAGCATTAAATTATACTAAGAAGAAGATCAGCACTAAAGCTTAATCAAGCAAAATTAAGTTGATAAAAATTTTAATTCACTAAAATTCAAAAGTTACATATCTGAAATATTAGAAATAATCAAAAAATCACTGCAAACATACTAAAAAGTGTTACTTATGCGGCTATACATAAGTAACACTTTTATCACTAGTTAAAATTCAAATGTTGACAAGATTTCCTTTTTTGTCTTTTGCAATAATATAGTATACAGTTGCCGCTATAGACCACCCCCATACAATGTGACCTAAAAACTCTGATAAATGTTCATCAAATGGTTGGTTCCATGGAGCGGGGATTGTTCCAAGAGCAGGCATTAGGATGAGTATTTAAATTTCCCCAATGTATAGTTCCAGTTGGGATAAGATGTTTCACAATATCGTACTTGATTAATGCTTTATCTATCAGGATCATATTACGTTCTTTAAATGTCCTTCGAACTAAAAGAATCGATATAATATCCATTCAAAAGTCACATTACTTAGCATTTCTAAAAATTTAGTAGAACAGGATTCTCGAAATAACGAAAAGTGTCACCTGTGGGTATACCCATAGGTGACACTTCTTTATAAAACCTTTATTTGACTTTATTAAAAAATTTACTTTTCATTTTTAAAGCTACATTAACTAAAGCTATTAAAACAGGGACTTCAACTAAGGGCCCTATAACTGCTGCAAACGCTTCGCCCGAATTTATACCAAATACACCTACAGCAACTGCAATTGCTAGTTCAAAATTATTACTTGCAGCTGTGAAAGATAAAGAAGCTGCTACTGGATAGGAGGTTCCCATTTTTTTCGAAAGAATAAAAGAAATAAAAAACATTATTATAAAATAAATTAATAAGGGAACAGCTATTCTAATAACGTCGAATGGTAGTTCAATTATCTTTTCCCCTTTGACTGAGAACATTACAATAATTGTAAAAAGTAAAGCAATCAGTGTTATGGGACTTATTTTAGGAATAAATTTTTTTTCAAACCATTTCTTTCCCTTGAATTTTATTAATAAATATCTGGTAGAAAATCCTGCAATAAAAGGAATTCCTAAGTATATAAAAACACTTTTTGCTATTTCACCGATAGTGATATTTATTGTATGAGTTTCTAAACCCAGCCAGTTTGGTAATAAAGTTACAAAAATATACGCGAATAAAGAGTAGAAAACTATTTGGAAAATTGAGTTAAAAGCTACTAATCCTGCGGTATATTCGTTATCTCCTTGTGCTAGTTCACTCCAAACTATTACCATAGCAATACATCGTGCAAGTCCGATCATAATTAATCCAGTCATATAACTAGGATAATCACGAAGAAATAATACTGCTAAAATGAACATAAGTATTGGCCCTACAATCCAATTCTGAAACAGTGAGAGCAATAATACTTTCCAATCTCGAAACACACGTCCGATTTCTTCATACTTAACCTTTGTTAATGGGGGATACATCATAAGAATTAGACCAATAGCGATAGGTATAGAAGTTGTACCGATCTCAAAATGATTTATCGTTTGTCGGATACTAGGAAAGTAAAAACCCAAACCAATTCCAATCCCCATAGCGATGAATATCCATAACGTAAGGTATCTATCTAGTATAGATAATTTATTTGATACTTTATTCAATTCTCCCAACTCCATTATTTAGTTAATATCATGATAAGTAACGCTTTATTGTCTTTAAAAATTAGGTTCCCACTGTTCTACTGCAAAATGATTATTCGATAATTCAGCTACTTTCTTAATCCATTCAAGTTCATTAAAAGCTCGAGCCTTTAAGATCTTGTTTTCCGTATTCGTAGCATACATACTTTGATTTACTAACCACCAAGTATGTGCAATTTCTGCACGATCTAAATCTTCATCTAAGCGCATCGATTCATAAACAGGTGTAGTTTCTGGTAAAGTTACCATTAAAACTTCAGTTTCTTCTCGGTTCTGAAGTCGAGGCAATAACTTTTGAATAGACAAGGGAACTTCTCCTGAACTTCTTTCCACTTCTTTTGCATAACTTTGTGTGGAATCAAGTAAAAGCAATGTATGACCAGTTGGTGCAGTATCTATCACAACAATTTCAGTTTCAGATTTATCTACAATTTCTGCAAATGCACGAAAGATTGCAATTTCTTGTGTACAAGGTGAACGGAGATCTTCTTCGACGTAAGCAACATCATCTTCATTCATTGTTTCACGGGCTTTAGAAATAACTTCTTCTTTATAATCTTCCAGTTCCTTTTCCTCATCAATATGACTAATTGATATAGGTAAGTCACCTGAAATGAATAAATTTAAGTGATCAGCAGGATCAGTTGTAGCTAAATGAACTTTTTTTCCTGATTTTGCTAGTTTTTCAGCAATTTTAATTGCTACAGTGGTTTTACCAACACCACCTTTACCCATGGTAAAAATGATTTTTTTATTTGTTCGGATAAACTCTTTAACGATAGAATCTAAATTAGGAAAATCAATATTTTCTTGTTTCTGTTGATCAATAGTAGGCTGTTGGTCTCTTAATAAAATTTGAAGTTTGTCTATCCCTGTAACGTTATAAGGTCTAAGAGGAATATAGAATATATCAAATTTAGTTAATTGTTCTGGCATATTATTTAGGTCATTTTTCTGTTCAGTATATATTTCCTCTGAAATAGTTTCATCATGGGTTTCCAGCAGACCATTGACAACTAATTTCTGATTCTCAATTCCTAATTTTAATAGTTCTTCAGAAGCTCTCTCTGCTTCAATTAAAGGCGCATTTTGTGGTCTAGTAACTAGTATCAAGGTTGTTCTTTTTCCATTAGTCAATGTTTCTACAGCTTTTTCATACATGTCTTTTTTGTCACCTAAACCAGATAATTGACCTAGGCATGAAACACCAGTCGTATTCTCATCAAGGAAATTATTCCAAGCAGAAGGCAGTTGTAGCATTCTTAGTGTATGCCCTGTTGGGGCCGTATCAAAAATGACGTAATCGAATTCCTCAGCAACTTTTTTATCAGTTAAAAAGTTTGCAAACTCATTGAATGCGGCTATCTCAACTGTACATGATCCTGATAATTGTTCTTCCATATTTATTAACGCACTGTCTGGAAGAACACCGCGATATGGCGTAACAATACTTTCTTTATATTCTTCAGCAGCAGTAATCGGATCAAAATTTGCAACCATTAAGTTATTGATTCCATTAATTGACGTAGGTTTGTTCGTTAATTTTGTCTGAAAAACATCCTGTAGGTTTGACGCTGGATCCGTACTGACTAGCATAACTTTATTTCCATCTTGCGCTAATGAAGTAGCAGTTGCACAAGCTGTGGTAGTCTTTCCAACACCGCCCTTACCAGTAAAAAAAATATATTTAGTTAATTCCATCGTCTGTGGCGTATACTTTTCCATGAGTTTCCCTCCTTATTTAAGCTAGAAAAGAGGCTGTTAACAACAGCCTTCGTTTCCTATATTTGTGTCGCAACAACTACTAGGATTATTAGTAGGCTGAGGGACAAAGTGAATATCAGCGTATTTTCCAAACTCTTCTAACGAAGGATATTCCCCTTCTTTAACAACTTCACCATTAACCAAGGTAACAGGTAAAATATCGTTTCCTTTTTCTTTCAACATTTTCAAAATCATTGAGTTATTAACAAAAGAATCTGGATCACTTGTTAGATTGTGACGTGAAGCTTCAATAGTATCTAGTTCTTCAAATGTTTCAAAAACAGAAGTTACCATTAGCAATTTTTCGTCGACCGAAGGACCACACACACCTGTTGAGCAACACATTGCCGGTTCAAATAGTTCTAATTTTTTCATTATTTCTTTCTCCTTTGCAATTACAATTTGGTACATTACAAATGCAATTCTCTTCATTAGAAAATAGTTGCACCATGGAACCCATAAATTGATTAACAAAACTATCTGTCAGTTGGTATCTGTGCCATGTGCCATCTTTAGTTACAAATACAATACCGACTTTTTCCAGTATCTTCATGTGATGTGACAGAGTTGGTTGAGTAAAATCAAAATAGTCTAAAATATCACATGCACACAAATTTCCGCAAGACAATAAATCAATTATTTTTAATCGTTTTGGATCAGCAAGTGCTTTAAGCATTATTGATAGTTCGTCATAGTTCATATTTATCCCCCCTATTACATAGATGTTTGTCTATGTAATAATATAGATAAATATCTATGTTTTGTCAATCACTTTGATTCTTTTTAATAATCACAATTAAACTAATTGAATATTCTCTTGTTACTATTTAACTCGCTTCATATCAATCTAAAACTAATAGTTGGAATAAGATTCAAAAAAAGTGTAACTTATGGGTATACCCAAAAGTAACACTTCTTGTCTGAATAGCATATATAGTTTTTTTTTCAAGTATTAGTTCCATATTTTTTTTCTAGATGGTGAAATGTTAAGTTTACTGCTAAAGCAATCATACCACCTATAATTGTTGCTAATAATCTCTCTAATAAATAGACAGATTCAATTGTTGGTTTAACAATGACTAACATATTAATTGTGGTTAAACATGCAGCCATAGCTCCTGCTTTATTTTTTTCAAAGCCACCTACCAGATTTATTGAAAGAAAGATTAATATGGGAATACCTAATAGGTAGTAATTTGAATTATTCCAACCATGAAAAAAATTAGTGATCCAAAAAAATAAAAGTGACAATATACCTGAAATAAGACTACCAGTTAAACGGTGAATGGAGTCTTTAATAATGGCATAACTATCTTGTTGTATAACAAAAATACTTGTATAACATACTATTAATAGAACTTCCTTATCTTCTACGTGAAAAATCAAAAACAACACAATGCTAACTAATAAAGCAATAGTAATTTTTTTAGTATGAATATTAGCCATTAGGAAATTATAGAATTTATTCATAATAGTAACTCCTGCTAGTGTAGTAAAATATTACCAGTAGCATAGTCCAACGTATAACCATCTTCCACATTAAAGATAAAAACATTGTAACTGATCGTGCTATCTTCCACGCTTTGCGCTTCCATTTGCACCCCACGACAAAGTAACTCATTGTCTTTGAAATAAGGCGTCACACGGTAACGTACATGATTTTTCGTCTGTCTCAGATAGTCTGCTACTTGATTCTCATATTGTACCATGGTTTCTTGGTTCATTTGCTCTGTACCAGTGAAAAGGTTCTTCCAGTTGTCATTTACTCCTGTCAGTTGATAACCAATTAAATGTGATCGATTACACAAATATTTATCACTCGATAATTTTCTTTGTTTCCACCCAGTCGGATATACTGACGAGATATCGCCTCTTTCTTCCGTCGGCATTAATTCGTATCCTAACAACGCATTTGCAACACCAACACGATTCAAATTGTCTAAGTCCGAGAAGCTTTGCCACAAGCCATTAGCCAGGGACAAATCTTCCTGATTGAAAGTTGGTTGATTATTATTGATAGTGACGACTTTATTCGTGCCATCATAGTCTAAATTAACAGTTTCTTGGTTCATTGTTGAATTGCTGATCTCAGAGTTGATAGTTGTATTGGTCTGGTCTTTAGGTGTCTCTTCAGTATCTAAGTAATTACTTCCCCATGCAAATAGTCCTACAGCTATTGGGATCAATACACCTAAAAGACCTTTACTGCTCTTTTTTCTTTTCTTTTTCATAGTCAGCTCCTTCCAATGTAAATACAAGGGAATCGCGCATGGTTGCTTAGGCATAAATCACATTTATTTCATTTGCGATATTTATATCATGTTATGACCTTTAACCCCTTCTATACTCACACGTCTCTTATTGCTGTTTTTTTAGATATAATGATCCTCAATTGATAGAATTTCATTCCAGTCACTAACGATCTCTGCGAAACGTTCTTTTGCGTCTTCTTTGCTAGTGGCCGTAATGAGTCGAGGGATTTTTTCATTTCGTTTTCCACTTGTGTACCAAATTAAAAATGTATTCATTTCACCACTTCCTTTATATCCGTCGATTACTATTCTATTTTTTTGAATGTTTATCAATTATTTTCCCATCGATCATTTCATAAGCATCTGCTTGTCTCACAAATGGTGATAAAACTAGTGCTGGATAAAGTTCTGCTCTTTCCATTAGAACGATTGTAGTCGCCTGTTCTATCATATGACTGTTTATCTGCAAGTGAAGAACTGCTTCGTCAGGAACCTCTTTCAACGCTTCTTTAAATTCTTTAACAGTCCATCCCACTATATTTTCTTCCTTTCTGATTCCACAATTTGTTTCTTTTACTGACTCAGCTATATCCGTCGTTTATGGAAAACTCACTGAAATTTTTAACAAATGGTACTTTTATGGTATCTTTATAAAAAAACAGAGGTGACTATATTGAAAAATTTATTTCTATGCTCTTCATTTTCTGATGTTTCAAAAAAATTCGAAAATTACATTGAAAGGTTTCCCCTAGACAGAACTCTTACATTTATCCCTACTGCTTCTTTAGTTGAAGATGTGGATTTTTTTGTAAATGACGCTATACAAGTGTTTGATGCTCTCAATTTCAAAATTGACATTTTAGACATCAGTCGTGCTAGTAAAAGCGACATCAAAAAAATAATTCAACACAATAACTTTATTTACTTATCAGGTGGAAATAGTTTCTTTTTACTAGAAAATCTCAAATCTTCAAATACGGACTTAGAAATAATTAAGCAAGTAAAAAATGGAAAAATCTATATAGGCGAATCGGCCGGCGCAATAGTTACATCAAAAAACATTGAATATATTTCTTTGCTCGACGATAAGAATAAAGCCACTTTGCTTAATTCTTATAACGCACTAAATCTTTTACCTTATTATCCGTTACCTCATTACAAAGAGATTCCTTTTGATAGAGAAACAACTAAAATTTTCGATGATTACAATAAGACTATTGATGTAATACCTCTTAGAAATGAAGATGTGCTAGTTGTTGATGAAATATCTTCAAAAATCTTCTAGAATATTATGGTCTGATTGAAAACTATCTTTTTAGATAGTTTTTTTCTGTAATTTATTTCTTTTCGAGACTAATCGATAACATACCTGCTTTTGATTAATTCAATAGACAAAATTACATAACCGTCTTTGACATATACTTTTTCAGATTCTTCACGCCCAAAAATTCCTACAATGCTAGCAAAAGCAGTGGCACCACTATATTCATTACTAGAACTATTAAAAGCTTGTAGTAGCAACATATCATTTACCTTATAAGGTCTATCATCTTTACGAATTTCAAAAGTTTTACTTCCAAGTTCTAAATCTGTAAAGTACTTTGGGTCTATTTTCAAATCATGTACCATTCTTTGATTCTTATATCTTTTAAATTCCAAATAATACACTCCCTTTTCTGCAATCTGTTTCTTTTGTGGAATTACTCATATTCTGTATCTGTGTTGTAAGAATTGTAGTTTACATTTACATGTTCGTTAACCTCAACATCATCGTTAATCCAGTAAGGTCTTTCGCCATCACGGAGTGGAACACCAATCCCATCTATTTCCGTTGCATTATTGTTAACAACATTAAACGCTATATATTCGGCAATTCCTTGTAATGTGTGATAGTCGTACATATATTTTCTAAATTGTTTAAACCATTCTTCATTAAAATAATTTGGGTCTAGCTCAACTTCTACTTCGTCACGGCGCACCATATTAACTTTTAAACTTTTCATTTTCTATTCTCCTTTTCCGTAAAATCTTCCGTTAACCGACTCCTATATCTTCAGCAAGCGTACTTTTAGTAAAATCTATATCTTTACCATCATTAAAACCCTGCACGTATGCCTCCACAATTTCTGGTTGAGGTGCTGAAAAAGAAACTGCCGCTCCAAAATTTTTCTCCATTTCGGTATACGCTCTTTCAACTCCTTCAGGAATTAAAGAGACTATTTCGTATTTCTCTCTTAATACTGAAACTTGTTCCTCAAAACGTTTTGACAACCCGTTTATAAAACCATCGATATAACTGATTTTTATACTATTTGTCATATAAGTAGTTCTTTTCAAACCTGTAATTTCATAATGATCATTAATAAACTTTTTGCTATGAAAGAGAATCGCGTCATATGCCAAAATATACATTTCTTTGGCCAATTCTAGGTCCCTACCATAACCAAAAAACATTATTTTTCGTTTTCTCTGTTTCCCAATAGTTTTACTGTTTAAATAATTTTTCACTTTAAAATTTTCAGCAATAATTATCGCTAGCTTCCTTTCCCACCAGTATAGACGCTTATAAATGGTTATGGATTCTTTATTCATCTTGTCAAAGTCACTCAAATAATCCGACTCTTCTACTTCTTGACGGTCAAGATCATATTGTATCATCAACTTTTGAGCTAGAATAAATGCTGATTGGCTTTCTTCATCATTTTTTTCATCTTTTGCTATTGCTAGTAGCCCTTTAACTTTTTTAATAATTTTTGCATTTTTATTTTCCATAAGTCACCTCATTTTACCCAATCTCTTTTTTTTACATGAATTATCTTGAAACACGAATATTATTGATTCCAGTAGATCCTTTTTTTCGTTCAAAACCCGAATGATTTTCAGCTTCAGGAATTTCTACCGTTCGTTTTTTTTCTTAATAACAAAACGATTTTCGAATAGGCAATGCTTTTCTCACTTTCACATTCAATCGTTATTAAGCTTTTTATTGAGTTTTTTTATTTTATCAATTTCCATTTGTATTCGTGCAGGATAAACTGCCGGTGGATAGTAGCCTGTTCTTTCTATATAGATATTTTCTATTCTTCTTAACGTGGTTCGCACGTCCTTTAAATCTTTTTTATCTATTTCATCTGCGTTGTTCCGCCCAGCTCGATATATCTTTTGCCTCAATTCACGCTCGAATTTGCGGGCCAATCCCAAATAATTCAACAATTCTACTTCTAAGCAGTCAATGAGTTCTTTCACGCTGGTATAAGCAAAAAATTTAGGATCGTTCGTCAACTCTGGTATCTGTAGTAATTCCCTCCTATTTGCAATGCCTTCTTCTTTCGAAAAAGGCATTTTACAGTAGCTGCAATAATAGTGGTCACCGGTTAAAGTTAGTGTGTAATTACAATATCTACAAATCATCTTTACTCCTCCTTAATTATCAAATAAATAGTCTATTACCTGAAGTATTGAACAATATTCACCGCCGTATTTTATATAAATTCTCGTTTCATAAACCGGCTGCCAATTACCAGTTTCTGTGGCCGTCATAATTAAATCAAACTCCTTTTTTGTCATGTGTACTATGGGTCTATGAAAAGCTAGCAATTCATCTTTAACCATTTGGTACTGTGTACGTGTCTTAGTCATTTTATTTCTCCTTTTTAATAGTTATTTTGAAAGTCGATATCACTAGCACCAATAGACAAATAATTTTCTGCATATGAATAGTATCTGTCACTACCTACAAGGAAGTGATCAAGCATTTCTATATTAAATAAGTTGCAGCACTCAACTAACCGTTTGGTAAATTCCAAATCACTTTCACTCATGTTACCATCATTAGAAGGGTGGTTGTGGGCTATAATTATCTTTTTGGCATTACTAAGCAATGCTCGCTGAATAATTTCTCTTGGTGAGGCTAGTGAAGATACCAGGTCTCCGACGAAAACTGTTGAATAATTGATCACTCGATTTTTGTTATCCAGATTAAACATGACAAGGGTAGTCTGAGTATTATCTCCTATTAAGGATTGGAGCCGTACTCCTACAGAAACTGAGCTCAATGTTCTTGGTAACTCTACAGATTCATTCTCTCTTTCTATTTGCTTCAAACATACGATTTCTTTAGTCATTTCTTTTTCCTCGCTTTTTTCTTATTTTTTATTTTCGTGCTATGCAGTGATTAGTCGAAAAGCTGAATTTTTTGCGTTTCGTTGCGGAGCTTTTACCATTCCATAGATTTATTGCAAGGGTCGTGTAACGACAACGCTTGCCCTTGCAATCAATCGAAGCGTCTTACGAAAAACACGTTGAACCCGCTTGCGGGAAAGCTTCAGCGTGTTTTGCAGTTAGAAAGCGTTGGAAATGGTAAAAATGTAGCACGAAATCAAAAAATTCTTAGTACCTCTATCCTTCCTTTAGTCACTTTTTTAAATCATTTGTGCGTTTTTGTGGTATCACAAAATGAAATTCAATCAATGTGCCGACTTTTTGAGGAACGAAAAAACAAAGGTAAATTTGAATGGTAGAGGAACGAAACCACCGAAAATTTAATTGATTTTATTTCAAGCGCCAATTGAAAAATGTACGTTTTGAAGCAAGGGCTACTGCACCGCAGCGGAAGGACTTTTTTCTTCTTTAAAGGGTGCTGAAAAACCATAATGTTTCATTATGATCTTTCAGCGCCTTTTAAATCTTGTTGACTTTTTCTAGCCACTTGTTAGCTGTTCTTCTTACTTCTTTTGGTATTTCTTCTCGATTCCTCTTTCCTTGTATTTGTTTAATCTGTTTATTGCTGTATTCCATAGTAAAATAAGGTTCTTCTGGTTTATCTGCTCGTCTGATAAAAATAATTGTTGATTTCCCTTTGCTATGAGCTTTTAGATAAGTGCTACTACCAACACAATGACCTAGTGATTTTCCTTCGTTCATAATTTCTTTTAGAGAATGAGGAACGATAAAGCTATAATCATCAAGGGTTAGCTCGTATCGCTTAGTTGCTTTTAGTCGTTTTTCAAGTGCCTTTTGTTCTTCTTTTAACTCTTCTAGCCTTTTTTGTTCCTTCAAATAGTTCAAGGTATCTACACATTCATCATGCTTCTTTTGTAAATTTCTTGGCATTAACACTAATTCACTATCTTTAGGTATCTCTAAATCGTCTACTAATGACAAATAATCGAGGTAGTATTTGAAGCTTTTTTGTTGCTTTATCAACCAATTTTGAAATCGTATCAGTTTTAATTCTTTTGGTATTTTGGCTAGTTCTCTATAATCAATTAACCTTTCAAAGCCTTTTACTAGGCGACTTTTTCTTTCTTCAAAATAATTTCCCATAATTATTTCCCCAAAGCATGAAGGGTTCTTTTTTAATTTGACTTTGTTTTTTTTCAGCCATTTGTCTGTCATGATTCGATTATCAATAGTGATTGATTCATTGATTAAATCACTGGCAATATTTGTTGCTCCAACCTTTTGCAGATACTCAATTTTTGAGCGATATTTAAAACTTTGTCTTAATTGGTAAATATCTATCCTTCCTAAATCAAGATATTTCATGCCTTGGTTATCCTTTAATTTGCGTTGCCAATCGTTCTCATAGAATGTCGTATTTGTATATGCACTACTCATATAACCATAGTTATTTAACAATCCCTCATACCAACAATCTTTCATTTCATGGGCTTTCAAGTGGTGGTCTTTGGCGAAACGTTCTAAATTTCCCATCTCATAATCTAGCTGTTCTTTACCATCTTTAACTACTTGATAATAGCAATGTGATTGTATTTCAATTCTTGTCTTTGACACTAAGACAATGGCAAAAGAATAAAATTTGAAGGGCTTATTTAACTGACTACTTTTTGTCAGACGTTTCTTAATCAACCAACCATGCTCACGATTGCTTGATAAGATAGTTTTTTCTTTGTTTTGCCATTGGTAAATCGGTATTTGATTTAAACACCAGTCATGAAATCTTTGCGGTGCTTTCAATGGTGCTTGTCCTAAATTAATTTTCATGCCATATCGAACAAACTAATTTGTTCTTCCTCCTTTTTTGCTTTTTTAGGTTTTTCTGAGGGTTGTTTCTTAGGCTTACTGGTTTGAAGGGTGGCTTGTATGGGCTTGATTTTCACTTCTTCAAGGGTGAAATAGTCTAAAATCCATTGAAAGCCTTGCTCGTCACTTACCATTACAAAATTATCAGTTTTGATTTCACTTGCTTTATTCATACAAAACTGCATACTTTCAGTGATTGTCCGCTCTTTTTCGAGAATATGTTTAAAAATTATGATATTGTTTTGTTCAGAAATATATTGATAAATCATTGATATTGTTGGATTGTCTGACTTTAAATCTTTTTCTTTTAACAATGCTAAAGCTTTTTCTTTTTGATTATCTGTTTCCGTATTAAAAAAGCGGTCATAATCTTCTTGGGTGCAGGTCACAAGCCATTTTGTTTTGGAACTTTTTTCGCCATCGACGCAAACATATATAGGTGACGGCTCCCCTTGTTGATTCCTCATAAGTATTTGAGCTTCTAAAGGAAATTTATTGAGATAACCAATAAACGCTTGTACGTCATAAAGTTGGTTATTTTCTCGCTGTTTTAAAACGATTTGCTTTGTTTGACAGTTATCTATGGTGACTGGTTCTAATTTAAAACCAATCCCTAAAAAGCCCTGTAATTCATCAAATAAAGCAATCATACAATCTTTAGGGTAATCTTCTAAGGCTTCTAACAACGCCTTAACAGTATTTGCTCCTTGTTGCTTCATGTTTGTTCGCTCCTTTGTTTTGATTTTATATTGAAGGCAAAGGGGACTAGTCCCCTTTGCCTACCTTTTTAATGTGGTAAATCAGCATCACTTGGGAAGTTATTATTTGTTGCTTGATTTTGGTTAGTCCCTTGGTTTTGATTGTTCTGTGGCTGTTGGTTATTTTGATTAGCATGATTATTTTTTCGATTTTCTGACATGGCTTTTGTTTCTAGGTATTCAAAATTGTCAACAATCACCTCTGTTATATATTTAGTTATGCCTTGTTGGTCATCATATTGTCGACTGCTTAGCTCGCCATCAAAACTAATCAGCGTTCCCTTTAACCCGTATTGACCGAAAGACTCGGCTATTTTGCCCCATAAAATACAACGGACAAAGGTTGTTTCTCGTTTCCCATCTTTACCAATATAAGAACGGTCGCAAGCCACCGTAAAGCTCGCTACTGGTTTCCCTGTTGGTGTGTATCGTAAATCTGAATCTTTCGTCAATCGTCCTACTCCTGTAACTTTAATCATGTTTATTTCCTACTTTCTTTTTCTAATTTTATTTTGTGGGTGTTGCTATGGATTCCATTATTTATAGTTTATTTCTTGATAGGCACAACTGTGGCATAAGTAACCTACGCCGTACTGTTCGGGCATTTCATAGAGAATTTTTTGACAATTTTCACAATGTCCGAAATGTTCTTTACCACTAGCAAGGTCAACCATTTTTTGCAAGCTCTCTTTTCCAATAACTAGAAATACGTTTTTCCCTTCATAATTCACTAAAATTTGTAACGTATTGTCTTCTTCTAACAAGTCTAAGGTAACGACTTCCTTAACATCGGGAAAAGCTACACCTTTATACTGAAAAACTGATTTCAATTGATAGACGGTCATTTCTTGTACAGTTTCACTCAAAATAATCACCTCATTTCCTATAATTCAAGAACTCCTCTAATTTTTGTAGCCGGCTTTCTGCTTTTTCCTTTGAGCCATATTTATTTTTTAAGTAGTCGCAATCATTTTGAATGATTGCGCTACTAATTTTTTGGTGTTCGTCTTCTGCTTGTTGCTTGATAATGACTGTTAAAGGTCTACTCATGGTTAACTCTCCTTTCCTAGTAACAACTACTTACATGACCGTTTTCAAGAAAGACAAGTAATTTTTCTATATCTGACGGACTATACAATAATCTAGGTGGCTTCGGTGCTGTGTTACCATGTTTATTTCTCAAATGGATACGATTATCTTTAAAAAATGCAATAGCTTCAATTTCTTCATTTTCAAAGAACGTTTGTCCGTTATAAGAGTCTTCCTTTTCTAATTCAGCATAAATTTTTTCTGCTTTGGGACGTTGCTTTTTTCTTTCTGCAAAGATAACCTCATCATCAAAATTGCAATAAACATAAGTGTTACAGCCTTCTAAAATTTCCCCCTGTACATGTTCGTCATATCGTATGTCACTGTATTCCTTTTGCAACAATTCATTAATTTTGAAAATATCTAGTGTAATATCTTTTAAAGTGACGTTGATTGACATACTGCCATAGCCAAAATGTTCTACGCGACACCGCACGTTTTTGGTATCAATCCCCCTTGATTTCAAATAACGTTTAACCTCTTTAGCGTTTGTTTCCATAATAAAATTCTCCTTCTTAAAATAAATTTTTTTGAAAACCCATTTCGTTTGTAAGATTCTGAAGGCGGAAAAGATTTTGATTTTAAATTTCAATTTTTCAAAGTTCAGAATATTTACAACTGAAAATATGTTGTATGGGTCATTTCGTATTGCTGTCATCTTCGGCGTGACTTCGTTAAACACTAAAATGTTCTGAAATTAAAGGGAGTGCTGTAGTAAAAAAATTGTGATTTTCAATTTATTTACGCCCCTTTTATTTCAGGTTATTTTCGTGTAGAAGTTGGCTTCGCCGTGGGTGACAGCGCCCAATACGAATGATCCATACGTTTTCAAGTAAAAATGAAGTGAAGGAAAATCGGGTTGAAATTTGGGTCTTGACCTTGAACTAGCTTTTTACTTTATCTTTTGACCTAATGTTTTGTTAAACCACTACATAAAATGTTTCTGACGTAGCGGCGGTGGCGGTTGGAGCGAAGGAAGAAATTCGTATTTTATATACAAAAAAACCAGTCAAAAGCCTTAATCAATAAGGTTCTAACTGGTTTTATATGGTATAATATTCATGACAGTAAAGTTTAATGACGGTGGTTTATCCAATCGAAAGTGAGGTGGTGCATATGAATGTATCCACTAAATCTAAAGAAAGGAGAAACCTTTTGCCTATTTCAGATAGTTTGCAACTAATGATTGCTTTTGGTGGCTTTACGCTTACCTTAATCACAACCATTATTGCAATTCTGAATTATAAAGACAAAAAATAGCCGTCAACTTTAGCAAGGGACGACTACTTTTTTAGTTATTAACCTACTACCGTCTTTAACGGTGCTGTCTAAAGGGACGTTGTTGAAGCAACGTCTCTTTTCTATTTCATTATACCACATTTGAGAAAAAAATCGAGTCAAAATGTTTCCACTACTGGCTTTGCCAGCTTTTTTGTTGCCACCTAAACAGTGGTGGCGGTCGGCGTGTGGTGGCAACAAAAAAGATAATAATTAATCATTAGCCCATATATATAATGCACCCAAACCTAATGCAACAACAGTGGCTACCGCTCTTAATATGGGGATCGTAATAAATTTTATTAAAAGTATGACGAAAACAGCAGCAACTACTATATTAATGAGAAAGACTAATATTGATGAATCACCATATATTCCATTTTTTATTCTTAAAAAACTCCAAGCTACAAAAATGCCTCCTATAATTGTTAATGCAACCATCACGCCAAAATACTTACACGGCTGATAATTATTATATATAAGTATATCTATAGCTGTTTCATTTTTCATCTCACTCGTTAATAATATATTTAGCTTGTTCAAATTATACAAGTAAAATATCGTAACAATTCCATATATTGAAATTGGTGATAATTTCGCCAAAAATTCTTTAGTTGTCATGTATCTTCGATATGCCACCCTTGTTCTTCTAATACTACTTTTATGATAAGTAGTTTCTTGTTTTTTATTTTAATTGATCTCATAAAGACTATTAGTAACATTAGTAAGAATATAGTTATGACAACCATAACTATAATACAAATATAAAAAGTAACTTTCATTTGATTTGCCAGAATCCCTACACTATTAAGCATATATTCAATCAACTGTTGAATCAAATTAGAAAATTTTCCCCATATGCTTCCTATTATTAAAATACAAAGAGTTAAACCAAATAAATTGAATCTATTTTTTGCATATTCGTATTCAACCTTAGCTTCAATGTAAAAATATTCCAATTCTTCTCGTGATTTATCTTTAAAGTAGTCATGTTCAATAGAATATTTTTCATATGCACGCTGGTCTCGTTCCTGTCTAGAGATATATCTTAGAATTGAAGTTAAATAGCTCATTTAAATTCTCCTTCGTTGCAATTATACTATAGTAATTCTTAACAAGAAACACTACATTGACCGTTGTCCATTTTCCATATCTTTCAACGACTTCAATTCAGCTTGTATTTTCTCAATATCTTCAGAAATTTTTACTGCCTGTTCCCAACTATCAGCGTAAAAATGATCAAGCTCTCGACTTTCCAATTTTTTTTGTAGTTCTGCGATTACTTTATCCATGAGTAGTGCTCCTTTTTTCATATCTGTCATTTCATTTACAAATCTTCAAAAACATTCCTGGCAAAAACCTTCCCTTTATTATTTTCAGTCAGGTTTTTATTTACATAGTAAAATTGATAATTCGGTAAATATTTAATTTCGTCAGGACTGAAGTTAAATTTGTTTACCTTTCTGACGGTCCCACGTTCACCTTTTGTCTCAAAGCGTGTCAAACTGCCTAATTGATTTTCGGTTATTACCGTTCTGTCAATATCTTTATATGTGCCGATTAAACCGACAATTTCTTCGGTATTTTTAGGACTGTTGGTTCTCCCTAAAATAAAGAGGTTACAGTTATCAATGGTTTGTTCCTTTATGTCTATATTTCTACGTTTATTGGCTAAATCACTAATTGACTGAATCCCCAAAACTGCTCCAAATTTCGCACTTCTAGCTTTTGACAATATATCTAATATATTGTCATTCCCATACGAACCAAATTCATCAAATATACCTAATACACCTTTAAAGCTATCAGTATTTCCATAAAGCGTCGTTGTGACATAGGCGCTATCAGCTACAATAAACCGTCCAATGACAGGAATAAAAGTATTGTAGTTATTACTATCTAAGGAGAATACAATTACGTCACCATCTTTGATAATTTTTTCAATATCAATAGTGTAATTTTCTTTGTAAGTGAAACGTTCTCCTAAATCAGAGTAAATTAATTGTTCTAGCTGCGTCCGCAATCCTTTAATCAGTTTCGCTTGGGAAGAACGTTCTTCCTTCAATTCCTCGATAAATTCTGGGTCTAGATCATCACGATAGAAAAACATACGGATATATTTTTGATATACCGTATTTCTTTTAAGTGTTGGATCAGGAGTAACAGATTTTTTTGTTGTGCTATCTGTTTCACTAGTTGCAGATACTTTATAGTTTCGAATGATAATATCTTCTGATTGTTCTATAAATAAATAGTTAGCTAGTTCCGGTAAATCTAAAAATCGATGAATGGTCTCCAAATTCATAGCTAATGGTTCTCCTTGAACGTCCCTGCGTTCATGGGCCTTTTCTATTTCAATATACTCATGCAAAAATAAAATGATTTGTTGCAACATATTTTTACTTTCATTTTCATAGAAAGACTCGCTCCAATCCATTACAGCCATTAGTCTTTCGGTAATGGCTGTAGGTTTTCCATACATAACTGGATTGTAGTTCCATAATTGACCATCTGGCGAATCACTAGCCTTATCAGAAAAGACGTACAGTCTTTTTCCGTATCTGTCAGCCAGTTTCCGAATCTCTTTCACCGTTTTAGGATCACCTTTACCATCGACAAATAAAGCGCCCAGCCCTTCCATTAAGGCTTCTTCCATTAGGTTATACATCATGTAGGTTTTACCTGTCCCTGTGGTTCCTTGAACCAACGTATGAGTAAATAAATTACTCAAAGGAAATTTCACTGGATCGGCATATATATTAATGCCTAATAATACGTTTTGATAGAGACTTGATTGTATATTATTTTGTCGGTATTCCTGTTGTACATTTCTTAGAATATCAGCTTTATTTCGCTCAATTCTCTTATATTTATCACTATCTAAATAATGTTGTGTCTTTTCTTCTTTTTCATAGGTAAACCAATTGATTTTGAGACGATTAAACATATAGTAACTAATTCCTGCGTAAGTAATACCTAGTAAAATCGTCATAACAATTGTATGGCGATTGACTTCAAAAGGAACCCCCTTTTGAATATGAGCTTCCGCAAAGCCTACTACCTTTGGCAACATTTTTCGCCAAATAGCGAAAAATTGGAGAAAGTCTCGATAGCCCCATGTAACAATTGTTGCGACAAAACCAATAAAGCTGATAAAAGACAGCATGTAAGTAAGTGTTTTTTTCTTTAAAAAGAAAAAAACACCAAAAAAGACCCCACTAATAATGAACACTGGAATATTGATTAATGCTGTTAAAAACATGATCAATAAGAATAACTTAATGACAAAATAGGGGTCTTTACCTTTAGGGTCATTCTGTCGATTTCCTTTGAAGCGTTCATCTACTGAATTACCTAAATTAAAAAATATCTGATCGATTTCATCACTGAATGACATTTTTTCCCTCCTACTGAATTTCTTTACAAATGATTTCCATATTTAGTTGATAGCTGCTTGTTGTAACAAAACTTTCTACAGAGTAATCTTCAAAAAAATATACAATTTGATTGTAATTTCCTTGTGCTTGCATTTGTTTCAACCAGTTCAATTTTGCCATTAATGCCTGTTTTGATTTTCTGGTTAATTCGACTTCATAAGCATTAGTAAGAATTTCTCCGTCTACTGGAAACTCAATAAGAAAATCAGGAATCCGTCTTGTTTCATTCATTTTGATACGACGGATTTGTTTTTTTGTTTGTTGGGAAAAATCAATTGATAAAAATTTATTGGCCAACAATTCTCTTTCAGTAATCACCTTCAGGGGAACGTCTTCCCCTAAAGATTGTCGAATGTCAGAAAACTCTTGAATGACACAATCAACTACCAATAAATCATGGACCAATGTTGGAAAGTAAGGATTCTTACTTTCAGATTTCACATACCCGAAATTGATTAAGCCAACCAAACGACTACCATTTTTGGTAATATAATAGACATTGGCATTTTTAAACTGATAAGAATTTATCAATTTCAAGTTCTCTAAATCAAATAATGCATTATTCAAGTTTTTATTAGTGTAGCTAATAAAATGCCTTATTTGTTTTTTTGTTATAACACCTAAACGATCTATTATGCTTAGTAACAATTGTTTTTTACTACTCAACGCTTTAGTTGCAATATTAATCACCTTCTTCAATTTGAAAATTTACGTGTCCGCTTTTTAAAGGGGACGGTTTTGACTCTGCTTTTGACCTTCAGTCCCCCCAAGGTTTGGTGGGGGATTCAGGGGGTTGTTGCTTTTTAACACAAATTAAGATCATCAACCTATCATGAATTAACTGATTGTTTACAGCTGTCACCGTAACTAGCGGTTTATGCTAGTTACTACAAGAATTTACGTGCCCGCTTTTTAAAGGGGGCGGTTTTGACTTTGCTTTTGACTTTCAGTCCCCCAAGGTTTGGTGGGGGATTCAGGGGGTTGTTGCTTTTTTTCTTTTCTTCTTTTTTTCTCTTTTCTTCTTCTCTCTCTCCTCCTCCCTCTATTATTATGTTATTTATTACTTACTCTACTTACTTACTTTTTCTTTATCCTCCGACCGAGACCCCAATTAAAAATAAGTTTACGTTGTTTGATTGGGGTCTCGGTCGGAGGATATTAGAAAATGTTGTAAGACTGCCGTTTTTTGGCAGTGGTAGGGGGGCACCGGTGACCCCCTATCTGACCCCCTGTTTGACCCCCTAAGAAAAGAGAAAAAAAAAGAACCATTTTCGCCTTTCGGCAACACCGAAGGCTATTTAATTTTTGTTCTTTTTGCCAAAGCGTTTCTTCTTTTTTTCTTGACTCATTAGATAGGTATATTCTAATTTGTCGTACTGATCTGACCATTCTTGGTTCATTTCTTCTAGTGCTTGATTTTTCTTTTCCAGTTGTTCAATGTAAATTTGTTGCTCCTGAACCTTTTTTTCTAAAGAATCAATTTCATCTTGGCTATTAGTATCTTCAATTAATGGTTGTTTCCTCAACTCAGCGAATAATTCTTTGTCTTTGGCATTCAACTGTTGTTGTTGATTTAATAAGGTTTGTAGCCTCTCAATCTGATTGTCCTTTTCTTTGATAGTATCTTGAATAGTTTTTATTAGATCATCTTCTTTTTCTGACGTGTTGGCTTCCTTTTCTACTGGGACAATTTCCTTTCCTGTTCGTTCCATAATTAAATTTTGTCCTTCATCAGTAAGAAAGAGCCTATTCTTCTTTTTTATAATTGCCACTGAGCTTTCTTCTTCTGTTAACAGTTTTCTTAATTCAGGCGAAGTCATGTCCATTTTTTTGGCAAAATCGGAAAGTCTTACATCAGCCAATATTTCACCTTCTTTATTTATCTGTTTTTTTATGGCTTAAAGCCATAAAAAGCCATTGGCTTTTTTGGCGTAATGGCTTGTATTTATCGTTGTTAATTTAGCTTTCTAGTATTTACGCCATGGCGTTTGCCGAAAAAAACCATGGTTTTTTTCGGTTTCGCCATGTTCTTTATTGGCTTTTTTCAATATAAAAATGCCACCAGTAAACTTCACCAGTGACATTTTTATTCCGTTACTTATTCAAAATTAAAGGCTAAATTTTCTTTTTAGAAATACGCCAATGACAGATAATGTCATGAAGGCACTACCCATAATTGCCGTCCATTGGTTGCTGGCACTACCAGTTTTTGGCAAAACTTTTTCCTCGCCATTACTATCTTTTACTACCAATGAACCATCGGCTTGTTTAGTTGCTCCGACAGATTCAGGTGTCACTGTTTTTGTTGTGCCATCGGAATTTTGTACAACCGGATTGCCGTTATCAGTAGAAACAATGGTTTGTCCGCCTTGTGTTACCACCGGTGCAGTTGGCGTTGGATTGGTAGTGACTGGCTTATTATTGCCATTGTCTGTTGGCGTCGTGGTGCCACTATTTCCGCCACTGCCATTGTCAGTTGGTTTATTCGGTTTTTCTGGCTTATCGCCATCTTCGCCATTTCCTTCTGATGGTTTGTCACCACCGCCAGTTTCTCCGCCTCCTTCAGGCGGTGTAGATGGGTCAGTTGGTGTTTCTCCCCCGCCTGTTCCACCACCTCCTTCTGGTGGTGTAGATGGGTCAGTTGGTGTTTCTCCTCCCCCTGTCTCACCACCTCCTTCTGGTGGCGTGGTTGGGTCAGTTGGCGTTTCTCCTCCCCCTGTCTCGCCACCTCCTTCTGGTGGTGTGGTTGGGTCAGTTGGTGTTTCTCCTCCCCCAGTTTCTCCGCCACTTTCCGGTGGCGTCGTTGGGTCTACCACGTCATCATAAGTGGTTACAGCAGTATGCGTTGTCACTGGTTGAATGGGTAAGACATACGCTTGAATAGCTACTGGCGTTTCGGCTACTGCCACTGGCTGAGTCGTGACTGGTGTTTGTTCGCCACCTGTTACTGGTGCCACTTCCTCGGCAAAAACTACGCCTTGGCTTCCGCCAACTAAAAGGGTTGCTGAAAACAATGTGCCTAAGATAATTTTTTTCATGGTGATTCCTCCGATAATATATTTTTTATTTGGTCTTTATTAATTCCTTCATAACGGTTATCTCCATTAATGAAAGTTGGTACCTGTGTTAAATGATAAGTCTGAATATACTTTCTATTCTGCTTGATATTCATATTGATATACGTCACATTTCTATTAAATAAGCTATGACGTGTAATCATTGGTAATACCTTTTGGCAATCGCCACAATCTGGTCGATAGAAAAATAGAATCTGCTTTTCGGCTACTTTCGGCGAAATAACTTGCGGTGTCTCCATCTGGTTTGAGATACGTTCGCCATTCATGGCGAGACACACCATAGACACGAAAACCAAAAACAGACTACACCATACAACGGCAGCTCTTCTTCTCTTATTCAAGCAAATCACCAGACAAACCTGTCGTTACCATATTCATAGCGGTCAACACATTTTCGTTTGTATCATAAGAAACTTGATAAATGGCTCTATTTTTGATTGGTTCTGCCCCTTCGACATTACTTTGAAAGACTAGGACCACTAAGCCATTTAAAGTGGTTCCCTGTACTGATTGATTGTAAATAGTTAAATCTAACAACTCTGACGTGACAGTATTTGAATCGCCGTATTGGCTATTGGTATTAAAGAAACTGTCGTACACGTCACTAGATAAATACTTCTTCGCTTCTGCCTGACGATCTTTGAAGTTCTCTGGTGTAAAGTTATACAAGATATCAAAGACATTTTTTGTCACATCTTGATAGCTTTTATTCACTTCTGCATAGGGATCGCCATTGTTGATCGCCACCTCTTTTTCTTCAACCTTTGATTGTGTTTGAATGAGTTCTTCCTTCACTGTCGCCAATGATTGAAGATTTTTTTTTGTGGCTTTTTTCTGTTTTAAAATGGTGGTTTCCTTTGATTGGATTTCCTGGTGGGCTTGAATATTAAAATAAACAGACCCACCTAAAAGTCCAATCAGTATCACCATCAATATTTTTTTTACAACTGCCATAATGACTCCCTTCTGATGGGTCTACTTTTTAATGGGTCTGGCAAAACAAATATCTCCACCATTCAATAAACTTAAAAATGAATTATTGAAGGTGTCTTCATTGGTAATGTTGCCGTTGCCTCCCATTTGAATAATTTTGGTGTCTTTTCCTCGCAATTTTTCGGCAAGAACGGCTGTATGGCCATTGGCACCTGCACCGCCTCCTTGGTTCACAATTACTATGTCCCCTGCGTCGGCTTCCCCTTCAGATACTTCATTTAACCACTGGTGACTTCCTCTGGCGTCTGCTGTCATTGAACCAGTAAACCACCCCATATTTGGTGGCACTTTGTAGTCGGCATTTTCTAAAGCCAGCCACACAAAACCTGAACAATCGGTGCGCCCTTCCTTATCGGGATTTCGTGGATCACCACCAATCATGGCTAAGTTATGAGCGATTGGGTTAGGGTAATGGAACCAACCAATATATTTTCTGGCACTTGCCACAATATCGCCGTCTGCCCCACCTACACTTGACCCACACTCTAATGTGCTTGAAATAGCTTCCCCACCACTTGCTGTCAGTAAGGCGTTACTAGCAGCGGGATCGCTACTACCTAACTTGGCATACCATTTATTGGCAAAAGTTAAACGATTCCCCATTGCGGGGATTCCTGCTCGTTCAAACTTTATTTGCCATTGTTCTGTGGCTTCTTCTACACTATCCACTTTTAAGGCACTAACAGCGCCCTTTTCAGAACCGTTTAATTCATGGAGAAGAAATTCCAACTGTAATCCCAGGTCTGACCACTCTTTGCCTTTTTCACTGGCAAAGTTTTTAAGATTCGTTGTGCGTCCTGCCGTCCATTGTGCCAAGCCATGACCACTAAGGGGATCATTAGGGCGCTCTATTGCAGCTGGATTTAATTGTGATTCCTGCTCAAAATTAGCAATCATGCCTACTAGCCCCTGCGGTGTAGCCCCTTCAATATGAGACCCCACATAGTCATAAATGACTTTGGCGTTTTCTTCTTTGCTTTTACTATCCACTTGAATACTTGTGTCGGCATTTTGACTGTTTTCACTGTCACATTGGTTTGTGGCTGATCCGCCACCAAGTATCAGTGAAAACATCAAACCAATAACAGTCAATAAGCCCACTATCCACTTTAAAGAACCTGCTTTTTTATTCATGGCAACACCTCGCTATTTCCTAGCACTAGAAGTCACACGATTACTTGCTGGTCTATTTTTAGTGACTGGGTGATTTTGTTGCTCTTCTTGACCCTCTCCACTGTCGATTCCTCCTCTAGCTGGTGAAGGTGGGACATAAACCACTCGTGGCGGATTGGCTTTGTTAGCCTCGGGTGTTTGTTCCTCTCCGCCACCTCTCGCATTGGAAGGCATAACCAAAGTTTGCGGATAAGTTGTCTGATTTGGCGTCTTCTTGGTGGCTTCTAATTGTTTAGGCGTTTCATAACTGGTTTCCAATGGTGGTCTTTGTTGACTATTTGGTGCTTGTTTGTTTGTTGGCACAACCCCCCCGCTAGGGTTTCGGTTTCCTGAAGGTTTCTTGTTGGTAGGAATTTTTTCATTTGTGCCATTTGGCTTTTTCTTGCTATCAGGTACACCTACTGGATAAGGATTTTTATTCCCACCTAACAGCCGTTTCATCATTAAGGTATCTCGCACAATGCCTCTACCTGCTCGTTGAGCTTTTTGTTGCACATTTTGACCTGTAATGACATTTGCCATACCCATTGGCTGACGATTCACCAACATAGAAATCACCATGCCACGGTTTTTCATGAGCCAATTTAAGACAAGAATTTGTAAAACCACATTACTGGCATACTTCCCAACACTAGTTGGCGGTATGGCGTTATTAATGGTGGTAATCACCACATAAACAAGCATAATAAAAAAGGCTGCTAAGCCTTTTGCAAAAATGGCACCTATGAGACCTGTTAAAGGTTTAAACCAACTGTCTTGGAACTTCGGTATGAGACTGACAAAGAAACTCACCACCAGTATGAAGAATAGGATCACCACCATTAACTGAGACAATAAGCTGATAGAGGATATAGCCAGTAGCGGAATCCCTACCCCTAACGTACAAACCAAAGCAAATATGGCATATCCAATTTTTGGGTAAATCCCGATACCGTCCTTATCCATAAAAGCATTTTCCTTCGCTTCTTCTATGACGGCTTTTTTCTTCTTTCCGATTCCTTTTGCAGTCTGATTGTAACTGAGTAATTCATCTACTTTTTTCTCGCCATCTTCAATTTCATTAATGTTTGTCGTCCCATAGTTCATTAACAAATAAGGGCGATAGACCCCTACATCAAAAATAGTGTTCCGCATAATACTAGCAGTGGTATCTTTGGTGGATTCTCCTTTTCCCAATTCAACTTGTCCCACAAGAGACGTGCCAGCGGATAATATCGTTTGTTCAAAAGCAACGCTGGTATCATTTACCATTGAGAAAATCGGTACACTGAAATTTAAAAGCAAACTACCCATGACAAAGATTGCCACAAAGGTAGACAACATTTTAATCCCACCGATCACATCTAACTTGAAAAATACAGTCACTATGAAAAATAATACAAAGATTGAAAAGACTGTAGCCAGTAAATTATCTACTAATGCCTTCCATATTTGCTTGGTGTATCTGCCTACTGTGTTAATTTGACTACTTAAAAAGTCCGTCCCCTGTAATATTTCAATACCTGTATCAAAGCCATTGACGATAAATTTATTCAAAGAAAAAATACCGTTAGCCCCTGCCAACAAACTACCGTTATAAGGAGCGATACTACCAGTGTTGGCGACAGCTTCATAATGAGACATGGGAAATTGCTTGATTTTTAATTCCACGCCTCCCTTACTCACTGATTTTTTCTTAGTGGATTCAGCTTTCTTATAACTTTTTTCTAGTTCTATTTGATTCTGTCCCCACGTTTTCCCTACTTCAAAACCAATTTGATCTTTTTCTGCAAGGGTGATGTTACTTGTTCCAAAATTTAAGAGTGTGGCAAACAAGACGGAAAGAAAAATCACAAGAAAGGTTCGTTTAAATTCAATTTTTTTCTGGATACTCGCCCTCTCCTTTCCAATTAAGACGCAAAGCTTCTTTCCATTTCTGCCGAATGACTCTGTTCAACGGTCTTAAAGGCTTTCGTCCATTCATCAAAAGGACAATCAATACTTAACTGACCTACCGAGCCATACATATCTTTGTAGAAACATTGTCCTTTTTGCATAGCCCCCATTAATTCTCTGTTGTATTCAGTATCTTCTAATCCCACAAATTCAAGGACTTTTTCTCGTTCTTGTGGTTCATCAAAACAATACATCATACCAAAGTTACTAATGGCTTGATTAACGTCACCAACGCTTGGCGTAACCAAGAACAATTGATTACTATAAGAACGTCCGACATTTAACAATTCTTTTACAAGTCGATTTCCCCCATGAGACTTGGTAATCGTCCATGCTTCATCAAAGAAAATCGTGGTTTTCTCATTCTTATCTGCCATACCAAAGGTTTGACAAAACTTCGCTAACGGAATCATTAAGCTTAAACACATTTTGTCTTGATCCGTCATATCTTCTCTGGCTAACTCTTGGTCAGGCAACTGTAATCCTTCAATTTGTAGCACCGTAACCTTGTTTGATACATCTAGCCCTTTTGTTTTTCCATTAGAAAAAGCCAACTCTAAGATTGAACCGTCTACTCTGCGACGCATAAATTCTCCAAACTCTGAAAAATCTTCATCTTCAGAAGCTTCCAAACGCTCCAATAACATTTTTAAGCCTACTTTTTTACCATCTGAGCGTTCCAACATAAGATCATCTAAAATGCGCATGATTTCATTTTCAATCCGTATTTCCGAAATAGTAAATACTTGTTTTAACATAGATAAAATAGTATCTTTTGCCTTCGATCCCTCTAAGAAAGTCAAAGGGTCTAAGACCCCTTGGTTTTCTGACTTGTCAGCGTCTAACGTCACATAATGAATATTCTCCATAAGTTTGACAAACATTGGATAGTTGTTTCTAATTTCTTCGTCTTGTAAGACTTCTTGGTACCATTTTTTGACCTCCGTTTTAGGGTCAATCATTAAGACTTTTCCCTGTAAAAAAGACAGATAGTTGAAGATAATTTTCATCAAGAAAGATTTACCTTTCCCTGTTTGCCCTGAAATCAAGGTATGAGGGCTATCAGTAAGTGATCCTGCAATTCCTTCATTGGCAAGAAAAAAATGATTCAACACAATAAAACGGCTTCCTTGAATGGCACTCATTAAATCAGGATAAATACCATTGGTAATTCGACCAATATACTGACCGATCGACGTACCTAACCGTTGAGAAATGCCAAATTGTAACTCGGCGATGGCCACTGGTAAGGTACTTTGAATCCAGTTTTCCGTCATGGTATTAAAATCTGCCCCTTGTAAATACAAGTAAAACAAATCCAATTGATCGGCGATTGGTTGCGTGCCAATAATGTGGTACTCCTGTTCTAAACTAAGCTTCACTTCTTTGGCTCGTTCAGCGCAAATGTCTTTTGTATCCCCTGTAACCACATAACAAGCCACCCAATTGAAAAATGGCGTGTTTTTGTTGCTTAGTTCATTTCTCAGCTGGTTCAAATCGCTTTTCCCTGTGATTAGTTCTTCGTCTTGTTCGTCACGTTCAGAAAGCTCTCCGTCTGTTTCTGAGAACCGCTTTCCTGTCATGGAAACTTTTCGCTGTACGTCACTTTTACGATAGACTTTTAGTTTCATTTGGACTTCTACTGGAAAAGGGAAATCCTGTGCCGTTCTAAAGATATCCATGTTGGCAATATCTTTTTTCGTTTTTTCAATGGGAATAAAGGAACAATAACTTTCCCCATATTCCCCCTCAATACGGATATATCTAGGTTGTCTAGCAGTGTCTAATAAGGTGTCTGAAATGTTTTCTTTCGTCTTATTACTTTCTGTTAGGTAGTCATGAGGAAGCCCTCTAATGAAGTTATACCGGCAAATATACCGTAGCTCTTTTTCTTCTAAGGGATTAATAGCTATACCATAAAATAAGTCTCTTACGTCACTTTCCTTTTCCTCGAAGGCGTCTTTCTCTTCACTGGTCATCATGCCGATTCCTAGTGCCTTCATGACCCGTCTGTTAATCTGACGAATAATGGTTGCGATCCCTTTTAATCCGCTATCCTTTGTGTGAAAAATTGGATTCTTGATTTTTACCCCTAAATAAAAACGGCTTTGCGTGATTGTTCCTAACTCATCACGTAAAACCGTTATTGCTCGTTGATTATAATAGTGTCCCACATCTAACATATCAGGATCATAATCCTGTTCTAAAACATCAAAACGTTCTTGTAAATTCATTTCCACCGGCAACATAGATAAATGTAAATCTTTGTATTTTGCCAATCGCACCAGTAACATTTCAAAACTGCGCTTATACTGATTGAGTTTATCTTCGTTACCTGCATGAATGTTTTTTGGAGAAAAGCTATAATACGCCCAGCACTCACCATCTTTCGTAAACAAAAGATTTTCATGTATGCTGTCAATGGGGTTTTTATACTTGACCAAAGGCTCACCTCCTGTGATTAGATTTTCGCTTTAGAAAAGCGAATGTTTGGCTCAAGATTGGTGATAATTTGATTATCTGTTAAAACCCGATTCCCTACTTTGATTTTAGTGAAATACTTGATATAGTTCTTCAAAAATAAAATCAAATTTTTATTGTCAAAAATCGTGTATTCATCTGCGAACCAACCAGACAAATAGTAGATACCTACGCCATAATAGATAAAGGAAATGGTCATATTATGAATCAATGGGAAAACGTAGTTTAAGACAAAGCGATTTAGTACCCATAGAATCAATAGTGCAGGTACGGCTAATAAAGCTCGTTTCAACTCAATTGAAAAGGGTAAGATAAAATCGGCAATACTATTAATGATAATCGGTTTTTTGAAAATAGTACGGTAGTTTAATGGTGGCATGTTCTCACCTGCTTTCTACTGTCCGAATAATTCTGCAACGCCTCGTAAAACACCTAAGAAGCTATCTGGACTATTTAAAAACCATGCACAAAAGGCCCCTAGAATTAAAACCCCCGCAATTCTTCCAATAGATTGTCTGGCAAATCCGGTAATTAAAAAAATGACCATAGCAGCAATTAGGACATTTCCCCCTAACTGCAATATCCAATTCTTAAATGCTCCTCCTGTTGGTGCGCTAGCTAAAACGTAATTCATTTTTTGTAACCCAGTTAATAATTTCATTCACTACTTCCTCCTAGTTTTTAATATCGTGGGCCAATTTCTCTACAACAAATTGGTCGTTATCATCTTGTTCTATGATTAGGTGATAAGCATTGTTGTAGTCTTGTGATAGTTGCTTGTCTGTGACAGTCACTATCACATAGCAATCTATTCTCCCCCCTTTCATTGGATAAGCAGCCATTTCTTGAATATTTTTAAAGGTCATGACGCCTCCCAATACTTCGGGATTTTTCATCATGTATTTCACCACTTCTTTATCGCTGGTTTCAACGTACTTAGGAAAGAAGGTGTCCTTTAACCAATTGTTGACGGCAGTTTTTTCTTTCGTGTCGATCTGTTCCTCATTGGATTCTGGTAGATTAGTGGCTTTCGCAATTTTATTGTTGGTCATAACAGCTGGCACCTGTTTATAAGGGATAGACTGAACAAGATATTTTCCTTTCTTCTCCTTTACGTTGTAACAAAATAATTCTTGTCCTTTTTCCTCGTCGATTTGATAATCAATGAGATATTTCACTTGATAAAAACCGTCTTGTTTTTTCTTTTCCCACAATTGAATAGACAATACTTTCTTGTTGCTTTTTGCAGGATCATTCATTGGAATGGTGGTATCTACTGGAAAATATTTCTTTAAAGCATCTTGATAGGCTTGTTGGTCGTCTTTCGTGTTATAAAATTTCATGATAAAAGACCGATTAAACACGTCAAAATTCCCGCTATTTTCCGTATTCTTATTGACTGTTTCAATGATTTCATTTTGTTTTTGGACTTGTTGCTGGAGGTTTTTTAGCTGATTAGAGACCTCCACCTCTTTTAATAAGAAGGTGATACAACCCACCACCAACAACCCAATAAAGCCCCACACAATGACTGAGACTATTTTTTCTTTATAGAAACTGGCGATCTTCCCTTTTTTTTTTGGCTTTGCTTGTTTCTTTTCCTTCTTTTCTTTCTTTTTTTTCGGTGGCTCCTGTTCTTCCACTTTCTCTTGAAAGTCTTGAATAGACACCTTTTTCCTTGATGAAAAGTCCTTTGCCATTACATTCTCCCTTCTTTTTGAGTAAAAAAAATACAAGCTTAATCGCTTGTGTCTTCTTCATTGCTCGTAATTTTTAGTATATTCGATGAATCTTTAGGCGTGTTTTCCAATTCCAATTTCTTATTTAGATTCTTCTGTTCTTCTTTTATCACTAAAAGTTGTTCATAAATACCTGACTTGTCAAATTTTGTAAATGTTTCGGTTTTTAACAGAAATACACTGCCCGAAGCAAACGTAACTGCCAAAAAAATTATAGCTGTTACTATCCATTTTGTACCAGTAATGATTCCTATTAAAGAGACAATAAGTGTTGCCAATAAGAGTCCTAGAAAACAATAAAAACCTTCTTTATTCATATGATACCGATAATAAAATGATCGAACATATTCCTTTTTATCTAGTGAATCTAATAGGAGCTGTTCGGTGTTATTCAATTTTTCTAGTTCTTTTTGATATTGGTTAATCTTCTCTTGGGACTTTTTCTCCAAAACTTCTTCTTGAAGCTTTTGGAATCTTGAATCATTCATAGTATGTCACTTCCTTTTTAGGATCAATACAGATAATTTCTGAATGATTTTTTTCAATAGATAATAATGAATATACAAGATAATTCATCTCCACACCTCTTTTCACAATTCCGTAATCTCCGTCGTTTACCGACTTTATCTAATTGGTTAGTTGTTCCTAATATCATTTTTCACCTATTTTTTTTTTACTTTGTATTGTATAATCAACAAATAAAAAAGGAAGTAGGGATTAAATGTACACTTATAAATCTGAAATATTGTACACAAAAACTAAAATGGCTACGGACAAAGCAGAAGCAAGCGACTTAATTGAACTAGACAATCTTATCAATGAGCGCGCTAAGGAAGGTTGGGAATTAGTAACGTATTCATATATGTCAACTTCTTTCCAAATTAAAGGTGCTACATTGATTACTTTCAAAAAATTGAATTAATTTCTATAACTCATTATTTTCATAATGAGTTTTTTTGTTCTGCAAAATGTTTCGATTGCTGAATGATAGACTATTCTATATCATGAATTTTTCTATCAATAGCAATTTCGTGCATAGAATGAATTTCATAATTTTTAGCTTTCAGTTGTTTCTTTTCTTCTATACGTGCCAAGCTCTGCTTGACCTTATTTTCCGCTCGTTTCTCCATATCCTTTAAATTAATTATTCGATTTCCACTCTTTAATAAATTTTGGAATAACGTTTTATAGATTGCTACTTTTTCCATAAAATCAGGATCATTTGCTCGGTATAAATCGATAGCGCTTTTCTGTAATAAAATGTTGAAAGTTCCTGACAAAGCTATCAAATCGTTCTCAGTTAGGACATATCCACTAAACAGCTGCTTGAAACTATTTTCTGCATGAAACGGACACTCAGTAATGTTCAACATAAACCAATCCAGATTACTTCCAATATCGAAATAATAATCTAAAGAGTCGTCGATCTTTATTGATAGTTTTCCAAGGTCTTTTAGAAATACATTACACGTATTGAATAGCTCGTTCATTAAAGGAAATTGTTTCTTTGGATACAATTTTTTCAAAATAACTCGTCTATGCTTGAATGTTTGTAAGACCCAATAATTTAAATCTTTAGGTTGCAAATTTATTAAATTGACACTTGATCTACTGAGCCCACAAATAATTTTATCTAAATTATCTAATCTCACTTCTGCTTGCTTAATGAGATCAAATTCATTATTTCTTTCGTATTCAATTAATACATATTCGTATAGTCTTCTGTAATCCTTGACCCTTTTTCTAAAGAAATTATCATTGATAAAATAAAAAATTGTTGATTCGCTGAATGTATCACCAATCAATAATTCAATTTTCGAATCAAATTTTGTGATAGGAATATTTCTGATGCTTAAACCTAATCTTATTTTGGGAATCACTGGTTTTACAAAATAATGTTCTGTTGAATAAGCCATGAGTACCTCCTTTCAGGTGTCAGCTATTTCCGTCGTTTATGGAATCCTCGTAATTTTATAATCAAGTAATTGAAATATTTCTTCGAGCTCTTTATCCCAACCTTTAGGCAATATGAAAGAAAAATCCTTTCCATCTAGAATTTCTTTCATAGATTCTTTGATTTTTCCTTTTTCAAATTCGTCATTACTTCGTTTATATAATTGATACTGAGTTCTTAAATATGGTAATGGAGTATGATTCATTTCCGACTCTCTCCCTATTCTCATTTGATATTTCGTTTATAATCTATTGAATATGTCTACCATTTGCGAGATTAGTTCTGAAATGAAGTATTTCGATTATTAACTAATCAAGTCTTAATTAGTAAATTTAGGTACGCCTTGTTCAGAATAAAAATCTTCAGATACACAATAATCTTCACATACAGCTTCAACATGAAGTGTAGCCTCATCAATATTTCTGAATTTCATTTCTTTCAGTTCAATTGCATGGTTTTCTATAAAGACACATTCACCTGAAGCATAGCTAATCAATTCTCCTAATGTGACTGTTTCACCATTAAAATCTATTGTACAGATCATAATTTCAATGATATTTATATTTTCCTTGATACTCGTTCTTAATTTGTATCTTATATCAGGGAATTTCATTCAAAGCGAAGCTCCTCTCCAATTGTAGGTAATTTGTTTCGATCACTGACCTTAATCAGCAATTTTCCTATTTCAAATCAACCATGTTACCAATTCCAGTTTTGGGTGTATTCTCAATTAACATATTATCTAATAATGTGCCTATTTCTTGTTTAGAAAATTTTTTAAATACTTCCGACTTCCAATATTCTATTTTCTTTTGTCGCTCGTATTGGCCCATTGCAGAATAATTCTGTATATCTTCTCTCGTAATTTCGTGGATTGACTCTGCTTCCTGTGTTTCATAATTCAAGGATATATATGTTTTAATCGTAAAAAAGGACCAGATTACCATAGATGTTAAAAATATGACTTTAAGTAAAGTAATACTTTTATCAAAGTCGTTTTTCATAGTTATCACCTCTGTTATCAAGTATTTTTAAAAATTAAAAAAAATGAAATTGTTGATAGGACAAGGTTACTGCTATTTTTCCTTTATTCTTCAATTTTATGTCTTTGTAAATTAACGCGTTGGCTCTATACTTTAGCCAACCTAATAAAACTTATTTTCATTTTTGTGAATAATCACAACTCCTCCTTGAGCAGCCAGTCTTCCCCCTGGCTGTTTTTTGGATTCTACAAAATATTCTTTCACGTAAATTGCAGTAAAACACGAATAATATTGATTTCAGGAGATCTCTTTTTTTCAGTAAAAACCGAATGATTTTTGGCTTCAGGAATTTTTACCGTTCGTTTTTTCCTTAGTTTTTAAATGTTTCAAATATTGTTTTGCTATCTTTCTATGAAATGAATGAATAACTAGAATTACCTTTTCTTAATACCGCCGCTTCTTCCAATATTGCTATGTATCGGATTACTAGGGTCAGCAAAAAAAGTAAAATACCCTTTTTGATTCACTGAATTTGCACCAATTAAATCTTGATAATGGTCTCGCCCATTTACAACCGGCACTGTTACTACTTTTTGATTCGTTAATACTAAATGAATCTGCTCGATATCAAGTATTGATTCTTCATCTACTAGATCATTTAGAACTAATTCCTTATACTTTCGTAAATTAATTTGAATTTGTTTTAGAAAATTGTCTTCAAAAATGATTTTGGTTGTATAATCATCAACCATTAAACCTACTGCTTTATTTTTCATTTATTATTCCTTTCACAAAAAAAAGCTACCTAACAAAATCATTGCTAGATAGCTTTTCTACTATTATTATTTTATTTTTTAAAAAATGACACTGGCAGGATCAATCAACATAGACTGAGACAAACTTGCATCTTTACAAATTTCTAAATGCAAATGTGCGCCTGTACTATCTCCTGTTGAGCCTACGTAGCCAATGATTTGACCTTGCTCAACGTGATCCCCTGCTTTTACTGAATATTGTTGTTGGTGGGCGTATAAAGTGGTCATACCGTCGTCATGTTGAATAACCACATAATTGCCCCAGCTGTAGTGATACTCAGCTTTAAAGACTGTCCCTGCTTTACTAGCATGGATCGGTTCTCCTTGACTGGCTGCTAAATCTAGCCCACGGTGAAATTCACTTCCTCTTGGTCCGAAAGGACTTGAAATCGAATAGTTATTCACTGGTACAGCGTAGCCAGTAGCACTCACTGGCGCCCCTTGTACTTCTTTGTCATACTCAGTCAATTCATAGGTTTCAATTAAGCCGTTTAATTTTTGGTTGTAGCTAGTGTCTGTGGCATATTTTCCTGTTAAAAATGCCGTTGCGTCTTGATAAGTTGGCGCATTGCTTTTCCAAGCGCCAGAATAAAACTCGCTATTGCCTGAAATGCCTTCTTTTAACAATGTGGCATAGTCACTGAAGCTATCTTCATAATCTTCATAGACTCTAAAGCCTGCTTGTGTACTGTAAAGATTGCCATTCCCAAAATCTTCTTGTGTAGCCATAGAAACACTTTTACCATTGTGTGTCCCTTTAATGCCGAACAAATTATAGTTTGGCGCTTGGGCTAACGTGCTTTGACCTGAAGCAGATTCTAAAATTGCTTGAGAGATCATGACTGAGGCATACAAATCTTTTTCTTGCCCTATTTTTCTTGCAGACTCGCCTATTTTGCGAATAAAACTATCTACTGACTCGTCTTTTTCAAAGTGAATACTGCCGTTATCAGTGACCGTTACTGAAGGCACCAATTGTCGCACATCTGTTGTACTTTGCTGACTAATGGCAGCACTTGTTGTCGGTGCTGCTGACGGTTGGTTTGTAGTAGGTTCTTCCTGTTTTGGTTCTTCACTACTTGCCGTTGTCGTACTGCTATCTGTGGTTCCATCTGTCGGCGCTTCATTAGACGTTGAGGTACTTGTTCCACTATCAGTCGTTCCTGTGGTTGACTGACTACTTGAAGTGGTACTGCTGGTACTAGTACTACTTGTTGCCGTACTGTTAGGAGTTGTTGCGGTGGTACTGGTACTACTGGTAGCTTCTTCCGATTCCTGTTCTTCGGATTTTTCTACCTGTTCCGTTTTATCTTTTGAGTGATCTTCTTCTGCAAAAACACTCAAAGGTGTTGCTATAAAGGTTTGAGCTGAGATCAGTAATGCTGATAAAATCTTGCTGAATTTTTTCAAAAATCTATCTTCCCTTCTTGTTCAATTAGCTAGCTGTTTATTCGTTTTAACATCTGTTGGCTAAAAACTAAAAGGAAAATAAATATCCCTGCATAGCCCACCATTAGTTGAATAAACCAATCATTCATCAGTTGAAAGCACACAATACAAAACCGCTGAAGTCCATTGTATCGTGATTCCTTGCTCTCTTTGAACTGATTCTTTTTATTATTACTGTTTTTTAAATTGCTGTTTGGTTGTTGATTATCAGTCGTTTCAGTTGTAGTTTTTGTTCCTGTATCAACTTTTTTGTACAATCCCAATGCTTCTTTTACTTCGAGCGTAGCTTCTTCAGCTGGATAAGAATTGCCGTAATCTCCTTGCACTACTGCTCGATTAGGCGTATTCATACCACCTTCGCAACGTATGAAGGTAATCTTTGCTTTTTCTTCTTCTTTTGGTAGGTCTAAAACTTCACCATTGGCTTGATTGACAACCTCGTTTTTTGTTGTGAAATACTCATAAACATTAGTAAAGTCGGTGGCGTATATGACACTTGATAATTGTGTGTTAGAAATCCGTCCTAAAGCGCCTCCGCCTTCTACAAGGTTATGGGCCAACAAAACGTAGTTGCCTTTGCCTAAAGCTTGGTCCGGATAATAAGTCCCAACGCCCACCATTAGATTTTGATTACTCATTCCTGCTAGAACCTTGGTTCTAATATTGGCACTAGGAATGTATATGGCACCAATTCCCCACTGATTGACAATCTTTTCATAGTTCAGTTGTGCCTTAGCATACTCACTAGGTGACACTGGTTTAATTGAATCCGGGTCAAAATTGGCTTGATCGTTTAATTCTTCTGTTGCTTTTTTTGTTTCCTTTTTTGGTTGTATTTGGTGCGTCATGCTTATGTCGTTATCCGTTGTTTTCAACAAAGAGTAACCGTAAAAACAAAGACCTGCAAAGACTAGACCCACGATAAACCATAAAATAGGTAATATTCTTAAAAATTTTTTCACGTATTCCTCCCAATTGAAAACTAGAATGAGACACAAGAAAAAAGACACATGATAGACACTAGGCGCCTTTACAGGCACCTAGAGAGAAAGTTTGGTTCTTTGTTTATAGCCTTCCCGCTTATTCTTTTACTTCTTTTTTGCGGTTAAGATATAATACAGTTGCAATTGCTCCAACAATTGCAAGCATTACGACAGCAGCTAAAACTTTTTGCATATCGCTTAATGATCCCCATGTTTGAGGGATAGATTTAGTTGGTGTTGTTGGTTTAACAGGCGTTTCAGGGACATTGACGTTTAATTGTTGTTTCACTTCGTCAAGGTTCTTTTCGCTTGTTAGTTCTGTACCTTTAGAAGAAAGTGCTTCATAAGCAGTTATTACTTTACCTGCTGCTTGTGTTAGATTCAAGTCTTTAAATGGCACATCTACATTACCGTTTACTAATTCAACTTCTTCTAATTTAGAAAATTCAGTAGCAGTGTCATTTTCTTCTTTAGTTGCTGTATCGTCGTTTTCTGTTGCGTCTTTGTCAGTTGAATCAGCAGTTGTTGCTTCAAGCGTTTTAGCTTCAACTTTTGAACCAGAATTAACAGTTTCGTTGTCTGCTTTTTCTGTGTCTTTTTCAGCGTCTACTTTGTCGTTAGATTCTTTAGTTGCTTTGTAGTAGTCTTTTGCAAGAACCTTAGAAGTCACAACACCATCTTTACCAGCCACAATGTCTAAAGTTCCTGTTACTTCTTTACCTAAAGGATCGGTAAATGGTTTTTCAGTTTCATTATCCATGATTGATAAATCAATTTGATAAGGCTGACCAGAAATTAAGTTTTCATAATACACACGGTCATAACCGCTTACTTTTTCTAATGGGTCAGGGTTTTTAACTGCATTATTATTGTTGTCAAAGGCGAAAAATTCAGTGTGGATTTTTGGCTCTACAAATTGAATAGATTCTGCTTCATTGTTTAAATCACTATGAGAAGCTACTTTTTCCCATTCTTTAATTGATGGGTTGTAGTATTCTAATTCATTTGTAAATACACCTTTTTTACCATTCATGCCTTCAGCATTAAAATCGTAATAAACATTATGAACAAATTTTGCTTGTTTAGCAGTAAATTCTTCTGTCTTCTTCAATGATTCTTCGCCTAACTGTTTACCAGTTCCAAATTCAACATAATCAGTTGTTAAGCGTAATTGTGCATTTTCAGGCAACTGTTGACCATCAATCATGACTTCATCACGTAGTTTTTGGTCTTTTAACGGATTAACAAATTGCGCACCATCAACATTACTTGCTTGTGAGTCTAAAGCAACTTTCACTGTTGGGTTTTTCACCACAAGTTCGTTTCCACCGTCTTTAATTACAATTGTTCCTTTAGAAGTTGCAGGGTCAATGTAATGTCCTGCGATTGTTGCGATTTCTTCGTAATCAATTTTTGTGCCTTCTTCATAAACAGGTGTTTCAAAATTACCGTTTGCGTCAGTTGTGTAAACTTTTGTTGCTTGTTTTGTACCATCTGGCAAAGTAGGCGTAATGTTGAATTTTGCGCCAGCAATTGCTTTGCCGTTTTCATCAGTTTTCTTTAAAGTAAGTTTTCCTTCTTTGACGATATTCACTTTAACTGTTGAAACAGTAAAGTTAGGGTCTGCTTTACCGGGTGTTGCAACTGTTTGTGCATTAGGAGCTGACCAAATTAATGCAGTTTCTGATCTAGTATTTCTTTTAATGTAACTAATTGTTCCATTTTTATTTGTAGATTCAGTTGCTTTGATTGTTAAATCATTTCCATTTTGTTTTAACTCTACTCCTGTATTGTTTGAAACTAAATCCATATCCTTAAGACTGTTATTAGTATCATTTAAAGTTACTGATTCACCAACTTTTAGGTTAACGGTTTGACCATTAAAAGAAGCAGGTTTATACCATTGTTGCATTTTAGCTTCAACTTCTGCTTGGTATGCTTTGAATCCTTCTAAGTTTCCAATTCCGCCAACTTCTGTCACGTCCCAGCCTAAGCGAGACCATACCAATAGTTGAGTGTATCCTGACGCTACATCATCAGAAGCATCTTGTGCGCCAAAATTTAATACATCATTGATATTTTTGTATGTTTCATTTGAAATATCCATTTCTTTAGAGGTATAGTCCAGACCGTTTCCAAATAAAACGTTGGGGTCAATACAGTACGCATATTTTGAACCAACGTAGTGGTGATTCATAATTGGATAGCGTGAAGTTGTTCCGTGACCAGTCAACACATAATTCATATTAAACGAATTAGAACTAGCAATAGCACGAGTCATAGCTTTCATTTTGAAAGGAATATTTACTTCTTCGCCATTGTCATTTTTCATAGTGACAGACGCACCAGCTGGCTGATATTCACCGAAAATAGCCAATCCTAGTTGTTCAATTTCTTCATTACTTAAACCAGCTGTATTGTATTTCGCTGCTCCTTCGCGCTCTGCCAATTGTTGAATTTGATCTGACGTAAGAGCTTGATTAGCAACACGTTCTACTGGTTGGCTTTCTACAGTTTTTTCTTCTGTAGTTACTTTCTCCTCAACACTATTATTAGTTTGAGATTTAGATTCCTCCGTATTTTTTTTATTTTTGTTCTCCTCTTTTGAAGAACTGTCAACGCTTGAATCCTTTATGGTTTCAGTCGTTGATTGAGTAGTTACTTCTGCTAAAGAAGCAACTGGTGCTACAAAGGTACTTGCCCCAACTGACAATAACATTGCAATAGTCGCCAGTTTGGTTCTTAAAATTCTACCTTTTTTCATTGTGTTTCCTCCATTTCTTATATTTTTATATATAAAAAAGCACCTAGAGTTTTCTCTAAGTGCTTTAAAATATCTGATTATTTAATTTCTTGCCCTGTTGCCGAATCATATAAATAAAATTTAACTGTGTACCAATATTCGCCGTTAGTCATTTTTACAGGTTCAATAATATATGCCCAGCCTTTTGTTGACATAGGATCTTCATGTAAGATAAACCAACCCACATAAAAATCACTATTTGGATCATTCCACATTACTTCTGCTTTATCTCCTGCAGTATCCATATCTTTTTCTAAAATACCGCTATTGCCGATTGGGTCAACTGGTGTCGGTGTTACTGGTTTTTCAGGTTCTACTGGTTTTTCATCAGTCCCACTATAAAAAGCGACACCTTCATACTTCCAACCTTTGCGAACTAAGTAGTCGCATTCTTGCCCATTTGTTGTAAAATGGTGGGTCCCTGTTCTTGCATTAGGATTGTACATACGGAATACTTCTGTTTTTCCGCCTGAATACCATGCTACCCCTTCATAGCGCCAACCTTTGATTTTCAAGTTGTCTCGTTCACTAGCACTTAATGTGTAGTGGTGATCTGCTGTGTTGGGATTTAACATACGATAAACTGGTTCACCGGAACTTGGTACCGCCCATGCTGTCCCTTCGTCTCTCCAACCAAATTGCGAAATATACGGAATTTCAATCGTATTTGTCGTAAATAGATGTTCCCCTGACGTCGGGTTGTATGCACGGTACAATGTTGTTGCCTCTGTTTCTTGTGCGTTGGTACTGGCAAATACTCCCACTGCCAATACTGCGCCTATACCTAAAACAACGTTTCCTAATACTGTTCTTGCTTTCATTTTTTTCTCCTTCTAGCTGAATCCCCAATTTTTGCTTAATTGTTGGAAGATTTGCTGATATAGTTGTTAACAGTTTGAAGCGTTCTAATTATTAAATTATAACAAAATTTCATTTTAAAATGAAATTATTTCAAGCGATACCACTTTGTCGGTGTAGGGCCTGTCCGCCCTTCAATCTGTGTTTCACTTATGCCATTATCAGCTCCATTACAATGAACAATTGTAGTGTTACTGGAAGCAATGCCTGTATGACCTGCTGCACCGTTTGAATTGCCTTGATCACCTGAAATAAAAATGTCTCCCTTACGAACTTCACTTCTTGAAATTTCAGTAAGGACGCTGCCATTTAACCATGATAAGGTACTGGTATTTCCTAGTGTTGTTCCTTGTGGTAAATAGCCTGCTTCAATTAATGCTGAATACACGGCACTTGAGCAGTCATATTGCTTTGGACCATTTCTTTGAGGAATCAACATGCTATAAGTAATACCTATATCTTGACGTACATAAAACCAATCTACTAATTTATCTACTTTGTTTCTTGATCCTACGCTAAACCATGCAATACTTTCACTCCTCCAACCAGAATCCATCAGCCATTTTCGCTCTGACGTATTAGTCGTATAGTAGTGAGATCCAATTCCTTTTGCATTTGGATTAACTAACCGATAAACGGCTGCCCCATCATAAGGCGCATACCATGAAGTACCTTCATCTTTCCAACCTGCTTTTACTAAACCATTTTTTTCTGTAGTTGAAGTGGTGTAATGGTGTTCTCCTGTATTGGGATTGTACACACGATAAACGGCATTTCCAGAGGAGGAGCCATACATGGTGACTCCTTCATCTCTCCAACCTGCCTTAACTAATCCGTCTTTTTCAGCTTTGCTTTGGGTAAAGAAATGTTCCCCACTGTTTGGATTGTAAGCTTGATAGATTGGTAATTGATCTACCGCTCTCGATTGATAGGCTTTAGCTTCTTGTTCTTGTTGGAACTGTTCGCTAGGTTGAATAATGTTTCCGCCGTTTGCATTTGCGATTTCGTCTTCGCTAGGCTGTGGATTTTCACCTTCTGTGATTGGTATGTCAGACACACTATCTGTGGTGTCCTCAACTACGGTTACTGCTGAATCCTGTGTTTGTGTGGGGCTAATTTCGTCCGCCTGTGTGACACTTCCTAGACCTAACAGACCGACAAATACGGTTGCTGCTACAAGCCAACGCTTCCCTGATTTATACAATTTGTATCGCTTTTTTACTTCACCTAAACTAAACTTTTTTCTCATTCCTGTTCCTCCTAATGGTTAAATGGATACCCTGCTCTATGTTCAAAAGTTGCTAGTAACAGCTTTGCTTGTCTCTCTGTTCCATGAGTCAATGATTCAAAACGAACGCCACCATCAACTCCTAAAACTTGTACTACCCAATCCCTCATTGGCTATTTCACCCCTTTACAAGAAATCTTTTGTTGCTAAATAAAACGTGTTTTCTCTTTTTTCGTTTGTTGAAAACTGTAAATCATACATAAATAATTTCACCTAGTTTTTGGCGTCCGTAACTAGTACCCTAAGGAACAACGGTAAATGCTCGATTGTTTTCACAATGTCATGGCAAGTGCTCCAATGTATCTGCGACACACGACATGAACCCTCTTTCCTGTTTCTAGGATTCTATGCGTTTCCTCATTACTGGAAACCCGATCAAATAATTTCATTGATTGTGCGTAAGCCTTTGCCCCCTTAGTAGTCGCGTTGTTTAGGCAAGGCGCTATAAATTGCTTTGAGAATCGTTTTCCTTGGTGTTTACCACTTACTTTTATTGCAAGTGTTCATTGTCGAAAAGTCCTGGATAGTTGCGTTTGCTAAAGGAACCGAAATCCCTTTCCAAAGACGAATACTGCCTGAAATCAATACTGATTATTTTATGCTGTACGTCGTCTAAGCCTACTCCTATTCAATTCTTTACTCTCCAAGTGCCACAATTTCGCCACAAATTTTTCAAGCAAACGAAAAAAGAGAAAATAATTTTTTGATTCTTTATTTTGTTCTAATGTACTTAGTAAACCCTTTACCAGTAATTAACAATGGCTTACCTAGTCCATTTCTTCTAGCAATCAATACCCCATTGCTATCGTAAACATGTTTGATATTTGGATATAATTCCCTTAAAGAGACGGTTTTAACCACTTCTTCATGTTTTTTTCCCTTTATGAAATGACTTTGCACCTTATCACCATTTCTGCCATTCACTGTGTAACGAGCACATTTTATATTCTTATAAGGCTCTTTCGCATTTTTGTTAGCATAATAGCTTTTTTCAAAAACGATTAATCTACTAGCAAAACGGCTAATATCAGCAATCCCAATTTGTTTTCGCATACCAACACCCTTTTTCCTTTCATTAGAAATTTTAAAAATGAACATTATGATTGCTTTCATATCAAGCTTAATCCGCACTATATCGAACATACGTTCTTTTTGTCAAGCGATTTCCTCGACTGTCAAGTGAGAAGTCTTATCAATCATTGCGAGTTTATAAAAATTTTTGACAGATAAAACTTCTATCTCGAAAATATAATCGCTTGTGCTAGACATGAATTTCATTGTTAGACCACAAAAAGAGGCTGACACATTATCGTGTCAGCCTCCTAACTTTGTCACATCTTATTCTGCTTATCTAAAAAATCATAAATTTTGCCTTTGAAACTTTCTGATTTCTTACAAGAACCCCTAAAGAAATATCTAAAAAAAGTATTCTAAAGCCTGTAAATATGATATTATTTAGACTGTTGCAGAGCAATCTGTAACAAAGCGGAGCGTAACCCGATATCGTCGTATCGGCACTTGCTACTTCTATGATCCATTCAGGGATTCCCGTCCTTGTTTGGTAGAGGTAGTAAGGGCTCTGCTATTTGTGATAAACAAGTTACGTCCACCACAAGCGATTATATTTGCAATACAAAAACTATTTTAGTTTTCGTATTTCAGTCGTTTACTTGCCACAAGAATACCACACAAAATTTTTTTTGCAAACAATAAATTTAATTTTCACCGAGGAAACCGATTTAAAATATCGTTTTTCTCTTTTTTTTTGTGTAAAACAGACTATTCTCACCAACAAACAAATTAACAACAATCTAACAATCACTTTCTATCATTATTTTATCATAATACTAATACTTATACAACAATAATAAAAAACAAAAAACATTAGAAAAAACGTTATTCACCACATGATTTTTAATTATTTTTTAATCTGCAGCCAGCTGTCCATACTTACGTCTGGCAAGGATTCTTGGTTTTGATCTTGTTGAATAAGAGCTATTGGTTTTTCAATAAACCAATTACGTACATAAACAAAAATGAGGTTTTGGATATCCTTGACTTTTTCTGTTTTATTTTTCTGATAAGCCTTCAGCAAAGTTTGATATAATCCTTCTTCTGCATTAATCCCTTGTTGTTCTAATTCCTCAAAAACAATTGTTGTTCCAGTTTGTTCTTGTGCTTTGTATTTGGCATTATGAATCGTCTTTACTGTCTGACTTGCAATTTCAACGTTTGGCGAGAAAGTTGCAATGAGTTGTAAAACTTTGTCAGGAATAAACGTTGGTACTTGTGACATATGGCAGGAAGCCACAAAATTATCTAGAAAAATTTGATTTTGTAATTTGTCTTTCTCAGTGTCTATTAAGTGTCTATTAGTGTCTAGATTTTTATTAATATAATACTCTTGTGCGATTTTCGCATTCCCGGTATTATCAAGGGTTTCAGCTGTTTTATTTCGACGTGCGATTTTCGCATTCCCGGTATTATCAAGGGTTTCAGCTCCTACATTTCGGTGTGCGGTTTTCGCATCTCGGAATAAAGTTGATTCTTCAATGTTTTTGACAGAATCAAGGTGCCTTTCTAATTCTACTGATTTTTCAAATTGAGATTGAATAAAAATATCATCTGCCGTAACTTCAGGTTTTAGTAAATAATATTTATTTTTTTCATTTTTCTTTTTCTTGGGATTGAATTCTCCCTTATCAATTAATATCAAATCAAATTTTTCTAGCTGCTCTATGATTGATTTAACTTTGCCTTGATAACAATTAAGTTTACTCATAAGGTCTGCTTGAGTGAATTCGAAATAAAGAATTCCATCAGAATCAACCCAATTTTCGTGTATTGATCGTCGGAATTCATTTTTAAAAAGCATATAAGTAATTTTCGCACTATCACTCATTTTTGAATATTTCTCGTTTTGAATTAAGAAACTAGGAAATTTATAATACTTTTCGATATATGACTCTGTGGCCTTATAACCGTTGTTTTTTATTATTTTCTGTTGTTGAATTTTTTTTTGATCCAAAATTTTCATCGTATTAGATTTATCAGACAATTCAATCCCCCCCTTTTGGCAAAATGATATTATGAATCTTTGATTAGTTGATACTCTGGTTATGATCTCATAATGAAAATACACAAGTATCTCAAATAATACAAGTATAAAAAAAAGAAAAAATAATTATGAACTACCATAAAACGAGATTACGTACTACCTTTAATATCAATTGTGAACTACCATAAATAAGGAGTTACTTAAATTATAAACTACCATAAAAAGAATAAAGGTAGTTTGTAATATGCTTTCTTTAAGCATTACGAACTACCTTTATTTCTCATTATGAACTACCATAATATATCTTTATTTCAAATTGGGAACTACCTTAATTATTTTTCAAAAAAGTCTCTCTTAATAAATTTAAAACCATTTATATAACAGTATTATCATAGTTATCAAACTTAATGACTTTGTTATGACGAGACACTGGCTATAAACTACTACCATAATAAAGTTTTCAAATGAATAAAGAACTATTCGATAACGAATTAAAAACTACCTTAATTAGTTATTATGCACTACCATAATAACTAATTAGTTCTAATTACCTACTACCTTTAATTGAATTACGTACTACTATTATATGATTTTTAAACGAATTATGTACTACTTTTATTTAAAATTAGGGTAGTATTTAATTTAGTTTTTTTCAAAAAAAAAACTACCTTAATTAATTAAGGTAGTCGCAATTATCTTGATTCAATACCCCATCGTATTCGTAGATCATTTTCGGTTTCTGCTTCAATTTCTTCAGCGGTTTTTATTATATTGCCATCATCATCGATCATTTCAATCGTTGGATTTTTTTCTCGATATATATTTAAGTCTCGAGTAACATCTCTCAGTAAATCAATTTTGTCTTCTTTAGTCAGGTTTTGTTTAATATATGAATCTAAAGCTTTTCGTAATAACTCATCTTTATTTAGTTTTGTTTCATATTTTTCAACCATAGATCGAGAAGTTGAGTTTAAAATAGTTGAAAGTTTAATTGGTTGTTTAGAAGCATGAGTTCGATCAAAATTCTTTATAGGTGCGCCTACGGACCTTTTAACTTTTTTTGGTGTTTTTTTTATTGTCTTAATAGCTTGGTGTGAATCAGTGTTTGTTTCTTTATTAGTTGAGGACTGAGAACTATTTATTTTTTTGTCTCGGGCCTTCTTAATTACATCCATACCATTTGTTGTATTGTTAAATATATTCATGTTTTTGATATCAGCCAATTTACATTATCTCCCTTCTATTCATACCAAGTTTTATGAACTTCTAATTCATCGTAAATATCTTTAAAAATTTGATGTGTTCTGCGATCCCAATATTCAATTTTTCCAGTTTTTGTTTTTTCTAGGGTGATCCCTGACCCATCATATCTTTTTAAGCGAGCATTTTTTAGCACAACAGTATTTAGCAAGTGTTGTTGATAAATTTCTTGTGCTTGCTTATACATTTCTTTGTCAACTGCATCTGACGATTCCAACATGAAAGGAATGACGCCGACAACTTTCAAATTGGTATTGAATTCCTCTACGAAATATTCCATGTATTCCATATATTGCATGCCATTACGCATAGATTTTACCTGTGTTTGCAAAATAACGATTACCCAGTCAGCCATATACATTGCAGCTTTTGTGTAAATAGAGATAGAAGGAGGAACATCAAAGTATATACGGTCATATTTGGAAAAAAGTGGAGATAGACGATCTTTTATATAATTGAATTGATCGGTAGATTCTGAGTACTCTTTCTTTACCCAATCATCAAACATTTCAAATGCTATATTTGCGGGTAAGACATCTAAATTGTTAATAACAGGGTAGATAGCTTCTTCCACGGGTAAACCGTACATCAGTACGTCATTGATAGTTTTTTCATAGTCTAACATGGTTCCGTCACCACCACCTTCTTCGAAGCTGTAGTTCATTCTTGTTAGATTCAAAACATCGGATGTGTTTCCCTGCATATCTAAATCAACTACTAATGTCTTAAGACCGCGATCATGCGCTGATTCAAAGCTGAGCATTTGTACTGTGGTAGACTTACCTACCCCACCTTTAAAATTACCAACTACATATTTTTCAGCCTCTTTTTTATTTGTCATTGCAACCATAATTAACCTCCTATAACTTGATTATGTACTATTACAATGAAAGAATAACATACTACTTTAATTCATTCAATAAATATTTTATGAACTACCATAATATACTTTGATAGCTATTACCCCAAATATGGGATTTATAACAAAATGTTACGAACTACTTTAATTAAAAATAAAGGTAGTATTTAATTAGCGAAATAAGGTAGTGTATAATATATCCTTCCTCAAAGTACTTATATATCGGTTTTTAATATATAAAATAAAGAACTACCATAAATAAAAATAAAGGTAGTATCTAATTAACGAAATAAGGTAGTGCATAATATATCTCTCCTCAAAGTACTTATATATCGGTTTTAATATATAAGAAATAAAGAACTACCACAAACAAGATTAAAGGTAGTGTATAATTAACGAAATAAGGTAGTGCATAATATATCTTTCTTCAAAGTGCTTATATATCGGTTTTTAATATATAAAATAAAGAACTACCATAAATAAAAATAAAGGTAGTATCTAATTAACGAAATAAGGTAGTGCATAATATATCTTTCTTCAAAGTGCTTATATATCGATTTTTAATATATAAGAAATAAAGAACTACCATAAATAAAAATAAAGGTAGTATTTAATTAACGAAATAAGGTAGTGCATAATATATCTTTCCTCAAAGTAATTATATATCGGTTTTTAATATATAAGAAATAAAGAACTACCATAAATAAGATTAAAGGTAGTATATAATTAACGAAATAAGGTAGTGCATAATACATGTTTTCTCAAAGTGCTTATATATCGATTTTTAATATATAAGAAATAAGGAACTACCATAAATAAGATTAAAGGTAGTATATAATTAGTGAAATAAGGTAGTGTGTAATATATCTTCCGTCAAAGTACTATATCACAGTCTTTTTAAACAAAAAGAACCTCCTATAAATACAAATAGCGGTAGTTAAAAAACATGCTAAATACTAATTTTTAATATGGTTGAAAAATCTATCTTTAATATGGCAGTAATTAAGAATGGTGTAAATGAAGAGAAAAAAGCCCGACTGTAATCGGACTTCAATACGGAGCTTGCTAAAGGGTGTCTATTTGGTTAGATCCAACTTAGTTAATACACTTTATTTAAACGTGCTGGGGGCTAACTGTGACGTTTTTTTGTCTATCGCTACGTGCTTTGTTTTGATCATCTGGCGAATTTAAATTAGGTTCACGTACTTGATTATCCGCGATTTTAACATCACGTATACAATCCTTAATATAATACCTGTTCAACCTTCTTCAATCTAATTGAATACATTTCTTCAATTAGTTTTTTATCCGTTTGTTTATCAGTAATTAGCAAATCAATCTGTTTAATCGATAAAAAAGTATACATTTGTTGAAATTACATAGAATTTACGTTCGTTTTTTTCAAATGTTCAGAGCAAATAAAAAATGCCATAACCAGCGATTTAATCGAGTTTATAGCATTTTTTCTGAACTATTGTATTTCCGTTACATTATTAGATTCATTTAAAATGTACGGGATTATGCTTTAGCATCTATCAACTTTGGTTGTCGAATCAAAAGAATTATATTTTTAATATACAAGAATTTAGAAATAATTCTATCCGTTAGCTGAATTTGTGAGAACACATACAGTATATTTGGTTTTACAGTATTAGTATTTATTATTGAAATTAATTACTTTTATCTACTCTTCTTTTCTTGAAATTACAGGGAAATAAAATGATTATCAAAAGTAAAATACATTTTCCTAATATTGAAAAAGTGACTGATAATGAACTATTTTCACCTGTTTTAGGAAGATTTTTACCTGAATAACTAGTTCCAGATGTATTAGAGATATTGTTATTACCTGAATAGTTTGATTTTTTTGGAGTATGCTTATTAGTGATTATTAGGTTCCCAGTATTTTCGCCATTGATGGTTGCTGTATACCCCGTAACAATAGCTAATTCTTTGATTGAATATTGTACAGTAGTTCCTTTTGAATCAGTTCTGTTTAAACTATCCCACGTATAAGTCCAATTATTTTTTTGGTTTAATGTGATTGGTTTTCCTTGTTCCGTGTCATTTGCATACAATTGTACCTTAATATCTACCGGTCGGATATTATCTTGATCATCGTTGTCCTCCCAATGTTTTGTAACCGTACCACTTAGTTTTCCAGGGTTATAAGTGTTAATAATATTGGTTCCTTTAATTTCTGTCGTGTAGTCAGTAACTGTATTTTCAGTAATTGTATAAACAATTTCTTTGCCATTTTTATACTTTGGTATATCCATAAAATTATATGACCAATTTTCTGCTGCGGTCACGGTTTTAAAATCTACAAGTTGTCCGTTAGCCAATAAGTTTACTACAATTGACTTAGGACGTTTACCATCTTGATCGTTGTTATCATTCCATATTTTTTGACCGGAGACAGCTACTGTAGTATCTCCATTACCACCACCACCATTGTCAGGGGTGTAGACATCGATAGTTTGTGTCTCAATATTGTCTCCTGACAATGTTCCAGAGTTTTGATATTTGGAAGAATTACCGTCATCAGTTGCTCGTGTATCATAATTAATATAAACGCAGTCTTTCAATTCCCCAAAATTAATTGTGAAATGAGTGCCATCTATTTCTGAAATAGCACTTGCAGGAACGATTTCTCCAGGGACGGGAGTCCAATCTCCATTCCATGAAGCTACATGGTAGGCTGCAACTGATCCTGATACCAATTGCTGATTAACTCCTATTGTATCTTTAAAAATAGCATTCTGAATGGTTTTTTCAGCAAAATTTACACGTACTGACCAATGAATCAAAGTTGGATCGACTGGGTCTACATTTCCCCATTTGTATAATTTTTCGTTGTCATCGGGCTTACTGATTCCCGAACCAACTTGAATGTTCGTAGTCCCAGAACTTCCCCAGTTAACAGGGACGGTAGTGTTTTGTTCAACCAATGAATGATTCCATTGAACCCATATATTAAAGTTCCCTGTAATACCGTTGGAAGCGGATTGTTCAGCATAATCGGTAAAAGTAATAGTGATTTCCCCAGTAGTATGATTAGCTGTTGCGCTGCCTATTATATTTCCTGCTGGATCCTTAATATTAAAAGAAATATCAGTCTGTAAAGTCAAAACATCAGGGATACTCACAGTCATGGTATTTCCCACTTTAATATCCGTTCCTGCAGGGATTTTGAATTCCCAATAAGCTTGCATATTGTCATATATTCCAAAACTAGTTTGGGGAATACCATTTCCATCTTGCAATTCAGTATGAGTTATGAACTGATCGCCCCAATCTTTAGAAGCTTTTAAATTTGGTGCTCGAGATTGTTTTTTTGTTTGTGTAGTAGCTGTACTAGTAGAAACTTCCGATTCTATAGTTTTTGTTGCTTCTAGTGAGGACGAACTATTCGATTCAATACTATCAGATTGAGCTATTTTGTCATTAGATTCTGATATTGCACCGACAGACGAACTAATTGTCGATGTTGTTGAACTGTCGGTATTCTGGGCGACAGCGGCCACACTTGTGATAAAAAAAGAAATCAAAATAATACATAAACTAAAAATATTCATTCTTTTATTGAACATTACAGACCCTCTTTTCATTTTCTTTGAAATATTTAATGTTATATATGTTGAATTATAACATTAAAGCAAAAAAGAATACTACCATGCTAGTATTCTTTTTTTTTCACTCCATCCTTATTCACTGATATCGATAGTGCAGATTAAAACAGCGCATTTGTCTTGACGTGAATGATTTTTAGCAAACTATCATTGGCCCTGAATACTTATTAAATGTGTATCAGCAACATAATCCCGAAAAATATTATTGATTTAAAGATTTCGCTTGATACATAAATTCATTCTAGGTGGTGCTAAAATTAGTTTTTTGGGCAAAGGGTAGGGGAGATTATTGTAGCGAGATACATTTGATATTCCCAGGGTTGCTTTAGTTACTGGGGAAAAAGCTAAAATCCGTCCATTAGCACCTACATTGTCAGAAGTAGACAGAACGACTAAATTAGTGGTTAAAGGATTAAACCCATGCCCCATACACCCTACGAAAGCGTAAAAAGATTTTATATCGATTAGGAGATAATTGGATAGCAGTTCTGTATAGTAATCAATCATAAAAGTCACTCCTTTGTTGCGATTATACTGAACATTTTTTGTGAATGATTAGACTAATTAAAAAACGCTACAAACTCAATTTAATTGAGTTTGTAACGTTTCTCTTAAATATTTCCTTTTTATTCATTCTTATGATACCAAATATTTCTTTTTATGGGGAACTTTTTAATTTTTTTAATCTATAAAGAATTTGTCTATTTGTCTTTTCCATTCACGATTAAAAATAAAATTAAAGTGTTTATTCAAACGAAATGATTCACCGTTTTTTAGTTCAATAAAAGGATAAGTATTATAAAAAGGAGTTCTACCTATTTTTATCTTTTGAAAAGATATTTTTTCAATATCGCAAAGGGGAATAACATCTTCACCATACTGTAGTGAGCTTTTATATAAAATTATTTTCTTTTTGGTAGTTTTAAATCGCATCCATAATCCAATTAAAAAAAATACTAAAGCAAGCCCAAGCATCAAGACTATTGCAATAGTTTCTGATTCGACTATTTTGAGGAAACCAGCAAATATAAGTAAAATTATTCCTGAAATGATAAATCCTAAAGAGTCGTTATTTTCAGATGTTTTATAGAGTATTTCATGTGAATCTTTCATTTATTTGTCACCTTTCAAAGATAAATTTTATACAATTATAGCAAAAGGCACTTCAAATGGACAGATAGATTTTAGAGAATATATTTTTATACTAAAATCAATACTTTCGGTATGTTCGCTTTAAGGAGAAGATAAAATATTCCTTCAATAAAGTCTCGCCGGAGATAAGTTTGTTAGTCTACTTATTTAGAACGAACAAAAAAAATTAATCATAAAAATAATTGAATCAATAGCATTTCTTTATAACTATTCAATTTTCTACAAATATATGTCGTAATCTGCTAACTGTCTCTTTTTCTTGATTAGATCAATTTCTTCTGAAAACTGCTTCATGATTTGTTCTCGAGTTAATCCGTATAATCCTTGTGCTTTTCGCCAACGAGAAAACGCCGTGATAGGGGTGCTGTAGTAAATAGCAATATCAGTAGAATTATAACCATGGTAAACCAAAAATAAAAAATCAGACCTTCTCAAGGTCTCTCTTTCTCTATGATTCTTAGGAAGTTCTGGCAAAGGTGGGGGAGGTACAGTCAATTGCAGGGCTAATTCTTGTATTTCTTCTGCCAGTGCTTCATTTTCAATCCAATTATCATCTTGATTCATTAGTATTAACATTTTTTTGCGTATTGCTTTTTTATCTGTTGCTTGCATATCATCACCACCTAAACTTAATAAAATATGCCATAATCGGATAGTTTGTTTTGTTGCCTAGCTTTAACAACTTCATCTGAATACTTATCTAAGATTTCTTCTTTTCTTCTTCCGCCAAATCCTTGATCATACTGCCATATATATAAGGTTCTAGAACTAACTTTATAAATTTTTGTAATCTCTCGTATACCATATCCTAATGATAGTAAGAAAAGAAAATCACTTCTTTTAAAATACTGCCAGTCTAATTTTTCTTCAGGTAGAGGGGGACGACTGGTAAATAAAGGTTCAGCTAATTTTTGTACCCTTTGCAGCTCCTCTGTGCTATTCGACCAATTGTTATTCAAATTCATAGTTGCTAGCAATCGCATCCGTTGTTCCTTTTTTAGTAATTTATTCATAAACATCACCTAATAACTATTAAGTTCTTTCTTTAATTGCGTAAATAGTCTTTCTTGGTAGATTCAACTCTCTAGCGATAGTGAGAATTGGAAAACCACTACTTAACATCTCAATCACTTTATCGTAAACAAGTTTATTCTGTCCTGTAACTCCTGCATGATATTTTAAAGGACGTCCCTTATAGATACCTTTTTCTTTGGTAATTGCATTCTCTTGTTCCTGTCGTTCTAAAATCTTTACTCGCTCACTTTCAGCAACATAACTAAATACTTCTATTACGAGATTAGACAATAGGTTACGCAAGCTATCGTCAGTTACACCGGAGAAAGAGGGGAGATCTAAAATTTCAACATTAGCACCTTTACTTCTAACTCGCTGCAAAAAGACTTTAATGTCTTTGCTGTTTCGTCCTAGACGGTCAAGGCTTGTGACAACTAATGTGTCACGTTCTCGCAAATAATCTAAAGCATGTAAAAGCTGCGATCTTTCTTGCACATTTTTTCCTCAAAAAAAATTAAATCTTGACTATCAATTTCTTTTTCCAGTTTCCAATCAGAAATAAGCTGTTTTTGTCTTTCCAAATTTTGATCGGCACTAGAAACACGTAAATAGACTACAAACATAAATATTCCTCACTTATCAATTTTCTCTGTGTATTTACATTGGGGAAATCCTGAACAACCGTAGAAGGTACCATAGCGACCTTGTCGCTCGATCAATGGCTTTCCACATTTAGGACAGATGGTATTTTCTGAACTTTTTTCAATCTGATCTTGTGCTAAATAGGGTTCGCCACAACTTAATCTAAAAATACGACTACATTTTTTACAAGACCAAATATCATTGGTTGAATTTTTACTAATGATCTTGCCACAATCGCAAGTTATATAATAGGTTGGCCATGACTATTTTTTATTAAAGTCATTTATAGCCTCCATGTTGCTATTAAAATATTTTTTTTTCCCAAATTTTTATCCTCAACTCATGGATCAAAAATGGTAGAAATAAAAAACCATTTAGTATACACCCAAAAGTAACATAACTAGGCTTAAAAAAAGGCTTTAGAATAAGATTCTTGGAAAAAAAAGTGTCACCTGTGGGTATGGGGAGAGTAATCACAGTAATTAGAAAAAAGTCTACAAAATTAGATTAAAAAAATAGTTCTCGTTTTAAACGAGAACTACAAGTTATGATTTTATCTTAAGGATCCCGAGATAGCCTTCATTAATGTTGGATGGTTAAATTTTTTTGGTTTACAGTTCGTGTGTCTTAAATGTTTATCCGAATTAGTTATTTTATACAATACGTAACTATTTTACCACCAAAACATTACAGTTTGAATGATTAAGGACATAAGAGGTTACTGAACCTAACAATAATTTTTCAAAAGAATGTTTTCCTGTTGCTCCCATGATGATAAGGTCACTATTTATTTCTTTTGCATATTTAATTATAGCTGGTTTAGTATAACCTACCAAAATTTTTGAAGAAGTATTATCATGATTTTTAATCAATTCATTTGAAGTATTCATAATTATTTTTTCTTCTTCGCCAAGGTCTTCATAAGCTAATTCCGCTTCATATGGATTTTCAGAAGTGCTTGTTTTATCTCGCACGAATAAAACCGTTAAATTAGCAGAGTTCATCTCTGCAATCTTAATTCCTTCTTCTAAAGCATCTTGGGAGTTTTTTGATCCATCGACTGGAACCAATATTTCTTTATAATTTGTAGGCATATATCACGATCCTCCTTTATTTTTATTGTTTATTAGTAAAAAATAGATTTAATACCTTAATTTATGATTAATAAGTCACTCTGTGAATTTTTAATTATGTGCTTTATTAAAGAACCTAAAGCTAAATGCCCATAAATTTCTTCGTCTTGTCCTAAAATAATTAAATCAATTGCTTTTTCTTGTGCATAGTTGATAATTGTTTTCTTTAAACCATTGAATACATATGAAATTATCAAATCATCTTGTTCATCTAATTTTATTTGTGATAGGAATTCTTTTGTTTCTTCATTATTTTCATTTGCAATTTCTTCGATTAGTTTTCCATTTTGAGCTACGAAAGCCCCTGAGTAGTAAGAATCTTCTTCAGTTTCTTCTAATGCCATAGTTTCTTTTAAAGTTGTGTTATATATTAAGACATGCAATTCACTTTTGTCTTTATTAGCTAATTTAATTGCTTTTTTTAAAGCACCTTTGGGATTGCCTGAACTTTCAACTAAAACTAAAATCTTGTCTTTCATGATAGACCTCATTTCTAAATCAAAATTTTTAAAATTACTAGTTTATATATAGGTTAGTTTATTTTAAAACTAGACAATTGTAAATTATTATCCACCATCATTGTAATTTATCGGATTCGAACCTATTAATGAATAAATGGCTCAGGTTTTAGTACATGAACTTTAATGATAAAAACTTGAGGTAATTTAAAAATGCTCCTTGTTTTAGTGTTTGTCTTTTTAACAAGAAAATTTTCTGTACCGGAACTGACAACAAAGGTCTTCTCTAAAATTTTGATGAGGGTTACAGAAACTCAAACATTGTGAGAATCCTTTCCTTCATAATGTTCACCGACTTCTAAGTCTATATATTTTACCTCTACATAAGTTTTTTCGAATTATATAGTGAAATATATATATTTTACAATAAATTCTTTTTAAGAGATTCAGTTTACGTCTGTTTTTTAATCCTTTTTAGCTTAGGCAATGAAATATTTGTTTTCTTCTCAACTTGTCTTTTATATCAATGAATTTTCTAAAAATATGACGGTGACAATAGATTGATTGAAAGAAGAAATAATCTAATTCAAAGCAACAATATTTCTTGTAAGAAAATCTATATTAGTGACTAATAACTGGGTACCACTCTGCACAACAGAAATTATCTTTTTAACTATTTTTCTATCTTCTTTTTTCGTTCCAATATATTTTTCGATAAAGACTTTTATCGTCCAAGCTTTTTCTAGTTTTGCAATCTGTTTTTATAATCTTGGTCACTAGTACTTACTATAGAATACCCATGAACCGACAAAATTTTTACTTTCTTTCTGAACACAAGTTTTTGACGCCGTTCGAATATATCAATTTAAAAAAAGAAGGGTCAGAAACTCTCAGTTTTCTGCCCCTTATTACATATTTTGTTATTATCTATATTTGCAAAAAACACTAGAAATTTTTGTTACAATATTGCTTTGTTGAATTTCAAAATTCTTCATTGTACAAAGATATAAAAGGTTAAAACTATTTAGAAATCAAGATTTATGGATTCTGTATCTGACAAGAAAATCCCTGTCAGTGATTGTTACTAGGGCTACTTGTAGTACTTAAAATCATATTGTCCAAAAAATAAATTTCTTTATAATCTATTAAAAGAATTAATAAAAGCTATTCCATTTTCCCTACTACTTTGACACGTAAGCGTGTTGCGTTTTCCGGATGGTAGGCTAAGGGTGTCTCTTCTACTTCAACCAGCTCAATTGTATTTTCTATTGCTCCGGCTAATTTTGCTTGATAAGTCGCTTTTTCTTTTGCATCACTCATACTATCTTGACGTGGAAGCTTTGAGTAAATATATATTTGCTCGTATTGTCCGCTTATTTGAGCGATGGAAGCACCAATTGCATTTGCTACTCCACCATGTGGGTTATGATAAACGTTCGCGACCCCGTTTAATTCTTGAGGAATAATAATTGATCCTCCACCAACTAGAATCACATCAACATCTCCAGAGGTTGTTTTCATTTTATCAATAGCTTCTTCTGCCATTGTTCTAATCTCTTCATATGCTTTTTCCGCAAATTCCTTGGGAATATTCGCGACAAGAGACGCGTCCCCAATATCAGAAATACCTAATCTTACAGCAATATCCGTCGCCGTTAATTGATTTCCTCCAAACACAAGGGCTTCCTCGGTTATTCGATATCCTACACTATCTGGTCCGATAGTAACTTGATCGCCAACTTGTCTCACGATACTTCCTCCACCAAGCCCGATAGACGCAATATCCGGCATCCGAAAATTTGTTCTAATTCCACCAACATCAACTGCTAAAGAAGATTCTCTAGGAAATCCTGCAGCTAGTACCCCAAAATCAGAGGTTGTCCCACCAACGTCTAAAACAATGGCATTATTGATTTTAGCTAAATAAGAAGCTCCTCGAATGCTATTAGTCGGTCCACATGCAATCGTTAGAATAGGAAAACGGTTTGCATATTCAAGCGACATAAGCGTCCCGTCATTCTGACAAAGAAATACCTTTGCATTTCGAATGCCTTCCTTTTCCAAAGCTTTTTTAAACCCTTGGCTCGTTAATTTCATGACTTTATCTAAAGCAGCGTTCAAAATAGTTGCATTCTCTCTTTCTAAAAAACCCACAGATCCAATTTGTGATGAACAGGAAACTGGTATTTCATCACCTAAAATTTCTTTGGCCCATTTCTCTACTAATAATTCTTGATCATCCTTTAAGGAAGAGAAGACACCCACAATAGCTAAGGATTCAATTTTACCTTTCCAACTGTCCAAAACTTTTTTAACTTCGTTCTCATCTATCTCTGAAAGAATCTGTCCATCATATTCGTATCCACCATGCAACAATTCATATTTTCCACCTAGAGTATCTACCATATCTTCAGGCCAGGCTGTGTACGGTTTTACTGATGCGGTAGCTGGATATCCTAAACGAATGACACCTACTTTGGATAGCTTTTTTCGTTCTACAATTGCATTTGTACATTGAGTTGTTCCAAGCATTGCATGGCTTATTTTTCTTGGCGTAATTTCGGATTCACTCATTACTTTTTGCAAGGCATTTTCAATCCCTGATTGAATGTCACTACTAGTAGGAACTTTCACTCCATGTACGAGTTCCAATTTTTCATTAATTATTACTGCGTCAGTATTCGTTCCTCCAACATCAATTCCAATTTTATACATACTGACTCCCTCCTCTTGCAACTAATTCTTTTAATGGTATGTAGTCTAAATCATACCCAAAGTAACGTGGACCAACAAGTTCAATTCCTTTTGCACTTTGCCACTTTTCATGACACGGTAAAGCTATTACTCGAATCCTTTTTCCATATTTCAGTGTTTCAGTTGTTACAGGCATCAGAGTCTCCAAATCAACCATGCAAATCAAATCTGGCGTCATAGCTACTACCTCACCATTTTTTTCAGCAATTAAATTTTCATTTTGGAAACTAATTTTCATTGATGACCCGGTATTTTCATGTAGCCCCTCTAACATTGCTTCGCCAAGGTTAAACCCGTTCTTAACATTTCGAATGACATCCATTATTTTCCCTTGAAACAGTTCAACTCCATTAATTAGATCTAATAAATTTTTAAGTTTAATCGTCTCTTCTGATTCATTGCTACAAATCACTTCACCAATTTTTTCCGACAAAGTTACAATCCCGTGAATGCCATGGTCTTTTAGTTGACGTCCATTTGACGGATAGATACTAATTAATGAACTAGCACCCATTTCAACTGTCTGAACCCTTGCAAGTCTTTCGGTCCACTTATTATTTATCGTTTCTGAGATACCGATATTTCCTTTCTCATCAGTAATGGCCATCGGTGTCGATGATACACCTCCCAAATTGAAGGTCGTCATTTGTAATTCGGGAAATGCCCGACCCATTCCATCACAGTCTACAATTGGAATACCTAGTGACGCTGCCACGACAATAGGTATCATAGAGTTAACACCTCCCGCTTCCATCGGGAATGTTCCAGAAATTTTTTCAATGTTTAAATAACTGCTTAACTTTTGAAATACCCGGAGAAATTCATCTCCTTTAGGAAATTTTTCAATTAGTACTGATGGTGCCCCCATCATTGCTGAAGGGATAAAAAAATCATCATCAGTAACTTCCTCTGAAGAAATTAATTGGACGGAACCATGTTGCTTGATTGCAGATAAAGCCATCATTTTACCAATGTAAGGGTCGCCACCCCCACCTGTCCCTAAAAAAGCTGCTCCTACAGCAATATTCTCAACTGCTTTTTCATTTAAATAACGCATATTTACTCCTCCATTTCTCTTGTATTCACATGATGATTATTTGATTTTTTTACAAAAAATTTATATCCTGCTAAGTAGCAGATGAAAGATAATACAATTCCTATCAGCGGCTGATTAGGAAATTGCGGCAAAGAAGGGAAAAAACCTAATAACACAGGGATAACTGCGATTATTGCTCCAATTAACCATGAATTTATTCCTAACCAGTTGATTCCTGAAACTGGTGCCCATTTTTCTGGATCCCCTTTTTGAATAACCCAATAAGAAGCAATCATTACTCCTGCAACAGCAGGAATCATGGCTGAAAGAATAGACATAATCGGAACGAAATAATTCAAAATCCCTACAACTGCTAGCAATGTTCCAATACCCCCAGCAACTGCAACCGCAATTTTTTCTTTCTCCTTTGATATGCCAAAAACATTTATAATTGCTAAACCACCCGAAAAAGCATTAATCACATTTGTTTTCCAAGTAGCTAAAATTAAAGCGATTCCACCTATCAGAGGTGAACCAATATTCATAAAAACACTGCTAATATCAGATGTTCTATTGACAATCGCTAAAATGGCTCCTACTGCAATCATCAGAACACCGGCTGGAATAATTCCTACACCAGCAGCTTTAACAACATCAGATCGCTTTTCTGAGTATTGTGAATAATCTCCAGCAATCACAGCGCCTAAAGCAAAAGATCCGATAGTAATTGCTAATCCCTCAAAAAAAGAAAGGTTAGTACTGGGCTGATATGTTTGTAAAAGTTGTGTCCCTTGTCCTGAAGACAGGGCTTCAAACAAGCCATATAAACAAACTAATACCAAGTAAGGAACCGCAATGTAATTAATTAAACGAATCAGTCGAATACCGTAAATTGCAGTAACCAGCATGATAACTCCCCAAATAATTGAAGAAACTGGGATAGAAATATGAATTCCATAGAGAGCCAAGAGATTAGCAAAAGCAGATCCTGCAACATTAGTTTGAATTCCGAACCATCCTAAACAAGCAATGGCTAGTACAATTGATATGATTCGTTGAGAACCTACCTCACCAAAAACTTGTTTTGCAATTTGAACAGTTGGTTTATGCAAATCCACACTTTGGGAACCTTGAAGAACCATAATAATCACCGTAATTGCATAACCGACTAATCCAACTAATAAAGCTTTCCCCAAACTCATACCTGAAACTAATGTACTGCCGATTAGTAAACTTGGGACACATACCATAGAACCACCCCAAATAAATGCTAGACTATACCATGGCTGTGCTTTATTTTTATTTTCCATATTTAATTCCTCCTTCTATGAATTTTGATTATACGTGAGATTTCTTCATTTGTCTTTTTAAAAATGAAAAATAAATGAGAATTTTATTTGTTTTCTAACAAAAAAACTTCCTCTCAGAAATCATTGTTACGTCACATTCAAAAAGGGCTCATTTTATAGATTATATCGCCTGTCTTGCTCGTATTTTTATTATAGGAACCAAAATAGCCTATATTATTTCACTGTATTGCGGGAAAAGATAGAACAGTAAGGGTCTATTAGGTGTATTGATCCCATTAGCTGTAGGATTGTTTGCATGGGGGAAGTAATTACTTAGATACTGAAGAGACATTTAAAGACCAGACAAATACAACTATAAACTCTGAGATCAGCAATTCAGCGATGAATCAAAATGGTACTTCTACACTTACTATCCCTAATTTGCCAGATGATACCGAAGTTACATACGTTGAAGATAGTAACATTGCAATAATCAACCGAATTTCAATCAGGAAGATTTGTCCCTGGCTAATGGATCATGGCAGACTTTTTCAAACTTCGACAATTTGAATCGTGTTGGTGTTGCAAATGCCTTGTTAGGATATGATTTAATGCCTACAGAAAAAAGAGGAGATATTTCGGCAGTTTATCCTATTGGGTGGAAACAAAGGAAAATTATCGAGTGATAAATATTTGTATAATCGATCACATTTAGTTGGCTATCAGCTGGCTGGAGAAAATGACAACTGGAAGAACCTTTTTACATGGGCAGAACAAATGAACCAAGAAACCATGGTACAATATGAGAATCAAGTAGCAGACTATCTGAGACAGACGAAAAATCATGTACGGTACCATGTGACGCCTTATTTTAGTAAAGGCTGGAAAAATGAAGGTGTCGGTTGGTACTCTTTAAAACAAGGAGATTGGGAATATGGAACAAAAAAAGTTTGGGTGCCTAAAATTGTAACAGTTGTTGACCAACCAGAATACACAACAAATGAATGGGCATATACGTTTGGTGATGGGACACAATTCAAAATGACACACAAAGCAGATACGCCTGAGGGTCAAACAGAATATGAAGCAGTACAAGATTACATTGATCAACTTGATGCAGAAGGAAAAGATAATGGTTATTCTACTCGTGATATTTACGAAGATGTAGTTCATCCTGCAATTACACATACAGAAGACCGTGGTAGTTATCAGACTGTCATTGATGAAAGTAATATAATTTGGAAATAAAATAATATTATCTAGCATTTTTTTAGTGTTACTTTTGGGATACGTGCAGGTAAGACTTAATGAAATTATTATTCTGTAGGTTTACGTCATTTTAATTGAAATTTGGGGAGGTATTTGTATGATAAAGATTAAAAAAATTACTTTAATTTCTATGTTGATATTATTTCTGAATTTATTTGTCAACATTGAGAAGACATATGCAGCAAATGTTACTAAGCAAGTAGATATAGGAATTACAACAATTGATCTAAAGGACTCTACAGGATATAAATATCCTGCGGGTACAGCTGTCTCAAGGAATGGTGGGAGTGATTTCTCTGTTTATCTATCTTTATCACCCTATATGGATTTTGGATATGGTAATGTTCCAAATGAATATGTCCGTATAAATGAGACTCGAAAATTTACTTTAACTAGTAGTAATAATGTAGTTGTAACATCTTCATATTTAACGGATGTAGGTAAATATGAAACGCTTGTTCCTTATAACTCAAGTGAAAATTCTAAAGTAAAAAGTATGTATCGCTTGTATAACCCTAATTCTGGAGAACATTTCTATACGAATTCAGTAATAGAAAGAAACAATTTAGAAAATAGTGGATGGTCTTATGAAGGTATCGGCTGGCAAGCGCCTACCTCGGGCATTAATGTGTATAGAGTTTACAATGTCAACTCTGGGGATCACCATTATACAACTTCAACTTCTGAAAGAGAGTCTCTTATCAAAGCGGGTTGGAAGGACGAAGGAACAGGTTGGTATTCTGATATCAATAGTTCAGTACCACTTTATAGGTCTTATAATCCAAATGCTAGGACAGGGACACACAACTACACCTCTAGCTTATCAGAACAAAACAGTTTGATTAAAATTGGATGGCGAGATGAAGGTATTGGTTGGTATGGTATCCAGTAGTTTTTAATTGAATATAGGATGAAGTGTCACCTATGGGTATAGCCATAGGTAACATTTTCTTCGTGGCAGTTTTGAAATGGGAGCCATTTAATTGATTAATTTAATAAGAAGGAGTATACAATTTGAATAAAATGATGAATTGTCAAATTGATTGCAACATTTTTTCCTGAAAAACCTCCCAGCAATTTTTCCAGTCTAATGTTTTTTTAGGACGGTGATTAATTTTTTTCAGAGCGGCTACTTTTCCTGATGAGAAATCTTTGAAAAGTCAGTCCCTTTCGGGAAGAACTCTCTAAACAACCCATTTCCGTTTTCGTTAGATCCCCGTTTCCAAGGTGAATAGGGGTCACAAAAATACATAGTAATGTTCAAATCAAGTTATATTTTTTCCCAGCACGAAAATTTTTTTCCGTGATCGACAGTAAAATTCAAAAAGGCTTTTTTTATCAAGGGCGGCCACAAAGGTTTTAATCGCCCGCTTCATCGATTCTGCTGAACGGTCTAGTATTGAAACAGCCAATAAAACCGTGTTTTTCCTTCGATAAATGTCGCTTCACAGGCCTTACTTTTTCCGTGACTAGAAACAACTGTATCCAGTTCTCAATGCCCAAACTCATCTTGACTAGCCACGGAGCAGGTCGCTTGTCAATGGTGTGTCTGACAATCATTTTACCACGAGTTTCCGCTTGTTTCTCTTATCTTCTGCCTTTGTTGCCTCATACATTGTTTAGATACATTTATAAAATCATTACATAACCAAAGATAAATTGTTTTGAATGAAACCGTCCCTCGAGCATGTGCGATTTGTTCAGGAAACCAGCTATCTTCAAGATAACATTCAATCTGATACGCTACTTCAGAAGTCCATTTGGACTTCGCACCACAAGAATGGTGCTTCGGCTCTGCATCTAATTGTGCGTTGTCCGCATTATAAATCAGATTTTCAGGAACTCGTTTCAACTCATGGTCAATCGTTGTTCGGTGAAAACCAATACGATCTGCTATGTCCTGAATATTCTTTCCTTCACAAATCATTGTCTCTATACATTTTCGGTCGTCTCATGTAAGCTTTTTGTGTGAACCCATCAAAATCACTCCTAGTAGTTTGTTATCCTAAACTAATTTTACTAGAAATTTTTGATGGGTTCTTTGTTGCAATTAATATTACAATTCAGCAGAACAGATTTAACAAAACTTAGCGAAAGAGTGCCGCCTTGATTGGTTAAATGGTCATGAAGCTTTTGAGCACCCATTTTCTGATTATGTTTAAAAAAGGTATCGATAATCAATGTCCTCAGTCTTTTTTATTTTTGTCGTCGGGTCATTGGCTGATGTTTGATGACGCTATAGTATTCCTGAAGGGATACATTTAAGCGCTGGCACAACCACTTAATACTGAATTCTTGATGGTTCAGGTGAATAAACGTAAATCTTACAGGTTTTGGTTCTTGGCAAAGAAGTCGGTCGCTTTTTTTAGAAAATCATTTTCCTTTTTGAGCAGTTTATTTTCTTTCTCAAGTTCTCGCTGTCGTTGTTCTAAATCTAATTGTTTGTCTATACGATTAATTTCGTAAACATCTATCCATTTTTTGATGATCCCTCGACTCAAGTTAAATTCTTTAGTAACACTTGCTTTTGTTCGGCCTTATTTAACCACTAAGTTGACACAATGCTGTTTAAATGATGCTGCATATTTCATTGGAATACTCACTTCGACTAAATTTTAGGTAGTTTTCTATTCCTGTATCAACTTTTAGTATACTGGCTCATATTGACTAATTATTATTCAAAATTTTTTTTACAAGTCTAAAACTATTTGTTGACAGAGCTAATTCATTTTGTTACTATTTCCAAGAAAATAAAATATGATTTGTTAGGTGAGGCTCCTATGCAAACATAGGCTACTGCCCAAAAATGTCGAGAGACGCCA
>NZ_JBTHIG010000004.1:0-85699 GCF_054819945.1 Enterococcus sp. JNUCC 77
ATGCAAATTGTATCTGGAGAGTATTACAAACCAAAGAAAGATGAAGAAAATCAAAAACTAATATACCAAGCTATCGATATATTACAACCTGAAGAAGATGGAAAAAATATAGACGGTATAGACTATTCGGATTATCATTCCTTTTTAATTGCTGATTTACTACAATTTGATACTAGAAAAATTTTTTCAATGAAATACTTAAATACAACAACACTAGAGTTGAAAATAGCATCAGAATTTGAAAAACAAGCCTATAATTCGGCGGAAATATTAATCGATTATCAAGAAATGAATATATTATGATATAGTTCAGTGCTAAACGGATCAACTTTTTCCGCAGATTTTAAAGAAGAAAAGTTTAAGTACCACAAATCATTATCTGCATTTTGAATCCATAATAAAGGAAGAGTAGTATAGACTCTATACGTTGTTTCGTTTTTGTTAATAAAGGCGTCATAAATCTCTGTAAATTCAGTTTCTATAAATTCTTTAGAAACGAGCAAAGAAGGATAATACTTTGTTTGATCATCTTGAGGATAATAACGATGACTCTTAAAGGACAATCTCAGTACATGTATATTTTTTGTTTCATTTAAAAAGGCATTACCATAGTAAATGTAGGGATAATTTTGATTTTGTAACTCTTCAGCAAAAATATTTTTTGATATATGTCTAAACATATCCTTTATAGGAATAGTTCTATCTGGATTTTGTTTATTTAGAGGAAAATCTTTATCAAATTTGTAGGCTTCTACATGGTCTTGAAGGGTTTTCAGATGGGAATTAACTGACCTTTTTTTCTATTTTTAAGTGTTCGTCCTCCTTTTTTAGAAGTACTAGAATCATTAGATTCTTCAACTTTATTTGTAGAAGTTGTGGAAGAACTATTTTTTGGTTCAAATCCATGTGAAATTGAAAGGTCAGAAATTATTTTACCGGTTTTCATATGTTTAAATCGTGAAGAGGTAGAAGCTTTATCTAACTCTTCAGGGCTATTGGGATGATACTTACAAGACTCAATATGTTTATTAATTGCGATACTTTGATTTACAAAAGTGGGGCTGTTTAAACTATTTTTGCTGATAGATCGGCATGTTATTGGGGCAATACAATCTTTAGTTGGACAAAGAAAATTCCGGTTATTAGTAATAATGTTTTTCTCGTATAATTTTTGAGCAGTCAAAGGAGTTATAGCAGTGTGGTTATGTAGTTCTGGATGATCACTAAGAAATTGTTTCGCAGCATTGTCTGTAGGTATTGCTGAAGTAATTAAATTTGGCATAAGCTAAGCCACCTTTCATTTATTTTTTCTTATTTTATCATGATTTTCAGAAGGAGGTGATTTTGTGATACAACAAAGTGCTGTAAGATTGAGGAAATTTACAGTAATTTCTGTAAGAAATGTATTTTCTTTCCTACTCAGTCCTCTTTTTTATGTCTTGCGACAGGTATTACATGGATTTTATTACCTGAATCATAGGACGGATTATCAGAATTTTAAAGATAGATTTGAAAATGACTTCGGAAATTCAGATCGAAAACGTGTAGATAAACGATGGTGGAAGATTACTCTCCTTTCGTTAATTTATACGTTTTTTCTTTTATCGCTAGGTATTTTGTTAAAAACTATTTTTGTGAATGTTTTGAAATTTTTCGGAAGTATTTCGTTAAGTACATTGAATCATTTAGAAAGTTCTGTAAGTAATTTACTCTTTGATCAGAAATTTCATTGGTACCAATTACTGGATATCACTTACGTACTAAATCAATGGAAAGAGATTCTAAGTTTCGGTACGAAAAATTTCGAATCGTTAGGGGCTATCTTTGGATCAATGTATTTTCTTATGATTATTATTGGTGCTTGGCGGTTCTTTATCAGGAACAAAGTAGTTTTTGGAAAACAAGAAATTAATAAGCGACAATTAGGGACAGATAGATTTGCCACCATTAATGAGTTACTGAATGACTACAAAGTAGTACCAGATTCTACTTATTCATTTAAAGGATACGGTGGTACCATTATCACGCATTTACCTTGGTATCAAGTAGCTTTCTGTAGAGGTGTTCTGACACCAGTTACCTTCGAAGAGCGTTGGTTAGCTATAAAATATCGTAAGGAATGTAAAGGTTGGTACTTAATTGACGATACAAATTCCTCAACAAGCATAATTGGTATGACAAGAGCTGGTAAAGGTGAAAAATATATCATACCTGAAATCGACTTATTTTCTAGGGCATTGCTTCAGTCTAGTTTAATTATTCATGATATGAAACGTGAATTAGCAGATTATACGGCTGAAACATTGAAGGATAGAGGTTATGATGTACATTTCGTAAATGTCATGCGTCTTGAAAAAAGTGCTTCTTACAATCCTCTATATCGTACACAAGACTTTTTATTTAGAAGAAATTTGGATAAAGCACAAAAGGATATCTACTCTTTGGCATTTAGTATTTACGAGGAAGCCAACTTTCATGGTGATCGATTTTTCATTGAATCACCTCAATCTTTACTGAGTAGCATTATTCTTCTAATGGCTTTTGAGATTATTCGGGTTACGCCAGATAGTCGCGAAGAATTAGAAAAATTAACTTTGTACAATGCTGTTGATATTTTAAATAGTTTGGGTGGGTCAGACGTCCAGATTAAAGGGACGAACAAGACAACTCATGAACTAAATCTAGCCTTTGAAAAAATGCGTGGTGAAAATTTAGATGAATACTCCTATTTATCTGATTATGATAAATCCTTTTTAGAGGAATTAAGAGAATTAGCTTTTATAAATTATGGGGCTTCTAAGTTTGCTTCTGAAAATTCACAAGGGAACATATTCAGTTCAACAGCTACTAAATTAAAAATCTACTTACAAAAAGACGTTGCTTTAATGACGTCAAGAAATGATATTGATTTAAGTAGCATTGCATTTCCTCGTATGTTTTCTATGCAAATGAAAGACCGGTCAAAGTATTTTGGAAAATTTATCGTGAAGTTCATTTCTAAAGAAGGGGAGTTATTAGAAACCTTATTGGTGGAAACAGATAAAACAGGCTATGCGAGAGTACCTTATGAGCATAATCTACCAGAGGAAGGGAAAATTATTATAAGTAGTGAACAATTGTCTGCGGAAGAAAATAGAGAAACTTTTTCATTTAAAGTAAACTTTATTCAATCCAATGGCGTACCGAAAACCAATTCGATTACTGGTCAAAAAGAAGTAAAAGATGTGGTAGTGAAATCATTACTAGGTCAATCAGATTTAGAAATTGAAATAAAAGATTCTATCAAACCAGTTGCTTTATTTTTAATTAGTCCAGACTACGACAAATCTTATAATCAGATTCTATCGTTTATCATTAACCAAGCATATACGGAAATGGCTGATTTATGTTTTAAGGTTCCTGAAGGAAAGACCCATACGAGGGTTCAAATGCTATTAGACGAGTTTGGAAACCTACCAGCAATACCCGATATGGATAATAAAGCCACTGTTGCATTAGGAAAAAATATTCTTTTTACATTTGCTGTACAGGAAGTTTTGCAGTATGTGAAAACTTATGGGGAGGAAACAGCTGAAGCCATTCAAAATAGTTGTTCTAATACGGTTTATCTATTGTCTCCTTCTGATACAACTGCTAAAAAGATTTCTGGAAAACTTGGTACTAGAACAATTAAAGGACTCTCTACGTCAAATGACGAGCGACTGGTTACGCCTGATAATAAGACGCACAACGCAACAGTAAATAATAGTCAACAAAGTCTATTAGGGCAGTCTTTATTAACAACTACGCAACTAATGGGTTTAGTTGAAGGGGAAGCCGTCATATTGCGTGCCAATAAGCAGTTTGATAAAAAGCAACGGAGAGCGAAAAAACACCCAATTTTTGATACTTTAAGCAATAGCTTACCTAGTAGTTACATTTTTTTAAAAGGGCCAAATAAAACGTTTGAACGGACAAACACAGAATTCAATTCCTCAATAAGCGAACATATGAGTATCGAACTTAGGAAAAATAAAGTAAAAATAAATGTTTGGAAGAAAAATGATCAAACGGATATCCAAGAAGAGCAAAACAAAGATGTGTTTGTTAACTTTTATAGGTTTTGGAAAAAAGAAATTGATGATTTAGCAGCCTTATTGAGTAACGAAAAGGATAAAGAATATGAAGGTGAGGATATGACCTATGTAGAAATGAAAGAAGCCATCACTATTTTAAATGATACAGATAGTATTAAAGCTGTTTTTTCTGAAGAAAATTCACTAGATCAATTTATTGACGGACTAAAAAAATACGAGCAGGAGGAACTCAAGAAAGCAAGGGAACATTTAAATGAAAAAATACATGAACAGTAAGCAGTCTCTATTCATAGAGACGCTTTTTTTGTAAGGGAGGGAAAAGATGTTAATTCTTGATATGAATAATCCTGATATCTTACATTTGTTAAATAATTATCGGGACTACACTTGGATTACCAATCCAATTATCGGCTTTTTCTTCACATTATTAGGATTGGTAGTAAAGGGACTCTACAGTGTATCGTCAGCGTTAGAGGAAATCTTTAATAAGATATTCCTAGTCTTCGGATTTATGGGGGATAGTGGGTTATTCAGTGGCTTACACAAGGTTTTCCTAGTAATCGGTGGCGTTTGTTTATTAGGCTCCATTTTGTATTTTGGTTATATGGCAGTCTTAGGTTATAAAGTAGACATAAAAAATGTTATAAGAAACGTTGTTCTAACTGTAGTTATCTTTGGTTTAATACCGGCACTGACAAGTTCCGTTGGAACCATAGTGGGGGATGCAAACCGACAAATTCAAGCAGCTCCTTCTTCTAATAGCGAAGCGATAGCTAGCGCCCAGGATAAGATGTCTTTACAACCTTTAAAAGCCAATATACATGATTTCTTATGGCTTCAGTCAAAAGGATTTCCTGATTGGGATGATTCACCAGAACATATCACTTTAACAGATAAAAAAGTGAGTCAATTAAATTTTGGAGAGCTCATACCTAATGATAATAAATGGTATGATAACTTTCTGAATTTTTCGGTAGGAAGTGAGGAAAAAGACAAATTATTCCAATACGAAGGCAGTGAAGATGTCACTGGAGATAATGAGGAATTTACCGAGTATCACAAAATACCTAAAGCCTATCTTTTAAAAGGATTAGAAAATGGTTGGATGCGGTATAAAGTATTTTATATTCCGTTATTACTCCAACAAATTCTACTAATTTGTTTGTTTGCTTTTACATTTTTAAAACTCGTAAAACTCGCTACAGAAATGGTTATTATACAACAGTTTGTACCTGTTATTGCCTTTTCAGATATTCATGACGGTAGCAAGATAAAAGCAACTTTTCAGACAATCATTAATTCCTTTATTGTCATGATCTTATTATGCGCTAATTTAAGAATCTTTTTGATTATCTCACAAGCAGTAAATGTTTATCTCAGTAGTACAGGAGGCAGTCAGAATTTAAAGAATCTAACGTATACGTTCTTTCAAATAGGTATCTTCTTGGCTGTTGTGTCTGGTGTAGGTGTCGTTGAACGAATCTTTGGTATTTCTACCAATATGAAGAGTGAAGCTTTAGGTGCTGGTATAGGCGTAGCGGCAGGTGTCAATCTTGTTAGATCTCTGGCTGGTAATGTGGGAGAGTTGGGACAAAAATTATTAGGGGGTAAATCACAAGAGGATGGATCTTCTAATAACACCAACAATAATAACTCAGATAATCCTAACTTAAACGAGAATGATAACGACAATACTAATAACAAAAATGAAGAGAATAATCAAACAGATAATAATCACAATGAAGATCATAATAATGTAGAAGATGAGGGAGATAAGGCAGACAACAACTTAGATAACCCAAATCTTAATACTGAAGGAGACGGAGATAATCTAGACAATCCAAATCTAAACGCTGATGATGAATTATCTAAAGACATTAATAACTTAGATAATCCAAACTTAACTTCTGATGAAGATCAAGGTGAAGGAGTAGACAATTTGGATAATCCGAATCTATCACCTGAAGATGAAAACGATAATGAATCCGACAATAAAAATCTTGATGATTCAAATAAAGACGATAATATCGAGAATCCGAATTTAGGTGAAGAAGAAAATATGGAACCTGACGGTATTTATCGTAAAAATCTTCATAATAGCAATAATGATAACCTTTCGGGAGAAGAGAATCAGTCTGAAAATCTTGATCAAGAGAATACAGAAGGCGACACTCCTACTCAGAAAAAAACTACTAGGAGCAGAATAAACCATTCTTCTCATAGAAGTTCTAAAGGTATGAAAAATATTATGGGAGACGCTATGATTCGTAACCAAGCCCTAGATGATGAGGGACAAACCAAAGGGAAACCATTGAATGAAGAGCCGAAAGAGTATTAAGAATGGAGGATAGCCTATGTATGGTGTGGTAAAAAATTTAAGATCAGATATTAGAGTTGTCGCGTTCATTTACGTTCAAGATGTCGCGGTGGCTTTTTTTGTTTTAGCGATTTACATGCTGTATCGACGGTATTTTTATTTTTCAGTACCGTTGCACATTGCGTTTGTCGTGTTTCTGCTGTCAATTTGTGTGTTTTTAATCAGTCGGCCATTCAACAATCCAAATAAGCGAAATTACCAACTGATTTTAATTTTAATGAATAGCTACGTACAACGACACATTTATTCAATATAGAAAAGGGGATTAAACCATGGATAACCAATCAAACAACGAGAAACAAAAACATCAAAAAAAGGCCATTATATTTGCAGTAGCAGCTGTTGCTTTAATTGGGGGTGGCTTGTATTCAGCCAGTATTCTAACGCCACCTAAAACAACAACTACACAAAGTAGTGTTGAAGCCCCCAAGACAAATAAGAAGTCGTCTGCTATTGATAGAGTCAAGAAAGCGCAAAAAGATACGTCAAAAGGTGAAGATGAAAAAGAAAGTACCGATAGCCCATTGAAAACACTAGATACATTAAACGATAAAATTTCTTTGGATAAAATTTTAGATAAAGATAATTCAACATTGAAGAAAACTCAGAAAATGGCGGATTCTATATCTGATTCGACAGGTAAAATTGCAAACTCAATTCAAGATAAATTGAATAAAAAAGAGGAAGGTAAAAAACCTGAAACAGATGATAAAGGTAATGAGAAACCCATACCAAACCCAGAACCTGTTCCTGATCCAAAGCCGAACCCGATTCCAGACCCTAAGCCAAATCCTGATCCGATTCCTGATCCAAAACCGAATCCTAAGCCTGAACCTGAACCAACACCAAGTGTTGATGAATTGATTGCAAAATCAAAAGAAGAGTTGAAGACTGTCACTGATAAAGCCAATCAATTGAATGAACAATTAGCTGAAATTCAATCGGAGTTGAATAATTTGCAGTCAATCGACACCACAACTCAGGAAAAAGGTGATTTGGCTGAGGAACAGTGGGAAACAGTTGAAAGTCTAGTTGCGGAATATCAAAGTATTTCCTCTGAGTTAAAAGCTTTGATTGAGGAAGACGGCACGATTTTAGATACAAATAAAGACTTATATCAGTCCACCTATGACCGTTTAAGTAACAAAGTAAATGAATTGAAGGATGCGCAACAACAGGCTAGTGAAACGACTGATACTATGAACAAAAATGTAATTAAAGCTGAAAATACGCTTAATCATTTAGCGGAAACACAAACTGGTTATCAAAATGCACAGCAAGGTGTTTCTGAAGCGAATAGCAACACCAACAAAGCGGTAAATAACGCTGAAAAAAATTCAGCTGTTGCCAATGCTGTTCAAGGAGAAGTAACACAAGCCAATGAAGCAACAAATAATTTAAATGCAACTAACCTGGCAGTGGGAGATCAATTGAATACGATTGATTCTACAAATAGCCAAGCGGCTGTTGATACTGCAAAAGAGACTGCAAATACAGTTAATGAGCAAGCCGTGACTCAGAATACAGCTGTCAACGAAGCCGTAAATGAGTTTAGTAATTTTCCAACTCCTGAACCTGTAACTACGCCAGAAGTTCCGGTAGTAACTCCTGGAACAGATACTCAAGCTTTGGCACCTGCTTCTGAAGGCGCTCCTGGAAGTAGCACGATTTTTGAAGGATAGAAGGGGGGCAACACAATATGAAAGAAAGTATACCCTATAGAGAAGTTTCGGAAAAAGACAAAAGTAAGTATTTAATTGAGGAGAAATGCTTTGATATAGTAGTTACTATCTTTATTTCTTCATTTATTTTATTTCTCGTTTACTGGATTCATTTATCCGTATCGATAACCTGGGTTACTAATTCTTTGATTGTACTTTCTACTTTGATTTCAGTAATAACCTTGTATGTATTGGTTGCTACTATTAGGAAAAAGTATGTTTTTAAAGAGGGTTATCTAATTCGTTTGAAGATTAGATTAACAAAAAAGCAATATTTGAAAGATAAAATCAAATTTTTACGTTGTAGTAAGAAATTTTGGTTTATTCAAATCACCAATTTATTTTTTATCTTAGAAAGTATCAGTAAATACATTCTAAAGACTTTTCTTTGTGGTTTGTTCTATTCCTTAATAGGATGGATGGTTCTTATCTTTTATACAGATGGGAAAATTAATCTGGGAAATGAAAGTGACTATCTTTTAATACTACAAAGTGTTGGTATGGTTGGATTTACCATTTTATTACTGGGAATGATTGGTGTATTTGTAGTAAGGAGAAAATGGAATTGTAAATTAACCAATGCTTCTCAACAAATCATTGCCCTATTTATATTGCTTCAGTTTTCTTCAATCAAACAATTTTTAACATTTGTAGACACCAAATTGGTGTCTACATTTTTATTTATTTTGCTCAGCTATTTAGTGTTAAAAGGATTTTTTAATCTTCTCATTAGGAAAATTAAGAAAGATGCTTTTAAAGAAAAAAATATAGAAAAAATATTCAGTACTTTAAAAAATGAAATAGTTCCAATATACGATTTTGAAGAATCACAAGCATTTTGTACGATCAAACCTGATGAAGAATGGATACATTTCATTGAAATTCAGGAAATCAATAAAAATCAACTATTTTATTCAATGGGAGAAGGTCATGGTTTAGAAGGTTTAATCATGAATCAACAATCCATATTCTCACAAGTAGAAATAGTATACAAAATTAAATATTCACCTATTACCATTGATTTTAATTCTGGTAATAGAATCATTTCAGAAGCTGTGTCTGCTACTCAAGTGAATGTTTTGATTGATGACAGAAAAGAAGGTGGCTCTAATTGACTACAGAAAGTTTAGATTCACTAGAAAAAGAATTAAAGAAAATCAATCAAGAAGTATTGGGGAAAATACCTCTTACTGAATACAACACAACAAAAAAAATTGAAGTTCCAGAATTAATATGGGACAAAAAAATCAATTTTGAAGCTTTTGTAGCTACATGTGAAAAGAAGTCGCCTTACAGGAATGTTCAATATGAACATTTGATTGATCCATACGCTGATGTTGATTCTGGTGTTAAAGAAATAGAAGAAGATCAGCCTGAATTAGAAGAAGATTACTATGAGGACTATTAAGGCAGGTGATTCATTGAAATATCTTGAAAAATATGCCATTTGTTTGAATGACAAATTAAAAAATCAGCCGATCGAAGTATTTTGTAGAGACAATGAAATTGAAATGGTCCTGGAATACTTGCAACTACGAAAAAAAAGCAATCCTTTACTGATTGGTGAAGCTGGTGTCGGAAAGACAGCAGTAGTGGAAGGAGTCGTTCAAAGGATAATCAATGGCCAAGTTCCTAAACAATTAGAAGATATCCTAGTCTTTTCATTGGAGGTTAGTTCTCTTATGTCAAAAGAAAGTTCTCCAGAATTCTTATTGAAAGAAATAATGAAAGAGCTTAACGAAGTGAACGGCATTTTATTCATAGATGAAATTCATACTATTGTGAATACCACTGATCAGTCAGGTGGTTTGGATTTGTCAAACGCCTTGAAACCTGCACTCTCCAGAGGAGAGATTAAAGTAATTGGTGCTACCACCATTGAAGAATATTATCTTTATTTGGTAAAAGATCGTGCTTTAACAAGAAGGTTTAACAAGATAAATGTAAGAGAGCTAACGATACTGGAGACAATCGATGTGTTATCTCAAGTGAGTAGGCTATATGAAGAACATTATAATATTAATATCGCAAAAGAGTTATTAGGAATTTGCTGTCTGTATGCAGAGCGGTTTATTCATAATAATCAATTTCCTGACAAAGCCCTTGATGTACTAGATGAAGCTTGTAGTATCAGCAATTTCAAGGGACATAGAGATTTATCTGAAGAGAGCATTCAGATGGCCATTAAGCAGCGCACAAATATTACCGTCGATAACTTAGATAGCCAGGAGAGTATACAGCGTTTGCTCCATTTATACGATTACTTAAAGAAACGTATCAAAGGACAAGACAATATTTTAAGGGACGTCAGCGATAAGATTACGCAGTCTAAAATGGGTTTAGGTAAGTCCAACAAACCTGTCGCAAGCTTTATGTTTCTAGGTACTACGGGGGTCGGTAAAACTGAATTAGCTAAAGCATTAAAGGACTATCTATTTCCAGAATCAGAAAAAGGAATGTTTCGTTTTGATATGAGTGAATTCAGTGATCCTAATACTGCTTTGAAGAAATTAATAGGCTCTAGTGAGTCAGACGGTATATTAATTAAGCGTATTAGAGAGAATCCTTATTGTATTTTGTTGTTTGATGAAATTGAAAAGGCGAAGTTAGAAGACGTCTACAATACTTTTCTGCAAATTTTAGACGAAGGTCGGCTGACGGATCGATTCGGAAGGGAAGTTCGGTTTAATCATTGCATTATTATCTTTACAACTAATTTAGGCGCTAAATTCATTATCGATCAAATGGATTACTCCTCTATAGACAGTACAAGAGGTCGTTTAAATTTTAGTGCTGAGCAAGAGAGTAGAGAGCGAATTTTCAATAAAAAAATTGAAAATGAGTTAAGAACAGTATTTAAGCCGGAATTATTAAATCGAATCGATCAGAAATTAGTCTTCAATATCTTAGACAATGAATCTATTGAAGACATTATCCAATTGCAACTACAACCACTGAAGGAAAAAGTGGAAAAAGAACACATTAAATTGACGATTGACCAGGATAAAATTATTCCGTTTCTTATTCGTGTTGGTTTTGATAAAGAAAATGGTGCTAGACCGATTGAAAGAGCGATTACTAGGTATATTCAATTTCCTTTGGCGGAATTGTTGCTGAAAAATCGAATCAACGAGAGAAAAATAGCGGAAGTTCTATTAACGACCAAAGGCATACCACCTTCTCTGAATGACCGATACGGTAATGAAGAAGTCAGGATAAGAGTGAGTTATACCACATAAAAGATTGGAGAGAGATCATGAAATTAGAAATTGATACAAAAAAAATTCTTGAAAAAGCTTTAGCTGAAAAGAATCAAAATTATAAGGATTGGGAGAAACAAACGATAGAAAAGAACTTAGGGCGTGTATTTGACGCTAAATCTTCCATAAGAAAGCAAGTTGACGCCATCATTCTTCAAGAAGCAAGTGAAGGTATCGTTAAGAATTATCTGAAAAAACAAGGAATCGAAATTTAAAATAAGGGAGAATTGAGAATGAATAATATCGTAAATAATGTTACTAATTGGGGTTTTGCTAGAATCAGTGAGATTGGTTTTGCTAAAGAAATCTTATCAGAAAATAAATTTGGAAGAGTTGGTTTGGGCATTCTAAGGGTTGCTGACTTTGAAAGTGGCACAATTCAAACGGTTACTGAAATCACTAATACGGTAAAAAATATTGGCTTAGGTATTGCTGTCCTTTGTTTTGTGTTAGCAGGTATCGGAATTATGCTGGGGGGAGCTTTACAGCAACATGGTAAAAAATTACTGATTGGTGGGATTATTGGCATTGTAATTCTAGTTATGTCAGTATCTATCCGAGATTACGTCCAATCAAAAGCGTCAGAGTAAAAGAAGACTTTTTAGTCTTCTTTTTTTAATTCAAGGGAGGTGCTGACAATCGCACTATTTACAAAAAAAGAAAAAGTGATCAATCCAGATAAAGTCATTTCAGTTGCAAAAAAGAATAAAACTTTGTCCTATTTATCCTATAAAAGAATCATTGATGGCACCAATATTGTCGAACATGAGGGGTTTTATTCTTCCTGGTACAACGTAAGAGGGAAAGGTTTGAAAATGTTAACTCGTGGACAGACAGAGAAGCTACTGGAAGGGTTTGAATCCTTCTTAAAAAAATATGTTGGGGACTTGAAGGTAATCATTTCCCAGTATCCTTTAGAAACGTACCTTCAGGAGCAGTATTGGCAGAAAAAAGCATTAAAAAGTAATAATCCTCAATCAAAACAACTACAATTTCAAAAAGCCGATCAGTTAAAGAAATTTTCAAAGAATCGCTCCACTCAGGAATATACAATTGCCATATTTGGCGAGACTGAGGAAGAAATTTATTACAATCAAGAAGTTTTAAGGAATACGACACGTAGTTGTCTGGATATTGCCCCATTTAGTGAAGAAAAAATCGAAGATTTATTCTATTTTCTAAATAACCAAAATTCTAATATTTTCAATATATCCAAAAAAGATCGTGATAAAAAATATGATATCGACAAACTATCTAAAAAGGAACAACGTTTATTAGAAGAAGCTGGCTATGATTTGCCATTTATCAAGCGCACGCAACCGCAAGGGAATATGAAGTTTAATAACTCTTATGTAGAAATAGGGGGTAGTTGTCAGAATTGTTTAACCTTCTATGACTATCCTACAAGTGATTTACAAGCATTCTGGTTTATTCCCCTGGTGTCTAATAAAAACACGATTAGTATGCTAGATATCAGTACAGCCGACAAAAATAAAGTATTAAACTTGTTAAAACGTTCCACTGGAGAACAAATTTCACGAGTGAATCCTAAAGCTTCTCCTATTGAACAAAAAGAAGCAATATTTAATTATCAAACGCAAGATAAGTTAATGAATGAAGTGATTGTAAATCGTGTCATTGCCAAAATGTTTAAATTGCGTATTTATGTCCATGAAAATTCTCAAGAGGAATTGGAGATTACTAATCGTAAAATCAAACAAGACTTAAATGGTAGAGGATTCAAAGCAACGAATTTTCTGCTGGGAGAACAGCTATATGAGTTTCAATCTTTGTTTTTACCAATGTCAGAACAAAGTAAATTAGCGAATAAACGGCATGGCCAACATATTGCTTCAGATGATTTAGCAGGAGGATACTTGTTTAATCATATGGCTTTACAAGACCCAACAGGAAGCATTATGGGTGTTACTGCGACTAACGGTGCTTTTCTTCTTGATATTAATCATAGAAATGACCGTAGAACAAGAAGCACAATGCTTGTCTCAGGAAATGCCGGTATGGGTAAAAGTACCTTTTCAAAAAAAGTGACTGATGATAATGCTTGTCGAGAAAATTTTACCAGGGTATTTAGTGTCAATGATGAATATAACTTATTGACTGAGTATCATAATGGAAAAATTATCAATATGGATGGTTCCCAAGGTGCAATTAATATTTTTGAAATCTTTCCAACAACAACCTTAGCTGACGGAGTAGAAATTGATGAAATTGCCTCTTTTAACTCCCATATCAATAAACTTGATAGTATTTTTCAACTGAAACAAAATGGTGTGACTCCTGAAACACTAACCTTACATGCAGAACTACTGACTGACTTTTATATTGAAGACCAAGGTATGTGGTTTAAAAATCCTCAGAGGCATAAAGAGGAGATTAAGGTAACAGGATTACCAACAACTCAATATCCATTGTTAGAAGAATGGATCATTTATTTAAAATCTAAAATGCGTACGTTTATTGCTGAAGGCTATACCTCCACTCGTATTGACCAACTGACGAGCATTATTTCTACTTATAATCTGATGTTGACGCAAGAAGGAAGTATCTTTAATCAATACACAAGCATTGAAAACTTTGAACAAATTAAATTCGTAAATTTTGATTTTAGTAGTTTAAAAGCAGCGTCACAAAATACCTTTAATGCTCAATTATTTAACGTGCTATTTCTTGTGAATGCTCATGCCGTTAACAATGGGAAAAAACAACGGCAATTATTGAGAAGCCACATGATCACTCCAGACGACTTTGAAAGATATTTATTGGTAATGGACGAAGGTCAGAATTTCTTAAAATCTGATTATCCTCAATCAGCTATAGTTATCTCAACAATCATGGAGGAAATGCGGAAGTATTATGCAGGAATAGTTATTAATTTACCTTCTATTCAAACCATTTTACCGACAGAATTAGAGGCAAGTAATCCTAAGTATTTAGAAGCATTAAGAAAGATATTTGGTCTATTACAATATCGTGTATTTTTTCAAACAGACAGTAGTGCCATTGACACATTGAGTAAAACATTGAAAAACTCCCTTACTATAGAGGAACTAAATATTTTACCGCGTTTAGCTAAAACGGAATGCCTGTTTAACATTAATGGCGATCAAAATATTCAACTTCGTGTCATGGCTTCAAATGAAGAGTTGATACGATTTGATGGTGGTGAATAGCCTTTGTTAAAAAAGATATTCAAGAATAAGCTCGTCTTAATAGGTATCGCTATTACAAGTCTTATGATTGTAGTCATGATGGTTATCAGTATGTTGATGGCTATATTTATGGCTACAAATGCCAATGATTGTTCACCTGTTAGTGAGTCTGGCTCTGTGTCTAATGTCGATGATTCTGCTGTTCCTACTTCAGTAGAGGCTTTTGTTCAATCTCATAAAGAAGCTTATATCCTTTCTTGGAAAGCCGGTGGTTTTTTACCATCGGCTTCTATTGCGCAAACAATGGTAGAGAATGGATTTAATTTTACCAATCCTTCAGGAACTTCCTTATGGCAGGCTCATAATATGGGGGGCGTAAAGACTTCTAGTAAGTCAAACTTCCCTATCACATTATCCACCTTTGGAGACGACGCTGTAGATATTACAGGAACTAAACCAGGAACAAACGTTGGTGATAATACAGGCGGTGCCTATACATGGTTTAAAGACTATAACGCTGGCATTGTAGGTAAAGCGGAATTTATGGCACACCAGACGCTTTATACTGGTGCCATTAATAATACGGATGGCATAGGGACTTTAACTGCCATATACAAAGGTGGTTGGGCGACTGATCCTACATACCTGGTTAAATTACAAAATGCCTATCAAAATTTAGGGACTAAATTTCAGTGGCTAGATCAAGAAGCGATTGCGCAACATGGAACAGCACCTTATGACGGTGCAGGTTCAGCAAGCGGAAGTATTCCTAGTAATTCAGATAGTGAATCAGAAAGCATGGATTCTTCAAAACGAGCTGAAATTGTCGAACTTGCCGAAAGTCGTTTGGGTATTCCTTATGTATGGGGTGGTCGAAATTGGGATAGCGGTATGGATTGTTCTGGTTTAACTATGCTTGTTTATAAGAAAGTCGGCATTGAAATTCCTGCTACTTCTGAAACGCAATCATCAGCTGCTACACGAGTGTCAAAAGAAGACGTTCAACGAGGAGATTTAGTTTTTTGGGGTGAGCCTGGTCGATCTTCCCATGTAGCAATTTATGTAGGAGACAATCAGATGATTGAAGAACCACAACCTGGAGAAGTTTGTCAAAAAGTCCCTCTAAGAGGGGATTATTGGTTTGGTACATTTGAGGGACTAGGTTCAGATGATTCTTCTAGTAAAGACGACGCTTGCGAAGTAAGCGAAACAAATACCAGCGGTCAAGTTGTAGGTGAAAATTCAGCACCGACACTTTCAGTGCCAGATGAGTATGAAGGAAAATTAACATTGCCTACTCCTGATAATAAAAATTATGCAGGAAATAATTATCCAATGGGACAGTGTACATGGGGCGCTTTTAACCGCATGGCACAAATTGGTCGTCCGATTGAGTGGTTTTCTGGAGACGGAGGAAATGGTGGTTCTTGGGGTGCTTCAGCACGAGCAAGAGGCTATACCGTCATTAAAGGGAAGCCTGAAGTTGGTTGGGCAGCTAGTTTCTATGGTGGGCTTGCAGGTTCTACACCACCGTATGGTCACATTGCGGTTGTGGAATACGTCAATGAAGACGGTAGTATTTTAATTAGTGAAACCAATGTTGTGAGTCCTGGATCAGGTACACGCTCATGGCGGGTAATTAACAGCGCAACCGTTAAAGAAGTTGAGTTTATTCAAGGAGGGAAGTAATGTTGAAAAAATTATCTACAGTCCAATTAGTCGGTATTTTGTTAATAGGAGCGATTATTTGGTTATCTGTTTCACTCTATAACCAACAAAAAAAGCTATCTGTTACTACTGAAAAGTATCAAGTTGAGGTGAAAAATTTGAAAGACAAAAATACTGAAGCAACGAATAGAGTCAGTGAATTGTCGGAACAATATGACCGACTGTATGCAGAAAAAAATGGTACAGCGAACGAGCAACTCCTTTCTGCTTCAAAAAAATTGTTTTCAGCAGTCTACAATTACGACACCAGCGATGAGAAACAAAGTGTGGCTAGTCGGAAAAATGAAGCAAGTGCTATTACAAGTGAAGGAGCTTTAGAAGCTTTATTTCCAAAAGACGCTGACACGATTGCTTATTCTGTAACGACTGTTTCAACATTGGATAGTAATCCTGAATGCTACTTAATGTCGTCAGATGATAGCAATTTAAAAGCATTAGTAGTTATAAAAAATACGATTAGCATTGCAGACAGTGAAAATCTTAGTGACTCATATATCTATCGTGTTGTGTTTGATACAACTCGAAATCAGTTTGTAGAAATTACTAGTCTAGGAAATGTAAAACTATAAAAAAGGAGATTCAACTTTGAGTAGAAATGGATACGTTATTGTAGAAGCTCTTTTAGTGACAATAACATTAGGTTATATAGTTCAACTATGTAGATACAATCTGGTACTGTTTAACATGCGAAACGAACTGGGTATCCTAACTAAAGGTGCTATGGCATTTGTTTCTCAAGATCAATTAGTTCTACAAATTGTTGCGGGGGGCTTTATTCTTGTAACGTTACCTTTGTATTCTAAGTCTTGTTCTCGATCAGACGAGTTAAACGATTACCATAAATTAGTTGTTGCTGTGATCAACAGTATTTTATTACTTATTTTCGGGATACTTTATTCGAAAGTTTTTGCTGCAATGTTAGCTGCGTTTCTTTTAAGGGTAGGTGTATAAAAGATTAAACTAAATAAAAAAAATATTTTCGTTTTAAGTCTGTTGTCATTACTCTTTGTAGTGACAGCAGGCATTCAATCTGTCTCTAGTATTGAAAAAAGTAGGCATTATTTAAGTTCTGATGAACTCAATCAAGCCAAAACAATTGTCTTTTACAAAGATGATTGTCCTGACTGTCAAAAAGTAATGCCGAAAAAAATATTCGTTAATTTCTTCAAAAGAGATAGCGTATTTGTCAATTTAAACAATAAGGAAAATAGACAATACATTGCACTATATAACTTAAAAGAAGTACCAACAGTTGTTACTAACTCAGATTAGGAGGTATCTATGTATCAAGATAAAGAAAAGAAACTAAGCCAAGTAGCAAATAAAATATCTTCAAATCTAAAAGGTAGGAGTCAATTTAAGTATTTTTTCTTTTTGATTTATGTATTCCTTGGTTTCCTATTTTTTTATGGCAGTTACAAAATCAATGAAAAAAATATTTTCTATTACCCTCAATATAAATTAAATCAAAAGTTTGATGTGACTAGTAATGTCTCAATGTATTTAAGAGAGGTGAACTATTCAGAAGACAGCAACAAACTGTATCTTTCTTTTGAAGATAGACGTACCACTGAAAACATTCAACAAAGAGATAGCTACCCAGTTACTTATCGCGCAAAAATTATTCAAGGGCAACTACTAAATACAGTGAGCTATTCTACAGTTTCCAATGGATTCATTGTAGAGGTACAAAACGTGCCAAAGGATTTTAAAACAATAAAACTGAGTTTAGTGTTAAATGATTTTGATCAAACTGATTCTTATAATAGAGATCAAGCACCCTTTTTCTACGTTAATAATGAAGAATCATTTAGAAAAGAACAAAATTTTGTCTCTTCAAAAAATGAAACGAAGGACTTAATTTCTCTATCAGAACAGTTTGAATCGTCATTAATTGCTGTGAAGAAGAAAGAAATTGAAAATAAACAGAAGAAAATTACTGAACTACATGAAAAAATTTCTGACTATCAACAAACAAAAGAGTTGCCTATGAATGAAAAAGAGGAACGAACAGTTACTCAAATTGATTCACAAATCGAAGATTTAGAAACCCAAGTGCAGGAAGCAAAAGATGCTATTAAACATAAGGAAAAGAAAATTAAGTCGTATGAAGATAATATTTCTGATACTGAAAAAATAAAATCGACAATAACAAAGTTACGATTCACTTACGATATTGAAAAGGAAAAAGCAGAAAAATAATCTACTTTTTCTTTTTTTTTTATTCAATTTTTGCTTGTGAATTCAACTGAAATGTCGTCTTTTTCTAATGGAAACACAATGTGATTTAACAAATTTTCAATGGAAACACAATGGAAACAAAACGCTGTAACTCTTGCTATTATTGTTTTTTGCCGTTTCGAGTCTCCATTGAAAATACAATGGAGTATATTCAATTAGTTTTTCAATGCAATTGTATAAACAAATGCTTTAATAACAAGGTTAAAGCCCATTAAGAAAGCTATTTTTAAAAGTTTGTGAATTTTAGTCTGTGACTATTAGAAAACCCTAGCACTGCTAGGGTCAAACATAGCTCATAGCTATTTTTGACTAGTTTTCCTTATGCTCTTGCATTACACAACAATCTATCTAGGAGGAAAATTCATTGGCCGAAGACAAAATAAACATATATAAGAGGAATCAAAAATATTTATTCAACGAAGATATTCAAAGAAAAATAACTGCGGAGATCAACAATCAGATACCAAATTTGGTAAAAGAATTATTGGAAGAAGAAGAGTATGTGCCGGAACAAATTAGAATTACCACTAACAAACTTCCAAAATCAATCAGAAAAGAAATAGCTACTAGAAAAAGAAATCAATCCTCAAGTTCGTATCCCAATATTTTAATAGATATTATCGACGAAAGTTTTACTAGTAATGAGACTAATTTAACAAAAAAAATTCAAGATATTATTGAGAATGAAAGTGCCACACAATTGTATTATCTAAAAGAAACCTTAGCTCAATTAGATGAATTTTTATTAAGTTTGAAAGTAGCAAATGATTTAGATTAAGGAGAGGTGTAACTATTGAAAAAAACATACAGTATCTATATTGATGATATTTTAATAAAAAAATTAAAGAAGGAAAATCCTAATTTTAAAATGAGTAAGTTAATTGAACTTAGTATCGTTCATTATTTAGAATCTCAACAAAATTCAGATTCTAAAAGTAAACTATCCTTTGAAATGAGTGCTACATACGAACAAGTTAAAACTTTAACTGCTGAAAATGAAAGTCTGAAAGAAACATTGAAGACCCTGGGGAAAAATATCAATAGTCAAGAAAAACTTTTGATTAAACAAAATGAAAGAATGGAAGAAATTTTTAACTATCAAAATGAAGATGCGCAACAAAATTATGATTCATTAATTGAGCAGTTTAGGAATTTTGCTCGTATCAATAATAATTTTAATGAAAAGGAACTGTATTACTTAAATTATTTAATCTTGCCTTTATATAAAGAAATATCTACTTATGAAGATATGCCTAATTATAGTTTGACTGACATCTATGCTTCTGAAGACCCTCTAATTGCTATAGGTGCGCGGATTAAAAATGAAATGGCTAAGGACAAAGAGAATAGAAGGAAAGCAAAAAATATTTAGATTTATTTGAAATCAAAGGAGATGAAATTGAATGGCTGCGTCGTCACCGGCAATTATTATTAAAGCTCACGGATCATCTAGTGTCAGAGGATTTTCAAATTACATTACAAGGGAAGAGGCAATTAAGCAAGAAAAAGAAGAAATAGAAAAATTCTTCAATTATGCTTCTAATGAAGTAAAAACGAAAGAAAATGGCATTTTTAATAAAGATTCAATCGGACTTGATGAAAAGCAAAAAAAATATTTCGTAAATAAAGCGGCACAATTTCTTACTCATGATCAAGAAAATAGAAAGTACATGTATAAAGATGTTATATCTTTCGATAATCAATATTTGAAGGAAAAAAATCTTATCAATTCTTCTGGAGGAGTAGATGTAAATAAGCTAAGTAAAATTGTACAGTCAAGCTATAACGATCATTCAAAGCGTCTAGGTATGTCTGAAGACTACCAAATGTTGGGGGCAATTCATTTGAATACAGATAATGTCCATGTCCATATAGGAATCGTAGATAAGAATATAAATACTAAGTATACTCGTCCTGAAAGATCATTAAGAGAGTTAAAAAGTAAAACAATTTCAGGTATTGAGAAAGAAAATAGAATTAATCTACAAAAAAATATCGATCGTAATCGACAAATTTTGAAAAAAGAGATTTCTAAAGGAATTTCTTTAAAACCTAATCCTCAAAAGGAATTGTTGCAACTAATTAAAGAGTCTTTACCTGAAGATAAAAGATTGCACCGTATGAAATCCAATGCTAAAAGTATGGCCATTCCAAAGCAACTCGTTAAAAGATATATCGACAAGGAATTACAAAAGAATTACCCTGAAGAATTTAAGCAATTAAAATCTGACTTAGAAAAACAACAAAAATACAATGAACGCCTGTATGGTCATAGCAAGTCCAATAATTCTTATGAAAACAAATTAGATCGGTTCTATCAAGAAACTGGCAATAAAATTTTTAAAGACTTGGCTAATGAAAGAGACAAAGAAAAAGGTTCGGAAAAGAATAGAAGTGAAAAAATTCCCAATTCAAAAGAATACAATCGCGATCCAAAACAACACTCTCAGCAAAAAAAAGAATTGATAAATGAAAAGAGTCCTTCCTCAAAAGAAAGTTCTCATGTTAAAAATGGCTTTGCAAATCTACTAAAGGCTGTTTCAAAATCAAAAGTTGGTACTCATGCACCTGAAGCCAAAAAACAAAAAACAATTGAACAAATTCATGATAGGGACAGATAGGTACCCTTTTCAACTCATGATATAATTAAATTAATTATATAAATTCAAGATTGGTAGGAGGAATAGATATGCCAAAAATATTTTCAAATTACTTTACGACGCAAAAACTTGTTAGAATAAAATATCTTGCAAAGAAATGGACACTACTTTGTATTATCTTTTTTGTACTATATCGGTTTGTCTTTTATGATTTATTTGTAATGACAGGTATACAAGAATTCTTTGATTGGATTGCAGCTAATCCAATACAAAATATAGTAACTTTATTTGTTGTCTATTTACTAATCAAATTCATTTCAAAAATATGGTGGGTAGGATTATGACATTTAAAAAAATTGCCAAAACCTTAATAGACTATCTCTTTTTTTTATTTAGTTATTTTCTCTTGTCAAAATCATTGGTTTTAGTTTTTTTGTTATTAGGTAAAGTCAGCAAATATAACCTGGGAATTTTTATCTTTGGTACAGTCTTCTCAGTCATTCTATTAGGTGTCTTCATTTATTTCTTTAGGCGTTTAAATCTGTTAAAGGAAATAGAAGGCAAAAAAATACCCATACAAAAGAGGGGATTGTGTATATTAGTATCATTTGGGCTACTAATTGCAGTCTCTTTTTTATTGTCGCTCATTTCTTCAGCTCCAGGAGATCAAACCAATTCTCTAATCAATATCCTTGATACAAATAGAAGCATGTTTATTTTTTATATCATTAGAACAGTATTCATTGTGCCTATCTATGAAGAAGTTCTATTCCGTGGTGTTTTACTTTGCCTGGAGAAACAAATAATGAATAAATTAAAAATAGAAGGCAAAAAAAAATACAGCTTACTGGTAAGCTGCATTCTAGTAAACTCTGTTGTGTTTGCTTATCTACACCATTCTAATTCGATCATTTCATTTTGTATTTTTCTGGTCTTTGGTGTCATTAGTTCGTGTCTATTCTTGTACACTAAAGATTTGAAGACCAATATTATTTTGCACCAGCTGAATAATCTATTTGCAATATTTTGCTAAAATTAATTAAGATTATTAGAAAATTTTGATTGTGTAGTTTCCATATTAAAACCTATAAATCTTTCAAATACGCTGCTATATTATCTGAATCAGGATATATAAATTTCTTATTAATTCCAATCATCTCTAATTGAGAACGTATCTTTTCTTTATTTGCAAAATCAACTTCAATTTTTATGTCAGGTACTAATGATTCGAAATAACTTGGTCCCCCAAATTCAGATGTTAAAGCTTTTTGATAGATGAAGAGACCTTGCTGATTAATCATTCTGTCAAATTGAATTGTGGGCTGACAATAAAAGTAAGGAAAGGGTGGGAATTCTATTTCGTCGAAAATTGATAAATCATCTTGCACAAAGCTGATAAATACGCAAATGGCTATGTACTTATCAAAAAGAGAATTTTGCTCTGTCATATATTTTAAAAAAAACTCTTTTGAAAAAGTAAATACCGTATCCAGTTCCTCGATTCCATAATCATAAAAAAAATCTTTATATTTTAATGGTTCAATAGATGTTGTTTTTTGGATCCTATTGAAAGCATTTGATTTTTTTAAGGAGTCAATAAAACTTTGAAAAATTCCTTTTTGATCTCTATGTAGGTCCTTGTCTTTATTTTTATAAACCTCCAATATTCTAGGTAAATATCTATCAAAAATAGCATGATGTGTATTAACTCGAAAATCAGATTCTAATATTCCATAAAAATGAAAAATCAAATCAGTTTGAGTGTCTCTAACATCCTGAAGCAAATTATAGTATTGACTTGTTGTTTTTGAATTATTTAAAAAAGAATAAAATCTCATCGTATTTTTTTTTAAAAATAAATATATATATCCATTTCTGTTGTCATTTGTACTAATATCACAAGCAAAAAAAAGTGCAACTAATGGGTTTTCTGTAAAGTCAATCAATTCTGTTGGTAAGCCATGATGTTGTGCATAATAAATAAAATTATTCTGCTCTGAGTAATTTAATGTATTTCCAACTAGTCTGTAATAATCTTCTCTCAAATTGAGTAAATCTTGAAAACTTTTATTTTTAGATTCCATCCATCTATATCCACCGGACATATTTGGTCTATCATACAGTTTATTTTCTCCTCTAAAAATATAGTCATTACTATTTATCTGTTCAAATATTTCCAATAAATCTTGTACATTTTTAATTTTATAATTATCCACTATATTTTTCTCCTTTAATAATTATTAGTCTCTTCTTATCTGGTATTTTTTTATGTAGCGTTTAAATGTGCTTATAGGAATACGAGTATGTTTTTCTATTTCTTTTAAAGTATAGTTCTTTGATTTATATAAATCAAAACCGTATTGTAATAATGGATCATCTTCAGAGTAATTTTGTTTTCTACCTTTGTATAGTCCTTTTGCTTTAGCAATCTCTATACCTTGTTGTTGTCGCTCGCGAATGCGTGCTCGTTCTGACTCAGCTTGATACTTATATAATTCAAGAATTAGGTTGTTAATGAGACGTCGAAGATTTTCGTCTTCAATGTCATGGAAGGTAAGTTCAAAACCTCTAGTGTTGCGCCTTTTTGCTGAATTTCATTCATGACGTCAGTTAGGTCTTTATTATTTCTACCTAATCGATCTAACTCAGTTACAACTACAATATCACCTTCTCGAATATAATTTAACATTTCTTTTAATTGCGGACGATCTGTAGATTGTCCGCTTAATTTGTCTGAAAAAATTTTTGAGACATTTTTTAGTGCTTCAATTTGTCTATCTAGATTTTGATCTTTACTACTGACTCTGGCATATCCAATTTTTGTCATAAAATCCCTCAAATTCATTATTCTAATGGCAGACTCTAATGAGCCTTCTATATGATTGGACTATAGCACAAATAAATAAGCTCACAAGGGTGTACCTAAATGAGCTTTCCGATATACCAATTATTAATGCTACATGTGGTATGGTAAGATTAACTTTTATCTTAAATAGCATTCCAGTATTGTTGAACTTTTATCAAGTTTCCGCTGTCGTTGTTCTAAATCTGCTTGTTTGTCTGTACGATTAGTTTCATAGACATTTATCCATTTTTTGATGAGCCCTTGACTCAAGTTAAATTCTTTGGTGACGCTTGCTTTTGTTCGGCCTTCTTTAACCACTAAGTTAACACAATGTTGTTTAAATGATGCTTCATATTTCATTGGAATACTCACCTCGACTAAATTTTAGGTAGTTTTCTATTCCTGTGTCAACTTTTAGTATACTGGCTCAAATCAAGTAGTACATTACCTATTTAAAATCAATAAAAACTGACTTTCTCTTTATATGTTGAAAGTCAGTTTTTTTATAAATATAGTTAATCTTTTGAATACGATCGTACATAATTATTGATTAAATGACCAGGTGATGGTGTGTCCATTTACATCTGTTGTCCAATTACTGAACGAAATAACACCATTTTCTACAGAGTATGGAATAGTTTCATTATCAATAGTAATAGTATTATTAGTTAATGTATAAGATGTATCGTAATCAGGTCGATACGTTCCTGCTAGTTCAATGTGTACAGTGGAGTCGTCTACAAAAGTAATTAATTTAGTTCCATCATGTACTAAGTTTTGAGGAGCATTGTTTTCATTCATGGCTTGGTTGACATCTTGGCCATCATATAATAAAGGTCCAAGTATAAACCTTTTACCAATTAGTTGTTCATAGGCCAATGTTATATTATCTGGTTCAATTTTATAATACGCAGTATCTGGAATTCCACCATCTTCTTTTGGTGCAAACAAAAGTGCTCCTCCATTATTACCCATAATAATTCTATCAGATGTATTGTCTGTCCCATCCTTTACTCCCGATGGACTAGATCCTTTTGTTGCAATCATGATACTCATACCATTTGGCAATGGTCTAGGATTGAACGATAAGTAGACTAGATTCTGTTGATCAACAGGATTAACCAATGAAAATTGGGTAACACCTCCTAGACCGCTTCCAGACATAGTGACATATCCATTATTAAAAATTAATTGATATCCGTGAGAATTTTCCCACGTTCCATTTAATGAAGAATAATTTTTAGATAAAATTGCTGCTCTATCTATCTCTGTAGTGTTATCAGAAGGTGGTAAATCATATGTTGATTCCAATACTTTCAAATCCCATTCCCCTTTATAGAGTGTAAACTCTCCATTAAAATTAGACCCTAAATTTTTTAATATTGGAAATGAGTATTTTAAGTCTGCATATGCACCTATATTTGATTTTACTTGTATTTGAGAGGCATTAACAGTTGCTGAAGATGTACATTTAGCTCCTGTACCTACTGATAATTTTAGTCCTTCGATTTGGGTTAACACTGCCAATGATACGGATCCTTCTAACCCTGACTTAACAGTAACTTCTCCTTTGACATCAACATTCATGTCCGTATTTTTACTGTAGTCTTGCTTAATATTACCTTTATCGTAACCTACGTCCATTGTAATAGTGCTAGTAACTCCCATTTGAACACTCACTTTTCCTTCAACTGAAATCACAAGGTCAATAGGAACATTGGCAGTTATCCCAGGAATACCAGTAGGAATATAAATTGTCCCTATATTTTTTTTTATAGTTTCTTTTTTTCCTGTTAATGAAATATCTCCTTCAAAACTCATAGAAAGTTCGGGTTGTGCTTTAATTACTGCATTGTTGATATTAAAAGGATCAATATTAACTTCAGCACTCATTTTTCCATTAATATTTAATGAACCATCAACATTGATGCCGTTTGAATCAAATTGTATAGCTGCGGAAACACCTGTGGATGCAGTTGCGCGCCTTTGATTTGTATCGTTCACAGCTACATCTGTGGCCGGGACAAAATTGGCCTGAGTAACTGGCGAATCTGTTACTTCTCCTTGAATAGAAGTGACTACGGATCCCAACTCTGCTTGCTGTACTTTTGCAATGGTTCTTCCGTTTATCTTTTCTACAGAAGTAACTTGAAGACCCAGCCCACCTTCAAAACCATCTTGTGCTTCTAGATATAAAATATCACCCGCATTGATTTCTATGTTTTCAAAAAAAGTAATACTAGAATAGTCACTTGATATGTCGTAATTAGTTCTATTTGTATCTATTGCAATGGTTGATGGTTGTATTTGCATAGACCCATTTGAGTTTGAAATTTTTTTCCCATTTACTATTTTTCCATATTTATTTTTTGTTTCAAATTTATTTAAATCTTTAGGTGTGACTGTAACTTCAAAATTTTCCCCATTTAATGTATATGTATCTCCTAAAATTAAATGAGTAAAAAAGTATCCTTCATCATCTGTTGTAACAGTTGTTACCTGATTATCACTGTTCTTTATTTTGATGTCAGTGTTTTTTAAGATATTATTGTTCTTATCATAAACAAAGCCAGTAAAAGCAATCTTCTTATCTATATCAGAAGGATCTACTCCATACCAAGAAATTCCTTCATCTTTCCAACCATAATTTATAAGATTTTTTTGTTCTCCAGAATCTACAGTATAGTTGTGACTACCTGCATTTGCATTTGGATTGTATGCTCTGTATAACGGTATCGATTTTTTTATATCAGAATACCAGCCAACGCCTTCATATTTCCAGCCATTGTTTTCTAAATATGTTTTCTCTTTACTGTCCTTTGTATAATGATGATCACCAGCATTCCCATTATATAAACGGTAAACAGATTCGCCAGAAATTGGGGCGTACCAACCAACGCCTTCGTACTTCCAGCCTGCTTTTTGGATATTGTCTCTCTCGTTTTCATTAGCAGTATAGAAATGTTCCCCACTACTCGGATTATACAAGCGATACATTTCATTCGTTGCAGCTTCAGCATGTGAACTCAATATTAGCAGAGAAAACAACCCTGTTAAGAACATAAGCACCCTAACGATATTTTTCATTTTTAATCTCTCCTCCTACCTTAATAATAAAAATCTTCTAAAAATTAACATTTAATATGGATCTAGTAATATTAGTCTATACTAATTTAGTATGCACGGGTACCTTTTTTCATTTTTGTTCTTCTTTAGATGTTAATTGTTATTTTTTTTATTGCCTAATTCAACAAGCATGTTGTCTGTAATTGCCCTTGGAACATAACCTTGCTTACCGAAGAGTATTTGCTCCAGCTGCGGTCGATACTTTCTAATTAGTTTAACATTTTCTACGTCCAAATCTTCCGCTTCACTTCTTTTTTGTTTCCCCCACCGGTAACATTTCTCAGTAAGTCTCCGTTGCTCTTTGCGTAGTACCTTTAGTGCAATTGTTAATTCGCTGGTATTCATAACCTCCAGTTCTTCTAAATCAGTATACTGATAGAAAGAAGGGTCTTTGGTTACCTTTAATTCTCTTGTTTTAATTTTACTCATTTTTTTCCTCCTGATTACTTATTTAACCTTTTTATATGCCTTTCGCTCTTTTCTAAAATCGTCTATCCATATTCGAGCTAGTTCTGTTAGTCTTTCTTGATAAATATAGTAGTCTGTAAAATAATAATCACCAATAACTGAATAATGACCGTTTTTAGTTAATGCTAAAAAATTGGGTCTTTGAATACTACCATCTGCCGATTGTTCCATATCCACTTCCCACAAAATAGGATCATTTTTACTACTTTTATATAATGCTATTGTGACTAACTTAGGAATAAATTCTTTTTCAGGGCGATACGATACTATCTGTAGGAGGAAATCTAATAATTCTTTATCTGTCAGATGTGTATTTCCTACAAAGCGAAGGACTTTTGACTTCATATGCTTTTTTTCCTGCCGTATCATTATCAAAACAGACATTTAGTGTCTGACAATTCTTTTTCAAGTCCATTTTTTCTATACCATACTTTAGGAAGTTAAATACTTTCTGCAAAGCTACACCATTAATGGAAATTAACCAAAAATTCTCTTGTTCTTCCAGGTCATTTTTGAAAAGAGTGTAGTAACTTAATAGATCAATTTCACTTTCAAAAAAACACAAATTTTTAGGTAATCCCTCCAGGTAATTAAATCTCCATAAGCTATCTTTTTCTGTAGTAGGTGCGACGTACTTAAAATAATCTTTTTTTGTATGATATTTGTCTTTTTCTTCCTGCGTTAACTTAACTGTTCCTTGTTTACTGAAGCCGACAATTTGAGAGCCACAGTACCATTTAAAAATGATCTCTTTTCCTTCATTTTGAGTAATCAATCCTAAATGAAAAAATTTTCTAATGACACTATTTGCTATTTTTCTACTGGCTACTAAGTAACGCTGCGCTTCCAATGGAACAAAAGTTTCTTTGACCTGGTAATTAAAATATTTAGGATAAGCTTTCTTTGCTACCTTTTTCAATTCTTTACCTTCTATATCGTGAGCAACTTTATTTAAACTCTCTTGCAATGTTAATCCATACATGATTTGTAGGTATTGAACTACGCCACCACTAGCATTTTTTTCTTCAGATCGGCTATTCCAAACAAAGTAATTTTTTCTCACATTAATTTTCAAGCTATCGTGGTCTTTATGTTGATAGTAATTGTGCCCAACGTTTATTAAAGGCTCTCCTATGGAGAGTAAGTAGTCTGCCACAGGAATATTATAAAAATCAATTTTTTCCATTCTCAACACCTCAAAATCTTTCTAAAACATCTTAAAGATACAATCATTTGACTATCTTAAACTTTGCAGAAATAGCTTTGTTTTATCATCTATTACACATCTTTATTTCTATCCTTCTTAAAATATAAAAGGTGTTCCTAGTGTTAGAACAGTCCAAAAATAAAGTAAGGATACTAGAATCAATCCAATAATCAACAAGTATTTATTTATCTTTATTATAAGGCTAATCGCAAACCATGAGAACAACGTAATACTTAATAAACATATTCTGGTTAAGTAAGGTAGTTGATGGATTTTTTCTTTCATGTTTTGATGGATTGTTCCTTGTCTTTTTATCTCCATTTTTTTTGGCTCCTTCTGTTTTTTGTACTGTACACTGATCAGAGGATAGGCTGAGGAGTATTCCTCAACCTTGATTCCCTTCTGCTCTGAATATCTTTACTATTCAAATAAATAGTCAATTACCTGGAGTATCGAACAATATTCACCGCCGTATTTGATATAAATTCTTGTTTCATAAACCGGCTGCCAATTGCCAGTTACTGTGGCCGTCATAATTAAATCAAACTCCTTTTTTGTCATGTGTACTATGGGTCTATGGAAAGCTAGCAATTCTTCTTTAACCATTTGATACTTTGTAACTGTCATAGTCTTAGTCATTTTATTTCTCCTTTTCATAAATTAATTTCACTAGAACCAATAGCCAGTTGCTTCATGTTTGTTCGCTCCTTTGTTTTGATTTTATATTGAAGGCAAAGGGGACTAGTCCCCTTTGCTGACCTTTAAAGTGACGTTGATTGACATACTGCCATAGCCAAAATGTTCTACTCGACACCGCACGTTTTTTGTATCAATCCCCTTTGATTTCAAATAGCGTTTAACCTCTTTAGCATTTGTTTCCATAATAAAATTCTCCTTCTTAAATAAATTTTTTTGAAAACCCATTTCGTTTGTAAGATTCTGAAGGCGGAAAAGATTTTGATTTTTAATTTCAATTTTTCAAAGTTCAGAATACTTACAACTGAAAATATGTTGTATGGGTCATTTCGTATAATCCATACGTTTTCAAGTAAAAATGAAGTGAAGGAAAATCGGGTTGAAATTTGGGTCTTGACCTTGAACTGGCTTTTGACTTTATCTTTTGATTTAAGGTTTTGTTAAACCACTACATAAAATGTTTCTGACGTAGCGGCGGTGGCGGTTGGAGCGAAGGAAGAAACTCGTCTATTTTATATACAAAAAACCAGTTAAAAGCCTTAATCAATAAGGTTCTAACTGGTTTTATATGGTATAATATTCATGACAGTAAAGTTTAATGACGGTGGTTTATCCAATCGAAAGTGAGGTGGTGCATATGAATGTAACCACTCATTCTAAAGAAAGGAGAAACCTTTTGCCTGTTGAGTCAGCGCTAGGGCTAATGCTTAGTTTCGGTTCTTTAATCGCAACTATCATCTTTGGCATTCTAGCAATTACCAACGATAAAGACAAAAAATAGCCGTCAGCTTTAGCGGGTAGACGACTAATTTTTGTTTATTAGAAAAAACTGCCACCGTCTTTAACGGTGCTGTCCAAAGGGACGTTGTTGAAGCAACGTCTCTTTTCTATTTCATTATAGCATATTTTAAAGAATTTTGTCGTAAGTAAGTCACTTCATAAGGAGTAATTTTATGATAAAGAAAAATAAAGGCTTTTTAGGTGCTGCAGTTCCTATTCTTGTTGCCCTGTTTGCATGGGGGAGCAATTATCTTGATACGAACCAAGAACAAACAAATCAATCAAATACAGCAACTACTGAGATCAGAAATTCAACAGTGAACCAAGACGCTGTTAATTTAGACTATGACGGCACGAACAAAGTCGTCATTATCAATAATAATCAACCGAATTTCAATCAGGAAGATTTGTCCCTGGCTAATGGCTCGTGGCAAACATTTTCAGACTTAGACAATTTGAATCGTATTGGTGTTGCAAATGCCTTGTTAGGTCAGGATTTAATGCCGACAGAAGAAAGAGGCGATATTTCGTCCGTCTATCCGACAGGTTGGAAGCAAAAAAAGCTATCTAATGGTAAATGGTTATACAACCGCAGCCATTTAATTGGCTATCAACTGACAGGAGAAAATGACAATTGGAAGAATCTTTTTACAGGGACAGAACAAATGAACCAAGAAACCATGGTACAATATGAGAATCAAGTAGCAGACTATTTGAGACAGACGAAAAATCATGTACGGTACCGTGTGACGCCTTATTTCAAAAACAATGAGTTACTTTGCCGTGGAGTGCAAATGGAAGCGCAAAGCGTGGAAGATAGCACGATCAATTATAATGTGTTTATCTATAATGTGGAAGATGGTTATACGTTGGACTATGCTACTGGAAATATTAAAAAATGAGTGTGTATGTGTGAAGAAAAAAATCAAATTAATGAATACTAGACATATTTTGTTCAGTAGATTAATAATAATTTTTATTTTAATGACTTGGTTCTCCTATTGGGCATTTAAAATTAAATTTAATCAAGCTCCAGACGAATATATGAGATATTTAATTCCTACATACATTTTTAATTATGGAAAACTTCCCACTGGATACAGTAAAGAAGCTATGTATGTTTTAGGAAATTGGTCATACGCCTTTTACCCTCAATTTTTAGGGGCTATTGTTAGTTCAATATTTATGAAGATATTCGCAATTTTTACTCACTCATATCAGTTAATTTTATTTGCTGCAAGACTAACAAGTGTTTTCTTTTCTGGTATAGCTTTGTATTTCACTGGTAAAAGTGTTTCAGTAATTACTAAAAATAATATTAGTGGTCTATTTGCTATGATTCTTATGGGACTAATACCTCAATATACCTACCTTTCTTCGTATGTAAACAATGATATTATTGCGATCTCAGGAGTAGCTATTATTTCATATTGCATGTTAGATAGTGCTTTTAATTCTTGGGAATTTAAACATAGTGTTTTATTATCTTTTGGATTTATGATTTGTGCTTTGGGATACCTCAATTCATATGGTTTCATTTTGATGGGTGGCATTTACTTTTTATTTATTCAGTTATACCAAATAAAAACGGGAGCGACCGACTGGAAATTTTTTACTAAACAAACAGTATTTATCTTTTTATTTGAATTAATCCTTGTAATACCTTTCTTTGCTAGAAATTATTATTTATATAAAGATTTTTTTGGAACAAAAATCTTTAATCAGTCATTTAATAATTGGAAATTAAGAAATCCTAATTGGCGAATAACTCATCCGAGTTTAGCTATGCGAAAACCTTTTAATGGGACACTAATAGAACTTTTTAAAAATAAGGAGTTTTTAACATACACAAATCAATCATTTATTGGTGTGTTTTCGTATATGAATATTTTTATGAGTGAAAAATACTACTATATTTATAATAGTATTTTAGGCTTCGGATCATTATTGGGTAGCATTCGTGTATTAGATTCACTTAGAGTAAAAGTAAAAAACAGATTAACCAAGACTGTAGCTTTTATTAGTTTGTTGGCAGCTAGCATAATCACTATTTCTTTGTTTATTGTGTATGTGATGAAAACTGATTATCAACCTCAAGGAAGATATATATACTCATTAATACCTATATTAATATTACTTGTAGTATGTGGAATTGATTTTGTATTGAATATATTGAAAGCTAAATTCTCTTTTTTCTCAAAGGCAACTTATACTTTTCTAACGATATTCTTGATTTATATGAACTTAATAGTTTTTATGAACTATATCACTCAAACATTTGTACCTTCAAACGTCACAGAAAATGAAATAGAATTATATTTTGACAATAAATAAGATAAGCATTTTCAATTTAAAATTTATTATCAAGAGTGTTACTTATGGGTATACCCATAGGTGACACTTTTTGTTGTGACGTGACGCTTTATATACTCACTTTAATTGAATTTTTTATCTGTAACCTTTAAGTGCTACTTTAATTAACTGAGTCACTTTGAAGTTGCATCTTGTAAATGATTCAAATTTAGGTAGATTGAAATAAATTTTTCTGATAATATTATATCTTTGAAAGGAGATTATTATGAAAAGAATATCAGAACAAGGAAAAGTATCATTTTCTCAAGCTTTCAGTGATTTTTTTAAAGGATATGCTGATTTTAGAGGACGATCTACACGTAGGGGTTATTGGTTTGCAATGTTAGGTGTTTTGGTTGTTTATATTATTCTAACGATTATTACCGTTGTTTCTTCTAGTAATAGAGAATATTATGAATCACCTATCAATGGTTTTATGTTATTTCTAATTGTCGCATTTACTTTAGCAATCATCATTCCTTCTATGGCATTATCAGTAAGAAGACTAAGAGATACCGGCTTGAAAAGTAAAACAATTTTGGTTTTATACATTGTATATTATGCGCTTAGTTATACTTGGTACATGAACTTATACTCAACTGTATTAAATTCTGCATCTAGTATGGCTTCAGCCTATGGTGGTTACTCAGATGTGGCTACACCTTTAACAAGTTTGAACTTTTCTGGATCACCAATGATCACATTTTTCACTATGCTATTATCTATATTTATAACTGCTAGTGCTTTCTTACCTACAGATATTTTTGCTACAAGCAGTAAAAATTCTATATTGACTTCAATCTTTACAGAAAAATAATTATAAAGCCAAGGCAGGTTCCTTTATGGGTTCCTGTTTTTTTTTTCATTTTAAGGAGCACTTCTATAATTATTAGAAAAATGTAGATACACGATATTTTTCTAATAATAATTTTTGCACTTTTTATTGTAATAAAATTCCAGATAATCTAAAATATTCATAGGTAAATGACCACAAAAATATTGGGAGTTTGTGATTATTTACTAAGTTATAAAAAAATAGAGAAAACAGGAGAATAAAATTGAAAAAAATAGGCGTAATATTTTTAGGGATTGTGACATTATTAAGTTTAACAGCGTGCTCTAATAAGGAAACAAGTCTGTCAAGTTCTAGTACTTCAACAATCATTTCGGAAAAAAATAGTAAAAGTAGTGACGTTACTACGAGTTCTACTACTGCCTTTACAGAAAGTAGTTCGTCAGACTACCTTAGTTTGATGATTGAAGCAGCACAATCACAGTTACCAAGTTTGAAGGCACAAGCTGGTGATTCCGTTGCAGATATCACAATAGAAGAAGGTCCTGATAGCACTGTAATATATAACTACACTTTTGCTCAAGCACCTGGAGTGGCTATTGATTCTGAAGCAATGAAACCTACTTTAGTTAAGGCGATGAAGCCTACCTTAGACAGTTTAAAAGGATTTGTGCCTGATGCTAAAATAGAAGTTAATTATTTAAATCCTGATGGATCACGAGTTGCTTCTTTTACCATTACACAAGAAGATACTGCACAGGTATCTGAATAAAAAATAAAATTTATTCCTTAAGAGGAAAGAAACTTATAGGTTTCTTTCCTCTTTATCTATAGTCTATGTCCATTATAGGTATACTTATAATGGACTTTTGAATTTATTAATATTGCACTCATAGTGAGTGTCCGTTTTACATATCAATTAGACTATTTTCCTTAAAAATTAATTTTTTAATATTACATGGTATTTGAAACAAACATTTGATAATATATTGTTCGTAACAGTAAAAAAAGATAGGAGAGTAAAATGAGTAAATTAAAGAAATTTGTTTTATTTGGAATTGTTGGAATCGCTGGGGCTTTGACGTTTCAATCAGTAAATGCTGACGCTTCAACTCTTTTAAGAGTGTATAATCCTAATTCAGGTGAACACCACTATACATTAAGTTTTGATGAGCGCAATAGCTTGGTTCAAGTTGGTTGGAAAAATGAAGGTAAGGCGTGGATAGTTCCAGATCAAGGAACACCCGTTTACAGACTATACAACCCAAATGCAGGTGATCATCATTATACCTTAGATGACAACGAGAAAACTTTTTTGGAAAACTCAGGTTGGAAATATGAAGGGGTCTCTTGGCAGTCTGGAGGTTCTACACCGGTTTATAGATTGTATAATCCTAATGCTAAAACGGGATCTCATCATTATACTTTAAGTTCAAATGAACGAGATAATTTAGTACAAGCTGGATGGAAATCAGAAGGAACTGGGTTCTATTCTACTTTCGAAGGAACTATGGGTTTCCCTGCTCCAAATGACTCGGTAATGGAACCTGGTGGTTGGTAAATCAAAAATCTGATTTCAAGAAATTTTTCATTATCTTTTTTTAATAAAAGTTTTGAGGTGTTAAACTGTCAGACAGGAGATATTTTGTAGAATACAAGCCATATGAATAATTGTTTAACGTCTTAAGTAACATAGTTAATACAATTATCTGTGGTGTTGAAATATGCCAAGGTTATTCTTGATATTAATAGAAATATGTACTAAAGGGTCAGGAACTTAAAAGTTTTTGACTCTTTTAATTTACGCTAAATTTATTAGTCTTAAGCAGTGTCTAAAATTTATGTTCATTAAATAGAGATTTTATATGCATAACTTAACAGTTTTGCACACAATATACACATGGGATAGAATCAACCTTGTTACATATGCAAAAGTTATGTGCATAAGGAGGTCTCAATATGAAGTATGGTTATGCTAGAGTTTCTACAAACGAACAAGATTTAGCCAATCAAATTGAATTATTAAAAAATGCAGGAGCAGAAAAAATTTATAGCGAGAAATATACTGGCACAAAACGAGATCGACCTAAGTTAGATGAATTAATTCAATTGCTTTCTACTAGTGATGAATTAATCGTTACTAAATTAGATCGACTTTCTCGCTCCGTTCAACAAGGAACAACATTAATTTCAGAATTACAAGAAAAAGACATTGTAGTAAATATTCTCAATATGGGTCGCATTGATAAATCTCCAAATGGTAGTTTAATGTTAAATATGTTTTTAGCCTTTGCTCAATTCGAACGGGATATGATTGTTCAAAGAACACAAGAAGGAAAAGCATTTCAACGACAACATAATCCTAATTATCGAGACGGTCGGAAGCCGAAAAAAACACCTTCACAAATCAAAGAGATCTTAGATTATTTAGAGACACACACGTATAAAGAAACCGCTCAATTGTTTGAATTAGATAAATCAACGATTGTACGCTACAAACAACGGTATATTAAGTAGTCTTAGAGACTAGTAAAATACACTATTGTGATTTAAAACTTCAGCTATACCCACAGGTGACACTTTTTGTTTTTCCAAAAATCCTATTCTAAAGTCTTTTCTTTAGGGGTGAAAAATGTTTCTTTTGGGTGGTACTTATATCTTAGCTACGTTATTCAACATAAATCAAATTATACTAAGTTAAAAGATGATGTTATAATTTTATTAAAAGGGGTTAGATCCGTAATGGTTAAAGATTACCGTAAATTAAGTAAAGAAATTTCATATGCTTTAAGGCATGCACCATGGGAGTATGAGTTAGAGTTAGATGAAAATGGTTGGGTACTAATTTCTCAGTTATTAAATGCTCTTCATCAAAATAAAGAATGGAAAAATGTGGAGATCAGTGATGTAATAAAAATGATAGAAAAATCTGATAAGAAAAGACATGAAATAAACAACGATAAAATCAGAGCTATGTATGGTCACTCAATTCCTATGAAAATAATAAAAGAAATTGCTACACCTCCCAAAGTTTTATATCATGGTACCTCATACGATTTCTTAGAAAGTATTAAAACTAATGGATTACTTCCTATGTCAAGACAATATGTTCATCTGTCTGAAGATATAGAAACAGCTAATTTAGTAGGTAAAAGAAAAGATTTATCACCAACTATAATGCGCATTGATACTGAGAAGGCAAGGAAAAATGGAGACAATTTTTATTTAGGAAATGAAAAAGTATGGTTAGCTGACAAAATATCCACTACCAGCATACAAATACTTAACTGAGCTAGTTATTTTAATATTAGCTCTACATAATCACGATTATATGGAGTTCGACTCTATAAATTGAGATTTGAAGTAAAACATGCTATAATAAACTTGCGAAATGACAGTGAATTATGTGAATAGCACAAAAGCCAACCTTATTGTGAGTAAGGTTGGCTTTTTTTATTCGTTGCGATCACGAATATGCGGGTTAGTGACAACTTGCAAATTATTGTCTAATCATCTAACCAGTGATCAACTAGCGTTAAAACTAGTCCCACAAAAAGTGGTGCAATAATTAATGACAGTAAATCATGCACGAATAGCACCCCCTTTAGGGGCAAGTTGCCACTCATGATTATATCATAATCACATTTTTTTATGGTTACTCTACAGGTGTATATCCATACCCTTCATATAATTTCAAAACAGATTCTAATGAGTATGTGTCATCTTTCGTGGTCTGTATTTCATCTAGCTCAGCAACATTTGCATTTTTATTTTCATCTAAAACTATATTAGAATATCCAATTATAGCTGTCTTAGTATCTTCTAATTTACTTTCTGTTCCCCCAGAGTATCTTTTTATAGTATAAATTCCAATTAGATTTCCATTTTGATTTGAACTAGACATACTCCAGCTATATTCATCTTCTTTAGAGCTATCTTTATCAAATTGTCTATACATAAGTTTATCCAAAGTAATTTCATATTTAGAACCATAACTATATTCTGGACTACTATCTTTGTAAGTACGTCTTACTTCTTCATCTATCATGCGTTTTATATCTTCTATATTAGCAATGTCAGACGCTGATTCTGCAACTTCTTCTAACCCGTTTACTTCAAATGTAGGGGAAAAGTTTTTCTGTAATACATAACCATCATAAGACAACTGATCCTTTTGTGATTTGTCTAATACAATTTCAGCTTTATCACCATTTTTCAACTTACCATCATTCTTTATTGAGAAAAAAACAGAGTCTAAAGGAGAATCAAAAACATTATCTATTGTTGCAACTCCTCGCCCACTAACTCCATTAAAATTCACTACTAAATTCTTCTCAACCTCTTTGTTCGTCAATTCTTTAGCTTTATTTAATCCTTTTACTTCTACGGTTTTTTTGCTAGATTTAATTTTTTTTGTCTTATCTTCATTGACGTCAATTGTTAATACTACCTTGTCTCCATTAGACAAATTGCTCTCTTTATTTAATTTAATAGTATATGAATTTAGTAGATCACTAACTTCTTGTGTTTGTTCTTGAGACAATACTTCATCTTCCAGATCAATATTTAATATTTCTTTTGCCATTGCTTCTGTATCAACTCTATACGATACTACCCCTTGAGTATCAACGCCAGAGAATGAAACATCTACATATTTATTAATGTCTTTTCGTTGATTACAACCTGAAACTATAAATAGTACCAACAACATACTAAAAATACCTACAACCTTTTTCACATAAACACTCCTTTTTTTTTTTTATGTTCACAATAATACTATAATTTGCCGTTATTTGAAATGTTACATAACATAATCTCGATTAACCTCAGCAACAAGCCCACCAAGCTTTTGGTGGGCTGCTTTTGTGAATTTTAATTGGTCTAGCTAGAATCACTTATTAGAATACCCACCCTTCAATATTCTTCTTTTTCTAAAGATTATGATTCTTGGAGAGCTCTATTTTAACTTTTAATTATTTTATCCAACACTTTAGTTGTTTTTGAGATATTGATTTTAACGAGATTTTTTTGTTTTCTCAAAGCACCCAGCGTTACACCAAGTACGCTGTGTAACTCTAGATAAGAGGCAATAAAAAAAGGCTCTCGCTTTAAACGAGAAACTGTATAGATGTTTTTATTTAACAGAATCTTTTAGTTGTTTTCCTACTTTAAAAGCAGGGGATTTGCTTTCAGGAATGGTCAGTTCTTCTCCAGTTTGAGGATTCCGTCCTTTGCGAGCCGCCCGTGTTCTTACTTCAAAATTACCAAACCCAATGACTTGAACTTTTTCCCCGTTGGATAGTGCTGTTTCAATAGCTTTGAACAATTCATTGACAACAGCCAATGATTCTTTTTTAGTTAAGCCTGTTTTTTCTGCTACATTTGACGCTAAATAATCTTTGTTCATTAATTTTAATTCTCCTTTATAAAAATAGTTACGGTTCCTCTATTTTATGAATTATTTTGAGAAAAAGCAATCACAAATTACTCAAAAAAAATTCCCAGACTTTCTGATTCTTTTTTACTCAGTATGTCCAGCACAATGGTTTAATAAAGAAATGGTTGTGTTGTAATCAGCGATTTTTATTTTCATAAGACTAACGATTACATAAGAAAAAAGCCTACTTTATTGATTAAAGTAGGCTTTCTGTGTAGGCGCATACGTCCTCATGTCGTTTGTCGGTGGGCGATTCAGACCCTATATATTAGTTATCATATAATGGTTGAGGGAAGTTGTCAAATACTCTTCAGTGCTTGATAAATTTGTCCATCAAGGCTTGATCGATTTTATCCAATACGTTGGCAGGTGCTTTAATTTGACCCACAGGATCAAATTTATTCAATCGTCGGATTCTATTTTTACTAATCGATTGAATATTCAAAGGCATAATATAGGATTCTTTTGTATATTTCTTGTAAGTGTCAAATACCTTTCTAGACTGATGGATTTCTTTTAACAGCTCATTGGTTTTTTGTTTGAGCTCTTGTGGTGTATGACTAATTAGATTGAGTTTTTGGGCCTTTTCTAGAACGTCTTCTTTATTTAACGGTGCCCCTTTATCAGCAATATCAGTCAAAATAGGTGATAGTTTATTTTGATCTAATAGCCCAGTAGAAAGCGCCGCTAAGATAAGAATACGTAATTTTTCTTGTTGTTTGTCAGAGTAACTAATGACATGGCGGATACTTTGAATCCCTAGAATGACCCCAACGGGGACATAATTCTTTTTTTCTTTAGAAGAAATAGGGAGTATAGTCAATAAGCCATTTTTAGCATTGTCATAATTATTTAAAATAATCGCAAAATGGTTCCCAGATAATTCATGTCCGACATTAATGCCAAAATCTATGTAAACAATGGTACCTCTTTTATATACTTTATAATTTTTTTTAGGTTTTATTCTATCATTTGTGAGATATTGACTAAAATTAGTCAACCACTGGGAAAGATACTTGTATTTAGGATAACCGGAAAGAGACTCAGAAATAAATCGTTTATTGGCTTCATTACAAGCATCTTCAACACTTTTTTGATTCATATAAACCTCCATAAAAGATGAATATCATTTAACGCAATGTTATTTTTTTCTGTTAGTAACATAAATTGGATAGTATGAATGATGCAAGATTAGTTTAATAGATTTTTAAAGTAATGTAAAATTACTTAAAATCGGTCATTTTTATCAGAGGGAAACTTTCATATTTTTAGTTATTTAATTAAACTAAATAGATAAATAAAAAAACCTGTTATACAGTCTTCGAGAAATAGAGAAGACGATATAACAATTTTTTTTTAGTTATCTTATCTTGGTATTACCTATACCAAGTACCGTTGAGAACGATTGATAATATAGGATATATTGAGGGGAACCTGACGATGAATGACGGCTATAAATGATAAATAAAAATAGATAAAAAAATAGTCCCCCTACAAAATGTAGAGAAACATTGATTGATCAAAAAAAAGAAAAAAAAGGAACCTGTTTTTTTCCATTGGTCATTTTTTTATTTAATTTATTTGAATATTGACATCAAGCAAGTTGTTCTCGCTTTAAAATAGCCATTTTTCGACTAGCTAAATTAGCATCTGTATACACATCCAACGTCATTTGAGTAGAGGCGTGCCCTAACAATGCACTCACAGCTGTAATACTTGCATTGGCTTCAATACATCTTGTGGCAAAAGTATGACGTAATTGATGGAAGTGAATAGATGCTAATCCACTTTTTGCGAGTATTTGATGAAAATAGTAGGTGATTAATCGTGGTTCTCTAGGCTGTGATTGTGTAGAACAAACATAAGGGCTACGTGCTTTTCTATACCCTCTCTTCAACCATTTATAAAGATTTCTACCAATCGGTATTCTACGAACAGATTCTTTACTTTTTGCAGAAGTAAAGATTAACGTGGTTTGTCTTGCCCCTTGCTTTAGGGGGATTCTTTGGTAAGAATGGGTAATGTGAATCAATCTATTTTTTAAATCAATATCACTCCATTTTAAAGCGGCTATTTCACCAATACGCAAACCTGTATGTAACGCTAAAATAATTGGTAATCCTTCTGTTAAAGGGGCTTTTTTGGCTGTATCTTCAATTTGTTTCTCTTCTTTTTCTGTTAGGGAAGAGATCTGGCTTTTTTGTTTCTTAGGCAACTGAACACCTTGACAAGGTTGTTGTAAAATTTTGTCAGTATCTAACGCATCTTGCAGACTCTTTTTAACAATTTGATAAATGACATGAATCGTTGAAGATTTTAATTGTTGCTCGCTTAATTGATTGATTAATTCTTGAATGCTCTCAGTCGTTAGTTGGTTCAGTGGATAGTCACCAATGATAGGAAAGACATAATGCTTTAATTTATAGAAATAAGTGGCATAAGTACTTTCTTTTATCATCCTTTGTCTACTTCTTAACCAATGACAAACCCAGTCCTCATAGGACTGGACACAAAGACCATTTTGTTGTGTCATTTGTTGGTACTTTAATTTGTAATAGTAGAGATTTTCCTTTACTTCTCGATAACTTTTCCCATAGATATAACCATAATGAATAGATCCATTACTTTTATACCCTTTTTTCTAACGCCCTTCCCATCGTGTATCTTTTCGTTTATAAATATTTTCGCCTCGTTTTGCCATGGTAGTCAGCTCCTTTTTTTGACGGCTCATAAAATAACTATATATTACAAAAATTATCTCTTTTTTTTTTATTTAGCATTAAAAATATAATGTTTCTTAAAAAAAAAACTTGTGAAAAAAATGAATATTGTTATAATATATAAAGTGATAGAAAACAAAAACAAAAAATCAGTAGTGGCATTGCTAGGTTTACTTGGTATAGGTAATACCAAGTAAAAAAGAACGAAATTAGTCTAGCCTATTTCGCACATCGCATAAACAAAAGGAGGTGATTATATGGTTCGTATGTTGATTTTAACAAAAAATATAGAAAATGAACTAGATTTGTATCGAAAATTACGCAACCTAAGTTATGAAGTTTTTTTATCTAGTGGTTTACTGACAGATTGGATAAAAAAAAAGATGTTACCTTCTTGGACAAGAGGATTTTCCATTGTCATTTTTAGCGAAACATTGATAAAAAATGAAGTCTTACAATTAACAGCTTACTGTAAAATGCAGCAACAAATTTGTTTTTTAAAATTAGATACACAACAATCTGGAGAACACACAGCTTTTTGGAAGGAACAAGGAATTGAAAACTGTTTTTCTACGGGAATCACTACTTCTGAATTGGGGGGGTTATTGAGTGCTGTAGAAATGACACATGCCAACTGCACTTCTTTTGAAAGGATTTCTGTAGACCAATTCCAACTGCAGTTGCCTAAAGTGAATAAGCGCTTATTTTCAATTTTACTTGAGGGAAAAGGCAACACCATCTCTAGAGAAGCGCTCTCTCAAAAATTATGGGGAAAATCAGACCCTTCGAGTCTTAGTCAATTATCTTATCGAGTAAGTAAAATTAATCAACAAATTTCCACTTCTTTCGAGATTCGACCAGGAATTGTGACTGTTTGGGGAAAAGGCTATCACTTAAATGAGAAATTTTATGAGTTTTGGTGATTGGTGTTTCCATCATTTTTGTTGACGCAATTTTACTATTTACAAAATAGATTTTCATTTTTTGTTTAAGAGTTTTGCGTGTACAAGATATTTTACGCTATAAATTTTTGGTATGATTGTTACGTTATATATTTATTAAAAATAACATAAGGAGAAAAATGAATATGAAAAGAAAGTTTCCAATTTTTTTATTAGGTCTAATGGCAATGCTTGGGATAACTATGTACACGGGAGGGGAAAAAGTTCATGCGTCTACGGATGCTGATAAAGCTCAATATAACGCAGCTATGCATAAAGGGACGTTGCAAGCGACTGGAGATACAACAGTATCATTTATAAAACAAGATGGTAGTGTGATTGGCTGGGATAATCCTTTATTGAAAAGTGATTCTAATTCTCTCGGTGTACAAGCTAAATTCGATTTGAATAATATTGATGGAATTATTCAGGCGGTCTCTACAGGGCAGATATCTACAATTTCTCCCCTTGAACAAACTTTTATAGGACAGTTCAAGTCTGCTGCACTGATTTCGGGCTCTTTTGACTTGAATATTGATTTAAATAGTGCGCTATCAAATTATTTTTCCTTGAACCAAAACACTATAAATCAATTACAAACTACGACAGATTTTAATAGTTTGTTATTTGATGGAGAAGAAGCTGCAGCGTATTCAAATATTTTTGAGATAAAGTCTGTAACGTCAGCAAATAACATTTTGAAAATTTCTGTATCAGTAAAACCAAATGTTACGGGACAAAATATTTTAGACTTACAAAATAAATTTGGCACCTTGAATTTTTCATTTAAAAACTTGTTAGTTATGAAAGATAGTACTTGGGATGATGTTAACCAAATAAATAAAGGTGAATTTGACAGATTGCTGACAGTCTCATCGCCTTCTGGAGAGACTACATTCATCGTAAGTGTTCCAGATGCGTTGTTACCATATGCTTCATTGGCTGGAATCACAGTGACTAATCCATATGTGGGTATCAATTTAGAAACTAATCCAGGATATGGAAAGTTAAGTTTAGGGTATGTAATGGTATATGACGGAAACGGAAATTCTTCAGGAACAGCGCCTGTTGATTCGGATAGTCCATATGATGGTGAAAAATCAATTGTACTAAAAGATCAAAATGATATGAAAAAAGATAATGCAAAATTTATTGGTTGGAGTACAGATCAAAATTATGTAGCAGGTACATCTCCTCTATATAATGCTGGAGACAAATACACTATTGCAAAAAATACTATTTTATATGCTGTTTGGAAAGATATTGTTCAGGGAGGAAATGTGACAGTTAGTTACGTTGATGAATCTGGCAATAAGTTACAAGAAAAAGATACCGTTTTAGAAGGTGAAGTTGATGAAGACTACACCACAGTTCAAAAAGATTTTTATGGGTATAGATTTAAAGAAGTTGTCGGAAATGCAAATGGGAAATTTACTTCTAGTCCGCAACAAGTCACCTATGTATATTCTAAAATAGTTCCTGGTAAATTAACTGTTGAGTATTGGGAATATGATACTAAAGGAAATGCAGTAAAAAAACTTGATGAGCGAACTATTACTGGAGAATATGGAGACTATTATAATGCCGAAATTCTTTATCTTACTGGATATGGATTTAATGGTGTAGTTACTGATACAGAAGCGGGATATGCACCAGCTGCAGGTAGATTACTGGATGAAGAAGATCGCACAATCAAGTTGACCTATCACAAGCTTGCAGGTGAGAGTACTGAAGGAATGGTACTTGTCCAATATCAAGATGTTGATGGAAACGAAATCAAATCTAGCTATATAGAACGCGGTGAAATTGGCAAGCCATATACAACAAAAAAAGAAGATATTGTTGGATATAAATTTAAGGAAGTTATTGGAAATGCTACAGGTACATTTACTAATGCCGTTCCGATTGTAACTTATGTTTATCAAAAAGACAGTGTAGTACCTAAAGATGTTTTAGTACCTGTATATAGAGCATACAACCCGAATGATGGAGACCATTTATTTACAACAAGCAAAGATGAATACAATTGGATTCAAGATCAAAAATGGTCTGGTGAAGGAACTGCCTTCCAGAGTGTTAAAGCAACATATGCAGATGCAGTAAAAGTTTATCGTTTATACAATGTTAACTCTGGAGAGCATTTTTATACAACCAGTTTATCTGAGTATGAAACTGTAGCTGCAGCTGGCTGGAAAAAAGAAGGAACATCTTTCTACATGGTTCCTAAAGAACAAGGTAATCCAATTTACCGTGTATTTAATCCAAATGCTACTGGGCCAGGTTCTCATATGTATACAGCTTCTAAAATAGAAGCCGATTGGTTAATTAGTTTGGGATGGAGAGATGAAGGAATAGCTTTCTATACTCCTAAATAAAGGTGAGTAAAAAAGGACTAGTATCTATATACCGCTAGTCCTTTCTTTTGAAAATATATGGATAATTTTTAAGGAGAGTATTGTGAAGAAAATACGTAAAGAAAAAATATTTAATAAAGTAATCAATGTATTTATGTTGATTGTGATAATGTTTTCTCAATTCTCATCTTTTGGGGCAGCCTTTGCAGAAGAGGTTCCAAATATAGAAAACAATGAAGTTCAAACTGAACAATCAATTCCCCCTATTGAGAAAGCTGATCAAACGGTGAACCCAAGTATAACGAGAACCGATAAGATTGCTAAATTAGGAGTTGATGTTGCTGTTGATAAAAATAATCCTCCTTCAGGAGATTATTTCAATCTTATATTAACTTTTGGTGGAATGTCTTACGGAACGGACAATACTGTATATAATGCGGTTGCAACGATACCACTATCTTCTTCAGATAAACTTGAGGCAGGGACTTTACCAACAGATCCTAATGGTGAATACACTTGTTCAATAGAAGGAAATAATATTGTCATTAGATTTGCAGAATTTCAGGCCGGTGGGAATTACGATGTTAAGATCCCTGTAAAATTTAAAGAGGGTGTAAGTTTGCCTTCAGAAATTTTATCAGGCCAGGTTACTTTTACCGGAGATAATGCAGATGATGCAGATGCGGCAAGTATACCAGAGGTTTCTCCGTATAATACTGCAAAACCGGTATACATGAATATTATTGACCAAGTTAGTACATTCAAGGCTTATATACCACATTCAGCTCAAATCAATTTGACACCAGAATTAAAAGAAGGTGGGCTAAATGTAGCTAACGGTAAATTGAAAGTTGATTTTCCAGCAGATATTGTCTTAAATGGGCTAAATTTCAAAGGACAAAATCTTGATTTATCAACTGTAAAAGCTAATCCAGATGGAACTAAGTATATATTACTAGATGTATCTCCATTTGATGTAGATAAATCGAATTTTTCAGGTCTAACGATTGATTACAATTATCCGAAGCTAAAGGATGGAGATCTTCCTGATGGTGTTAATGAGAAGAATTATGAAATAAAAGCTACTTTTACAGGCACAAGATACAACGGTGAAGAATTTACTGAAGCAGGTACCATTAAAGAAAAACAAACACTATATAAAGGTGCTGGAGTCTTAGGAAAGACTGCAACTGAAGAAATTTATAAAAAAGCAGATCAATCAATTGAGTATTCAGTTAATTATACATCTGGTTCTGAAACAAAAAACATGGTTATCATAGACGATCCATATAAAGAGACAGATTTTTTTAAAGGATATAATTACACTGACTTTAATTGGAATTCGACATTAAACAATATAGATAGTCAATTCTCTTATCAAACCAATAAAAATAGTTCATGGCAAGTGGTTGGTGACCCTAGTAAAAATGGTTCCGTGACTGTTTCTTCATTAAATTTAGCAAGTGATGAATATGTTACATTGGTAAAATTAGATCTTTCTTATGGTGGAAGTAAGGTTATTCCAGCTAACAGTGGAGATGTAATTTTCAAATTAAATGGAAAAACAACAGAAAATATTACGGACACTACTTTAAGTACAAATAATAATATTGTTAACACTGCCAAGTTTTCTGGAGAGTATTTAGACGGAGATAGCTATGTAGAAATTAACAAAGAGTACGATGCTACAACCGTTTATATCCCAGAAGTACAGGGAGCTTATCCAGGCTGGGAAGGCTGGATGCAACCATTTTACAACAAAGATTCAGTAACTTCTCAAAATACATTTGCTGCAGGAGATACATTTTCCTATAAAAATACACCGGCAAATGTCGGATGGGCAGGTGGCAATATAGCCATAGAAGACCCTGTTGTATATGTTAGATACCCCAATACATTAAAAATTGATCCTGAAAAAGTAACCATAAAAGGATACGAAGATGGTGTTTTTAAAACAAAACCAACGGTTGAAATTATTTCTAGTGACGGTGGGTATAATTTAGTCAAAATTAGTATTAACGAATCTATGCCGGCTACAACATATGATTCGAAATATCAAGTGATCATTAGAGACATTGAACCAACGAGTAGAACAGGTTCAGCTGTTAATTTTACAGCTTTTTTAGGATCTAATAATCCAAATCAAAAATATGTGGCAGGAGTTGGATGGCGAGGAGCTACAGGAATGCCATGGGCAAACTATGCTGTTGCTGGTGAACAATGGGCTACTTTTGACTCTTCTTTAAAATTTTCAAGCGAAATTAAAGTAAGTACTGGTGGAACAAATGAAGAAGACTTTTCGTTTGTAAATTCATTAGTAAATCAAAGTGGAGGAAAAAATGTAATATTCCGGTTAAGTGCTGAAAATATCGGAACAAATCCCACAAATCAAACAGAGTTAATCAGTATGTTGCCTTACAAAAACGACACTGTCACAACTAATGATGTCTCTAAAAACAGTACTATTTCAGGTTATCTAAAAGGTTTATCGATCGATGATGGATCCGGCATTTCTGGAGTCAATTTTGATGAATATGAAATATATGTTTCTAAAGACGCCACCGCTGCTAATAATAAAAAAGATTTAAAAAATACCGGTGTTTCAGGGTATTCTTCTAATTCTACATGGGAACCTTGGGATGGAGCGACTGAATTAACGGATGATTATAGAGCGATAAAAATTGTTAAGAAAAGTGGCCTTGGTATTGGTGAGGGCATAAAAGTTTATATGGATTATCATGTCCCAGAAATTACCACAAATACAGAATCTTTATGGGCTAGTGTGGCACTAGGCGGATATTATAAGTCTGGAAATAATAAATTTAATATAGCAGTGACTGAACCAAGAAAAGCAGGTCTGATGGTTGGGAATGATGCTGTTAAAAGTCTGAACGGATATGCATGGGAAGATAGCAATTGGGATGGGATCAGAAATGATAGTGAACCAGTTATTCCTAATTATCCAGTTTATTTAGTAAATGAGAACAATGATATTATTGATCAAACTACTACAGACGTAAATGGATATTATGAATTCACTCAATTATTTGCAGGTAAGTATCGTGTGATTATGCAAAATGATCGCTATGATGCTGGTTGGGATCTAACTAAAAACCTGGAATTAAATGATAATAACGTGAATGATATGAAACCCATGAGTGATAAAAGTGTCATTTATGATTATGCTCCTTGGCTATCAGATAAAAAAGGTGGTTATCTAGGTATTACAGATACTATCGATCTTACACCTGAAAATATAATTAAGGTAGATAACATTGATGGTGGATATGTAGATAAATCAAGTGCAAATAATAGTGTAGCTATATCGGGAAATGTTTGGCTAGACACTGCTATAAACGGTATCTGGCAGACTACTTTAGAAGATACGTACCCAGAAGGTACAACGATGAATTTGTATAAAAAGGAAGCAGATGGCACCTATGCTTTTGTAAAAGCAACTGTCACAGATAACAATGGATACTATGAATTTTCTGGTCCCGATTTAACTTCAGGAGATTATGTAGTTGGACTAAAAGAAATGCCGGCATCATATAAGCGAACTGTCAATGGTAGTAGCATGAAATTTGATGATCGGAGCGATACCACTTCTCAAGGGATAGATGCGCCATATGTAACTGCAGAGTTCCATGTAAATGATGGACAAAGAAGTGAGAACTGGGATCTAGGTCTTATTGAAACTGTAGACCTTTATGTAACAAAAATCTGGGAAGACGGCGGGAATACTTCCAAACGTCCAGAAAATATCGTAGTTGAGTTGAAAAAAGATGGCAAAGCATTTAATCAAGATGGCTCAACTGATCCATATGAAATCGTTAAATCAACAGATGGTACTTGGGAAACGCTGGAAATTAAAGGCTTAGAAAAATATCATATGTCTAATGCAAAAGCAGTGGAAAATAAATATACTGTGAACGAAAAAGACGTACCAAGTGGCTATACTATGACTCAGACGGATAAGAGTGATCCTAACGAAAAAAATACTTACCGTTATGAAATTACTAATAAATTAGACAAGACGACCATTGAGGGAACTAAATCATGGGATGACGCCAATGATCAAGATGGTAAACGTCCAAATTCAATCACAGTAAATTTACTGGCTGACGGAAAAAAAGTGGATTCAAAAACAGTCTCTGAGGCAAATGGTTGGAAATACTCTTTTTCTGATTTAGAAATATACAAAGATGATGGAACCGAGATTTCTTACACAATTAACGAAGAAGCTGTGGCTGATTATACACCGACAGTAACAGGGACTAACCTTACCAACACACACACGCCTGAGAAAACGACCGTCGAAGGTACGAAGACTTGGGATGATGCTAATGATCAAGATGGCAAACGTCCAGAATCAATCAATGTGAACTTGTTAGCAGATGGAACAAAAATAGATTCAAAAACAGTTTCTGCAACGGAAGATTGGAGATACTCTTTTACTAACTTAGATAAGTACAAAGATGGTAAAGCAATTTCTTACACAATTACTGAAGATACAGTAACTAACTACACAACCAAAATTACAGGAGCAAATATAACTAACAGCTACACACCAGGAAAAACTAGTGTAACTGTTACTAAGGCTTGGGATGACAATAATGATCAAGACGGTTTAAGACCAGAAAAAATCTCTGTTCAGCTTTATGCGGATGGTGTGAAATCTGGTGCTCCTGAAGAGTTATCTAGTGGAAACAACTGGACAACTACTTGGGTTGATTTAGCTCAAAAGCAAAATAAGAAAGACGTTTCTTACACTGTGAAAGAAGAGGGAACAGTTACAGGGTACACAACTGCTGTTGACGACACTGATAAAGGGAACGTCATCATTACCAATTCACACACGCCTGAGAAAACAACTGTCGAAGGTACGAAGACTTGGGATGATGCTAATGATCAAGATGGTAAACGTCCAGAATCAATCGTCGTAAACTTGTTAGCAGATGGAACAAAAAAAGATTCAAAAACAGTTTCTGCAACGGAAGATTGGAAGTACTCTTTTACTAATTTAGACAAGTATAAAGACGGTAAAGCAATTTCTTACACAATTACTGAGGATACAGTGACAGACTATACGCCAAAAGTAACGGGTAGTGATATTACCAATAGTTATACACCAGGGAAAACCAGTGTAACTGTTACTAAGGCTTGGGATGATAACAATGATCAAGATGGTTTAAGACCAGAAAAAATCTCTGTTCAGCTTTATGCGGATGGTGTGAAATCTGGTGCCCCTGAAGAGTTAAATAGTGATAACAACTGGACAACTACTTGGGTTGATTTAGCTCAAAAGCAAAATAAGAAAGATGTTTCTTATACTGTGAAAGAAGAGGGAACAGTTACAGGGTACACACCTGTTGTTGATGATACTGATAAAGGGAATGTCATCATTACCAATTCACACACGCCTGAGAAAACCACTGTCGAAGGTACGAAAACCTGGGATGATGCTAATGATCAAGATGGCAAGCGTCCAGAATCAATCAAGGTGAACTTGTTAGCTAATGGGACAAAAGTAGATTCAAAAACAGTCTCTGCAAAAGAGGACTGGAAGTACTCCTTCGCTAACATAGATAAGTACAAAGACGGTAGCAAGATTCTTTACACCATCACCGAAGATACAGTGACTGACTATACACCAACAGTAACAGGTACTGATATTACCAATAGTTATACACCAGGAAAAACCAGTGTAACTGTTACTAAAGCTTGGAATGATAAGAATGATCAAGATGGCTTAAGACCAGATAAAATATCTGTACAACTTTATGCGGATGGTGTGAAAACGGGTAATCCTGAAGAGCTAAATAGTGGGAACAAATGGACAACTACTTGGAAAGACTTAGACCAAAGAAGAGATGGGAAAGATATTACTTACACAGTGAAAGAAATCGATGATGTGCCTGGATATACGACAGTTATTGATGATTCTGATAAAGGGAACATCATTATTACCAACTCTCATACACCAAAAGTAATAACGACTACGAATAATCCCACTAGTTCTGGCAAGAGCTTTTTAAGTAAAATACTCCCTAATACAGGTGAGAACTATAATTATTTATTTTCTATTTTAGGAACATTAATTGTATTGATGGCGGTTGTTCTTTTTTTCATAAGAAAATTAAGAAAACTAAATAGATAAATATTATCGAAATTATCATTGCAATACGTGATTTATTGATAGCAAAAATAAATGATCTTTAGGGTTCAATCAAAATAATTTATACAGTAGATTCTAAAAGGATAGTACTTCTTTTATTTACGAAAGAAGTACTATCAATCAAAAAGGGGATTTAAATATGAACAAAAAGTTTTTCTGGTTAAATGGACTACTCGTCTTTTTAACATTATTTATTGGTAAAGGGGTGCTCGCAGATACAGTACAAGTATCAACAGTTGATGATTTAATCACACAAGTAAATACTGCGACACAAGCTAGAACGATTACTTTAGATTCCAACTTTCCTCAAACAATATCAAAAACAATCGATTTGAAAGAAAATACCAGTTATCCAATTATAATTGATGGACAAAATAAAACCTTCACTTCAGATGGAAGCACTCTAATGTTTTCATATTCTGGAGGGAGCTCTAGTACTGCTGGCTCTGTAACACTTAAAAACATGATTCTTCAAGGAAATAACTCTTCTGGTAAAGCAATAAATACCAGTGGATATAAAGGCGATTTCAATTTAGATAATGTCTATGTTGGAGACTTCCATAATCCTTCTGATGGTGGAGCTATGAATATTGGCGGGAATACGTCTATTGTAGATAGCACATTTGAAAATAATACGACAAATGCACCTGGATATGGTGGTGGAGCTATTGCTGGAAAACAATTTTCTAGTAAATTAGTAGTTGAAAATTCTAAATTTTTCAATAATGAAACTTTAGCTCTTGGTACAGGAGCTGTTGGTGGCGAGGGTGGAGCAATGTGGTTTTATGCTCCTTCAACTTCTGCTTCTTTTGAATTTAAGAATAATTACTTTAAAGAAAATAAAGCTGTGGAAAATGCTTCTTCTATGACCGGTGTTCAAACACTAGCCGATGGTGGTGCGATCGCATTTTTCAATGTAATGCAAGGAATCAAAATAGATTTCGATTCTAACACATTTGATTCTAACGTTGCCGGAGATAACGGAGGAGCCATTCTAATACAAGCGAATGGTTCGACTTCCACTGATGGCGTTACTTCTGGGATCCTTTTCCAGAACAATACTTTTTATGATAATAAGTCAAATGGTTCTGCAAGCAGTGGCGTAACTCAAAGTGGTGGAGCAATTCAGATTTATCAAAATGGTGGTAGAAGTACCAGTAGAAAAACTATGGTTGACTTTATTTCTAACACATTTGCTGCAAACAAATCAGTAACTTCTGGAGGAGCTATTGGTTTTGCCGGAGCGCCGTTTTTTAATGGTGCTGGAGGAAATTTTACAAACAATATCTTGGTGGATAATGTAAATGGTTATTCTACTGGAACAGAAACACTAAACTCCATTGCATCTTCTTCTGTAAAATCGACTGATAAAGGAAATAATATCGGTTATGATGCGACAGGAGCAACAGGGGACATTGTAAAAGATGGAAAACAAGTTTTTGGAAATATTCCATATGGTCTTGTCCCAGATAATTCTACTATCAGTGCAGGAAGTTCGAATACCAGAGAAACAGTTCCAACTATTCCAATTGCACCAGAACTTCTAGCAGATGCTAAAGTTAAAGATGGAACTAGTTTACCTGTAGACCAAAGAAATATTCCTAGAATAGAACCTTCAGACATCGGATCTGTTGAAATTTCTTGGTTGAAATATGATAGTAATGGAGGTAAATTTAATTTCGATAATTTACCTGATAAATATGATGGCTCAACTTATTACGGAGAAAAACAACCTACTACTTATTATCAAGTAGGAAATAATACTCAAAAAGTTAATATAATTAATGGACAATCAGATTTAAATGCAAGTAGAGAAAATTATGATTTCTTAGGATGGTCTACTGATCCAAGTGCCACGAAACCAGATGACAATTTAAAAGCTGGCAATCAAACTACAATTGTTTCTGAAGGAGCTACTTTATATGCAGTTTGGACACCAGCGGCTGGTGCAAGCGTAACTGCTCACTATGTAGATGAACAAGGTAAAACAATATCTGAGGATATTATTTTAACTGGTCCAATAGGAGAATCATATACAACAACGCAACAAGAAGTTTTTGGTTATAAATTTAAAGAAGTTGTTGGTAATACAACAGGAACCTTTACGAATGAATCTCAGGAAGTAACCTATATCTACTCAGAAATTGTTCCTGGAAAAATAACTGTTGAGTATTGGGAGTACGATGTAAATGGTAATCCTATTAAAAAAATCCATGCGGATGAAACGATAACTGGTAAATACGGTGAACGTTATGATGCACCAATTATTTATGTACCTGAGTACGGATTTAATGGTGTTATTACAGATGATGGATTTGCTCCTCTTAGTGGCCTATTACTGAACGAAGAAGCACAAACAATTAAACTTTCTTATCACTTGTTAACAGATGATAATCCTCTTCAAGAAGGAGTTGTAGTTGTTCAGTATCAAGACTCTGAAGGTAAAACTTTAAGAGAAAATGAAATACTCCGTGGTGCAATTGGTTCTGACTATGCAGCGACTCAATTAAATATTGATAACTATACAATGATTGAAGTTGTTGGAGAACCTACTGGTCAATACACATCAAATGTTAAAGTCGTTACCTTTGTATATAAGAGTAATAGTATTCCGAAAGATGAATTGATTCCTGTATATAGAGCATATAATTCAAATGACGGAGACCACTTATTTACGACTAGTAAAAAAGAATATGATTGGATTCAAACATATAAATGGACACCAGAAGGTATTGCCTTTCAAAGTGTCGTGCCAACTCATAAAAGTGCGACTAAAGTATACCGTTTGTATAATCCCAATTCAGGAGAACATTTCTATACAACTGATGTAACTGAATACAATAGTGTTGGGGCTGCAGGATGGAAGCAAGAAGGCATTGGTTTCTATATGGTTACTAAAGAAGAAGGAGATCCTGTATACCGAGTATTTAATCCTAATGCAACTGGACCTGGATCACATATGTATACTAAGGTTCGTTCAGAAGCAGATTGGTTGATTAGTTTAGGTTGGAGAGATGAAGGTATTGCCTTCTACACACCTAGATAATCAAAGTATTAATAAAAAAGAACCCTCGTAAAAAGCGTAGTGTGAAGTGAGACCCAATAGTTAGACCAAAACTCGACCAAAGAAATTTGGTCGAGTTTTATGCTGTCATCCGTTCGCGGTATTGAAAGGAGAATGAACTTTTAAAAGAAGAAATCGCTGCTATTTTTAAAGAACATCATGGAAGATATGAGGCGATTCGAATAACAAAAGTACTAAATAACAGAGGCATCCTTGTAAATCGAAAACGTGTAGGAAAGCTCCTCCATCAACTCGGACTATACGCCAAAGGGAGTACTTATAAATACAAACACTATAACCGAAAAGCGCCCTCTCTTTTACAGCCCAATCTCATTAACCAAATTTTTCAAGTAACAGAAAAAAATAAAATTTGGCTAGAGATATCACGTATATTCCATTGAAAAAAGGAACGCTCTATTTGTCTGTCTTTATTGATGTCTGTACGAGAAAAATTGTTGGTTGGGCTATGTCACCTAGAATGAAAACCCAACTAGTTGTAGACTCTTTTCTCCAAGCATTTAGAAAAGAACAGCCTAAGCCTGGATTAATTATTCACACAGATCAAGGATCGCAATACACAAGCGCGAAATTTCAAGAAAAAGTAAGAAAAAAAGAGGCAATTTCTAGCATGAGTCGTAAAGGAAATCCTTACGATAATGCCTTAATGGAATCTTTTTATAAAACAATAAAAAGAGAGCTGACCGATGATGCTCAATTCAGAGATATCGACCAAGCTCAAATGGAGATATTTAAATATATTGAAACTTACTATAACACCAAACGAATGCATTCTGCTCTTGACTATCAATCTCCTAGAGACTTCGAAAAGAATTCCACTTATTCTCTTAACTAAGTGTCTAGTTTTTCTTGACAATTCCACCCAAAAAGTTAGATTTTCGGTCTAACGTTTTGGGGTCGGCACACTACATTAGGGAATACCTTTTCATATTTTTTGTCAATTTTATAGATTAATCTTGTAGCTATGGTTTTCTGAATCACTATTCTCTAAATCGAAACTAATTCCATCAATACTTTTTAAATCTTCTTTTCCGTTCAAACCTATATAAAAATAGCCACCTTTTGTTTCATTCAGAGATATTTCCATATCAATTAGTACATCATCAAAACTGATTCCTTTGACTTCTTTGTTTCTACCTAAAAAATTTATTTTAATATTTTGGGGAGTTATCTCAGTCATTTCTGAGCCAGTATTTTTTATTTTATATTTTAAAGATATCAATGTTTTATATTCTTTATCATCTATATAACTAAAATCTGATACATTTACTAACCGTACTTCGTTGATTGTAAAAATAGTATTCTTCCAATCTGAATTTTTTGAATTAACCTTGTAGGTCAATTTGTTTTGTATTATAGGGTCTAAACCATTCGTAATAATCTCTTTAAAAAAATTATCTTCTGAAAGTATTTCTTGTTTTAAATCACTGTTCTTATTTTCTTTAGAAATCTTTTTTTCAGGACTAACTTTTCCTGAAAATTGACTAGTTTGAGAATTCGTACATGCACCTAATATTAATAATAATAGCAATGTACATCCAATTAGTACCTTTTTTTTCTACTCACATTTATTCCTCACCTTTATGATTTGAAATTCTTATTTTCTAATACTTACACATTGAATTGACATCGTCAATAATTATATGTGACCGGAACGTTTATTCATATAATTAAATTAAAATATTGATAATAGTGTACATTAAATTTCTTTTTATACACTACCTATAAATTTTTAGTTATATTGCTTGGATTTAGATACAAGAAGTTCTCCATAGTTTCTTCGTTAGGGAGCTATTCTTATATATATCTTTTTAGTTGTATATTAAATTTTCCATTTGATTTATATAATATTAGTATATCAAGGATTAGAAGTTATTTAATCACTTTTTTCACTTATCTATCATAAAATCTATGTATTTTTCGCCTCTTTCTTTTAAGTTTATTAGTAGGCATAGTTGAATGCAGCGTAGGATTCTTTTCGGTCATTAACACGAACTCTATGTGAAATATTTCTATCCACAAGAATACAACATTTTTGAAATTGCCACCCTGAGAAAAATACTATCTTCAATATCATCATTCAGAATCGTCTGTTAACACAAACAGAAACTCACGAAAATTAAAATATTTCTTTCTCATTATAGGCCGACTTAATATTATATTGAAAAAAGTAAGGATTAACAGGAGAAAAGAGTACCGATGCTAATATCAAAAATAGCAACATTACCAAAGAATAAGAAATGGCCGGTGAAGGCTATTTCAATAAAATCTAAAATATATACCCAATAACCTGATCAATTTTGGCCATATCAGAAATGGATAATTTCTCTATATACTCTACCTTATTATTCCTTGTATCTAAAGACTCTAATTGTGGAATCAATACTTGTCCTTTCACTTCTCCAGAGTCTTTTAGGGTAAATCTTGTTGCACCTGGTTGAATGGTTGCAGTAATTGGACAAATCACCACCAATAATGTGGATTGATTAAATTGATTATTTGAGACGACTAATCCAGGTCGTCTTTTTTTATCTTCTTCCGTTGAACCTGCCTTCGGATTCATCCAGATAATGTCTCCTTTTTTTGGTGTATAAAATTCACTACTCTCCATTTACCTATTCCTCCTGTTTATATTGAGATTCGTCTAACTGACTCTCGTTATATAATTCTCCAATGTTAGATGACGCAAAAGGGTTTTCTACTTTTGGAATTAAAGTAATGGTACCATCTTCTTCATATATAACAATGTACTCTTTATTAGCATCTGGTCTCTTACCTTCTCCAACAGGAAGTGTAAGAACAACTGATTTTCCTTGTAACCTTGATTTCGCTAACAACATATTAAAATCACCTCTTTTATATAAAATATAATATATTTCAAAAATAATCAAGTCACGCATGATATTTCTACTTATCTCAACGAGATTATTTCGGGTTTTTCCAAATTATCCAACGTTACACAACCCTGTTGTGTAACGTTCGTCAAAATAGCTGTATCCTTTGCGGCTCTAAGGAAATCATGACATTTTTATCAGAGTTCTTTTTTATATCCGCTTTTAACGTTACATATTATGTGTTATAGTATATTTAAGTAACGTTAATAGGAGTTGATAAAAATGAAGACTGTTTCACCTATTCGAGATAAAAAAAAAATAGAAGATATGAAAAAAATTTTGCTTAGCACCCCATATGGAGAAAGAAACCTCTTAATATTTTCTATAGGCATAAATACTGCCTACAGGATTTCTGATTTACGTCAATTAAAATTATCTGATGTTTTAGAAGTTTCTCGTGGCCGAATTGTTGTTAAAGATCGATTGGATATGAAAGAACAAAAAACAAGCAAGCAAAACTCTGTATTTATTTCTAATAAATTAAAGAAATTAATTTTAGATTTTGTACAATCAGAATTCCCTAAGGAAATTTCCGATCATGACTTCGATGTGTTCTTGTTTCAGAGTCGCAATGGACAGAATCAACCACTGAGTCGACAAAGTTTCTGGCGAATTATTCATACTGCAGCTGAAACAATCCACTTAAAAAATATTGGTCCTCACTCTATGAGAAAGACCTTCGGATATTTCTTATATAAACAAGGAACAAGAATTGAAATTATTCAATCTTTGTTAAATCATTCTTCCCAGAGGGAAACCTTGCGATACATCGGTATTACACAGGAAGACAAGGATATAGCAGTTAGAAGCTTAGAACTTTGAAGTATTACGAACCAGGAAATATCTATGATATTTTTTTAAAGTGCCACGCTGTGGCAACGCGTTTTTATTACTTGGTAAGGTCAGCCAAATACAGTGAATTCAAAAATACTACTGTATAATAGAAGATAAGTACTATGATTTATACGTGATGGAGCTAATGCTATAGTCTATAAATTTTTCAAAATTAAAGCGATCCCTATAATAAAATTACTCTATAAGATATAAAAAATAGACCAAAAACATATAAGTTTTGGCCTAATTTTTTATATTTCTAATCTCTTCCTATTTCCTATAATAATTATACTTTTTAAGTTAAAGATATTTTCGACAGTTCAATTTCTTTAAGTTATAAATTTAGCGAAAATATTTAGTCAAAGAATCATTTTGGACTATAAAAAGCGATTCCTTCATCTTTCCATCCAAGTCCAATTAACCAATCAGCTTCTTTTTTACTGGAAGTAAATAAATGAGAGCCCGGTCCAGTTGCATTCGGATTAAATACACGATAGATTGCGTCCCCTTTTTCTTTTGGAACCATATAAAAGCCTACAGTTTCTTTCTTCCATCCTTTTAAGGCTACATTATCATATTCTTTTTGATCCACAGTGTAAAAATGCTCTCCTGAATTAGGGTTATATAATCTGTAAACAGGAATTGCTTCTTCATACGAAGATAAAACACTTTGGAATGCCATTCCCTCTGCCTGCCATTTAAGACCCACAATCCAATTATATTCTTCTTGACTTGACGTATACAAATGGTCCCCATCATTTGTATTATATGATCTTAATACAGGTATTAACTTAATACTTTCATCATTATTTTGTACCATAACATTCATAGTTTTATCTAGAACTGCACCTGAAGGATAATGCAAGCGGTAGATCACTTTATAATCTCCTGGTTTAGAAGTATCTACATCATTGTAGATAGCAATAAAGTCATTACCGTAAGGTACTTCTTCATTATCACGATAAGCAGTAGCATAATTTTCTGGATAAAAAACATCTCCAATATTTAAGGTGATATTATCATTAAGCAAGTCTATACGATCATTATTTTGTACCATAACATTCATAGTTTTATCTAGAACTGCACCTGAAGGATAATGCAAGCGGTAGATCACTTTATAATCTCCTGGTTTAGAAGTATCTACATCATTGTAGATAGCAGTAAAGTCATTACCGTAAGGTACTTCTTCATTATCACGATAAGCAGTAGCATAATTTTCTGGATAAAAAATATCTCCAATATTTAAGGTGATATTATCATTAAGCAAGTCTATACGATCATTATTTTGTACCATAACATTCATAGTTTTATCTAGAACTGCACCTGAAGGATAATGCAAGCGGTAGATCACTTTATAATCTCCTGGTTTAGAAGTATCTACATCATTGTAGATAGCAGTAAAGTCATTACCGTAAGGTACTTCTTCATTATCACGATAAGCAGTAGCATAATTTTCTGGATAAAAAATATCTCCAATATTTAAGGTGATATTATCATTAAGCAAGTCTATACGATCATTATTTTTATCGACTGCCCCAGAATCCAGTATTTTTTGTTCTGCAAAAACAGGAGTTGATAAGATAAACTGAGGAAACAATAATAAAGAAATCAAAAAGACATGTAAGTATTTCATAACACACTTCCTTTCACATGATTAACATAATATAACACAAATAACTACTATTATTTATTTAATTTTTTATAAATTATATTATTTAACAAGGATTAAAAGATAGTCATATCCGTTAATGAATAACACTAAACATTTAATATATACATATATTACGATAGATTGAGGGGTTTTTTAAAATAATAAATTCGAAATTAATTGTTATTTAAATTTCGTATATAACAACTTAAAATAATCAATCATGTTGTGAAATTGTAAAATGCATAATTTAAAAATCAAGAGAACAAACTATAACCGAAAAACTTCTGAAAAAGAGTTAATCAAATATGTTGACTACAATAAAAAATGTCAATTACGTAAAAAAATAAAAGAACGAAATTACTTACACTTATGAATAGAAAGCTTAATTGAACAAATTCAGAACATGACTGACAAAAAATTCAAAATTTTGCTGAACATCTATTTATTATACGTCCCCTCACTACCTGAAAAAGAAATTTTTGTACTTTCTATCATTGGGATACGACAGAAAAAAATGAACAACTTTTATACATTTACTCAGATGAGCTCTCTTCAGCTTTATAGTTTACTTCTAAACACTTTTATTTCAGTTTATTAGTTTTTTTATAAAACAAATAAGCACTTATTAATAATAATATTGCACCTACTATTACCAAAATAGATGTAGACTCTCCTGTTTGAGGAAGGATTGTTTGTTTTGCATTTCTATTCTTATGTTGTGACAATCTTGTTAGCTCAGTTGGTTCAGTTGGTTCAGTTGGTTCAGTTGGTTCAGTTGGTTCAGTTGGTTCAGTTGGTTCAGTTGGTTCAGTTGGTTCAGTTGGTTCAGTTGGTTCAGTTGGTTCAGTTGGTTCAGTTGGTTCAGTTGGTTCAGTTGGTTCAGTTGGTTCAGTTGGTTCAGTTGGTTCAGTTGGTTCAGTTGGTTCAGTTGGTTCAGTTGGTTCAGTTGGTTCAGTTGGTTCAGTTGGTTCAGTTGGTTCAGTTGGTTCAGTTGGTTCAGTTGGTTCAGTTGGTTCAGTTGGTTCAGTTGGTTCAGTTGGTTCAGTTTTTTTTACTGTAAATTCATCCATTGCTGATAAATCTTTATAAATCTCTTTTTTTAAATAACTTCCCAAACGCTGATGAACACTGCTACCTTCAGATGTATCATAAAAAGTGCCTAAATTATTTTCTGAATAAGCTTGACTGGACAATTCCATTATCAAATTAGAACCATTAGGAAACCCTTGATAAATGTCCTTGCTAATAAGGATATCAATCTCTCTTCTATCTTTATCAAAAGCAATGTCCACCCCATCTTCATTGGTTATATCAACTTTAGTCTCGTTTGTTTTTAAATATAATGTTGGTTCACCAAACTCTACATTTATATCATTCAAATCAACAGATGAAAACAATGATGAATACGAGATCACAACTTTTGAAGTCGCTTTGTAATTTTCATTATTTACCCTCTCATATTGCAATTCGGTATCCAAATCCATTTTAAGATTTTGCAGTATAACATCTTGGGATATATCATTCATATGATTTATTGCTTCATTTACTAGATTCTGAAGTTCTGGATTCAATTCATAAATATCAGCACCATCACATACATATTTGTTTTCAGGATTTGTGAAGTACCATATAGCTATCTGAGTCATAACAAAATTTGTATTAAACTCATTACTATCAATAACGATTGGATTATTCTCATAATAATTTTTTAGTAACCAAGAAACAGCCATATTATTTTCTACTTCTCCTGAATTAATATAAGTAAGCCCTGGATAAGTTTGAACATCCATATCTAAACAAAATAAAGACCTATTAGGGTCATTTTCTGGAAACTTTCTAATTATGGGTGGAAAATCTTTTTTTGTTTCGCTTTCGTTTAATGGATAAATCAAATCTGAGTATTTACTACTTGCTATATCAATCCCCGTACTTTTTACAACAAAAGCATTCTCATCTGCATAACCTGTAATACTTAAAAAACCTAAAGTTATAAACAAAAAAGAAACTAATATTAATAATTTGTTTTTCATATATATGATCTCCTTTATTTTTAATTGCTATGACCTTTGAATAACAGGCTAAATGACAACATCTGTCATTTAAAATGATTATTGATTTATATAAACAAAATTAATAAAATTTAAATATAGATTAAGATTTTATAAAAATATTTATATTAAGTTATTAATAAAATAAAACGGTGATTGATTTTTCTTAAAAAAAATAAACAAAAAATATAAAATGAATTATAAGGAGCCTTCGTATTAGAAAGAAATAAAAATTGCATAGTTATTAAGAAATGCAATTAAATCGATTAAATCGCTGTTTGTAGCTTTTTTTATGAAGTCACCTAATTTTCCTTTATTAATGGTTTTTTTAGCTGTATACAGGATTCTCCTCAATAAAAGATACTTAACTTTTTATTATTACCTTCACTTTGTAAACACACTTTGAATCTAAAATTTTCTGCTAAATGCGATATAAACAGATATAATATTTAACTATGATTAAATAGTTTATAACGTGTATCCTGTCCACATTTCCTTTACAAATCAATAGATTTTTTCAAGCAATTTATTTCGATCCCTATTTCATCCAACCTATATCCAATCAAAAATTACCAAAATTTAAAAACAATGATAAAAGCTTTCATTTCAAGTCTTGTATTTAATCTCGTTACTCTATACTAAGCTCATTTTTTTACAAATAAATCCAAAATACCTAAGATATCTGTAAAGAAAAGAAAGAAGTGATTTCATAATGAAAGAAGAAAATAATGCACCACAACCAATTCGTAAAAAAGATGGAAAGGGATGGCTAGATTTTGGCCCTCGAGACATTCAAAGGGATATAGAAGGTCCTGATTTTTTAATTCCCCCTGCAACTGATCACGGAACATTGCCTAATATGCGTTTTAGTTATAACGATGTTCGTAATCGACTGGAAGATGGTGGTTGGGCACGAGAAGTTACCAGCCGAGAAATGCCTGCATCTGATAAGGTCGCAGGAGTTAATATGAGTCTAGCACCTGGTGCCTATCGTGAAATGCACTGGCATAAAGAAGCTGAATGGGGATTGATGTTATATGGAAATGCCCGCATAACGGCTATTGATGAGAATGGTAAGACTTATATTGATGATGTAAAAGCTGGTGACATCTGGAACTTTGAAGCTGGTGTTGCACATTCTATTCAAGGTTTAGATGAAGGTTGTGAATTTTTATTAGTTTTTAGCGAGCCTGATTTCTCTGAAAATAATACATTACTAATTACTGACTGGTTAGCTCATACACCACCTGAAGTTGTCGCAGCTAATTTTAAAAAGAAACAATCTGAACTGGAAAGTTTACCGGATAAAGAAAAATATATTTTTAGAGCAGATGTACCAAAAGCTATTGATGAAGTCTCTCGTCCAAATAAAAATGGAGAGGTCCCACACCCTTTGACCTTCCATATTGATACATTGGATCCAATTGAATCAGAAGCAGGACGTGTGTGGATTGTTGATTCAAAAGTATTTCCTGGCTCTCCAACTATATCTGCTGCAATTGTTGAAGTTGAGCCTGGTGGCATGCGGGAATTACACTGGCATCCTAAAGCTGCTGAATGGCAATATTATATCCAAGGCGATGCGCGCATGACTGTATTTAATTCTAATTCATTAGCAAGAACGTTTGATTATCATGCAGGCGATGCTGGGTATGTACCTATGGTGGCTGGTCATTATGTTCAAAATATTGGTAGTGAAAAGCTAATTTTTATTGAAGTATTTAAAAATCCTGATTATTCAGATATTTCTTTAAATAAATGGTTAGCTACGATCCCATCTCAAATAGTGGCAGACCATCTCAATCTCACTAAAGATTTTGTCGAAAGCTTACCACAAGAAGAATCTCCTTCTCCAGTTATTTGGTTTGATCAAGATAAGATTGATGAAGCTTTAAAAAATCCTGATAAAGATTCCATTAATAAAAGAACCCCGGGATTAAACGCGACAGATATTTTTTAAATTCAATTTCCCCTTTGATTCTATGATTGAAGGGGATTTTAATATAATGAAAAGAGATGTTTAAATAATGATGAATAAAGAAATTAAAAGTGGAGAACCCTATATGGAGTTTCCCATGATTGCTTTTTTCTTAGCTGTAGCAGCTGGAAGTATGAGTGGATATACTTATTTTATAGGAAAAGCATTTAGTACAGTACAATCAGGAAATATTATTTTATTAGGTCAATCATTGGCGGAGAAAGATTGGTCACATTTTTTTACTGTGGCGTTAACAGTACTAGCTTTTGGTATCGGAGCTGCAATCACAGCAATCATTCAAAAAGATAGCCCTAAAAACTGGTCGTTCAATGTCATTATTATAGAAGTTATTGTTTTATTCTTATTGTCATTAAACTTGATAAATTCGCAATTACAAACCGTTCATATTTGTATGATTATCTCTTTATTAGCAGGAATGCAAGGAAATGCTTTCCATAGGTTTGGTAAAGATTTAGTTTATGGAAATGTTGCAGTAACTTTGGTTGTACAAAATGCTTTTAGCTTTTTAATGAAATCATTCTTTAACCAATCTGGAGCTGCACATAAAGCTTTTCTGTACTTTAGCATTTTGGTAGGCTTTGGATTTGGAGGTTTTGCGGGAACATTATTGACAAGTAATTTCAATGATAAAGCTTTATTTCTACCGATTATTGTTCTATTGGTAATATATACTTTAGGTAAGAATATAGAATCTAAAACTAACCACACTATTCCTGTTAACCCACAAGGTTAATTTATAAAAAAATAGAGCCAACTGACCAACCGAAGAGAATTTTTCTTTTCGGTTTTTTATTTAAAAAGTAACAGGGAAAATTTTTAATCTTCCTCAGATAAATAGAGCAATCACATGATAGATTAGGATGAAATTATAACTTTTAGTTTTCATTTGAAACGAGGGTTATTTTTTTCACAACAAATTCTAGCATACTCTCTCAAATTATAGTGATTACTCTCCCTATACCTACAGTTGGTACTTTTTTTCAAGAATCCTATTCTAAAGCCTTTTCTTTTAAGCATAGTTGTGTTACTTTTGGGTGTGTATTAAATGGTTTTTTGATTCATACCATTTTTGATCCATGAAGAGAGGAAATAGATTTGGAAAAAAAAAAATATTTTAGTAGTAGTATGGAATCTATAAATGACTTTAATAAAAAATGGTTATGGCCTCCCTATTATGTAACTTGTGATTGTGGTGAAATCATTAGTATAGATTCTGATCATAATAGTTGGACTTGTAAAAAATGCCACCGTATTTTTAAATTAAATTATGGCAAAATTTCTTTAGTACAAGATCAGTTTAAATCGCAGTTTTCCAATACTCCCTATCGTAAGAGAGTTGACTTTGCCAATAAAGACCATTTACGTAATTAAAGAATGAGTCTACTAATTATTAGGTGATATCATTTATTAACAAAAGAGAAAATTGATAAGTGAGGGATAATGATGTTTGTAGCCTATTTACGTGTTTCTAGTGCCGAACAGAATTTGGAAAGACAAAAGCAGCTTATTTCCGATTGGAAACTTGAAAAAGAAATTGATAGCCAGGATGTAATCTTTTTTGAAGAAAAAGTATCAGGAAAAAATGTACAAGAAAGAACGCAGCTTTTACCTGCTTTAGATTATTTGCGAGAACGTGACACATTAGTTGTCACAAGCCTTGACCGTCTAGGACGCAACAGCAAAGACATTAAAGACTTGTTGCAGCGAGTTAGAAGTAAAGGTGCTAATGTTGAAATTTTAGATCTCCCCTCTTTCTCCGGTGTAACTGACGATAGCTTGCGTAACCTATTGTCTAATCTCGTAATAGAAGTATTTAGTTATGTTGCTGAAAGTGAGCGAGTAAAAATTTTAGAACGACAGGAACAAGGGATTGCAATTGCCAAAGAAAAAGGTATTTATAAAGGACGCCCCTTAAAATACCATGCAGGAGCTACAGGACAAAATAAACTGGTATATGATAGAGTGATTGAGATGTTAAACAGTGGTTTTCCAATACTCACTATCGCAAGAGAGTTGAATTTGCCAAGAAAAACCATTTACGCTATAAAAGAGAGAAGCTACTAATTATTAGGTGATATTTATGAATAAGTTACTAAAAAAGAAACAGAGAATGAAATTACTTACTGTTATCAACAGTAATCCCGATTGGTCGAGTAATGAAGAGGCATTGCAAAAAGTACAAAATCTAGCTGAACCTCTATTCGTCAATCGTCCTCCCTTTCCAGAAACAAAATTAGATTGGCAAAATTTCAAAAGAAGTGACTTTTTGTTTTTGTTGTCTTTAGGTTACGGAACCAAAGATTTAGAAAAAATATATAAAGTAAGTCAACTAGTTATTTCCAAATGGCGGGAAGATCAGGGATTTAGTGAACAAACAAAAGAAGAAATTATATACAGGTATTCAAACGAAGTTGTCAAAGCTAGAAAAAATAAAAAACTTTCCGATTATGGTATACAACCTTAAAATGTTTGGTGGTGAGAATATGCAAGCAACAGATAAAAAAGCAATACGCAAAAAAATGTTAATACTAATGAATCAAGATGATAATTGGATTCAAAATGAAGCACTGGCAGAAGAAATACAAGAGTTAGCCATGCAATTGACTGTACCTCCCCCACCTTTGCCAGAACTTCCTAAGAATCATAGAGAAAGAGAGACACTGAGAAGGTCGGACTTTTTATTTTTGGTTTACCATGGTTATAATTCTACTGATATTGCTATTTACTACAGCACCCCTATCACGGCGTTTTCTCGTTGGCGAAAGGCACAAGGATTATACGGATTAACTCGAGAACAAGTCATGAAGAAGTTTTCAGAAGAAATTGATCTAATTAAGAAAAAGAGACAGTTAGCAGATTACGACATATATTTGTAGAAAATTGAATAGTTCTAAAAGAATGCTATTAACTCGATTAAATCGCTGTTTGTGGCATTTTTTATTTGCTCTAAAAATTCACAAAACAAACATACGTTCGGTATAATTTCAATGAAGGAGTGACCTTTAATGATAGATTATAGTAAAGAACCGCTATCCGATTATTTTCTAATCGACATAAAATCCTTTTACTCGTCCGTAGAATGTGTGGATCGTGGGCTTGATCCATTAACCACTAATTTAGTCGTGTTGTCTACTGCTGACGATGTTGGTGGCAATGGATTGATTTTAGCTTCTTCCCCAGTAGCTAAAGCAACCATGGGAATATCAAATGTATCTCGTTTTAATGATCTCCCCTATCCTTTGCCAAAAGATTTAATTTTAGCACCTCCTAAAATGAATTTATATATCAAAAGAAATCTTGAAATCAATAATATTTTTCGAGATTATGTTGCTGATGAGGATTTACTGATTTACAGCGTTGACGAGTCGATTTTGAAGGTAGAGTATTCTCTTAACCTATTTACAGACAGCTGACACGTAGTCATAAGCGCCGACAGCTGGCTAAAATCATACAATCTGAAGTGAAGAAACAAACTGGTTTAGTTTGCACTGTAGGAATTGGCGACAATCCCTTGCTTGCAAAGTTAGCACTAGATAATGAAGCAAAACATAATGATGGATTTGTTGCTGAATGGAAATATGAAGATGTCCCTACCAAAGTTTGGGGCATTAAAAACATGACTGATTTTTGGGGTATTGGAAAAAAAATGAAGCTACGCTTTAGAGATATGGGTATTACCACCATAAAAGAGTTGGCACATGCAGACCCTTGGACGCTGAAATCGCGATTAGGATATTGAGTTTGCAATATTATTATCACGCTAATGATGTAGATAGAACAGCATAATTATTTTATCCGTCTATACCCTTACAATCAGGAATAAAAGAGACACGTATCCAGCCAATTTTTTTCGGTGTTTTAAATCTCATTTATTGTAATAATATTTAAAAGAACAAAAAGAAAAATCGTTCTTCACAGACATGGTTTATATACTTTTCAAAAGTAGAAAAGCATTCTGGTATACTAGTATACTTTTCTACTTTATGAATATTTTAGATTAAAAAAAGAGAGCAAACTTTGCATCACTTGATTAACTCGTTTAAATGATAATCCAAAGCTATGGACAAAAGTGTACAACCATTTCCTACAAATTTACTATTTTTGTGGAAACTGTATATGGTCCTCTTAGCTTGATTTTACTTATTAGGTTTATTTATAGCAAAAGCAGAAAAGTATACTAGTATACTTTTCTACTTTTGGTTTTCGAACTTTTATTTCTTTAATAATTCAGTTTGTAAATCTAACATGGATTTGAAAGCTTCTTGTTGTCGTGTAGTTAATCTTACGCCTACATAGGAATCGACAAGTAAATCAATAATTTCATTCACAGTTGCTTTAGGCATATTTTCTAGTTCCCCTAAAAAGGGTTTTAAGGTATTAATTTTCAAATTAACTAATGGTGATATTTTTTGAGTCATAGTTGCTTTCATTCTTGGATCATTATGACTTTTATTTGTTTTGTTGCTACTTTCTTTTGATTGGTTAACACTTGGTGTTTCTATTCTTCCAAAATCACTATTTCCTTGGATTGATACTTTTTTATCTTTAAGCGTAGTCTTCTTGGAATTCGAGTTATTAATTAATGGTTGAAAGTCTTTCTTCATATTATTGAACTCCTTCCAAATAAGATTCATGCTCGTCTAATTCATCTAAAACATCTAAGAAAATTTGATGTGCTTTCAAGTCCCAACTATCAGGCTTTCCTTTATAGGAATGATTGATTTTGATACCTTCTACATCATATACTTTAAGTCTTTCTTGGTATTTAACTATAGTATCTAAAACATTATTTCCGTATAGATCATGAGCCTGTTTAAGTACCTTATTATCTACTCGTCCACCAGGTCTTAACATACAAGGAATAATTCCTAATACTTGTAAGTTATTAGCATAGTTATCTGCTAGATATTGCATATAAGCAATATAAGTTTGAGCACCATCTAAAGCGAGTTCTTGTGTTTGTAAGACTATTATGCAGTAGTCAGCAGCAATCATAGCATTATCGCTGTAATCGGAAATAGTAGGAGGAACGTCTATATATATACTGTCGTAACTTTCTTTTAACGGTTCAATTAATTCGCTTAAATAAAAAATCTGTTTATCCTCATTATCTGGAAATTTGGACATTAGTATTTTTGATAAGTTCCTAAAGGCAGTATTTGACGCGATCATATCTAAGTTTTCCATAACATTAATAATTTGATCTTCCAAATTACCATTTAGGAATCCATCAGTTACATTTTTTTCAATATTTTCTAAATTACCTGTTTTGGCTAACACTCTTGTTGCATTTCCTTGGGGGTCCAAATCTATTACTAACGTTCTTCTTTTTTTTACATTAGCACTCACATAAGCCAACATAGTAACAGTTTTTGTTTTTCCAACTCCACCTTTAAAATTACCAACAACATATGTCTCACTCATACCATTACCTCCTGTATACTTTCGTTATGTTAGCGAAAGTATACCATAGCAATTTTATTAACACAAGAAAATTATAGCATTAGTAGAACAGTATACTAACGAATATTTTCAAAAAGTTGTTCCAAGTATACTGGTATACTCGTATACTTTTACACTAGTATACTTCAATAATTGTACTTATTTCACTAGCACCATTGCAATAGTTCCAAAATCATATATATATAAGTATACTAGTATACTAAGCAGAAGGTATACTGGTATACTTTAGAAATTATTTAGTATACCAGTATACTGGTATACCTGTATACTATTGATACTTATTTAAAAAGTTTATGTTTACAACGTCAGTAAAATAATCTAAATTGAATTTGACTCAGTTTCGTTTTAGGAAAAACCAACTGATAACAGACAAGGAGTTAGAAAAATGGATCACTTTAAATATTTTACGGACAAAAGAATCTATAACGAAATATATTACCAATTTCCAAAGGCTTTTGTCGAAAATAAGACTTATCGAAAATTAAGTGATGGTGCTAAGATTGCATACATGCTTTTGAAATCCAGACTAGAATTAGCTATGTTAAAAAATTGGAAAGATGAAAATGGTCATGTTTATTTTGAGTTTACCAATACCGAGTTACAAGAAATGTTAAATTGTGGATCACAAAAAGTTTCTCACTTAAAAAAAGAATTAGAAGAATTTAGTTTACTTAAGCAGCAACGCATGGGATTTGACAAGACAACAGGAAAAAATAAAAAAAATCGTTTATATTTAGCAGAATTGGAAGTTACAGAAAATGACATTTATTTAATGCAAAAAAGAGAGGAAAATCTTGCTAATAGCGGACTTGTGAAAATCACAAGTCGCATTAACGATAATCAAAGTGCTAAAGATCTTGCTAGTAGCGGACTTGTGAAAATCACAAGTCACCCTGATAATGCTGAAACCCTTGATAACAGCGGACTTGTGAAAATCAAACAAGAACTTAATAATAATAACATAGATACTAATAGACACTTAATAGACACTGAAAAAGACAACTTACAAAATCAAATTTTGCTAGAAAACTTTGTCGAAACTTGCCATAGTTCTCAGATACCGACTTTTATTCCAGATAAAGTTTTACAGCTCATAGCTACTTTCTCACCGACGTATGAAATAGCTAGGCAAACTGTTAAAACGATTCACAATGCAAAATACAAGGCAGAACAACAAGCTGGGATCACAATTGTTTTTGAGGAGTTAGAACAACAAGGGATAAAAGCAGAAGCTGAACTCTATCAAACATTACTAAAGGCATATCAGAAGAATAAAACAGAAAAAGTAAAGGATATCCAGAACCTCATTTTTATTTATGTACGTAATTGGTTTATTGAAAAACCAATAGCTCTTATTCAACAAGATCAAAACCAAGAATCCTTGCCAGACGTAAGTATGGACAGCTGGCTGTAGATTAAAAAATAATTAAAAATCATGTGTTGAATAACGTTTTTTCTAATGTTTTTTTGTTTTTCGTTATTGTTGTATAAGTATTAGTATTATGATAAAATAATGATAGAAAGTGATTGCTAGGTTGTTGTTCATTTGTTTGTTGGTAAGAATAGTCTGTTTTGCACAAAAAAAAAGAGAAAAACGATATTTTAAATCGGTTTCCTCGGTGAAAATGAAATTTATTGTTTGCAAAAAATATTTTGTGTGGTATTCTTGTGGCAATGAAACGACTGAAATACGAAAACTAAAATAGTTTTTGTATTGCAAATATAATCGCTTGTGGTGGACGTAACTTGTTTACCACAAATAGCAGAGCCCTTACTACCTCTACCAAACAAGGATTGGCGTCCTTGAATGGATCATAGAAGTAGCAAGTGCCGATACAGGAATATCGGGTTACGCTCCGCTTTGTTACAGATTGCTCTGCAACAGTCTAAATAATATCATATTTACAGGCTTTAGAATACTTTTTTTAGATATTTCTTTAGGGGTTCTTGTAAGAAATCAGAAAGTTTCAAAGGCAAAATTTATGATTTTTTAGATAAGCAGAATAAGATGTGACAAAGTTAGGAGGCTGACACGATAATGTGTCAGCCTCTTTTTGTGGTCATGGAATAAAATTCATGTCTAGCATAAGCGATTATATTTTTTGAGGGAGAAGTTTTGTCAGTCAAAATTTTTAATAAACTCGCAACGATTGATAAAACTTCTCGCTTGACAGTTATGTAATTCACTTGACAAAAAGAACGTATGTTCGATATAGTGTGGATTAAGCTTGATATGAAAGCAATCATAATATTCATTTTTTAAATTTCTAATGAAAGGAAAAAGGGTGTTGGTATGCGAAAACAAATTGGGATTGCCGATATTAGCCGTTTTGGAAAAAGATTAACTGTTTATGAACCGCCGTTAAAAGTTGAAGATCAAAACGGTACCTTTCGAAAAAAAGACGGTGTGTTAAATATTTTGTAAAGGGCTGGAATGCTGAAAAAGTAGAGGACTATTACATTGGGGCTAAGAAACATGAAAATATTCTTGAAACAGTCTCAATCAAAGATATCTATCCACGAATTAAGCATGTCTATGATGAAAACCGAGTATTAATTGCTAGAAGAACAGCATTAGGACAGCCTTTACTACTTACAGGGAAAGGCTTCAGTAAATACATTAAAACAAAGTAGAGATCCAAAATAATATTTTCTCTTTTTTCGTTTGCTTGAAAAATATGTGGCGAAATTGTGGCACTTGGAGAGTAAAGAATTGAATAGGAGTAGGCTTAGGCGACGTACAGCATAAAATAATCAGTATTGATTTCAGGCAGTATTCGTCTTTGGAAAGGGGTTTCGGTTCCTTTAGCAAACGCAACTATCCAGGACTTTTCGACAATGAACACTTGCAATGAAAGTAAGTGGTAAACACCAAGGAAAGCAATTTTCAAAGCAATACATAGCACCCTGCCTAATCAGAGCAGCTACTAAGGGGGGAGGGTTCACGCACAATCAATGAAAAACTTGATCAGGTTTCCGGTAATGGGGAAACGCATAGTATCCTAGAAACATTTAGAGGGGTTCATGTCGTATGCTGCAAATACATTAGAGCACTTGCCATGACGTTACGAAAGTAATCGAGCATTTACCGTTGTTCTATAGGGTTCTAGTTACGGACGCCAAAAAACTAGTCGAAATTATTTATGTATGATTTACAGTTTTCAACAAACGAAAAAAGAGAAAACACGTTTTATTTAGCAACAAAAGATTTCTTGTAAAGGGGTGAAATAGCCAATGAGGGATTGGGTAGTACAAGTTTTAAGAGTTGATGGTGGCGTTCGTTTTGAATCATTGACTCATGGAACAGAGAGACAAGCAAAGCTGTTACTAGCAACTTTTGAACATAAAGCAGGGTATTCATTTAATCATTAGGAGGAACAGGAATGAGAAAAAAGTTTAGTTTAGGTGAAGTAAAAAAACGATACAAATTGTATAAATCAGGGAAGCGTTGGCTTGTAGCAGCAACCGTATTTGTCGGTCTGTTAGGTCTAGGGAGTGTCTCACAGGCAGACGAAATAAGTTCCACACAAACACAAGATTCAGCTGTAGCCACAGTAGAAAGCACCATAGACAGTGTGTCTGATTCTGATGTGTCTGACGTACCTATCACAGAAGGTGAAAATCCACAGCCTAGCGAAGACGAAATCGCAAATGCAAACGGCGGAAACATTATTCAACCTAGCGAACAGTTCCAACAAGAACAAGAAGCTAAAGCCTATCAATCGAGAGCGGTAGATCAATTACCAATCTATCAAGCTTACAATCCAAACAGTGGGGAACATTTCTTTACCCAAAGCAAAGCTGAAAAAGATGGATTAGTTAAGGCAGGTTGGAGAGATGAAGGAGTCACCATGTACGGTTCCTCCTCAGGAAATGCTGTTTATCGTGTATACAATCCCAATACAGGCGAACACCACTATACCACTTCAACTACAGAAAAAAATGGTTTAGTAAGAGCAGGTTGGAAAGATGAAGGTACTTCATGGTATGCGCCTTATGATGGAGCAGCCGTTTATCGGTTAGTCAATCCAAATGCAAAAGGAATTGGATCTCACTACTATACGACGAATACCTCAGAGCGAAAATGGCTGATGGATTCTGGTTGGAAGAGTGAAAGTATTGCATGGTTTAGCGTAGGATCAAGAAGCAAAGTAGATAAATTAGTAGATTGGTTTTATGTACGTCAAGATATAGGTATTACTTACAGCATGTTGATTCCTCAAAGAAATGGTCCAAAGCAATATGACTGCTCAAGTGCCGTGTATTCAGCATTAATTGAAGCAGGCTATTTACCACAAGGAACAACACTAGGAAATACCAGTACCTTATCATGGTTAAATGGCAGCGTCCTTACTGAAATTTCAAGAAGTGAAGTTCGTAAGGGAGACATTTTTATTTCAGGTGATCAAGGCAATTCAAACGGTGCAGCAGGTCATACAGGCATTGCTTCCAGTAACACTACAATTGTTCATTGTAATGGAGCTGATAATGGCATAAGTGAAACACAGATTGAAGGGCGGACAGGCCCTACACCGACAAAGTGGTATCGCTTGAAATAATTTCATTTTAAAATGAAATTTTGTTATAATTTAATAATTAGAACGCTTCAAACTGTTAACAACTATATCAGCAAATCTTCCAACAATTAAGCAAAAATTGGGGATTCAGCTAGAAGGAGAAAAAAATGAAAGCAAGAACAGTATTAGGAAACGTTGTTTTAGGTATAGGCGCAGTATTGGCAGTGGGAGTATTTGCCAGTACCAACGCACAAGAAACAGAGGCAACAACATTGTACCGTGCATACAACCCGACGTCAGGGGAACATCTATTTACGACAAATACGATTGAAATTCCGTATATTTCGCAATTTGGTTGGAGAGACGAAGGGACAGCATGGGCGGTACCAAGTTCCGGTGAACCAGTTTATCGTATGTTAAATCCCAACACAGCAGATCACCACTACACATTAAGTGCTAGTGAACGAGACAACTTGAAAATCAAAGGTTGGCGCTATGAAGGGGTAGCATGGTATTCAGGTGGAAAAACAGAAGTATTCCGTATGTACAATCCCAATGCAAGAACAGGGACCCATCACTTTACAACAAATGGGCAAGAATGCGACTACTTAGTTCGCAAAGGTTGGAAGTATGAAGGTGTCGCTTTTTATAGTGGGACTGATGAAAAACCAGTAGAACCTGAAAAACCAGTAACACCGACACCAGTTGACCCAATCGGCAATAGCGGTATTTTAGAAAAAGATATGGATACTGCAGGAGATAAAGCAGAAGTAATGTGGAATGATCCAAATAGTGATTTTTATGTGGGTTGGTTTATCTTACATGAAGATCCTATGTCAACAAAAGGCTGGGCATATATTATTGAACCTGTAAAAATGACTAACGGCGAATATTGGTACACAGTTAAATTTTATTTATATGATTCGGCAACAGGGCAAGAAATTAAATAATCAGATATTTTAAAGCACTTAGAGAAAACTCTAGGTGCTTTTTTATATATAAAAATATAAGAAATGGAGGAAACACAATGAAAAAAGGTAGAATTTTAAGAACCAAACTGGCGACTATTGCAATGTTATTGTCAGTTGGGGCAAGTACCTTTGTAGCACCAGTTGCTTCTTTGGCGGAAGTAACTACTCAATCAACGACTGAGAGTGTAAAAGAATCGACCGTTGACAGTTCTTCAAAAGAGGAGAACAAAAATAAAAAGAATACGGAGGAATCTAAATCTCAAACTAATAATAGTGTTGAGGAGAAAGTAACTACAGAAGAAAAAACTGTAGAAAGCCAACCAGTAGAACGTGTTGCTAATCAAGCTCTTACGTCAGATCAAATTCAACAATTGGCAGAGCGCGAAGGAGCAGCGAAATACAATACAGCTGGTTTAAGTAATGAAGAAATTGAACAATTAGGACTGGCTATTTTCGGTGAATATCAGCCAGCTGGTGCCTCAGTCACTATGAAAAATGACAATGGCGAAGAAGTAAATATTCCTTTCAAAATGAAAGCCATGACTCGTGCTATTGCTAGTTCTAATTCGTTTAATATGAATTATGTATTGACTGGCCATGGAACAACTTCACGCTACCCGATTATGAATCATCACTATATAGGTTCGCGTTATGCCTATTGCATCGACCCAAATGTTTTGTTTGGTAACGGTTCAGATTACACATCTAAACCTATGGACATCTCCAATCAAACGTATAAAAATATTAATGATGTAATGAATTTTGGTGCAAAAGACGCTTCCGATGATGTAGCGTCAGGGTATACTCAGTTATTAGTGTGGTCTCGCTTAGGTTGGGATGTTACAGAAGTAGGCGGAATTGGTAATTTAGAAGGATTCAAAGCCTATCAAGCTGATGTTGAATCTAAAATGCAACAGTGGTACAGACCTGCTTCTTTTGATGGACAAACAATTAATCTTAAAGTTGGAGAATCAACTGTACTGATTGATAATAACAATAGCATTGATTTAATGAACGTTACTGCTAATAATACCGGTGTTGAGGTTACTAAAGAGGGTAACAAGTTAACATTGAAAGCAACATCTGATTCTGTTAAAAGTGGAAACGTCAAACTTAGAAAAACTTCTCCTTTAGCTGAGACAGCTCTAATTTGGTCATCTCCTAATGAGCAGACAGTAGCGACTGCTGGAAACTTAGACCCATCTTCAACAGATACAAATGTCAAAGTAAATATCATTAAAGAAGGAAAACTTACTTTAAAGAAAATTGATGAAAATGGCAAAGCAATTGCTGGCGCAAAATTCAATATCACTCCAACATTGCCAGATGGTAAAAAACAAGCAACAAAAGTTTACACTACTGACGCAAAAGGTAATTTTGAAACACCTGTTTATGAAGAAGGCACAAAAATTGATTACGAAGAAATCGCAACAATCGCAGGACATTACATTGACCCTGCTACTTCTAAAGGAACAATTGTCATTAAAGACGGTGGAAACGAACTTGTGGTGAAAAACCCAACAGTGAAAGTTGCTTTAGATTCACAAGCAAGTAATGTTGATGGTGCGCAATTTGTTAATCCATTAAAAGACCAAAAACTACGTGATGAAGTCATGATTGACGGTCAACAGTTGCCTGAAAATGCACAATTACGCTTAACAACTGATTATGTTGAATTTGGAACTGGTAAACAGTTAGGCGAAGAATCATTGAAGAAGACAGAAGAATTTACTGCTAAACAAGCAAAATTTGTTCATAATGTTTATTACGATTTTAATGCTGAAGGCATGAATGGTAAAAAAGGTGTATTTACAAATGAATTAGAATACTACAACCCATCAATTAAAGAATGGGAAAAAGTAGCTTCTCATAGTGATTTAAACAATGAAGCAGAATCTATTCAATTTGTAGAACCTAAAATCCACACTGAATTTTTCGCTTTTGACAACAATAATAATGCAGTTAAAAACCCTGACCCATTAGAAAAAGTAAGCGGTTATGACCGTGTGTATTATGAAAACTTAATTTCTGGTCAGCCTTATCAATTTGATTTATCAATCATGGATAAAGAAACTGAAAAACCATTTACTGATCCATTAGGTAAAGAAGTAACAGGAACTTTGAATATTGCTGCTGGTAAAGATGGAGAAGTTACTTCTAAAATTCTTGCCAAAGACTACTATACAGCTGCTAAAGAGTCTAAAGACAACGCAGACACTGAAAAAGACACAGATAAAGCAGACAAAGAAACTGCTAACTCTGGTTCAAAAGTAGAAGCTAAAACTCTTGAAGCAACAACTACTGACAAAGACACAACTGAAACCGATGATACAGCTACAAAAGAAGAAAATGACACGGCTACTGAATTTTCTAAATTAAAAGAAGTAACGTTATTAACTGGTTATGTAGATGTACCGTTTAAAAACTTAGATTTATCACAAGCAGCAGGCAAAGTATTAGTTGCTTATGAGTCTTTATCGTCTAAAGGTACAGAACTAACAAGCGAAAAGAACATTGACGAAGTGAAACAACAATTAACTGTCAATGTCCCTACAACGCCTGTTAAATCTTCAACAACAACTAGATCAATCCCTCAAACATGGGGATCATTAAGCGATATGCAAAAAGTTTTAGCCGCTGTCGTAATGCTTGCAATTGTTGGAGCAATTGCAACTGTATTATATCTTAACCGCAAAAAAGAAGTAAAAGAATAAGCGGGAAGGCTATAAACAAAGAACCAAACTTTCTCACTAAGCGCCTGAAAGGGCGCTTAGTGTCTATCATGTGTCTTTTTTCTTGTGTCTATTCTAGTTTTCAATTGGGAGGAATACGTGAAAAAATTTCTAAGAATATTACCTATTTTATGGTTTATTGTGGGGCTAGTCTTTGCAGGATTATGTTTTTACGGTTATTCCTTGTTGAAAACAACGGATAACGACATAAGCATGACGCACCAAATACAACCAAAAAAGGAAACAAAAGAAGCAACAGAAAAATTAAACGATCAAGCCAATTTTGACCCTGATTCAATTAAACCAGTGTCACCTAGTGAGTATGCGAAGGCACAACTGAATTATGAAAAGATTGTCAATCAGTGGGGAATTGGTGCTATATACATTCCTAGTGCCAATATTAGAACCAAGGTACTAGCAGGAATGAGTAATCAGAATTTAATGGTAGGGGTAGGGACTTATTATCCCGACCAAGCTTTAGGCAAAGGCAACTATGTTTTATTGGCTCATAACTTAGTAGAAGGCGGAGGCGCTTTAGGACGGATTTCTAACACACAATTATCAAGTGTCATATACGCCACCGATTTTACGACTGTTTATGAATATTTCACAACAAAAAACGAGGTTGTCAATCAAGCCAATGGTGAAGTTTTAGACCTGCCAAAAGAAGAAGAAAAAGCAAAGATTACCTTTATACGTTGTGAAGGGGGCATGAACACGCCTAATCGAGCAGTGGTACAAGGTGAGTATGGCAGGTCGTATCCAGCCGAAGAAGCCACACCAGAAGTAAAAGAAGCTTTAGGTTTGTACAAAAAAGTTGATACAGGAACAAGTGCCACAACTGAAACCACTGATAATCAACAAGCAAACAGCAATTTAAAAAACAGTAATAATAAAAAGAATCAGTTCAAAGAGGGCAAGGAATCACGATACAATGGGCTTCAGCGGTTTTGTATTGTGTGCTTTCAACTGATGAATGATTGGTTTATTCAACTAATGGTGGGCTATGCAGGGATATTTATTTTCCTTTTAGTTTTTAGCCAACAGATGTTAAAACGAATAAGCAGCTAGTTAATTGAACAAGAAGGGAAGATCAATTTTTGAAAAAATTCAGCAAGATTTTATCAGCGCTTTTGATTTCAGCACAGACATTCATGTCAGTACCATTGAATGTATTTGCAGAAGAAAATAAGCCGAAAGATTCAACGGAACAGGTAGAAAAAGACACGTCCACAACTGAAAGTAGTTCTGAAACCACTACGAGTAGTGAAAGCTCTACTAGTTCCTCTAGCACCACAGAAAGCAGTACACCGCCAAGTAGTAGTGAAAGCTCAACGGTACCAAGTACCAAGCCTACAGACGATACCACTACTTCTAGCAGTCAAACAACACCTAGCAGTGAGGAGCCAAAACAGGAAACTCCTAACACTGCACCAGAAGCACCACAACAACCGCAAGAAACACCAACACCGGAAACTACGATTAATCAACCAGCTACTAACGATCTAACGCAATATGTACCGTCTGCCACAGTCACAAATGATGGCGCGATCCATTTTGAAAAAGATGAGTCAGTAGATAGTTTTATTCGTAAAATTGGCGAGTCAGCAAGAAAAATCGGGCAAGAGAAAGATTTGTATGCCTCAGTCATGATCTCACAAGCAATCTTAGAATCAGCGTCAGGTCAAAGCACATTAGCTCAAGCGCCTAACTATAATTTGTTCGGCATTAAAGGAACCCATAATGGTAAAAGTGTTTCTATGGCTACCCAAGAAGATTTCGGGAATGGCAATCTTTACAGTACCCAAGCAGGCTTTAGAGTCTATGAAGATTATGAAGATAGCTTCAATGACTATGCCACCTTGTTAAAAGAAGGCATTTCAGGGAACAGCGAGTTTTATTCAGGCGTTTGGAAAAGTAATGCGCCAACCTATCAAGACGCAACGGCATTTTTAACAGGAAAATATGCCACAGATACGCAATATAACCAAAAACTAAACGGTTTAATTGAGACTTACGATTTAACAGAGTATGACAAAGAAGTACAAGGGGCACCAGTAAGTGCTACTGGCTACGCAGTTCCAGTCAATAACTATACGATTTCTAGTCCATTTGGTAATCGAGGTAGTGAGTTTCACCGAGGATTAGACATGGCAGCCAGTCAAGGTGAGCCGATTCATGCTAGTAAAGCAGGGACAGTCATTAAAGCTGAGTATCATTACAGCTGGGGCAATTATGTGGTTATTCAACATGACGACGGTATGACCACTTTATACGCTCACCAACAACAATATTCAGTCAAAGCAGGGGATCACGTAGAACAAGGTCAAATCATAGGCTATGTTGGTTCAACAGGAAACAGCACAGGGGCACATTTGCATTTGGAAATTTGTAAAGACGCAAGTTTATCACAGTCTATGTTGATTGATCCTGCAAGTGTCATTTTTTAAAAAATAAAATAATAGTAAAAAAGCTATCTAGCAAAGATTTTGTTAGGTAGCTTTTTTTTGAAGGGAAAGAAGAAATGGGGGGCAAAGGACAAAGTTTAATACTGCCAATCAATGAAAAAAGAAAAATTACACTTATTTTTTCAGGAAAAAACTACTTAAAATCAATTTGGTTAAAAGCTGAAAAGTACAAGGAATTAGTCTTGGAGGGTGAATTAAATGCTACTCGCTTACTAGATACAGAAAGAGTGGTTCTCGAAAATAACGGACGGTTTATACTTGTGAAAATTAAAAGTGGGCGTCGTATTTATGATGAAAAGACTGTAGAAGATTCTATTCACCGTGTCGGCTACTATTCTATGACTGTCATACCAGAAATGAAGATTCACCGAGACCACATTGAAGCCTACTTAAATCAAAATTATAAAAAAAAATAAGTCGTTGATAGACGGCGTGAGATTTTGTTGAAGGAGTGAGTTTATCAGAATGGTGGAAAAGGAATTTAAAGAAAAAAGACAAGGATATCTCGATAAGATTGGAAAATTTCTTGAAATAAAATAATCATCATCAATCTATTATTTATAGAGGAGAAATAATTGATCCGAATTCAGATTGGCACTTAAGAATCACAAAGGAAAACAGTTTGTAGCACAAAAACAAGAGAGGTGTTTTGAAATGAATAATCAACAATCGTTTGCAGAGGCTCTACGACTGTTAAATGAAGGGACAGGCGAAATAGTATTTATTGATCCAAAGTTCGATTGTCAGGCAAGGTAGGTCTTTCCATTTTCTAAGTAAGAAAGGAACGGTTATATGAAACTAAGCTCAATTGAAAGAACTTCTCTGAAATGGCGCATTATTGATGAACTTTACCAAAATTTTTCTCAAAGGCTTTGGATACCTGAAACAACAGAACAAGATTTAGTAAATGAATTAAAAAAACTTGATGTCATTACAGATGTCGAATTGATAGAAAAGTATGGAAATATTTTAGAAGTAAATACTTATGCAGATCGAGAAGGTATTTTACTATATCTTAATGAATTTAAAGAAGAAATATCAACTTATTTCATTAAAAAGTATGGTGAAGATGATGAAATAGTAGAAGCTATTAGAGAATCGGGAGTATCATTTGGGCAATTTGAATAAAGGAAATTCATTATGAAATTCAGTAATACGAAAAAGTTATATGGCATAAATAAATATTTTATTGAAGGAATAACAATCGGCGAAATCCTTATTTTAGGCTATTTGATTTACTATGCGATTTCTTCTGAAAGGATTAATTATGGTATCTATGTCAAAGACGTTTATGTCCAACATTATGAAATATTAGATTCTGTATTATCCGAAAGATCAATTGTTGATATGACAATCATTCTAATTATATGTTTCTTCTGGTTTTGTATTTCAAAAATTTTGAGATTTAGACTGGAAAAAGAAGATGATAATCAGATTCTTTTGGGTAATTGCTTTGTTGTAGGTTTTGCATTAGGTATAGGAATACTATTACCAATGATTACTTTAATAATAACTAGAATAATCTTTGGTTGAAATTATCTATTTAGCCGTGGTCGATGAGGAATATTGAATTAAGGAGCTTATCATATGTTTTTAGCAAAATTCACAGGAAAAAATGAATCAAAATCAAACGCTCTGACAATTGGAAAAAGTAGAAATAGTAAGATTGAAGTTGCTGTAAAAGAATGTCAAGAAGAAACTTCAAAAAATGTAACAGAAGAAGATATCAAAAATTATTTTGAAAGAAAATATCAGAAATGTAACACGACTAGTTCCAAATAATAGTCAAGCAAGTGCTAAGGGTGTGATTTTGTGCAAGATAAAAATATTTATATTGTGGAAACGTTAATGAGTTTTAATGAATACATTGAAATAATTGGTGATGGATTTGAAGAAGCAGTGACTATTTACAATTCCGAATCAAAAAAAATTGATTTTAAAGAATATCTATTAATACCACAATTAGAAAATTTCTCTACGGAAATAATTGAAAATTTGAATAATCAAGAAGTAATTATTCTTACTTATAATTATGAGTTGTTCAAAATGGCATATGAAGATTTTATGAATCAAATCAGAGGAAGAATACATTCTTTACAGTTTTTGGAAAAGAGAAAACTTATTTATTTATAAATTTCGTCTGATTTAAGAAAAAAATTATTCCGTTACTAAAAAATCACGTGCAATTGTAGAGGAGCTTCGATTTGAATGAAATTCCCTGATATAAGATACGAATTTAGAACGATTACCAAGCAAAACAAAAATAAAAATATCATTGAAATTATGGTCTGTACAATAGACTTTAAAAGTGAGACTGTTACATTAGGAGAATTGATTAGCTATGCCTCAGGTGAATGTATTTTTATAGCAAACCATGCAACTGAACCAAAAGAAATGAAATTCAGAAAAATTGATGAGGCTAAACTTCATATTGAAGCAGTAAGTGAAGATTATTGTGTGTCCGAAGCGTTTTATTATGAACAAGGCATACCTAAATATATCGATTAAGATTAGTAGTTTTATAAGAGGGGGGTAGTTGGCTAGGGGTATTTTGTCTAATTTCATAACTGTTATTGGAACCTTTTTAGTAATACTAATCATTGTGTTTAAGATTCAAGGGAAAGAAGAACAAGCTTTTTCTCTTCTTAAGATTACTAGGAGTGGGCTCATGCTTGTAGTTTTGCTAATACTATTTTTAAGTACGGCTTTGTACTTTTCATACTTAATTAGTCAATAATCGAAAGAAATAGCGGAAATAGAAAGTAGGTGAACACGACGGAAACTAACATTATTTACAACGAAGATTGCATGATTGGCATGAAAAAAATTCCTGATGAGAGTATCGATATGATCCTTTGTGATTTACCATACGGCACCACAAATTGCAGCTGGGATGTAATAATTCCTTTTAAACCGTTATGGGAACAATACATGAGAATCATTAAAGATAATGGAGCGATTGTTTTAACTGGGACAGAACCATTTAGCAGTATGTTACGGATGAGTAACTTGGATATTTACAAATATGATTGGATTTGGGACAAAATCAAAGGAACTGGATTTCTTAACGCAAACAGACAACCAATGAGAAATCATGAAAATATATCAGTGTTTTATAAAAAGCAATGCACTTATAATCCACAAAAAACAATTGGACATGAAAGAAAAACTTCAAAAAGAACAGTTAAGCATCAATCTGAATTATACGGATTTGTTAATGTTGATAATGCTTATGATTCCACTGAAAGGTTTCCGAGGAGTGTTCAAGTATTTAGTATGGATACTCAAAAAGAAGCACTGCACCCTACCCAGAAACCATTAGCATTATTCGAGTATCTAATTAAAACATACACTAATGAAGGAGATTTAGTTTTGGATAACTGCATGGGTAGCGGAACAACTGCAGTGGCATGTTTGAATACTGAAAGGCGCTATATAGGATATGAACTCAATAAGGCATATTATGAGACGTCTTTGACGAGAATTAAAAACAATAATATCCAAATGAATTTATTCGGGTAGTCAGCAAAAGACGGAGATTGTGGAATCGTGAAAGGAGAAAATATGGATGAATTGAAAGTAGAATATTATTTAGAAGAAGAAAAACCGGTCCTGATAGGTTGGGAGATACCAGGAGAATTAACTGTTGAGGAATTACGCATTCTCTTTGATAGTGTTTTAGAAGGTCTTAAAAATGTTGAATGATTGCGTTACTTGAAAGTGTTGATTCAACACTTTTTTTCTTTGTCCAAGTAAAGAAGAAAGGAGGGACATAATTTAGTGAAACGTAAAGATTCTATTCAAGAGGAAAGCTTAATGTTTACGATAGATTCTCTTCCGAATAAAAAAGTTATTATGAAAATCCTTCAAGGTCAGCCTGATTTACAACAAGAAGTCAAAAAGTTAAAAGGCAAACCTATACTTTTACCTCCAATGCTTTTTAAGCAAATTTATCAGACTCTTCAACAAAATCTAAGAGAAAACAATATGATCAATAGGGAAATCACGATAAGTATAACCGTACCTCATTTTGATCACTATACTTTGAAGACAGACACCAAAAAAATCGCTAAAACAGACTTTCTAGGTTTGCTACAAGAAAGTATTGTGAATGAAGAAGATTTAGAGACAGCCAATCAAATGTATCAAAATATTATTGGTGAATTTAATGAAAATCCTTCGAAAGTAGCTGTTGTAGCCGATTCAGCTACTAATAAGGTGACTCCAAAAAAAGTCGATTCAGAAGAAATTAATGCACCACTAGTACAAGAGGATTTGCAGGAAGAACAAGAGATTCCTGTAGGAATAGTTGACCAAAAAACTGAACCTGATTTTAGTGATAAATCCGAGGTAATAAGAGAAGTATCAGAAGAAAAAAAATTGAGTGTCAAAGTTGATGTGAATTACTTAAAAACATTGAACGTTTCTAAAGAAAAAATTTCTGTCATTGATCCTGAATATGAAACTGAGAAATACAACCAAGAAGCGCGTAAAGTTAATAAATTGCTTCATAAATACTCTTCTAAGCTTGAGCAAGAAGTGAATGGTATTTATCAAAATAAAAATAAAAACCTGGAAGCTGAATCCTATTCAAAATCCATTTCTCTACAAAATCAACTTATTCATTATGATAATCAAGAAGAACTAATAACTGCTTATCAAGAGAAAGAAAACGAATTTGATCAGAAGAAAAGAGAAAAGATATTTTCTCTAAATGAAGAACTTTCAAAGGAACAAAAAAAGCTTGAGTTAGCCTATGAAAAGCAATTAGAGGATTTAAGTAAAACCTTCTTCAAAAGAAAAAATAAAGCTATCAACACGTTAGATTATCAGTTTGATACCTGGTTAACCACAGAATTTAAACTGACTTGGGATAACCATTATTCTGATTTGAAGGGTCGAATATCTTCTATCGAAAATCAACACTTTGAAGAGCTTTCTGAAAAGCAACAAAATCTAATTTCTGAGTTTCAAAAATATCTAGAGACAGTAAAACCTTCTTATGAAGTTGTTTCAAAAAGATATATGGAAATGAGAAGACCCGAATTAAAAACTGAAATACTTTCTGATATTAATATTTATCAAAAACAAAAAGAAGCTGAACACTTGAATGATTCTCTAACAAAAGCTGAAGTTGCAGAGCTCCTTCAAGAACAAGAAAGGCGATTACAAAAAACTTTGTCACGAAGAGAAGCGGAAGACAGTAACAAGGTGCAACAAAAAGAAAAAACAAAGAAGGAAAAAATCAGTTTTAGGGAAATGATAGACAAATACGTCACAAAAAAAGTAAAAATAGTGATCTTTTCAGTGTTCATGATTACAATCGTTTTTGGGTTAGGTTTTAGTGTATACAAGAAGATCACTTATATTGCACCTTTTGACACTATGATTTCTAGTGAAGACTATGAAGCTGCTATAGAAAACTACCCGAATAGGAAATTTGAAGTAGTAGACGCTTTATATAATAAAGTATTAGATGGAAATACAGGCGCCTTAGATGAATTAAAAACGATTAACAAAGAAACAGAGACACCTTTAGGTAATTTTGATTTAGCTGTATTCAGTGAGGACTACAACGAAGCAATTACTCAATATCAAGAAGGAAAGGGAATGATACCTAAAAGATATTGGGAAAAAAGATATGCTGTTATTGGTTATTGCTACTTGAAGAAAGGTGATGTAAAGAAAGCGAAGCTTTTTGAGGAAAAATCAAATGACACAGTCTTATCAGATAAGATTAGTTCCTATGAAGAAATGGACGATAAGATCAATCAACTAACGACTCAATTGGAACAGTCTAAAGAAAAGGTCAATCAAATTGAAAATAACGAAGAAAAAGAGACCATAATCTCAGAAATAAAAAAACAAGAAAAATCTTTAAAACAGCTAAAAAATGATTTAAAGGATATATGACCTACTCATATAAAAATACAAGAAGGTCATACAAATTTTTTGTTGGAGGTAATGTGC
>NZ_JBTHIG010000005.1:0-44486 GCF_054819945.1 Enterococcus sp. JNUCC 77
ATGAGCGTTAACATGTCTACAGCCGTTGCTTATATGCGAAGTCTCATGTCCAAGGGAGTCACTTATTCAATGGGAGGAAGTCGAAGCGGTGCTGATGGCACAGCAGATTGTAGTGGAGCTGTTATGGCGTCTCTTAATGCTGCGGGAGCTAATGCACCTTTAACTAACACTGATGGAATGTTTAGTATTCTTCCAACTTTGGGATTTGAAGAAGTTGGTGAACCACATCAATTTGGCGACATTTTTATTCATGGCCAAAGAGGTGCATCGGGTGGAGCTGCTGGTCATACTGGAATATTTTTAGATGGGGATGCTGTAATCCATTGTAATTACGGATCGAACGGTGTTTCTATTGATAGTTATGGAGCTGTTTATGCTGGCTCAGGCTATCCTCCTAGAGCTTATTTCAGAAGTCCTAATCAAGCTGGCGGTGAGCAAGGAGTTCCTGGTGATGCGGCATCTGAAACAAATACTGCTGCTAACATGGATAATGGTGGAGAAATTGAGTCATATAGTTATATTGGAAATCGACTTTGTGTTTCTGGTTGGCATTTCACAAGCTTAAACAATCCCGTTAATGGCTCTGATGTCGTAACCGGAGGAGGAGGAAATTCCGGCGAGAGTTATCAAACTAACTGGAATGATGTACAATCACGAGCACAATTATTCATTTATGTGTGTTTAGATTTAGGAATACCAAAAGATACGGCGCTTGCTTTAGCTGCTAATGCCTTTGCTGAAAGTTCTTTAAGACCATCCGCAGCTGAACCAAACGGCATGGGAAAAGGTTATTTGCAATGGTCTTATGCTTCTAATTGGGGCGACGTGCCTAACCATATGACGGATACCTATGAAGATGCCAAGTATCAGATTAACTTTGCAATGTCTGTACCAGGTCAGTGGATGAATAAGTCTGGTTATATTACTTGGGATCAATTTTGGAAGAGCGAAGCAACCGCCGAACATATGACAGAAGCATTTCTTGTCTGTTGGGAAAGACCTAAATACATTGTCAATCGATGGACTCCTTTTATACAAGCTGTTGATATTAATGCTTTAGATTACTCAACATCGACAACAAAAATACAAACTTTATCCGAAAACATTCAAACATATTCAAGTAATGATGGATCAAGAGAAGTTATGCAAATATTTGATGCAATTACAGATGAATTATTAAAGACTGTCGATGTTGAACTGATGGAAAGACCAGATATAAAAGAAAAAAATCAATCTGTTGCTGGCGTGGAATGGAGCGGTATTGACCTATGTGTTGAGTTTGAACACACGAATCCATTTTACGTTAATTTTATGCGCATTTTGCCAAGTGGGATGACTAAGACATTGAACTTGAGCGCTATTTTCTTTCCTCATAGTTCCTCAAGAAAAAATGTTGGTAGAGACTATAGTCATAATAAATCTTTTAAAATCATTTTAACTGATAGAAATGGAAAGCAGTCTTTCATTAATGATATTATCGGAGGTTTTTCATGGACAAACAAACCTATGGAAATACCAAGTTGCTCAATTACTATTCCAACATATGAACTGTGCAAAGTTGATGGTAATATGGACATCAAAATTATCGTATTTGATAAGATGTTTGATGGAATTATTAAAAAAATTGATACTGAGACAGGACAGATTGATATTGATCATAAGATATCCGAGTGGAAATTTAGACAGATTCCTGAAAACTATGGTATTAAAAATTATTCGTTTCCAGAAGTTTTTTCTCAGTCTCCATTTTTATACTCAACTTTTTGGTATATAAACTGCGATGAGGTAGCACAAAAGGCTGAGATAAATTATGTATTTAGCAAACAAGATCACTTAGAAGCATTAGATAAAGCTTGCGAACTTTCCCCGGATATTTATTGGCGTGTAGGTTTTAAATATGATAGATATCTAGAAATTGGCGCTTTTGGAGAAGAAAAAAACTACATTTTATCTAAATCAGGCCAAACCAAGCGACACATTAATATTATTGGGGATGTAAATATATCAAAAGAGTTTGATGATGTTTTCAATGCTTTGACTGTTTACGGCGAGAAATCAGATAGTTCACAAGCTAGTCTAACATTAAGAGAAGCTTATTTAGATCAAGAGAATGGTGAAAAAATCGCTATTGATGGATTTCCTATTGTTATCCTTCCCTACACTGTAAATAATGAGCAAAAAGATTATTATACAGATATTACTAAAATCGCCTCTAATAATTCAGTAGAGTACACGATTATTGATGAGTTTGGTGTGAATTTAGAACAAGGTAAGATTATTGAGCAAACTAAGAGTTTTAATGATCTAGCACCTTTTGAGCTAGATGGGGAATCTGTAAGCGATGAGGATCGGGCTAAACAATCAAAAATTTGTTTAGATGCTGGAGTGAAATTATTGAAAACAGAAGGTCGCAGAAAAGAAATCATTGAGGTTCCTGTCGGATGGTTGCCACCAGATATTAATGTAATGGACAAAATTTATTTCGATTACGATAATTCAGTTGTCTTATTTGAAAATTGCAGTCGCTATTGCAGAAAGGTTTATGAATCGTCTGAGTTGTTCTATATCAACGAGATAGAAACAACTTTTGATGAAGAAAACCTTGCTGAAACAAATGTTTTAAAGCTTTCAAAAGAGGTGTATAGAAATGTCTGATGTAAACAAGGCACTGGATAAAATTGTGGCCAGACAGGATACCATGATAAAAAACGAGCTGCAAAGACAGCAGCAAAGAAGAAATACTGTATCAGACGCGAAAGCAGACTTTTTAACAATGTTGAGAAGTCCCACGCGTTTGTATACAGGTTTTTTTATATCCAAAGATATTAATTATTTAATGCGTTATGCCTTTAGCTTGCATGTTCGACCGTTTGTATCTACTTATGTCGATAATCAAGGAAATGTTTCTATTATTGAACATTCTATGGATCCTTCCTCAATAAAAATTGCTATTAATCAAATTGATATTACCGATGCGATTAAGTTGGAATACGGATCATTTGTAGATGGTTTCGGCTATTTTCCGTTAGAAGATGGTAAGTATTTCGACATATTTAATATTGTTGATTATTTGTATCCATGGCAACAAGCAGTAATCCTATCAAAAGGGAGAAAGGAAATAGAAATCTCTCAAAACAATAATACGTTGTGTGAATGTGATATCAGCTATCAAGTGAAATTCAATCATATTAATCGAGGTGGTCCAATGTAATGAAATCAAATGAGAAACTTGAAAAACATTTGGAAAGAAATCCAACGGATGCCCAAAGTGTTATCGCCTTGATGAAAAGAAATAGCAAGGCTATCCACAAAGAGCGGAAATTAAATGCCGTTCGTAAAAAAGAAAGACTAGATGCAATTAATCGAAAAAAACTAATTGAAAAAGGAAGGGCTGAAAATGAATAAACCAATTAATTATTTAGCACAAACAGGAGCTTTAGAAGATTTAATTTGGTCAATTATGAATGATGCCGAATCTGAGGCTCATATTGACAGATATATTCAGTCTTTATTCCGAGACAAAGAGAACTCCGAAGATGATCAAGAACAAGATGAGATTGCTTTAAAAATTATGGACATGAACCAATATAAAAATGATATAAGAGCTGTCCGATATGACAAATCGTATGTAGCTTTGTCAATTGCTTCAGAAGTAGCCAAGTCAAAACAAGACGATAAATTCTCTTGTTTATTTAAACATCAATTATTGAGCATGGCGGAAATGAGAGATGCCAAAGATGCAATCTCAAATGAAGCTTTACAAGAAAAAATAAATGAAATTTATAATCGAACCGCTAATAACGCTGCTTATGCAATATCTAATTATCTTGGATTGGAAGTTGAGAGTTGTATTGCATGCTTATTTGAAAAAAATAAAATTATCGGAGGAAATAAAAATGTTATTTGATGTGAGAGCAATATGTAATCCAGATGATTCACCGTATAGTAATTGGTTGGTACCAACAAGTGATATTGAGAAAATAGAACATCCAACTCCTAATAATGCCTATATTGATCCAAAGGGTATTGTTTATGTTTTAGACCATGAACTAGAAAAATTAATCCCTATTAACGAAGCTAGTTCTTATACTTTGCCAGTTGCAACAACAAAAACTTTAGGCGGAATACTAGTAGGTAACAATCTGGTGATTGATAAAAAAGGCAAGCTTGATGTTGTTTTACCAATAGCGACAGATACAGATTTAGGAGCGGTTAAGGTCGGTCAAAACTTGGTCGTTTCTGAAGATGGTGTTTTAAGCGCTCGCCCCGCGATTAGCTCTTTTGTTAATGAGAATGATGTATTGGTCATTTTATTTTCGACATCTCCGACTTCCGGATTGTATAAATTGGATTTAACCAATAAAGCGACCGATGTAACAACTTCATACGATTTAGATAACAAGGAATTTTATTATGAACTGCAAGACAAAACTGCACTATACGGTATTCGTGTTTGGAGAGATAAAGTATCATTTTATGAAAACGTGGTTAAATCGAATAAATCAAATGTATCCTTACCTATTGCAACAGCAGATGTTATAGGTGGGGTCAAAGTTGGTGGCGGTCTTATCGCTGATGTTAATGGTGTTTTATCAGCAAAAAACAGCTTTAATGTATATGTTGACCAAAACGGAATTATTCAGATGGTACTTGATCGTATCCCAAATGGTGGAGAATTTCAAACACGTATTACGGAAATGGAAACTAATAAAATAACTACTCGTGCAATGCCAAATAGAACGGCTAATTATGCTATGGGTAAAAACACTAGCCTTTATAAAGTGGAACTTTTGCAAAACAACGTTAATGTTTATACCACAATGGTTTCAACTTGGTTGTATAGTCCTTTAGACACAGACGTAACGAAACAAGAATCAAGTTTTGTCACATCTTCAAATGGTAATATGGCTTATTTTGAAACATCAAAACAACTAAATTTGGTTGTCTTTAATTTAGATTTAACAATTAAAGGTAATTTTAATGGAAATGATGATGTATTCCCAGCTGGAACAATTAATGAAGAATATAGACCAGCTGAAGACAAGCTTGTAACTTTACACAATGACACAATGAACGCACAAGCCTACATTAAATCTAATGGCGGAATTACTATTTCATGTCAAAATCCAACGCCGCAAGCACTTTCTGTACAAACAAATTACACTTATTTTGTATAAGTCACTTTAAAGGTGAGCTATTTTTTTGGAAAAGAGGAGGATTCATGGAAGAAATTTTAGATTTGTTAAGAAATCAACTATCAAAAATGACAGCAGATGGTAGTTGGTTAGCAGGGATTGTAGGTGGTGGTTTGTCCTTAACTATTCCGAAGTGGGTAACTAGTAAAGAAATTACAGTTGAGCATGGTGTGCTTGTTGGCATTCTACTATTAGTATTTGTGATGGAATGGGTAGTAGGGAGACGGTTAGCAAAAATTTCTACTGCCAAATTAAAGCAAAGTTCGATAATGAATGATTCGTTAATCAGAGACTTTATTATTATCACTATTTGTGTAGCTGCATATGGATTTGATTATCTTTTAGGAACTGGCGCAGTGATCTTTTGCCTATTTACAATTGCTTTTATTTATCACAATTTTTATAGTCTGATGGCTAATATTGCAGTTTTAGGATGGGAAAAGTATTTTCCGGTTTGGCTATTAAGATGGTTGCAAGATGAAATTGAAGCAAAGAAAGAAAAGTATTTCCCAAACAATAAGGAGGATAAATAAATGAATATGGAAATTCTCAAAGAATTATATAAACCATCAACTGAAAAAAATGTTGGTTTACAGGATCAGCCTATCATTGATAAAGAGGAAGATTTTTTAGAAGAGGAGGCAAAAAATAATGGATATGCAGAAGGGAATAAACGTAGTTAAGCAGTTCGTAAATAACTGCACCTATTCGATGTACGGTTCAAGATATTATACAGATGGCACTTGCGATTGTAGTGGCTCTGTATATCGCATTTTACGTGAAGCTGGCGGCTCAAATTTTGGTTACATTCCATCAACAGAGACTTTACATGCTTACTTATTACAAAATGGTTTTGAATTAATCGCTGAGAATACTGATTTTAATATGCAAGCCTATGACGTAATCATTTGGGGAAAGCGTGGCTATTCAGCTGGAGCAAATGGGCACACGGGTGTTGCGTTAGATAATCAAAATTGGATTGAGTGTACAGGCTGGAAGATGACGACAATTATTTCAAATCATGATCAACGGTGGGCCATGGCGGGTTCGCCGTATTTTTATGCCTACAGATTAAAAAAAGGAAATACTGTTTCAAAAGATGAACAAGAAAAAAATGAAATTAAGGAGTTGGAAATTATGAGCAATATGAATTTTTTATTTACAGCAGAGGGAGAAGGGGCAACTTTCTTCTTTGATGGACAAGACACTATCATGTTTAGTGATTCAGCACAATTAGATATGGTTGTGGGGAACTACGAAGCTGCTACTGGTAAGAAGCTTGTTTCAGTTAAGAAATTTAATAAAACACAATTTAAAATCTGGACTTCAATGTATCCAGTTCGTGAAGTTAAAAAAACTTGGTAAAGGATGATGAAATATGAGTTGTAATTGTGGAAACTCTAGTGGATTTTCAAGTAGTTGCAACAGTTGTAATACTGTTGCGGATATTGATATTAAAACACCTTTAGAAACCATTCAAAATGGTGACGATAACTTTTGTATGAATGGAATTAGTGACGAATTATGTGGAAATTTACAAAAAGACAAAGGTATACATCCTAGAACCGTAAAGAATGAAGATGACGAAGATGTTGAACAAGCAAATAATGATTGTACTGACTTGCATGCTTTAAATCAATATTATAACGGAGATCTATGGAACAAACTAAAAGACCTAGACTTTTGTAATTTGAAAGAATTTAGATGTTGGCTTTTTGAATTAATAAATCATTATTTCAATTTAACTAAAGGGCTAGTATGTGCGATTTGTGGTCTATGGTCGAAAGTTCATGAGCTAGAAGCAAATCAGTTTCAACTAGTGTCATGTCAGGAAACAGGAAGTGGTATTTTTGAAGGAACATCTTTCTCAGGGTCATACATGATAGATGGAAAAGCAAAGACAAGAGCATTAACAACTTATCAATTGCGTATACAAATCAAATCCCCGACTAAGCTTGTTATTCCTGCAGGAACCCAAATTCCCATACAATTTGTTGGAAAAACTGTTAATGATACAAAGTTACCGTGTTTAGATAACATCGTTGAAAATTTCACACAAATCGTTTGGCATAATTATGATATAAAATCTGAAAACGAAGTTCCTTATACATGGACAGCACCTTGTTATATTGGTACTCCTGGTCGCGGTGGTGGTAGGAACTTTAATGGTAATGTATACATTATCGCTAAAGAACAGGATGTTGTTTTTGAAGCAAATGTACCGTATCAGACAGCAATGACATGGGCATTTGAACCTATTGTTGTTAACTAAATGTTTTAAGAGCCACTAATCAAGTGGCTCTGATTCATTTAAAAGGCATTGCTTACGCTCAAAAATGAGGTTTTCAAGTTCTTCTAAGTCTTCTATAGTTGCTTTATTTCTAATGAAAGAACGTGCTGAAGAGCGTGAGGATAAATATGATCGTCGTTTTTTGTTCTTTTCGTAATACTTTTTTTGTGCGTTTTGTTGAGCGGTGCTTAATTTAGTCATGTTTATTTCTTCCTTCCGTAAAAATAAGAAACATCATACCCAGAATTGTAATGGTATTTAACCAACGTGGTTGCATATCCAGAATCGTTAGAATTAGAGAAATCAGCATAAGAATAAGCATTGGGATATAAAAATATTTTCTTTTCATAATGTTCATGCTAAAATAATGATATAGAGAGGGGAACTTAATCCCCTCAGTGTTAGTCGTCTGATTTTTTGTTTTCTATGATTTTCTTTAGTAGCCACACACTACTAAAGAATTTGAAAACAATATCGACGGCTTTTTCTATATCGTTTAGCATCTGTTCACCTCCTCCTTAACTATACTTATATTATAGTACACGCACTATAATATGTCAAGCCTTTTCAGCAAAAAAAGCCCATAAAATCGGGCTTTTTCTAATCTTTTTTTTCCTTTAAGTTTGATTCACAATCTTTGATTAAGTTTTTTAATTCTTCTAATTCTTCCAGCGTAGCATGGTTTCTTATGTAGCTTTTAGCAGTCCTAAATGCACTCATTTTACTTCTTCTTTTTCGCAAATCTTCATCAGCGCTGACTTTTTCTCTATATTTCTTGTCAGCTCTTTCTTGACTAGAACCTTTATAATTTGTCATATAAAACACCTCAGATAAATAAATTGATTAAACTTAATAGAATAGAGACAATCATTAGAACAATAGTAATCTTTAATAACCGGTTAGTTTTATTATCCATTTTAAATTCCTCCTATTTTTGATATAATAAAAGGGAAGGGAGGGCTTGCGCCCTTTTCCCTATTTGCTTAGTAGCTTGATAACTAGGTCAATCAGCTTTTCTACTACTTGTAGTACCGCAATTACTAAAAGTAGTTTAGCCGTTTGATACTCTAGTTTATCAGGCTTCTTTTTTTGCTTTTTCTTCTTCACATTTTACCACCTCCTCCTTAACTATCTTTATTATAGCGCATTGCGCTATAAATGTCAATAGATTATACACAAAAAAAGCCCGAAAAATCGGACTTTATCTTACACTATTTAGCATTTCTATCTCCATCATAATTTTAGTTTTTCCCATGACAGCATATTTGCTGATTACGAATTGTTTTCTTCTATTATAATGTCCTACAACTGCAACCTCCATTTCGTTATCAACATCCGCTAAAAAATTAAGGGCATGTTTTGCGATCAAACAATTAGTATCATCGATTTTACAAAACACCAGAAAAGGGGTCGTCTTCAGTATTTTGATTTTTGACACTTTTCCTCTCAATGTTTCCATTAATATCGCCTCCATATTTCTGAATATAAAAATCTCCATCGATTTTTCCATATGCCAAACGTACATAGAATTCTAAAGCATCATACCCAAGTTCATCTTCAAGAGATTCATTAACTACACCATCAATCCGTTTCTTTAATTCTTCTAAATCGATGTATTTCAACTCATATTTTTTAATTAAATTCATCAGCATCATAGCTCCATTTTGTGTAGTAATATTTAAAATTTGTTGTGCCGGTTGGGGAATTGTAATCTCTCGGATTCTCAATTACTAAATCAAAATGGAAATACAAATCGATTCCCCTGTTATTACTTCTAGCAGGTACTAAAAAATAGTTTTCTTTTTGATGAAACATCCATAGCAGCAATTCATCTCCCAATAAATAAAAAGGAATTCTTTTTTTTAAGAATTTTTTCAAATCAGCTTTCAAATTGTTTGTAGAATCATCAGCATACGGAAAAAAAGCTTTAACGTGGATGTTGTCATTTTCAAATGGATAAACCATAAAACCACCTCAAGCACATTATACGAACATACGTTCTATTAGTCTATTGTTTTACTCTGATTTTGAAAAGTTTGTGGCAATTTCGTGGTAAAAGAAAACAAAAACAGCTATAAACCCATATGTAAAAAGGTTTATAGCTGTTTGATTAGAGCCACCTGACGGCTCTAAAGAATTTTTTATAGTTAAAAAACATATCATTCATGACGTGTTAGGTTCACTTAATACATAAAAAAATAGTAGCTATAGAATATCTTTCGTGGTATTTTTGTGGGATTCAGGTATTAAATCTTTCAGGTATTCATTTGTTTTCTTTCGGTTTTTAATTCTATTTTCTAGTGTTGCCGATGCGTATTCGATAGACTGGGTAATTTCTTTATGACCGATTTGAGAGAGTATGTATACCAAATCTGTTTCTGCTAAAATTAACGAATCAATCCGACCATGACGGAAAGAATGGGTTGATAGTTGTGGAATACCAACAGATAAACATAAGTCTTTCAAATATTTATTGACAGCGGAATTTGAAATTGGCCAAGTATCTTTATCATTACAGAATATGAGATGTCTTGGGTTAATTAATCTTCCTGAAAGCATTGCCTCATTTTGTTTAATTTTGTATTTTTTTAGTTCGTCTAATAAGAATGTGGGAACATCTACGTTACGATTACCAGCTTCTGACTTTGTCGATCCAAATCGTTTAATACTAGCATCATATTTAAAAGCTTTATTTATCATTATTGTTTCATCTTCATAGTTAATATCTTTCCACTTTAGTGCAGCTATTTCTTGATATCTACAGCCTGTATAAATTTGAGTTAATACAAAATATTTACTTGCTGAATCTTCTTTCTGCAACAAGTGGGATAATAATTTTTTTGTTTCATCAGTACTGACTGTTTTTTTAGATTTATGAAGTGGCTTTTGCCCATCAAGACGGATGTTCTTTGTGGGATTAGAATGAACATATCGCATATCTAATGCTTCAATAAACATCGACTTAACAATATTGTGTCTATTAGTTACAGTTTCTAAAGCTAAACCTCGTTCATTTACATTGCCTGGGGTTGCTAACCAATTTATCCATTGTTGATATTTCAACTTTGAAACACCTCGTAAAGTTTGATTATCTCCAAAAAAGTCAGCAAGGTTTTTCCTAGTTACTCTAATTTTCTGCATTCTTCCTTCAGTTACTTTTCCTTTTTTAAAAGTTTCACTCCAAGTATCATAAAAATCTAGCAACTTTATTTCTTTAACAACTTCGCCTTCACTAACTTTAGCTAAAAAGTCATATTCTTTTTCTTTTACGGCTTTTTTAGTCGGAGCAGTAAAAGTTTTTTCTCTCCAATTATTTGTTATAGGGTCTTTATAGCGAGTTCTAGTTCGCCATTTTCCATTAGGAAGTTTAATAGGGTCTGCCATAAAAATATTCCTTTCTGATTATTTTCTTAAAAATCAGATAATTTGTGTAATTAACTTTACTTATGCACAATTTACTGTTGATAAGTCTGATTTACTGTGTATAAATCAAACGTATGTTCTTTTTTGTTGATAAAAGAAAAGCCCGAAGGCTATATTTGTGATATAATTGGATGGGGTCAAAATAATCCAATTAGAGGTGGTTTTATGGATAAAAAAACAGAATTTTTTGTCAATACTCTTTCGCATGATGAGCTTATGGCACTTGATGCATGTTTATCACTTTTTTTTAACAGCGAACTTTCAAAAAGGGAAGCTTATGTGGATTCGCTACAAAACTTCCCAAATACTAAAGAGGAACTGTTGCAAAAATTAGATATTCTATTTACTCTTCGAAGGAGTGACTTTCTTAACAATATCACCAACTTTAACGGGATCAGGTGTTAATCCTCCTGTGATATCTTCACTTGTTACATCAAGTTTTTCATGAACTGAAATAATTTTTGATCCAGAGCCACTTATTGTAGCCATTAGTCCTGTTTCTCTTTTTTCATCATAGGTTTTTGTACGACATATTGAAAAGTGATCGTAAATTGTATGAGCGTAAATAAATCCTTTTTTAAGTGTATAACTTCCTATTGGAGCTTGTGTGTCAGGATCAAGCACTTCAAATTCTCCATCTTGAAGAATTTCGAACTTCTCGTTGACTTGTACGCCTTCTTCTTTACCACCGGTTATAATAAAAGTATAGTCATTTACTATTTTAGCTATTTTGAAAACATTCTCTGTATTATTCAATGTCATTTTTAGTGTTCCTCCTTGGTATCATTAGTGATTTTGCCTTCAAACTCATATACTCTTTCAGCCTTTTTAATTGTCTGGTCAATTGTCAGGTCATCTGAATACATCCAAATTGTCTTTAAAACAAAATTTAACTTGTCCAAATTTTGACTAATTCTTTCATTTTCTTCAAGCAAACTTCTATTTTCTTTTCTGTATTCATTTAATGATTCATTAAGACCATTAATATTGGCTTTAGCCAGTTTATTTTTTTCGGATAGTTCTCTAATTTTTGAGTTTTTGACTTTAAATGAAAAATATACCCATAAACAGAAAAAGATAAAAATAAGAATTAAACCAAGAGAAAAGGTGATCAAAGTTATGATGAGATATTTAAGTTCATAATTCTCTATATATAATATGAAACATGTATATAGAGAAAAAACAAAAAGAGAAAATGCTGCAGTTCTCAACCAATGAATGTGTTTCACATAGAAAAACTCCTTTCAATTATTTATATTCCCCAAGCCGGAATCGAACCGGCGACGCCAGGTGGGGTAGGAAAAGCTAAATTTCTATTTGTTGTGTTTTGTTTCGCAATTTTTACCGCCACCACAGCCGCAATCAGAATTTCTTCTGTTACGAATTGCAAATATGACAGCTACTGCTATGACCGCAGCAATGATCCAGGTAGCCATAATTTTCACCTTCTTCCATTTGACATAAAAATGTCGATATTAAACTTTATTTATTTTCATTCATATAAGCTCTATAGTCGGATTCGTTTAGAAGCTTCACTTCCCATGATTTTGGCGAAGAACTATCATAGAATGATACAGTGTCACCATCTTTTAAGATAAAATGACGATTACTGCCAATCTCTTTCAAGGTTTTAGCTGTCTTATCAGATTCACCATCAATATCTGTAATTACAAGCACAGTAACATCGCCTTCTTCATCACTATCGCTCGGTCCATATTTTAAATCAGTTAGAACGGCATAATAAGAGCCTGGTTGAATATCTGTACCAACTAAATAATCACCTTTAGCAGTTATATCGACAGACTTTGCACTATCGTTTTTAATTTCACTTGTATTAACTGTATTACCATTGCTACTATTATCTTGGTTGTTCTCAGAATTACATCCAGACAATAATAAAACGCAAGTTATAGTAAAAAACAAACCCAGGATCTTTTTCATAAGCTATGAAACACCTCCATATAAATCTTCTATATCAAATGAAAACCACTTATTGCTTTTTCATATAAGTTCTAAAGTCGGATTCGTTTAACAGCTTTACCTTCCAAGAAGCGGGAGAATAGTTATCCTCAAAGCTTACTTGATCACCATCTTTTAAAATGAAACGATATCTATCTCCAACTTCATATAACATTTCTGCAGTATAGTCAGCTTTTCCATCAATTTCAGTATTAGCTTGAACATACACGTATCCTTCTTCTTCTGCATCGTCAGGTCCGTACTCAATATCTGCAAGAACTGCATAGTATGAGCCCGGCTTAATATCTTTACCAACTAAGTAGTTTCCATTAGAAATAATATCTATGGAAACCGCTGAGTCAGTTGTATTTTGATCGCTTTTTTTTGATACCTGTTTATCTGAATTACTATTAGATGAGGTATCATTCGCAGTATCTTTCTGACTACATCCTGAAAAAGTTATAATACCTAAAACAACCATTGACAAGCGTATAATCTTTTTCATTTCTATTCCTTCTTTCATTTATTAAAATAGTCAAAAACTCCTATAACTCCGTTTGGTTGAAAGAAAATCAAATAATTTTTATATCCCATTCCCGTTGGGAAATTAACTGCGTAAGTGTTAATTGCTCTATCCAAGGTTTCTCTTGTAACCCCTATAAATTCCGCAGCCTCAGCTTTTGTATAGATTCTTTCTTTATATGCATTAATAAAATCTTGAGGAGTAACACTCAGAACGCTACCAATGTTTCTAGCTGTTTCTTCCTGCTTACGTTCTTCTGGAGTCTCTTGCTTAGTAATATCTCCAACAGTAGTTAAATGATGACCTATTTCTTCACCAACAGTGGATTTTAATTCGAAATGAGTTTGATTTGGATTTAGATAGATGACATTATTTATATAAAGTCCCTTTTGTCCTTTTGGCATTATTTTTTCAAACTTATAGTCTATTTCTGGATATTCGCACATTAGTTTTTCTACATCATCCATTACAAGCACCTACTTATCACTGTGATCTCTTTGCTTTATATATTCAATGAAGTTCATTATTTCCTTCATGCCTTCTTCAGATACATTTTCGTCAATATGAGTAGCAATTGTTTTTTGCTGTGGAGACAAGTTTGGTTGTTTTTTTTGTTCTCTTCCATGTAGATAGTCTAAAGTTACATCGAAATAGTCTGCGATTTTATTTTGAATTTCTACATCTGGAGTGCGTTTTCCCTGTTCATATGAAGCATATGTTGTTTTTGCAACTCCCAAATATTTTGCCATATCTAATTGAGTTAGATGTGACTTTTCTTTTCTTAATTCTTTGAGCCTTTTACCAAACATACATAATGACCTCCTTTGTGCTGATTATACTATTACAAATTGCGTACTTAAAGAATAAAGGGAAAAGTACAAAAAAAAGAGTATTTATGGTTTACAAAGTACGCAATATGTATTATTATAAAAGTACGCAATACGTAGTATAAATTAGGTGGTGATTTAGAAATGAAAGAATTGTTAAAGAAGATAAGAGAAGAGAAAGGCTTTACTCAAGAATCTTTAGCTAAACGTTTAGGTATTGCTAAAACAACATATTCCTCATATGAACAAGGACATAGGCAACCGTCTGTCAATAATGCAAAAAAAATTGCTTCTGTATTAGATGTTCCATGGTCAATTTTTTTTGATCAAGATGTACTCGAATCGTATGTTAAAAATCACAAGGAGGTGGTCTGATGAAATTTTTAGAAATAAATGGTTCCGTAAAAGGAATTGTTGTATCTGAGAATGATAAAACACTACTTATCAGAAAAGGATACTTAGCATGGTCTGGGGAGACACAAGTGTTCCTTGCAACTGAAAAAGCAGTGTACGTTGAAAAACAAATGTTTGATCAATATTGGATCAAATTATTTGAAGGGTCTTATGTTGTCGAAACCATCAATATCGACTTGAGCACAGTTCTTATTAGGGAATTTTTTAACATGTAAAGTTATCCCTTCTGCATCTTCATAAAATTCAACACGTAATACTAAATATCTTGGAAATTTTAAATCAGTAGTTGAAATAATATCGCCTCTCCTAGGGACAACAGGTAATTCAATACTCTTTAAATTTCCACCCTTTTCACGTAAATAGAACAGCATTTTTAACACCACCTTTCAAACTGATTATATCAGAATAAAAAGGTGTAAATGAGATAAGGAGGTGATCACCTGAATCACGAAATGACACGAGAAACTAAAATCAACATCATCATCGACGCTCGACCAAACATGAAACACATCATTCAATGCGCGACTGATGAACAACTTGACCGTATGGTTGAAGAAGTTCAAAAAGAATTAAGTCGTGAATTGGAAGAAGCAGTTTTCAATTAATATCTTGAATACATTTTAGGCTTTGAACAGGTTGATTGAAATACCCAAAAATAAGAAAAGGAGATGTTGCTATGGTTACGAAATCAACATCTAGGAAGATTCCTCTAGAAATAAATCAATTTCTTGAGAGAACAGGAATTACCAAACGTGAATTAGCAAAAGAACTTCATGTTACATCACAAAGCATTACTGATTGGACTAAGCCAGATGGAAAAGCTAAAAACGTAACTGTTGATAATGCAGTGAGACTGTCCGAAATAGCCAATGATTCAAACTTAACTCAAACAATTGGTTATTACTATCTGGGTCTTCCAAAATCTATGGAAGGCGGAGACTACAGTTTAGATCTATCGAAATTGGATGATCTAAGGGAACTGGAAGAAGATGAGCGAGATGATCTTCAAGACGACAAAGAGCTTCGAAGAATTTTATGCAAAAGAACACCGGTAAATGAATCAAATTACAATTTAGTTTTGGAACTTGCTAGAGAACAAGCCGAAGCTTGTATTGTCAATAATCAATATTTATTTGCACTATGCGAACTTTTAAATATGAGTGTGATGGATTTAACAGAAATGTATATGCCTAGATGGCAAAAAGAAGGTTATTTCGGAGGTGATTGTAATGCGTAATGTAGACAACGAAATGAAAAGTTTAGCTAAAACTATCAGATGGAATTTGTATCTTCTTTTAGGAAGTAAAAATATGACGATTGTTGAGTTATCGAAAAAAAGCGGAGTTTCAGAAACAACTATTAGTCGAATTAAGAACGATCGTAATGGTTCTCAAACACCAAAATCTGAAACAGTTGTTAGATTAGCAGCAGCTTTAGATGTCGACCCTCAAGTGCTTTTTAGTCAACAATCAAACGAGTTACTAATGCAGGAGGCCAAATAATGAAAAAAATATATTTGTTACGATGGTCCGGACTTTTGTTAGCTGCATTCATGGGCGGCGCTTGGTTAAGTGGAAATATGCCTGTATGGTTAAAAATCACTGGTTCAATCATTGCGGTTGGAATATGGCTTATTTACACAGAGGTATCATACGACACAAAAAAAAGACTCACTAGCCGGGAAGCATAAATGAGTCTCAGAGGTTATACGTCTAACCTCATTATAACAAAAGAAAAGAGGTTTTAAAATGTTTAATTATGATCTTGCATTAGCTGATGAAGAAAGTAATGTGTTTTTGAATACTCACCAGTGGGATAGTGACTATGAGACTGATGAGGAGGATGAAGATGAGTAAGTCAACTTTAACCATGACCCATGAAGAATGGCTGGAGGATCGTCAAAGAGGTATTGGAGGATCGGATGTAGCTACAATTCTTGGGTTGAATAAGTGGAAATCACCGTATCAGTTATGGATGGAAAAAACCGGACAAACTGAACTGAATCATGAAGAAAGTGAGGCAGCCTATTTTGGTACGCAACTTGAAGAGTTTGTAGCAAAAGAATTTGAGCGGCGTACTGGAAAAAAGGTCCGACGTAGAAATCAGGTCTTTGAACACCCAATGCATCCATTTCTTCGAGCGAATATTGATCGGGATGTTGTCGGAGAAAAAGCGATTTTAGAATGCAAAACAGCTAGTGCTTATCTAAATAAGGATTGGGAAGGCGACGATATTCCTATGAGTTATCTGTGCCAAGTTCAACATTATATGAATGTTTTGAATCGAGACTCTGCCTATATTGCTGTGTTAATTGGTGGTCAGAAGTTTATCTGGAAAAAAGTAACTCGTGATCAGGAATTGATTGATATTATCACCGAGCGTCTGGTTGAGTTCTGGGAAGAAAATATTATTAATGGTGTTGAGCCAGAAGTGGATGGTTCCAAAGCAACAACCGATTTTATAAAGGAACGTTATGCAGATGTTGGTGAAGAGCAAATCACTTTGCCATCTGAATTTGATGATTTGGTTAAGGAAAGAATTCAACTAAAACAAACTAAAAAGTTGATTGATGAACAAATCAGTAAAGTTGAAAATACTATCAAACAAAAGCTTGGTTCTAACCACGCTTCAGTTGGCGTAAGTCCTAATTTTGTAATTACACTCAAAGGCTATGAATCACGACGACTTGATAAGAAAAAACTTGCTGCCAAGTATCCAACAGTAGCGATCGATGAAGAAATATACAACGTCAGTAAGTCTCAGCGCTTAATAGAAAAGGAGATTGGATAGAATGGCAACGAATGACACTCTAAAGAACCAACTAACTGAAAACAATCAAGTGAAACCTAGTCAACTAGGGTTAAAGGCTTTAATGAATACACCTACCATGAAGAAAAAATTTGAGGAAGTATTAAAAGATAAGTCAGATGGCTTTATGGCTAGTGTCTTAAATTTAGTAAGTAATGACTCTTATCTATCCAATGCTGAACCTATGACCATAGTAACCAGTGCAATGGTAGCTGCATCCCTTGACTTACCCGTGGATAAAAATTTAGGCTACGCATGGATTATTCCATATAAAGGCAAAGCACAATTTCAACTAGGATATAAGGGTTATATTCAGTTAGCACAAAGATCAGGGCAATATAAAGCTTTGAACGTTATTGAAGTTTATGAAGGTGAATTAGCTGAATGGAATCGTTTGACTGAAACGTTTGAGTTTGATCCTAATGGTAAGCAATCAGATAAAATCATTGGTTATGTCGGCTACTTTGAATTATTAAATGGTTTTAAAAAGACTGTTTATTGGACTAAGCAAGAAATCGAAGCCCATAAGCGTAAATTTAGTAAGTCTGATTTTGGTTGGAAAAAAGATTATGATGCGATGGCCAAAAAAACTGTTTTAAGAAATATGCTTTCAAAATGGGGAATTTTGTCTATTGATATGCAAACAGCAACGATTAAGGATGAAAGAGTTATGGATGATTTTTCTGATGAGGGAACTATATTGGAAGAGACTGAAGTTATAGAGGATGCTCCCGAACGAAAAGAAGCAGAAAAAATTGATGAAGAACAAACTGAATTGTTCGATGATAAGAAGCCACCATTAAAGGATGAAGATTATCCATTTTAGTTTAAGGGAGGAAACTCCCTTTTTATGAGGAGGTGCAATATTGGCAAGGCCTACAAAAAGCGGTCTTGATTATTTCCCTCTGGACGTCCATATATTTGAGGATGAAAAAATAGAAGCAATTGCTGGAGAATTTGGTATCAAAGGTGAGCTAGCGGTCATCAAACTGTTATGCGCGGTGTACGAAAAAGGATACTTCGTTGTATGGAATGATCTGACTAAAGCTAAACTTTTGAAAAGACTACCAGGAACCAGCAAGGATTTGTTAGAGCAAGTTGTCAACCGCTTGGTTACATGGGGATTTTTTAATGAATCGCTGTTTAACTCGGCTAAGGTCCTGACCAGTGAGACAATCCAAGCAACCTATTTTGAGGCGACAAAAAGAAGGAAATCTCAAAAACCTACACAGTACGTCATTAATGACAACATTAATACACAAACAACAGGAGTTAATGATGACATTAATGCACAAAGTAAAGTAAATAAAAGTAAAGTAAATAAAAGTAAATACGTTTCTGATAATAGTGTAGATCATATATCAAGAAATAAAGCAGCCGAATATTGGTTAAATCAAGTCAACCCAGATGAAGCACCAGTTATTCTTAAGTCGATAGATTATTGGGAAAAAGACTTTAACAACGCCGAAATTGTCATTATGGCCATAGATGAAATGTTGAAGAATGAGGCTCGTAGTTACAATTATCTCAATAAAGTTTTGAAAAGCTGGGAGTCTAAGAAGCTAGATACAACTGAAAAAGTTAGAAAGCATCTTGATGGTCATTTCTCTAAAGGAAACTTCAACAAAACTAACAACAGCCAATGGACCAATAAAAATTTGTGGGATTATTGGTGGGCAGAACGCATGGCAGGAAATCCGTCAGTAAAGAGTTTAGCCCGTAAGAAAAGTTTCACTGATGAAGAGCAGATGCGGTTAATAAAAATAATTAATGATAAGGGGTATGGTGATGAAATATCTTGAACAAATAACTTTTTTGGGTAATATCGCAGAATCTGAAGATCAAAAAGAAATTTTACGAAAATATTTTTCACGTTTGAAAAAATTGTTGCAAGTACAATCAAATAACGATGATAAAAATAATGCTGAAAAAGTTAATAAACTTTATTGCTCAATGATTCGTGTTTATATCATTGGTTTTATAGACAAGACAATTGATTATTTTAGTAATAGTCCAGAATATTATAGCCAGATTATTGATAGATATATTCAAGAGTATCAGCATATGGCGGTGGCAGAATGATAACTGAAGTTGAAACTAATAAATACCGACATGGCGCTTTGCATACTGTTGAACCAAAAAAGCGTGTAAAGAAAAAAGGAAAAATTGAAGTCGGTAAAAAGTACATTTGCAAACCGAGAAAAGACTGTAAGTGGACTCATCCGTTTTTCGGCATTGTTGAGCAGATTTACAAAAATAGTGCGCTAGTAATTATTACAGCAACTGATGAAGTTGACGATTATCTTACAGTCGAACATAAAGGAAAAACAGTTGTCCCATTGAAAAACATGGTTGAACTTGATTAGCCTTTTTAAGAGGAGGAACCATCATGGAAGCGACAGAGAGATTTATCGATGCCGTCGTTCGAAACATGGATTCTGAGTTGGATGTTAGTCAGCTAAAAAAATTAAAAGTTGTTTTGACTATGAATTTAAACAAGTATCGGATTGAAGAGTCGAAAAATGAAGTCATTATATACGATGAAACCTCAGATTTAGCAGCTTATAAACAATATTTTGTTAGCAAAAAGCTGCAGGGATTATCTACAGGGACCCTCAATTTATATAAGACTACGATTGACCGGTTTATGAGGGTTGTGAGAAAACCTTTTGCTGAAATTAAAACTCAAGACATTAGGATGTATATTGCCAGACGCAGTATGCAGGATAATCTTTCTTCAGCGACACTGGATCGTGAACGTGGTGCAATATGCCGATTCTTTAAGTGGCTTTTTGAAGAAGAATATATCACTAAAAATCCTGATTTGAGAGTTGAAAGTATCAAGGTTGAAAAAAGACTCAAAAAAGCTTTTACTAATGTGGAAATTGAGTTAATGAGAAATGCTGCAGAGACGCTTAAAGAAAAACTGGTAATAGAATTATTGCTATCCACTGGTTGTAGAGTGTCAGAATTAGTTTCTTTACGAATTAGTAACTATGACCGATTGGCAGGCAGTATTACTGTTATCGGAAAAGGAAATAAAGAGCGGCGAGTTTATGTCAATGCTAAAGCTAAAGTGGCAATTGATAACTATCTTGCTAAGGCTAATCATCAAATTGGTCCTATTTTAATGGGTTCTAAGCAAAAGCAAATGACCTCTAGCGGTATTCAACGCTTAATTAAAAGGATTGCTGTTAAAGCCGGTGTGAATCATGCTCACCCTCATAAGTTTAGAAGAACTGCTGCAACTTTAGCGTTAAGGCGAGGAATGGAAATAGATAGCGTAAAAACCTTCCTCGGCCACAATGATATCAATACGACATTGGAATATATAGATACGTCATTAACCGATTTTAAGATGACGCATGAAAAATATTTAGGATAATCCGCAAAAGGAAGATTTTGCGGAATTGGAAAGGAAATAAGAAGATGAATGTATTTAAAAAATCAGACATTTATAATTTCAGACAACTTTTCTTTTTAGATAAGTTTTTGATAGGACATAAAGGATTTATTTCTGGAGGTTGCTTTAAAAATATTTTTAATTCAGAGAGAGTAAATGATATTGATATATTTTTTAGAAATCAAAGTGATTTTGAATCTTCTAAAATCTATTTTCAAGATTTAATAAAAAAAGACCCTAACAATTGGCGAAAATCATACCAAAATGAAAAAGTATGGGCTGTCTATTCAATCAAAGATAAAATACGGATTGAATTGATTAAGAGCGTTTTTGGAAAACCAGAAGAAATATTGAAAGGGTTCGATTTCACAATTACTAAAATCGCATACTATTCTGATTATGAAAAGATCGATGAAAATGATTATTTAGCACAATTTGAAATTATGTACCATGAAGATTATTTTGAGCACTTACACACTAAACGTTTAGTTTTAGATGATGAAATACAATTTCCAATATCAACATTTAATCGCAGCTATAAATATCAAAAATATGGTTATGGAATGTGTCGGGAGAGCAAAATAAGGTTACTTCAAGCAATTTATAATCTGCCAGAGTTAGATGCAGAACAACTCGGATTATCTTTATATGATGGGAAAGATTAGTCCGCTAACGAAACAAATAGCGGAATGAGGTGAGGTCATGACAGTGACGAAAAAATATGTTTTGTATGCCTGGACTGAAGGTTTATGTGGATTTTATTGTGGGTATTGGTCACAATATTGGGGAATGGAACAGTACCCAATATTGATTGATTCGCTAGAAGATAACTCGACTTATATATCAAAAAAGCTTAAAACATATTCTTCCTATGGACGTGCTTTGAACGGTGCTAAAGCTTGCATTGGAAATATAGGAATGGATTGGTTTGTAAAAATAGTAAGCGTGGAAGATATCAACACAGAATTTATGATTAAACGGTTAAATAAAAGACGTGTACCTGTTTATGATCCACATGGTAATCCAATACCTGAAAGTTTAAATTGGTAAGTCAGCAAACGAAAGATTTAGCGGAATTATTTAACCAAAATGGCTGTTTTGGTCAAATAGAACGGAGGAGCAATGAATGAAAATTGAAATCAAACATGTAGAAGAATTATTGAGCAGAAGTAAAGGTGACATTTTTCCAGAAGATTTTATTGCTGAAAATGAAATTGAAGAAGGCTCAGAAGAAGAAGAATTTATCTATGAGAATTTTAATACTATCAAGCATTATGTGATTTTCCGACTTGAAACAAGACTGGCTTTTATGAAAAATGCACTTAAAGAATAGTCAATAAACGACGGAGATTGCTGAATTCATAGGAGATAAGCGATGAGAAAAATAAAAAAAACACCTCATTCTTTATATGCAAGTGTTAGTTATAACGGTATAGATTATTCGATAAAACTTCATGGACGAAGTAGAAAGCGAGTAATAGTGTTCTATTGGTATGTTGATGCTACAGGGGGCTATTTGCCAAACCTGGAAACATCAAAAATTTATGATGAAACTTTTCAAGAATCAAAAAAAGCGAGAGAGATAGCTAATAATTTTTTTATTGACCCTAAATTATTAGAAAATATTCTAACTAAACGTTATGACTCAGATTACATTTTAGAGAATGCTAGTGCAGTTGAAGAATACAAAAAATCAATTCAGTAATTCGAAGAAACGAGGGATAAAAATGAGTTATCCAAATTTTGATAAAGAAAATTCAATTTGCGCCAACTGTAGGAAAAACTTATTTGATGAAGAAGGATTTACAAGCCAATCCTTTGTAACAATTCGAGACAATTTTTTAATTATGAATTTTTTTCAATTTGAAGATGGTAGCGACAATATGTTTTGTGACAATGACTGTCTAGCGAATTATCTTTCTAGCGAAGAAATAGACATAGAAAGAAATTGAAAACAATTCGATTCATATTAAAACAATTGGTTCAAATCATTAAAATTATTAAAGAGGGTTTTACGAATCCTAATAAAGAAAAATATGTATTTTTTGATGAAAAAGCTAAGGACAATCTTGATCGGAAGTTAGATGAATTCCGCTAACCACCAAGATTACGGAGTTTGAAAGGAGATAAAAATGACAGATGAAAATTTAAGTGAAAAAGAAAAGCCCAGGGTCATGAATACAGACCCAGAGCATAAATGCGCTATTTGTAACAGAAAAGCATCATTAGAACTCGAGGACGGAAATTTTATTTGCGATAATTGTGCTCAAATTCAACATGAGTTGAGCCAAGAAATTTAAAGTCTATTCCAAATATCAACAAAGCTTTGAGCATCTATCTCAAGTTCTAGGATATCGTCACTCTGTAAGGGCGGAGCTTCAATCAGTTGGCCATTTTGAAAATTAAAAATAGCAAAATTTGATTCAAGCTCCATTTCAAAGTCACGATCGGAAATTTGCATCAAGGTTAGAATTGAAGCAATATTCCTTTTAGTGATTTTACTGTCAGCACTTTTTTTCTTGTAGTAGTTTTTAACATAATATTTTCTACCATTTATTTCTAAACCTAGTTCTGGAGAGCTACCTACAAACAAATCATCAGTTAATTTCCAGAAAGACTTTCCAACGGGGAAATAAGAAACATTGTTTTTCTTAATAAATTTAATGTAGGTATTGATTGCGTTGGTGTAGTTCTTAATTTTCTTATCATTTACTGTCAATAATAAGTTTTTAAGATTATCGATGGGTAGCTGGTTCTCATGAATTCGTTTGATTTCATCTCTAAGTGGTTTCCAGTAGTCCAGAGCAGGATGATAATCGGGAGAATTTTTGATTTCTCTTACTGCATTAATTTTGGCACTGGTGCTGACCTTTGAAGAATAATTTAAAAATTGAGTTAGTGAGACATTGATAGACATAAAGCGCACCTCCTTATCATTTATTTCAGTGGACTACTCACTGATAAGTAGATTATATCATCAGAATAAGTAAAATTTATTCGTCAGAAAAATAAAAATTGTACAACTTACGTAGAAAATTCACAGTTAATTTATAGTTATTGTTGCTGGGTATAACAGTTTCCATACCACAAAATGGACATATAGCAGTTTGGTCATAAGTATCATTTTTCCACTTAGTAATATCTTGATAACTAAAAAGACTAAGACAATAAAAGCATCCGCACAAATCAGACTGCCCTAGCAAATGCCTATTATTAAATGCTAACTCAGAAAGTTTAAAACTATAAGGCGAATCCATAAATATCACATCCATTTTTTTGATGATTATAGCAGAAATAAAAAAGTGTAGTCCACAAACTCAGCCTTTTGCGGAAAGGAAATAAAAATGGAAACATTTATGAATTTTATATTATTCGGAATGGCGTTAATCGTTTTTATATTCGCTATTCTAGCTACAATTTGGTTTGGATTTCAATTATACGATGAAATTCGAGACAGATTCTTTTAAGTAAAGGAGCGATTCAATGCGAGAAATTAAATTTAGAGCGTGGCAAAAATCTACTCAGTCAATTAGGCAGGTTTTAGTAATAGACTATCTTAACAACATGATCGATCTGGTAGGTGGAGAGATTGAACAGTATTTTGAAGATGTCGAGTTAATGCAGTATACAGGACTCAAAGACAAGAACGATACTGAGATTTATGAAGGGGATACTGTTAGATATGTGGATGGCGAGTGTAGTTATACAGGAGTTGTCGAGGTTGATTGTTACACATTCTACATTAATGGAGTAGGACCATTAGATTCGTTTGACTTTTTGGATGTTTCAAATACTTTTGATGGCACAACTTCATTAACAATCATCGGAAACATCTACGAAAATTCAGTGTTGTTGGAGGTTGAGAAATGAAATATAGAAAGAAACCAGTAGTTGTAGAGGTTATAAAATTTAATGCTGAGAAATGGATTTACGAAAGACATTCTGCTTATCCAATGGTGGATACTAGAGACACCAGTTTAGGCGAAAGCTCGTTAGGTAGACTATTTACTTATCAGCCAGTGATTCATACCTTGGAAGGCGATATGGCAGTGAGTGACGGTGATTATATAGTTGAAGGTGTACAAGGAGAATATTATGCGATTAAACCTGATATTTTCGAAGAAACCTACACCAAAGCGGTTGAATAATTCCGCTAACGTCGGCTTTTACAGAAAAAGACCGATGACGAGAGTTAAGTCATCGGTCAACGAGCCTAGCAACAAGAAAAGTTTGAATTTGTAAGCAAATGAAAAGGATTGGTAGGCTCGTGTATATGATAACACAAAAAAAGACCGTTGGTGCAAGTGGAGACCAACGGTCAGCCATAGTACATCTGATGAAAGACGTATGGCTACTTGTATTTTAACATAAAAAAGACCGCCAAGATAGGTAGCGGTCAGTGAGTCTAATTATATAAAAGTAAAAAGCTTTGGGAGAATCTTACATTAGAAATTAATTAGGCTCGAATTAGATTATACAATAAAAAAAGATAGCCGACCACTGGCTACCTAGGAATAATTACACTGGTCTGTTTTCCGCCAGACTTAAATATTTTAGCAAATAAAAATACCAGCCACAAGTTGTGACTGGCGTGGAACAAAATGAAATTGGTTAATTAGTAAATTTAATTTACCATAAAACGCTTACAAAGTAAAGTTGTAATTATTCCGCTAACGTATTCTTTTAAGGAAAGGAGATAATTAATTGATACTAAAAATTATTGTCGGAGTTGTGTTTTGGTTCATGACCTATATGCTGGGTTATTTCGTAGGGAAAGAAGAAGTAAGAAAAGAAAACAAATAATTATCAAATTGTAATAAGAAATAGCGAAAGTCGGCTTTGCAGAAAGGAGAATTTAATGATAATAAGAGGTAAATATAACACAGCTAAAGTTTTTACCGAAAATGTGGAAGATACTGCAAAATTACAAATTAATGAAATGATGAATCATGACTTTGTTAGCGGAGAACAAATTAGAATCATGCCAGATGTGCATGCTGGTAAAGGATCAACAATTGGAACCACGATGACAATCAACAATGGGAAAGTTGTACCCAATCTTGTGGGTGTAGATATTGGTTGTGGTATCTCGGTTTACGAGGTCGAAAGTACAGAGAATTTTAATTGGGAGAAATTAGATAAGGTAATAAATAATTATGTACCTTCAGGAAAAAATGTAAGGAATAGTGTTTTAAACGCTAATAAAATAAATTTTAATGAACTTTCTTTTCCCCTTCATAATGAGAATAGAGTACAACTATCTCGAGGCACTTTGGGAGGAGGAAATCACTTTATTGAGATTTCTAAATCTAGTGACAAATATTTTTTATTGATACATTCTGGTTCGAGAAATTTAGGAGTACAAGTCGCGAAGTATCATCAAGATAAAGCTATTGCATATCATAAGTCTAATACATTTGATCGTAAAGAATTGATAGAAAAGTTAAAGGCTCAAGGACGAGAAAGAGAGATTGAATCTGAATTAGCCAAAATTAAACCAGTAGCTTTCAATAAAGAATTAGCTTATTTAGAAGGTGATCTGCTTTCTGATTATTTTAATGATATGAGGATAGCTCAAAATTTTGCAATAAATAATCGATCTTCAATGGCACAAGTAATTATTGAAGAGATGGGCTGGAAATGTATTGATTCTTTCGACTCGATTCATAATTATATCGATATTGAAAATAAAGTTTTACGAAAAGGGGCCACCGATGCTAGAAAAGGTGTCCGTTTAGTAATACCTTTGAATATGCGTGATGGTGCAATTATAGCAAAAGGTAAAGGTAATCCCGACTGGAATTATTCAGCTCCGCATGGTGCAGGTAGAGTGATGTCTAGGAAGAGAGCAAAAGAACTGGTTAATCTAAAGGAATTTAAAGATTCTATGAAAGGAATATATTCAACTTCCGTAGTTGAGTCCACTCTGGATGAATCACCTTTTGCATATAAAGAAGCTCAAGAGATTGTTGATAACATCCATGATACAGTTGAAATTTTGGATGTGATAAAACCAGTATACAATTTTAAAGCGAAAGAATAACAAGGTGCCATTTAACCTATTACGGTGTATCGGTTGTGAGAAATAACTGTTTTTTGTATAAAAGTTGTGAAAAATAAAAAAAGCCAGGATTTCTCCCAGCTACAATATATTCAACAAATTTATTATAGCATAGGAGTGGCGTATTTGATGGCTTTAATACCAGAAATTGATAAAAGAAAAACCAAAATGAACGCTAGAAAAGTCTTAGCACAGTATCGTAAGTGGGAACGGATTGCTGGAAAGTCATCTATAGATATCAAATCACCACTTATTAGTGATATGCCCAGAACTCTTGGTGTATCAGTTAATAAATCGCAAGATGGAATTGTTGAACGTGTGGACGCTGAGATTAATAGAGACGCAATATTAAGAGCCTTAGCAGCTTTATCTTGGAGAAGTAGACAAATACTCTCTATGACTTACTGCGAACCTGAGAAAGCTTCTGTGTATGAACTAAGTGTGGTCATGGGATACAGTGAGATTGCTATAAAAAAATATAGAGCCGTGGCATTGATGGAATTTGCGGAAGCATACAAACATGGACAGCTATTGATAAGAAAATAAATTATACTTTTTGTATACTTTTTATTCGAAAAAGGGTGTTATCATAGTATTATGGAAATTTCCAATAAGGCAGCTAAACCAAATTTAAAAACAGAAAGCGAGGAAATTCTGTTTCTAAATAATTCAAATTCTACACATTGCTGTCTTAGGTGTCACTGTGGCGGAAAGGGTAGACGCAATAAAGAATACTAAGGGCCCACGAAAGTGGCTTATATTCATGCAAGGTTCGAATCCTTGCCAGTGGCTTAGAGATTGAGACTGTGCTCCGAGCCGAAAGGTACTGAACTTCTTCAGTTTGCGCAGTCAGAAGAGGTCAATCTCGATTAGCATGCTAGAAGGTAGCTCCTTCAAGTTGACGTGTAACTTAAAGGTAAAGTGCAGGCTCGTTAACTCGTTAACCTGTAATATGCCGGTTCGAGTCCGGTCACGTTAATTAGCAACTGAGACTAAGATTTCATGACTTGGAGCGGCAATTGCCGGTAGGTTGCTTAATACATAAGCAAGATCGCTTAGGCGGTCTTTTTTTGTTTTGCGAGAATAGCCAAGAGGAAAGGCAGAGGTCTGCAAAACCTTTATCATGGGTTCGAATCCCATTTCTTGCTTACTTATTTTGGAGGTGAGGTCATGGCAAAGTATACTGAATGGATAACCAAAGAAGGATTGATTAGAATTGAAGGCTGGGCTCGTGATGGCCTTTCAGACGAACAAGTGGCAAATAATATCGGTATTAGTCGATCAACTTTAAACGACTGGAAGAAAAGATTTCCGGACATTTCGGACACCTTAAAAAAGGGTAAGGATGTAGCCGATAGAGAGGTCGAGAATGCCCTGTTCAAAAGAGCTGTTGGTTTTTCCTATACAGAGGTTACTCAAGAATTAATGGATTCGGGAGAACTAAAGGTAACCAAGAAGGTAATTAAACAAGTATCACCTGACACTGGAGCGGCTGCTTTTTGGTTGAAAAACCGTAAACCTGATGTTTGGCGGGATAAGCAGGAGGTTGAGCATACAGGGAAAGATGGTGAACCTATGACGTTCAAGATCGAGTTATGAGTCTGGGTTTCAATAGTTCGAAAGATGTGATTAGTAAGCATAAGCCGTTGTTTGATCGGATAGCAGGCAAGAATGACATTGATACTTTTATTCTTTCCGGCGGTCGTGCAAGTTTCAAGTCCTACGATATTTGCCTAGCGATCATTATGGATATTTTGATTCATGCCGAAAAAGGGCAACAAGCAAATGCTGTTGTTTTCATGCAGAAAAAAGAAGAAATACGCGATGGTGTGCACAAACAGTTTGAAACGGTAACGGAAGATTTAGGTATTGAAAACTTATTTAAAGTTAGGTATCAGCCACTGGAAATTAGGTTCTTACAGAATAACTCTGTTATTAAGTTTTATGGATTAAACAAGCAAGAAGGTAAAAAAGCAAACGCAATTGATAATATCGCTTGGCTTTGGTTTGAAGAGTTTGATCAGTTTGACAGCCAAGAAAGTGTTGACCCTACACTTGATACTTTCATGCGGCATGCAATCAAGGATGAACGGATTAAGACAGTTTATAGTTTCAACCCACCGAGAAGTCGCCATCACTGGGTATTTGAGTACTTAAAGAGATTAAAGGCTGAGAGAATTCATACGACTTATCTTGATGACGATACAGGAAAAGACTTACTACCAACACAAATGCTCGAAAAGATAGAGGCAACAAAGGAAACAGATCCATCCTGGTATAGCTGGAACTATCTTGGCATTGTACCAAAAGATGTTGAGTCGGACTTCCCAAGTCTTATTGATGCCGTTCATGAGCTAGATCTTAATGAGAACGATTATATATTTATAGGAATTGATGCTGCTACAAGAGGGCAAGATGGGACTAGGGCGTGTGCTGTAGCCTACAACAAGATTTCCTTCGAAATCAAACTGTTAGGATTTGAATCTTTCGATGACGTTTGGATAGATGGATATACATCTCAAAAGGTTGGGTCTGATATAGCTAACTTTGCTCGTTCAATCAATGCCAATGCTGTATATGTCGATCCGATGCAAGGACAACATATTATTGATTATTTGATTGTGAATGTACCTGAAATCATCACTGAGCCTGTTAACTTTGGTTCTAAGGTTTCTGATTACGCAAAAGGAAAAGCGGTTCTAGCGATTAATAGGCGTGCAGAAATGTACATTAACGCTAGTGACCAACTGAAATCAAAGCGGGTAATAGCTTATTGTGATAAGTCAGAACTTGAACGACAGCTTAATGCAACGGAATTCGAAATGGACGCAAAGAAAATTAAAGTCATTCCGAAAGAAATCATTAAGCAACGAATAGGAAAATCTCCAGATGAAGCAGACAGTTTTGTTTTAGCTGTCCAAGCTGTATATGAAACTATGGATCTTTAATAAAGGAGGTGATAATTTGATAAGTACTCGTGAATGTTCGCAGTGCCATAGACGAGGCTGTCATGGTGAATGTGAAAATTATATCCTTGATATGATAGAACATGAAGCTGACCGAGATGAATTCGATCGATTGTTTAAAGAAATACCAAAGTTTAGATATGTTCTTAACGAAAAAGTTAATTCTATTTTTGGAACTGATTTAGAAGTTGCTACAGAATCGAATGTAGCAGAAGACGAGACAGAGAAATTCAGTACATTTCTTTATAGAACAAACCTAAACGGAAACACCAACTTATATGAAATAAAGAAGGCGCTCAAAGAAAAGGAAATTTTCGGAGAGGGCTATTTATTTTTCGATGAAATCGACGTTTATTCTCTGGCAAAGTCTGAAATTACTGCTTATCAGAAGGATGATAAAGATCCAGTCATTGATGAAATTAAGTATTACACAGTAGGAGAAGTCCTTATTCCTGATGAACTTAAATTTAGCGATGTGGGCTTTATTAAGGAAGATGAAGGATACATTATTTCCCCTGATAACATAATCAAATTTAAATCAGATAGTTATGCGCTAAATTCTGACTTGAAGCAGCTACAGATTTTATTAGAAATCAATCGAAAAATTTACGATAGTACGACGAAACGAGATTATGGTGACATCTTTTTACTTACGAATGCAAAAAAAGTAAATCCTGTTTCAGTGGTAGCTAAAAGAGTGAAGGACTCCGTAAACGAAGCAATCGAAAAGATGAGAGAGCATGTAGCTAATCTCATAAAGAAAAATAAAGTGGAGGATTCAAATGTTGTTATCCTTGACGAATCCTATAAAGAAGTAAAGCAGATATCGCCAGTTACTACTGTTAAGGACTACCAATTTATCTGGGAAAATCAGGATGACATTATCACCTCTGTTTTCAATTTTCCGATGTTGCTTGTGGGTTTAGGTGATGAAGCAGGAAATGTCAGTAAAGAGGCGTTACTTAAAGAAGCGAGAGCGAACACTCTTACACCTATTAAGGCTGATACGGCCAATGCTTTGAGTAAAATTGCTAGAAAACTGTTCGGAGAAGGCTTTTATCTTAGATTCCAAGATTACAGTGAGGTAAATGCCGGATATGAAGAAGATGACAATAAAGAAGTATAAAAATGACAAAATACTTAAAGGAGAATGAATAGATGTTAGCACTAAAAACAAAAGAAGGATTCGCCGTGCCTATTCAAGAATTTGATAAGGTTCAAAAAAAGAATTTACATGCTGTGAAGTATGAAAAGAAACAAATCAAGGATATTGATAAAATTTCAACTTTTTATCCAGAGATTCGCTTTAAAAATGTTTCTCGTACAAACTCTGATGAATCATTGGACATTATCATTGATGCCGGTGTGGTTAATGAGATTCACACAGGCTTTTTACCTAAACGTTATTATAAGGCACTAAGAGTTAAAAAGGAAAAAGGACTTCTAAGTTCCAAATGGAGCTATGTGGATAACATTCAAGTTTCAGAGGCTGATATTATTTCACAATTTAATCAAACCGTACCGATTGATGAGATTGAAGCCATCTTAGAAGTAATTACAAAGAAAGGGGTAAAATATTTTGGCTAAATACACTAAAGGAGAACTCCATGCTAATGGAGAGACGTTAACATTTACAACACCAGAAGAGGCGAGAAGCTTCCGATTAGCAAGCGGGATGAAATTCTTTAAATCTACTGATGGCACAAAAGAATTCGGTTTCAGCGATGAATCTTCAATGTTTGCGGTTTTAACAATTGACACCACGGCTGTACAGCTTGCAGACAAACCAAATTGTGATAACTATGGTAAGTGTCCTGAAGTTCCAGAAAGCGAGGGATAAAGATGGAATTTTCAAAAATGACAAATGAACAACTCAAAACTTTTTTGGATGAACATAATATTGATTATAGGGACGCAAAAATTAAAGCAGATTATTTACAACTTGCAGAACAAGTGGAAATCGAACAATTGGATGAACCAGAAGAAAATCGGAACAAGCTTGTAGACAAGGTCAAATCGGCTATTAAGATCGAACAAACTGAAACAAAAACTGTGGATACAGTCTCTTACTTGAAAGACAGGGATTACAGCCAGCTTACCGTTGGGGAACGCGCGATGATTCGTGAACAGTCTCCAGAGTATGAGAGTCAAAATGATGGCGTTGAAGTAACAATCTCCAATCGTTTAGCAACTGAGGGCCGTATTGTTAAACTTGCCGACCGAAGCTATTCTAAGTTATTAAAAGGTGTTCAGTATAAACTCTCCAAAGCAGACTTTGATGTATTAAAAGATGTACAAGTCAGAGTGAAAACTGAAGCAACAAAAAACAAATGCTGCGGTCAAGCACAATATGAATCTGTTAGTTTGTTGGAGTTAGCCAATGGTTAATTTACGGCTATCAGGAGTGGTCGGCTATGAAATAACAGCAAATGGAATAGCAGATTTTCTTAATAAGAATGACGACAAAGACATCACAATATTTTTGAACTCTCCTGGCGGAATAGTAACTGAAGGTCTTGAAGTCTACAATTTACTTCGAGCTTCTGGTCGAAATATTACTACTGTTCTGACTGGAATGGCTGCAAGTATGGGATCAATAATTTTTTTAGCTGGTGATAAGCGAATCGCAATGACCGGTTCCCTATACATGGTACACAAGCCAAGTGGCTTAGTATGGGGGGATGCAGATGAAATGCGGAAAGAAATCGAAGTCTTGGATAAAATGCAAGATAGTGCTGAAGCAATTTATAGAGAGCGTACAGGCATCGAAAATTTCCATGAGTATATGGATAAAGAAAGCTGGTTCGATACTAGTGAAATGAAAGAGTTAGGTATTTCCAATTCTGAAGATAGCATAACATTCAAATTAGACACTAATACACAAGGAAACAAGGATTCATTGAATCTGGAAAGCGAGGAAGAAATGGCAAAAATTGATGATTTAAAAGCCGAAAAGGCACAACTTGAAACTGAAAAGGCGCAACTAGAGGAACAACTACAGGAAGCTCAGCTAGAGGCAGAAATCGCAATGATGAAAACTGATGTTGCAAAATTAAAGGCGGAAGCAACGGTGACTCCTGAACCTGAACCTTATCTAGAAGAAGTCACGGAAGAATTATCTCCTGAAGAGGACGAAGAAGACGAAAAAACTGTTGATCCTGAACCGGAAGAAACTCAAGTAGTTGAGGAAGAAACTGCAGCAATTGATACCACTAAAACAGTAGCAATGAAACAAAAAAATAAAATTCCTGCTTTTATGCAAGCAGAGTCTAAATATTAGAAGGAGAATAAAATGAAACCAATTCAAATGTTTAATGACGTACAACAAGATAACGTTATGGTTGTTCCATCAGGAACAGAAAACTTATCGATTGATAAGTTAATTGTAGGTGGAAAGCTAGGTAACAATCTAGCCCAAGCTCTTTTTACATCTATTATCGAATCTGATGCGGGTTTTGCTGCATTGTTAAATACCCCTTTATCTCGACAATTAAAAGCAATGCGCGATGCTTCTGTTGGGGGTGAAAATGTTCCAATTTATGGGCAAGATACAGATGGCAATCTTACTTTGAAAAATATTCCTCGTATGTCTTTTTCTGCAATGACTTCGAATCCCGACGATTGCTGTGTCATCGCTGGTGATTTACAAGTTTGTCAAGATGAAACAGTCTTGAAAGCAATTTGTATTGAGAAGTGCGAAAAAGAATTGAATAGAATGGTTGCCGCAGTTAGTGGAGCAAGTACAACATCGGCTGTTTATGCAGCTTATAAACAGATGCTTGTTGGGGCAGGAGTTCCTAAAAGTGCATTGCCAACATTGGCGGAATTTGAACAATTAAGCCTTATTGGTCAATTTATTACGCTAAACATGTTGACCTTCTTGAATGGTTTGTTGCAAGTAGAACAAAACGGTAACATTATCAAACGTTTTAGTGGATTATCCCAAGTTTACGCTCGACCAGATGTATTACCAATTAGCGGAACTGCCGGTGTCATTGAAGCATTCGACCAAGTGCTATGTCGTATGAATATCATTGGTGCAGATTTCTTTGCTGGGGGTTTCTTCCTAGCATCACGAACAGCTTATACAGCTATCCAACGGGAAGTCGTTCCTAAACGAGATGGGAACTATCCCGCTGGATGGACAGTAACTGATACAACTGAAACTGTAAATGGTTACTCAATGCCTAAAAAGAATTATTACTTTAATGGTCTACCAATCATCGAATCTAAGTTGGTTTATATTGATGCTGATACTCTCGATGGAGATATTTACTTAGTACCTCCAACTGTAGGAGTATTTTCTGGTGTACCTTTAGATATGCCTGCTACATTCATTCTAAAAGAGTGGGAAGATCCTAAATCGCCATTTGTACATTTTGAACGGACATCTACTAACTATCCAGATTGCTGGACTTCATGCGATCGGTTAACAAACTTTGGCGCGGTAGTTTCAACGGAAGCAAATGCACTACTTAAAATTACTGGCGTTTCTGCTGGTTGCGATCCTGAAATGTACCAGGGAATTGAAGGACTGATTAACATTAATTCTTACGCTCCTTTTATCGCTTAAAAAAGGGGGAGAGATTTATGCTGGATCTTTACTTACAACAAGTAAATGATTGCTGTTCCTGTTTTGAATGTATCGAGGAAGAGGAAAAGAAGTCGGCTATTCTAACTGCTTTAGAAACGTGGGGAACTCTTACGTGTGGCAACTGGATTAATGAACACCAGTTGTCTATACGGGTTCCACTACATAAAAAGTGTGGCGGCTGTTGTCCTGAGGTCTATTCTATAAATTTAATTGAGGAATGGGTTCAAGTTGATACGATCAAAGTTACTTTAAGAACATGGGAAGGAATAAAAGTAGATAAAACTAATTTAAACTTCTATTTTGATGAACATACTCATGAATTATTGATTGATTTAACAGACATGCTGGATTGTTGTAATCGATGTACCAAATACGATTTAATCATTGATTACACTGTAGGCACTGATGAAATCCCTCCAGAATTGTGTGAGTGGTTTTGTGCTATTGCACGAGTTTATATCACTCTGAAAGATATCAATTGCGCAAGTTGTGGTTCTCAATCAACCGATGATATTGCTTATGTAGAAGTTGATGGTAACGACTTGGGTGCAGTATTTAAAAGAATGGCAGTTAAATATTTCGAATTAGTAATAAATAAATATAGCCTTTGCGAATATAGGGCTTTATGCGATTGGACAGTGGTTAGATGATTAAGATTGAATACTTAGGTGAGAAATCCAATGGTGCAGTCTGTGGAACGTGTGGTGGCTCTGCTAGTGTGCCTGATTTAAAAGTTAAAAAAATTTTTAATCGGGTGTGGAAAGTAGGGATTCCTCAAGAGATACCCATTTCTGATTTTCCAAAATACATGGCCACTGGATTATTTAAAAAAGTATAGGAGTGTGAATCTATGTCAAAAGAATCAAAATTGACTTATAGCGAAACTTTAGAAGCCAGAGCACAACGAGGGGAAATGACCCATCAGAAAGAAGCTGCTCTTAAAATTTTAAAGGATAAAGAGCAAAAAGAAAAAATTGCCTTAACTGAAAAGAAAGCTTCACAAAACAAGGCGAATAAAGGAGGAAATAAATAGTGAGTTATTCTGATAAATGTAGACCTACTTTTAATTCTGTGTCATATGGAAAAATTGAAACAGACTCAACTGCATGGTTCACACGGTTACGTGATCCTCAGCAGTGTAATATCTTCGGTTTTAGATACTCTGAAACTACTGAAGGAACATCAAGCTTCTCTCGTCAGTTCAGTGATCGACCAGATGAGATTATCTGTGGATTAGAAAAATGTGATATGACTGGAACACTTTTTGTCATTCCAAATGTTGTGAATGAGGGTGGAACGGTAACGACAAAAGTTCGAACTGAAATTCAAAAAGATGGAGAGCCTTTCCAGTACGGATACGCACGCTATCTAATTTTTGGAAACAAAGGAGATAAATTTGATCTATCTGTTATGGTGAAAGGAAGCCAGAATGGTAATAAATATTCAATTACTTTAAACAATAATGGCTGGAATGCTGTTGTTATCGAATTATTTAACCCAGATGAATTTATTGGTACTGGGTGGATTGGTGAAAATGTTGGCTTTTATGTAGATATTGAGCCTAAGCAATCTACCGAATTTAGACTTTCTACATTTGAATTATTTGAAAATGCATATGACTTAATCAAAGATATGACTATCGGCTTTACTTGTGTCACAGATTTTTCAGGTGATCCTACATTAACTATTACTAGTGATATCTGTACGATTCCGTCATACGATGATACGGCTACAACTATTGAACGAAGTATTACTGCAAATAATATGATTGGTGAATTAGGAGATTTTGGACCTTTATTTAAAAGAATCAATACATCTCAATTCGCTGTCAAACGGAACGGTAAGTTCACAGCGGTTGAAAAGGAACTGAATGGTGTTACTTACGCTGCTGTTGAGATTCCTGATTTAGCAGCTATTCAGTGTCCACACTTAGTAGTGCAACCGCAAAATTGCGAGTATGATTTGTTGTATCATCTACAAGTTGATGGTGCAGTTAATAAAGTAACTATTCCTGAAGACATGTATTTCATTGAAAATACAACAATTTATATGAAGAAAACTTATGTGGGCAAAAAGTTTGTCATTGCATATCCTCGTATGGAAAATGGTACCGCATGGGAAATCACCACTAAAGAATTAAATCAGAGTAAGTATTACATGGAAATGATTACTCCAATTGGAAATGAAGAGTACATGTTGAAAGCTGATAATGTTCTTGTCACTGGTCTACCTATGACTTGGACTCGTGAAGCAGGAACAATGACAATTCCTTATTCGATGGTCAAAGGTATTGATGGTACTTTCGGTACCTTCGTCAAGTTGGATAATAGTAAATAAATGGAGATAAAAAGGAGTGGGATTATTTCTCACTCCTTTTTTTGTATGAGTCATGGAAGAATACAACAGAATCGAAAAGCAGAATCTTACAATTGATGATTTAATACAATGCTTGTTTACAAATTTTCCCTATGCTCCACCTTTTATCAGAATTAATAAAGATGGAGTGTACTCTTTGGTTGGTCAATCAGATTTGTCAACGGACAGGATACAAGTTTATAGCAATGGATTTAAAGGGAAACTAACCGCGTTAAATCATTTTGTCACTATTAATGAACTAATTAGGACCATGAAAATATTAGATAGTATTGATGATAGTCCCGAAATAGATGTTCATGATCCAGAAATTATTGAATTTATAGAAAATATGTTTAAGTCAACACTTGCTGTATTTTTTGACACCGACTTTTTGATAATAAATGAGGTATACAATCATGAATTCTTTTACGAGTTTATCATGAATAATAAAGAATTAATCAATGAAGCTATATACAACATTACTCGTGATGAGGTTCCTAGCAATAGTTTAAGTCCAAAAGAACTTGATGAGAGCTTTGAAGGTGAACAATTTATTGACCCTTATATTAGTTTGGCTTATGACATAGCAAAAAACTACAAGATAAGACCGTCAGAAGTTGTGAACAACTGGACCACAAGCGAGTTGATAGTAACGTTTACTAAAATGGCTAATGAAAATGCAATGAATGCGTATGTATCTTATAAGGCGAGTAGACCAAATGCTCCAAAGGACAATAGTCAGCCGAAGAAACAAATTTATTTCTTTGAAACGCTTGAAGAAGCCAGTAAAGAAAATGAAGAGGCCCTTCAACATGAGGAGAGTGATGAAGATGACTGATCCGTTTGGTGGTAGCGTCTTCGGTCAAATGTGGGAAGCGGTTAATGATCACGTAGAAGAACGAGCCGACGAGGCTCTAAAAATCATGAAGGGTGTTATTCATAGAGATTCCGGAGCACTATCTGACGCAGCAGAAAAGGAGAAAGTCGCTGATGCTAATTTTCTTGTGGGCATTAATGAAAACAAGCTTGTTAATGATCCTAGAAATATAGAAGGTGCGAATTACGTTACTTATTACTATTACGGAACTAAGGCACACACTATTCGAGCAAAAAAAGGAAAGATGCTGAAGTTCACCAAAAACGGTCAAACGTTTTACAGGAAAAGCGTTAAACATCCTGGAACGAAACCGCATAACTTTATTCAAGACACACTAGATAAAATGAGATAGGAGAAATAAAAAATGGCTAAAAAAACAGCGAAACAACTAAGACAAGAATTGGCTTTGTTAGAAAAAGCAGAACAAAACGATTCGAAGCAAGAAGAATTACATACTCTAACTATCTTGAAGGATGATGATCTTGTTGATATTGAAGCTTTGCCAAAAACTAAATTAACTGCTTTTGATAAGGCTAAAATTATGTCTAGTTTGAGTCAATTAAGTGAAATCAAAGATGAAGTTGAAAAAATCACCAATGATAAAGAAATGAACCAGGAAGACTGGTTTATGTTAATTATTGTGTTTGATGAAATTACAACCGACACACTTGGTATTGTTTACAACCAAAAAAATATTTCTATTCCGTCATTGCCTAACTTGGATTTATTAAGAATTTTTATTTTAGACAATGAAAATTGGATTGGTGAAAAAGTAAATCTGTTCATTAAACAGTTAGACCTAATGTCTGAAAAAGTTAAAGACGAAGAAGAATCAGAGAAGTAGTATTTTTATCTAATTCTATCGGGAAGGAGGTAAAATATTATGGCTGCATCCGGTGTAGGTCAGTTTTCAATCAACGTAAAATCCAACCTTAAGGATTTTTATGGTGAATTAAATAAGTCGTATAAAACCATGAAAGAACTGACTGATAGGAAACATAAGCTTGAGGTGGATAGCAGACAGTTAGATTCTTTAAGGGATAAATCTCAAAGAATCGCTGCTGAGATGAAAGAATTACGTCAACAAAAGACTGAAATCAAATTAGGCACAAGAGAAGTTGATAATGCTGAACAAGAAATTGAAAATATAAACAAAAAGATTTCCAGCCTGAATCGACAAAAATTAACTGTTGAAGCTGACATTCAACCAATAAGAACTGCTAACACAGAGTTGTATAAGGTGAATGGAGAAATTGATCGGATCAATTCAAAAAAAATTGATATTAATGTCAGTGAATCCATTAAGCAAGTGGGATCAACCGTTTCTAGTATGGGCGATGGCATTTTAAAAGCGTTCAATCCTTTAACCTCTAAACTAAATCAGATGTTTGGATTTGGATTGATCAATAGTTTAGCTGATAAAGCTGTGAACTTGATATCTGGATCGGTTGATGGAGCGATTAGCCGAATGGATACATTGAATAACTTTGAAAAAGTTATGTCTAACATGAATATCGGCAGTGAAGATGCGAATAAATCTAAAAATACTCTGATTGAAGGTTTAGATGGACTTCCGACGGCTCTAGATGCTGGGGTAAGTGCAGTACAGAGATTCACTTCCAAGAATAAAGATATTCAAAAATCTACCGATTTGTTCCTAGCAGTTAATAATGCCTTATTGGCTGGTGGTACAAGTGCAGATACCCAATCACAGGCACTGGAACAACTTTCTCAAGCATATTCTAAAGGTAAGTTTGAGATGGATGAGTGGAAAACATTAACCAATGCCATGCCGGCTCAGATTGATCAGGTTGCTCAATCATTTGGGAAAAGCTCATCCGAATTGTATGAATCGTTAAAAGATGGTTCCACTTCAATGGATAAGTTTATGGATCGAATCATTCAGCTAAATACAGAAGGCGCAAATGGATTCAAGAGCTTTTCTGAGCAGGCAAGAAATGCTGTTGGTGGTGTAGAAACAGGAATTTCACGAATGAAAAGCGCTGTGACTCGTGGTATTACATCAATTCTTACGTCTATTGATGAAATGGCTAAAGCAAGAGGATTAGGTGGCATTTCAGACATTCTTTACAACATTGGTAAAGCCTTTGAAAATGGCATGAACAACGTTGCTAAATTTATCGCCGAAAATCAAGATACTATTTTTTCTTTCTTTGAGAAGATCGGCAATTTTCTAACCAACATAGATTACGCTGGCTTTTTTAATGGGCTCGGTTCTGGATTATCTGGATTGTGGAAGGATGCTAAGGCAGTATTCAATATTTTCAAACCGCTATTTAATTTACTTGGTAGTGATGGTACTGCCGAGGGAATAGGTAAGTTGATTCCTAGAATTTTTGAGCTTGGTATTGCTTTAAAAGCGGCAGGTACAGCGACAAAATTATTCGGTGGATTTACTTCTATTGTTGGGAAAATCAGCGAATTTAAGTTACCAAGTTTTAATATTTTTGGTGGCAGTGGAGAAACACCAATGAAAAATGTTGGTGTTGAGGATTTGAAGGGCTTAGGTTTGAAGATGCTTACTGTAGCTGGTATCGCCGGAAATATATATTTAGCTGCTAAAGCCTTACAACAAGTGAATGAAGTCGGTGATTTAAACAAAATTGGTAGCAAAATGGCTTCAATTGCAGTAGCTGTTAGTGGTATGAGCGCTATTGTTATTGCTTTAGATAAAATATCTACTAAGCTAGGTGCAAATATGTTAGCAGGTATCGGCTCAGTCATTGGTATTGCTGCAGGAGTTGCCGCAATGGCAGTTGCATTGCAACAAGTGGATAAGATTAATAATAATTTCGGCCAGATTCAAGTGAAGATTGCTCAAATTGCGTTGGTAATTGGAGAAATGAGTATTGTTATTGGTATCTTAGGAGCTTTGACTGCTAGCGGAATCGGAACTGCAATAGTTGCTGCTGGTTTTTCAGCGGTAGTTGCAATAAGCGCTGGTTTAGTAATTGCTGCCAATGCAATTCGAGAAGTTGATAAAAAAGTTCCCAAAAACATCAAGTCCGTTCTTAAAAAGATCCAAAGTATTGGTGAAGTTTTAAAAGAGATGAGTGGACTAGCAATCGGTAGCTGGTGGACAGCGTTGATGAATGCTGGCAAGGCGTTAAATGTTAAAGCGCTAAGCTCAGTAGCAAAAAATATTATAAAAGTGACAGAATCACTTCAAAAATTAAGTGATATGGAAATTGATTTAGACGAAAGTAAAATTGCTGAGTTAATAGTTAGTCTTGAAGCCTTTATGTTTATACTAACTAGAAATCAGGATTTTGTTTCGTTAATAGATAAAGCAGCAAATATTTGGGTAAAAGGAAAACAGTATGACAGCTTAAATGATGTAGTTACTAACTTAAAAAATATTTCAGAAAAGCTTCAAGAAATATCTCGTGAAAATTATGATATCGATGGTGAGACGGTAGCTAACTTAATTGTTCAAATTGAAGCATTCTTACTCATTTTAAACAGGGGTGAAAACTTTGTCAGTTTAGTAGACAAATTAGCTAATGTTTGGGTAAAAGGAAACATTTATACAGACCTTGTGGGTATTTTGGACAATATCAAAGCTATTGCAGATAAAATGAATGGAATGGCTAACGCTGGACTTGAAATAGATTCGGAATACTTCAAGAAACCAATTGATGAGATTGAAAAATTAATTACTTTCTTAAAGGGTAAAGATGACTTTTGGGATAACCTTACAATGGTTTTAAATCTTTGGTCAAAAAATAAGAAGTATACCGAATTTATGGAGTTTCTAGATTCTACAAAAATACTTGGCGAAAAGTTAACTGAGATGTCTGATAGCAGTGTAGATATAGACATAGCTAATATTAAGAATATTATCGAGTCTGTTGAAATCATCAATTCAGCATTACAGGAGACATTTGCTGATTTTTCTGGCGATAATTCTGGAACAAATCAAGCTTTCGCTGACAACATGTCTTCGATGAAGGATTCCATTTTCGCGTTATCTGGTATAGCTACATCAGCACAAGCTATAAACGGTATTGAGCTAAATGTTGACTCTTTAGACAATACGTTAAAAGGAATTAAAAAAGTAGTCAAACTACTTTCTAGTAAGTCATTTACCAGTGAAGATCTAATTACATCAGAAAAAATGACGGATATCAAGTCAGCAATAGATACTTTAATTGATATTCCAAGTAAATTTTCCGGATTTACATTGCCGGATAATATTGATGAGATTTCAACAAACATGGAAAAATTAGTTGAAGTATTAAAGAAACTTCAATTCGATGAAGACTTTACCAAAGGTGTTTTATCAGTTGATGATATTGGCAATGTAAATAATACTGTTGATTTGATTGTGGGAATGGTTGGGAAATTACAGCAACTGAGTGGTGATCTAAACATTGGCATGATTGGTGACAATATCAATGAAATAAAAACCAAGTTGGGAATGTTGGGATTCAAGGACAAAGAGTTTCTAGATAATCTGTTGAAAGAAAATGAAGTTAACAAAATTAACAGGACTGTCGATTTATTTATTAATTTGATAGCTAGACTTGCTGAACTCAATCAACCAATAGATTTATCGATGATTAACACTAATGTTTACAATATGAAGTCAGCTATCTTTGCTATGTCTTTTCTTGATGAAGATAACGAAAAATTATCTAATTTACTCGATGAAGATCAAGTTAATAGAATAAATAAGACAGTTGAAATGTTTTCTAACCTATTGGCAACTTTACCACAGCTAAATGCATCACTTAACTTGCCGGATTTTGCCGAAAATATAAATGATCTAAAAACTAAAATAGGTATGCTATCTTTTGGGGATAAATCCTTCTTAGAAGGATATTTGAAAGAGGGCGAATTTGAAAAAATTAACAGTGGTATTGGTTGGTTGATTCAAATAAGAGATAACCTAAATAATTTTGGATCAACAGGAATGAATAACGATGCTATTACTGCAAATGTAACCATCATTAAAAACGCCATAACTAGTATTTCTGATTTGGCCAAAGACAGTATTCTAGAAAACCTAAATGGAATTAGTGAAGCACTTAGTACCCTGATAAGTAATTTGACTACAGCATTTCCACCTCAATTTGCCGATTTAGGAACACTGTTAGCAACAAATCTAAATGACGCATTTAATAAAAAGCTAAACTTTAGTAAGGCAGTCGATGAAAAACTGAAAGCAATATCAACGGGAGAAGCTACTTCTGCGGGTGATCGATTAGCTAAGGCTTTGAATGATACTTTTAGCAACAGACTCAACCTAACTGATGTTATTACTAAATCTATTCAAAATGCTTTGAACAAGGAGTACACAGCTAAAGTTAAAGTTGAAACCACGTCAACAAACAGTCGTTCTACCAGTACAGCTTCAAGTAGTTTTATTGGACCAAGACAAAACAATAGTGCTAGTGGAGGACTTATCTCAAACGGAGATCCTTATTCACAACTTGTAGACTCTCCGGAGAGGCCTTTACTAATGAATGGTGAATATGTCATACCTGAACCAGTGGTTAAAGCTGTTGGTGTTCCATTGTTAGACAGTCTTAGAAACGGTGTTGTTTCGAGAACGCTCAAAAACATGGGACAAAGTATTTCAAGAACCACTTCAACTGTTTATAACAACTACAATAATTACGACAGTCGAGATCAAAGTGTAAATGTTTATCCGCAAGTAGTACCTGATCTTGTTGCTATCACAAATAGGAGGTTGCGTTAATGAAAAGATTAGTACAATTCAATGAATTAGTTTTTAATCATACTGCTTTCGTTGCGCAACAACCTGAAATAGCAACAGAATTTAGGATAAGCAAATTCCCATATGCGAATCGGCATGGCGATTATAGTCCTGAACGCAGGACCGGTAGAAAAGTAAATTCCAAAATGTTTTCGATTACCTTTGATGTGAAAAAATCAATTTTTAATTGTGAGGAACGAGAATATATCGAGCAGTTTGTCCAAGCAAATTTGTACAAAATTGGTCGTTTATGGGCAGTCCAAGGTGATTTATTATTATGGGCTGTCGCTAAAGCTGAATCAGTCTCAGAAGGCTTTGAGGATACAAAAGGGACGCTTACTTTTACTGCTACGATGTATCTTCCTGATGGCTTTTGGTATATTGCTGACCCGACTGCGACATACTTAGAAGAGTATCACGAATGCGATGTCCTTGAGTGCTTTGAGGTCTTAGACAGGCCCATTTGTGAATGCTGTTGGTGCAACATCGCTTTAGCTGATGAGCGAATGTGTTTTAAATGTTCTGGGCAAAAATTATGTGAAACACCAAAAGATGAACTGTCTTACAAAATAGGTAATTGTGGAAACAATATCAAAATTAATTATTCTTGCGATTGCCAAGAACCTAATAAAGTTGTCAAATCTCCTTACGGACAAACAACTGCTTCCGCTGATTTTCAAGCGAATACATTATATGAAACTGATGATATTGTGATTGAGATATGTGGAAAATTTAAAAATCTAATGATTGATTTTAATGGCGAGTTCTCTCAAATCATAGGCGAATATGATGGCAAAACTATTATTAGTGGCGGAGTAGTCCAAAATGGTTGCGATTATATAGATATTGATAAATTTCATGGGATATGTGGACCTGGAACATGTCCATCTGATGATTGTGATCCTGAATCTTTTGCCTTAAAAAGTAATCAAGGAGCAAGCGGCATTGTTCATTGGATGGTTAATACTGGTAAAAATGTCATTCGCTTTTACGGATTCAGTGATGAAGAAACTCAAGAAATCTCTATATATGTTAGGGGGATTGCGCT